>CANKJK010000004.1 GCA_947482665.1 Acidobacteriota bacterium
AAGGTGTTCTCCGGCGCGGGTGAGAAGTTCACCGAGGCCCGTGAGCGCCGAGTGGAGGCGCTGGTCGCCGATCCCACCAGGCTGACGCCTGACGGGGATGCGCCACCGGTGGCGCACGTGGACCACGTGCAGGACTACCTGAGGCACCTGCATCGGATACTCCCGGTGGGCGGCGCAACAGGTCTGCGGATCGCGGTCGATTGCGCCCACGGCGCCACCGTCTCCGTGGCGCCCGCGCTCTTCTCCGCGCTAGGTGCGGAGGTGCATCTGATCGGCTGCGACCCGGATGGCCGCAACATCAATGCCGGCGTCGGCTCGACCGCGCCCCAGGCGCTGGCCGCCGCCGTGGTGGCCGGGGGCTATCAGCTGGGCGTGGCTTTTGACGGGGACGGCGACCGCGCGATCTTCGTGGATGCTGCAGGCCGCATCGTGGACGGCGACGCCATCATGCTGCTGTGCGCGAAGCAGTGGCAGCGCGAAGGCCGGCTCGCGCAGCACACGCTCGTGGCTACCGTCATGAGCAACATCGGCCTGGAGGTCGCGCTCAAGGCCGCAGGCATCAGCCTCGTCCGCTGCGCGGTGGGCGACAAGCACGTGATGGAGGAGTTGCTCGCGCGCGGGCTCTCGCTGGGAGGTGAGCAGTCGGGCCACGTGATCTTCACCGAGCACCTGGCGACCGGCGACGGCATGGCGACCGCGCTTGAGGTCATCCGTACGATGCGCGCCACCGGCCGCACGCTCGCCGATCTGGCCAGCGAATTCACGGCGTATCCGCAGGTGCTCCTTAACATCCGGATGGCGGAACGGATCAACCTCGCGGCGGTGCCAGACATTGCGGCCACGATGGCGGAGGTGGAGCGTCGGCTCGACGGACAGGGCCGCCTGCTCGTCCGCTATTCGGGCACCGAGCCGCTGCTGCGAATCATGCTGGAAGGCCGTGACACGGCGGAGATCACGGCGTGGGCGCAGGAAATTGCCGACGCGGTGACCCGATTCGGCGCCGCCGCCCACGTCTGACCGAGGCGCGCATGGTCAAGTTGTCCGTCAACGTGAACAAAGTGGCGACCGTGCGCAACTCGCGCGGCGGCCGCGTGCCGTCCGTGCTCGACGCGGTGCGCGTCTGCGTCGAGGCTGGCGCGCCTGGAATCACGGTGCATCCGCGTGCGGACGAGCGGCACATCACGGCGGCTGACGTGCGCGAGATCGCCGCGTGGCTCGCGCCCCTGAAGGGCCGCGTGGAGTTCAACATCGAGGGCGACCCACGGCCGGACCTGCTGGCTATGGTGCAGGCCGTCCGCCCGGACCAGTGCACGCTGGTCCCGGTCCGCCCCGGCGAGGTCACCAGCGAAGCGGGCTGGCCGGCATCGACGCCGCGTGCCGCGCTTGCCGCCGATATTGCCGCGCTGCGGTCCGCCGGCGTCCGCGTGAGCCTCTTCGTGGACCCGGAGCCAGACCCGATACGCTGGGCGGCGGAGATGGGTGCCGACCGGGTCGAGCTCTATACCGAGCCCTTCGCCCGGGCATTCGAGCGTTCGGCCGACGAGGGGCAGGCCTCCTTCGCCCGGTATCGCCGCGCCGCGGAACTCGCCACGAGCCTGGGACTGGGCATCAACGCCGGACACGACCTGGACCTGGAGAATCTGGGCCTCTTTCGCACCCTTCCAGGCCTGGCGGAGGTGTCCATTGGTCATGCGCTCATCAGCCGGGCGCTCTTTGTCGGGTTGGACCAGGCCGCCCGGGACTATCTGCGGGCAGTGGCGGCAGCATAAGATCAGGGTTCGGACATCCACATGAAAGCTTCGTCAGTCACATTCGCGCTCGGCGGGATGGTCTTTGGCCTGGTCGTGGGCTGGATCATCGGCGACCAACAGGCTCGTCAATCCCAGCAGGCGGTGGCCTCGGCCGCTGCCGTGGCCCCTGCCCCCGCGGCTCCGGAAGCCGCCCGGCAGGCTCCACCGCTCGATGAGGAGAAGGCCAAGGCGCTCAAGACCGTGGCCGGTCAGGATCCGAAGAACATCAAGGTCCGGACCGAGCTGGCCAACCTCTACTTCGATGCCGAGCGGTATCCGGATGCGATTACCTGGTACGAGCAGGCCTTCGCGCTGGACCCGAAGAATCCGGACGTCAGCACGGATCTCGGCGTGAGCTACTACTACACGAACGATGCCGACAAGGCGCTCGCGCAGTTCGACAAGTCGCTCGCGCTCAGTCCGAAGCACGTGAAGACGCTCCTGAATCAGGGCATCGTCCGCGCGTTCGGCAAGCAGGACATGCCGGGCGCGTCTGAATCCTGGCAGAAGGTCGTGGACGCAGCGCCGGGTACGCCCGAGGCTGCGGCGGCCCAGCGGGCCCTTGAGAGCCTGAAATCGGCTGCTCATCAGGCAGGCGCAGCGCCCGCCGCGAAGTAACTCCAGAGGACCCGTGCTGCGATTCGCGCTCGGCGCCCTGCTCATCGTGATGCTGGCCCGGGCGTTCTGGAAGGTCGTGGACGGAGTCGTGGAGGGCGCGACCGGCCGTTCCCGCGGCGGCCGCGCCGCGCAGACGCCCACGCGGCTGGTCCGAGACCCGGTCTGCGGCACCTACATCGTGCCGAATCCGTCTCTGTCGGTGGTCCGGGGCGGCGCCACCGTCTACTTCTGTTCTGACCGCTGCCTCCAGAGCTACCGCACCCGATGAGTACCCGCGCCGAAGAGCAGATCAAAGCCGACATTGTCGAGATCGGGCGGCGCCTGTTCGCGCGCGGCTTCGTGGCCTCGAACGACGGCAACATCAGCGTGCGGCTCGACGACCGGCGCCTCATCACCACGCCCAAGAGCGTCTCCAAGGGGTTTATGACCCCGGACATGATGGTGGTCGTCGACTACAACGGAAACAAGATCGGTGGCGACCGCGATCCGTCGAGCGAGCTCCCGATGCACCTCGAGATCTATCGGAGCCGGCCGGACGTCAATGCCGTGGTGCATGCCCATCCGCCCATGGCCACCGGCTTCGCCGTCGCCGGCGTCCCGCTGACCAGGGCCGTGCTCGCCGAGGTGGTGACGACCCTGGGTTCCATCCCCATCGCCGAGTACGGGACGCCCTCGACGCAGGAGCTGCCCGACGCCGTCCGGAAGTACATCAAGGCGCATGACGGGCTGCTGCTCGCCAATCACGGCGCCGTGACCTGCGGCAACAGCGCCATGGCGGCGTACTACAAGATGGAGACGATCGAGCACTTCGCCAAGATCAGCCTCGTCGCGCGGCTGCTCGGACGCGAGAACGTGCTCTCCCGGGATGAAGTGGACCGGCTCCAGGGGCTGCGAGGCATGTACGGGATTGCCGCCCCCGCGCCGCTCTGTACGGACCCGGCCGAGGCGGGTCTGGGCGCCACGGTGGCCTGCCAGATTCTGGAGGCGCCCGATTCGGCGACCGAGCGGCTCGTGCCGAGTCTGACGAGCCTGCCGTCGGAACCAAGCGGTGACGGGGAAATTCGGCTAACATACCGGCAACTGACGGAGCTGATTGCGGATGCCGTCAAGAGCTTGAGGGAGTGAGGATTTCGTCATGGGCGAAGCGCTCGGGATGGTCGAGACAAAGGGTCTGGTCGCGATGATTGAAGCGGCCGATGCCATGGTCAAGGCCGCCAAGGTCACGCTGGTCGGGTGGGAGAAGATTGGCGCGGGATACGTCACCGCGATCGTGCGTGGCGATGTGGCTGCCGTGAAGGCCGCCACCGATGCCGGCGCCGCCGCCGCGCGCCGCGTGGGTGAGCTGGTCTCCGTGCACGTGATTCCGCGTCCGCACGCGAACCTCGAAGACGCCCTGCCGATCGGCAAGGCCGCCAAGTAGGCCCCGGGCCGTCCCATGCTCCTCGCTCGTGTCGTGGGGACGGTCGTGGCGACCCGCAAGGATCCGCGGCTCGTCAGCAACAAGCTGCTCATCGTCCGGCCAATGGACCCCCGGGGCAAGCCCGAGGGTAACTACCTTGTGGCCGTCGACACCGTTGACGCCGGCGTTGGCGAACAGGTGCTCATCGTCTCCGGCAGTTCGGCCCGCATGGCCGCCGGCATGAAGGACACCCCGATCGACGCCGCCATCGTGGGCATCGTCGACGCCGTCGAAATCACCGATTAGGCCGCCATGCAGCTCGCACGCGTGGTCGGCAACGTCGTTACCACCCGCAAGGACGAGAACCTCGCGGCCGTGACGCTCCTCATCCTCCAACCCATCGCACCAGACGGCACCGACATGGGCCGCACGCTCGTCGCCGTCGACGCCGCGGGCGCCGGCGTGGGCGAGCGCGTCTTCTTCGTGCGCGGCAAGGAAGCGAGCTTCCCCTTTCATCCCGTCGAAGTGCCCACCGACGCTGGCGTGGTCGGCATCGTTGACCACTGGTCACTGACATGATCATCGGGCGCGTCATCGGCACGGTGGTTTCCACGCACAAGCACGCCAAGTTCGAGGGCGCGAAGCTCCTGCTCGTCCAGCCGGTGACGCTCGACGACCAACCGAAAGGGCCGGCCCTGCTCGCCGTTGACGGTGTGGGCGCGGGCATCTACGAGAAGGTGCTGCTCGTGATCGAGGGCCGGGCGGCCGCCGAGATTCTCGGCAGGAAGGGCGCGCCCGTGGACGCCGCCATCGTCGGCATCATTGATGCGATCGACGTGGATCCGGCGCTGGTGGCCTGATGGCGACGATGACCGATCAGGAACTGCGCGCGCTCGTCCGCCAGGTGATCGATCAGCACCTGCCCGCGGCGCGGACCGCGGCGGTCGCGCCGGCACTCGCCCCACGCGATCATGCGAGCCACCTGCTGCTGGTCGTGGCTGATGCCGGCGACGGCCCCTGCGTGATCGAGCCGTCGGTGCCCTGCACCCACTGCGGCTACTGCAAGTCACTGGGGCACTGATGCCCGTGCGTCTCCCAGGTGCCGTGGGCAACACGGTGGGGCCGTCGGGGGAGCCCGGGATCGCTTCCTGCGCTCCGCGGGCGCCTGAGAACAGCACGGGGCTCGTTCACTTCAGTCGCGCTGGAAGCGACCCCGGGCTCCCCCGCCAGCCGCACTACCTGTCGCGCGGTCGTCGGACGTTACGACCGGTGGGCGAGTCCGGGATCGCTTCCTGCGCTCCGCGGGCGCCTGAGAACAGCACTGGGCTCGTTCACTTCAGTCGCGCTGGAATCGATCCCAGTCTCTCCTGCCAGTCGCACGCCGTGCCGCCACGTCGTCGGCGTGGTGCGTCGCGGAGCGCCGCATGAAACCCGCGGTGCTCGTGACTGGCCGCTTGCCCGGCTCCGTCATCCGCCGGCTCGAAGACGCGTGCGAGGTTGAGGTGTTCCGCGGCGAGGGTCCGATGCCGCACGAGGAGCTGGTCTCGCGGATCCCCGGCAAGCAGGCGCTCCTGAGTCTCATCACTGACCGCGTCGATGACGCCGTGCTCGCGGCAGGCACGGATCTGCGTGTCGTCGCCAACGTGGCGGTCGGCTACAACAACGTGGATGTGGCAGCTGCGGCGAGGCGCGGCATCCTCGTCACGAACACGCCAGACGTGCTGACCGACGCGACGGCCGACATGACCTTTGCCTTGATCCTGGCGGTCACGCGCCGGGTCGCGGAAGGCGACCGTCTGATTCGCGCGGGCGGGTGGAACCGCTGGGCGATGGATTTCATGCTGGGCGCGGAGCTTCGTGGCAAACAGCTCGGGATCGTCGGCTTCGGCCGGATTGGCCGGGCCGTGGCCGCGCGCGGCGCGGCTTTCGGGATGCGGATCGCCTGTGCCTCGCGCTCGCCCGTCACCGAGGCCGGCGTCTCCTCGATGTCCTTCGACGAGTTGCTCGCCACCTCCGATGTCGTGTCGCTCCACGTGCCGCTGGGGCCGGACACCACGCACCTCGTCGGTCAGCCGCAACTGGCGCGGATGAAGCGGAGTGCCTACCTCGTGAACACGTCCCGCGGTCCGGTCGTTGACGAGGTGGCGCTGGCCTGGGCACTGCGTGAGGGCATCATTGCCGGTGCCGGGCTGGACGTGTTCGAGGACGAACCGCGTGTTCACGCGGGACTCGTCGCCTGCGAAAACGCCGTGCTGACGCCGCATCTCGGCAGCGGCACCGTGGAGACGCGGACCGCCATGGCGGACCTCGCCGCGAGAAACGCCCTGGCCGTGCTGGCCGGGGAGGCGCCGCTCACGCCCGTCACCCCAGGGAGTGGAGCCTGATGGCCGTCGTGGCCCGACGTCCCGGTGGCGCACGGCGAGGGGCCACGCGCCCGGGTGAGGCGGCGGTCGCCCGCGTGATGCGGGCCCTGGCCAAGGCCATCACGGGTCTCGAGATGCCCGCCGTGGAGAAGATTTCTGAGTCGCAGGCGGAGGACCCCTTCCAGGTCCTGATCGCAACGCTACTTTCGGCGCGGACGCAGGATGCCACCACGCTGGCCGCGTCGACGCGGCTCTTCGCGCGCGCCAAGACGCCCCACGCGATGGCCGAGCTCAGCGTGAAAGAGATCGAAAAGCTCATCTATCCCGTGAGCTTCTACCGGAACAAGGCGCGTCACGTGCAGGCGTGCTGTCAGATGCTCGTGGACGAGTTCGGCGGCGTCGTGCCCTCGACGATGGAGGAGCTGACCAGCCTGCCAGGTGTGGGCCGCAAGACCGCCAACCTCGTGCTCATTCTCTCGTTCCGGAGTCGTGACAATATCTGTGTCGACACGCACGTGCACCGGATCTCCAACCGGCTCGGCTGGGTGAAGACCGCGCTGCCCGAGGAAACGGAGCAGGCGCTCTACGCGGCGACGGATCGCCGCTGGTGGGCATCGATCAACCTGTATCTGGTGACCTGGGGTCAGAACGTGTGCCGGCCGGTGTATCCCCGGTGCGGGGATTGCGTCATCTCGGCCGATTGTCCAAAATTCGGAGTCGTCAAACGGGCGTCTGGCTTCAGAGCGAGCGCCGCAGGAGGAAACAGATGAAGGGCATTCTTGGTGCAACGCTTGCCGTTGCGCTCCTTGCAGGCAACGCCTTCGCGCAGGCGGGTGCGCCAGCGGCCGCGCCAGCGGCTCCGGCTGCCGCCGCCGCGGCACCGGCTGGTCCGGTCGTCGTCGTCGAGACCAGCCGTGGTGTGTTCGAGTTCGAGACGTTCCCCGACACGGCGCCAAAGACCGTGGCGCAGATCACCGGCCTTGCGAAGCGTGGGTTCTACAACGGCCTGATCATTCACCGCGTCGCGCCCGGCTTCGTCGTGCAGTTCGGCGATCCGCTCACGAAGGATCCCGCCAAGAAGGCGATGTGGGGTTCCGGTGGAAGCGGGAAGCCCGTGGGCGTGGCCGAGATCAGCAAGAAGCACACGCACGCCCAGAAGGGCACCGTGGCGATGGCCCATGCGGGCGACCCGGCGAAGGCGGACAGCCAGCTCTACATCACGCTCCGGCCGACGCCGAATCTGGACGCGGGCTACACCGTATTCGGCCAGATCATCTCGGGGATGGATGTCGTCGAGAAGATCCAGCAGGGCGACAAGATCATCAAGGTGACGGTGAAGGGCGGCGCGGCTGCTCCCGCCGCGGCCCCCGCCAAGTAACCGCGTTACCGTGAGCCGGCGGGACGGGCCTCGGCCCGGCCCCCGGCCAGCGCCTCCCAGAGCGCCTGCGCCAGCATTGCGTTCCCCCGGTCATGCAGGTGCACCGGGTCGACAAACACGGTCTCATCCGTGACGTCACCCTCCTCGATGCGCACGACGGGCAAGAGTCTGTCAAAGAGGCGCCCGAAGTCGTGAAACTCCAGATGCGCCGGCATGTCCCGCAGGGCCGCGGCATGAAACGTCTCGAGGCCGTCAAGGTCGCGAATCGGGACATCCTGCTTGTGGTGGAGCTGCACCATCGGTTGGAAGATGGCGACGAAGCGCCCGCCCGAAGCCGTCGTCAGGTCGTGCATGCGCACCAGGTGCGTGACGTAGCGGGAGGCGGCCAGTTCCATGTCGTGACTCTTGAGCGGTCCGCGTGCTCGGAGTTCTACGGCTCGCAGGTGCATCCGCCAACGCAGCGCCAGCGACGGGAAGAGTGCGTCTCGAAGGCCTGCCAGTGCCGCCAGAGGCTGTTGGCGACTCACCAGGTCACTGATCACATCGAAGTTGGCCGGGGCGCCGATCCAGTCTCCCCCGCGGTGGGCCAGGCCCTCTGCGATGCGCGCATCATTGGCCCCGTCGAGTGTGACGATGAGCGCCGGCTGATAGTCGAGCAACTGGAAGGCGAGTCGGCTGAGTTCCTGTGCCGAATTCCACCCGGAGACGCCGGCCGTCACAAAGAAATACTCGTCCTGTAGCCTGTTGAGCGCGCTGGTGATGGTCGTCGCATCGGACGAGGTCGACTGGCTGAAGGCCACGGATCCGCCCACCAGAAATGCCAGCCGCCGGTCTCCGCGGGCGTCGGGCCCTGGTTTCCGGAGTCCATCAGGCGTGATCCCGCAGGCGTCGTTGGAGATCGCCGTCCTGCCGGCCGCTGTAAAAGGAAAGAAATACAGGTAATGGGGGTGAACGTACCAGGTGTCCGCCTCGCGGCATTGATCCGCTTCAGCAGTGGACCGTGGCGAGACCGTGTGGTCACGCACGACCTCTCGGTGAGCCTGCCACCGCAGATAGGCCTCGGCGCACACCGTGGCTGCGAGCCCAAGCGCCGCCAGCCAGGTGACGCCCACAAGCAGCACGGCCACCGCCTTCGTCAGTGGACGCGTGGTCACCGGTCCTCCTGGCGCACTGATCGCGATGGCCAGTCGAGGTAAGGAGGGCGAGGCCGTGCCCAGGTCCCGGGACTGCTGGGTTCGTTCCACCCGGACGTGCCGACCCGCCTCGCTCCCATCAGAAGCGCAGCTTACAATTGAACCCGGGTCCGCGGAAGCGTCCGCGCCCACTGCGTGCCCGCACGGGCGCCTCCGATGCTGACCATCAACGAGATCTTCCATTCGATCCAGGGCGAATCGTCCTTCGCGGGGCAGCCGTGTGTCTTCGTCCGCCTCACGGCCTGCGACCTGCGGTGCACGTGGTGCGACACGCCGTACGCCTTTCACGAAGGGCGCAAGCGGAGCGTCGAGGATGTCGTCGCAGAGGTGTCGGCGATTGGCTGTCCCCTGGTTGAAGTGACCGGCGGCGAACCGCTACTCCAGGACGACGTGTTCCCGCTGATGTCCTCGCTCGTCGCGCAGGGGCACCGCGTGCTGCTTGAAACCGGAGGGCACCGCAGCACTGAACGCGTGCCTGCGGACGTGGTGGTCATTCTCGACGTGAAGTGCCCCGGCAGCGGGGAGTCGCACCGCACTGACTGGGGGAATCTGGAACGGCTGCGCCCGCACGACGAGGTGAAGTTCGTGATTCAGGACCGCGCGGACTACGAGTTTGCCCGGGACGTCGTGGCCCGCCACGCGCTCGCCGGCCGCGCTGCCGCGATTCACTTCTCGCCTGTGCACGGTGTGCTGCCCCCCGCGGAGCTAGCGGCCTGGGTGCTGGCCGACCGCCTGCCGGCACGCGTGCAGCTCCAGGTGCACAAGATCATCTGGTCTCCGGAGACCAGGGGCGTCTGATGCCGGCGCCTCGGGCGGTACTGCTCCTGAGCGGGGGCCTCGATTCCTACACGGCGGGCGCGCTGATGCGGGAGCGTGGCTTCGAGCTCCACGCGCTGTCCGTGCTCTATGGCCAACGGCACGCGCGTGAAATCCATGCGGCGCGCGCCGTGGCCGCCGACCTTGGCGTGGCCCGGCACATCGAACTCGAAGTCGACCTGCGCCGCTTCGGAGGGTCGTCGCTGACCTCCGACATGCCCGTGCCCGTGGACCGGGCCATCGTGCCCGACGAGATTCCGTCAACCTACGTCCCGGCGCGCAACACCGTGATGCTCTCGCTTGCGCTGGCCTGGGCCGAAACCCTCGGGTCGTCCGACCTGGTGATCGGCGTCAATGCGCTCGACTACTCCGGGTATCCCGATTGCCGGCCCGAGTTTGTCGCGGCGTTTGAGGCCCTCGCGCGCCTTGCAACCAAGGCCGGGGTGGAGGGGCGGCCCCTGACCGTTCACGCTCCCCTTCAGCACTGGTCCAAGGCCCAGATCATTCGAGAGGGGCAGCGGCTGGGCCTCGATTACGGCCTCACCCATAGCTGTTACAGCCCGCCTGCGGAGGGTCGGCCCTGCGGACGGTGCGACAGCTGCCTGCTCCGGGCGGCCGGCTTTGCCGAAGCCGGCCTGCCCGACCCCCTGATGAACCGGTAGCGTGATCCCGATATACCGGGGAGATGGAATCCCCGGCGTTACCCCGCCAGACGAACCGCCTGTGGCCGTATGGGCAGCTGGCCGCCACGATGCTGGCGCTGCCGGCCCTCGTCGCGCCCCTGATCTATCTCGTCGTCCGGATCCTGCCGCCGCCCTCGGATGCGGAACGGCTCCAGCGCGCGCTGCTGCTGGCGATCGGGTTTTCGCTGGTCTGGGCGCTGACGCTTCTCTGGTACTTCAACCGCATCTCCGTCGCGGCGGACCACCTGCAGGACGCCGTGCAGCGTGTGTCGACGGGCGACCTGGGCTCGATGCACCGGGAAGCGATGCCGACCCCGTTTCTCGGCGAGCTGCAAAACTCACTCGGGGAGATGGTGGACCGGCTGCAGCAGGCCCGCCACGCCCTCGACAAACAGATGCGCGAGGAACGCGCCATCCGACAGGAACTCCAGGACCTGCAGCGTCAGGTGATCCGGCAGGAGCGTCTCGCCGCCGTGGGCCTGCTGGTCTCAGGCGTGGCCCACGAGATCAACAACCCGCTGCAGTCCATTCTCGGCTTCTCGGAATTGCTGCAGATGGAGCAGACCCTTCCGGAACAGGTCCGCCGCGACCTCGAAGTCATTCAGCGCGAGAGCCTCAGGGCCTGCAACATCATCCGCAACCTCGCGAAATTCGCCCGGCAACAGCCGGGTGAGTCCCTCCCGGTGGCGCTCTCCGACGTGATTACGTCCGTCTGCGAACTCCGTCAGCGCCGGCTGGCCACCGAGCAGATCACGCTCACGGTCGAGAGCCGGTCACTTCGTCAGGTGATGGCGGTGTTCACCGAGCTCCAGCAGGTGCTGCTCAATTTCGTCGTCAACGCCGAGCAGGTGATCCTGAGTTCCGGGCGCTTCCCGGGTCAGATCACGATCCGCACCTGGGACGACGGCACCGTCGTGCGCCTCGAAGTCGAAGACAGCGGTCCGGGCGTGGACCCGGAAGACGAACCCAAGCTGTTTCAGCCCTTCTTCACGACCAAGGCGGTCGGTGAGGGCACCGGGCTCGGACTGTCTGTCAGCTACGGCATCATCGATTCGCTTGGCGGCAAGATGGGCTACCGCAAAGGCGACGGCGGCGGCGCAGTCTTCTATTTCGAACTGCCCGCCCGGATCGCCTGATCACGAGGCCGCAGTAAGCTGTCACGCGTGCTTCGCCTGCTGACGCTCGCTCTGGCGGCCGTGCTCGCGGTCTCCTGCGCGAAGGCCCATCCAGAACCCGCACGGCTCCCCTCGCCATCGGCGCTGACCGTGCTGGCGCGCGACATTGACGCGCTCCTCGACCGGCCCGGGCAGCAACGTGCCACCTGGGGCGTGGTCGTGCAGTCGCTCCGCACCGGGGACCGGCTCTACGCGCGCAACCCGCGGACGCTGCTGGTGCCAGCCTCGGCGCTCAAGATCGTGACGGCGGCGACCGCCGCGGCAGCTGTCGGCTGGGACTACGCGTTCACCACGGCGGTGGCGATCACCGGTACGGTCGAAGGCGGCGCGCTCAATGGCGACCTGCTCATCGCCGGCACCGGCGATCCGTCCACCGAAGGTGAGGGCGGCGTGGACCTCGTGCAGCCGATTCTCGAGGCGCTCCATGCGCGCGGCATCACGCGGATCGCCGGGCGCATCGTGGGCGACGATTCCGCCGTGGAAGAGGCGCGTCCGGGCCAGGCGTGGTCGTGGGATGACCTCGGCACGACGACGGGAACGCTGGCCGGTGCCCTCAACGCCGCGGAGAACGTGACCCAGGTCGTGGTGAGTCCCGGCGCGGAGCCGGGCGCGCCGACCAGCGTCGGGCCGCCTGCCGACGATCCCGACCTGCCCCTGCTCAATCGCAGCGTCACCGTCGCCCCGGGCGCACGCTGGTCGCTCTGGCCCGAGCGGCCGCCGGGTGAGCGTGCGCTCGTCGTCGCGGGCGGGATCGCGCAGGATGCGCGCCCGGCGCTCCTCACGGTCGCCGTCGGCAACCCCACGCGTTGGGTGGCCGCGTTCGTCCGGAGTCGTCTGATTCGGGCCGGTGTGGCCGTCGAGGGTCCCGCCATCGACGCGGACGACCTGCTGGAGGTGCCCGTCGGTACCCCACTCGTGACGGTGACGTCGAAGTCGCTCGCGATGATCGTGCGGCCGATGCTGAAGCGCAGCATCAATATGTACGCGGATGCACTGTTGCGACTGGCCACCGGTCCGGCCGGCGTACGCGAGACGCCCGCCGCGACCGCCGCGGCACGACGTCAGCTGCAGTCGTGGGGTGTGGCCGAGGACGGGATTTGGATGGTCGACGGCTCCGGGCAGTCACGCCAGGATCTCGCGTCGGCCGAGGCCATGACCACCGTGTTGGCACACGAGTGGAGCGACGGTGCCTCGCCGCTCGTGCGGGGGCTGCCGGTTGCCGGAGTGGACGGCTCTCTCGCGGGCCGCATGGTGGGTACCGCCGCGGCGGGGAACGTGCGTGCCAAGACCGGCAGCATGACGCACGTGAGGAGCCTGGCGGGCTACGTCACCACGCGCGACGGTGAGCCACTGGCCTTCACGATCCTGGTCAACAACTTTGAAGGCCCACCCAGCCAGGCGACGGCCGCGATCGATGCCGTCGCGGTGCGGCTGGCCGAGTTTCAGCGCTGACGCGCCCGTCTATTTGACGAGTCGAAGGGGCGCGGCCGCCGGCGGATCGCCTGCCACCTGTGGCACCCCGAGCAGCACCTTGAGCAGGTCCTGAATGGCGAACGGTTTGGTGAGGTAGCCGACCACGCCTCGGCGAAGCGTCTTGGAGGCGGGCAACTCTTCCAGGCCCGTCAGGAACACGACCGGGGTGTCCGGGTAGCGATCGTGGATGGCGTCGGCCACCCAGAGACCGTCGTGGTCGGGCAGGCGGACGTCGAGGCAGACCAGGTCGAATCGGGCACGGGTGAGGGCCGACAGGGCGCTTTCGGCATCTGTCGCTTCCTCGGCCTTCCATCCGGCGAGGGCCGCGGTTCTCACCACGACCTCCCGGATGGACACTTCATCATCGACCACGAGCACGGTGGGCATAGGCCTCCGTGTAATCGGCCCAGGGCCGGGGCCGCTGCAGTTATTTCAGGCTGTCGAGTGCCTTGAGGGCTTCGTCCCAGGCCGTCCGCGTGATCTTCGCGGCGCCCGGTTCGCCCTCCCGGGTGGCGAACACGTCCGCATCCTTCACGAACACCTTCACGACTTCGGTCTTCTTCGAGTCGTCGAACTTCGCCGTCACGACCGCCGTCGGGGTCTTGAACGCCGCGGGCACAGCCGGCACGAAGGTATCGGCTCGCAGGCTCGTCACCTTGAGCAGCGGGTCCTCGGCCTTCATGGCGTCGGTCGTGGTGCCCGATCCGGACTTCCAGTTGTCCGGCGTCGTCGTGTCCTTCCCCTTGACCTTCTCGAGGACCAGGGTGTCTGTGCCACGCGCGACTTCGATGCGATTGGCCGTGAACGCGCGGAAGTCGAAGAGGTCCTTGCGCCGGAACTCGTCGCCCCCCTTTCTCAGATCGGTCAGCAGGTTGTTGCCGACCGTAAAGATCCCGGGGCTGGACGAGCGTGTCGCGTACCGCGTGCCGTCAACCGCGCCGCCAATGGTCAGCGTCTGGGTCTTGCCCTCGCTCTTGAGCGTCACGGTCATCTCAGGCTTGTCGAGGCCGTACCGCTTCAGGTCTCGCGGATAGCGGGCATTGTCGACCTTGTCCGCGCCACTGGGTGTCGTGTTCCTGTCGTCGTCGACGACGAACTTCTGCACCTGCGTGGACGCCAGCGCGCTGATGGCGCCGTCGATCGCCGCGAACTCGCCGCGTGCGGCAAACGGCTTCGACATGCTCCAGTCCACATCGCCGCTCTTCGAGAAGGCCAGCGTCGTGGTGCCGTACGCGATCTCCAGTCCGTCCGCCTTGGTCCGGTCGAACTTCAGGATGCTCTTCTCCCTCAGTTCAAACGTCCCCTTCGTGAACGAGTTCTCCAGGAAGCTCGCCACGAGCACCACCGCCTTCGAGCGGTCCGTCTGCGCATAGATCTCGCCGCTGCCGGGAGTCTTCTCACCAAGGCGCAGGCGCTTCTCCGCCGGGTCGCCTCCGGTCTTGAAGGTGACCTCGACCCGTGCCGGCTCCAGGCCGAAATCCTTCAGCCCGGCCGGGTTCTCTTCGAGTACTCGTTCGATCTCAAGACCCGCGAGCCCATTGACGATCGAGGCGATCACCGCCTCGTCGGCGGTGGCGCGCACGGGTTCGACGACCGACCAGACGCCGTTGTTCTTCTGCAGCCGGGTCGTGTCGCCGGTGGCGAGGTGAATCGTCACGTCGACGATCGTGCTGCCGTCGATGCCCCAGGCCTTCGTCTTCTTCGGGCCGTCGGCCGGCTTCTTGTTCTCGACCAGGAAGATGTAGGCGGCCAGGGCCACCAGCACCACCCCGAGCAGCGAGGTTGACTTGAGGCCCCGCACGCTACTGCCTCCGCGACCAGGTGAAGACGCCCGCGCCCAGTGCCAGGGCCGGGATGAGCAACAGCGAGAGCCAGAAGACGCCCGACTGCTGGCCTGCCGTGAGCGTCACCCGGCGGTCACTCGCTTCCTTCGGGCGGATCGAGATCAGGTTCTCCTGCTGCGCGAGCCAGTTCACGCTGTTGACGAAGAGGTCCTTGTTGCCCTGGATGCCCAGGTAGGCGTTGGCCGCGAAATCCGAGTCGCCGAAGACGGCCACGCGAGTTTCCGGCTTCTTCGCGTCGTCCTTCTTGTCCGCGCCGGGCTTGTCACCATGCGGGTCCGCCTTGTCGGCCTCGGCCCTCTCGGCGTCAGGGGCGACGGCGGCGACGGCCGCGCCGATGGAGATCGGACCGGTCTTGTCGCCCTTGTCGGTCTCCATCGCCACCTTGCCGGAGGCGAGCAGTTCCTTGATGTCCGTCTCGGCCCAGCTGCGCGGGCTGGTCTCGACAATGGTGCGCGCCGTCCGTGTCCCCGTGGCCGGCCCCGGCGTGATGGAGCGCGCCATTGGGAACGCCGTCATCTGACGGAAGCGCTCCGTGATCGGGTGTGCGGGGTAGCTCGCAGCCACAGGCATCGAGGCATCATCGGTGCCGAAGAGCCGGCCCATGCCGCTGATATCGACGACGACGTCGCGGCCGGCCGCGATGGACCACTCGCGCAGCAGACCCTCGAGGAGCGGCATCGACGCATCCGGCTTCTCGATCGGATCCAGCAACACGAGCAGGTGCCCGCCCTTGTTGAGGTAGCGGCGCAGCATTTCGATTTCCTGCTGCAGAAAGTCCGCTGTTGGTCCGGCGATGATGACCACTGACGCGTCGGCCGGCACCTCAGGCCCCTGCGGCAGCACCAGCTTCTCAACGCCGAAGTTGTCCTTTTCGAGCGCCGCGGCGACCGAGCTGTAGCCCGTCCGCGCGCTGGCGGTCTGGTCCTTTTCGCCGTGACCCTGGACGAAATAGACCTTCTTCTTCTCGCCCGTGATCACCTTGACGAGGGCGTTTCCCAGTTCCTGCTCGGAAGCCGACGTGGCCCGCTCGGAGCGGCCCTTGTACTCGAGCACGATGGTGCCGTAGGTCTCGACGTTGTACTGCTTGGCCTGGACCGGCTTCTTGTCCGCGTCCACGTACTCGGTCGTGACCTTCTTCGAGTGATAGCCGTACTCGCCCAGCACCGGCTTGTAGCGGTCCAGGCTGTCGCCGCGATCGAACACAATGAACTTCAACGGCCCCTCGAGGCCGTTCAGCAACTTCACCGTCTGCTCGGAGAGGCTGAAGAGCTTGTTCTCCGTCAGGTCCCACCGCTTGCTCTGGCGCGATGAGAGATAGTTCACGGCCACGAGCAGGCCGAGCACGATGAGGACACTCGCGCTGGCCAGCGCGCCGTAGCGGGCCTGACGGCTCCGGAAGTAGTCGAGGATGTCCCGCCACTGTCCGAGGATGTAGAGCACGAGGCAGGCAAGGCCCGCCCATGCGCCGTAGATGGCGTACTGATCCCAGTCGGGCCTGGCGAAGCGGACGACGACCGCCGCGAAGACAAGAACGGTCCCGACCCAGCCGATGATGTTTGCGATGCGCTTCATGACTACCCCCGCCACCGCTCGCTGTCCACCGACCGTGTGGTCAGGAACAGGCCGAAGCCGATAAAGCTCGCGTAGTACACGAGATGTTTGGTATCCAGCACGCCCCGCGTGAAGTCGTCGAGGTGCTGGGTGATGGAGACATACATGAGCACCTGCTGCGTGGTCGGGCCGGTGAACTGGCTGATCCAGTCGATGACCCAGAGCAGCAGGAAGACGGCGAAGGTGACCATCGCCGCCACGATCTGATTCTTCGTGAGGCTTGAAATGAGCAGGCCCAGGGAGACAAAGCAGCCGCCCATCAGGAGTAGACCGAGGTAGCTCGTCACCACCGGCCAGATCTCCGGCTTGCCGAAGATGAAGAGCGTGCCGATGTGGATAAGCGTCACGGCCAGCAGCGCCGCGTAGAGCGTCATGGCACCGAAGAACTTGCCGAGGATGATCTCGACATCGGTGAGGGGCGAGGTGAGGAGCAGCTCGATCGTGCCGCTGCGCTTCTCCTCCGCGTAGGTGCGCATCGTGATGCTCGGCAGCACGAAGAGGATGATGACGCTCGTGTTGAGGAAGAGCGGCGAGATGAGCTGCTGGTTGACGTTCATCGAGCCGCCACCCTGCATCATCATCTGCATGCTCTGGGTCGTGAAGGCCGAGAGCAGCGCGACGAAGAAGTAGCCGAAGAGCAGGGCGAAGAATCCGATGAAGACGTAGGCGATCGGCGAATCGAAGTACGCCTTGATCTCCTTCTGCGCGATGGCCATGACGTTACGCATGGAGATCCTCCCCGGCAGGCGCGGCGGCCGCCGTGTCGTCGGTTGTCAGCTGCAGGAAGACTTCCTCGAGGCTCATGCGCATCGGGCGCAGCTCCAGGAGGCCCCACCCACGTGTCACCACGGCGGCGGCGAGGCCGCGGCGTATGTCACGCCCCGCTTCGCTGGCCACTTCGAGACCGCCCTGTCCGTCCGCGGAGCGGACGCTCATGACGCCCGGCACCTGCTGGATGACCTGGGTCGCATCCGCGCCCTGCGCGTCCACCTGCACGTACATCGCTTCCGAGCCGCGCAGCTTGGCGGTGAGGTTGTCCGGTGTATCGACCGCGACGACGCGGCCCTTGTTGATGATGACCACCCGCTGGCAGGTCTGGCTGACCTCGGGGAGGATGTGCGTGCTGAGGATGATCGTGTGCGAGCCGGCGAGTTCCTTGATGAGCTGCCGCGTTTCGATGATCTGCTTCGGGTCGAGGCCGGCCGTCGGCTCGTCAAGGATGAGGACATCCGGGTCGTGCAGGAGCGCCTGGGCGAGGCCCACGCGCTGGCGGTAGCCTTTCGAGAGCGCGCCGCACTGGCGGCGGGCCATGTCGGCCACGCGCGTCTTCTCCATCGTCACGTCGACCCGGGCCTTCACCTGATTCCTCGGCACGCCCTTGATCTTCGCGACGAAGGTCAGGTAATCGCGGACCCGCATATCGGGGTAGAGCGGCGGCGTCTCCGGGAGATACCCCGTGCGCCGCTTGGCCTCGAGGGGCTGCTCCAGCACGTCGTAACCGGCCACGATCGCCGTGCCCTCGGTCGGCGGCATGTAGCCGGTCAGCACGCGCATCGTGCTGGTCTTGCCGGCGCCGTTGGGCCCGAGGAAGCCCAGAATCTCGCCCTTCTCGACCCGGAAGCTGACGTCATTGACAGCGGTCACCGGGCCATACCGCTTGCTCAGGTGCTGCACTTCGATCACGGATAACTCCTAGATAGTGAAGGCGTTACTTCAGCGCAACTCCAAATTCTAGTGCGCGTGGTCACCACCGGCAACTTTAGACGCTGTGTTCTAATCGCTGGTCTGGAGCCGGGATATCCGTTGTGGATGTCGACCGGCATCCACGAGGAGGTCACATGGCAGCCGAGGTTGGCACGAAAGCACCCGATTTCACCCTGACGAATCAGGATTTCCAGCCCGTCACGCTCAGCGCGGCGCTGGCGAAGGGCCCCGTGGTGCTGGCCTTTGTTCCCGCGGCCTTCAGCGGCGTGTGCGAGAAGGAATTCTGCACGCTGCGCGACGGCCTCCTGGGCAGCCTCGGCAACCTCTCGAAGGCGCAGGTCTTCGGCATCAGCGTGGACACGTTCTTCACGCTCAAGGCCTGGGCGACGCAGCAGGGCTTCACCTTCCCGCTCCTCAGCGACTTCAACAAGGACGTCATCCAGGCGTATGGCGTGTTCAATCCCGACATGATCGGCCTCAAGGGCATCGCCAAGCGCGCGGTCTTCGTGATTGGCGCCGACGGTGTTGTCCGCTACCGTGAGGTCCTGGAGGATGCGCGGAACGAACCCGACTACCAGAAGCTGAATGCGGCGCTGGCGGCGGTATAAGATCACGTCTTAACGATTCTGGAGCCCGTCATGGCCAACTGTCCCGATTGCGAATTCGATGACATCGACCTTGAGGACTACGAAGAGGGCGACACCTTCAGTTGCCCCGAATGCGGACGGCTGCTCGTCGTGAACGGCGACGACGTCGACCTGGCCGACGACGATGACGACCTCGACGACGATGACGACGAGGAAGAGGAAGAAGAGGACGACCTCGACGAGGAAATCATCGAGGACGACGAGGATAAGGACCTCGACGAGTGAACGCTGGGCTGGTGCCGCTGCCGCTCGCCGGACACGCGGATCAGCCGGCCGGTTCGGCTGAGGACAAGGCCCGGGTGCTTGAGGCCCGGCTGCGGAGCTTCGGCTCCGTGCTGGTGGCCTACAGCGGCGGCGCCGACAGCGCCTATCTGGCCTGGGCCGCCACCCGAGCCGTCGGCGCAGATGCCCTCTGCGTGACGGCGGAGAGCCCCAGTTACCCCGATCATCACCGCCAGCTCGCCCTGCGCGTCGCAGAAGCGGCCGGTCTGCGCCATGAGTTCGTCCGGACAGGCGAGCTCGACCGGCCCGAGTACCGCGCCAATCCCGTCGACCGCTGCTATTACTGCAAGGACGAGTTGTATTCCACCCTGACCGCCATGGCCGGTGCGCGCGGTATTGCTGTCGTGGTGGATGGCAATAATGCCGACGACCGAGGCGACTATCGCCCCGGGCGCAAGGCCGCGCGCGAGTGTGGTGTGCTGAGCCCCCTCGATGAGGCCGGCCTGACGAAGGACGAGATCCGGGTGCTCTCACGCGCCGCGGGACTCCCGACGTGGGATGAGCCCGCCTCCGCATGTCTGTCGTCGCGCATCCCGTACCACTCGGAAGTCACGCCCGAGAAACTCCACATGATCGAGACCGCCGAGTCCGCGATCCGCGCGCTGGGCTTCGGCGTTGTGCGCGTGCGGCACGAGGCGACGGGGGCGCGTGTGGAGATCGGCCAGGCCGAACTCGTCCGCGCGCTTGCGCCCGAGATGGCGACGCGCATCGAGCGCGCCGTGCGCGCGGCCGGCTACGGCGGGATGACGATTGATCCCAAGGGCTACCGCACCGGGAGCCTCAACGAAGGCCTCGTGCTCCGGCCCGTCTAGTGCCCGCGCAGCGCCTCCGCACGGGCCCACTGACGGCGGCGCAGTGGGTGTGGCTTCTGGCTGCGCTCTGCGGGATTGTGCATCTGCTGCAGCTCGCGCCCGACCTCGAAGACATCGACTCGATCAATTTCGCGCTCGGCCTGCGCGACTTCGACCCGGCCCGGCACCAGCCGCATCCGCCCGGGTATCCCGTCTACATCCTGCTGGGTCGCGTCGCCCTCGCGCTCCTGCGCACGATGGCGTCGTCGCTGCCGCGTACGGTGCTCGAGGCGCATGCGCTGGCACTCTGGTCCGCGCTTGGTGCAGCGGTGGCGGTGGTCGGCCTCGCGCGGCTGCGAGGGGAACTGACACGCGCTGGTGCCTCCGCGCGCGACACCGTGGGCTCTGCCGCGGGAGTCTGGTCGGCAGTGCTCATGGCGGCCAATGCGCTCTTCTGGATCTCCGGTTCACGGCCGTTGAGCGACATGCCGGGGCTTGGCCTCGCGCTGCTCGCGCAGTCCGCGATCCTCTCGGCCCTGCCAGGGCCTGACGGCGTGGACCGCGGCGTCCGCCGGATCGTCCTCGGCGCGGGTCTCGCGGGGCTTGCCATCGGCCTCCGCACGCAGACGCTCTGGCTGACCGGTCCACTTCTGCTCGGGGTGCTGGTGCTCCAGCCGCGGGGCGTCCGGCTACGCGGGTGGGCCGCCGGCCTCGGCGCCGGAGCCGTGGCGTGCCTGCTGTGGGCGGTGCCCATGGTGGTGGCGACCGGTGGGCTCTCCGCCTACCTTGCCGCGCTCGGCTCCCAGGCCGGAGAAGACTTCGCATTTGTCGACATGGTCTACGCGCACCCGTCGGCAAAGGCGGTGAGTCTCGCCCTCTACCGCACATTCGTGCTGCCCTGGGGAGTCGACCTGCGGGCGCCTGGCCTGCCGCCCGGCGGACGCCTGGCCGTGCAGCTCGTGCTCGCGACGGCGCTCCTGGGCGTGCTGCGTCTGGTGCTTCGCGCACCGCGGCGGCTGGCGTGGACGGCGCTGGCATTCGTGCCCTACCTCGTCTTCCACGTCGTGTTCCAGGAAACCGTGACGGTGCGCTACGCACTCCCGGCCGTGCCGCTGGTGGCGCTCCTGGTCGTGGAGGGCGCCTGCTGGCTGGGCCGCGCCGCGCCGGCTGCGGTGGCGGTTGGTGCCGTGTGGGCGCTGACCCTCGCGCTGCCGCACACGGCGGTCTATGCCGCGTCGCCCAACGGCGCCATGCAGGCCGTGGCGGCGATGGGGAGGGTGGCTGAGTCCACGCCGCCGGTGATCCTGACCACGCACATCGTGCTCACGCGCTCCGCGCAGGCCGCGAATGTGCCGGGCGTGGGCCTGCTGCCGCCGCGCCTGTCCGGCAACTGGCTTGCGTTGGCGGACTACTGGGTCGGTGGCGGGACCGAACCGGTGTGGTTTCTGGCCGATCCCAAGCGGTTTGATCTCGACTCGATTGACGCGGACGCGCGCCGCGACGTGACGCGCTTCACCTGGCCCGCGGCCGTGTTCCCCGAACTGGGCGGTGTGCGGCCCACGGTGGCGGACTGGTATCGGCTGAAACCGCCTGCGTGGGTGGTGGGTGAGGGCTGGTCGCTCTCGCCGGAGACCGGCGGCGTGACCGCGGCCACCGGCGCCGGACCCTTTCTCAGGCCCGTCCGGGCTCACGTGCGGCGTGTGCCTGGCGCGGTGCGTCTGATGCTGGGTGGACGGCTCTTTGCCCCTGCCGATCACGCCCCGGTGCCCGTGAGAGTGACCGTGGATGGCCGGCTCCTTGAGGCCTGGGACGTGGCCGCATTGCCAGGGACGTTCCTCCGGTTCATCGAGCTGCCGGCAGGGGCGCTCCTGGGCGAGGGGCTCTACGCCGCGGTTACCGTCTCCGCCACTCAGCCGGCTGGCGTCGCGCCTGCACCTCTGGCCCTGACCCAGTTCCGGGCCGGCCCGGCCTCGGCCGTTTCGTGGGGTTTTGCCGAGGGGTGGCATGACGACGAGGTGGATGTGGCGGCGGCGACGCGTTTTCGCTGGTCGAGCGGGGAGGCCGGCATTGCCGTACGAGGCGGGGAGGGCGATATCCGGGTCCGCGTCGAGGCCGATGCGCCCCGGAAGAACTTCCGGGAGGCGCCTGAGGTCACGCTCCGCGCTGGCGGGCAGGTCCTGGCCACAGCTCACCCCCTGGACGCCTTCACGATTGAGGGGGTGGTGCCCGCCTCTGTGCTGGCTGCCTCCGGCGGACAGATTACCGTGACCACTTCGCGCACGTTTTCGCCGGCCGAGCGGGCCGGTTCGCCCGACCAGCGGCGGCTCGGGCTGCGGGTGCTGCGGGTCCATGTGGCCCCCGCCGATGCAACCGTGCGTTGACAGTGATCCATCTGGCGCTTAAGCTCACCGCCATGACGCTTCGCCGCACACTCGTTCTAGCCGCCATTGCTGCCGTGCTCGTGATCGGCCTGGAGGCCTGCGCCAAGAAGGTGCCGCCACCATCGCCGCCACCTCCGCCACCGCCACCGCCGGTTGCGGCTCCGCCACCACCGCCACCGCCACCGCCGCCACCGCCACAGCCACCAGCCCCGGCTCCGGCTCCCAAGCCGCCGACCGAGGATGAGATCTGGAGCCGGAAGTCGCTGAGCGAGCTGAACAGCGAGAAGCCGCTGGCCGATGTGTTCTTCGACTACGACAAGTCGGAGATCCGCGACGACGCCAAGGCGCCGCTCCAGCGGGCCGCGGAATATCTGAAGCGCTGGCCCTCCACGCGCGTGTCCGTCGAAGGGCACTGCGACGCGCGGGGCACCGCTGAATACAACCTCGCGCTCGGCGAACGCCGCGCGCAGGCCCTGAAGGACTACCTGGTGGGGCTGGGCGTCTCGGCTGACCGGCTGCAGCAGGTGAGCAAGGGTAAGGAAAGCCCGGTGTGCTCTGAAGACAACGAGGCGTGCTTCTCGCGGAACCGCCGCGGCGCCTTCGTCTTCACCGGCAAGTAGTTCGCCGCATCATCCACGGTCCGGGGCTTCGGCTCCGGACCGTGACCCGCCTCTAGAGCAGCTCGCGCGCACGGAGCGTCCGCTCCAGCGCCGCCTCCGCAATCCTGAACTTCGCGACTTTCATCCCATCCACCAGCAGTACGGGAATTTCCTCGCCGTAGCGCGCCGCAAGCGCGGCATCGCTGTCGATGTCGGTGACGTCGAGGGTGATGGGGAGTCGTGAGGCCACGCGGTCGATCGTGGCCTTCATCTCGTCGCAGAGCTGGCAGGCCTGCCGCGTGTAGAGCGTCAGGTGCGGCACGGGCGCGGCCTCAGGCGTTGGTGCCCAGGGCGGCGAGGGCGTCGGCCGCAATGGCGTCCGCGGCCGCTTTGGGATCCGGCGCGCCGATGATGGGACGACCCACCACAAGGTAGCTCGCGCCGGCTTTCACCGCGTCGGCCGGGGTCATCGTGCGGTGCTGGTCGTCCTTGCTCACGCCAGCCGAGGCGCCGCGGATGCCCGGCGTGACGATGACAAACCCCGGGCCGCAGGCCGCGCGGATGGCGGCTGTTTCAAGCGGCGAGGCCACCACGCCGTCCATGCCCGCGTCGCGCGCCATCGTGGCAAGTGTTTCCACCTGCGCGTCGAGCGCGCGGGTGACGCCAACGGAGGCCAGCGTGGGCGCGTCCATGCTCGTGAGCACCGTGACCGCGATCACGAGCGGTGAAGGTCGGCCCAGCTTTGCGGCTGCGTCGCGCCCGGCTCTCACCGCGGCCTGCATCATCGGCACGCCGCCTGAGGCGTGGACGTTCACCATCCAGGCGCCGGTCGCCACGGCGGCTTCCACCGCCTGGGCCACCGTGTTCGGAATGTCGTGAAACTTCAGGTCCAGGAAGACGCGCTCGCCGCGGTCCACCAGGCGCGTGACCAGGTCAGGACCCTCGGACGTGAAGAGGCGGCTGCCCACTTTGAAGGCGCCGACCGATCCATGGAGCGCATCGGCGAGCTGGAGGGCGCGCGCGCCGCTGTCGACGTCGAGCGCCACGATAACGGGGTTCATCAGAGTCTCCTCACCAGCGCGGGGCTAGTGTTTCGAGAAGTCGACGGTGCCGACCAGATCCGCCACGCGGGCGATCTGGTGACGCGTCAGATAGTCGGTGAGGCCCGCGAGGAGCTTGCTCCAGATGAACGGGTCCACGAAGTTGGCCGTGCCCACCTGCACGGCGGCGGCGCCGGCGATCAGGAACTCCAGCACGTCGCGCGCCGAGGCGATGCCGCCCATGCCGATCACGGGGATCTTCACGGCCTTCGCGCACTCGTAGGTCATGCGGACCGCGATCGGGCGGATGGCCGGGCCCGAAAGGCCGCCCATGCCGTTGGAGATGGCGGGCTTGCGCGTTTCGATGTCGATGGCGAGCGCCAGGAACGTGTTGACGAGCGAGACCGCGTCGGCGCCGGCATCCTCGGACGCCTTCGCGAACGAGGCCGGGTCCGTCACGTTTGGCGTGAGCTTGGGGATGATGGGCAGGTGCGTGGCCTTCCGCACCGCGCTCACGACGTCGAAGGTGCCGCCCAGGTGGCAGCCGAACTGGATGCCACCCTCCTTGATGTTCGGGCAGGAGATGTTCAGCTCGAGCGCCGCCACGCCCTCCGCCTGCGAGAGCGCGCGGGCCACCTCGGCGTACTCGTCGATCGAGGTGCCGCAGATGTTGACGATCGTCGTCGCGCCCGTCTTCCGGATCTCCGGGAGACGCTCATTGATGAAGCGGTGGACGCCGATGCCCTGCAGGCCGATGGCGTTGATCATCCCCGAGGGCGTTTCCACGATGCGTTCCGGTGGATGGCCCTCGCGCTCCGTCATGAAGAGGCCCTTGGTGACGAAGCCGCCCAGGGTCCTCAGATCAATCGTCGAGGCGTACTCAAGGCCGTAGCCGAAGCAGCCGCTCGCCGCGATGAGCGGGTTGGCGAGACGGAGCGAGCCAATCTGGACGGAGAGATCCGGCGTGGTTACTCCCATACGATCTCCGCGCCGTCGAACACGGGCCCGTTGATGCAGGAGCGGACGAAGTGGTGCCCGCCCTTGCCGTCCTTGAGCGGCACCACGCAGCTGTAGCAGCCGCCCATGCCGCACCCCATGATGCGCTCGACTGAGACCTCACAGCGGCGGCCATAGCGGGTGGCCAGGTTCGAGACGGCCTCCAGCATCGGCTCGGGCCCGCAGGCGTAGAGCGTGACGGCCTTGCCCGTCGCGGCCGTGAGTTCGCGCTCGAGTGGAATCGTGATGCGGCCCTTGTCGCCAACGCTGCCGTCTTCGGTGGCGAGGGCGAGCCGGGCACCGCGGTCGCGGAACCAGTCCAGGTAGAAGAGGTCCGCGGCACTGCGCGCGCCGTAAAAGAGCGTGGCGGGCGTGCCCTTCGCGTTGAGCGCTTCGAGCACCGTGGCGAAGGGCGCGAGGCCCACGCCACCGGCCACCATCCAGGCCTCGGCGGGCGGGTCCACCAGGGCGAAGGGCTGGCCAAGAGGACCGAGGCAGTCAATCAGATCCCCCTCGGCGGCCTGGTGCAGCAGGTTCGTGGTGACGCCGATGCGCTTGCTGAGAATCGTGATGCCCGTGGGGACGCCTGCGGTGTCGCGCAGCACCTCGAAGACCGAAAAAGGCCGGCGCAGCAGCGGGTCAGTGCCACGGCCGGGCTTCACCATCACGAACTGGCCGGGTTGGCAGGTGGCGGCAATCTCGGGCGCGGCCAGGCTGAGGACGTTGTAATCGGGCGACAGGTGCGCGTTGCTCAGTACGCGCGCCCGGATATCGACGGGCATTCCACAGCGAGTATATCGAAGGGCGCTGCTGCTATACTCCCGCTGAACTCTTTAACGGTGGCCCCGCGAGGCCGCCAAGAGGTGCACATGCCTATCGTTATGGACGCCGACCGCATCGGTCGCGCGCTCACCCGCATCGCCCACGAAATCGTCGAACGCAATAAATCCCTGGACGGCATCGCCCTGGTCGGCATCCGTACGCGCGGCGTGCACATTGCCCGCCGGCTGGCCAAAGCCCTGCAGGACATCACCGGCCAGGAGATTCCGACCGGCGCGCTCGATATCACGCTCTACCGCGACGACCTGATGCGGCACACCGTCGGCCCGCAGCCGCTGGTGCGCCTCACGGAGATTCCCTTCTCGATTGACGACCGGCGGATCCTGCTCGTCGACGACGTGCTCTACACCGGCCGCACCATCCGCGCCGCGCTGGACGCGCTCATCGACTTCGGCCGGCCGAAGGTCATCCAGCTCGTGGTGCTCGTGGACCGCGGTCACCGGGAGCTCCCCATCAAGGCGGACTACGTCGGCAAGAACATCCCGACATCCGCCGCCGAGAGCGTGCAGGTGCGGCTCCAGGAAACCGATGGCGTGGATGACGTGACGCTGCAGCAGGAGGGCGCATGAGCGACGAGACCCTCCCCGTAGCCACGGCACTCCGCCACAAGGACCTGCTGGCCATCTCGGACATGACGCCCGAGGAGATCCGCCTCGTGCTCGACACCGCCGAGGCGATGAAGGAAATCGGCTCACGCACCATCAAGAAGGTGCCGGCGCTGCGCGGCAAGACGGTCGTGAACCTCTTCTTCGAGCCGAGCACGCGCACGCGCACATCCTTTGAGATTGCCGAGAAGCGGCTCTCCGCCGACACGCTCAACATCGCCATCGCGTCTTCGAGCGTGGTGAAGGGCGAAACACTCGCGGATACGGCGCTCACGCTCGAGGCGATGAACCCGGACATGATCGTGCTCCGGCATTCGTCGTCCGGTGCGGCGCACCTGCTGTCGCGCATCTGCAAGTCGTCGATCATCAACGCGGGCGATGGTACCCACGAGCACCCCACGCAGGCGCTGCTCGACGCCTACACCATCCGGAGCCGCAAGGGCGGGATCGCCGGGCTGAAGGTGGCCATCGTGGGCGACCTGCTGCACAGCCGCGTGCTGCGGTCGAACGTGCACCTGCTGACCAAGCTCGGCGCCGAGGTGTGGGTGTGCGGCCCGCCGACGCTGATTCCCGTCGACATCGCCAGGCTCGGCGTGAAAGTGACGCACCGCGTGGACGAAGCCGTCGAAGGCGCGGACGTCATCATGCTGCTTCGCATCCAGCTTGAGCGGATGCAGGGTGCGTACTTTCCGTCACTCCGCGAGTACTTCTCCGTGTTCGGCATGACCGAGGCGCGGGTGAAGCGCGCGAAGGACGACGTCATCATCATGCACCCCGGTCCCATGAACCGCGGGGTGGAGATCGCGTCCGAGGTGGCCGATGGCCCCTTCTCCGTGATCCTTGATCAGGTGGCCAACGGCGTTGCCGTCCGCATGGCCGTCCTTTATCTGCTGGCCGGCGGGGTGGAGCACCATGAAGAAGCTGCTTAAGGGCGGTCGCGTCGTCGACCCCTCAACCGGCCGCGATGGCCAGTTCGATGTGCTGATCGAGGGCGACCGCATCGCCAAGATCGGCAAGAACCTGCCGATTGACGGCGCCGAGGTCGTGGAGATTCCCGCCGGCTACGTGATTGCGCCCGGCCTCATCGACATGCACGTACACCTGCGCGAGCCCGGGCAGGAGCACAAGGAAACGGTGGCGACCGGCACCATGGCCGCCGTGGCCGGCGGCTTCACCGCCGTGGCGTGCATGCCCAACACGACGCCCATCAACGACAACGCCAACGTCACCTCCTACATCGTGGCCAAGGCGCGCGAGGCGAATCTGGCCCGTGTGTATCCCATCGGTGCGGTGTCGCGTGGCTCCAAGGGCGAGCTGCTGGCCGACATCGCCGAGCTGCGTGAAGCGGGCTGTGTGGCGCTGTCGGACGACGGTTGGCCCGTGCGCACCGCGCTCATGATGCGTCGGGCGCTTGAGTACGCCGGGATGTTCGGCATGCCCGTGATCGACCACTGCGAGGATCCCTCGCTGCGCGCCGACGGCGTGGCCCACGAGGGCTGCTGCGCTGGCCTCCTTGGCCTCAAGGGGATTCCTGCTGCCGCTGAATCGATCATGGCCGAGCGCGACATCCTGCTGGCCGAGCTCACCGGCTCCGCCGTGCACATCGCGCACATGAGCGCACGCACGTCGCTCCGCGCCGTCCGCAAGGGGAAGGAAGCCGGCATCCGTGTGACGAGTGAAGTGACGCCGCACCACTTCACGCTGACGGACGACTACCTGAACGCGCCCATCCCCTACGACACCAACACCAAGATGAACCCGCCGCTGCGCGAGGTGGCCGACCGCGACTCGATGATTGCCGGCATCGCCGACGGCAGCATCGACTGCATCGCGACCGACCACGCGCCGCACCACTACGACGAGAAGAAGGTGGAGTTCGACCACGCGCCCTTCGGCATCGTGGGACTCGAAACGGCCGTCTCGTTGACCTTCGACCGTCTCGTGCACGCCGGCGTCATCAACATGAGCCGGATGGTGGGGCTGCTCTCCACGAACCCCGCGCGCATCCTGAACATCCCCGGCGGCACGCTCGCCGAAGGGGCGCTCGCGGACATCACCATCCTTGCGCCCGACATGACCGTGCGCGTGGCCGCCGCCAGCATGAAGACCCGCTCCAAGAACATGCCCTTTGAGGGTTGGGAGCTGCGCGGCGGTGTGGCCGCCACCATCGTCGGTGGCCGCACCCTCTTCAACAACCCCGACGCGGGTCTCACGGTTTAGCACCATGCCCGCGGTGCGTCGACCCAGACGTGCCGCGGGGCTCGACCCCTCGGCCCTCGGTCCACCGCTCGACGCGCTCTATCGCGGGTTCGACCACGTCGAATCCGCCACCGACCCCGTCCACATCGTTCGCCGCTTCACGCGTAACGACGATCGCGAGGTCGTCGCCTTCTGCGCCGCCGGGCTCGCGTTTGGCCGCGTGGCCTCCGTGCTCCAGTCCATCGAGGCGCTGCTCGCCGTGATGGGCCCGTCGCCTGCCGCCTACGTCCGCACCTTCGACGTCGAGCGCGAGCGTCCACGGATGAAGGCGCTCGTGCATCGCTGGATCCGAGGCGACGACCACACCGCGCTCATGCTTGTGCTCCAGCGCATGCTGCGTGAGCACGGCACCATTGAAGGCTTCTTCCTGGCGGGTGACGACGGCACCGCGCCGGATCTCTCCACCGCGATGGATTCCTTTTCCGACCGGGCGCTCGCCACGGACCTGCGCCCCGCCTATGGCCGCGTGCCGACACGGCCCGGCGTGGCCTATTTCTTTCCGCGTCCCTCGGCCGGGAGCGCCTGCAAGCGGCTGAATCTCTTCTTCCGCTGGATGGTGCGGAAGGATGCGATCGACCTCGGCGTGTGGACGCGTGTGTCGCCCGCGCGGCTCATCATTCCGCTGGACACGCACATCATCCGGCTCGGCCGCTGCCTCACGCTCACCACGCGTACCAGCCCCGGCTGGAAGATGGCTGTGGATGTGACCGCCGCGTTGCGCCGCATCGACCCCGCCGACCCTGTCCGCTTCGACTTCTCGCTCTGCCACATCGGCATGAACGGCGCCTGTGGCTACGGCACCGGGAAGGGCGACGTGGGGTGCCCGCTCAAGGGGCAGTGCCATCCAGGGAAGCGCAAGACCGGCGGGACGCATCCACAGCCATCTTCCAGCCGGGGGCTGGGGGCGCTTGCGCGTCGGCGGGTCTCGCCCAGGGTCCGCGTGGTGACGTCGTCAGGATTCCCACCCGTCGCCGGTCCGGATGCGCGTGTCCTGATTCTGGGAACGCTTCCTGGCGCCATGTCCTTGGCGAAAGGGCAGTACTACGCCCAGCCTCGGAACGCCTTCTGGCGCGTCATGGCCGACGTGGCTGGGGCCGGACCGGAACTGTCGTACGAAGAGCGACTGCGGCGCCTGGTCAGGCAGCGCCTGGCTCTCTGGGACGTGTGTGCCAGCGCGACGCGTCCTGGCAGCCTCGACTCCAGCATTCACAGCGCCTCTGTTCGTCGGAACGACTTCGCGCGGTTCCTCGCGGAGCATCCTGATATTCAGCTGATCTGCTTCAATGGCGCCAAAGCCGCGGCGCTCTTTGCGCCAGTGGTGCCGACGCTTGGAGAGCGGGGCTCTCGGATGCGCCGTGTCACCCTGCCCTCCACGAGCCCGGCGCACGCCTCAATGCCGATCGAGCACAAGGTCGAGATCTGGCGGAAGGCGGTCGTGATCGCCTACGCGCCGATGAGCCGCTGATAGAGCGCCGTGGTGTCCTCGACGGTCCGCTCCAGCGAGAACTGCTCGCGGGCGCGTGCTGACGCGCGTGCGCCCATCGCCCGTCGCAAAGGCTCGTCCTTCAAGAGCCGCGTGATCGCGGCGGCCAGCGCCGCGTCGTCCTTCGGCGGCACCAGCAGGCCCGTCACGCCGTCCTCGATGAGATCCGGCACATGTCCCACGGCGGTGGCCACGATGGGCCGGCTGGCGGCCATGGCCTCGATGAGCGCCAGCGATCCGGTCACGTGGAGTGCGGCCGAGACATACACATCAAAGCCCTTCAGGTGCCGGGCGATGTCGGTGTGAAAGCCCGGCAGGAAGATGTGGCGGTCCAGGTGCCGGCCGTGCACGTCGCGTGCGAGTGCGGCGCGGAGCGGTCCGTCGCCCATGATCACAAACCGGGTGTCGGGCACGTCGCGTAGCACGAGGCCCGCGGCCGCGATGAGGTGATGATGTCCCTTCTGCGGGTCGAGCACGGCCACGTTGCCGACGATGGGCGCATGCGTCGGCAGAAAGAGCTCGGCGTGCAGGTTCGCGGCGTCCACGCGGTCGATACGCTCCACATCCACGCCGGGTGGAATCACCGCGACCCGAGCCGAGGGAACGCCCTCCGCGAGCAGCCGCTGACGCACGCTGCCGTTGGTGGCCACAAAGGCGTCCACCTGGCTGTACTTCCACTTGGAGAAGGTGGTCCGCTCGGGGCGGAATTCGCTCCGCCGTGTGATGACCAGCGGCAGATGCGTAGCGGGCGAGAGGATGGCGATGGCCGTGGCCGCCATAGCCACGCCGTGTGAGTCGTGTGCGTGGACGATGTCGGGCTGGACGGACTTCAGGACCCGGGAGAGGCGCCACGCGGCAGCAATGTCCACGTCTCCCTTGGGCGCCAGTCCCACGACGTCGGTCCCCTCCTGCATCCGCCGGAAGAGCGGCCCGCCCGGGTGAGCCACCAGCGTGACCCGGTCGCCCCGCTCGCGCAGCCCGACGACGAGGTCAAAGAGCTGGCGCTGTCCGCCTTGCCACGCGGTGGAGGTGTCGATGTGGAGGGAGTGCATCGCTCGCCTGTGGGGGAGCGTGGATCAGAGACGAGGCCCCGCGCAAGGGGCGTTACTTCTCGTGGGGATAGGCCTTGCCGACCGGGCGCGCCAGCTCCCAAAGCTTGGCGTACTTGAGAAACACCGAATACGCGGAGACGGCCGAGAGCACGAAGCCGGTGCCGCCATCGAGGAACCCCCGGCGCAGGACGTAGCTCCGGAGGAAGGCGGCGGGGGGCTGAAGGGCCACTTCCACCAGATTCGTCCGCCGCCCCCGGTCGTACATCTTCTGTGCGGCGAGCGTGGAGTAGTGGTTCAGGCGATTGAGCTGATCGGCAAGGTCCGCGTAGGAGTAGTGCTGAATCTCCCCTCGGAGGTAGCCCATCGGGCCGTCGATCTTGACCGACTCATGGACGTAGTCACCCTCCCACCGGCCCGCGCGCCGGTCGTAGAGCCGGAGCTGGTAGTCAGGGAAGTGGTCCGTCGTGCGGATCCACTTACCCAGGTGAAACATGACGCGCGGCATCCGGTAGCCGCGGCGGGCCGGCTCACTGGCGAGGAGTGCGCGGATCTCGGCGGCGAGCTCCGGCGTCACGCGTTCGTCGGCGTCGAGCGAGAGGATCCAGTCGTTGGCGGCCAGTCCGTGTGCGAAGGTTTTCTGGTCCACCCAGCCGGTCCAGTCGCGGTGCTCCACGCGCGCGCCGTGCGCCCTGGCGACGGCGACGGTGTTGTCGGAGCTGCCGCAGTCCACCACGATCACCTCGTCCGCCCAGCGGACGGAGTCGATGGCCGGCCCGATGTGGGCGCCTTCCTCCTTCGTGATGATGGTGACCGAGACCTTGTGCACGGGCCGATCTTAGCGCGGCCCGACCCTGCGGCAAGGCTCCTGGGCGCGGCCGCGTGGCCCGACCGCCGGTCCCTAGAAGCCGCGCTGTGCCGAGCCGCTGCTGACGGCGGCGTTCGTGGGCGCCTGTGCCGTGCCGGTCGTGGCGCCCGCGGACACCGAGAGCCCCGAGCCTCCCGTGAGCGGCGCCTGCTGGATGGTCTCGAAGTCCACGACGGACTTGTTGTAGTCGAGGATGGCCTTCAGCTCGTTGTTCTGCGCCTGGGCGAGGTCGCGCTGCGCCTGAAACACGAAGAAGCCGGTGGACTGCCCGGCCGCAAACTTCTTCTGCTCCGCATCGAGCCGCCGCTCGGCCAGCTCGCGTGAGGCGCGGGTGCTGCCGACGCGCTTCTGATTGGTGGTCATGGTCCGGCCGGCGTCGCGCACCTGCGTGGTCACCTGCAGTTGCTGGTTCTTCAACTGCAGCTTGGCCTGCGACTGCTGCAGCCTGGTGCGCGCGAGGTTGGCCGCCTGGGCGCTCTGGCCCAACGGGTAGTTCACATTCACCGAGAGCGTCCACTTCGGGTACTGGTTCTGAAAGATGTCGGCGATGGCCGCGGCGTAACTGCGCTGCGCCGTGCCGACGATCGGGCCCGGGAAGCCGGCGCCGCGGATGGCCTGCGTGCCGCCCAGGCCGCTCAAGCCGTAGTCGAGCTGGGCGTTGACCTCGGGCAGCGTCTGGTCCGTCAGATAGCGCAGGCTCACGTCCGTGGCATCGATGGAGGTCTGCGCCTGCTTGAGGTCCGTGCGGGATTCGAGCGCCTTCGCCACGGCCACGTCGACGTTTGCCGAGAGCGGCGAGAAGGGCGGCTTGTCCGTCGGCTCGATCTTCACGGTCCAGAAATCCGCCGACGACGAATCGAAGATGAGCGCGCGCAGGGTGTCCTCGGTACGGTCGATCGCGGCTTCGGCCACGATGACGGCTTCGTCGCGCTGGGCCACTTCGGCTTCGGCCTCGACGATGTCGATCGGCGCCATGGTGCCGATCTCCACGCGCGCCTTGTTGTTTCTGAGCGACTCCCGCGCCAGATCAAGCGACTGCCGAGCCACCTTCAGGGATTCAATCGAGTAGGCCAGGTCCCAGTAGGCATTGCGGACGGACCTCGAGGTCGTGGCGATGGCGGCCTGCACGTCGAGGTCGGCGTTCTGCCGGTTCTTCTTGCCCACCTCGAGCTGCGACTTCACGTTGTCGATCTTGAAGTTGCGCAGCAGCGGCTGCACCGCCGAGAAGCTGACCGAGGAGTTCACCTGGGGATTGAAATTGGTGAAGAGGTTGGTCGAGGTCGATCGCGTGTTGTCCCAGCCGAGGGCGACGCTCGCACCATGAAACTTCGTCGCCTGCCGGATGCCCACGTTGCCGGCGAGGCGGTGGTCGTTGATCGCATCGCCCGAGCCGCCGGAGAGAAAGCTGGAGTTCGGCGTGTCGGTGCCGCTGGTCGAGCCGGTGGCCGTGAGCGAGGGGCTCCATGCCGTCAGCGTCTGCGCGATGGTCAGGTCCTGCAGTTGCGGCGCCACCTTTGCCACCTGGATGCCGAGGTTGTGCTCCAGGGCCTGGCGCACGGCCTCGTCCACTGAGAGCCGCCGGACTGCGCGGTCGGGTGCGGTCTGGGCGGCGACGCTGCCAGCCACGAGCGTGAGCAGGGCAGCGGTCGTGACAAATCGATGGCGGAACGTGGTCATGAACTGTGGACTCCTCGGTTCGGGTGCTGCAGGGGTAGACGCTGCGGCGGGAGCTTTGGTTTCAGCGCGGGGCTTTATACTGGGCATCCCCATGGACGTCATCGACATCTTCCGCCGCACCGGCGCTCTGCTCGAAGGTCATTTTCTCCTATCGTCGGGGCTGCACAGCCCTGGATACATGCAGTGCGCGCTGGTGCTGCAGCACCCGGCGGACGCCGAGGCCTGCGGCACGGCGATCGCCGAGCGGGTGAAGGCGCTGGGGATTCAGACAGTGCTCTCGCCGGCTCTGGGTGGCATCGTCATCGGCCAGGAAGTGGGCCGGGCGCTGGGCGTCCGGGCCATCTTTGCCGAGCGGGTCAACGGCGCGCTGGCGCTCCGGCGCGGCTTCGCGCTCAGCCCCGGCGAGCGCGTCCTGGTCGTGGAGGACGTCGTCACGACGGGCGGCTCGACCCGCGAGACCATCGACGTGGCGACCGCGTGTGGTGCCGTGGTCGTGGGCGCGGCCTCAATCATCGACAGAAGCGGCGGCAATCCCGGCCTGAGCGTGCCGTACCATGCCCTCGCCCCGGTGGCGCTCCCCACCTATCAGCCCGAGGCCTGTCCGCTCTGTGCGGCCGGCTCGACAGCAATCAAGCCCGGCTCGCGAACGCCCGCATCCGCCTGAGGGCGGCGCCACTGGCCCCATGCGCACACTGCGCCTGACGCTCGCCTACGACGGCACCTCGTTCGTGGGCTTTCAGCGCCAGGCCGTCGGGCTGACGTCGATCCAGGGGCTCCTCGAGGACGAACTCGCCAAGCTGGAAGGCGCGCCGGTCATCGTGCACGGCGCCGGGCGCACGGACGCCGGCGTCCACGCGCTGGCTCAAGTGGCGAGCGCCACAGTCACCTTCACGCTGGACGTATCGGCCATCAGGCGGGCCCTGAACGTGAACCTGCCGCCCACGCTGCGCGTGCTCGAGGTCGAGGATGCGCCCGAGGGCTTCCACGCCCGGTTCCACGCGCGCGGCAAGACCTACCGCTACCAGATCGCCAATACCCAGGTCGTCCATCCGCTCGTGACGCCCTTCGTGTGGCAGGTGCCGGACCGGCTCGATGTGGCGGCCATGCAGCGCGCCGCGGCGCTCCTGGTCGGCGAACACGACTTCGCGACATTCCAGAGCGCCGGTGCGACGGTCCACTCCACCGTCCGCACAATCACCACCTCCACGCTGACCCCGCAGCCGTTCGCCACGGGAGGGCTGAACCTGCAGGACCTGCTCGTCTATGAGGTCTGCGGCACTGGCTTCCTCAGGCACATGGTGCGCGCTATCGCGGGCACGCTCGTCGAGGTCGGCCGGGGGCAGCGCGCGTGGGATTCCATCCCCGCCCTGTTGGCCGGCCGCGACCGTCATGCCGCCGGCCCCACCGCGCCGGCCGCCGGGCTCTTTCTCGTCCGCGTCGACTACTGATCGGGCATCGCGCCGGCGGCATATGATCGGAAGCCATGCCGCTTGACGCGCTCCTTGCCGAGATCCCGCCGGGGCACCCGGACGAGGCCCTGGCGCGTCAGATCCAGTCCGATCAGCTCCCCGCGCACGTCGCCATCATCATGGACGGCAACGGCCGGTGGGCGGCCGAGCGCCGGCTCCCGCGTGTCGAGGGTCACCGCAACGGCGTAGAGGCCGTGCGGCAGACGGTGGAAGCCGCCACGGCCCTGGGGCTCCAGGTGCTCACCCTTTACGCCTTCTCCGTCGAGAACTGGAAGCGGCCCGCCGGCGAGATCGGTGCCTTGATGATGCTGCTCAAGCGGTATCTGCGCAGCGAGCTCAAGACGCTGCTCAAGAACGACATCCGCTTCCGCGTCATCGGCCGACCCGAGGGCCTGCCGCCCGACGTGCAGGAGGAGCTCACCACCGCCATCGACCGCACGGCCGGCAACCACGGGATGATCTTCAACCTCGCCCTGAACTACGGCGGGCGGACCGAGATCGTGGACGCCGCGCGGCGTGCCATCGAACAGGGCGTCGCCCCGGCGGACCTTGATGAAGAGCGGTTTGCATCCCTTCTCTACACGGCCGGGCAACCCGACCCGGATCTCCTGATCCGCACGAGCGGCGAAGTGCGCGTGAGCAACTTCCTCCTGTGGCAGATTGCCTACGCGGAGATTTATGTGACCGAGACCTACTGGCCCGACTTCCGCCGTCAGCATCTGCTCGAAGCGATTCTTGCCTTCCAGAAGCGCGAGCGCCGCTACGGCGGCGTGACGCCTGTCGCGGGCGCGGCGGCTGAGGTCTCCTAACTCGTGACGCGACTGATCTCCGGTGTGGCGATGGCGGTCGTGGCGCTGGCCGCGATCTGGTTCCTCCCCTCGCAGGCCCTGCGCGTGGTGGCGGCGCTGGTGGCCGCGTTCGGCGCGCGCGAGCTGCTGACGATCCTGCGCGCCTCGGGCCTGCAGCCTGCCGCCTGGCTGACTGTCGCATTGACGGTGCTGGCGAGCGTAGCCATGGGCGACATCTCGGCACGCTACGACGCCGTCGTGTTGGCAAGCCTCGCGGCCATGCTCATCGAGGTGCTGGCCCGCGGCAATGGGCTGGCGGTGGCGGGTGGCCTCGTGGGCGGCGCCATCTGGGTGGGCGTGCCGCTGGGTCTGCTGGCGCGGGTGCACGATGTCGGCGGCCCCAACGCCGTGCTGCTCCTCATCGGGACGGTGGTCGTCAGCGATTCCTCGCAGTACTACACCGGGCGCCTCTTCGGCCGGCACCTGCTCGCTCCGAACGTCAGCCCGAAGAAGACCATCGAGGGCGCGGTCGGCGGGGTGGTGTTCGGCACGGCCGCGATGGTGGCCGGCGGGCACTGGCTGCTGCCGCTGGTCGATCTGCCCCTGCTGGCGGCGACCGGCCTCGTGGTCGTCCTGCTCGGCATCTGCGGCGACCTCTTCGAATCGCGGCTCAAGCGCCTGGCCGGGGTGAAAGACAGTTCATCGCTCATTCCCGGGCACGGTGGCGTGCTGGACCGCATCGACGCGCTGCTCTTTGCCATTCCGGGCTTCTACCTCCTGCTCGGATCGCATCTGTGAGCGCCCGCGTGAAGCGCCTCGCCATTCTCGGTTCCACCGGTTCGATCGGGCAGAGCGCGCTGCGAGTCGTCGACGCACATCCCGATCGCCTGCAGGTCGTGGGGCTCGCGGCAGGAGAGAACGTTGGCCGCTTCGCGGCACAGGTGCAGCGCTACCGGCCTGTCACGGCCGCGCTGGCCACCGCCGCCGGGCTCGACGAGCTGCGGAAGAGCGGCGCGCCGCTTCCTGCCGCGTTGGCCTGTGGCACGGAAGGCCTCGTCGCCGTGGCGACGCACCCGGACGTGGACATCGTCATCTGCGCATCGGCCGGCAGTGCCGGCCTTGAAGCGGTGCTGGCCGCGGTCGAGCATGGCAAGACGGCCGCCGTGGCGAACAAGGAAGTGCTCGTGATGGCAGGCGATCTGGTGACGCGCACGGCCGCGGCACACGGTGCCGCCATCCTCCCCATCGACAGCGAGCACAATGCCATTCATCAGTGCCTCGATGGCCGGCAGCTGGCCGACGTGCGACGCCTGATCCTGACGGCGTCTGGCGGGCCATTCCGCCGCCACACGGTCGAGCAGATGGCGTCCGTGACGGCCGAGGCCGCGCTGCAACACCCCACCTGGCAGATGGGCCGGAAGATCACGATCGATTCCGCCACGCTGATGAACAAGGGGCTCGAAGTGATCGAGGCCCGATGGCTCTTTGGCGTCGAGGCCGACCGGATCGATGTCGTGGTGCACCCGCAGTCGGTGGTGCACTCCATGGTCGAGTTCGTGGACGGCTCCATCCTCGCCCAGCTGGGCGTCACCGACATGCAGCTGCCCATCCAGTACGCCTGCTCCTATCCCGAGCGCTGGGCCGCACCGGTGCCACCGCTGGACCTGGCCCGGGCCGGCCGGCTGGAGTTCGAGGAACCGGACCACACCCGCTTTCCCTGTCTGGGGCTGGCTTACCGCGCCCTGCGTGCCGGGGGGAGTCTCCCCTGTGTGCTCAACGCCGCCAATGAGGTAGCCGTCGAGGCGTTCCTGCAGGGTGGACTGCACTTTCCAGGCATTGCCGCCGTGATTGCCGCCACGATGGATGCGCATACGCCTGCGCCGGTCGATTCGCTCTCCGGCGTCCGGGCCGTTGACGCCTGGGCGCGCCGCCATGCGGCCGGGCTTCTGCCGGCCCTTACAATGAGGACCTGAGGTTCACGTGACCACCCTGCTGTCATTTCTCTTCGTCCTCGGCGTCCTGATCTTCGTCCACGAGCTGGGGCACTTCCTTGCGGCCCGCCGTCTCGGGATCCGGGTGCTCACGTTCTCACTCGGTTTCGGGCCGAAGATCTTCAGTGTCAAGCGCGGCGACACGGAGTACTGCATCAGCATCATTCCGCTGGGCGGGTACGTGAAGATGGCCGGCGAGAACATCGAGGACCCGCGCGCGGGTCAGCCCGACGAGTTCCTCTCCAAGACCAAATGGGAGCGCTTCCAGGTGCTCATCGCCGGACCGGTGATGAACATCCTGCTCGCCTTTGTGGTGACGGCGGTCGTGCTGCTCCAGGGCACCGAAGTGCCCGCGTTCGAGGACGAGGCGCCCGTGCTCGGCGGCGTCGTCGCGGATTCGCCAGCGGCCAAGGCTGGTCTCCAGCGCGGCGATCGCATCCTGACCGTGGCCGGCGAGAAGGTGCCGACGTGGAACGCGCTCAACATGGCCGTCGGCATCCGTCCAAAGAAGGACGTGACGCTGACGCTCGATCGCGCGGGTCAGACGGTGAACGTCTCACTCCAGACCACCTCGGAGACGAAGTTTCAGATCGGCTCGATCGGCGTCCTGCCCGACATCAATCCGATCATCCGCTCAGCCATCCCCGGTGACCCGGCCGACAAAGCGGGCCTCAAGCCCGGCGACGCCGTGATGGCCGTCGATGGTGAGCGCGTGCTGCTCTCAAGCGATCTGGTGAAGGCCACCTCTCGGAACGCCGGCAAGAGCATTGCGATCACCATCCGCCGAAATGGCGAGGAGCAGCAGATTCAGGTCACGCCCGTGCTGCGCGACAAGCGCGGCATGATCGGCATCACGACGTCGGAGCCGACGCGCTCCTTCAAGCCAGGTCCGCTTCAGGCGATCTCGCTGAGCGCGAAGCGCACCGTCGAGGGCAGCGGCCTCATCTTCAAGACCATCGGCCAGCTTCTGTCCGGACAGGCTTCGCCAAAGCAGCTGATGGGCCCCGTGGCCATCGCGCAGCTTTCGGGCGAATCCGCGCAGGCCGGCTGGGTGGCGCTCTTCGCGCTGATGTCGATGATCAGCCTCAACCTCGGCGTGCTGAACCTGATGCCCATCCCCGTGCTCGACGGCGGGCACATCCTCATCCTGCTGCTCGAGGGCGTGGCCCGGCGCGACTTCAGCGCGCAGGTGAAGGAGCGGATGCTGATGGTGGGCTTCGCGCTGCTTATGGTGCTGATGGTGACGGTCATCTACAACGACCTCACCCGCATCAGCTGGATCGAGCGGCTGATGCCCTGGCGCAACTAGGCGCCGCCGAACCAGCCGCGGTCGCGGGCTTCAGCCAGGCGGGCTTCCAGATAGCTCCAGAGCGCGGGGCAGCCGGCGTTGACCTGCGGCCCGACGCGCGTCACCACCTGCTCGTAGCGGATGCCGTTTTCCCGCCAGCTCTGGCCGTTGTTGGCGAGATTCAGCAGCACGGGCATCGCGCGGTCGACCGCGTTGGCGAAGCGTGATTCCGGCGTGTCGCTCCGTTCGAATTCTTCCCACAACGCGATGAACTCGGTGCGGCGCGGCTCGGGCACCATGCCGAGCACGCGCATCGCCCCGGCCCGCTCGGCGGCCTGGCGTTCGCTGAGGCCTTCGGTGGCGTAGACGATCGTGTCGCCCGCGTCGATCTCGCCGACGTCGTGCACGAGCAGCATCTGCACCACGCGGTTCACATCCACCGGCGACTCGGCCAGATGCGCGAGCGACAGGCCGAGCATCGCGATCTGCCAGCTGTGTTCCGCCGAGTTCTCGTAGCGCGTCAGGCCCAGCGGCTGGGTCTTGCGAGTAACGCCCTTGAGCTTGTCGAGCTCGAGGATGAAGTCGACGAAGGGCTGGAGGTCAGCCACGTGCCGCGCGGGCCACGTCCCGCATGGCCGCGGCGGCCGCGTCGATCGTGTCCGCGACGTCCTGGTCGGTGTGCGCAGCCGAGAGGAACCACGCCTCGAACTGCGACGGCGGCGGATAGATGCCGCGCTTGAGCATGCCGCGGAAGAAGACACCGTAGGCCTTCGCGTCGGCGCGCATGGCCGACGCGCAGTCCGTCACCGGCTGATTCGTGAAGAACGGCGTGACCAGCGATCCGAAGGCGTTGACCTGCACCGCCACTTTCGCCTCGCGTGCCACTTCGGCAAAGCCGGAGGCCAGCATGGCGCTGAGATAGGCGAGGTTGCCGTAGAGGCTCGGCTTCAACCGGTTGAGCGCCCAGAGCCCGGCGGTCATCGCCAGAGGATTTCCCGAGAGCGTGCCAGCCTGATAGACCGGACCGGCCGGCGAAACCAGTTCCATCAGGTCCGCCCGCCCGCCATAGGCGCCAACCGGGAGCCCGCCGCCGATGATCTTGCCAAGGCAGGTGAGGTCTGGCGTGATGCCGAAGAGCCCCTGCGCGCCACCGGCCGAGGCGCGGAAGCCGGAGATCACCTCGTCAAAGACCAGCAGCGCGCCGTACTTGGTGCAGAGGTCGCGCAGTCCCTGGAGAAAGCCGGGCGCGGGCGCGACGACGCCGATGTTGCCGGCGATGGGCTCCACGATGACGGCGGCGATCGCCTTGCGGTTGGCCTTGAAGAGGCGCTCCACGGAGCCGAGGTCGTTGTAGATCGCGAGCAGCGTGTCAGCCGCCACGGCCTTGGGTACACCGGGGCTGGTGGGCACGCCATAGGTAAGCGCGCCCGATCCGGCCTTCACGAGAAAGGCGTCACCGTGGCCGTGGTAGCAGCCTTCGAACTTGATGATGCGGTCGCGCTTCGTCGCGGCTCGTGCCACGCGGATGGCGCTCATCGCGGCTTCGGTGCCGGAGCTGACGAAGCGGACGCGCTCCATCGAGGGCATCAGCGCGCGGACGCGTTCGCCAAGCTGGTGCTCCAGCGGGCTCGGGGCCCCGAAGCTGGTGCCGAGCTTCGCGGCGGACGTGAGCGCCCGCGTGAGACCCGCCGGGGCGTGGCCATGAATCAGCGGCCCCCACGACATGACGTAGTCGATGAAGACGTTGCCGTCCACGTCGTGGAGCCGCGCGCCGGCTCCCTTCTTCACGAAGAGCGGGGACGCGCCGACGGACTTGAACGCGCGGACTGGGCTGTCGACGCCGCCGGGCAGAATCTGCTGGGCGCGGGCGAAGAGCTTCTGGCTCTGAACGGGTCGTTTCATGCTCTCAAAGTGTAGTGTGGGTTCATGACAGCCGAGACCCTGCTGGCCCAGCTCGCCGACGGCACGGCGCCCCCGGTGCTGGATGTGCGCTCGGGTCTGGAGTTCCGGGCTGGTCACCTGCCGGGTGCCATACACGTGCCCTTCTGGCTCGTGCCGTCTGCTGATCTACCCCGGAGCCTCGACCCGGACAAGCCGGTGGTGGTGTATTGCGGGCACGGTCCCCGCGCCAGGATGGCCGGCGTCGCACTGCGCGCGCGAGGCTTTCGCCAGGTGCAGTACCTCGCCGGTCATATGACCGGGTGGCGGCAGCGGGGGCTTCCCGAGGAACGCTAGAGCGCGCGGGCAGCCTCGCGGGCGTAGTAGGTGATGATGAGGTCGGCGCCGGCGCGGGCGATCGAGGTCAGCGTTTCGAGCATGGCGCGCTCTTCATCCAGCCAGCCGTTGCGAGCCGCCGCCTTGAGCATCGCGTATTCGCCGCTCACGTGGTACGCGGCCGTCGGGCGATTGAACTCGCGCTTCACGCGCGAGATCACGTCCAGGTAGGTGAGGGCCGGCTTCACCATCACGATGTCCGCGCCCTCGGCGAGGTCGAGCGCCACTTCGCGCAGCGCCTCCTCGACATTGGCCGGGTCCATCTGGTGGCTGCGGCGGTCGCCAAACTGCGGGGCTGAATCCGCGGCGTCACGGAAGGGGCCGTAAAAGGCCGAGCAGTACTTGGCCGAGTACGCCATCAGGCCCACCTGATCGTGTCCGGCGGCATCAAGTGCGGTGCGGATGGCGCCCACGCGGCCGTCCATCATGTCGGAAGGGGCCACGAAGTCTGCGCCGGCCTCGGCGTGCGAGAGCGCGGCTTTGACGAGTTCGGCAACCGTGGCGTCATTGAGGATATCCGAGCCGTGCATCAGGCCACAGTGGCCGTGCGACGTGTACTCGCAGAGGCAGACGTCGGTGAACACGACCGCGTCCTTGACCTCCCGCTTGATGGCCCGGACGGCGGACTGGACGGGCGCCTGCGAGTCAGACGCCTTCGAGCCGGCGTCGTCCTTGGAGGCCGGTAGCCCGAAGAGCAACACGCCTGGCACGCCATCGCTCTTGGCTGCCGCGGTTTCCTTGACGGCTTCGTCCACGGAGAGCTGGTAGACGCCCGGCATGGAGCCGACTTCGCGCCGGATGCCTTCGCCCTCGCAGACAAACATCGGATAGATGAGCCGGTCGGGCGTCAGCCGCGTCTCGCGCACGAAGCTGCGGATGGCCTCGGTGCGCCGGAGGCGGCGGGGACGGTGCGTCAGGTGCAGCGACATGGCGTTCATTCTAGTAGGATGCGCCTCACAGCATGCGACGCAGTCTCTACCTCCAGGTCCTGGTCGCCATCGCCATCGGCGTCGCGCTGGGTGTCTTGAGGCCCGACCTCGCCAAGGCGCTCAAGCCGCTCGGCGACGTATTCGTGAAGGCCGTGCGGATGCTCATCGGGCCGGTCATCTTCTGCACGGTCGTCAGCGGACTCGCCGGCATGACGGACCTCAGGCGCCTCGGCCGCGTGGGCTGGAAGGCGCTGGCCTACTTCGAGGTGGTCACGACCCTGGCGTTGGTCATCGGCCTCATCGTGGCGAAGGTGGTGGCGCCGGGTGCGGGCTTCCACGTCGACCCGGCCACGCTGAACACGGCCGCGATTGCGGGCTACGCCACCGGGGCGAAGGAGCAGGGCGCGGTCGCCTTTCTCACCCACATCATTCCGAACACATTTGTCGGGGCCTTTGCCGAGGGCGAGATCCTGCAGGTGCTCTTCCTCGCGATCCTCTTCGGCATCGTGCTCGCCAACATGGGCGAGAAGGGCAAGGCGCTCGGCGCGCTCCTCCATGAACTGACGGGCGTCTTCTTCGGGTTGGTGAATCTCGTGGTGCGGGCGGCCCCGCTGGCCGCGCTGGGCGCCATGGCCTTCACCGTCGGCGCGTACGGGCTCGGCACGCTCGTCTCGCTCGGCAAGCTGATGGCGAGCGTCTACCTCACCTGCGGGCTCTTCATCGTCCTGGTCCTGGGCAGCATCCTGCGCGTCCACGGCTTCTCGCTCATCGGCGTGCTCCGGATGATCAAGGAGGAGTTGCTCATCGTGTTGGGTACCTCCTCCTCAGAGTCCGCGTTGCCGCTGCTGATGCAGAAGCTCAAGGCGAACGGCTGCGGGGATTCAGTCGTGGGCATCGTGATTCCGTCGGGCTACTCCTTCAACCTCGACGGCACGTGCATCTATCTGACGATGGCCGTGCTCTTCATCGCCCAGGCCACCGATGTGTCGTTGACGCTTGGGGAGGAGCTCTCCATCCTCGGTGTGCTGCTACTGACCTCCAAGGGCGCGGCGGCGGTCACCGGCGGCGGTTTTATCACCCTGGCGGCCACGCTGGCGACGACGGGGGGCAAGGTGCCCGTCGCCGGACTCGCGCTCATTCTCGGGGTCGACCGTTTCATGTCCGAGGCGCGCGCCATCACCAACCTGATTGGCAACACCGTCGCGGCACTGGTCATCTCGAAATGGGAACGGGACTTCGACCACGCCCGTGGCGGGGACATCGCCGTCCGGCCACGGCCCGCTTCTCCTGCGATGGACTGACGATGCGACTGCTCCCTGACATCGACTCCGCGCTCCGCGACTTCATCGCGGCGCAGCATCTCTTCTTTGTGGGCTCGGCGCCGCTGGCCGCGGACGGGCATGTGAACCTCTCGCCCAAGGGTCTCGGCACGCTGCGGGTGCTTGGCCCGCACAGCGTGGCGTATCTCGACTATCCGGGCAGCGGAGCCGAAACCATCGCCCATCTGCGCGAGAACGGCCGCATCGTCCTGATGTTCTGCGCCTTTGACGGCCCTCCGCGCATCGTGCGTCTCCACGGTCAGGGGACGGTGGTCGAGCCGCAGGACGCGGCGTTCGCGGCCTTGCGGGCCCACTTCGGTGACGGCCCCGGGGGGCGCGCCATCATCCGAATCGAGGTGGCGCGCGTTTCCGACTCCTGTGGGCACGGAGTGCCCCTGATGGCGTTCGAGGCGGAGCGATCCCAGTTGCCGGCCTGGATGGACCACAAGGGCGAAGACGGCCTGCGGGAGTACCAGGCTCAGAAGAACCGGGCCAGTGTCGACGGACTCCCGACGCTGCGCTGGCTCGATACGCCCTGATTCCGCGTCTGCCGCCGTGCGGCACCTTGCCCTCCCTGTGTTCCTGGGTGGCACCGGGACTTCACCCGCGCCTCAGGGGATTTCTCCCACCTTGCCCCTGATGCGATGCGTCAGGGGGCGCGGATCCCGGCCGATCGCCTGACCCGCGTTGGCGCGGCGTTTGCCATGTCCGCATCATCGGCGGGGCACTGCCGCTGTCGCCGGAGAGAAGGAGTGTTAGATGACCACGGCCGTTGTGAAGTGGGGAGTGATCTGCGCGGTGGCCGGCCTTGCCTTGGCCGGATGCGAAAAGAAGGCAGCGGAGCCGGCGGCGGCCCCCGCTGCGCCGGCTCCAGTGGCCCTGAAGGCGCCTGTTCCACCGATCAGCATCAATGCGGTCATGGTTGAGTGGATCGACCATGCCGGCCATGAGCTCTGGGACGTGGAGCGTGCGGGCAAGGCGCCCAAGTCGGCGGCGGAGTGGGCCGTCGTCGAGGAGCATGCCACGCAGATGGCCGCGGCGGGCAGCCTCATCGCCCTCGGGGGCACCGGCGTGCAGGACGCCAAGAACCACGAGTCGCCGTCCTGGCAGACGTGGAGCCGGAAGCTGTCCGAGGCGGGGCTCGCCGAGATCGCCGCGGCCAAGGGCCAGAACATGGAGGCCTTGCGTGCGGCCAACGGACAACTCGTGGAAGTCTGTGAGGGCTGCCACAAGGAGTTCAAACCCGCCATTCCGAGCGAAGGGCTCGTGCACACGCACGCGCACTAGTCGCGGCTGACAAGGAGGACGTGGCCGGGGCGCGCGAGGCACCCCGGCCGCGAATCAGGCTGGTGCGGTGCTGGTCCGTGCGGCGAAGTGCGCGGCGATCGCATCCGCCAGCGCGGGGATGGTGAACTCCGCCGGCTGAATGGCGACCTCGATGCCGAGTCCTTGCGCGACATCGCTCGTCACCGGACCAATGGAGGCCACGGCAGTGTGACGCAGCAGGTCGAGTGCGGCGTCCGACCCGAAGAGCGTCATGAAGGTGCGGACGGCCGAGCTGCTGGTGAAAGTGACGCAGTCCAGGACGCCGTCGAGCAGCATCCGGTACACATCAGGCTCGTCGTCGCGTAACGCTTCGCGCGGCACCGTCTGGTACGCCACGACCTCGGTGACCTCGGCGCCGGCACCACGGAGCCGCTCTGCCAGCACGTCCCGCGCGAGATCACCCTTGGGCAGGAGCACCTGGCGCCCAACCAGTGTGCCCTGGGCCTCCAGTGCCGCAAATGCGCCTTCCGCATGGAAGGTGTCCGGCACCAGGTCGACGAGCAGGTGGTAGTGCGCCAGCCGTGCGGCTGTTGCGGGCCCGACCGCGCAGAGCCTGGCGTTGCCGATGGCGCGGGCATCCTGACTGACGCTCGCCAGGGCGTGCATGAACGCATCGACGGCATTGACGCTGGTGAAGACGACCCAGTCAAAGCGGCTGGCGCTCGCCGCTGCCAGTTCCAGCGTCTGTGGGTCCGGCGCGGGGCGGATCTCGATGAGCGGCAGCTCGATGACACGGGCGCCGAGCGCCTGGAGCTGCTCGCTGAATTCCGCCGCCTGATCCTTCGGGCGCGTGACCAGCACCGTGCGGCCGAAGAGCGGCCGTCCGTCGAACCAGCGCAGGTGCTCGCGAAAACGGACGACGCGCCCCACGATGAGCAGGCCACCGTCACGCCGCCCGTGCGCGGGGAGCGACTCCGCGAGCGCGGCCACCGTGGAGGTCTCGGTCGTCTGTGTGGGCAGCGTCCCGTGGCGCACGATGGCGGCAGGCGTGTCCGGGGGACAGCCTTGCGCCAGCAGCGCCTGCAGGATGCGGGGCAGTTGATGGGCGCTGGCATAGCAGAGGATGGTGCCGTTGAGTCCGGCCACCGCCCTCCAGTCCACGTCGGGCATCGAGGTGCCGGTGTCGTCCTGACCGCGAATGATGGTCAGGGTATCGCCGGCGCCGGGATAGGTGACGGGGATGCCCGCGAAGGCCGAGGCCGCCACGGCGATCGGGACGCCCGGCACCACCTCCAGGTCGATTCCCTGCTCACGGAGGAACAGGGCTTCCTCACCGCCGCGATCGAAGATGAAGGGATCACCCCACTTGAGCCGCGCCACGCGCCGGCCCTCCATGGCTTTCTCGACGATGAGGTAACTGATGGCCTCCTCAGCGAGCGCGCCGGGTCCGGCATGGCCGACGTCGATGAGTTCGGCGCCCGGTCTGGCGAGCGCCAGCACGCGGGGATCCACTTCGCGGTCGTGCACGACGACGTCCGCCTCGCCGAGCAGGGTCCGGCCGCGGACCGTGATGAGGCCCGGGTCGCCTGGGCCGGCGCCGATGAGGGACGCGCCGGGCTTCATCGGGCACCTCCCGAGGGCGGCTGCGCCGCTTCCGCGAGAATTGCCCCCGCGCCATCCGCGAGGAGCTGTTGTGCGACGGTGGCGCCGAGCGAGAGTGCGTCGGCCGCCGTGCCTGAGGCCGTGGCCCGCACCGCGCGCGTGCCGTCGAGCGAGGTGACGATGCCGGAGAGCGTCATCGCGTCACCGGTCATCTGCGCGAAGGCCCCGATCGGCATCTGGCAGCCACCGCCCAGCACACGGACAACTTCGCGCTCGGCATCGAGTGCCCGGGCCGCGGATTGGTCGCTGAGCTGCGCCACCAGCGCGCGCGTGGCGGTATCGGCCGAACGGATTTCGATGGCGATGATCCCCTGCCCGGGCGCGGGGACGCAGTCGGCGGTGCCAACCGACTCCGAAATCCGCGCGTCGAAGCCGAGCCGGCGGAGGCCCGCCGAGGCCAGCACGATCGCGTCGAACTCTCCGCTGTCGAGCTTTCGCAGCCGCGTATCCAGATTGCCGCGGATGGGCAGGAAGGTGGCGCCCGGAAAGAGGCGCGCCAGCTGGGCGATGCGGCGCACGCTGCTCGTGCCGATGCGTGGCGCGCTGCCCAGCCGCTCCCGCACGCTTCCGGGCGAGGCGGCGCTTCCCGGTGCGGGCGCCGGCAGGACCATCGCATCCCGTGGGTCCTCGCGCGGAAGCACGGCGGCGATGTCGAGTCCCTCCGGGAGGAGGGCGGGCATGTCCTTGCTGCTGTGCACCGCGAGGTCCACCGTGCCGGCGAGCAACGCGTCCTCGATTTCCTTGACGAAGAGGCGCTTGCCGCCGATCTCGGAGAGGGAGGCTTCGGCCAGGCGATCTCCGGAGGTCTTGATGATGACGATCTCGCAGGCGGTGCCGGTGCGCTCGCGCAGCAGCGCCGCGGTCGTGTTGGCCTGGTAGAGCGCGAGCTGGCTGCCGCGCGTGCCGATCCGAAGTGTGTGCATGGGTGCCGGAAGTACCTACTCGAAGCGTGTGGTGGAATCAGACTCACCGGTCTCGGAGACCGGCGCGGTGGAGGTGTCCTCCCCGCGCAGCCCAAAGAGGCGCCGCACGGCGTCGGCATACGCGACCTGCGTTTCCTCGTCCGGGAGTGCCTTCAGTTGCGCGGTCGGCTCCAGGAGCAGCTTCTCGACGATGAGGCGTGTCACTTCATCCACCCGGGCGCGGCTGTCCGCGTCGAGGCCGGCGAGCTTCGAGTCGAGGCGCTGCAGCTCCGACCGGCGGATGGCGTCGAAGCGCTGGCGCAGTGCGACCACTGTCGGGACGACCGTGCGGGAGCGCCGCCACGCCATGAAGCGGCCCACTTCCTCGGCCACGATGGTCTCGGCGCGCTGGATCTCGGCCGACCGCCGCGAGAGGTTCTCCTGGACGATGGTCTGCAGGTCGTCAACGTTGTAGAGGAACACCTGCTCGATGTCGCCTGCCCCGGCCTCGACGTCGCGGGGGATGGCGATGTCGATGACGAAGAGCGGATCGCGGCGGCGCCGGCGCATCACGCCCTCGATGTTCGCCTTCGTGATGATCGGCAGCTGCGAGCCGGTCGCGGTGATGACGATGTCGGCGACGCCCAGGGCCGGCATCAGCTCGCTCCACGGCACCGCGCGTCCGTCGACAGCCTGCGCGATCTCCTCGGCCCGGGCGAGCGTGCGGCCGGTGATGACGATGTCGCCGACGCCCTGGCTCCGCAGATGCTGCGCGGTGAGCTTGCCCATCTCCCCGGCGCCGATGACCAGCACGTGGCGGCCGTCGAGCCGGCCGAAGATCTTCCGCGCCAGCTGGACGGCGGCAAAGCTGACGGACACGGCGCCTTCCCCGAGCGCGGTCTCCGTGCGGACGCGTTTCCCGACGGCGAACGACGAGGCGAAGAGCTTGTTCAGGAACGGTCCGGCGCAGTGGCGCTCCGAGGCCACGCCGAAGGCGTCCTTGACCTGGCCGAGGACCTGCGGTTCTCCGACCACGAGCGAGTCGAGTCCTGCGGCGACACGAAACAGGTGATGCGCCACCTGGTCGTCCTCCCGCGTGAAGATGTGCGGCAGGAACTGATCGGCGGGCACCTGGTGGTACTCCGCGAGAAACCGCACGAGGTCCTGCTTGGCCTGCTCGAGCCGCTCGCTGGCGACATACATCTCCGACCGGTTGCAGGTCGACAGGACCACCGTTTCGGTCGCGCCCGTTCGTGCGCACAGCGCTTCGACGGCTGCGCCCACGTCGCGGCTGGAGAAGTCCAGGCGCTCCCGCAATTCAACGGGTGCGGTGCGGTGGCTGACGCCGAGCAGGAAGAGATGCACAGGGATCCTAGAAGCTGTGCGACGTCGTGAGGAAGTAATTGATGGGAAGGAAGCTGAGCATGATCACGATGAAGCCCACCGCGGAGAGCCACGCCGCCCGCCGGCCTGTCCAGCCCATCATGCTCCGCGCGGCGACGGCAAAGGCGTACATCACCCAGGTCAGCACGGTGATAAGGATCTTCGGGTCCGTGATGGAGAAGGCCTGCACCATCGGATCGCCCGGGGCGGCGGCCTGCGCCTGCTGGGCCCAGATCACGCCGACCACGACGCCCACCGTGAGCAGCAGCCAGCCGACCGTGACGGCTCGCGCATTCATGACATCCAGCACCTGCAGCGAGGGCAGGCGCGTGTAGAAGAAGCCGAGGTTCTTCTTCTTGATCTCCTTGAACTGGAGCACGTAGGTGAGCCCGAGCACGCCGGCCAGGGCAAAGCTGGCATACGCAAACAGCAGCGAGAGCATGTGCACCCAGAACCACGGGCTGTTGAGCAGCGGGTTGGGCTGGGAACTGGCGGGCGCCACCGTCGACACGGCCTGCAGGATGACCACGATGGGCAGAATGAAGACGCCCATCGCGCGCTCTTCCGTGGTGAGTTCGGTGTAGAGGTAGGAGAGCGCGAGCAGCCAGACGAAGGTCGACGCCGCGCGGGACGCGCTGGCAAAGGCGGCGTTCCAGACCTCCATCGTCTGCATGCCGATGACGAAGGTATGCGCGAAGGCGCCGGCGACGAGTACGGTCGTCGCCGCGCGGCCGACGGCCGGGTTGCGCCGCGCGAAGTGCAGCGCGTAGAGCACCGCGGCCACGAGGTAGATCGCAAGAGGGATGGCGTTCATGCTACTTCCCGGCCGCGGCGTAGTAGCCCTTCTTGGTTCGCGGGGTCACGTTCTCCCGCGCCACCTGCACAACGATGCGGCGCCAGGCGCCGTTCCGGATCTGGTTCTTCGACGTGTAGCCGAGCACATACTGGCTGGCCAGTTCGTTGGCGATTTCTCCGTAGACGCCATTCAGCTCGTCGGCCCGCTTGGCGGCGAAGGCGCGGCCACCCGTTTCGAGCGCGAGCTGGCGCATCACGAATTCCGCTTCCTGGAAGCCCCGGTGCTGCGCGGAGTTCGGCGTGTCGGCCTGCAGGCTGATGGTGTAGATCGCCGTTTCCGATCGCTTCGCCAGATCGAGCACCTCGTCGAAGGACACCAGGCTCGAGGTGTCTTCGCCGTCGCTGAAGACGATGAGGGCCTGTCGCCGGACGTCGTCGTCCGTCTTGGCCTGGATCTTCTTGAGTTCCTTGAGCGCAATGTAGAGCGCGTTGTACAGAGAGGTCGAGCCTCCCGCGGCCGTCTGCTTGATGGCGCCCTCGAGGTCCTCGTGGCGGCCAGTGAAACTCTGCCGGATCTCCACGCGGCTGTCGAAGTCGATGACCTGCGCGAGGTCGCTGGGCTGAAGCCGCTTCACGAAATTGGTCGCGGCTGTCTGCAGCAGGCCGAGGCGGCCTTCCATGCTGGCGGAACTGTCGAGCAGGAGCGAGAGCGCCAGCGGTTGCTGTTTGCGGTTAAAGAAGGTCAGGTCCTGCTTGACCCCGTCCTCGAACACGCTGAAGTCCTTCTGGCCAAGATCCAGGATGTAGTGATTGGCCGGGTCGGTGACGGTGACCGTGAGAGACACGATGTCGATGCCGGCGCGGAATGTACGGTCCGAATCCTGGGCGGCCAGCGTGGCCGTCAGCAGGGTCAGGACGAGCGCAGAGACGGCCCAGGGTCGCATCAGCTAAGAGCGACCAGTATAGGAGCGTGGTTTCGAAGGGGTCAAGCAGGGGGCGTGTCAGAAAACCATTGAAAACACGAGACTTGTGGCTGGTGACGGGGCCCGTTCATGGCCCCGTGGCTGTTTGACCAACCTCCGGGGGCGTGCTATAAAAATCACACTTCGCTCGGGCCTGTCTCCCCTTCAGCCCGGCGCTCCACGCCATGCCTCAGGAATTCGTCCCGGTCGTCCTGTTCCTGCTGGTGGCGATCGGGTTCGCCTTCGTCACGCTGCTGCCGTCCCGGCTGCTCCAGACCAACAAGGCCAGTAAGGTCAAGCTGGACCCGTATGAATGCGGGATCGAGCCGGTCACCGACGCCCGCGATCGCTACAGCATCCGCTACTACCTCGTCGCGATGCTCTTTGTGATTTTCGATGTGGAGACCGTCTTCATGTTCCCGTGGGCGGTCATCGTCGAGAAGCTCGGCGTCTTCGGTTTGATTGAAATGGGCCTGTTTCTCCTGATTCTGGTGGTCGGCTTTGTCTACGCCTGGAAGAAGGGGGCCCTCGAATGGGCGTAATGGAGCCGTCCGACCCCGCGCCGCCGGAAGGCGCGGTGGTGCCCGCCAGCCTCGTCGCGCTCCAGGATGCGCTGCCCGGGGCGGTCACCCAGCTGAGTCTTTTCGTGGGGGACTGGACGGCCATCGTGCCGGTGGACCGGCTGCTCGATGTCGCCGGGTGGCTCCGCGCCCAGGGCTTCGACGCGTGTGCGGATGTGACGGCCTCCGACTGGCCCGAGCGGCCCGAGCGCTTCGACCTCATCTACGTGCTCTATTCCGTGGCCGGGCGGCAGCGCCTCAGGGTCAAGGTGCGGGCCGCGGACGGACAGGCCGTGCCGTCGGTCGCCGGCCTCTGGCCCGCGGCGAACTGGCTTGAGCGCGAGGTCTATGACCTCTTCGGCGTGCCGTTCAGCGGACATCCGGACCTGCGCCGCATCCTGATGCCCGACAACTGGCAGGGCCACCCGCAGCGGAAGGACTACCCGCTCGAAGGCCCCGGGGAGCTCCTGATGGAGAACCCGCTCGACTGGCTGCGCCTCAGGCAGACCGCCGACCAGGCCGACATTGAATAGCCGACGATGAATCCCGACACCCCGCCGCTCTTCGATACCGATGAGCTGGTGATCAACATGGGTCCCCAGCACCCGAGCACGCACGGCGTGCTGCGGGTCGTGCTCCGTCTCGACGGCGAGCGGGTGGTGGGGAGCGACGTGGTGATTGGCTACCTCCACCGTGGCATCGAGAAGCTCTGCGAGCATCGCGATTACGCGCAGATCGTGCTTATTACGGACCGCATGGACTACGTCTCGGCCGCGACGAGCAACCTCGGCTACTGCGAGACGGTCGAGAAGCTGATGTCGGTCGAGGTGCCGCGGCGCGCGCAGTATCTCCGCACTGTGCTCTCCGAGCTCCAGCGGATTGCGAGCCACTGCCTCTGGCTCGGGACGCACGCGATGGACATCGGCGCGATGACGGTGTTCCTCTACGCCTTCCGCGAACGGGAGCTCATCCTCGACCTCTTCGAGGAGTACTGCGGCGCGCGCCTGACCTACAACTCCATGCGGATCGGCGGGCTGCCGCAGGACATTCCGCCCGGCTGGGACCGGAGGGTGCTGGCCTTCTGCGACATCATGGAGCGCAAGCTCGTCGAGTACGAGGCCCTGCTGACGGAGAACCGCATCTGGGTGAACCGGACGAAGGGCATTGGTGTCATCGACGGCGCCGAGGCCGTCGCGATCGGCCTCACCGGACCACCGCTGCGGGGTTCAGGCGTCCGGCGCGATGTCCGGAAAGACGAGCCCTACGCCGCCTACGCCGAGATGGCGTTTGACGTGCCGGTCGGGCAGGCCGGCGACACCTACGACCGATACCTGGTCCGCATCGAGGAGTTCCGGCAGTCCGTGCGCATCATCCGGCAGGCGATCGAGGGCGTGCCGGAGGGTCCATTCCTCGGCAAGGTGCCGCGCCTCATCAGGCCGCCGGCCGGCGAGACCTATCACGCGATCGAGTCGCCCAAGGGCGAACTGGGCTTCTTCATCGTCTCCGATGGCAAGTCGCTTGTGCCCTATCGATTCCGCGTGCGGCCGCCTTCCTTCTGCAACCTTCAGGCGCTGCCACGGTTGATTCAGGGCCACATGATGGCGGATGTGGTCGCCCTCATCGGGTCCATTGATGTCGTCATCGGCGAGGTGGATCGGTAGTGGTCGACCTCTACGTCATCCCGCTGCTCAAGATCCTTGTCACGCTGAACGCGACGCTGGTCGGCGTCACCTTCATGGTGCTGCTCGAGCGGAAGGTGATTGCGTGGACGCAGGCACGGCTCGGCCCGATGCGGGTCGGCCCGTGGGGGATGCTCCAGCCCATTGCCGATGTCATCAAGCTGATGGTCAAGGAGGACATCACGCCGACCAAGGCGGATCGGTGGGTGTTTACGCTGGCGCCGTTCATCGCGCTCATCCCGGCCCTCATCGTCTTTGCCGTGATTCCCTTCGGCTCGGCCGTTTCGATCTTCGGGACGCAGGTGACGCTGCAGGTCACCGACCTCAACGTGGGCCTGCTCTACATCGTCTCGGTCGCTTCGATCGGGGTCTACGGCATCATCCTCGCGGGCTGGTCCTCCAACAGCAAGTTTCCGCTTCTGGCCAGCCTGCGTGCGTCCGCGCAGCTCATCAGCTACGAAGTGGCCGTCACGATGACGCTGGTCAGCATGGTGGTGAGCGCCGGCACGCTGAGCATGCAGGGCATCGTCCAGGCGCAGCTCTCGCAGGGGGTCTGGTTCGCGTTTCTCCAGCCGCTCGCGCTCTTCATCTTCTTCGTGGGCGGCCTGGCCGAAACCAACCGCGCGCCATTCGACCTGTCGGAGGCGGAGCAGGAGCTGACCGGTGGGTTCCACACCGAGTACAGCGGCATGCGCTTCGCGCTGTTCTTCCTGGCCGAATACGCCAACATGATCGTCGTCTCCGCCGTGGCGACCACGCTCTTCCTTGGCGGATGGCTGCGGCCGTTCCCCTCCCTGGAGGCCCTCCGCTTTCTGGGCTACATCCCGGGGTGGTGCTGGTTCCTCATGAAGACGTTTGTCTTTCTCTACGTCTTCCTCTGGGTGCGGGCGACGCTCCCGCGGTATCGCTACGATCAGCTCATGCGGCTTGGATGGAAGGTACTGATTCCGCTGGCCATGGCGAATCTGGTGATCACGGGCGTGCTCAAGGTACTGCTGTGATCTTTGCCATCCTGGCCACGCTGATTCTGGTCTTCGGCCTGCTCGTCGTCACGACGCGCAACACCGTCTACGGCATCCTGTATCTCGTCGCCGACTTCCTGGCGGTGGCGTTGCTCTACGCGTCGATGAACAGTCTGTTCGTCGCGGCGATCCAGGTGCTCGTCTATGCCGGCGGCATCGTGGTGCTCTATCTGTTTGTCGTCATGCTCGTGAAGCGGGGACCCGAGGGCGTGAAGGCGCCCGGCCGCCAGAACGCGCTCGGCGTGGCGCTCTCTGTCGCGGTGCTCGTCGAGCTGGCGAGCCTCGGCGTGTGGGCGGCGCTCCGGCCCGCGCGCGCCGCCGGTACGGCCGCCGGCATCGGCGCCATCGAGTCGGTGGGCACGGCGCTCTACAGCGACTATCTGATTCCCTTTGAAGTGGCGTCCGTCCTGCTGCTGGTGGCCATGGTCGGGGCGATCCTCCTCGCCAGGCGGGAGCTCTGATCGATGGCGACGACGACGCAGTATCTGGTGCTCTCCGCGACGCTCTTCATGATCGGCGTGGCCGGCGTGGTGTCGCGCCGTAACATCATCGTGATCCTCATGTCGATTGAGCTGATGCTCAACGCCGTGAACATCAACCTGATGGCGTTTTCGCTCCGGTGGGGCAACACCACCGGCCAGGTCTTCACGCTCTTCGTGATTGCGGTGGCCGCGGCCGAAGCGGCCGTGGGTCTCGGCATCATCCTGGCGCTGTACCGCAACCGCGACACGGTCAACGTGGACGAGATGGACGTCCTCAAGTCGTGACCGGCGCGATGCGGCTCATCTGGCTGGTTCCGTGCCTGCCCGCGCTCGGGGCGCTGGTCAACGGCCTGGCTGGCGTACGCCTGTTCAGCCGCCGGACGTCTGGCGCGATCGCCTGTACGGCCCTCCTGGCCGCCTTCGGGCTGTCCGCGGTGGCGTTCATCCAGCTGCTCGGTCTCTCCCCGGTATCGCGCGTAGTCGACGTCGTGCTCTGGACGTGGATTCCACGGATGCCGCTCCAGTTGACGAGCGCCACCCTCGGCAGCTTCTCGGTGCCGCTGGCCCTGCGCCTCGACGCGCTCTCCGCCGTGATGCTGCTGGTGGTGACCGGCATCGGGTCGGTCATCCACCTGTACGCCACGGCCTACATGGCCGAGGAGCCTCGGGGCGGGTATGCGCGGTTCTTTGCCTATCTGAATCTGTTCTGCGCCTTCATGCTCCTGCTCGTGCTGGGCAGCAACTTCTTGGTGATGTTCATCGGATGGGAAGGCGTCGGGCTCGCGTCGTACCTCCTCATCGGCTTCTACTACGAGCGGCCGAGCGCCGCGGACGCGGGCAAGAAGGCGTTCCTCACCAATCGGGTCGGTGATTGGGGCCTGCTCCTGGGAATCCTCCTGGTCTTCGCCACGTTTGGCACCGTCGACTTCCGCGAGGTCGCGGCGATGGTGGCGGCCCTGCCCGCCGGGGCGCACGTGGGTGTTGTCTCCGCGATCTGCCTGCTCCTGTTCATCGGCGCGACCGGCAAGTCCGCGCAGGTGCCGCTCCATGTGTGGCTACCGGACGCGATGGAGGGCCCCACACCGGTCTCCGCGCTGATTCATGCGGCCACGATGGTGACGGCTGGCGTCTATCTGGTCGCGCGCAATGCCGTGCTCTTCTCGCATGCGCCCCAGGTGATGACCGTCATCGCCGTCGTGGGCGTCGTGACGGCGCTCTTCGCGGCCACGATCGCGCTCGTTCAGCCGGACATCAAGCGGGTGCTGGCCTACTCCACGGTGTCGCAGCTCGGCTTCATGTTCACCGCGCTTGGCCTGGGCGGGTTTACGGCCGCCGTCTTCCATCTGGTGACGCACGCCTTCTTCAAGGCGCTGCTCTTTCTCGGCAGCGGCAGCGTCATCCACGCGCTGGGCGGGGAGCAGGACATGCGCCGCATGGGTGGCCTGCGCAAGTTCCTCCCGGTGACCTACATGACGATGTTCGTCGGGGCACTCGCCATTGCCGGGATTCCGCCGCTCTCGGGCTTCTTCAGCAAGGACGAAATCCTCCTGCGGGCGTTTCTGTCGAACCGCGCCATCTGGGCGGTGGCCGTGCTGACCGCGCTGCTGACGGCGTTCTACATGTTCCGACTGATGGCCCTGACCTTCTTCGGTGAGTTCCGTGGCGCGCCGGCGGAGTCGCCGCTGCTGCTGGACGGCGAGGTGCCACACGCCCACGCGCCGCACGAAGCGCCGTCGATGATGACGGTGCCGCTGATGGTGCTTGCCGTGGGCGCCATTGCGGCGGGCTTCCTGGGCGTGCCTGCCGCGCTCTTCGGCCGAAATGCCTTCGAGCATTTCCTGCTTCCCGTCTTCACCTCGCCCGGACACGCCGAGCTGGCCCACGCGGGCGCGCATGGCGTGTCTGTCGGCGGCGAAGTGGGACTCATGGCGCTCTCGGTCGTGGTCGCGGTCGCGGGGATCGCTCTGGCGCGGCGCTGGTATGTCGTGCACCCGGAGCGTGCCGGCGCGGTGGCGGCACAGTGGCCCCGCCTGCACCGCCTGCTGCTGCGGCGGTACTTCGTCGATGAGTTCTACGGGGTGACCATCATCCGCGGGACGCTGGCATCCAGCCGCTGGCTCTGGCGGTTCGACACGGGGCTGGTCGATGGTCTGGTCAACGGGTCCGGAAAGCTGACGCTCATCACATCCTGGTTTTCCGGGCTGACGGACCGCACCGTGGTGGATGCGCTCGTGAATCTGCTCGGGCGGACGGTGGCGCAGGCCAGCGGCGTGGTGCGGAGTCTGCAGTCGGGCCTCGTCCAGAACTACGCGCTGCTGATGCTCTTCGGCATCTTCGCGTTCGTTACGCTCTACCTGTTCGTCTGAGTAAGAGATCATGGAAAACGCGTCGCACCTGCTCTCGCTGATTCTCTTCACGCCGCTCATCGGTGCCGTGGTGCTGTTGCTGCTCCCGAAGGCGGCGACGACCGCCATCCGCGGAGTCGCCAACGTCTTCGCGCTGGCCGGATTCCTCGTCTCGGTGCCGCTCTGGTTCAGGCTCGATCAGACGACGGCGAACTACCAGTTTGTCGAGCGCTTCCGCTGGATTCCCTCGATCGGCGCCGAGTATCTGCTCGGCGTGGACGGGTTGAGCGCGCTGCTCGTGCTCCTGACGACGCTCATGGGCGCCATTGCGGTCGCCGCCTCATGGACGGCCATTACCGAGCGGGTGAAGGAGTACTACGTCTTCCTGCTCCTGCTGCAGACCGGCATGATCGGGGCGTTCGTCGCGCTGGACTTTCTGCTGTTCTTCCTCTTCTGGGAAGTGATGCTGGTGCCGATGTACTTCCTCATCGGCATCTGGGGCAGCGACAACCGGCTCTATTCCGCCATCAAGTTCTTTCTCTACACGCTCGCGGGCAGTGTCGTGCTGCTGCTCGGGATTCTGACGCTCTACTTTGCCTTCCACGACGCGACCGGCGTCTACACCTTCGACATCGCGCGCTACCAGACCTTCGCCTTTGCGCCGGCGCTTCAGTGGTGGGTGTTCCTGGCGTTCTTCCTTGGTTTCGCGATCAAGGTGCCGATGTTCCCGTTTCACACCTGGCTGCCGGATGCCCATACGGATGCCCCCACGGCCGCCTCGGTCATCCTGGCGGCTGTGCTGCTGAAGATGGGCACCTACGGGTTCCTCCGCTTCAGCCTCCCGATGCTGCCGACGGCCACCCACGTGTTCCTGCCGCTCGTCGTGACCCTCGCGCTCATCGGCGTGATCTACGGCGCGCTCGTGGCGCTCGCCCAGAAGGACTGGAAGCGGCTCGTGGCCTATTCCTCGGTGAGCCACATGGCGATGGTGATGCTGGGCATGTTCGCGCTGAACCCGGTGGGCGTGACGGGCAGCATCATCCAGCAGCTCAATCACGGCATCTCCACGGGCGCGCTCTTCCTGCTGGTCGGTATCGTGTACGAGCGGCGGCACACGCGCGCCATCGCGGAATACGGCGGCCTCTCGAAGGTGATGCCGGTCTACGCGGCGATCTTCCTCTTCATGACGATGTCGTCGATCGGTCTTCCGGCCCTGAACGGGTTCATTGGTGAGCTGCTGATTCTGCAGGGCGTATTCGCGGTGAGCAAGGTGTGGGCGGGCGTGGCGGCGCTGGGCATCGTCCTCGGTGCGGCCTACATGCTGTGGCTCTACCAGCGGACGATGTTCGGCCGGATCGAGCATCCAAAAAACGAGGACCTCGCGGATGTCGGCCCGCGTGAGTTCGCCACGTTCGTGCCGCTCATCATCCTGGCGATCTGGATCGGTCTCTATCCCGCGCCGTTCATCAACCGCCTGAACACCTCGGTCGCCCGTATCGTGACGCGCGTCAGTCCGCAGTACGCGGATGTATTCAAGGCCGCGGGCATCGACTGTGGCGCGGGCGCGCCGCAGGCACCCGCCGTGGCTGCGGCGGGCGTGCCCTCCTTCGCCCCACCGCTCGCGTCGTCGGCACTCTCCGCGTCGTCCGCGGCCAGCGCCGTTCCGGCCACCTCCGGCGGCACCGCGCCGGCGGCTGGGGGCGGTCTTGGTGGGTTCGGCTCGGCGCCGTGTGCCGACCCGGCTGCGGCCGCTGGAGGCGAGACCCACAAGTGATGCCGGCCGGTTTCTCCCCGTCGGAGCTCGCCTACCTGCTGCCCGAGTTCGTCCTCACGCTGGGCGCGCTGCTCGTGCTGCTGGCCGACGCGTTCCTCTCCCGCGACCGTCGCGGGGCGGTGATCGGGCTGTCACTGGTGGTCCTGGCGGCGACCGGGGCCGCGCTGGCGTGGGTGGGCGCGCCGCATCAGACCATTGCGCGCGGGCTCCTCTCGATGGATGCCTTCGGACTTTTCTTCAAGGTGCTGGTGCTGGTGGCCGCCGCGCTGACGCTGCTCATGTCCGGGCCGTATCTCGCCGCGGAGGCGATGCCGGCCGGCGCCTACAGCTTCCTGGTGCTCGCGGCGACCCTCGGCATGTTCTTCATGGCCAGCGGCGTCGAGCTCATCACGATCTTCATCGGTCTTGAGACGATGGCCGTCGCCTTCTACATCCTGGCCGGGCTGCTCAAGCCCAATCCACGGTCGAACGAGGCGGCCGTGAAGTACTTCCTGCTCGGGGCTTTCTCACTCGGGATCCTGCTCTACGGGATGTCGCTGCTCTACGGGCTGACCGGGTCCACCAATCTGGGCACGATCGCGGCGGCCGTGGCCAATCCGGCGGCCGTCGGGCGTCCGCTGCTGCTCGTGGCCGTGATCCTCGTCGTGGCCGGGCTGGCCTTCAAGATCGCGGCGGTGCCGTTCCACATGTGGGCGCCGGACGTGTATGAAGGCGCGCCGACGCCCATCACCGCCTTTATCTCGGTCGGCTCCAAGGCGGCCTCCTTTGCGATGCTGCTCCGGATCGTGGTCCTGGGACTGCCGTCGATGGCGGAGGAGTGGCGCACGCTCTTCTACGTGTTGTCGGTCCTGTCGATGACGGCCGGCAACATCGCGGCGCTGACCCAGACGAACCTGAAGCGGATGCTGGCCTACTCGTCCATCGCCCATGCCGGGTATCTGCTGATTGGCATCGTGGCCGCGACGCCCCGCGGCATCTCCGCGATGCTGATTTATCTCGCGGTCTACACGCTGATGCAGCTGGGCGCCTTCGGGATTCTCGTCCTGATGCGCCGGGGCGACTCGGCGGGAGATGAGATCCAGGACCTGAACGGGCTGTTTCAGCGGCAGCCGGCAGCCGCCGTGGCGATGCTGGTGTTCCTGCTGTCGCTCGGCGGGATTCCCCCGACGGCCGGATTCATGGGCAAGTTCTGGCTCTTTGGCGCGGCCGTGGAGGCCGGGTATGTCTGGCTGGCCGTCGTGGCCGTCCTCAACAGCGTCGTCTCTCTCTACTACTACCTGCGGGTCGTGGTGGCGATGTGGACCCGTGAGCCCGAGGGTCTTGAACCGCGGATGCGGCCGGCGCTGGCCCTGACCCTGGCGCTCGCCCTGGCCGGCACCCTGGTCCTGGGCCTCTATCCCCGGCCCTTGTTTGACCTGGCCGAGACGTCCGCGAAGAGCCTGGGTTCGGCCGTCTGGGCCCCCAGCCGGTAGTAGCGGAGGGGATCCCTTACCCCTCTTTCTTGTTACAATTGAGCGTTTGCGCCGCACATAGTCATGGCCCCCGAGTCGAAGTTTCCAGCGTGGCTTGGCCAGTCCAGTGCGGGCATTGAACTGGCCGGTGCGACGGCGGGCCTCGCGCTGGCCGGCTACTGGGTGGACGGCAAGTTCGGCACGAAGCCCTGGGGATTCCTGGTGGGCGTGTGCATCGGTCTCGTTGGCGGGCTCTACAACCTGGTGAAGGCCTCGCTTCAGGCGTCAAAGGACGCGAACCGGGCAGCCGGAGACCAGTAATGGGACGCTGGGGCCGCTTCGCGCGGTTCGCTGGGCTGTCAGCGGCGCTGTCGGTGGGGCTTGGCCTGCTGGGGTGGCCACTCACCACGCGGTGGGCTGGCGCGCCGGGGATTCCCGGCATGATGCTGGGCTGCGCGATCAGCTTCGTGGCGGCAGTCGCCGCAGGACTGATGGTGGCCGTCATGTCTGGCGAGACGCCGATGGACCGGATGAAGCGGGCGCTCCTCGCGATGCTGGTTCGGTTGGGTGTAGTGGTGGTGCTCGGCACGTTAGCCGTCGTGGACGGTCAGGTGGCGACGACACCGTTGTTGATCTGGATGGCAGTGGCCTACTCGGCGCTGCTTCCACTTGAAGTGAGATTCGCACTCGTATGAGACAGGAACCGACGGGACACCAGGACGCTGCCCAGGGCGAGACGCACGAGGCGCCGGTGGCGGCTGAGAGCGGCGCACACGGTGCAGCGGCGGCGCATGCGGCAGCTGGCCACGAAGGCGCGGCCCCTCAAGGTGCCGCCCACGCGGCCGCGGGCGGCCGCGGCGGCGGCGAGCATGAAAGCCCGCTGACGCACGTCGTGCAGCATCCCCTCGTGCAGGTGCCGGCCGACCTCGGTTTCCTGACGCCCGAGGGTAAGCTCACGATTTTCTCCGATCAGATTTCGATGCTCGCGCTGGCGGGCATCCTGCTGCTCGCGCTCGTGCCGATGATTGTCCGCAAGCGCCGCAAGGCGGCGGGCGTCGACGGCATGGTGCCGACCGGTGCCCAGAACGGCATCGAGTTCCTCTGCCAGTACATCCGCGACGACATGGCGAAGCCGGTGCTCGGCGTGCACACCGACCGCTTCATCAAGTACATCTGGAGCCTCTTCTTCTTTCTGTTGACCGTGAACGTGCTGGGGCTGATTCCCATCCCGGCGGTGTCCAAACTCTTCGGTACGCACCTGGGCGGCACGGCGACCGGTAACGTGTGGCTCACCGCGACACTGGCGGTGATCACGCTCGGCATGATGGTCATCAACGGGCTCCGCTTCGGCGGCAAGGCCTACATCGCCCACTTCTGCCCGGGGCCGCTCGTCATGGCGCCACTCCTGGTGCCGGTTGAGATCATCGGTCTGGTCGCGAAGGTGTTCGCACTGGCCGTTCGTCTGTTCGCCAACATGATTGCCGGCCACATCATGCTGGCCGTGCTGCTCTCGTTCGTCATGATGGCCGGCGCCAGCAGCGCCGGCATGGGCTATGGCATCGGCGCCATCGTCGTGGCGGCGAGCGTGGCCATCAACCTGCTGGAACTGTTTGTCGCGTTCCTTCAGGCCTTCATCTTCACCTTCCTCTCGGTGCTCTTCATCGGGATGTCGGTCAACGTGCACCACGAGGATCACGGCGAGCACGGACACGAAGCTGCGGCGCACTAACCCCCTCCCCCTGTGCGCCGGGGTCGCCATGCCTGCGTGTTCCGGGACGAACGCAGGCCGCGCGCGTGACTGCGATGGCGAATGAACGACTGCCGGCTCCCGGCCGGCGATGACAAAGGATAGAGACTGATGAATCGGAAGATTGCTCTCAGAACGGCGTTCGGAATCGCGGCGGCCGGCGTGGCCATCCTCGCGGCGGAATCTCCTGCGTTCGCGCAGGAAGCGGCGGAAAAGGGCGGCGCGCTCATCTCGAGCAACGGCGCCGGCTGGCTCGGAGGCCCGATCGGTGCGGGCCTGGCCATCATCGGCGGCGGTGCGGGCGTCGGCCGCATCGGTGGCTCGGCGGTGGAGTCGATGGCGCGGCAGCCTGGTGCGGCCGGTCAGATCTCCACGGCCATGATCATCACCGCGGCCATGATCGAAGGCGCGACGCTGTTTGCCGTCGTCGTCGGCATGCTCGCGGTCCTCAAGGCCTAGGACCTATGAGACAGCGAGTGCTCGTCGCAGCGCTCGTCGCGTTGAGTGCGCTGCCGGCCTACGCCAATGAGGCGGAGCCGGCGGGCCTCAGCCCGTTCGCGGGGGATTTTGGCAACGCCCTCTGGACGGTGCTGATTTTTGTCCTCGTGCTGGTCGTGCTCGGGAAGTTCGCCTGGGGTCCCGTGCTCGGCATGCTCAAGGAACGTGAGGACTTCATCCGGAAGTCCCTGCACGATGCCAAGCATGATCGCGACGCAGCCGAATCGCGGCTGAAGGAATACACGGCGCAGCTGCAGTCCGCACGGGCGGAAGCGGCCACCATGGTCGAAAACGCCCGGCAGGATGCCGAGCGGCTTCGCGAGGAACTGCGCCAGAAGGCGAAGTCGGAATCCGACGCCATCCTGAAGAATGCCGAGCGGCAGATTCAGTTGGAGCGGGACCGCGCGCTGGCCCAGATCCGCACCGAGGCCGTCGACCTCTCCGTGATGATTGCGTCCAAGTTGATCGGGCGGAATCTCTCGAAGGCCGACAATGAGCGCATCATCGAGGACGCGCTCAAGCAGGTCGAGGCCCGGCACCAGTAACACAGGATTCCTCCAGGGATCGGGTGCTGCTCCAGCGATCTGAATTCAAGACGCTGGATCTGCCTGGCCCCTGGAGGGATGCCTTGAGTCATCCCCCAGAAAACACCAGTAATTCCTGACCTGGCGCAAGCCGGCTTCTGGGCACGACCCTTGCTTTCTTGTCGAGACATGCGGCGTTTGTCCCACGGGACGCCAGCAGCCAGATAGATGGGAAGCGCGTTGAGGAACTGACTAGGCCCCCGACGCATTCAGGCCCGGTGCACTGCGCCGGGCCATTTTTCTGTACGGCCTCAGAGGCCGAGGTCGGCGAGATATCGCTTGGCCTCTGCGGCCTCGGGACTCCCGGCATCCGCCGCGGCCACGGCCTTGAAGAACTCGGCAGCGGCCATCTTGTCACCCCGGCGCAGGGCCAGGAGTCCGAGCTGCAGCCGCGGGCGCAGCCACGTCGGGTCCATGGCGGCGGCCCGCTTGAAGAGTTCCTCCGCGCCGGCCGTCTCGCCCTTGCTGAAGCGGACTTCGGCCAGTGCGAACACCATCTCCCGGCTCGCGCCGGCCACCGCGCCACGCGAGACCAGCTTCTCGGCATCGTCGGCGTGTCCGTTGGCCAGGTGCGTCAGGGCCAGCTCAATCCGGGGACGGTCGCTCTCGGGGTCGGCCTTCAGCGCCACTTCAAACGCTGCCGCGGCCTTCTCGAGACTGGCCGTTCGGGCCTGGGCTGACTCCCGGGCTGCCTTCTGCCGCCAGGCATCGCCGATCACCAGCTGCACCGACGTGAGCGTCGGGTTCTTCTCGAGGATCTCCTGATAGGCCGCGATGGCCTGCTCATACCGTCCCTCGGCGCGCAGGGAACTGGCGGCCGACAGGTCCGCGTCAATCTGCCGGCTGACGGCCGAGGGCGGTGGCGCGATGGTGCGGGAGAGCACGAACTCCAGCGGAGCGTTGCCGGTGACCGAGGACCGGACGAGCGCGCGGCCCTGTTTCGGGGCGAAGCCAGGGGCCTCGGCCAGGAACGCCCAGGCGCCGCCCGCGAGACCGATCATTGCGAAGCGGCCCTTGTCATCGCTGGTCGACGCAATTTCTGGCGGTCGGCCATTGGGATTTGAGGCCTTGATGACCGCCCCTTTGATGGCGTGGCCCTCCGTGTCGATCACGATGCCCCGCACGGCGCCGCTCTGCGCCGCTGCCGAGATCGCCATGCCCAGGACGAACGCTGCCGCGAGTGCGGGGGTTCTCATCGCGGCTGTTCTATAGCACGGCCATCCGGTTTTGTGCTACCTTCCGCCGCGCTCCCCACGACGGGAGTCCGTTCGTTTTTGGTTTCTGGCCCTGTGTCCAGGCTCCGGTCTGCCTCGCACCCGCGCCAGCTGTGAGGGAGGAAGAATGAAGCGACTGTTTGTACGATTGCTTGCGCTCGCCGTGCTGGCCCTGCCAGCCCTGGCATCCGCGCAGACCTCGGGTGCTATTGCCGGTGAAGTAAAGGATGCCACCGGCGGTGTGCTGCCGGGCGTCACGGTGGAAATCGCGAGCCCGGCCCTCATCGAAAAGGTCCGGACCGCCGTTGCCGACGGCGCCGGCAAGTACAAGGTGACCGACCTGCGGCCTGGCACCTACAGCGTCACCTTTACGCTGGCCGGGTTCTCCACCGTGAAGCGGGAGGGCATCGACCTCAACGCCGGCTTTACGGCGACCATCAATGCCGACATGAAGGTCGGGTCAATGGAGGAGACCATCGTCGTCTCCGGCCAGGCGCCGGTCGTCGACACCCAGAACGTCCGCGAGGCGCGCGTCCTGACGCGCGAGATTATCGACACGATCCCGACGGCCAAGTCCATCTCCAACCTCGCGGCGCTCGTGCCCGGCATGTCCGTGCTCGGAGCCACCACGCCAGGGCAGGACGTGGGCGGCACATCGGGCGAGGGCTTCCAGGGCCTGCAGATCCACGGCGGTCGCCGCAACGACCAGCAGACGCTCCTCGACGGCATGTCGGTCGCGATGGTGCAGGCCTTCGCCGGCAGCATCACGGCCACCTCACTTGGCGACCAGACCATTGAGCAGACCATTCTCGAAACCAGCGGCCACTCCGCTGAGTGGGAGACGGGCGGCGTCGTCGCGAACATGCTGCCCAAGCAGGGCGGCAACGCGCTTCGCGGCGGCTTCTTCGCCAACTTCGCGAACGAGCACACGCAGTCGAACAACTACGACGACAAGCTGAAGGCCAAGGGCCTGACCTCGCGGCTGCCGATCAAGCAGCTCCAGGACATCAACCCCTCGCTCGGCGGCCCCCTCAAGAAGGACAAGCTCTGGTTCTTCACGGCCTACCGCGACTGGCGCGTGGCCAACTACACGAGCCAGAGCACGCGGGCGCCGAACCTCAACCCGACCGGCTTCACCTACGTGCCGGACCTCTCCGTGCGGCCGTTCCAGGACCAGGTGACCAAGGACGCGGTGGGTCGGGCCACCTGGCAGGTGACGCCGAAGCAGAAGCTCGCCGTGATGTTCGACTGGAACGACAAGATGGAGTACCGCACCATCGCCGGCAACGTGGCGGAGGAAGCGAACTACATCCAGAACTTCCACAGCAACATCACGCAGGTCACCTACTCGGCGCCGATGACCAACCGCATCCTCGTCGAGGGCGGCCTGTCACTGACAGACGTGCACCACACCATCGTCCCGCGGCCCGGCGCCATCGGGCCCTCCGCGCTCGAAACGACAACCGGTCAGCGCATCCGCGGCGTCACCTTCGGCAGCCCCGTCAGCCCCCAGGTCTACCGCGACGAGGATCAGCGTAACGACGTCTATCGCGGCGCCGTCTCCTACGTGACCGGTTCGCACGCCATCAAGTTCGGATTCCAGGAGCAGAACGCCTTCCTGAGCCCCTACTACACGGCGCCGGCCGACTACGAGGTCAACCTTGTGCGTGGCGTGCCCAACCAGGTGATCTACCTGCCGACGCCCTACCGCCTGACCAACTACGCCTACAAGACGAGCGCGTTCGGGCAGGACCAGTGGCGCGTGAGCCGCCTGACGATGAACCTTGGCGTCCGGTGGGATCGCCTTCGGACGCGGTACCCGGACTACAACATCGCCTCGACGAATCTGCTGCCTGCGCGGTCCTTCCCGGGCGCGGACGTCTTCAAGTGGAACGACTTCTCGCCGCGGCTCGGCGCGTCGTATGACGTGTTCGGCAATGGCAAGACGGCCGTCAAGGCGAGCTTCTCGCGCTACGTGGTGGCGGAAACGATGGACCTGACGCGCACGGTCGATCCCACCACCGCATCGGCCGGCACGCTGACCCGCACGTTCAACGATCTGAACGGCGACTTCGTCCCGCAGGGCGACCCCCTGAACCCGGCGGCCAACGGTGAGCTGGGCCCGAGCCCGAACCAGAACTTCGGCAAGCTCGTGCTGACCACCACCTACGACCCGAAGTGGACGCAGGGCAGCGGCGTCCGCACCTACAACTGGGAGTTCTCGACGGGCATCCAGCACGAGCTGCGCTCGCAGATGTCGTTGAACCTCGCCTATTACCGGCGCTACTTCGGCAACTTCACGGTGACCGACAACACGCGCGTGTCGGCCTCCGACTACGACCCGTTCTGCGTCACGGCGCCGTCCGACTCCCGCCTGGGCTCCCAGAGCGGCAAGCAGATCTGCGGATTTCTCGATCTGAATCCCTCGAAGCTGGGCCAGCTCCAGAACCTCGGAACGCTCGCCAACGACTACGGCAAGCAGATCGAGCAGTGGCAGGGCATCGACCTGGCCATCAACGCGCGGCTGAAGAACGGGACCACGCTCCAGGGCGGGTTCAGCACCGGCCGGACGCTGACAGACAACTGCGCGATCTTCGCGAAGATCCCGGAGGCTGGCACCACCGGTCTCGCCAACTCGCTCGGTGGCCCGTACTGCCGGCAGAACCAGCCGTATCTCTCGCAGATCAAGCTGCTCGGCACCTACAAGCTGCCGTACGACATCATCCTCTCGGCGACCTACCAGAGCCTGCCCGGGCAGCCGGTCTCGGCCACCGCGGTGGCGAACAACGCGCAGATCTCGCCCACGCTGGGCCGGAACCTGTCGGCCGGCGCCACGGCCACGGCGAGCATTGCGCTCATCGCACCGAACTCGATGTTCGGCGATCGGATCAATCAGATCGACATGCGGGTGACGCACGTCTTCAAGTTCCGTGGTTCGCGGACGCTGCGCGCCATGCTGGACCTCTACAACCTGACGAACGGCAACACCGTCACGGCGTGGAACAACGCCTACGGCACGCTCGCCGGTGGCGGTACGACGTGGCTGCAGGCCACCGGCATCCTGCCGGCGCGCCTGATGAAGTTCGGCGTGCAGCTCGACTTTTAGGATCGACCCGTCGGGAGACTGTCAAGGCGATGCCGTCCACGGACGGCATCGCCTTTTTCACGTACGGCCGGGGAGTAGCCGGCCGGGCGACCGGCCGAGCGGTGCGGCTGGCTGCGCAGGCCTCACTCACGCTCCCGCGTGGGACAATTGCCGTCATGCTGACTTTGCAGTGGCCGTCACCGCGCCTCCCCGCCCGCGTTGTTGTCATGGGGGCCGGCGGATTCGTCGGCCACGCGAGCGCCACGCAACTTGCCTCCACCGGAGCGCCGGTCGTGCGCCTGACCCGTGCCGAGGTGGACTTGCTTGGTCCGGGTGGCTCGGCGGCGCTCCGGTCTCACCTGACACCGGACACCACTCTCGTGGTGACCTCTGCGCTCGCCCCGGTCAAGAACACCAGCATGCTGCTCGACAACCTGCGGATGATGCAGGCCGTCATCGAGGCCGTGCAGGCGTCCCCCGTGGCGCACGTGATCTACATCAGCTCCGATGCGGTCTATGCCGACTCCGCGGGTCTGCTGACCGAGGCGTCGTCCGCCGAGCCGGCGTCACTGCATGGGGTGATGCACCTGGCCCGCGAAGTGATGCTCCGCAATGAGCTCCCAGGCGTGCCGCTGGCGTGCGTGCGGCCCACCCTCATCTTCGGACCCGGCGATCCCCACAATGGATACGGCCCGAATCGTTTCATGCGTCTGGCGCAGGCCGGGGAGCGAATCGTCCTGTTCGGCCAGGGTGAGGAGCGCCGCGATCACATCTTCATCGACGATGTCGCCGCGATCGTGACGCGATGTGCCCTGCACAGGGCGACGGGCATCATCAACGCCGTGACCGGCGTGGTGACGTCCTTCAGGACGATTGCGGAGATGGCCGCCGCTCGCTATTCGCCGCCGGTCCCGATCGTCGACACGCCCCGCGTGGGCGCGATGCCGCACAACGGCTACCGGGCGTTCGATGCGAGCCTGCTCGCCCGGGTCTTTCCCGACCTGCAGCTGGCGACCCTGGCCGAGGGACTCGACCGGGTCGTGGCGGCCGCGCCGCGCGTCTAGGCGAGCACCGGGTAGTCGGTGTAGCCCTTCGCGTCGGCCGAGTAGAGCGTCGTGAAATCCGGCGCGTTCAGCGCCGCGCCCGCAGCGAATCGAGCCGGCAGGTCAGGGTTGGCGAGGAACGGCACGCCGAAGGCGATGAGGTCGCCCCGTCCGGCCGCGAGGTCCGCCTCGGCGCGCTCGGCCGTGTAGCCCCCAGCCAGGATGAGCCTGGAGATGTGCTGGCGGAAGGTCGCTTTGATCGCATCCGGCACGGGCGGTGCGCCGCCAGCCGAGTGGTCAAGCACGTGCACGTAGAGGATGTCCCGCACGCCGAGCTGCTCCGCCAGGTATGCGTAGTCCTCCTCCATGGCGTCATAGAGCGGCATGTCGTTGAACGTGCCGAACGGAGAGAGCCGGATGCCGACCTTGTCACTGCCGATGGCCGTGCTGACCCGGTCCACCAGCTCGAGCACGAACTTCGCCCGGCGCTCAATGCTGCCGCCGTAGCTGTCGGTCCGCTGGTTGGATGTCGGGCGGATGAACTGTTCGATGAGGTATCCGTTCGCGGCGTGCAGCTCGACGCCGTCAAAACCGGCGGCGATGGCGTGCTGGGACGCCGCGACGTATTCCTGGATGGCGGCGAGGATGTCGCCCGCGGTCATCGCCTCGGGCACCGGCTGGTCCTGCATCTGTGACTGGTCCGTCCACATCTGCCCTTTGGCCGCGATGGCTGACGGCGCCAGCACGCGTGATCCGGCCGGCATGTTCAGCGGATGGCTGACGCGGCCTGTGTGCATCAGCTGCGCGATGATGCGCGCGCCGCCGGCGTGGGCCGCCGCGGTCGTCAGCTTCCAGCCCTCGACCTGTGCCTGCGAATACAAGCCAGGAATGCGGGCGTAGCCCAGACCATTCGGTGACGGCGCGATGCCCTCGGTGACGATGAGGCCGGCCGAGGCGCGCTGGCCATAGTAGGTGGCCATGAGCGCGTTCGGCACGTTGCCGATGGCACGGCTGCGCGTCATCGGCGACATCACCATGTGATTCTGGAGTGAAAGCGGGCCGAGCGTCGTGGGCGTCAGCAGCAGGGACATGTCGAGCCTTTCGGAAATGGGAATGAGAACGGATGGGAGGAGTCGTGCCTCAGTACATCCGGTAGAGCATCAGGTAGATGACGACGCCCGTGACGGAGACGTACATCCAGAGAGGGAACGTGATCTTCGCGATCGCGCGGTGGCGCTCAAAGTCGTCCCGGAGGCCACGCAGCGTGGTCATGATGACCAACGGGACGATGACCGCGGCCAGTACGACGTGGGTGATGAGGATCGTGAAGTAGACATAGCGTACCGTGCCCTCGCCAGGGAACGGCTTCGAGCCGATGTTGGCGTGGTACACGAGGTACGAGATCAGGAACAGGGTCGAGGACACGAGCGCGGCCAGCATCATCCGCTTGTGCGCCGTGCGGCGGCCCTGCTTGATGAAGGTGACGCCCAGCGAGAGCAGGATGAACGAGAGTCCGTTCAGTGTGGCGTTGAGCGCGGGCAGATCGGCAATCGACATCGCTATCCCTTCAAGGGGCGCCGCACGATGGCGGCGCCGGCTCCCAGCATGATGGCGGCAAACGCAGCGGTGAGGGCCAGCGGGGCCGCGAGGCCCGCGTGCCCATAGAGCGCGAGCCGCAGCGCCTCCACGCCGTAGGTGAGCGGGTTCACCCGCATCAGCACACGGATCCAGGGTGCAGCGCCAGCGGCGGGAAAGAGCGCGCCGGAGAGCAGCCACATGGGCACGAGAAACAGATTCATGATGGCGTGAAAGCCCTGCGTTGAATCCAGGCTCCAGGCGATCAGGAAGCCCAGTCCCGTCAGGCCGACCGAGAGCACCGCGAGGACGGCGGCCGTGGAGGCAAAGGACGCGACCGTCAGCGGCACATGGGCGAGGGGCGCCGCCAGCAGGAAGAGGCAGGCCTGCACGAAGGCCAACGAGGCGCCGCCCAGGACCTTGCCCAGCACGATCGCCATCCGCGGCACGGGCGCGACGAGGACACCCTGCAGAAACCCTTCCTGCCGGTCCTCGATCACCGAGATCTCCGCGAAGATGGCCGTGAAGAGAATGATGAGCGCGAGCGTGCCCGGGAAGAAATACTCAAGGTAACCCCCGCCGGGCGTCGAGCCCTGGAAGGACCGCCCCAGGCCCGAACCAATCACGAACCAGAACAGGATCGGCGAACCGAGCGCGCCCACGATCCGGCTGCGCTGCCGTACGAAGCGCAGGATGTCGCGCACCGTCAGCGACCACACGGCGAGCATCATGCGAGGTGCTCCCCGGTGAAGTGTACGAAGGCGTCCTCGAGCGTGGGCCGTCCGAAGGTCACCGAATCGATCTCACCCGGGAAGGCCTCCACCAGCGCCGGCACGAACTCATGACCGCGCGCCTTTTCGATCCGGAGGCGGTCGCCCAGGCGGTCCGCCCGCGTCCCGAAGCGCGCTTCAATCTTCTGCGCCAGGACCTCCGGGTCCTTCGCCGTGACGACGACGACATCGCCGCCCACCGCCTCCACGAGCGTCGAGGGCGGACCCTGCGCCACGACGCGGCCTTTGTGGAGGATGGCCACGCGGTCGCAGGCCGCGGCTTCGTCCATCAGGTGCGTGGTCATCACGACCGTCATGCCCTGGGCGCGGAAGCGCAGGAGCTGTTCGCGGACGTCGCGGCGGGCCGAGGGGTCGAGACCGGTCGTGGGTTCGTCGAGCAGGAGGAGCTCCGGCCTGGTCAGGAGCGTCTTGGCCAGCTCCGTGCGACGTTGCAGTCCGCCAGAGAGGGTGCCGGCCATGTCGGTCACGCGGTCCGTCAGGTGGACGGCCTCAAGCGCGTCACGCGTGCGATCGGCCAGGACTCGGCCCGTCAGGCCGAACAGGTGCCCGTGATGGCGGAGGTTCTCACCCACGGTGAGCCTGGGGTCGATGGCGGCCGACTGGAAGACGACGCCGAGGCGCCGCCTGGCGCCGTGCGGGTCCTGCACGACGTCGGTCCCGAAGACGCGCACGTGGCCGGAGGTCGGCGTCAGCAGCGTCGACGTGATGCGGAAGAGCGTGGTCTTGCCGCCGCCATTGGGCCCGAGCAGGGCAAAGAGTTCTCCTGGCGCGACGGTGAAGGAGACGCCGTCCAGCGCCACGCGCTCACCGTAGAGATGGCGGAGCGCCTCGACCTCGAGCGCGGCTACGGCAGCCACAGCCGGTCCACCACGAGGGCGACCCAGAGGATGGGCAGATAGATGATCGTGGCCAGGAAGAGCCGGCGCGCCGAGATCTGCGTAAGGGCGTGCCGGAACTGGTAGGAGAGCACCATCAGCCCGACGCCGAGCACGCCTGCCACGATGAGATACGGGAGCCCTGCCAGCCCCGCCGCTGCCGGTGTGGCGCTCACGCCCACGAGTGCGCCGGTGTACAGCCATGCGTGTCGGCCCGTGCTCCGGCCGTCCGGTTCGATCACGGGCAGCAGGGGCATGCCGGCCCGCGCGTAGTCCTCGCGGTACATCCACGCGAGGGCGAAGAAGTGCGGCATTTGCCAGAAGAACATGATCGCGAAGAGCGCGGCCGCGCCCCAGGAAAGCGTGCCCGTCGCAGCTGCCCAGCCGATGACGGCGGGCAGCGCACCCGGAAACGCGCCGACCAGGGTCGAATGCCAGGTCCGGAGCTTCAGGGGCGTGTAGATCACCACGTAGCTCAGCAGCGTAATGAGCGCGGTCGCGGCGGCCACAGTGTTGACACCGAGCGTGAGCTCTCCCAGTCCAAGGACGGAGAGCAGGATGCCGAAGGCCGTGGCGTCCCTTCCGGTGAGCCGTCCTTCCGGGAGCGGGCGCCTGCGCGTGCGGTGCATCAGGCCGTCGGTGCGCCGCTCCCAGGCCTGATTCAGCGCCGAGGCGCCGCCCGCCACGAGCGCGGTGCCGACGAGGGTATGCAGGAGGAGCGTCAGCCCCACGCCGTCGGGTGCGCCGAGATAGAGGCCGGCCAGCGTCGAGAAGACGACGAGCAGATTGAGCCGCGGCTTGGTCAGCGTGACGAAGTCGGCGGGGCGTCCCGGCTGGCGCGCCGCCTCAGCGGCCTGGGCGTGTGTGGCCGCGCCCGTGGCAGGCGCGGTGTTCACGCGCGGACCCCGAGGTGCGCGGCGGTTGCGCGGTTGACCCGGCTGGACCCGGCCTGGCGGGCGTGACGCCCGAACAAGCGATGCGTGCGCAGCGCCAGCACGAGGGCTGTGCCGAGCACCAGCGCGCCGTTGGCCACGTGTGCGGAGTTCACGATGAACTGCTTCGCCGTCCACACGACGTACGCGCCCAGCGTGACCTGCGTGCCGAGCACGATGAGTAGCAGGATCGCGGGGTTGCGCAGCGACGGCCGGCGCCGGTGGTGGGCGAGTACGTGGCCCGCGGTGGCCAGCACGAGCAGGGTCACCGTCAGCGCGCCGAGCCGGTGCGCGAAGTGGATGGCGATCTTCGCCGTCCAATGCGGGGGGATCAGGTGGCCGAAGGCGAGCGGGAAGTCCGGAATCGCGAGACCGGCTTCCGTGTGCCGCATCGTGGCTCCCAGCAGGATCTGGATGTAGGCGGCCGCTGCCGTGAGCGTGGCCAACCGCATCAGCAGCCGGTCACCCTCGCGCGCGGAGCCGGTCATCCGCTGATAGCCCTCGTGCCACCCTTGCGAGGTCACGGTGGCGACCGTGAGCGTGAGGCAGAAGACCAGTTGCGCCAGGCTCGCATGCGCGATGGAGATGGGTGGCGGCAGAAAGAAGAGGACCGTCAGCCCGCCAAGGACGCCCTGCGCGACGACCGCGCCGAGTGCCACGAAGCCCACGCGCCGGACCCACGGCCGCGCCTCGGCGCGCCAGAGCCACACGGCCAGGATGACCATCAGGAACCCGACCGTGCTGGCGATGAGCCGGTGACCGTGCTCGTAGAAGATCCCGCCCACCATCTTGTCGAGCGGGAACGAGAACATGAACCAGCCGTACGTGTTGGGCCAGTCCGGGACGGACAGGCCCGACGCCGTGCTCGTGACGAGTCCGCCCGCGAAGATCAGCAGCAGGGTGGCGGCGACCACCAGGCGTGAGAAGAGATGAAGCATGACGCGCCGCCCGACGGGACCCGGCCGGTCTAGGACGCGGCCTTGAAGCTGAAGTCCGCCGTCTTGGCGTCCTTGGCGGCCAGTTCGATCGTCAGCGTCTGTGTGCCGAGCTTCTCGTGCACGGCCTCAAGCGTGTACTTCCCTGGTGGCAGGCCCTTCAGCTCAAACTTGCCATCCGGGCCGCTGACCGCGAAGAAGGGATGGTCGAGCACCGCCGCGTGAGCGTTCATCCAGCCATGCACGTCGCACTTGAACGGCACCATGACTTCGCGCGCCGAGAAGGTGTGGTCGAACTTCATGCCCTGGATGGGCTGGCCGGTGTTGAACTCCTGGTTGGCGTTCGGCATCGCGTGCACGTTGTGCAGCGTCGGATCCGAGTTGACGATCTGGAGCGGCTGGCCGACCTGGACGCCGAAGACGTGCGGCGTGTACTGACAGCCCGTCTGGTTGAGCACCACCGGGGTGGCCGGGGCGGGGAAGTTGCCGGTCAAGCCGTCCTTTACATAGACGAGCACGTTGGCGATGGCGCCGTCCGCCGCGACGACGAGCGAGTCCGACTTGGGGTCCTTGTTCTGGCGGGCGCAGATCGGGTCGGCCGACATCTTGATCGCGGTCACGGGCGGCACGGCGCCGTCCAGCTTGATCGTGCCGGTGACGCCGGCTGCCGTGGCCGGGTCCACGACGGTCGCGGGTGCGGCAGGCGCCGCCGGGGCCGCAGCGTCCTTGGCATTGCCACCACAGGCGGCAGCGGTCAGCGCGAGAGCAAACACGGGCACAGAAAGGCCCTTCAGCAGACGTGGTGACATTGCGAACTCTCCTGAGGAGGAAGACAGGCCGGTCGTCGAGGACGTGACCAATCCAGAAATATCACAGAAAACGGGGCCGCGTTCAGCGCCGCCGGCCGGCCTTCCGCGCTGGCGCATGGCCCCCCTTTGGGGCGGGATTCCGGTGTCCCGGCCGAACCCTCCCAGGCCCAGTCGGCTTCGAGGCTCCGGCGTCAGGCTTCACCTCGAAGGGTCCGCCGGCTTCACCCAGCTTCCGGAAGACGCGGTCCTGCATCCACTTCAGGTCCCACCACTCCACGGGGTTCACGGCGTGGCCGCCCACCAGCATGGTGAAGTGGAGGTGGTCGCCGCCCGCCAGGCCCGTCATGCCGCTCTTGCCGAGCAGCTGGCCCTTCGTGACGACCGCCCCTGGCTTGACGTCGATCGAGGAGAGGTGCGCATAGAGGGACTGCACGCCCAGGCCGTGGTCCACGATGACGCAGTTGCCGTAAATCCCAAGGAACTCCGCAAAGAGCACCGTGCCGTCCTGGGCGGCAGCCACCGGCACATTGGCGGTGACCGCCAGGTCGAACCCGAGGTGGGTCTGCTGGTCGATCTCCTTGCCCTTGTAGAGGTAGGTCCGGTGGTCGGCAAATCCCGCCTCGACCTGGGAGTTGCCGAGCTGGGTGAATGGCGCCTTCCACAGCATCTTCGGCGCGGACTTCGCGGCCAGGGCGGCAATCGTCGCGGCGTTCTGCTGCCGGACCTGGCTGTTGATGGTGACAAACGACGTGACCAGCGACGCAGGGTCGGTCGGCAGGTTGAGGCCGGGCGAGTTCGACACGATGCCGGGGACCACGCGCCCCAGGAAGGCATCCGTGACCTCGATGCGGCTCTTCTTGAATGGCTTGGGGAACACCTGGTCGCCGAACGCTGCCCGCGCCTCGTTCCCGGCGGCGTCCGTCGCGAACACGACCATCGGCGTCTTCAAGTCCTGGTCATGGAGCAGCGCATAGACGGCCACGCGGAGTGACGGGTCGGCGGTGATGCCCGCGCCGCTGGCCGGATACCCACGATAGGTGACGTCGCCGACGCGCACGCCCGACTCCACGTCATCCGGCGTGGCCTTGTAGACGACCAGCTCCGCACCGCCCAGATTGATGTAGTGCTTCGTCGAGACCACGGACACGCGGGGCGGCTCCAGCCTGACCTGCACGTCCTTTCTGACGAGGGTCTCTGATTCGCGAATCCCGTAGAGGACCGGACGCGCCGCACGCACGATGATCGTGGCCGGACCGGCCACGAGCTGGGGGATGTTGGCCTTCCCGACCGGGCGGATGATGTAGAGCCGGTCCGCGCCTTCACGCCTGGTGTCGTCGCCCGCCCCGGTCAGTGTGAAGACCGGGAGGCGCGTGCCGTGCTGTTCGATGACGGCGTCGACACGGGTGAGGTGTCCGCCAGGCGCGTCGATCATCAGCTCCAGTGAGCTCTTCTGCCCGATGAAACCGCCGGGTTGGCGGATCTCCAGCGCCGGTCCCTTGGCCCGGCCGGCCACGAACCACGCGCCTCCGAAGGCGAGAAGACCCAGACCGACCACCCACGAGAGGAGTTTGAGAAAGGCGCGCATCTGACAAGATTAGTGCATGAAGGCGCACACCTCGGAGACCCAACGGAGCACGACCCCGGCCAAAGCCCTCCAGTTCCTCAGGGAAGGCAATGCCCGCTTCGTCAGCAATCTCAATGCGCACCGCGACCTGCTGGAGCAGGTCAATGCCACGCGAGACGGCCAGTGGCCGATTGCCGCGGTGCTCAGCTGCATCGACAGCCGCACGTCGGCCGAACTGATCTTCGACCAGGGCCTGGGCGACATCTTCTCCATCCGGATCGCGGGGAGCGTCGTGAACACCGACATCATCGGCAGCCTGGAATTCGCCAGCCGCATCGCCGGGTCCAGGCTCATCGTCGTGTTGGGCCACTCCCGCTGCGGCGCCATCATGGGCGCCTGCGACCACGTGGAGCTGGGCAATCTGACTGAGCTGCTCTCGAAGATCCAGCCCGCCGTCTACGAGGAAAGCGAGACGAAGGACCCGGCAGCGCGCCACTCCGGCAATACGGTCTTTGTCGAGAACGTGGCCGAACTGAACGTGCGCCGGTCCGTCCGCGCCATCATCAACCGCAGCATCATCCTCGAGGACATGATTGCGGGAGGGGAGGTCGCCATCATCGGCGCGAAGCACGACCTCGACACCGGCCTCGTCACCTTCTACGACGACACCTACGTGGCGGATCGGGCGTCGCTTGACACGTTCGCGAAGCGCGCCAGCGGCCCGAACGTACCCGTCCGCTAGCCCGGGCACGTTCGGGGCTGTTGCTGGCTGTCAGCGCTGCAGATTGCCGAACCGGTCGTAGTGGCGCGTCGCCTTCCGCGTGCCTTTATAGAGGAAACGCTGCACGCGGTTCCCGGTCAGGCTTTCGCCGACATAGAGGTTATTCCGGCTGTCGGCCGCAATGGCGTGGGCGATGGTGAACTCGCCGCCCATCTGGCCGCCGTGGCCGAACTCGCCGATGACCTGCAAGTCCGCCCGGCGCAGAATCCACACCTTGTCGTTGCGGCCATCAGCCACGAACACCCATCGCTGGTCGCGGTCCTTCGAGAAGTTGAGGTCCAGCACCGTGCCGCGCATCGTGGAGGGCCGGATAAAGGCCTCCTTCACGAACGTGCCGTCCTTCCGGAACACCTGGATGCGCGAGTTGTTCCGGTCGCCCACGTAGAGCAGGCCGTCCTTGTCGATGCGCGCCGAGTGCGCCACGGCAAACTGCGTCGGCGGCGCGTCGGTGGGCTTCCAGGTGAAGGGCAGCTTGCGCGGTGGCACCGCGTCGTCCGGCGGCTTGCCGTAGGCGCCCCAGTAACGCTTGTAGGCGCCAGTTTCCGAGTCGAACACGATCACGCGGCGGTTCTGGTAGCCGTCGGCCACAAAGACCTCGTTCGCCTCGGTGTCGACGGCCACGCCGGCGATGTTGCCGCCCCCGCCCAGCACCCATGTGTTGTGGCTGTCGACCTTGCCCTTGCCACCGTCATACCCGATCTCGAGCAGGAACTTCCCGTCGCGCGTGAACTCGAGCAGATGCGAACCGCCGAGCCACACACGGCCCTTCTTGTCGATTGTCAGACTGTGCTCGCCGCGCACCCAGTGGTACGGGCGCGGCTCCAGATTGATGCGCGGCGGCGCGGGCGCCTTCGCGGTGTAGGTCGGGTCGTAGCCCCGCGGGACCTTCTGCGTGGACGCCTGGTTGGTGCCCTCTCCGCCCCCGCCCGACATGCCGCTCCCCGCCCAGTCATATTCCGGGCCTGGACCGCCGAAGCCCTGGAGCACCGTGCCGGCCATATCGAACTCGACGACGGCGGGCGGTGGCACGCAGCACTCCGATTCCGGTTCGGGATACGCGGCGTCGTTCTCATGGCCGGCCAGGACGGAGCGCGGCCGGTTCAGGACCCAGATGTGGTCCTCGGCGTCCACGTCAATGCCGGCGACGTTGCCCAGCACCCAGTGGTTCGGCAGCGGCCGTTTCGGCCAGTACGGGTCCCACTCGTAGACGGGAACCTGGTCGTCGTGCGCCGGATCGGGCGCCGCCGCAGTGGGCCACCAGCGGGCGGACGCACCCAGGATCAGGACGAACACAGCCAGCAACAGACGCTTCATGGCGGGAGCCTCCAGGACTGCCGGACGGTACGCCGCCGTCCGGTCCTCGGTCAACAGCGGCCCGCCAGGCGCGTCACGCGTCGAGGCGGAGGACATCAACGGCGACGGAGAGCTGGTGTTCGCCGCCGCCGAGCATCACGCCACGAAGCGGACTCACGTCGCCGTAGTCGCGGCCGCGCGCCAGCGTGATGTGCATCTCACCGGGCACGACGTTGTTGGTCGGGTCCAGGTCGATCCAGCCCGCACCGGGGCAGTAGACCGAGAGCCATGCATGCGAGGCGTCAGCGCCGACGAGCCGCGGTTGCCCGGGCGGCGGCAGCGTCTCGATGTAGCCGCTGACGTAGCGCGCGGCAAGGCCCATGGTCCGGAGGCAGCCGATGCCCAGCTGCGAGAAGTCCTGGCAGACGCCCCGGCGCAGCCGCATCACGTCGGCCAGTGGCGTCGCCACGGTGGTGGCCTGCGGGTCGAAGCGGAAGTCGGCGTGAATCCGCTCGACCAGCTCCAGCACGGCCTCCAGGAGCGGCCGGCCAGGCGTGAACGAGGGCCGGGCATAGTGCGCCACCTCCTCGGTCGGCCGTATGGCTGGCGAGTCGAACGCATACTCGATCACGTCGAGCGGAAGCTGTTCGTGGTCGCGGGCTGACTCCCAGGGCGCATCGGCCAGCGGGCCGGGCATGGCAGGCCGGTGCACCTCCACGCGACTCCGCGCCGTGACGCGCAGCTCGTGATGCGCACCTTCCATGATGAAGAACGTCATCTCGTTGCCGTAGAAATCACGGTGGCGACGGGTGATGGCCGGCGCCGGATCAATCTCGATCTCCTGGCTCAGGCACGTCTGATGGGGAAGCGTCAGCGGCGAGAGCCGCGCCACGTGATGCGAGAGCAGCACCGCGTCGGTGTAGCGATAGCGCGTGGTGTGGGTGACGTCGTACCGCACGGTCCGCCTACTGACTGACCCGCACTTCGGCGTGGCTGAAGTACGACGCGGCCAGTGCGTCCGAGAGGCCGAGCAGCGGCTCGTCCATCTGGTCGAGGAGGTGGAGGAGCGGCCCGTAGTCCTGGTCCTCGCCGGTGAGGCCGAGCTCAGCAAAATCGGCACGGTCAAGCAGCTGCGCGGCGGCTGCAAGGCGCGCGGCCTGGTGGTTGACCTGCGCCGAGGCATCGTCGTGCGGCAACTGGGCGAGGTGATCCGTCAACGCATTGAGCTGGAAGGCCAGCGCGCGCGTATTGGTGGTGTCGCCGAGCAGGAGATCGAGCACCGGTGGCAGCTGAGGCTCCGCGAAGTAGCGGCGGCGGTAGGTCATGCTGCTGTCGGCGATCTCAAGAAGCGACGCGAGCACGGTCGTCACGGGGTTGGCCACGGCGAGGGCCGAACGCACCAGGCGCGCGGTTTCGAGCGCTCGCTCCAGGCGGCGACCCATGTCGAGGAAGCGCCACCCGTACCCGCGCGTCATGTTCTCCATTTCCATGCCCGCGAAGGCGGCCAGGTCCGTGACGAGCTGGTTCAAGTGCTGGAGTACGTCGTCGACCTGGAGGCGCCCACGGCGGAGGGTGAAGTCCGCCTGGAGCTGGCTCAGGATGCGCCAGGTGTCGAGCGAGAGCCGGTCCCGCACGGACATCGCGATACGGCGGATATCGGCCAGCGGTGCCCGGAGCGTGCTCTCTGGTCCGTCCGGGCTGAAGAGTTCGGTGAGCGTGTGCTCAAGCGATGGCAGGCTGACGTCATCGTCGGCGGCTGAGGCCGGCCACGCGCCCAGGGCCACGAGCAGGCGTTCGAGCGCCGCGACCTCGGGCGTGCGCGCCGCGGTGTCCTCGCGCGTAGCCGCGGTGACGAAGCTTCGCAGCAGCCGCACCGTCTGCTCCGCGCGCTCGACCTGGCGGCCGAGCCAGAACAAGTTATCAGCCACGCGGCTCGGCAGGTCCGTCCCGTGCTGCTCGCGCCGCACCCGGACCTGCGCGGGAGGGAGCAGCGACGCAGCCTGAGGCGGCTCGTCCCCGATGATCCAGGTGTCCTTGCTGCCGCCGCCGCGTTGCATCGAGACGATCGGTTCGCCGTCGTCGGCGCCCGTGCGGGTGAGCCCGCCCGGCATCACGACCCACGAGTCGCCCGCCACGGCGACGTAGGCGCGCAGCACGGCCTGGCGGGGATGGAAGGCCTGCCCGGACCACGACGGCGCGACCGACAGGGCGACCTCTCGCTGCCCGACGAACTCCTCGGGCCGGGCGCGCAGCGCCGATCGCAGGGCGCGCAGCTGCTCGCGCGTCAACAGGCGGCCGAAGATCGGAGGGGCGGCTGCGTGCGGCAGCGCGCGCTTGATCACGAGATCCTGCGCGTGCTCCAGGACGTAGGTGAGGTCGTCCGGGTGGCCACACCACCACGACCGCGCCGGTTGCAGGAGCAGCTCCTCCCCAAGGAGGCGCCGGCAGAGGTCCGGCAAGAAGGCGGCGATGCCGGGTGTTTCGGTGAGGCCGCTGCCGAGCGCGTTGGCGACCGTGACGTGGCCGGCGCGCACCGCCTCGACCAGACCGGCCACACCCAGCGTCGACTCGGCACGCAGTTCAAGCGGGTCGCAATAGCTGTCGTCCAGGCGGCGGAGAATCACGTCGACCGGCTGCAGCCGGTCGAGCGTCTTGATGAAGACGCGCCCGTCGCGGCACGTCAGGTCGCCGCCCTCAACGAGCGTGAACCCGAGGTAGCGCGCGAGATAGGCGTGTTCGAAGTAGGTCTCGTTGAGCGGACCCGGCGTCAGCACCACGACCCTGGGATCGCGGCTGAGCGGCGGCGCGAGCATCGCGAGACCGTCGCGGTGCGCGCGGAAGAAGGCCGAGAGCTGCGGCACCTGGCACTCGCGAAAGGCCTCCGGCAGGCTGCGCGAGAGCACAATCCGGTTTTCGAGGGCGTAGCCCGCTCCCGAGGGCGCCTGCGTACGGTCGCTCAGCACGCGCCACTGGCCGTCCGGTGAGCGGGCCAGATCCACGGCCAGCAGATGCAGCCGCACGCCCCCGGGTACGTCGATGCCGTGGCAGGGCCGGAGGAACGCCGGGTTGGCGTGGATGAGCGACGGCGGGAGCACGCCCTCGCCGACCAGGCGCATGGGGCCGTAGAGATCCCCCAGGATCGTGTTGAGCAGACGCGCGCGCTGCACGAGGCCCGCTTCGATGCGGATCCACTCGGCGGCCGCGATGGGCAGCGGCACCATGTCGAGTGTCCACGGACGGTCGGAGCCGGCCGGGTCCCCGTAGACGTTGTAGGTGACGCCGTTGTCGCGGATGGCTCGCCGCGCGTTCTCCCGGCGGGAGGCAAGTTCGTGCCGGCCGAGCCTGTCGAGCGAGCTGAAGAGCGGCTCGCAAAAGGGACGCAGGCCGCGGCCGGCGCCGAACGCTTCGTCGAAGACGCCGTCCCGGACGCGGTACTCCTCGAGCAGGCTCGTGACGGTCGAGCCGCCTGAGGCTGTCGGGTTCACCGGGGTTCGGCGAGCGGGCGCGTCGCCAGGCCGGTGGCGGGTCTACGGCGAAGGTCGAGGGTCATGGGAAATTCCGGATCGTTCTCAGCGGGTGGCGTACCCAACAGCCCCGGGTGGTGGCCCAGCGCGCTGAACCGCGCCAGCCGCCGGCCTTCCGCCTCATAGCTGTTGACGGGGAACTGCGCGAAGTTGCGGCCCCCGGGATGAGCCACATGATAGACGCACCCGCCGAGCGCCCGAGCACTCCAGGTATCGATGAGGTCGAATACGAGCGGGGCGTGCGCCGGAATTGTCGGATGGAGACTTGCGGCCGGTTGCCAGGCCCGGTAGCGGACACCCGCCACGAATTCGCCGACGGCGCCCGTCGGGTGGAGCGGCACCGCGCGGCCGTTGCAGGCGAGCACGAAGCGCGACCCGGTCCAGCCCCGCACCTTTACCTGGAGCCGCTCCACGGACGAATCCACATAGCGCACGGTGCCGCCGGCGGTGGGTTCCTCTCCGAGGACATGCCACGGCTCGAGGGCCTGCCGGACTTCCAGGTGGAGCCCTGCGTGCGCGATGGCCCCGCAGGCCGGAAAGCGAAATTCCAGATGCGGTGCGAACCACTCCGGCTCGAAGGCGAAGCCAGCCCGGTTGAGATCCCGGAGCACGTCGTCCAGGTCGGCCGCCACGAAGTGCGGCAGCATGAAGCGATCGTGGAGGCCCGTGCCCCAGCGTGCGAGCGGCTGCACGTAGGGGCGCTCCCAGAATGCCGCGATGAGCGCACGCAGCAGCAGTTGCTGTGCGAGGCTCATCCGGCTGTGGGGCGGCATCTCAAACGCCCGCAACTCGACGAGTCCCCGCCGCCCCGACGCGGATTCCGGCGGATAGAGCTTGTCGATGCAGAATTCGGCGCGATGTGTGTTGCCCGTGACATCGACCAGCAGGTTCCGGAAGAGCCGGTCGGTGAGCCACGGCGGCACCTCGCCCCGCGGAATCTGCGCGAAGGCGATCTCGATCTCGCGCACCGCGTCGTCACGCGCCTCATCCACGCGGGGATGCTGACTGGTCGGACCGATGAACAGCCCCGAGAAGAGGTAGGAGAGCGACGGGTGGTTGTGCCAGTAGCCGACCAGGCTCCGCAGCAGGTCGGGCCGGCGGAGGAACGGGCTGTCGGCTGGTGAGGGTCCACCGACGACGATGTGGTTGCCGCCACCGGTACCTGTGTGGCGGCCATCGAGCATGAACTTCTCGGTGCCGAGTCTGGTGAGACGGGCCTCCTCGTAGAGGGTCGTCGTGCGCGCCACCAGTTCGTCCCACGAGGTCGACGGATGGAGGTTCACTTCGATGACGCCGGGATCCGGCGTGACCGAGAAGTGCTCCAGGCGGTCGTCGTGGTGGGGAGGCTCACCTTCGAGGACCACCGGGAGCGCGAGCGCGGCGGCCGTCCGCTCGACTGCGGCGACCAGATCCAGGTAGTCCTCGGTGCGCGTCACCGGAGGCATGAAGATGTGCAGCCGGCCATGGCGCGGCTCCACGCACACCGCCGTACGAACGATGCCCAGGGCGGAATCCCCACGCCGGGGCGCTTCCTGCCTCGCCAGCCCTCGGCCGTCGGCCTCACGCGTGCGCGCCCGGGGACCGGCCGCGCCCTCACCGGTCGAGGCGCGCTGCCGTGAGGCCAGCGGGGGCTGCGGCGCGAAGGGATCAGGGGCGTCGAGCAGCGGACGGTCTCCCGGTGCGGACCAGGGGAGCGAATCGAGTGGCAGCCGGTAGCCGATCGGCGAGTCGCCCGGACTCAGAAACAGGTGCTCACGCCGCAGGAACCAGCGGCCCGTGGTCCAGCCGTTGCCCTCGTCCGGGTCGAGGCGTCTCAGGGGGAGTACGTAGCCCGCGATGTGGTCGAGACCGTGCGCGAACACGCGTGCAAGCCGGGTCCGCTCCTCTTCGTCGTCGAGCTTCGAGGCGAGCGGGTCGACGTTGGTCGGCAGGCGCCGCTCGCGCCAGAGGTAGTACCAGGCGTCCTCGTGGGCGGGCAGTGACGCGTCCTCCACGCCCAGCTCGCGGGCAAGGCGTGCGACGAACCGTCGCGCCGTCGTGCTGTCGTGGCCGTAGTCGCGCGATTCGTCGGCGATGAGCGCGTCGTCCGTCCAGATGGCCTCGCCGTCGGGCCGCCACCAGCAGCCAAGCGCCCAGCGGGGGAGCGACTCACCCGGATACCACTTGCCCTGCCCGTAGTGCAGCAGCCCTCCCGGGGCGAACCGCGCCCGCAATCGGCGAATGAGCGTGCCGGCCAGTTCGCGTTTGTGGACGCCGAGCGCGCCGGTCGTCCACTCCGCGCCGTCCATGTCGTCGATCGAGACAAAGGTCGGCTCGCCGCCCATCGTCAGGCGTACGTCGCCAGTGCGCAACCGCGCGTCCACCTGGTGTCCGAGCGCTTCGATCTTCGCCCACGCCTCGTCGCTGTACGGCCGTGTGACGCGGGGCGATTCGGCGATGCGCCGCACGGACATCGTGTGTTCGAGCGTGGCCTCGCACGGGTCCACCGCGCCGCTGATGGCGGCGGCCGTGGCCGGCTCCGGCGTGGCCGCGAGTGGCAGGTGCCCCTCGCCGGCGAGCAGACCAGACGTGGCATCCAGCCCGACCCAGCCCGCACCCGGGAGATACGCCTCGGCCCAGGCGTGCAGATCGCAGAAGTCTTCTGCGGCGCCCTGGGGGCCGTCCAGCGCGCGCACGTCCGGGGCGAGCTGAATGAGATAGCCAGAGACGAAGCGCGCCGCGATCCCGAGGTGCCGCAGCCACTGGACGAGCAGCCACGCGCTGTCGCGACACGAACCGCTCCCCAGCCGCAGCGTCTCCTCCGGCGTCTGCACGCCGGGCTCCATGCGGATGATGTAGCGGATGTCGGTGGCCAGCCTCTGGTTGAGCGCGACCAGGAAGTCCACCGTGGCGCGGGGCGTACGTTCCACGGACGCGATGAGCGCGGCGAGCGCCGGACCGGGCGTGGCCGTTTCGAGATAGGGCGCCAGGTCCTTACGCGTGACCGGGTCGTAGGCGAACGGCCATTGTTCGGCGCCGGGTTCGAGGAAGAAGTCGAACGGATTGATGATGGAGAGCGAGGCGACCAGGTCGACGTCAACCGTGAGTGCGCGCGCCTTCTCCGGAAAGACCACCCGGGCCAGATAGTTGCCGTGCGGATCCTGCTGCCAGTTCAGGAAGTGCGGCTGAGGCTCGACCGTGAGTGCATAGCTCAGCACGTTGGTGCGGCAGTGCGGTGCCGGCCGCAGCCGGATCGTGTGGGGCGAGAGCGCGACGTCCCGGTCGAAGACGTAGTGCGTGCGATGGGAGAGCGCGACGTGGATCGCCATGGCCGATCAGGCGTTGAAGCCGCCGGCGAACCCCGTGGCCGGAGTGGCCTGGGGCGCGGGCGCGCCGAAGAACGTGTGCTGGATGTGAAAGCCGACGGTATTCATGCCCTTCTGTAACTGATCGAGGTACTCATGCAGGCCCGCTGCGATGATCGCATCGACCTGGGCATAGGCCAACTCCGAACATAGCGCACCGAGGAGCTGCTCCGCCGGATTCCGGAACATCCCCATCGGCGTGCCGGAGATGGCGTGCTCGGATTCCCGCGCCGAGTTCAGGCAGTTGTGCACCGCGCGGGGGAACTCCTTGTCGAGCAGGAGGAACTCGACGATGCGGTTGGGCGCGATGCGGCCATGCCGCTTGCGGTACATCTCGAACGCGCTCGCGGAGCGGAGCACCGCGGCCCACTGCACGTCATCCACGGCCGTGCCGATGTCATGCACGTCTGGCAGCAGCAGGAAGTACTTCACGTCGAGGATGCGCGACGTCTTGTCGGCGCGCTCCAGCTTGCGCGCGAGGCGGCAGAAGTGCCACCCCTCGTTGTGGGTCATCGTCGCGTCGGTGACGCCGGCGAAGAGCTGGCTCGCCATCTTGACCTGGGCGAAGAGTTCCTGCGGGTCGCGCGAGTAGCGCGTCTTGCCGACCGCGTCGGCGACGAAGAGATACGACTCGTTGACCTGCTGCCACATCTCCGACGAGATGATCTCGCGCACCGAGCGCGCGTTCTCGCGGGCGGCCCGGAGGCACGAGAGGATCGAGTTCGCGTTCTCGGTGTCGAAGGTCAGGAACTGGATGACGTTGCGCTGCGTGGGCTCGCCGTAGCGCTTCAGGAACACCTCGGTATCGCCGGTGATGTCGACGAGCGGCCGCCACTGATGGACCGACGTACCCGGCAGGTCGAGCGTGAGGTTGAGGTTGACGTCCACGAAACGCGCGACATTCTCCGCGCGCTCGATGTTCCGGCTCATCCAGTAGATGGAGTCCGCGACGCGGCTCAGCATGCGTCACCGCCTTCGTCATCGAGTACCCACGTGTCCTTGCTGCCGCCGCCCTGGGAGGAGTTCACGACCAGCGAGCCCTTGCGCAGCGCGACGCGCGTCAGGCCGCCCGGCAGCACGAAGATCTCGCGCCCGTAGAGGATGTACGGGCGGAGGTCGACGTGCCGGCCCTCGAAGTGGTCGTCGATGATGGCGGGCACGCGCGAGAGAGACAGCGTGGGCTGTGCGATGTAGTTACGCGGGTTGGCGATGATGCGCTGGGCGAAATCCGCGCGCTCGCTCTCGCTGGCGTGTGGGCCGATGAGCATGCCGTAGCCGCCCGACTCGTTGGCCGCCTTCACGACGAGGTCCTTGAGGTGTGCGAGGACGTAACGGCGGTCATCCTCCTCGGCGCAGATGTAGGTCGGCACGTTCGGCAGGAGGATCTCCTCGCCGAGGTAGTACTTCACGATGCGCGGCACGTAGGCGTAGATCACCTTGTCGTCCGCCACGCCCGTGCCCGGCGCGTTGACCAGTGCCACGCGCCCCGCCTTGTAGACGCTCATCAGGCCGCGGACGCCCAGCATCGAGTCCGACCGGAACACGTCCGGGTCGAGGAAGTCGTCGTCCACGCGCCGGTAGATCACGTCCACCCGTTCGAGGCCCTTCGTGGTCCGCATCCAGACGAAGCCGTCCGTGACGACCAGGTCGCGGCCCTCCACCAGCTCAACGCCCATCTGCTGCGCGAGGAACGAGTGCTCGAAATAGGCCGAGTTGTAGACGCCGGGCGTGAGGACGACCACGCGCGGGGTGCCCGCGGTCTCCGGCGCCACGTACTCGAGCATGTCGCGCAGGCGCCCCGGGTAGTCGTTCACGGGGTGAATCCGGACCGACTGAAACACCTGCGGAAAGGTGCGCTTCATCAGGTTCCGGTTCTCGAGCACGTAGGACACACCCGACGGGCAACGGAGGTTGTCCTCGAGCACGTAGATCTGGCCGTCGCCGTCGCGCACCAGGTCCGTGCCGGTGACGTGGCACCAGATGCCCCGCGGCGGGCGTAGGCCCGTGCAGGCCGCGCGCAGCGTCTTCGCCGATTCGAGGACCTCGCGGGGGATCACGCCGTCCTTCAGGATGCGCTGGTCCGTGTAGATGTCGTCGATGAAGAGGTTCAGGGCGTGGATGCGCTGCCGCAGGCCGCGCTCGATCGTGCGCCACTCGGCCGCGTCGATGATGCGGGGCACCAGGTCGAAGGGGAAGATCCGCTCGGTGCCGGCCTCGGCGCCGTACACGTTGAAGGTGATGCCCATCGCGAGCAGCGCCTGTTCGGCGGACCGCTGGCGGCGGAGGAGTTCTCCCTCGGGGAGCGCGTTGACCAGATCGACCAGTGTGCGAGCGCCGGGGCGCGCCACGCCCTTCTGCTCGAACATCTCATCGAAGAAGGCGCCGGGATCGTAGTCGGCAAACGTCATGGTGAGCCCTGTTCTCGGGCCCATTGTGGATCGGTCAGGGCCAATTGAGTGCGGACAGCTCTGTCCAATTGGTGCCTGTGATCGACAAAAACGTCGATACAGGGGACAGGGTGCCAGGAAAAACAGGGTTTCGGAGACTATGGGTCATGGCAAAACCCGTGATGACGGCGGCCCAGGCCGTCGGTCTGGTGAAGTCCGGTGACCGTGTCTTCCTCCACGGCAGCGCGGCAACTCCGCTCACCCTCGTCCATGCGCTCTTTGACCGGGCGAGCGAACTACGGGATATCGAGGTCATCAGCGTCAGCACCTACGGCGACCTGGGCCTCGATCGGCCCGGCGTCCGGGAGTCCTTCTTCATCAACTCCCTCTTCGTGTCGGCGAATGTCCGGGAGGTCGTGGATACGGACCGCGGAGACTATGTGCCGGTCTTCCTCAGTGAGATCCCGCGCCTCTTCGAGGCGGGAATCCTGCCGATCGACGTGGCCCTCGTGCACGTCTCGCCGCCCGACGCCCACGGCTACTGTTCGCTCGGCGTCAGCGTGGACGTCGCCCGCTCGGCCGTCGTGCATGCCCGGACCGTCATCGCGCAGGTGAACCCGCATATGCCCCGCACCCACGGCGACGGGCACCTGCACGTGAGCCGGTTCGCCGCGATGGTGGAGGTCGATGATCCGCTGCCGGAGGTGGACTATGGTCCCCACATTGGGCCCTGCGAGCGGGCGATCGCGGACCGGTGCGCGGGCCTCATCGAGGACGGCTCGACGCTCCAGATGGGTATTGGCGCGATTCCCGACGCGATCCTCGGCGCGCTCGAGCATCACCGCGACCTGGGCGTTCACACCGAGATGTGCTCAAACGGCATCCTGCCGCTGTTGCAGAAAGGCGTGATCACGAACCGGTTCAAACGGAAGCACCCGGGGCGCGTGGTGACGAGTTTCGCCCTTGGGACGCGGGCGCTCTATGACCTGTTCGACGACAACCCGGACTTCGCCTTCCTCGACGCGCAGTATGTGAACGACGGCAACGTCATCGCGAAGAACCCGAAGGTCGTGGCCGTCAACAGCGCCATCGAGATGGACCTGACTGGCCAGGTGTGCGCCGACAGCATCGGCACGTACCAATTCAGTGGCGTGGGTGGGCAGATGGACTTTCTCCGGGGCGCCGCCCTCAGCGATGGCGGCAAGCCCGTGATCGCGATGGCGTCGGTGACGGCGAAGGGGGCCAGCAAGATCGTCCCGTTCCTCCGGCCTGGGGCGGGTGTGGTGACGACGCGCGCGCATGTGCACTGGGTCGTCACTGAGTGGGGCACGGCCTATCTCTACGGGAAGAATCTGCGGCAGCGGGCGGATGCGCTGGTGGCCATCGCGCATCCCGATCAGCGCGAGGCGCTGGCTCGCGCGACGCGCGAGCGTTTCGGCCCGAAGGGTTAAGCGCGAGGCACGCCGAAGACGTCGAGCCAGCCCCTGCGGAACGCAGCGGCGCTGAAGGGGAAGTCCGGAGCCTGGTGCTGTGCCAGGCCCGCCGCGGAGGCCGCGTCACGGGCCGCCGGGTCATCCAGAAAGTAGCGGAGCCCCTCGACGAGCGCCTCGACCGTTGACGCGTGACAGATGAAGCCCGTCTTCAGGTGGACGACGGATTCAACCAGGCCACCCGTTGGAAAGATGACCGGCGGCAGGCCGGCGCCGGTGGACTCCAGCCCGACGTTCCCGAATGTTTCTTCCTGCACGATGGGCGCCGCGAGAATGTAGCCGGCCCGCATGATGGCGGCGACATTCTGCCGCCCGCCGACGAAGCGGACGCGATCGCCGAGTCCCGCCGCGGCAACGCTGGTCTGAAGCTGGGTCGCGTAGGCCACGTAATCGGGCGGCCAGATGGGAAGGGTACCGACGATCACGAGCTGGAGATCCAACCCCGCTTCGATCAGGAGTCGGCAGGCCTCGATGGCCAGGTGGGTTCCCTTGAACGGCGCGACCTGTCCGACGACCAGCACCGTCCTGCGCTGGCGGACCAGCTCGACCACGTCCTGATCGGTGCCTTCAGCGCATGAGCGCGTGGCCAGTCGGTTGAGGACCATGCCGAGTTGATGTTCCGGGACTCCCGCGGCGGCGAGCCGGGTGCGGCAGAACACGGAAATGGCGATGATGCGATCGACCAGGCGGGGCACGACCCGTGACCAGAGCCAGAGGTGGACACGATTCGGTACCGGATGGTTGGCCACGCGCAGGATGGTGGGCACGCCCAACGCCCGCAGGATCAGCAGCGCCGGGGCGTTGCGAATCGCCGTCATGAAGTTCGGCATGAAGATGTGCGTCGGGCGGAAGCGTCGGGAGTCCCGCAGCAGCCCCAGGCTCGTATTCAGGATTTCCCAGGCGAATTGCATCGCCCGCAGCGGGTTCAACAGGGCACGGCTGAAGCCGTACCGGTAATACCCCGTGGACCAGGTGGCGCCGATGTCATCGGCGAGCTGGACGATGCGTTCGTTCTCCCAGTCGTTGACGATGCAGTGAACCGCCGCGCCTTCGTCCCGCAGTACGCGCAGCACCTCGAACGTCATCCGCTCGTTGCCGAAGACGACGAACATATCGCCGCAGCAGGCGATTACGCGCAGGGGCGGGTGTTCCGCGGGGGACATCGGGCAAGTCTACGTGCGAACACCGGCGAGACGCTCTTGCGCGGTGTGGGCCGTTGGTACCGGTACGGGGGGAGGAACGCTAAGAATACCGGCCGGTTCGCCAGTCGCAACCGAGCGGCAACTCTCCCCGCGCCAACGGCGTGCCAACTTCCCATCGCCGGCGCGTCGAGAACTGACACCCTGAAGAAGTGGTAGCGGTACGGGGAATCGAACCCCGATTTAATGGTTGAGAACCATCCGTCCTAACCGTTAGACGATACCGCCGTAGAGGGTGAGAACAACAATAATACAAGGCTTTCTTGATCCACGGCAAGCCCGCTGTCTCTATGAGAAGAAGCCTGTGCGCCAATGCTGCGCCGGTCGGCCCCACGCTTCGTAGGTTTCTTCTGTTAGCGCTGTCCCGTTCGGGAGAACTCGGCTGGCCGTAGCCTTCCCCCGATGCGCATAGACGTGGATGAATCGGGCGGCTTCATCCTCGCCGCCGCTCCTACCAAGGTCTGCTGTATTGGCGCGCTGTCGTTCCGGAGCGCTTCTGATGAGGATCCGATCAAGCAGGCAGCGGCGCGGCTCGGCGTCAGTGCGCTGACGTGCGGGCGCCGTCGCGGAAGCCCCCTTCGTAGCCCTGCCGGAAGCCGTCGCGATAGTTGCGGCGGTAGGCGTCCTTCGAGCCGTACTCCCGGAAGTACCCGGCGTCGCCGTCGCGATACGCGCCCTCGCGCGTCGGGTCGTACCGGTCACGGTCGTTACCGTCATCAAAGCCGCGGCGGTAGCCGTCCGCCTGTCCGCGGGCGAAGGCCGGGTCGGGCACGGTGCTCCTGGTCACGCCGTTTCCACGTGATCCGGCTCCGGGCGCCATGCGGGCCTCGCGCTCGCTCGTGAAGCCGGCGCGGTAGCCGTCACCATACCCGCGCTGCACTTCACCGCGGAAACCCCGGCGCGGTCCCCGCGCGGGGCCCCGCGGCGGTCCGAGTGGTTCCAGTGCGGGCTCGTGGCCAGTGCGTGCGTCGCGGACGCCGTCGAGGTAGCCCCGCTCGTAGCCTTCGTCATAGGGCGCCATCCGCCGGATGTCCGGACCCCACCGCTGTGGAGGCGGATCGGCCGGTGCACCCCCGAGGACCAACGGGAACATCGCGGCGGCGAGAAGGAGTGTGAAGGGCATCACGACCTGTCGTCCGCCATTTTGCAAGCGGCAGGCCATCCAAGGGAACGCCAATCTGGCGTGATCCCGCGCTATCCTCGCAACGATCACCCCCATGCGACGCCTGCTCAGGACAGTTGATGCCCACGTCGGAGGGCAGGTCCTTCGTCTTGTGATCGACGGACTTCCGACTCCCTCCGGCAGTTCCATGCGCCGGAAGCAGCAGTGGATGGCGGACCATGCCGACGACCTGCTCGCGGCGCTGGTCCGGGAGCCGCGCGGCCACGAGGGCGTGACGGCCGGATGGTTTACGGTGCCCGAGCACCCGGACGCGCACGCCGGCGTGCTCTTCCGGCATGCCGAGGGCTACGCCGGGCTCTGCGGGCACGGTGTCATGGGCGCTGTGGCCATCGGGATTGAGCACGGTCTGCTGTTCGACCGGGCAGCCGAGACCTCGCCCGACCGCATCGTGCGACTGGATACCCCTGCCGGCCGGATCCAGGCGACCGCGCGCGTCTCACCTGATGGACGCGTGACCTCCGTTGCGGTGACGCTTCCGCCGGCGCTGGTCATCAACCCGTCCGTGGTGTGCCGGGCACTCGGGCGTCCGGTGCGCGCTGATATCGCCTGGTGTGGCGGGTGCTACGTCATCCTCGACGCGGAATCGGCCGGCCTCACCCTGGATGCCACGGCCATGGCCGACATTCAGCGGGCGGGCCGGGCGATCGCGGCGGACCTGGCCGGCTCGGCGCTGCTCACCCACCCGACGCTCGGCGCGCAGGACGGCGTGGAGGCGGTCGTGTTCATCGGGCCTCCTCGCGCGGAGGACGCGCACCTGACCAGCGCGACCGTCTATCCCGACGGCGCCGTGGACCGCTCTCCCGGGGGGGGCTCCACCGCCGCCGTGCTGGCCGTGCTGGATGCGATGGGGCTCGTCCTCGACGATGCGCCGTTTGTGCACGAAAGCCTGATTGGCGCCCGCTTCACGGCGCGCGTGACGTCGCGTCTGGAGATTGAGGGCCTGCCGGCCGTCGTGCCGGAAGTAGAGGCTGCGCCGTGGATCACGGGCGAGCACACGTTTCACATCGATGACGCGGACCCGTTCCGCGCGGGATTTCGCTTCTAACCCGCGCGGTCTCTACAGCCCGAGCTGCGTCCGCGCCAGGCGGTCGAGGAGCACGGGCAGGCGCTCACCGTCGAGCGCGAAGCCTGCGGCCTCGCCCGCCCAGCCCAGTTTGAAGCTGCGCGAGAGGGCCGAGACCCAGATCTGCCGGACGGGCGCGTTGGGACTGACGACGAACTTCGCGGGCTTTGGGTCCTCGAAGATCACCTGCAGGACGCCATTCTGGAGCTCCACCTCGAAGTCGTGCTCGTCGGCGAGCGGGAGGAGCGCCTTCTGCGCCGCCTCGATCGCCACGTCGGCGGCGACGGCAAATTCCTGATCGGTCAGTTCCGGCATGCCCGTCCCTATTCCTTTGAAGCGATGTACGACTTGCGCGCCCGCGCCGCGAAGCCGGGCTTGTTTACTTTGAGCTCCAGCTTGTGCTCCCTGCCGTCGAGCACGGCCGGTGAGAAGCCGAGCGTGTACTGACTGTGCAGCTCCTGCGCCACGCGGGAGAAGGTCGGACCGAGGTCGTCGGTCTTGCGCAGCTGGAAGTATCCGCCACCGGTTTCGTCGGCCAGCTTCTTCAGGCCGCGATCCGGCTGGGAGCGCACCCGTTGCCGGCCATTGAAGTACTCGGACTCCAGGCCGATGGCGTAGACCATGACTTCGTCGGCCTGCGCCCGCTTCATCACATCACCCAGGCCGCGCTTGCTCGACGTGTCGTCGCCATCGGTAAAGACCAGCACGACCTTGCGCCCCGCCACGCCGTCGAGCGTGGCCATGCTCTCCCAGATCGCGTCGTAGAGCCGTGTCGGGTTGCCGAACTGGAGGTCGCGGAGCGCGCCAATCAGGTCGTCGCGGTCGTGGGTGAAGTGCCCGCTGAACTGGATCTTGTCGTTGAACGCGCCGACCTGGCCCTTGTCCGCCGGCAGCATCCGCATCAGGAACTGTTCGGTGGCCCGGTTCAGCAACTCCAGGCTTCCCGTCATGCTGGCGCTGGTGTCGAGCATCACGACCACCGTGAAGGGTGTGACCTCGCTCTCAAAGAACCCGATTTCCTGCGGTTTACCATTGTCGAGCAGGGAGAAGTCCGGTTTTTCCAGGCCGGGGACCAGCCGCCGTTCGGCATCCGTCACGGTGGCCACGATGGGCACGATGCGGGTGCCGGCCCTGAAGGTCGGTTCCTGCGCGTGGCTCGCGATGCCCAGCGCGACGGTCAGCCCGACGACGATTGCGACAACACGAGACGCGTTGGTCATGTCCGATGAGCTTAGCAAGCGCTGTTCCGTGCGTCTAACCAAGCGGGCGTGAGCCTTTTGGAGTATTTTCAACCAGCCATGTCCTCGTCCGGCGTCAGTGCCCGGGCGATTCGAGGTCCCAGGATGCGTCGAACGTCTCTTGCCTTGTTGCTGAGTCTTGCCAGCCTCGTCTGTGTTGCGGGGACGAGTGCCCGCGCCCAGTCGCCGGCGGTCACGTCGCGCCGGCTGGTGGTCACCGTGCTGGACGCGCAGGGGCTGCCCATCCCTGGTGCGCGGGTCACCGCCGTGCTGCAGGCCGGGCATCTGGACCGCACCGCCACCGGGGCCGGTGAGCAGGTCACGCTCGCGGATCTGCCGGCCGGCGCGTACAAGGTGCGTGTCTCGGCGCCCGGCTTCGAGACACAGGACCTGACCGCCGACCTGTCGGCGCAACAGGAACAGGCGCTCACCGCCAACCTCAAGGTGGCCGGCATCACTGAACAGTTGGTCGTCACGGCCACGCGCACCGAGCAGCGCGTCGCCGACATTCCCGCGAGCATCAGCGTCGTGAGTCGCGAGCAGATCCTCCGCTCCGCGGCCGTCGTGGCCGACGACGTCCTGCGTCAGGTGCCCACCTTCAGCCTCTTTCGCCGCACCAGCAGCCTGGCGGCCAATCCCACCGCGCAGGGTGTGTCCCTGCGTGGCATCGGGCCGAGCGGCGTCAGTCGGACCCTTGTGACGCTCGACGAAGTGCCGTTCAATGATCCCTTTGGCGGCAATGTGTTCTGGACGCGCGTGCCGCTGATGAACGCCGAGCGGATCGAGGTCGTGGAAGGGCCGTCGTCGAGCCTTTACGGCAACTATGCGATGGGCGGCGTCATCAACATCATCACCAACCGCCCCACACCCCGCACGCTCATCTTCAAGCCGCAGTACGGCACCAGGGCCACGCCCAAGATGGACGTCTTCGCGAGCGACGTCTGGGGCCGGCTCGGGGTGACGGTCGATGCCAGCACGCTGCAGACGGACGGCTACGTGACCGTGGCGCCCGAGGAGCGCGGCGCCATCGACAACGAGGCGAATGTCCGCTTCCAGAATGTCAGCAGCCGCGCCGACTATCGGCTCTCGGACCGCGTGAATCTCTTCTTCCGCGGTGGCTATTTCGACGAGAAGCGCGACAACGGCAAGATCGGCGAGCTCAACGACACGACGTGGAGCGCGGCGCAGGGCGGCGCGCGCGTGCAGCTTCCCGAGGGCAGCACCGTACAGGCGCGGCTCTTCTATGACCATGAAGACTTCCACCAGAACACCTTCGCGGTACCGGCGGCCGTGCCGGCGAGAAGCCTGAGCAACATCACGCTCGACAAGATCGTCCCCTCGCGCGCGATCGGGTCGCTCGTGCAGTGGTCGCGGGCGCTGAGCCTTGGCGGCGTCACCCACGCGGCGACGGCAGGCACCGACTTCCGCCGCATCGTGGGCGACAGCGACGAGCGGACCTTTGCCGCAGCCACCGGGCTGACGCCCGTTGTGCACCGCGTGGCCGGCGGGCGGCAGCGCTTCGCCGGTCTCTTCGCGCAGGACATCATCGAGCTCACCCCCACGTGGCAGGTGACGTTCGCGGCGCGGCTCGATTCCTGGCGGAACTACGACGCCCATAACCGCGAAATCACGCTCGCCACGGGCCTGCCGACCGCCACCAACCGCGACGCGCTGCCGGACAAATCCGACACGGCAGTCAGTCCGCGCGTGGCCGTCCTCTATCGCCTTCGGAGCAATGTCTCGGTCTGGACGAGCCTGAGCCGCGGGTTCCGCGCGCCGACCCTGAAGGAGCTCTACAGCCCGTTCCGCGTGGGCAACGTCCTGACCCAGTCCAATGAGGCGCTCGGACCCGAGCGGTTGACGGGCGGGGAGGTCGGCGTCAGCGCCGCGCCGAGTCAGCAGGTGACCGTGCGCGGCACGTGGTTCAGCAACCGCGTCAACGATGCCATCGCCAACGCCTCGGTGACTGCCAACGGGCTCACGCGCCAGGTGCGCAACGTCGGCAGCACGAACATCGCCGGCCTGCAGCTCGACGGCTCGTATCACCCGACACCGCGGTGGAACGTCACCGCGGCCTACGTCTTCGATGTCGCCCGCGTGCACGCCGGCGTCGCCGACGCGACCGGGCTTGACCTGACGGGCCGCGACCTCGCGCAGGTGCCGCGGCACCGGGCGTCGTTCGAGCTCACCTACAGCAATCCGAAGATTGCGATCCTCGCGCTGGAGCATCAGTTCGTCGGACACCAGTTCGATGACGATCAGAACCTCGCGCGCATCCTGCCGGCCATCGCGGCCCGCAGCGTCGTGGGCCTGCCGGGTTATCAGGTGACGAATGTCACGGCCACGCGGGTCATCACTCGTCAGGCGAGCGTCTTCGTCGGTGTGCAGAATCTACTGGGCACGGAGTACTACGTGGGCACCAATCCCACGACCGTCGGTACGCCGCGCCTGGTCAACGCAGGTATTCGGCTCCAGATGGGGCATTAGGGATTTCATTCATGGCCGCATCCGTATTTGTCGTGGCTCGCTTCCGGGCCAAGGAAGGGCAGGCCGACGCCCTGAAGCAGGCGCTCGCGAAGCTCGTGCCGCCGACGCGGCGGGAGCTTGGCTGCTATCAGTACGACCTGCTGGAGAGTCCCGAGGATGCGCACGATCTCTGCATCCTCGAAAAGTGGGAGGACGAGAAGTCGTTGGGCCAGCACATTCAGGGCGAGGGCCTGCAGAAGCTGCTTGGCGATGCGCGCCCCTTCATCGACGGCACGCCGCAGGGCAATCGGTACCGGCTCGTCTGATGACTGCTGCCGTGCGCGCGACGCTCTGCGCGGTGCTCCTGGGGCTCGCCACGGCCGCCACCGCCCAATCGGGCGGCGACGTCGCGGCCCGCATGGGTGACCGCGTCTTCACCGTGAAGGATCTCGATGAGGCGTGGAAGGCCTACGACGCCAAGTCGAGAGCCGAGGCGGAGCAGGCTCTCTATGACGGACGGCGCGATGCCCTCAACCGGCTCGTGGCGAAGCTGCTCGTGGAGCAGGCCGCCAAGGCCAAGGGCTCCGACCCCGATCGCTACATGAAGGAGGAGGTCGCACGCCGGCGCCAGCCTGTCAGTGACGCCGACGTCAGCGCCTTCTTCAAGGCGAACGCGCAGCAGATGCGGGGCAGGCCCTTCGAGGAAATGGCGCCGAGCATACGGGCCTTCCTGGAGGAGCGGCAGGCGGATGTGGCCCGGGACGCCGTCGTGGCCGATCTGCGCAAGGCGGGCACGCCCGTGAAACTGCAGCTCGAGCCGCCGCGCGTGCAGGTCGCCATCACCAGTCAGGATCCGGTGCGTGGCCCGGGCACCGCACTCGTCACGCTCGTCGAGTTCTCCGACTACCAGTGCCCGTTCTGCGGGCGGGTCATCCCGACGCTGAAGCGGTTGCGCGACACCTACGGCGAGCGGCTGCGGATCGTGTGGAAGGACTATCCCCTGTCTGATATCCATCCGCAGGCGCAGAAGGCGGCGGAGGCGGCGTGGTGCGCCGGCGAGCAGGGCAAGTACTGGGAGTTTCACGACCGGCTGTTCGCTAACCAGGCCACGCTTGGCATGGATGGACTCAAGCAGCATGCGACGGCAGTCGGGCTTGAACCGATCGGCTTCACGTCCTGCATGGAGTCCGGGCGCTACGCCACGCGTGTGAAAGATGGCGCGGAGCTCGGCCGCGATCTCGGGGTCGACTCCACGCCAACCGCGTTCATCAATGGTCGGCGGCTGACCGGCGCTCATCCCTATGAGGTGTTTGCCGAGGTCATCGACGACGAGCTGGCCCGGCTGACGAAGTAGCGCGGGTTCGTGGCGCGCGGCTGGAACGCTCAGTCCCGCGCTGCCTCGGCCACCAGCACCCGTGCGCGCGTCATCCACACAAGCATGAGCGCAATGGCGACCAGTGTCAGTCCGGCGTAGAGGCCGAGCCACAGGCCGACGATGCCCCAGCCCCACCAGAAGCAGAGCGCGTAGCCGAGCGGCAGCCCGATCACCCAGTGGGCGATGACGTTGGCGACGACCGGCGTGCGCGTGTCGCCGAGGCCGCGCAGAACGCCGGTCGCGACGGTCTGTGCGCCGTCAAACCACTGGAACGGCGCGACCAGTCGCAGCACCTGTACGCCGACGGCCACGACGGCGGCGTCGCGCGTGAAGAGCCGCAGCAGCGGCGCCGCGGCGGTCGCGAAGACGGTCGCAATGGCCAGCATCACCACCGTGACGGCAATGAACGCCGCCCACCCGGCCTGCGCCGTTCGCCGCGGGTCCTGCGCGCCGTGGGCGTGGCCCACGCGCACGGCTGCCGCCGAGGCAAGACCCAGCGGGATCATGAAGGCTGTCGACACGATGTTGAGGGAGGCCTGGTGCGAGCCGAGCGCCACTGGTGTCAACCTGCCCGCCAGGGCACTGGCCACCGAGAAAACCCCGACCTCCAGCGTGACCTGCAGCGCGGCCGGCGTTCCGAGGCGCAGCAGGTCAAGGACCTGCGCACGCGTAACGGTCAGGCGCACGGCCGGTGTATCCGGACCCCAGCGCCGATGCACGCGCCGGATGGCGAGCCAGAGCACCCCCGCCAGATAGACGCGCGCGATGTTGGTGGCCCACGCCGACCCGGTCACACCGAGCGCGGGCGCGCCCCAGTGGCCGTAAATGAGCATCCAGTTGCCGAGCGCGTTGACGAGGTTGGCCGTCAGGAGCGCCCACATGATGGGTCGCACCACGTGGATGCCCTGGAGGTAGCGTCTGCACGCGGCATAGATGAGCAGCGGCGGCAGGCCCAGGAGCAGCGTCCGCAGATAGGGTCGGGCCAGCACCAGCACGTCCGGGTGGAGGTGCCACCGGCCAATGGTCGCGAAGACCCCGAACGCCACCGCCAGCAGCGGGAGGGCCGAGGCCAGCGCCAGCCAGAGCGCGTGTCCGAGCCATGCGATGCCGCCGGCGCGGTCACCGGCTCCTGTGGCCCGCGAGACGAGCGTGTCGAGACCGAGCATGAGGCCCATGCCGAAGATCGCGACCGCCATGAACAGGTTGCTGCTCATGCCGGTGGCGCCAATCGCGGCCGGCCCCAGCGGGCCGACCATCATGGCGTCCACCAGGCCCATCGCCATCCAGCCGATCTCGCCCAGGATCACGGGCCCGGCAATCAGGAGCAGGGCCTTCAGTTCGGCGCGCACAGGCGGATGGTACTCGCCCCGTGGTTGACCCTGTCGAGGCGCTGCCGGTATCGTCGCCGGGTGTCCGATTTGCGTCCAGGGCTTTCGACGCGACTGCGAGGCCGCTCGTTTCGGCATCTGACTCCCGCGTACCTCTATTGGCGTGGCCGGTTGGCGTACGCAAAGCGGACCCATCCAGCCGACCCGTCGTTGACCCAGCAGGCGGTCCAGCTACTTGATCAACTTCTTCGCCCGACGGACGTGGGCGCCGAGTGGGGCGCGGGAAATTCCACGGGCTGGTTTGCTGAGCGCACCGCGCACCTCACCAGCTTCGAGACCAGCCGGGCGTACCACTCGGTGGTGCGCGACAACCTGGCGCGACGGGGCCTCCGCAATGTTGACCTGCAGTGCGTGGACTTCGCCTGGCTCCCTGACGAGGATGCGTGCCACGCCTCGGAGCTGCTGGTTCGCGCGCGTGCCATCCCGGACGCATCCCTCGACTATGCGCTCATCGATTCGGCCCCGCGATCCTGTCTCTGCGAGACGGTGGTCTCCAAGCTCAAGGCTGGTGCTGTATTGGTGCTCGACAACGCCAACTGGTACATCCCTCCGCCCGCGTGGCTCCGGCCCGTGCCGAGCGCGTCGGTGTCCGCAGCGCTCGGTTGTCCCGGTAGCGCGATACCTGGGAACCGCTGCATGCCAGGATTCCTGGCGCAGACCGCGTCCTGGCGGCGCATCTGGACCAGCGATGGCGTGACGGCCACGCTCCTGTTCTTTAAACCCTGATTCGCGTCCCGTGCCGCCTCTGACGCCGCGACTCATTGCCGGTCCTGGTTCGTTCGCCCGCCTCGGCTCCGTTGCCCACGCGCTTGGTCTTGCCCACGTGCTGGTCGTCGCCGACCCGGGCATCCGCGCGGCCGGCTATGTGGAACAGGCGTGCCGGATCCTCTCGGAGGCCGGCGTGACCTCCGCCGTCTTTGACGGCTTCGGCGAGAACCCGACCTCGGCGATGGTCGAGGCTGGGCGGCAGGCGGCCGCGTCGCGTGGCATCGATGGCTTCGTGGGTCTCGGCGGCGGCAGTTCCATGGACTGTGCGAAAGGCATCAACTTCCTGCTGACCAATGGCGGAGTAATGGCCGACTACCGGGGCTACGGCCGGGCGGCACAGCCGATGCTGCCGTTGATTGCCGTGCCGACCACGGCGGGCACGGGGAGCGAGGCGCAGTCCTACGCGCTCATCTCCGACACGGCCACGCACGAAAAGATGGCGTGCGGCGATCCCAAGGCGATGGCGGCTGCCGTCATCCTGGACCCGGTGCTCACGGTGAGCCAGCCCACGGGTGTCACGGCCGCGGCGGGCTATGACGCCATCGCGCATGCCGTGGAGACGTGGGTGACCACGCGCCGTACCTCGGAGTCCGACGCCTTCGCGCGAGAGGCCTGGGCGCTGCTCAGCGCCAACTTTGAGCGTGTGCTGCGCGACCCCACCGACCTCGAGGCGCGTGGCGCCATGCTGACAGGCGCCTTCAAGGCTGGCGCAGCCATCGAGCACTCCATGCTTGGGGCGACGCACGCCTGCGCCAACGCCCTGACGGCGCGTTATGGCACGGCCCACGGCGTAGCCATCGGCCTGCTGCTGCGTCACGTGGTCGCGTGGAACGCCGAGGGCGACTCGGTTGTCGCCGCGCGATACCGCGAACTCGACCCGGACCTGGTGACGGTACTCACGCGCCTGACTCTCACCGCCGGCATGCCAGCGGACCTTGCATCGGCGGGGGCGAGGCGGGAGGATGTGGAGCAACTGGTCGCACTGGCCGCATCGCAGTGGACCGGGACGTTCAACCCGCGCCCGTTCGATGCGGACGGCGCGCGCATCCTGTTCGAGAGGGCATGGCACGCATGAGGTCGAGATTCAGCGTCGCGGCGCTCGCGCTCCTGCTGCTGCCGTCCCCGTCGATGCCCGCCCGCGCCCAGGCGCCGGCAGCCCGCCCGGCGGCCGTGCCGGGCGCACCCGACGCCGACAGCTGGCCGCAGTTCCGCGGGAACCCGGCGCTCACCGGAGTCGCGCAGACCGCGCTCCCCGCGCAGCTCTCCGTGAAGTGGACCTACGAAGCGGGCGACGCGATCGAATCCTCGGCAGCCATCGCCGATGGCAAGGTCTTCGTCGGATCCGCGACCGGACATCTCCTGGCCCTCAACCTCTCCGACGGGAAGCTCCTCTGGAAGTACGCGGTCGAGCAGGCGGTCGGGGAGTCCTCGCCGGCCGTGGCGCAGGGACTGGTGTTTGTCGGAGATCTGGGCGGCGTCTTTCACGCCGTGCGCGTGGCGGATGGAACCCGGGCCTGGACTTTCAAGACCGCGACCGAGATCAAGTCGTCGCCCGTCGTCGTCGGCGATCGGGTGCTCATCGGGGGCTACGACGCCAAGCTCTACTGCCTCTCGCTCAAGGACGGAAAGCTCCTCTGGTCGCTCGAGACCGACAACTACATCCACGCGACGCCCGCCGTAGTCGACGGCATGATCTATCTGGCCGGATGCGACGAGGTCCTGCATGTCGTGCGTCTCTCGGACGGCAAGGAGCTCACGACGATTCCCTTCGGCGGGAACACGGGCGCCTCGACGGCCGTCGTCGGCACCCGTGCCTATTTCGGCACCTTCAACAATGAAGTGCTCTCGGTCGACGTGAAGGCGCGACGGATTCTCTGGCGCTACGAACACAAGGAGCGCCACTTCCCGTTCTATTCCTCGGCCGCGGTCGCAGGCAGTCTGCTCATCGTCGGCGGCCGGGACAAGATGGTGCACGCGCTCGACCTCGCCAACGGCAAGGAGAAGTGGACCTACATGACGCGGGCACGCGTGGATTCCTCGCCCGTGGTGGCGGGCGGCCGCGTGTATGTCGGCTCGAGTGACGGCCGCTTCTACGTGCTGAGCGTCGAGAAGGGGCAGAAGCTCTTCGAGTATGACGCCGGAGCACCGCTGACCGCCTCACCCGCCATCGCCGCCGGGCGGATCGTGATCGGGTCCCTCGACGGCCGGCTCATCTGCTTCGGATAACCGCCATGAATCCTGGACCCTACGCCGCTTATCTGGACGGACACGACCCGCTCGACTCACTTGCCGAGGTCTCGGCCTGGATCGCGGACCTCACCGATGGCTGGACCGATGGCGAGTTCGAGCGCAGCTACGCACCGGGCAAGTGGAGCGCCCGTCAGCTGCTGCTGCACCTCGTGCACTGCGAAACGGTGTTCGTGGATCGCATCCGCTTCGCGCTCACGACTGAGGACTACGTCGCCACATCGTTTGATCAGGACCCGTGGATGGCGTTGGATGCAGGCGCCGATGCGCACTCGGCGCTCTCGGCCTATCTCAGCCTGCGCCGTATGACGCTCTCACTGTTCCGGGCGCTCTCGCCCGAGCAGCGCGCGCGGACGCTGACGCACCCCGACTTCGGCCTCTGGACCGTGGACACGGTGATCACCGCTCTGGCCGGGCATGAGCGGCATCACCTGCCGCAGTTCGAGCAGATCGCGGTGCAGCCGTGACGCTCGCGTCGCTCGCGCTGGCTGTGTATGCGGCCGGCGCGCTGGTGGCCCTGGTGCGCACGGACGCTGGCTGGGGTGCGCGCGTGCTGCTGGCGCTGACCTGGCCGGTGGCCCCCCTCGCCTTCGCGCTGACCGTGGCGTCGCTGGTCGCCGTGGGCATGGTGGCCTTCCCGCCCTTCGGCGTGACCGTCCTGGCCGTGGCCGGTGCGGCCTGGTATCTCCTCTAGCCCGGCCTCGCCACCAGAGGCGCGGCCGTGTCGCGCCTACCGGGTCCGGCGCTGGCCGATGGCCCAGAGCCGACCGGCTGTCCGGATGAAGATCTGCCCGTCGGAGATCGCCGGTGAGCTGAGCGTGTAGTCGTTCAGCGGATTCTCGGCCACGACGTGAAACGCCGGACCCGTCGCAAATACGCTCGTCAGGCCATCCTCGTTCGTCACATACACCTTGCCGTCGGCCAGCACGGGCGACCCGCTGTAGGTTCCGGAGCGGAGCCGTTCGGGGCCGTAGACGCGCACGCCGGTCTTTGCGTCGAGACACCACACGACGCCGTTGTCCCGCACCACATAGAGGTACGTCCCATCGGTGACGGGTGTCGGCACGTCAGGTCCGTTCGGACTCGACCACACGAGGTGGCTCTTCGTGACATTGCCGCGTCCGCCGGCGCGGAAGGCGAGCAGGGGCCGCTCGCGCGAGGGCGCAATCACGAGGTCACCGAGGGGAATCGGCGAGGCGACGAGGCGGTAGTTCCCGTAGCGGTTCGGATTGAAGCCGTCGAGGCGCCACACCTCACGGCCCGTGGCCGGGTCGTGGCCCGTCGCAACGTCTCCGCCGGTCACGACCAGTTCCGGTCCTGTGCCGGTCTGCACCAGAAGCGGCGTCGTGTAGGCATCGGGTGATTCCCCTGGCGCCGTCGTGGGACGCTCCACCTTCCAGAGGGTCCGGCCTGTGGCGCCGTCGACCTTGAACACGTAGGACGGTGCGTCGGTGAACGTGCCATGGAGCACCTGCAGGTAGAGCGCACCGTCAGACAGGAGCGGCGAGGAGGCGTAGCCGTAGTTCAGGCCGAAGGGGCCGTACTCCTTCTGGATGTCGCGTGCCCAGAGACGCGCGCCATCCAGATCGAAGGCGGCAAGCTGCCCGGTGCCGGTCATGACCCACACCCGACGGCCGTCCGTGACCGGCGACGGCGAGGACATGTCGTGCTTGCGCTGCCGATGGTTGCCGCCGCCGAGCGGCCGCTTCCATCGTGTCTGCCCTGTGGCCCGATCGACCGCCCAGAGCGAGAGCGCTTCGCCCGCGGCGACGCTCACGAACACTGAGTCGCCCGTGACAATCGGCGTCGAACCGCTGGAGTCGGGCATCGCCAGACTCCACGCGATGTGCGTCTTCGTGTCCCAGGATGATGGCAGGCCGGTCTCCGGGCTCGTGCCGTTCAGGGCGGGTCCGCGCCACTGCGGCCAGTCGGCGGCGCCCGCGGCCAGCGTGCTGATGAGCAGGACTGCCGCAACCGTCACGGGCGTGCGGACCATGGTGCGGCGTCTACTCGTGCCGGAGGGCCGGGAGGATGTCGTCGGTGGCGACGGCGCGCGTGGCGAGCGTCGTGGAGAGGAGGCCGCTCACCGCGACGGCCGCGAGCAGGCCGAGCGTGGCTCCGAGCGGGAGGCCTTCGCCGCGCTCCGCATAGGCGGGCCCGATGGCCACCAGCGCGCATGCCAGGCCCAGCAGCAGGCCACAGGCCAGGAGGCACACGCTCTCGGCGACGACGGCGCGTACGAGATGGGCGCGTTGGAATCCGGTGGCACGCAGCAGCGCCATCTCGCGGCGCCGTTCGAGGACGTTGCGGAGCAGCACCGTGCCAAGACCGAAGGTGCCCAGGATGAGACCAAAGCCGCCGAGCGCCTGGAAGGTGCTGAGATACGTGTTCTCCACGCGGTGATACCCGGCGAGCCGGTCCGCGGCGGATTGGGCGTCAAAGCCGAAGTCGCCGAGCTGACCTTCCAGGAGCGTCGCCAGGGTGTCCGGCGCGCGGCGTGCATGGCCGGCGACGGCGCGCTCGCCGACGAGAAAGACCCGGAAGCCCTCGTGCCTGGGGAACCAGTGCGTGAACTGCGCGTCGCTCATGATGAGTTCCGACTGCAGGGCCGAATCCCGCAGCGCGCCGACGACGCGCAGCTTGATGGGCGTGCCGTCAGGCGCGTCGATGACGATGTCGTCCCCGAGCGCGACGTGAAAGGCATAGGCGAGCGAGGTGGCGTCGCCGATGACGGGCACGACGCGCGGGTCAGGTGAGGGCGCCTCGAGCAGGCGCCACGGGTTCTGCCGATCCCCGGGCGTGACCGCGAGGCTGTCCGCGAATGCGAACCGGTTCTGGGCAATGAAGGCGGAGGTGGCCCCGAGCAGCCGGGGGCTGGCCGGGCGATAGAGATTCGCGCAGCTGGTGTCGTCGCCGGGGCGCAGGCGGAACCGGGCGATGTCGAGGCCCGCCGCGTCGGCTCCGAGGTTGAGCGCGTCGCGTCCGGCCGGAGTCGACGGGTCGTGCATCAACGGCTGGACGGTTTCCGCGACCAGCGAATACCCGCCCGTGCTGCCGTGCGGATCGTCGGTGGCCGTCGCGCTCTGCCGGAAGGCGCCGACGGCGACGATGAGGAAGCTCGCGCCGGCGATGAGCGCGATCGAGAGGAGTGACCGCGATGGGCGCGCGCTCGCGTTGCGCAGACCGAGGCGCATGAGTGCGCGTGGGCCTGGCGGCAGGAAGCGGCCGTTGAGCACACGCAGCCACACACCGATGCCGCAAAGTCCGCCGATAAGCAGGAGCGTACCCGACCCGAAGAAGGCCGCCGCGGCCGGCACCTGCCCCGAGGCGCCGGCGGCCAGCAGTGCGACGGCGAGGACGGTGGCCGATACGGCCGCGAGGCCGAGTCGCCGCGACCGGCTGGCCGCCGGCTCAGGACTCAGCCAGGCGCCGGACATCAGGCCGTGCACCGAGATTGACCGGAACCCGCGCAGCGTCCAGAGCACGCAGCCGAAGGCAGCCACTGCGCCACCGGCCGCTCCCGCCAGGAGCGGGGTTGCCGTGACGGCGAGGTGCAGGTCCGTCGTCCCGACCGCGCCGATCCAGACCGTGCGCAGCGCCGCCATCATCAGCGCGGTGAAGCCGATGGCCCCGGCCATGCCCGCCAGGGCTCCCACGAGGACCACGGCTCCACCCTCGAGGAGGATGAGTTGCCGCACCAGCGACGGCGTAAAACCAAAGGCGGCCAACGTCCCCGCCTCCGCGCCGCGCTGCTCGACGCCGAGCCGGAAGAAGAGCGCGGTGAGCAGCAGGCTCGCGGCGACGACGAAGATGCTGAAGTAGCCGAAGTACTCCCCGAAGTCCGTCGTGCCTGCCGCGGCCGCGAGCGCGTCGGCACGAACGGCGCGTACCTGGAAACCGGCCACGCTCGCCGGGAGCCGTGCTCCGAGCGCCGGGCGCAGCGCCGCCTCGTCCGCGCCGAGCGCGCGGATGGAGGTGACCTGTCCGTAACGTGACTTCCAGAGCCGTTGGCCGTCTTGGAGGCGGATGAAGGCCTTGGGTGCCGTCCGGAACTCACGCCAGAAGGCTTCGTCCTTCTTGCGGACCTTGGTGAGGTCGACGGGGAACGGCGGGTCCCAGTCCGACATCTCCTCGCTCGTGGACACGCCTGGATAGTCCGGCGTCAGGTCGCGGTCGATGCCCAGGCCCGCCATCGGCAGCTCGCCGGCCATCGCGAAGGTGGCCGAGGCGGACGACAGGCCGCCGTCGTCGGACCAGAGGAAGTACTCCAGCGTGACGGCATCACCCGGTTCGGCCTCGAGGTCCTCGGCTGTCCAGGCTGAGAGCCACACCGGGGGCGCGTCCGCGCGAGCCGGCGTATGCGTGACGGCGGGCCTCTGAGGGCTGTCGTCGTCCGCGGGTTGCCGATGCCCTGCGGCGGCTGGCGGCGGTCGGTGGCTGCTCGCCGGTGTGCCCTCCAGCCGCGCGATCGCCTCCGTGATCGCGCCTGGCGGCAGCGCCGAGACGAGCGAGTAGGGCGTCGTGCGTCCGTTGGCCGAAATGCCCGTGGCCAGATACGTCAGCACCGGGAGCGCGGTCCCGCTGGCCTCGCTCACCGCACGCTGGACGCCCGCGGCGACCACGTCGGGAAGATACCCGGAGGTGGACTCGATCGCGGTCGTGCCGGGCTGAAGCGCCCGCAGGCGCAGGCCCAGATCCTCGATCCGCACGGTCTGGCCGAGGCGCGCACGCAGTCCCGTGGCATCGTCGCCCGCTCCGGTGCCGACCAGAATCATGTTTGCGAGTCCGGCCAGGTCGGCGTCCTTCTGGAGGCGCGAGAGCGGCACGAACACCGTGCGGGCGTCGCCCTGTTTCGGTGAAGGGGAGAACTCACCGGACTCGGCGCGGGTGAGGACCCGCCCGACCGTGACGCGCACGGCCCGGCCTGGCTCATCGCGCCGGCCCTGCAGCACGCCGGAGGGGATCGCCGAGGGCTTCTGAACGCGCAACTGGAGTGCGTCGTCCGCCTTCGCGCCGAACTCGGCGGCCAGCGCCGGACTCAGATAGGCCGTCCGGCCCGTGGGGCCGTCAACGCCCGCGACCTGCTGCAGGCGCCAGAAGCGATCATCGACGCCGAAGATCTGGACGCCGGTGGCCCGGCGTCCGCTCGCCTCGTGGAGGACGACGCCGTCGAGCGCCAGCACGGGCACGCCCTCGATCCTCGTCGCCAGACTGTCGGTAAAGAGTGCGTTGGCGGTGACCACGGCGCTCACGCGGCCCAGCCGGGCCAGCGCCAACTCGCGCAGGCTCGCGCGCACCGAGACGCCAACCAGCAGCGACCCGCCGAGCGTCGCCACGGCAATGGCCACGCCGGCCGTGGCCGCGAGGTTCGTGCGCCAGTAGTAGCGGAGGCTGGCCGCTGCGTACTGGAGACGCGTCATGACGCGTTGACCAGGCGCCCGTTGGTGATCGTGTAGCGGCGGGCGAAGCGGCCCGCGACCGCGCTGCTATGGGTCACGAGCAGCAAGGCCACCGACGTGGAGGAGTGCAGTGACACGAGCAGGTCCGCCACCATGTCCGCGTTGTGCTCGTCCAGGTTGCCGGTCGGCTCGTCGCAGAGCAGGACCGTCGGCCGGCGGATGAGCGCGCGCGCGATGGCGGCACGCTGCTTCTCGCCGCCGGAGAGCTGGGCCGGCCGATGGGTCAGCCGGTGCTCCAGCCCCACGCGGGCCAGCAGCGACCGCGCGTGGTCCACATGCGCGCGGGCCTGCGAGGGATCGTCGATGAGCGTCGGCGCCAGCACGTTCTCCAGCACCGTCAACTGCGGCAGCAGGCAGTGGTCCTGGAAGACAAACCCGACCGTGACACCGCGAAACACGGCAGCGTCGTCGTCGTTGAGGGTGTAGGGATTGATGTCGTTGAGGAGCACCGTGCCCGTCGTGGGCCGCTCAAGGCCGCCGGCAATGTAGAGCAGCGTGCTCTTGCCGCTGCCCGACGGCCCCATGATGGCCGCGGCTTCGCCGCGGGCGACGGCCAGGCTGGCATCGTTGAGGATGGCGATGGAGCCCTGAGGGGATTCGTAGTCCTTCGAGACGTGGCTGACAACGAGCATGGGTTACGACCGGGCGTCCGTGGCGGCGTGATGAGTGTCGAAGGCACGGCGATAGGCGGTCAGCACGCGCTCACCCATCTGCCGCTCGGTGTAGTGTTCGCGCACGCCGGCCGCGCCCTGCAGGCCCATCTCCCGCGCCTGACCGGGATGCTCGCGCAGGGCCATGAGGCCGTCGGCGAAGGAGGCCGGGTCGTCAGGTGTCACCAGGAGCCCGCCGCCGGTCATGTTCACCATCTCGCGCATCGAGCCGTGATTCGGCGCGACCACCGGGATCCCGCACGACATGGCTTCAAGCAGGTAGAGGCCCTTCGGCTCCACGTAGGTACTCGGCACCGAGAAGGCGTCGAGCCCGTGCAGGAACCGGATCTTGTCGGTGCGGTCGAGCGTGCCGTGATAGTGGAACTCGTCGCGCAGGCCCCAGTCGGTCAGTTCGCGCTCGATGCGCGCAAGGTAGGGCCGGTGCTCGGGAGCGAGATACCCGGCTGCCTCGAGGCGCGACGGCGGCAGGCCCCGCTCGCGCCGGGCCACGCGGTAGGCCGCCGCGAGCAGGTGCAGACTCTTTTCCGGAGCGATGCGCGCGAAGTAGCCGATGACGAACGGGTCGGACTGGAGGCGCGTGCGCCCGCCGGCAGTCAGGTCGTCGGTGGCGACCCCGAGTGGGGTGACGGCGATGCGGTCCGGGCTGATGCGGAAGCGCGCGCCCGCGTAGTCCTTGTAGTACTCGCTGACCGAGAGGAACAGGTCCACGTCGCGCGAGTGCTCGCGAATCAGCTCCTCCGAACGCTCGCGGTCCGCCTCGGGGAGACCGTCGAGAAAGAGGTCCTCGCCCTGGAGCGTGACGCACACGGGCCGTCCGGTGGCGCGGCGGATGGGCGGCGCCAGCGAGATGAGCAGTGCGTTCGGGATATTGATGACGTCGAAGGGCGGCTCCGAGACGATCCAGTGGACCAGCTTCTCGATTTCCTTCCGCTGGAATCCGCGCTCACCAAGCAGGGTCGAGACGGTCAGCGACCCGAGGCTGCCCGCGTCCACCTGGATCGAGCGCTTGGAGACGAGGTTGAGGAAGGCGCGGGAGTCCCAGAGCCGGTCCAGTGCCCAGGGAGTGTGGCGGAAGAGCGCCGAGGCCTGCTGGAGGTAGACGCTCACACCCCCGAAGAGCACCTTGGGCTGGCTGACGTTCTCCACATCCGTCCGCGTCGGCGTATAGACCGGCGCCAGCGTCACGTCGTGGCCGGCGGCCATGAGCGCCCGGGCCAGGGCGTTATCTCTGAGGCAGCTGCCGCAATACATGTCGGCCGCGCCGGCCGTGATGGAGAGGATTCGCACGCATGAGAATTCTAGTGCGGGCGCTATGATCCGCCCATGCGCGTCCTGCCCGCGTCCCGCCTGTGGCCCACTCTGGTGACGGCCGCATGCCTTGCCGCTGCCCGTCCCGCCGAGGCGCAGAAGGAATTCGAGATCTACTACCAGATGCAGGCGATGAACGATGCCCTTGGTGTCAGCTGCACCTACTGCCACGTGCCGGCCGAGGGCGCCCGCGTGGACTACAAGGCGGAGAGCAATCCGAAGAAGGCGGTGGCCCGGAAGATGCGCGAGATGACCGCCGACATCAACGCCCGGGTCTGGCTGGCCACCGGCACCGAGGCGGCGCGGGAGGCGTCCGTCACCTGCGTCAGCTGCCACCGCGGCGTGGCCGTGCCCGGTCCCATCGCCGGCATTGTGCAGCGGGCCATCGAACGCGAAGGCGTGGAGGCGGCGGTAACGCAGTATCGCGATCTCCGGCGCCGGTTCTACGAACGCGATGTCTACGACTTCACCGAAGCGGAGTTGCTTCGCATCGCCCGCGGCTACGTGGATTCGAACCCGGATACCGCCATCGCCCTGGCGGCGATGAACCTCGACTGGCGGCCGCGGTCGGCCGCGAGCTATGTCGTGATGGCCATCGCCCACACACGGAAACTTGACGACAAGGGCGCCATCCCGCTGCTCAAGAAAGCGCTCGAGCTGGATCCCGAGAATGGCGCCGCTCGCGGCCATCTGCTGAAGCTGGAAGAGTTCCAGCATCTGCGGGAGAAGCGGTGATGCGCACAGTGTGGACGGCACAGGGCCCTCGGGTGCTGACCGCGTCGGCGCTCGCCGCCGCGCTGGTCTGGGCAGCCCTGGCCTGGGCGCCGGTCTCTGCACAGGAGCCGGCGGCCGGTCCCGCCGCTCCCGCCTCCGCGCGCCCGCCTGTTCCCTCAGCGGCTCCCGCGGCTCAGGCTGCCGTGCCCCGGATGCCCCGGCCAAACATGCAGGCGATGAACGAGGCGCTGGGCGTCACCTGCGCGTACTGTCATGTGCCGCACGCGCGCTTCAAGGACGAGCTGGACTTCAAGTCCGAAGCGAACCCGAAGAAGCGCGTCGCCCGGATGATGGTGGCGATGACGGCCGACATCAACGCGGCGATTCCGGCCGCCGTGCTCAAGGCGTCCGCTGAGGCGACGACGGTCACCTGCCTGACGTGCCATCGGGGTGTGGCCGACCCGAGGCCGCTCCCGGAGATCCTCACGCACGCGATCGAGGACGAGGGACTCGACGACGCGCTCGCCCGGTACCGCGCGTTGCGGGCGCGCTATTTCGGCAAGGACGCCTACGACTTCTCCCAGGCCACGCTCCTCGCCGTGGCCCAGAAGATGGTGGAGCGGGACCCGGAGGGCGCGCTGAGCCTGATGCGCGTCAATCTCGAGTTCTATCCCGCCTCCGCCGACAGTTACGTGATGATGGCCGTGGCCGAGACCCGGCGCCTCGACGACCGGGCCGCCATCGTCCACCTCGAGAAGGCGCTGGCGATCGACCCCAGGCACAGCCTCGCGTTGGGATATCTGGAACAGCTGAAGCAGTTCACCAAGCGGCGCCCCTAGCACCACGGGCTGCTAGCGGCGTTCGCGGCCCAGGGTGCAGGCCCGTGGGCGAGAGGAGCGACGATGCGCGGAGCGCGGCTGGCGGCGTGTTGCCTCGGGCTGATGTGTCCGGGCGTCGTCTCCGCGCAGACCGACGCGCCCGTCGCCACGTTCAAGGCCGGCGTCGAACTCGTCACGGTCGACGTCTCGGTGTCCGACAAGAACGGCCAGCCCGTCCGGGATCTCGTCGCGGCCGACTTCACGGTGAAGGTGGACGGAAAGGTCCGGCGTGTCGCGTCCGCGCAGGAGGTGCACTTCGACCCGGAGGCCTCGCGCCAGGCCAAGGCGCAGCGCGCCGGCGAGGAGACGTTCTTCACCTCGAACATCGGCCCGCCCCAGGGCCGGATGATCATCATCGCGGTCGACCAGTCGAACATCCGCGCAGGCGCGGTGCGGCAATTGCTCCGGCGCGCGGCGCAGTTTGTCGACCGGCTCGGCCCGGACGATCAGGTGGCCTTCGTTGCCTTTCCGGCGCCAGGGCCAGAGGTGAACTTCACCACCGACCGCGTGCGCGTCAAGGCGGCGATGGAACGCGTCGTCGGCAGCCAGCAGGAGTTCACGGGCAAGTTCAACATCAGCCTCTACGAGGCGCTCGCGGTCTCCGAGCGGCTGGACGAGATCACATTCAAGCAGGTGGCCGACCGCGAGTGCGCGGCCCAGCGTGGCGCCGACGCGCAGGAATGTCAGCGTGAGGTGCGCAACGAAGCGGCGGAGCGGGCGCGGTTCGTACGCCAGGAAGCCGGCCTCGCGTTGAGCGGGCTCGAAGGACTGCTCAGGCGCCTTGCCGTCCTCGAGGGGACCAAGGCGATGGTGCTGCTCTCGGAAGGCCTGGTGCTCGACGAAGTCAGCGGCGCGGGAGAGTCGGTCGCCCGGTTGGCCACCGTGGCCCGCACCAGCCTCAACGTGCTGCTGATGGACATCACGCAGAACGACGTCTCCACGTCGCAGCTGCCCTCGACACCCTCGCAGGACCGGGCCATCCAGACCGGCGGCCTCGAGACGCTGGCCCTGTCCGCACGCGGCGCGCTCATCCGTGTCTTTGGTGACGGTCGCAGCGCCTTCGATCGGCTCTCCGCCGAACTCTCCGGCTATTACGTGCTGGGCGTCGAGGAGGCCGCCAACGACCGCGATGGCAAGCGGCACCGGCTCGACGTCGAGGTGCGCCGCAAAGGACTCACGCTCCGCTCACATCGTGCCTTCGTGGTTGCCAGCACCGAGGCGCGGTCGGCGCTGCCCCAGGACCGGCTGGTGGAGGCCTTGAACTCGCCCTTTTCCGTGGCCGATGTGCCCCTGCGCATCACGCACTTCGCCTTCCAGGACCCCCGGGAGCCCGCCCGCGTGCGTCTCATCGTATCGGCCGAGGTCGGGCAGGCAGGGACGCTGGCGGCGGACTACACCGTCGGCTTCGTGCTCTTCGGGTCCGATGGACGCACGGTGACCAGCGGCTCACGCAAGGCGCCGCTCGCGCCGGTCGATGGTCAGCCTGACGCGCCGCTCGAATACCAGTTCATCGCGACGGTGGACCCGGGCATCTACACGCTCCGCTTTGGCGTCGTGGACGCGCAGGGCCGTCGAGGGTCCGTGGTCCGCGACGTCCAGGCGTGGAAGACCGAAGGCGTGGAGTTCACCGCCGGCGACCTGCTGGTGGGCAATCCGCCGGGTTCGCCGGATGAACTCTCACTGCCGCAGGTGGAGCCGCGGGTGCATCAACGGCAGATGAACGCCTATCTGGAAATCTACGCGTCGAGCCAGACAGGGTTCGACGGCACGAGCGTCACCATTGACGTCGCCGAGGACGTGGACACCCCGGCGCTCACGACGACGCCGGCCAGCTTCTTCAAGGGCGCCAACGCGGGCACCGTGATCGCCTCCGCGCAGATTGGGACCGAGGCGCTGCCGCCCGGCCGCTACGTGGCCCGCGCGCGCATCGAGCGGTCGGGCAAGCCTGCCGGACTCCTGCTGCGGCCGTTCATCGTGCAGCCCGCCGGGAGTGGGCCGTTGCCACCCGCACATCTCTCGTCGTGGGTGCCGCTGTTCCGGCGCGAAGCGGTCCTCGCGCCTGCCGTGGTGACAGAGATGCTCGCGCTGGCGGAGCAGGCCTCGCCCGCGCTCAAGGGCGCGCTCGTCGAGGCGCGCGCCGGCCATTACGGCGCCGCCGCGCTCGAGGCCCTCACCTCAGGCGACCAGACCGGCGCGGCGTTTCTCAAGGGACTCGACTTCTTCATGAAGGGGCAACTGGATCAGGCCGCGACGCAGTTCAACACCGCCGCCGGCCCGCGGCGGGAGTACTTCGCCGCGGCGTTCTATCTCGGTGCCTGCTACGCCGCGGCGGGCCGCGACCGTGACGCGGCGGGTGTCTGGCAGATGGCGGCCGGAGGACGCGCCAGGCCAGGTCTGGTCTATCTGCTCCTGGCCGACGCGCGGCTGCGCGCGAAACAGGCCGCGTCCGTCATCGATGTGCTGGAGCCGCTCCGCGCGCGCCTGCCGGGTGATGAGGATGTGGCCCGCCGCCTCGCACTGGCCTACGTGTTGACCGGGCGCTATGCCGAGGCACTGCCACTCCTCGACATCTACGCGCAACGCCATGCCGAGGATCAGGAGTCGGCGTTCGGCTATGTGTTCGCGCAGTACGCGCTGACGGCGAAGGCGGGCACGCCGCTGCCAGTGGCCGAGCAGACGAAGGTGGCGCGGCTGGCGAAGGTCTACACAGGACCGGACCAGCCGCTGCTGGCCCGGTACGTCGCGGCGCTGACGACGAAGTAACGCGCCAGGGGCGCGGGTGGCCCGAGCCTCAGCGTGAGGCTGGTGCCGGACGCGGTGCCTTCGAGAGGCTGACGAGGTTGGCGAACTGGCGATAGGCGCCTGGCACGCCGGCCGGCAGCTGCCGGAACCACGCATACGCCGTATAGACGAACCGGCCCTTGCCGATCTCGGCCACGACCTCGCCGCCGGACTGCATCGGCTCGCCGCGGTCGGCTGTGGCGAGCAGCGGGACGTACTTCGCATCAAACTTCGTGAAGGCGTAGAGATTCCGGTCCTGCACCCAGCCTGAGAAGTCCGCCGCGGTGATGGTGTTGGGGAACGTGAAGATCGGGTGCGCCGGCTGGAGGATCTCCACCGGGGCGTTTTCATCCGTCACCCGCGAGGCCATCTCGGCAGGGAAGGGCAGCACCTTCTTTGCGATGTAGTCGGGCTGCTGGTACTGCACGATGAGCGTCCCGCCCTTCTCGACATACTGCAGCAGCCGCCCGTGGTTGGCGATGAAGTCGGGCCGCGCCTGCGAGGCGCGGATGCCAACGACGATGGTGTCGTAGACGGAGAGGTCGCCGGTCGCCAGCGCGTCCTTCTCCAGCATCGTCACATCGATGCCCATCCGGCGGAGCGCGTCCGGCACGTCGTCGCCGGTACCCATCACGTAGCCGACCTTCACCTTGGCGACTTTCAGGTCGATGACCTGGGCCGTCACCGTGGCCGGTTGATACACGCGGTGCGTCTGGATGTGCGGATAGGCGATCACCTGCACGTCGTTCGTGTAGGAGGTGCCGTTGACGGAGGCTTCAGCCGTGATGGTCAGGCTGCCCGGCTTGCGGCCGGCCGGCGCCTTCACCACGAAGGGCGCGGAGGTCTGCTCGCCGGCCTTGAGCGAGATCGCGGCCTCTGCCGGCGTCGACGTCCACCCGGTAGGCAGCTGAAGCCGCACGACGCCCGAGAGGGCCTGGGGCGCGTGGTTGCGCGCCTGCACGACGAGGCGCTGGCTGGCCACGGTCGTGCCAGCGGGAATGATGAGGAGGCGCGAATCGACGCCCACCGTGATGGCGGGCGTGACATTCACCTCGCGCCGCAGTTCCCCGCGCACCTGGTCCGCCATGCGGTACTGCACAGGCTCGGCGATCGTGACGCGCTCGCCGCCGATCGTCATGGCGTACTCGACCTCGATGAGCGGCGGATCGAACGGGAGGCCCCGTGATGGCGCCGTCCACGTGTAGCTCTCGGTGGGGCGCCGGCGCTCCAGAAAGTACGGCTGCGTGGGCGGCGCCTGGGCCGGCACGGTGAGCGCGTAGCGCGCGGTGAAGGCCGTCTGCTCGCGGCGGGCGAAGGGATTGCCCGTTTCTTCCTGCGCCTGACCATCAGCCGCGGCGACCGTCCATCCGGCTGGTGCCTTGACGGTAACGGAGACGCTCTGCGCCGCATCCTTCAGTCCGAAGAGCCGAGCCGTGACAGTCAGCGTGCCGCCGGGCACGACGGTTTCCCGGTCGGCGAGTGGGTCGAGCGAGAGTTCAGCGGCTCGGACGAGGGCGTCGCTGGCCTCACGCTCCTTGAGCGCGAGCAGGAAGTCGGCGTCGGCCTTTGCGAGGTCAGTGCCGGGGGCGCTCTTGAGCGTCTGCCGCGCCGTGCGGACCGCTTTGAGCGTTGCCGCGAGCGCGGGTACTGACTTTGCCGGCTGGAGCGCGTTGAACTCCGCGAGGGCACGCGCGGCGGCCGCCTGCAGGGCCTGCAGTTCCGGCGCGAGCGTGCCTGGCGGAAGGCCGCTCGTGGTTGCGAGGCCGGTCAGGGTCGTGTCGATGCCATCGAAGACACCGGCTTCCTTGGGCGGCGCGGTCACGAGGCTGGTCAGCAGCTTCAGCCCCGTGGTGAGCGGGCCGCGAACCTCGATGCCACCCATCGACTGCGACTTGTGCTGGCTGCGGCCTTCCGATGCGATCTCGGCGTAGGAGCGCCCGATCACCGCGTCGAACGCGCCAGCCTGGATGGACACACTGGGCGGGTCCGAATCCCTGGGCGGGAAGCCCTGGCCGCGATAGAGCTTCTTGACCTGCCATGGGCGGAGCCCTCCGGCCAGCTGTTCCGGGAACTGGCCCGGGTCGGCCGCGGCCTTGAACGCGAGCGGTGTGAGATAGCCCGCGAAGGAGTGGTGGCCGTGCCCGTCAGCCGCCGTCCCGCTGAAGCGCGAGTAGATCACCTGCGGGCGATACATCCGGATCACGCGCACCATGTCGCCGAGGACGTCGTGCTCATCCCACTTGGCCTGGGCCTCCTCGAGGGACTTCGAGAAGCCGTAATCGTAGGTGCGGGTGAAGAACTGGTCGGCGCCGTCGAGCCGCCGCGCCTGGAGGAGTTCTTCGGTCCGGATGACGCCCAGCGCCTCGAAGAGCTCAGAGCCGATGATGTTCTGGCCGCCCTCGCCGCGGTTGAGCGCGAGATAGGCGACGCGCGCGTGGTCGCCGCGCACGGCCCTGGAGATGAAGAAGGAGTCCTCGTCGTCCGGATGGGCGCCCGTGTGGAGGACGCTTGCCGTGGTCTGCAGCCGCTGCAGCAGATGCGAGAGCCCCATCGCGCCCAGGTCGTAGACAGGCCGGACCTGCGCCGCGGGACGGCTGGCGACCGCGGTGACAAGTGCGAGAAGAACGAGACCGGGCAGAAGACGGCGCATAGGGGGGAATTCTATCCGTCGTTGCGTGTGCGGCGCCTTTTGCCGTACCGTGAGGACCCGATGGTCCTCTTTCGCCGCCTCCTGCCGTGGATGGCCGCCCTTAGCCTTGTGCTGCAGATTGGCCTCGGGGGCGTGAGCCTGTCGGCGATGGCGCCGGCCGAGGCGCCAGCCAGCACCCTCTGCACCTGCTTCCACGGAGCGGACCACCACGGCGAGTGCCCGATGCACCACACCGCGTCTGGTCAGACCCGCTGCCGCGTGCGCGGGCTCGACGACGCCGCGACGACGGCGCTGGCCGCGCTGCTCGCGCCGCTCACCACGCCGAGCGCTGCTCCGGCTGATTTCGTTGCGCCGTCGACGGCCGCCGCCTCGCAGTCCGTGCTCGCGCTGCCCATCGCGCGGCCGTTCGTGCCCGACCTCCCCCCTCCCCGCTCCTGACCCTCGCCTGAGGTGCCGGTGTGCCGCGCGTGGTCGCGGCCGCGCCGATCGCGCGCGTGCGTGACGGTACCCGGCGTGTTTCAGATTGCGGACGACGACGACTTGTCTCCACAGGGCCGAATCCCGGCGCCCGTGGTGAGACGGGTGTCCGCGTTGGCCGCCAGTCAGGAGAGTGCAGTCATGCGTGTACGCTATCGCGCGTGCCTCGTCGCCGTGATGCTGGTCTTCGGCATCAGCGCAGGCGAGGTTCGCGCACAGGAATCCGTGTCACAGGGCTCCATCAGCGGTCGCGTGGTCGACCCGCAGGGGGCCAGCATTGCCGGCGCCGAGGTGCGCGTCCGGCAGATAGAGACCAACGTGGAGGCGAGCGGCGTCACCGACGACGCCGGGCGCTTCCGCTTCGGCGCCCTGCGCGTCGGGCCCTACGAACTCACCGTCCGCCGGCCGGGGTTTGCCGAGTCACGGCAGAACGTGACCGTGCTCGCGGCGTCGGCCTTTGACGTGGCGGTCAGCCTGGCAGTCGCCGGCCTCACCGCCGATGTCGCTGTCACGGCCGAGGCGCCCATCCTGGAAGGCGCACGCAGCCAGATCGCTTCGACGGTCGCGCAGGCCGAAATCCGTGACCTGCCGATGAACGGGCGGAACTTCCTCGATCTGGCTCTTCTCGCGCCCGGCGTCGCGCCCGCGAACCTCGCCAGCGGCCAGCTCTTCCCGGAAACCTCCGCGGTGCCCGGGCAGGGGCTCGCCATGTCGAGCCAGCGGAATCTCTCGAATAACTTCATCGTCGATGGCCTCTCGGCCAACGACGATGCGGCGGCGCTCTCGGGCATGCCCTATAGCGTCGACGCCGTGGAGCAGTTCCAGGTCGTGACCTCCGGCGGGCAGGCCGAGCTGGGTCGCGCGCTTGGCGGCTACGTGAACGTCGTCACGCGCAGCGGTACCAACCGGCTGCGGGGTGACCTCTTCGGCTACCTTCGCGACGACCGGTTCAACGCGGCCAACGCGCTCTCCGGCACCACGCTCCCGATGTCGCAGAGGCAGTACGGCCTGAGCGTCGGAGGGCCCGTGTCGCGGAACCGCACGTTCTTCTTCGGCAACATCGAGCACCGGCTGCTCGACCAGACCGGCTTCACGACCGTGCCGCAGGCGACGGTGAATGTGATCAACGCGCGTCTCGCCTCCGTGGGCTACCCGGGTGCGCCGGTCAAGACCGGTGTCTACGAGAACCCCGTGCACACGGTGATGGCGCTTGCGAAGGTGGATCACCGCATCGGCTCGGGCGGACAGCTCTCCGTCCGCTACAGCGCCTACACCGCGGACTCGCAGAACTCCCGCGGCGCGGGCGGCCTCTCAACGCCGTCGGCGTCAGCGGGGCTCGACAACCTCGATCAGGCGGTGGCCGTCGCGCACACGCAGGCGTTGTCGTCGCGTCTCCTCAACGAGGTCCGCGCGCAGTGGACCCACAGCGACCTCAAGTCCCCACCGAGCGATCCGGTCGGGCCCGCTGTCAGCATCGCGGGTGTCGCCTCGTTCGGCACACTCTCCGGGAGTCCTGTGGGCCGGACGAACTCGATGGTCGAGGCGTTGGAGAGCCTGACCTATCAGCGCGGCTCGCACGCTGTCCGTGCCGGCGCCTCATTCCTCTTCAACAGCGACGTCATCACGTTCCCACGAGCCGTGCGCGGGTCGTACGCCTTCTCGTCGCTCGCGAACTTCCTGTCGGGCACCTACAACAACCAGGGATTCACGCAGACGTTCGGCCAGACCGTCGTGGAGCAGACCAATCCGAACGTCGGGGTGTACGCGCAGGATGAGTGGCGCATCCGCCCGGGTCTGACGGCTAACGTGGGTCTGCGGTACGACCTGCAGTATCTCGACACCACTACGACCGACACCAACAACCTCGCGCCGCGCGTGGGACTGGCCTGGACGCCGGACGGGAAGGCCACCACGGTCATCCGCGGGAGCGCGGGTCTCTTCTTCGACCGTGTGCCCCTGCGAGCGGTGGCCAACGCGCTGCTCTCTGCTGGCAATACTACGGACCTGGCGAACCTGCGGCAGATCGGCATCAGCCTCTCGCCTTCGCAGACCGGCGCGCCCGTGTTTCCCGCCATCCTCACCGAGGCCGTGCCGTCGGTGACGCTCATCAACCTGACGACCATGAACCCGGCCATGCAGAATGCCCGCTCTCGGCAGGCGAGCGTGGAAGTGGAGCGGCAGCTCGACAGCCGCACCACGCTGAGCGCGTCCTACCAGTACCTGCGCGGACTCGAACTCGTCATGGCCATCAACCGAAACGTTCCGACGTGCGCAGCCGCAGGCACGAACAATGGCTGCCGCCCCATCTCCGCCTACGCCAACAACAGCCAGTACTCCCCGGCGGGCACCTCCACCTATCACGGCCTGCAGGTGGCGCTCCAGCAGCGGCCCTCCACGTGGGGCAGCTACCGCGTGAGCTACACACTCTCAAAAGCGAAGAACAACGTCGGCGAAGCCTTCTTCAGCGGTCCGATCGATCCGACCGACCTCTCCAGGGACTGGGGTCGATCGGACAGCGACCAGCGCCACCGGCTCGTGGTGAACGGCTCCATTCACACGCCACTGACGCCAGCGATGACGGCATGGGCGCATGTCGCGCACGGCTTCCAGGTGAGCGGCATCCTGCAGAGCTATTCGGCTCTGCCGTTCAACATCACGTCCGGCGTGACCACGCTCCAGGGCACGGCGGGCCGGCCGATGGTCGACGGGGCGTTCATCACCAGAAATGCCGGCGAGAGTACGCCGTTCTTTTCGCTCGGACTGCGCGTGAGCCGATCGTTCAGCCTTGGCGGATCTGCGCGGCTTGAGGCGCTGGCCGAAGTGTTCAATCTGACCAACCATGTGAATGTCGTTGCGAGGAACGCGAACTTTGGCGCCGGGGCGTATCCCTCTAATCCGTCCCCAACCTTCGGGCAGGTGACAGCGGTGGGCGAACCACGCTCCTGGCAGTTCGGCGCGAGAATGGGCTTCTGATGACACGCGGATGGCGGGTGCTCCTATTTGTGGCGGCAGGCTTACCCGCGGCGCTGGGCGTGTTCGCCCAGCGCCCGCCGTCCGCGCCTCTCCCCACCGTGCCCATCGTCCGGCTCGCCGTGCCGGATCGCATGAATGCGGTGCCGGCCCTGGCCGCGCGCGGGGCGTTTGTCGCCGTCGTCTGGGCGGCGACCGCTGAGAACCAGACGGACGCCTTCGTGGCGGTGAGCCGCGACGGCGGCCGCAGCTTTGGTGGTCCGAGCCGCGTGAACGATGTGCCAGGCACGGTGCGGGCCGCGACCGAGAGCGGGCCACGCGTGGCCCTGGGGCCGCCGCTGGCGGGTCGAACGGACCCTGTCGTGACCGTGGTCTGGGCGGGTCGTGAGCCGGCCTCGACGATTCGGCTGACGCGCTCACGCGACGGTGGCCGCACGTTCGACGCGTCGACGCGGCTCGAGGGCGAACACGCCGTGGGCAATCGCGGCTGGGCCTCGCTCGACGTCGACGATCGCGGCGCGGCGCGCGTGGTCTGGCTGGATCACCGGCGCACGGCAGCGTGGCCGGGCGGCGAACATCACCATGGCGGAGGCGTCACATCGGCCCCGGTTCGCGACACGGAGCCGACGCCCACGGATGCGGTGGCGCGCGCCCAGCTCTCAGGGCTCTATATGGCGTCCGGTTCAGGGCCGGCGAGGGAGATCGCGCGCGGCGTCTGCTATTGCTGCAAGACCTCCATGGCATCAGGCCCTGGCGGTGTCGTGGTGGCGTCGTGGCGGCACGTGTTCGACGGCAACCTTCGCGACATCGCGTTCGTGCTCTCTCGCGATGGGGGGCGCACGTTCGGTGCGCCCACACGCGTCAGTCAGGATGGATGGGCAATCGACGGCTGCCCCGAGGATGGCCCGGCCGTGGCGCTCGATACGACCGGAGCCGTCCATCTCGCGTGGCCGACCGTCGTGCCCGGCCCAGCGCCGTTCAAGGCTGTCTTCTATGCGTCAGCCCGCGACGGCGTGCATGCCTCTCCCCGGATGCAGCTCAGTCCCCGTGGGCGGACCGTCGCGCATCCCTCTATCGTGCTGGCAGCGGATGGGTTGCCCCTCGTCGCGTGGGACGGTGCAGGGACGGACCGTGCGATCTGGGTGACGGCAGGCATGAAGAACGGGCGTTTCGGTCCACCCACACGGCTGAGCGGCGAGGTGGACGCCTCCTACCCTGTGGGCGCACGCACGAGCGACGGTGTGCTCTGGGCCTGGCGCGAGCAGGAAGGCGCCGCGACCCGAATCGCGGTGAGCCGCCCGCCGCGTTAGTCGGTTGGAGGTGTCGACACCGCCGCACGCGCTGACCCGGACGCTGGCGACAGTGGCGGCGCGAGAGCTCGCGCGGTGGCAGAAGGCCTGTCATGTGCGCGTGGCTCTGCGGGGCGGCACGTGCATTACGATGGCCCCGGAGGGACTTGCATGCGCAGCATGGCCATCGTTGTGTTCGTCCTGGCGGCCACGGTGGCGTCAGCCCAGACCACGCTCAAGATGATTCCGCCGCCCGAGGATGTTGCCGCAGCCCCCGCCGATGCGACGACGACGCGGTCGGGGCTGGCGTGGAAGATCCTCACGCCGGGCACCAGCAAGCGGCGACCCAATACGTTCAGTGACGTGACGGTGCACTACACAGGCTGGACCACCGACGGCAAGATGTTCGACAGTTCCGTTGCGCGGGGCAAGCCGTCGAGCTTCCCCGTGAACGCGGTCATTGCCGGCTGGACCGAGGGCTTGCAGCTGATGGTCGTGGGCGAGACGCGGCGACTGTGGATTCCGGCGGAGCTGGCTTACAAGGGGAAGCGTGGGCCGCAGGGGATGCTGGTCTTCGACGTCGAGCTCATCGCGATCAAGTGACAGCCGACGTCTCTCTCCTCCCGCAGCAGGTGCTACGTCGGGTAGGGCCAGCGGATGGTCGCGTTGGCCACGTCGTCGACCGCGGTGCCGGGAACTGGGAGCCCGTTTGAAACTCGCGACCGAGAGGCGGCCCTTCAGCCCTTCGGAGGGTGTCCGTATCGGGGTCCTAGTCCAGCGGCTCGATCCGGATCAGCTGCGACAAGTTCTTGTTGGGTAGCCAGACCGTCGTTCTGCTCGCGCTGGGATCGACCACCACCTTGCGCGCATCGTAGTAGACGGGCATCAGGTACTCGGTGGTGGTGCCGTTCCGGTCGATGCGAACCACGCGGTCCGAGCCGGTGCTCGAGGCCCATCCCCCGCCGTGGTGATCCGGTGCCGCCGCATACGCGGACATGTACTTTGCCGAAAACGGAAACTCGCGAATCGAGCCCGTCGCGATGTCGAACACGGCGGCCTTGTCGGCGAGGAACTCGCCGAACCAGAAGTGCCCGTCGTCGTCCGCCCGTCCGCGCCGGGGGCCCGCGTTGGGCGTGGGTGTCGGGTAGGCCCGGCTCTTCCCGGTCTTGGCGTCCACGACGACGATGTTGGAGTTGTAGAAGCCGGCGCAGATCATGTTGTCGTGCGGATCGCGTTCGACCTGATAACAGAACGGCCGTCCTCCCGGCTCACCAACGGGCGTGGTGACATCCACTTTTCCGAGCGCGGCGTTCAGGCGGAAGGCCGTGAGGGGCGCGGGCGCAGGCGCGGTGGTCGCGGTCGACCAGAGCGTTGTGGACTGGCCCTTGTGGAACGCGGGCAGGAAGGCCCAGACCGGCGCCGGCATGTCGAACGTGGTCCACTTCTCCGTGCGCGGATCGAAGTATCCGCTCTTGGTTCCGAGGAATCCCGTGACGGCCCAGATGCGCCCGTCCGCATCGGCCTCCACGTCCTGAATGCCGACGATCCGTTTGAACCCCGGCCGCGGGTCGGGCCAGGACTGCGGCGTCTCGTACTCGCGAAATTTCCCTGTCTTGGGCTCGAGCTTCCCGAGATATCCCCAACCGCTGTCGCCGTACCAGACCTGACCCTGCCGATCGACCGTGAGGTCGTGAATGACGCTCGGCTGACGGGGAATGGGGAATACCGTGACGATGGCCCGCGTGGCCTTGCCCTTGGGCCGGGGCATCGGCGTCAACGGGAAGTTCCACGTCGTACGGCCGCCGCTGAGGTTCACCGACGCCAGGTAGGCTGCCAGCGCCTTCGACCGCTCGTCGGTCGGCACCTGCGCCGCCGACTGCACCTGCACGCGTCCGAGGGTCTTCGTGTCGCAGTGTCGCGCGCTCCCAACGCCGCACGCGGAGCTGTTGTCCGCGGCGTAGGTGGACATGCGCCCCATCACGGGCAGGAATTGATCCGCCGTGTATCTGGATCGCATGACGCGCTCCATGTCATGGCAGAAGCCACAGTTCACCATGGTCCGCACCAGCAGGTCCTTCTGGGCTGCCGTGCCAGGCATGCTGTTCCACCATTCGACGGTGGTGAGCTGGTGCGCGAGCTGGTCCTTCGTGGCCGTCTGCAGGGATAGATCGAGCCGCGCTGGAGCGCCGTTGCCAACCTGGACCGGGCGGTCACCCTCCGGGAGGACATAGCCGGCGGCACGAATCGCGATCCGGTAGGTGCCCTTCTCGAGATGGGTGCGGGGGAAGGCGTATTCGCCGCGTTCGTTGGTCGTGACCGAGGTCATCACCGCTGACCCGTCGCGCGTCGCGATGACGACCACACCTTCCATCAGGCCCTCGGCCTGTGACCGCACCGCGCCTGTCAGCGCTGAGGTGCTGCCCTGGGCACGCACGAGGGCTGGAATGGGAGCGAGCGCGAGGACCACCGCCACTCCGCCAACAAGGAGACCAAGGCGCGATGTCATGGCGCGCAGTATACGACCGACTGCGCGTCCGCGCCCAGGTTCGGCCCGGAGGCGGCGGCGCGATGGTGCACCGGGAGGCCGGGGAGTTGCCCGCTCAGCGAGGTGGCGCGGACTTCACCAGTAGCAGCGTCAGGCCGAGTGTCTGCTGGAGGTCGATGTAGGCGTAGGGAGCGCCGGTATCACCGAGCGTGCGCACGCCGCCGCGAGCAAGCAGGGACGCAATCATGGCGTCCAGCGACGCCTGATCGGGCAGGTTGAACTGCAGGTATGCGAGTCCTTCGTGCTGCTCGATCAGGTGCCGCCACACGCTGGTGCCGCCCATCGGCTGAATGAGGTTGAGGCCTGGAGTCAGCCCGCGGATGTTGACCTCGCGAATATAGGCCTCGCGGTCGCACTGGCAGTCGGCGGGGAAGGGCACCCCCTTGGTGTCGCGTGCCTCGGGAATGGGGGCGGCGAGCAGTTCTCCCCAGAATCGGCGGGCAGGCTCGATGTCTCGCGTGAGGTGTCCGAGCGCGACGATGGTCGTGCGGGTCCCCGGCGTGCGTCCGTTTCGCGGGTTGTCAGCCGCGGCGGGCACCAATTCAATCGCGCCACCCATGCGGTTGTCGAAATCGAACAAGGCCGAGGCGCGGCCTGTGCCGGACGTCTGGCGTCCGCCGAACTGTTTCAGCGCGCGTCCGGCATCCTTGAGATTGGGTACCTCGAAGGCCAGATGGTGGATGCCTTCGCCGTGCGCGGTCAGGAAGTCGCGCCACGGGCTCGCGCCGCCAATCGGTTCAGAAAACTCCAGCACGAGATTGTCGAAGCGCACCTCCGCGAGACGCCGACGCTCGGGCGATACCGTCCGCAGCGGCGTACGCGGCACGTCAAACGTGTCGGCCCACGCACTGGCCGCGCGGTCGGCGTCCCGTACGACCAGGCCCACGTGCGCCACGCGTGACAACACGGGGCGCTCTGCGGCCTGAAGGCCGGCGGCCGGTGACGGCGGGCCCAACAACGCGCCAACCGTCAATGCCGCGAGGGAGAGCGCTGCCCTATGCAGGCCCGTCAACGCCCCAATTCGTAGTGGCAACACCGTGGTTCGGCTGCTCATGGGTTGTGTCCGACGTTCCAGGTCCCGCCGACGCGTGCTCTGGCGCCCGGTTCGCGCTGAGAGTATACGGCCAGGATCAGTGGACCGTTCGACGGTTCACCATGAACCTGGCTCTTCGATTCGACGACCTGAACGCCTACTCCGACGCGCTCAGCCTGCCGGCTGGGCGATGTGTCCCGGCCCGAGACTTCCCGAAGGTCTATACGAGGCCCTGGACAGTGGAAGTGATCCACAAGCGCTGTCCAGCGGGTGTCGAGGTGATGGAATACGCCGGCGTCGAGGGTGACCAGGCGGTCGCCGAGGCGGCGGATGTGCGGCGGCTGAAGGGCCTCGCCAAGTAACTGAGGCGGCCCGCTCTGGCGCTCCGATACACATCTCCTAGCGGAAACGCTTCGCGAAGCCGAAGAGGAGGGCATGGTCGGGGCCATCCCCAGTCAGCCGCGTATCCAGTTCAATATCGAGCTGGAAGCGCTGACCCGCCTGCCAGGCGAGCGAGAGAGCAGCCGTCGACTGGGTATCGTGGCCCGACGGGTCGAGATCGCGAGACAGGTGTGCCTCGACCGCGAGCGAGACCGTCGCGCCCAGAGGATGCGAGATGCCCGCCGCAGAGCCGAAGGCGACGTGACGGCCCGAACCGCTGGCATTGACCGCAGCACCCGCCTCAGGCGTCAGCGACAGCTGGAAGCCCTGAGCAAGATCGAAACCCATTGGCAACAGCATCCCTGCACCCCAGTCCCCCGCGCCGCCAGGGGACCTGCCGACGGGCAACGTCACCGAGCCCTGGATGGCGATCGGGCCATTGGGCCCGGCGAGTCCGCGTCGCCAGGCAATGGTCGCATCGCCAGTGGACGCCGTGGACACAACTCCGCGCGCCGGGTCGCGGACTCGATCGTGGACGTAGCCGGTGAAGCCGAACTCGAGTTCGACACGCTCGGACAGCCCCAGTCTGAGGGTCATGTCGCCCAGCGTCAGCGTGTCCTGGCGAGAGGCCGCGACGGCCTGATGGCCCCATCCGAGCAGACCCACCTCGGCCACCGACTCGCCTGGGGCGAGCGTGCAGGCGGGGGTGTTGAGACCCGGCCGGTTGGCGCAGAAGTCCCGCTCCTCCGCGTTGGCGGGGCTGGCGGCAAAGGCCAGCAACAGGACCGCGGGCAGCAAGAGTTTCATCTGTGCACTTCTCCCCAACAGGATGGCTCATATCGGCGGAAGGCGCTTTGCCTGAATGACGGTGCGCCCATTGTCAGAAGGCTGATAGCTGAAGCCGGGCCTGGTGCTGGCGCACCGGGTGCCCTCCGGTAAGATCTCCTGCCAGGAGGTTCTTGATGAAGCAGTTCGTATTGACGGCCCTGGCCGTGATGGCCCTCGCAGGCGGCATGGCGGCTCAAGGGCAGAAGGTGCCGAGCCCGGCTGGCACATCGGCTACGCAGGTTGGGCCGAAGTTCAGCAAGTGGATTGAGATCAGCTACGGGCGTCCCATCCTGCGCGGTCGCGCGGACATCTTTGGCGCCGGTGCAAACTACGGCAAGGGCCTGCTCGCGGGCGCGCCGATCTGGCGCGCGGGCGCAAACGTGTCCACGCGCCTCAATACGGAAGTGCCGCTGGTCATCGGCGGCAAGACCGTACCGGCCGGCGAGTACAGCGTGTTTATCGAGATCAAGGGCGAGAAGGACTGGACGTTCGTGCTCTCGAGCTACAGCGCACTGGTCAACCCGAAGGAGCCGAAGCCGGATCACCTGTGGGGCGCCTACAACTACAAGACCGACAAGGACGTCGTGCGCGCACCGATGACCGTGTCGGCGTCGCCGATGCTCGTCGATCAGCTCACCTGGGGTTTCACCGACGTGACCGAGCAGGCTGGCCACCTGCAGCTCTCCTGGGCGAAGGCCGTCGCGTCGATCGCCTTCACCGTCGGGAATTAGGCGCCCGCCGGAAGCGCGTCTTCAACGCTTCCGACATCACCAGTTCCACACGACCTGATGTTCCCCGGTAGGCGATGACCGCCATCGCGCCGGGGAACGATTCCACCAGCGCCAGTCCCTTTTCGGGCCCCAGCAGATACGCAGGCTTGCTCAACGCATCGGCGAGCGTCGCATCCGGCGAGATGATCGTCACGCTGAGCGCGGCATTGCTGGGCGCCATCGTGCGCGGGTCGATGAGATGCCCGTAGGTCTTGCCGCCTGACACGAAATAGTTGTGGTAGCCGCCCGAGGTGGAGACGCCTCCGCCATCGACCTGCAGCGAGCCGAGCAGTGCCGTCGGGGTCTCCGGGTCCTCGATGCCCACCTCCCACCGGGCCTTGTTCAAGGGCGTGCCGACGAGATACTGGTTGCCGCCGGCGTCCACAAGCCCTGAGTAGCCGCGCCGCTGCAACACGCGTCCGGCCACTTCGACTGCGAAGCCCTTGGCGATGCCGCCGAGGTCGAGCTCCACGCCCTTCCGTGTGAAGCGCACTGTGTGCGTGGCCTCGTCGAGGACGACGTTTTCGTAGCCGACGATGGCCCGGACCTGCTGCAGTTCGGTGGCGCTGGGCACGTGCGGCCGTTTGTCGTGAAAGCCCCAGAGCCGGACGAGCGGTCCCACCGTGATGTCGAACGCGCCGCCGCTGGCGCGGCTGACCCGCCGCGCCGCGGTCAGCACGCTCCACATCGGGTCGCTGACCTTCACGGGACGCAGTGCCGCGTCGGTATTGATGCGCGTCAGCTCGCTGTCCGGCTTGTAGTTGCTCATCAGCCGGTCGACCTCGACCATGGCGGCAAACGCCTCGTCGATCGCGGCGGCCCGTGAGGCGGCCACGCCGCCGGTGGCCTCAACCGTGATGGTGGTGCCCATGAGAACCCGGCGCACCGTCGTGGTGAGCGGGCCCTCGGCGCGCGGGACGGCCGACGCTAGCAGGAGCGCCGCCGCGAGGATGCCGGAGCACGTAAGGCTCCGGCGCATCAGTGCTTGAGGGGCACGCGGAGGGCGGCCGTGACGGTTGCGGCCTGGAACTTCGTCGTGTTCCGGTAGTACTCGTACTGGAGCGTGAGGCTGGTGCCCTGGCGGAAGGCCATCAGCCCCTGCTTCGGCGTGAAGTTCAGTCGGCCCGTGTAGAGATCCGCGTCAAACGGGAAGATGCGGAAGTCCGCGGTGAAGAACTCCGGCTGGCCCGTGTAGACGGGTCGGTAGAAGGAGGCGCCGGTCTGTTCGTGCCGGCGATACACCCCGGCGATGGTGAGCTGCGGACTCACCTCGCGCGAGAGTCCGGCCGACCACGTGTTGGCGCGCACCTGCCAGTCGTCCTGGTAGCGGCGGAAGTCGGCTTCGAGATACATCCGCCCGGGCAGTGCCTGGCGGAGCTTCGCTGTGATCGAGTGCCGCAGGCGGAGCTCGGGGTGGTTGCCGAGCATGCGAACGCCGTCGACGTTGGCGCGCAGGAACACGTTGTTCTGGAAGCCTGTGATCCGGCTGACCTCGTAGCCCAGTTGCACGGCCGTGCCCTTCGTCAGGGTCTGGGTGACGGTGCCGAACGCCGAGTGGGCGTACTGCCGGGCGACATCCTCGCTCGGATGGAGCACCGGCTGGTTGAGGGAGAAGGCGTAGCCACCTGCGATCGTCGTGTTCGCCTGATTGAGCGTCCGCGAGATCGAGGTCGAGCCCGTCGTGGCGGTGTAGAACTGCTCGCGGCTGAATTCGCCGCCGACCGAGACCTTCGTGTCGCCGTACTTCCGGAAGAGCGAGGCGTTCACATAGGCGCGGGCATTGTAGGCGCCGTCCGGGTGGCAGCGGATGCAGGAATCCGACGCCGCCGAGATGGCGTCCACGCCGAAGCTGGCCCGGAGGCCGGTGCGCGTGGTGAAGTCGCGGCTCAGCTCGCCCGAGGGACTGAGCACGGTCACGCCGCGCGAATCCGTGAAGGCGTGCATCGAGATGCCGTAGGACTCCTCGGCGGGCTGCTGCGCCGTGACCGGCCGCCCCACCACGAGCGCCACACCCATACCTGCCGCGGCAACCGCCGCGGCGATGAGCAGGCCGCTCCGCTTACTTGCAGCCACAGCCACCGCCCTGCAGGCTGTTGCCGCCGGCCGCGCCTTCGCGGGACTCCTGCCAGTGGCTGGCAAATGCCGCGAGTTCGCCGTCCGGGCTGAACTGCATGCACGGGCTCGCCAGGCGGCCGCGCTGCCATGGCTGTACCGTGGCGCAGGCAGTGAGGAGCGTGCTCACAGAGAGGACAGCCGCCAGCACGGCCAGGCGGACGAGTCGGGGCATCACTTCTCCTCCAGGAGTTGGACGATCTCACGGCGGTAGTCGGCCAGGACCTTGTCGTTGAAACCCTCGTGCGCGAAGCGGGTGACGCCCTTGCGATCGATGAGGTAGGAGGTGGGCATGCCCTTGAGCTTGAAGCCGGTTGGCGCCACGCCCTTCGGGTCGAAGAGCACGCGCACCGAGTGCCCGCGGCCTTCGAGAAACGTATTGGCGGCCTTGCGGTCTTCGTCCACATTGATGGCGACCACTTCGAGCCCGTGCTCCCGGTGCTCGCGGTAGAGCGCGTCGTAGGCGGGGAACGCGACCTTGCAGGGCACGCACCAGCTGGCCCAGATATCCACGAGCACGACCTTGCCCTTGAGCGATTCCAGGGAGACCGGCGTGCCCGCGGCGTCAGGCAGCGTGATGGACGGTGTGGTTTTCGGCACCAGGGCATCAGCGGCCAGAGCCGCGCGGCCCGGCGCGCCGAGCGCACCGACGACCAGGAGGGCACCCAAGAGCGGCGCAGAGAGACGAACGGGAATCATCATCGGGTTTGCGCCGCTGCGTTGTTCACGATCCAGGTGCGTACGAGGTCTGCCTTGCCCTGCGCATTGCCGCTCCAGTAGCGATACATGCTGCCGCCGCGCTGCGTGAAGCGGATGAGGACGCTGTTGGTGTTGCCCGCCGCCACTGCGCGCATGACCTGTGCGTAAGTGGTCATTGAGTAGTTGCCGTAGGGCCGGCTGCTGGAATGGCAGCGGGTGCAGTCGGCGTCGAAGATGGGTTTCAGGTCCTGTTGATAGGCCACGGTGATGGTGGCCGGTGCCGGAGGCGTTGTCGTGGTCGGGCTCCCCGCGGACCCGGTAGCCGGAGTCGTGGCTGGTGTGGTGCTGGCCGTGGTGCGGCCGGACCGATCATCACCGCTTCCGGTCGAGGTTGAGGTCGACCCCGAGGCGGAGATCGCACTTGGCGCCGTGATGGAACTCACCGTGTCCGTGGGAGCCTGCTGCGTGATGCAGCCGATCGCAAGCACGGCCGAGGCGGTGATGCCGAGAGTTGCGAGAGTGAGACGGGTGTACACGATAAGGCCTGACCTTGAACCTAGCAGGGATTGTGCCATGCAGGACAGGTCTCGGACTTGGAAGGAAAACCTTCGAACCACGTCTCAGCCATTCACCGGGCGGGGACACGATCTGTCCCCACGGCGTGACGGTCAGAAGAGCGGCGTGAGCGTGCCCGTCTTCCGAGCCGCTGCCTCTCCCAACGGCTACTCCCGCGGGAGCGGGAGCACGAGTGTGTCGCAGAGCTCCGTCAGGTCTTCTGGGAGCGGCGCCTCGAGGGCGAGCGGCGCTCCACTTGCCGGATGCGGCAGCGTGAGTCGCCAGGCGTGCAGGGCCTGGCGAGGGAAGGTGTCGCCCGGCCGGCCGTAGACCTGGTCGCCGACGATGGGCCAGCCGCTCGCGGAGAGATGCACGCGGATCTGGTGCATGCGGCCGGTGATGAGCTCGCAGCGCACCAGCGCGGCGTGCTCGCCGCGGGCCACGACGGTGTAGCGCGTTTCCGATGGGCTCCCGTCCTCGCGCACGGCGACGCGCCGGCGATCGCGAGGGTCGCCGCCAAGCGGGAACGTGATGGCGCCGGAACCCGGCCGTGGCTGGCCATGCACCACCGCGAGGTAGGTCTTGCTGGCGAGGCCAGCGGTCATGGTCCGCTGCGCCTTCCGGTGCACCACGAGAGACTTCGAGACCAGGAGGACTCCCGAGGTGTCCTTGTCCAGTCGATGAAGCAAGCGCGGTGTGTCGTCGGACGTGGAGCCCTGGCCGAGATAGCCGAGGATGCCGTTGAACAACGTGCCGGCCGCGTGTTTGTAGGACGGGTGGACGACGACGCCCGCTGGCTTGTTGAGGGCGAGGAGTGCGTCGTCCTCGAAGAGGACGTCGAGTGCCTGAGCCTCGGGCTTGGGGAGGGCCCGCTCGGCCATCACCTCCTCCCCGCCCACGGCGATTTCGTCCCCCACGGCCACACCCACGGCGGGGCGCCCCGCCGCCCGGCCGTTCACCGTGACGAGTCCTGCGGCAATCCAGCGCTGCACCTTCGTCCGCGAAATCCGAGGCACCTCTGGGAGATGCCGGAGGATCACCTGGTCGAGGCGCAGGGTACGGTCGCCGCGGTCCGCGGTGAAGCTTCTCGGCATGGACCTCCTATAATGGCGCGATGGCCATGAACCTGCGTCTGCCGCGGCCGGACCAGGCGCTGCCGGGCCGGGCCGAGGCGCTGCCCGTCCGTGAGGCGCATGTCGTCAACGGGCACCGGCAGGTGCCGCCGTTCCCCGATGGGACCGAACAGGTGATCGTGGGCCTGGGCTGCTTCTGGGGCGCGGAGCGCAAGTTCTGGCAGACCGAGGGGGTCTACAGCACCGCCGTGGGCTATGCCGGTGGCTACACCCCCAATCCGACGTATCAGGAAGTGTGTTCCGGCATGACTGGCCACACGGAAGTCGTGCTGGTGGTCTTTGACCCCGCGGCCTGCCCCGTTGAGGAACTGCTGCGGGTGTTCTGGGAAAGCCACGACCCCACGCAGGGGATGCGGCAGGGGAATGACGTGGGCACGCAATATCGGTCGGCGTTCTACACGACCACACCTGACCAGGCCGCCGCTGCCGTGGCCTCGCGGGCGCTCTATCAGGATCGGCTGACGGCTGCAGGGTTTGGACGGATCACGACGGAGATCGCCGACGCGCCGGCGTTCTATTACGCCGAGGATTACCACCAGCAGTACCTCGCCAAGAACCCGAATGGCTACTGCGGCCTCGGGGGCACGGGAGTGAACTGCCCGGTGGGTGTGACGGCGGCGCGCTGAGCGCGCCGGTCTTCAAGAAGGACGAGCGGGAACAGACTGATGAGCAGAGTTGTTTACGAACTGGCGAAGGCGGCCCCCGATCAGGAGCGGCTGCGGGCGGACCGCAAGCTCCGCATCGTGACCGCCGCGGAAGAAGGTCTCGGCGTGAATGCCGTGCCCAACGGCGTCTATGGCTATACCTACTCGCCCGCGCTGGCGAATTCGCCGCTCTATGCGGAGCGCCGGTTCCGGTGTTACGAGACGCAGCGCCTGGCTGACGGCACTGTTCACCTCCTCGGATTTGTGTCGGAGGCCGACGCCGCCAAGTTGCGGGATCAGACCGAGGCGGTGGAGGTCTGCCTGCAGCCAGAGCCGGAAGAGGGCGCCGAGTATTTCGTGGACCTGGAGTTCTCGCGCATCCTGCACCACCGCATCGTGGCCGTCCGCACCGAGCATGGCGTGACGATGAAGGTCGGGCCGGCCTAGGCGCGGCCTCGACAGCATCACAGGGACGCCGTGCGTGCGGCGTCCTTGAGCCGCGCCTGCCAGAGGGGCTTCAGCCGTTCGAGCACGCCCAGCACCAGCACCCCCGCGCCGAGCACGAGGAGCAGGTCGTCCGCGTGCAGCGGACCGAAGCGGAACAGGCGGCTGGCGAGCGGCCAGCGCAGCGTCAGCGTCAGCATCCCCGTCACCACCAGCAGCACCCACGCGAGCGCCGGATTCGAGAGGCGGAACGCGGCGGTCAGCGACGCGCTGAACGAGCGGTTCACGAAGATCAGCGCGACGATGGCGAACACGAGCGAGAAGAACGTGAGCGCTCGTACCTCGGTGTCCGGCATGCCCCGGTGCGTAGCCACCACGAAGATCGTCCCAACAAGCACCAGCGCCAGTGCGCCCTGCAGCAGGCTCCACCCCACCATCGCGGCGGAGAAGATGGGCTCATCCGGAGCCCGTGGCGGGCGCCGCATCACATTCGCCTCTGCGCGCTCGGCTTCAAAGACCATGGAGCACACCGGGTCGATCACCATCTCGAGAAACGCGATGTGCATCGGGCCGAAGAGCACCGGCAAGCCGAGTACGAGGGGGAGCAGCGCCAGTCCGGCGATGGGCACATGCACGGCGACGATGAAGGCCATGGCCTTGCGCAGGTTGTCGTAGATGCGGCGGCCCAGACGAACGGCGGCCACGATGGAGCCGAAGTCGTCATCGAGCAGGACCAGCGCGGAGGCCTCGCGTGCCACGTCGGTGCCGCGGCCACCCATCGCGATACCGATGTGCGCGGCCTTGAGGGACGGCGCGTCGTTGACGCCGTCGCCCGTCATGGCCACCACCTCGCCGTTGGCCTTGAGCGCGCTGACGATGCGCAGCTTCTGCTCGGGCATGATGCGCGCGAAGACGGTGGCCGTCCGCACCCGCTCGCGCAGCTGGGCGTCGTCGAGGGCGCTCAGGTCACCGCCGCTCACAACGGCGTGTCCGGTGTCGAGACCCACCTCCTGCGCGATCGCCAGCGCCGTGGCGGGGTAGTCGCCGGTAATCATCACCACCCGAATGCCGGCGGACTGGCACTCGCGGACGGCGTCGGCGGCACTGGCACGCAGGGGGTCCGCGAGACCGACGAGCCCGGAAAAGCGGAAGGCAAAGCCGGCCTGGGACTCCGGCAGGTCGCGTCCGTCCATGGTGGCCCCGGCCACACCCAGCACACGCAGACCGCGAGCGGCCATGGCCTCCACGGCCGCGGTCATGGCGGCCCGGGCCTGCACATCCAGCCGGCACAGCCCGAAGATGGCTTCCGGGGCGCCCTTTGCGGCGACCGCCAATGAGGCGGCACCGCCAGCGGGCTGCCACACCTGGGACATCGCCAGCAGCTCGGGCCGCAGTCCGTAGGACCGCACGACGGTGTCGCCCGTAGCGGAGGGAGGGCTGATGCCGGCGGGTCCGGTGCCGAGCGCGTGGATCGCCCGCTCCATCGGATCCACAGGTTCGGGGGCAGACGCGCGGACCGCTGTGCCGAGCAACTCCTGGAACGGAGCTGCGACCTCCGTGCTGGTGCCAGTGGCCGGCCTGAACGATGCCCCTGAAGGCAGGCACAGCTCGGCCACGGTCATCCGGTTCTCCGTGAGCGTGCCGGTCTTGTCCGTGCAGAGCACGGTGGCGGCGCCGAGCGCCTCGATCGCCGAGGCGCGCCGCGTCAGCACGCGGGCGCGCGAGATGCGCCAGGCGCCCATCGCCATGAACACGGTGAGGACGACGGGCAACTCCTCGGGCAGCATGGACATGCCGAGCGCGATGCCGCCGAGGAGGGCGTCGAGCCAGCCGCTGCGCAGGAACCCGTAGAGCAGCACGGCCAGCACGCTGACGCTGCCACCGATCACGGCAAACACGCGGACGAGTCGCCGGATCTCAGTCTGGAGGCGAGGCGCTTCCGCTTCCAGGCTGTTGAGAGACTGGCCGATGCGGCCGATTTCACTCCGCGCACCGGTGGCCGCGACCTCGCCCACAGCTGTGCCGCGCACGATGAGCGACCCGGAGAAGACGTAAGGCAGGTCGTCTCCGCCTGGGCGGGGCGCCGGCGTTGACGCGGACGGTGCCGGAGCCGCGACCTTGCGGACGGGGACGGACTCGCCTGTCAGGAGCGACTCGTCCGTGTGGAGATCCTGGGAGTCGAGCAGCACGGCGTCCGCGGGGACTCTGTCGCCCTCCCCGAGCACGAGCAGATCGCCCCGCACCACTTCCCGACCCGCGATGCGCCGCTGCTCGCCACCTCGAATCACCAGCGCGCGCGGACTCGTGAGGTCGCGCAGGGCTTCAAGCACACGCTCGGTGCGGGACTCCTGCACGACGGTCACCAGGATCGAGAAGGTCGCGAATGCGAGGAGGATCAGGGCTTCCTGGAGACTGCCGAGCACCAGGTAGACCACGCCCCCTGCCAGCAGGAGCGCCAGCATGGGTTCGCGGACGACCTCCAGCACGATCCGGAACGGCGTGCGCCGTTCCGGTCGCGGGATTTCATTGAAGCCGTCCTCCGCGAGCCGGGCCTGCACGGTGGCATCACTCAGTCCTGGTCCTATGGTCGCCATGCGCTTCGTTCTCTCAGGTCAATCACCTCGCTGCGGGACGTGCCATTGATGAGGCATCGTGGCCGCACCATGGGAATGTGGCTGTGCGATCGGACACAGCCGAGCCCACGACGCGTCGCTATAGTCCGAGGCGAGGTCTTATCCACATGTCTACCACGCATCGCACCATTACCATTCTTGCTCTGTGTCTGCTGAGTGCGTTCGGCACGCGTGCCGGAGCTGCCGGCCGCGATGATGACCAGTGGGGTTCGAGGGAGATGCCGCGCTCCGGGGTCTGCCTGTTCAAGGATCCGAACTTCCACGGCGACTACTTCTGCATTGAGTCCGGCGACAGTCGCCGGAAGCTGCCCTACGACATGCGGGACAAGGTGTCCTCGATGCGTATGCTCGGCAACGTGAACGTGCAGGTCTTCACGGATGAACGATTCAAGGGTGCGTCGGGTCACTTCCTCACCGACGTCCGCAACCTGAAGCACCAGGGCTGGAACGACAAGATCTCGTCCGTCCGTGTCACCGCGACGGCGACCGCCTGGGAGAGTGGCCGCTTCCCCGGCTGGGGCCACGCCAGCCTGCCCGAGCAGGGGGCCTGCTTCTATCGCGATCCTGGTTTCAAGGGAGACTACTTCTGCGTGGCGCGTGGAGGCAGCTATACGGAAGTGCCCGAAGGCTTCAATGACAAGATCTCGTCGATCCGACTCATCCGCGCAGGTGGCGTGATCGTGTTCGGCGACCGCGATTTTGAGGGCGCGTCTGCCCCCGTCACCTCGGACGTTACCGACATGCGGCATGGTCCATGGAACGACAAGATTTCATCCATCAGGGTGTTCTAGCGCCTGACCCTCAGCAGAGTCGCGGAAGCCACCCCCCGCAGGGGCGGGGGCCGCATCGGGCGATTCTGGAGCGCGTGGCCGTGCGGGCCATGCGCGAGCGGGGCTTCCTCCCCGAGCTGTCAGAGGACGGTCGCGCCCAACTCACTGCGCTGCAGGCGCCGCCCGCGATGCACGGCGGGACGGATTGGGACGGTGCCGCCGTCCGTGACCTGACGGCGCTGCCGTGGGCGTCCATCGACAACGACGACTCCCGCGACCTGGACCAGCTGACTGTCGCGGACGCACCCTCCGGCGACGTGCTCACGATTCGCGTGGCCGTTGCGGACGTCGACGCGCTCGTCAAAGACGGGTCGCCCATCGACGCCTACGCCCGCCACAACACCACGTCGGTCTACACGGCCGGCCGGGTGTTTCCGATGTTGCCCGAACGCCTCTCGACGGACCTGACCTCGCTGAACCCGGACCAGACGCGCCTGGCCGTGGTCGTGGAGTTCGCCGTCGCGCCGGACGGGGCCATTCAGCGCTCGGCTGTCTATCGCGCACAGGTGCGCAACCACGCACAGCTGACCTACCACGGCGTGGCCGCGTGGCTGAGTGCGGAAGCACCGATCCCGGAGGCCGCCGCGGCCGTGCCGGGCCTGTCGGAGAATCTGCGGATGCAGCATCAGGCCGCTCAGGCGCTGCGGAATCGGCGGCACGAGCATGGCGCCCTCAGCCTCGAAACCATCCAGGCGCGGCCGCTCTTTTCGGGCGATCAGATTGAGCGCCTCGATGCCGAGCGCGCCAGCTTCGCCACGATGCTGATCGAGGACTTCATGATTGCCGCCAATGGCGTGACGGCCCGCTTCCTGGCCGATGCGGGTCTGCCATCGCTCCGGCGGGTCGTGCGCGAGCCCCGCCGATGGGATCGCATTGTGGACCTGGCACGCACCCACGGCACGGCGCTGCCGGCCGACCCGGACCCCGTGGCCCTCGACGCCTTCCTCCTGGTACAGCGTGCCGCCGATCCTGCCCGCTTTCCGGACCTCTCGCTGGCGGTGATCAAGCTGCTCGGTGCTGGGGAGTACATCGCCGAGCGGCCGGGCGCCACGGCGCCTGGGCACTTCGGTCTGGCCGTGCGGGACTACACGCACTCGACCGCGCCCAATCGCCGCTATCCCGACCTCATCACGCAGCGGCTTCTCAAGAGCGCGCTGGCTGGCGTCGCGTCACCGTATCCCTTTGACACGCTCGTCGACCTGGCGGCACATGTGACGACGATGGAGGATGCGGCGCGCAAGGTGGAGCGGCAGGTCAGCAAGTCTGCCGCGGCGCTGCTGCTGGAGTCGAGAGTGGGGGAGGAGTTCGAGGCGCTGGTGACGGGTGCGTCCGAGAAGGGGACGTGGGCCAGACTGCTGGCCATTCCGGTGGAAGGGCGCGTGTCGCGCGGAGAGCGGGGGCTCGACGTGGGCGACACGATCCGCGTCCGGCTCAGCTCGACCGACGTGGAGCGCGGCTACATCGACTTCGACTGCATCGGCACGGCTCGCTGACGCGCGCGCATGCGGCGCGGACGCGGCTGATGCCCTAGAGCCCGGTGACCAGCGACCGGATGACCCAGAGCAGCAGCGCGAAAGGCATGCCGACCAGGATGATCGCAAACGGCAATGCGACGACGATCAGGGCCAGGAGCGCCACATCCTGCAGCAGGGTTCCGGCCCGCTGACGCGGGGAGCGCTCCGCGATCGCCGTGGGGCGCACCGCGATGCGGCTGTGGCCGGCGGTCGCCGTGAGGTTCCCCGTGAGCACGGGCGGTACGGGTCCGGCCGCGGTGGTGGCATCAGTGAATGGGACCATGGCGAGCCAGTATTCGCCCTCGGGTGGAGTAGCGCCGTTCCCGACTGCACACACGAATACCGGTAACCGTCGGAGAGCCGCGTACGCGGTCGTAGCGTGGTCGAGAGAGGGCGGGCGGTGCCCGCAGTCGGGCGACTAGCGTGCGGCGCCGGTCTCGATCGGCCGGCCCGGGTCCGCCGACCATTCAGACCACGACCCCACGTAGAGGCGCGCGCCCGGTAGCCCCGCATGTTCCAGTGCGAGCAGGTTCTGGCAGGCCGTGACGCCGGAGCCGCAATACATCACCACATCGGACATCGGCTTTCCCTCCGTGGTGGCGGTGAGCGCGGCGCGGAGCTCCTCGGCGGGGCGAATAGTGCCCTCTGGCGTGAAGTTCAGCTTGAAGAAGTGATTGCCGGCGCCGGGGATGTGGCCGGCCGCCTTGTCCAGCGTTTCGTTCTGTCCGGCAAAGCGCTCGGGCGCGCGGGCATCCACCAGGCGGAGCGTGCCGTCCTGTGATGCGGCCGCGACGGTCTCCACGGGCACGCGCATCCCGGCGCGAAGCGCGGGAGTAAACGTCGCTGGCGTGCGGTGCTGCTCGCCGGACTGCACAGGCCGCCCTTCGTTCACCCACTTCGGGAATCCGCCATCGAGCACGGCGACGGCGTCGTGCCCGAGATAGCGCAGCATCCACCAGAGGCGCGCGGCAAACATGTTGTCGGCGTCGTAGCAGACCACCTGGGTGGCGGGGCCGATGCCGAGGCGTCCGAAGGTGGCGGCCATGGTCTCAACGGTGGGCAGCGGGTGCCGGCCGTTGGTGCCAGTGGGCGTGGTGGCCAGGTCGTGTGAGAGGCTCGCGTACACCGCGCCAGCGATGTGCGACTCGCGATATTGCGCGGCGCCGGCTGCGGTGTCCGTCAGGTTGTACCGCACATCCACGACGACCCACGTGGGGTCGTCCAGGTGTCCAGCCAACTCGGCGGTCGAGACCAGCGTGCGGTGCACGTTACCGGCCCGCCTCGAGCGCGGCGATGCGCTGTTCAAGCGGCGGGTGGGTGGAGAAGAACATCATCCAGCCGCGGGCGCCATTGATCTTGAGTGTCGCGAGGGCGGCCTGGCTCGTGTCCACCGGCTCGTGGGCGGCCATCAGGCGCCGCAGGGCCCCGATCATGTGCTCGCGCCCGGCCAGGTGCGCGCCGCCGGCATCGGCCCGGAACTCGCGCTGGCGCGAGAACCACGCGGTGATCATCGAGCCGAGGATGCCGAAGACGACCTGCAGCACCATCATCACGAGGAACGACATGCCGTTGTTGCCGCGGCGCTCGTCGTCGCGCCCTGAGTTGGAGATGGCGAAGGCGATCACCCGCGAGAGGAACATGACGAAGGCGTTCACCACGCCCTGGAGCAGCGTCATGGTGACCATGTCGCCGTTGGCGATATGGGTGACTTCGTGCGCGAGCACGCCTTCCACCTCGGGGCGGTCCATGGAGCGCAACAGCCCGGTGGAGACGGCCACGAGGCTCTTGTTCCGGCTTGGGCCGGTGGCGAAGGCATTGAGTTCGGGGGAGTCGTAGAGGCCGACTTCCGGCATCGGGAGGCCCGCCTTGCGGGTCAGGCCTTCCACCGTGCGGTAGAGCCAGTCGGCCTCAGGGTTGCCGGTGTTGCCGTCGACGATCTGCAGACCCATGGCGCGTTTGGCCATGAAGCGTGACAGCTGCAGCGAAATGAAGGCGCCGCCCATGCCCCAGACGAGGCAGAACATGGCGAGCGAACCGAGGTCGATGCCGTTGGCCGTGGCGTAGTGGTCCAGCCCCAGCAGACGCAGGATGACCGTGAGCGTGAGGACGACCGCGAGATTGGTGACGAGAAACAGAACGATCCGTTTGCCCATGGGCTCAGGATAGCAGGTCAGCCCGGGGCGACCGGGGCGGTGGCCGTGTGGCAGGGCGGCCAGGTGCACCGGGCCCTCGCGCTCGTTCAGAAGGGGCGCTAACCCCGGGAGTAGATGGCCTGGGAGAGGATGAGTCCGAGCACGGCGCCCACGCCGATCATGACGCCGATGCCGGTCACCTGCGCGGCGAAGACGCCACCCACGGCGCCGACGACCAGGCCGATCCACATGTAACGGCCCCTCAGAACCTTCCGGCTCACCAATTCCCGCTGTTCTCGTCGCATCCGTCTCACCCGCACCGCTCCCTGAAGCGGGCGAAGGGGGGCCCGTCCTTGGACCCATCTGAACAAGTCCAATCAGTCTATAGGACTTAAGCGTCAGATAGCGGAATCTTAATCCAACTTGCGGGCAAGATGTTGCAGAAACATGCCGACGTCGGTCACAACGCCCACGGTCTGCATGGACCCCCGATCGCTCAGCTTGGTCACGACGGCCGGGTTGATGTCCACGCAGACGACCCGCACCCACGACGGGAGCATGTTGCCGACGCCAATACTGTGGAGCATCGAGGAGAGCATCAGCACCATCTGGACGTTGGTCAGGGCCGCCGAATACTCGTTCTGGGCCTCGATGAGGTCCATGATCGTGTCTGGGAGCGGGCCGTCGTCGCGGATGCTGCCGGCCAGTACGTACCCGACGTTGTGCGTCACGCACTCGTACATCACGCCCGAGGTCAGCACGCCCTGCTGGACGGCTTCCTTGATGCCGCCGGCCCGGTTGATGGTGTTGATGGCCGCCATGTGGTTGCGGTGGCCTTGATCCACGGGCGTCCCCGCGACCAGGTCGATCCCGAGCGAGGTGCCCTTGAGGGCGTATTCGATGTCGTGCACGGCGAGGGCGTTGCCCGCAAGGACCACATCCACGTAGCCCTTCCGGATGAGCGCGCTGAAGTGCTCGACACCGCCCGTGTGGACGACGACGGGACCGGCGACGACCGCGATGCGGCCGCCACTCTTCTTCACCTCCGTCATCAGTGCGGCGACCTTCGTCACGGTGGCCTCCACCCGACGCTCGGAGGAGACGTCGTTGCTCATGAAGGCGAAGCCGAGGCGGTCGCGCTCGCGGAACTCGGGCAGGACGCGCAGGCCTTCGTGTCCGCATACGACCATGTCGCCGGCGCGCACATCGCGGAGCTTCCGGCAGGAGGCTTGTCCGTCGATCACCACGATCACGGCGTCCATGCGCTGCTGCTGCACCTCGACCCACTGTCCGCCGACCCTGACCTGGGTGCGGTGGTTGGTCGTGGAGTAAAAGTCGTCGCGGACGCAGCGGTCCTTCTCGGCCGGGGCCAGGATCGCGTCGCGCTCCTGGAGCAGGGTGCAGCCCAGGTGCGTGAGCTGCTTGAGCAGGTCGGCCAGGGCTTCAGGCGTCTCCGCCGTGAGGCGCATTTCGATGCGGCTCGCGTCGTCGTTGGTGCGCCCGATGTCGAAGCGCAGCACCTCGTAGGCGGCGTTCTGCTCGATGACCTTGTCGAAGATGGCGCTGAGGTGGCCTGAATCGATCAGATGGCCGTGGGCTTCGATGATTTCACTGGCGCGCATGCTCCCTATTATGTGGCCCCCGGGGTGGATTCCTTCCAGCCGGTGCCGGCTATGCGGGCAGCACGAACTTGTAGCCCACCCCGCGCACGGTCTGCAGAATCGCGGGCGCCCCTGGGCCGTCAGCCAGGTAGCGCCGCAGCCGCACCACGAAGTTGTCGATGGCGCGCGTATCGGTGCTGTCCACCAGTCCCCACACGTCCTCGAGGATGGCCTTGCGTGAGATGGCGCGCCCGGCATTTCTCACCAGGTACCGAAGCAGGTCGCACTCCATCCGTGTGAGCCGATGCGTGCGGTCCTTTACCGTGATTTCCATCGCGTCGAAGTCGATCCGCCGGCCCGCGACGGTGCAGACATCCGGTGCCGCCGTGTCCGCGGTGGCGGGGTGGTCGCTGCGTTGCCACCGGCCCCGGCGCAGCAGTCCCTGGAGGCGCGCGAGCAGGATGGCCAGCTCAAACGGCTTGGGCACGTAATCGTCGGCCCCGGCCTCGAGCCCGCGGAGCACATCCTCGGCGCGACCCCGGGCGGTGAGCATGAGGATGGGGACGAACTGCCCGGCGGCTCGCACCTCGGCGGCCACGGCGTAGCCATCCTTGCCGGGGAGCATCACATCGAGCAGCACGGCGTCGAAGCGGTCGCGCTCGGCGAGCAGGAGTGTGGCCGCCTGGGCGCCGTTGCCGAGTACCTCGACCTCCATGCCTTCGGCTTCGAGATTGAAGCGCAGGCCGTTGGCAATATGCCGTTCGTCCTCGACGACCAGAATGCGGCTCATGCCCGGAGTGCGCGAGGCAGCTCGACGGTGAACGTGGCGCCGCGGCCCTCGCCCTCGCTCTGCGCGAACACCCGGCCGCCGTGGGCCTTGGCGATGGAGCGCACCAGGAAGAGGCCGAGCCCGGTGCCCTTGACCGTGGCGCCGTGGACGGGCACGCGGTAGAAGCGCCGGAAGATGCGCTTTAGCTGGGAGGAGGGAATGCCCACGCCGCTGTCCTGCACGCGCACCCAGACGGAGTCTGGCGTCGGCGTGGCCAGGGTCACCAGCACGCGGACGGCGTCGCCGGAGTATTTCACCGCGTTGTCGAGCAGGTTGGAGACGACCGTCCGGAGGTCGTCGGCCTCGCCCATGACCGTCAGCGGCTGATCCCCCTGCACGTCGAGCGCAATGGCGTCGGCCGGGAGGTGGTGCCGGAGGGCGGCCGTTTCCACGCACTCACGGGCCAGCGCGCTCAAATCTACGCGCGAAAACGCCTCCGGTCGCTTCTGGCGGTCCACGCCGGCTTTGAGCACGTTATCGACCATCTGCTGGAGCCGGTCCGTGTCGGCGAGCATCACGCCGTAGAACTCACGGCGCTGGTCATCGCTGAGCGTGCGGCGCTGGAGCGTCTCCAGATAGAGGCGAATCGACGCGATCGGCGTCTTCAGTTCATGCGTGACGGCGCTGATGAAGGTGTCGTGCTCCTCATTGCGCTTGATCTCGAGGACGAGGAAGACCGTGTAGAGGATGATGCCGGCGATGACGACGGCGAAGGAGGCGATGCCCCAGAGCAGCGGCGTGATCTGCTCGGCCGTGATGACAATCCAGCCGACGTTCAGCGAGACGGCCGCGGCCAGAGACGCGACGGCAAGCACCACGACGAGACTGATCGCCTTTTGGCGGCGGGTCATGGGGAGATCTTAGTCCCGCCGGGGAGCGCCGGTGGCGCTGGCCGCGAGGGATGCGCCCTCGCGCGGGTGGCCGCGGGCGGGGTGCCCCGCCGGGCGCGCAGGCCTGAGTCGTGGCCTGCGGAGTTGGCCGAGCACCCGGTGGGGCTGCCTGCGGACAGGACCCGCCACCGGGCGCTCACGGCCGGTGTGCTACGCGACGGCCTGGCCGTCCACTTCGATGCGGTCGTTCTCGTCGTACGGCACGATCTCGGAGAGCTTGGCGACCTTGATGTCCCAAGCGAGGCCGAACAACTTCAGGGTGTTGATGCCGATCCAGTTCAGATCCAGCTCATACCAGGCCAGGCCGTGACGAGCCGAGGTCGGGTGCGCGTGGTGGTTGTTGTGCCAGCCCTCGCCGAAGGTGAGCAGCGCCACCCACCAGTTGTTCGTGGAGTCGTCGCGCGTGGCGAACCGCCGGCTGCCCCACATGTGCGTGGCGCTGTTGACGGCCCAGGTTGTGTGCAGGCCGAACACCGTGCGGACGCCCATGCCCCAGAGCACATAGGGAATGCCGCCGAAGGCCAGCAGGAGGACACCCACCACCACCTGCGGCACCCAGTGCCACTTGGTGAGCGCCACATGGAACTTATCCTTGGCGAGGTCCGGCGTGTAGCGGGCGAGGAGCGCCGTCTCCTGATGCAGGCCCTGACCCGTCAGGATCCAGCCCATGTGCGCCCAGAAGCCACCTTCGCGGGGGGTGTGCGGGTCGCCTTCCCGGTCCGACTTCTGATGGTGAACACGGTGCGTCGCGACCCAGAAGATCGGACCGCCTTCAAGGGCCAGCGTGGCGCAGATCGTGAGGAAATACTCCATCCACTTCGGGGTCTTGTAGCTGCGGTGCGTCAGCAGCCGGTGGTAGGACATGCCGATGCCGAGCATGCCGGCCACGAAATACAGCACGACCGCCGTGATGATGGCGCCGGTGTCGATGTAGAAGAAGGCTGCGACGGCGGCGATGTGGAAGGCCACCATGGCGATGGTGGTGATCCAGTTGATGCCTTTCGAGTACTTCCGGCCGAAGAGCAGAGTGGGTTGAGCCATGGCTCCTTTGTGGGGCGGGCGGGATGCCCTGCGACCCGGAACAACGGTATCCGAGGTCGGCGGCCGCGGTCTGTAATACTTATGTACGGCGCTAAGTGACTGAATACACAGGGCTAAACACAGGCAGAATGGTCGCGCTGAGCATCCATGCGGACTACCGCTGCGGGCACTCCGGGCGGTGCTGCGGCACGGACTGGGACGTCCCCGTGGAGTCATCCGCGCGGGCGGCTATCGAGGCCGGCCAGCAGGAGCGGCGCCTGCCGCTCGTCGAGCCGTTTGCCGCGGGCTTTCCTCCTGAGGGCTACGCCGGCGTCCTCAGGCGCGAGCGCGGTGCCTGTGTCTTCTTCGACCAGGCCTCGCGCCTCTGTGCCGTGCACGGCCAACTCGGTCAGGGAGCATTGCCGGTGACCTGCCGCCAGTTTCCCCGCATTGCCCGGACGGGCCCACGCGGGGTCGCGATCACCCTGTCGCACTACTGCCCGACCGCGGCCAGGCTGCTCCTGCGGGAGGATGTGCCGCTGGCAGTCGTGGAGCAACCGGAGGCCTTTCCTCCCGGGAGCTACGAAGGACTGCAGGCGGACGACTGGCCTCCGCTCCTGCACCCGCGGATGCTGATGGACGAGGCGTCCTACGACGCCTGGGAGGCACACGTCGTGTGGCGGTGCGCCACCGTGTCGTCCCTCTGGTCGGCGTTGGCGACGATCCGGCGGGATGCCGAGGCGCTCTGCCGGTGGCGGCCGGAAGACGGCGTCTTGATGGACGCCGTGCTCGCGTGCCGCTCGCGCCCGGTGGTGCAGGTGGGCGTGCCGGATGGCGCGTGGGTCCACTCACGTGTCCGCGACGCACGAGAGGCCGTGCCCGAGGCAGAACCCGTGGAGGAGCGGCTCGATCTGTCGGCCGGGCTCGCGGCGATGGTGTCCTTTGAGCGTGCCGCGCTGCGGCTGGTGGCCGCGCATGGCTTTGCGAGCTGGTGCGCGTATCAGGCGCGCGGCATTGCCGCGCATGTGCGCAGCCTTGAAACCGTGGCGGCGGTGCTGCTGGTGGAGGTTGCGCGGGTGAAGGCGTCCTCAGACTCGTGGGGGACGGAGGGGTTTCTCGCGGCGGTGGGCGCTACGGACTTTCTGCTCAGGCACGAGGCCTCGCGGGAAGCGCTGGCCGCGGTCTGGACGCGGCGCGAAGTCGGCGCCGGTTAGTCGCCCCGGAACGTTTCCGCCGAGCCGGCCGCACTGAAGGCGATGGGCACGCTGCCGAGGTTGCCGCTGACCGTGTACTGTCCGCGCATCTGGAGAAAGGTGAGCGGCGTGGCCATCGGGCCCGACATGCGGTTGCGCTCGATGCTGTGGACGTCCAGGTCCAGCTTCACCGCCAGCGTGGGGCTTCTGCCTTCAATCACGATGCGGGTCGGGTTGGCGGTGCCGGGGGCGTCTGTTTCGGTGATGGTGACGCCGGTGGCGTAGCCCATCGGGCCGTTGGGGCCGATGGCGCCGAGGAATCCCGGGACGCGCGCCGGGTCCGCCGCGTCGGCGGGCGGGAACACGCGGCCGTAGACGAACGAGATCTCGCCCTGCTGCACCTGGCCCCACTGCCAGGAGACCCCTTCCCAGAAACCCCAGTTGTGATCGTGATAGCCAGAGGCGCCGTCGAGCGAGACACGCGTGCCGCCCGCCGTGAGCGTGCCTGAGGCGCGCCCGGTCATCACCGGGACGACATAACCCGATCGCCAGCCGCCCGCACCCGCCAGCTCGATGGGCGGCAGTTGCCGACCTGCCACGCCTTCGACCACCAGATCGCCGACGAGGCGTTGGCCCTTGGCCGAAGTGAGGTCGAGGTGGATGTCATAGCGCAGACCGTGCAGGCGTACGGTGTTGGGTCCGATGGTGAGGTCCGGTGCCCGGGCCACCTGCGCGTCATCCAGCAGCGCGCCGGCGGCGTAGGACTCCATCCGCCCCTCTCGCTCCAATTGCAGGCGAACGCCCGCGGTACGACGGCCATCGGGCGTCCTCGGTCCTGCGAGGAACGTCAGGTAGAACCGCGTGTGTTCGGCGCGGCCGTTGAAGTAGAGCCACTCAGCCCAGGACGCGGCCCGCGCGGGCACATCGGGAATCGCGTGGAAGCCGTCGATCGCGCGTAGCGCGTCACCCGGGTCCTTCGAGGCCCACGGCCGGTCGGCCTCGGTGTCCGCCCATGCACGGATGCCGGAGATTTCCCGGTCGCCGAGCAGGCGCTCGAGGCTTGGAATACCGGCCTGTGCTTTCACCGCGGTGATCGCGCCGTTGGCCTCGACGAGGAAGAGCCCGCCACGGTTCAGGGGTGAGGCGGCCAGGACGCTCGACGCCAGTGGTTCGCGGGCGAGTGGACCGGCGAGCATCAGGCGAGCTGCTTCAAGCCGCTGGAAGCCGGGCCCGGTGACGACGATGTCGCCCCCGCCGGCCAGTTCCGGAGCCCGTGCCTGGTCGAGCACCACCTCGGCGACGCCGAGCAGGATCACCATGACGGAGACACCGACGCCGAAGCCGGCCGCGAGTACCGCCGTCCGTATCGGGTGTGCCGCGAGCGTGCGCAGCGCCAACCGGAGAATCACCGGACCCGTTCCTCGCTCACCAGCACGCCGTCGCGCATCGTGAGGATGCGTCGCGCCCGCCGGGCAAACACCGCGTCGTGCGTGACGATGACGAGGGCCGTGCCGTCCGCATTCACCCGATCGAGCAGCTCCGCGATGTGCTGCCCGGTCGTCTGGTCGAGCTCGCCCGTGGGCTCGTCGGCCAGCAGCAGTCGCGGCCTGTTGGCCAGCGCGCGCGCGATGGCGATGCGCTGCATCTCGCCGCCGGAGAGCTGCGAGGGCCGGTGGTCCGCACGCTTTGAGAGCTCCACGTACTCCAGGAGTTCATGCACCCGGTGCGCGCGTTCGGACTTCGACACGCCCGCCTCGGCCATGGGCAGCTCGATGTTTTCGGCCGCGGTCAGCATGGGCAACAGGAAGAATCGCTGAAAGACGAAGCCGATCTTCCGGAGCCGGATGCGGCTGCGAGCGACATCGCCCAGTGTCGCCACATCCTCGCCATCGACGGTGAGCGTGCCCGACGAGGGTGTGTCCACGACGCCGAGCAGATGGAGCAGGGTGGACTTGCCGCAGCCCGAGGGTCCGCACAGCGCCACGAAGTCGCCGGGATCCACGGCGAGCGACACGCCGCGCACGGCGGTCACCGGACCGGCCGGCATGGGGAACACGCGCGTCAGATCACGCGCTTCGATCACGCTCACGAGACCACCTCCCGCCTGAGCGTCGCGGCGATGGGGAGCGTTGCGACGAGGCGCATCGGATAGAGCGCCGCGGCCACGGCGGTGAAGGCAAACAGCAGGCCGTGGATGAGCAGCGCGCGCGGCTGGAAGACGAAGAAGTGCAACGACGCGGGGATGCCCGGGATCCCCTTCAGAATCCAATCCAGGAGCCGCGAGAGGGCCAGGCCCACTGGCAGGGCCAGCACGGCGCCGCTACCCACGATCAGCACCGCTTCGGCGAATACATCCGCGATGGCGCGCCGCCGCGAGAAGCCGAGTGCCCGCAGAGCGGCAATTTCACCCGTGCGCTGGTTGACCGAGACGGTGAGCAGCACCGTGACGAGCAGGAAGGCGAAGCCGATGGTGACCGTCGTCAGCACGAAGGAGATCTGCCGGAAGTAGGAGAGTCCGCCTTCCTGTAGCCGCACGAGTACCTGGGCGTTGGTCATGGCCGTGAGTGTGGGCACGGCGCGCTCGACGGCGGCCTTCGCCGCAGCCGGCGTCGTGCCCTGGGCCGTGGCAATGAGGAGCTGATCCGCCGATTGGGCGCCGCCTCCGCCGCTCACGCGGTCCACGTCTTCCAGCGACAGCCCGACGGTGCTGCCGCGTTCGCTTTCGAAGGGGAAGTCGGCGACGCCGACGATCTGCACCCGGAACGGCGGCGTGACCGTGCGCACGCCCGGCGCGCTGGTGCGGAGTTCCAGCGGCCCGCCAACTCGCGCGTCGAGCAGTTCGAGCACGTGCTGGTTGACGAGGACTTCGCCCGAGGCACGGACGTCCCGTCCCTCAAGGACGGTCCAGGCCCCGACGCTGCCTGGTTCGGCGCCCATCACGCGGACCGCGAAGGGTCTGGCGGTATGGACGACCAGGCCGTCCGAGAGGCGGAGAGGGGTGACGCGTGCCACTTCGGGGAGGGTCCGCAGGCGCGTCGCGATCGCGCCCGCGTGTTCGATCAGGGGCCCGCGACCCGGTGGTGCCGTGCCGATCGCCGCGCGCAGGTCGTAGCCGGTCGTCGAGAGCATCCGCTCCATGGAGATCACAAGCCCGTTGGACAGCAGCAGCATGTCGAAGAGCAGGGCGCCGACCGCCGCAACACCTGCGATACCCAACAGGGCCCTGGCTGGTTGGCGCACGAGGCTGCGGAGGGCAAAAGCAAAGGCGCTCATCGTCGTGCCAGCGTCATCAACTGCTTGCGCAGGAGCGACCACGACGCCGCCGCGCTGGCCACCACGCCGAGCGGAATCGCGATTGCGAGGCACACGGCGACGACACCCGGCGTCACGCGGACGAAGACGAGCGCGGTGTTGTAGTGCCACTGAAAATAGCGGTTGATGGCGAACTGCGAAGCGGCGGCGAGCCCGATCCCGAAGACCGCGCCGCCGACGGCCACCACAAGCGACTCCAGGAAGATCTGGGCGAGCACGCGGCGCGTCGTGAGGCCGATGAGGCGCAGCACACCGACCGTGTCGCGCCGTTCGTCGACGAGCATGACGGAGAGCGCCAGCAGGAACAGCGCGCTGGCGATGATGGTGACGATCGCAATGGCGAGGTGAAAGCGCTCGATGACGACGAAGGTGCCCGCGCCGGAGACGGCGGCCCTGGCCTGGCGGGCGACGATGCCCGGCGTGCCCGTCATCAACTGCGTCGCGATCGTGGAGGCCTGCCGGGGATCGCGCAGCACGAGATTGACCTGGTCGACGGTCTCGGCGGCCATCAGATCGGCAGGTCCCGAGACGAGCCGTGCCATGTCCGGGAGGTGGAGGCGCACCTTGAACTTGGACTCGCTGATCTCCATGGGGTCCGGCGTCGGCTCATAGATGCCGAGAACACGGAACGTCTGAGCGGACTGACCGTCTCCGCCCGGAGCGAGACGGATCTGCGACCCCGGGGAGAGCGCCTTCGCTTCAGCCAGTTGCCGGGAGATGAGCACGCCGGGGGCGGGTTCCGCCGCGTCCACACCGCCACCGCTGACTGCCAGCGTGACGGCGGATGCCATGACCCAGAGACGAGCCCGCCGCATCACAGCTCGAAGGTCGCGACCACGGGCCCGTGGTCCGACGTCCCGATTTCGCGGTGCGAGACGCAGGTCTCGGCGTGGCCCGCGAGGGCACCGCTGGCAAGGATGTAGTCGATGCGCCAGCCGATGTTGCGCTCGCGCATCTGGCGCCAGGGCGGCCACCAGCTGTAGAGATCGGGCACGTCCGGGTTGAGCGCGCGCTGCACGTCCACCAGGTCGTGTCCGAGCAGCCCGCCAAAGAGCGCGCGTTCATCGTCCCGCTGGCCGATGGTCGTGGCCTTGCGTTCCTTCGGGTGCACGTCCAGGTCACGGTGCGCCACGTTCAGATCGCCGCACAGGATGAGGGGGCGGCCCGAAGCGGCGTGGCTCGCGGCCAGCTCCGTGAGGCCGTGCAGGAAGCGGATCTTGGCGTCGTAGTCCTTGCCGCCATTGGGCACATAGACGGAAGCGACCGTGGCCTGTGGCAGCTCAGCCGTGACGATGCGGTGCTCGAAGTCGAAGGCCGGATGCGCGAAGACCGGCGCGTGCGCGGCCACGGTATCGCGCACCAACAGCGCGACACCGGAATAGCCCTTCCCGCCGTGCCAGCGGCTCCAGTAGCCGTCGATGCCGGTGACCCAGACAGGGAGCTGCTCCGGAGCAGCCTTGATCTCCTGCAGGCAGAGCAGGTCGGGCTGGCGTTGCTCCAGGAACACCTGGACCTGCTCCTGGCGCGCGCGGATCCCGTTGACGTTCCAGGTGGCGACGGTGAGGCGCATCGGTGAAGGGAACGCCGGCTCAGACGCGGAACTCGTCCGCCTGCCAGTCCGTGACGAGCTTCTTGATCGCGTTCCGGTCCGTCAGCTTGTCGTCGAGCACGCGCCGGGTGAGTGCGGGCAGTTCCGCGTCACTCGCGAAGCGAAGCGAGACGAGCTGGCCGAGCGACAGCTCGCCGATCCGGCTCTGGAGGTCTGCCGGGAGCAGCTGCTGCAGGCGGACGCGCGTCTCCAGCCGGATGATCCGGTCCTGGACGCGCAGGGCGTTGGTGCGGGTGAAGGCGATGGCGACCATCAGCGCCAGGGCCATGAGGAGGAAGGCCGCCGTATCGAGCGACGGGCCCGTGGCCACCCGGTAGAGGGCGTACACGATCGCGACCAGCGCGAAGAGGGTCCCGGCCGCATAGGCGTTTGGGACGCGCCGTACGTGGGTGTCGAACGTCTGCTTGGTTTCGGTGCCTGCCATCGGATCTCCTCGCATGGCGCGGTGCGCGCCGTCAGTCTTCAGAGTACCGCAAGTGTAGAATCGGCCCATGCACAATCCGTTCGTTCCTGAGACGCACGAAGGCTGGAGCGTTCTGCACCTGATGTACCGCGTCCGGCGCGACCTGACGCGGATGCTGTCGGAGCCGGAGCGGGCGGCGATCGCCGAGGAGGCCCGCCAGGCGCTGACGGTGCCGGGCGGCAGCGGAGCGACGGCGTATGTGCAGATGCTCGGCCACAAGGCCGACTTCATGGTGATTGTGTTCCGGCGCACCTTCGACGAACTCGGGCAGGCGCAGTTGAATCTGGCGTGCACGGCGCTCTCGGACCTGCTCGAACCCACCGAATCGTACGTGTCGGTTGTCGAACTCGGCATGTACGAGATGACGGCGAAGGTGCACGAGCAGCTCGGTGCGAAGTTCACGCCCGGTTCCGAGGAGTTCGAGCGGGCGTTCGATGCCGAGATGGAGACGCAGCGCCAGCGGGTCATCTCACGCCTCTTCCTCGATGTGCCGCACGCCCGCCACGTGTGCTTCTATCCGATGAACAAGCGCCGCGGCGAATCGGTGAACTGGTACTCCGAGAGCTTCGAGCGGCGTGCGGCGATGATGCGCGAGCACGGCATGATTGGCCGGCACTATGCCGGCAAGGTCACGCAGATCATTTCTGGCTCCATCGGATTCGATGACTGGGAGTGGGGCGTCGATCTCTTCGCCGACGACCCGGTCGTCTTCAAGAAGCTGATCTACGAGATGCGGTTCGACGAGGCGAGCGCGAAGTTCGCGGAGTTTGGGCCGTTCTACGTCGGCTTGCAATTCAAGGGCGAGGAACTGGCGTCGTTTCTCGGCGGCCGCCTTCCCGCGCTGTAGGCGCGATGGCTCTCATGGGCTCGCCCGCCAGAGATGTAGCGGCGTTGCGCATCTCAGGACGCTGGGCCAACCACGCAATCGTCGCGCTGCTCCTGATAGCGCTGCTCGTTCCTGCGGGCGTGTGCGCCCAACAGGCCGGCGGGGTCATCACCGGCCTCGTGGTCGACCCGCAGGGCCTGACTGTCGCCGGCGCCTCCGTGACGGTGCGTGGGGAAGGCTGGGCCGCCTCGGCTTCCACCACGGCCGCAGGCCGCTTTCGTTTCGCGAACGTGCCGCCAGGCCTGTCCGTACTCACCGTGGAGCATCAGGGCTTCGCCGCCAGTGCCCTGGAGGTGGCGGTCGGTATCGGCGGCGTAAGGGAAGTCACGATGACCCTCGCTCTCGCAGGCGTGACCGCGACCGCGAGCGTGGACGCTGTCGTCCGCGACCGATCCGAGGCCGACGCATCGCGTACCTTTGCCGCGGCACAGCTCGCCGACCTCCCCACGCCGCGCGACCTCTTCTCGCTTGCGCGCGCCGTGCCCGGTGTGCTCCTCGATCGGGTGAACGTGGCGGGGGCCGAGAGCGGGCAGCAACCGGGTTTGTCCTCGAAGGGGACACGCGGCTTCGACACGACGTGGACCGTGGACGGCGTGGTCATCACCGACATGGCTGCGGCTGGTACGTCGCCGTTCTACTTCGATTTCGACAACGTGGACGAAGTGCGGTTCACGACGGCTGGCCAGAGTCTGCGGCAGCCCACCGGCGGCCTCGGGGTGGAGATCGTGCTCCCCCGCGGGACGAACCGCTGGCGCGGTGGGGCTCGCATCGACGGTGCGTCGCGTGGCATGGAGGCGGCAAACCTGCCGGAGGACTTGCGGGCCATCGGCGTGCTGCCCGCCCAGGCGGACCACACCGAGCGCCTGCTCGATGCGGGCGCATTCGCCGGAGGACCGCTGCTGACGAATCGCCTCTGGCTGCACGCGTCCTATTCCGCCCAGGATGTCCGCGTGGTCCGGGGTGGCCTGGCGGATCGTACGGAGTTGCGGAATCCCTCGCTCAAGCTCACCTGGCGGGCATCCAACCGCGACCTCCTCAGCGGTCTGTACTTCGACGGCGACAAGCGCAAAGAGGGGAGGCCTCCCGCCGGCACGGCCACCATTCTCTTTCCGGCCGCCTCGGCCCTGCAGAACCAGCACAGCGCCTACGCCGGGGGGCCGCATGGTCTCTGGAAGATTTCGGACGACCATGCGTTCGGAGCCGGCCTCACCGGCAGCGTGACCGCCGCCTATGTCAACACGGGCTTCGAGCTCGCACCCGAGGGGGGCATGGATGTGTCGTCAGGGCGGAGCGTCCGGCTGAGCCGCTCATTCGGGTCCGTGAATCTCGTTCAGAACTCGCGCCCGCAGTGGAGTGTGTCCGGGGACGTGACCGCGACGGCGCGGTTTCTCGGCGCCGATCACTCGTCGCAATTCGGGGCGCTCTGGCGGCGGGTGGACGCGCGCACGCGCACGCGCTGGCCGGGCAACGGCCTGCTGGCCCTCGACAACTCGCTGACGGACCGCCGGGTGCGCGTCTTCCGGGAAGGTAACGGCACCAATCGCGTCGAATCCGAAGGTGCCTTCCTGCAGCACAGCCTGCAGCGCGGGCGCTTCTCCCTCTCGGGCGGCGCTCGCGTGGACCACCAGACCGGCGAGGCGCTGGCCAGCTCGTCCGCCGCGAACCCGACCCTGCCGGCGCTGGTTCCCGGCACAGACTTCGCCGGCGCGCGGCTGCCCTTCGCCTGGAACACCGTGTCGCCCAGAGTGGCCGTGAGCGTCACGGCAGGGACACGGCACCCGGTCGTGCTCCGTGCGAGTCTCAGCCGCTTTGCCGGTCAGCTCCCGACGGCCGTCCCCGCGGTCCTCAATCCCGCGACCGGCGTTGGGTTTCGCGAGTTCCGGTGGAACGACCTCAATGGTGATCAGCTCGCGTCCCTGGACGAGGTGCTGCTCGACCAGCAGATCCAGGTCGGCGGCGGTCTGAATCTTCAGGCGTTGAATACGCCGTCACCGCTCAGTCCTAACCGGCTCGGCACCCTCGTGCCGCCGCGCACCACGAGCGCCGTCGCCGGAGTCGATGTGGACCTGATGCGCAGCCTGACGCTCCAGGTCCGCTACACCGAGGAGCGTGCGACCGGCGTCTTCGGCGTGGCGCAGACCCGGCTCGGCGTGGGTCGGAACGACTACGCGCCGGGTCCAGCGGTGCGCGGCACTCTGCCTGACGGACGGACGTATGACGTTGCCACGTGGATTCCAAATCCGCAGGCCATTGCTGCCGGTGGAGGCGGCTTCGAGCTCGGGAGCTGGCCCGGATACGCGAGCGGCTATCGCGGGCTGGAGGTGGCTCTCGAGCGCCGGATGACGGGCTGGGTTGGTGGCCGTGTGTCCGCGTCTCTGAACGACGCGGTTGAACATTACAGCGCGGCGGGGCGGTATGACCTGTTTGGCAATCCCACCCCGACAGATACCGAGCCGCTGGTGGACGGGGGGCCATACGCCCCTCAGAGCGGGCAGATGTTCCTGAACGCCCGCTGGCAGGTGGATGCGACGGGGCAGTTCCGCCTGCCGCGAGGCATCCATCTCTCGACTGTCGTCCATGCGCGTCAGGGGTATCCCTTCATGCCCTTTGTCCCCGCGTCACTCGGCGCGGATGCGGTGTCCGTGCTGCTCCTGCCAGTCGATACCTACCGGTATCCGGCGCTTCGTCTCACGGACCTGCGTGCCGCCCGGCGCTTTGCCCGGGGCGCGGCGTCGGTCACGCTGGGCGTCGACGTGCTCAACCTCTTCAACGTCAATACGGCGCTCGTCCGGGTCCGCAACGCCGCTGCGGCGAACTACCAGCAACTCACCGGGTATGTGACCCCCCGGATCGCCCGGCTGAGCTTGCGTCTCGGGTTCTGACCCGGCCTCCGGTCGATCCATTCCCATCCGGCCGGATCTGCGCTAGACTCCAATCCTGAGATTGCTTCTCACTATCAGGTTGTTTCTATGCTGCAGGCATTCGTCATCACGCTTCGTGAAGGCCTTGAGGCCTTTCTCATCGTCGCCATCAGCCTGGCCTATCTCCGCAAGAGCGGCCGGGGTGCGTTGGTGAGCGCTGTCTACTGGGCGATTGGGGCGGCTGTGGCTGCCAGTGCCCTGGCGGGTTATCTGTTGTTTACCGCCGCCAACCAGGAATGGCTCGACGGCCCGCTGGCCATGCTGGCCGCAATCTCGGTGAGCTGGCTCATCGTGCACATGTGGCGGTCGGGGCGGCACATGAAGCGCGACATCGAGGGGCGCCTGGGCGAGTCAAGCGTCAAGCCCGGAATCGGCGCCTTTGCCGGCGTCTTCCTCTTCACCGTGCTCATGGTGACGCGCGAGGGGATGGAGACGGCGCTGCTGCTGATGCAGCTGCGCGGCACGCTGCACCTCGCGGTCGGAGGGGTGATCGGCGTGCTGGGGGCTGCGGGTGTGGCGTCACTCTGGTCGCGCTTCGGACACCGCGTGAACCTCACGCTGTTCTTCCAGGTCACCGCGATCTTTCTCTTCGTCTTCGTCATCCAGCTGGTCGTCGGGGGCGTGCACGAGATGTCCGAACAGGGCTTCCTCCCCTTCAGCTCCGCGATTCACGACGCGACGGAGGCCTGGGGGCCGGACAGCGCCTTTGGGCACACGCTCACCTATCTGATGGTGCTGCTGCCGCTGGGCTGGCTCGGCGCGTCGACGTTGTTTGGCTCCCGCGCGCTCGTGCCTGCCGAAGCCGGCAAGTCCGCGGCACGGTAGCCCCAGACCCCATTGGCGGTTTGACGAGTACCGCGGCGTAGGCCACACTCGCTCGTCATGTCCGGCCGGCGCCTGCCCTTCGTCGATTGGCTCCGTGGCATCGGTGTGCTCATCATGATCGAGGCGCACGTCTTCGATGCGTGGATGCGCCTTCCGGATCGCGCCACGGTGCACTTCAAGTACGCGCGCATCCTTGCGGGTTGGGCCGCGCCCACGTTCCTCTTTCTCGCGGGTCTGTCCCTGACGATGGCCATGGGGCGTCAACTGGGGAAGGGTGGGTCAGCGCGTGATGTGGCGCGGTCGGGCCTCCGGCGCGGCTGGCGCATCGTCGGCCTTGCCTTCCTCTTCCGCCTCCAGTCGGTGCTTCTCAGCGGGGGAACCCTCAGGACCCTTCTCAAGGTCGACATTCTCAATGTGATGGGCCTGGCGATGGTGGCGACGGCTGCCGTCTGGAGCCTGGGCCGGCGGCCCTGGCCCCGTGCGCTCCTACTCATCCTCGCGGCTGCCACCATCTCTCTGGTCACCCCCCTCGTCCGGCTGGCCGGTTGGCCCGAGCCCCTGCCAGACGCCCTCGAGGCCTACCTCCGGCCCGTGGCTGGCAGGGCCACGTTCACGCTCTTCCCATGGGCCGGCTTCGTCCTTGCCGGGGGCGCCGCCGGTCTGGCCATGGCCCGTCTCGTGGACGGGGACAGTCAACGGCGGCTCATGGGCTGGTTCGCCGGCGGGGGAGTGGTGGCGACCGCCCTCGGCTACGGGCTCTCGTGGCTCCCGTCGCCCTATGTGGACTCCCAGTTCTGGACGTCGTCGCCCACCTTCTTCCTGCTCCGCTGCGGCGTGCTACTCCTGGCGCTTGCCGGCACCTGGGCCCTGACCCCCCAGCTGACCGGCCGCTGGACGACCCTCGGCCGCTGGCTGACCACACTCGGCACCTCGTCCCTGTTCGTCTATTGGGTCCACATTGAGATCGTCTACGGGCTCATCAGCCGCCCGTTGCACGCGCGGTTCTCGTTCTACGAGACCGTGCTGGTCTATGCCGTGTTCGTCGTGGCGGTCTACGGGATGGTCCGCCTGAAGGACGCCGTGCTGACCCGGTGGTCCGGGGGCGACTGGTTTGGGACCTCCGCCGAACCCCTCCGCCCACTATCCTCGTAAGACATTGGTCGCCAATAAGTTATAGGATTGCCCGTCGGACCGTTCCGGTCCCCGGCCGACCCCGAATGGCAAATACCCGTTGAGTTTGCGGACCCCCGGTCGTTACAATCCGCGTCTTTATGATCAACGTCGCCGCGATCCGGATGCAGCAGTTCGGGGTGCAGTTCTATCAGGCATCTCTCAGCGCCAGTGACATCGACAAACTCGTTCGATTCGAGGTGCTGAACTACGGTGAGTCTGGGCAACAGCCCGTCCGTGGTGGGAAGAAGAAATCACCGAAGGTGAACTGGGATCTGCTGGAGCGGCGGATTGCATCCAGCGAGAAGGCCTACCAGCGCCAGATCATCAGGCGGAAGATCGATGAGCTCGTCGAGTACTACGAGCAGTGCCGCCAGGCGCGTGACCTTCCTTCCATTGCCGGCGCCGTCATCATTTCCTGTGACGAGAAGCTGACCTTCGAGCCCGTCGAGTCCGGCTCCTGGGTGGGCCGCCTCAAGGTGCCCGAGCGCGAGGGCATCCTGCGCGCCATCGACGGCCAGCACCGCCTGCTCGCGCTGCACGCCGACATCGATCGCTTCGGCGACGAGCCCTTCACCGTGCCGGCCATCATCTTCGACCGGCTGCCGGAAGATCACGTCGTCCAGATGTTTGTCACCATCAACGCGAAGCACACGCGGCTCAATGCCTCGCATCTGGTGAGCCTCTCCGGCCGGCAGCTCTATCGCGACGAGGCGCTCGCCGCGTCGCACGACGTCGTGCGGGCGCTGAGCGAGCGTGAAGACTCTGCCCTGCACAACGAAATCAAACTGCTCGGTGTCGGCAAGGGCCGCGTCGGGCAGGCTCCGCTCGCGCAGGAGCTCAAGAAGTTGTTCTCGGGAGATGCCTTCGGCGGTCCCCGCAAGGCGGCCGAGTTCCGCGACGACGCCAAGAAGTTCTACGTCAACTATTTCAAGCAGATCGCCGTGGTCTTCGGTGCGGCCTGGAACGGCCGGAAGTACAGCATCAAGTCCGCGACCGCGCTGCGTGCGTTCATCCGCGTGGCTCCGGATGTGGTCCGCCGCCTGGATCAGGAGCACGCGGATCGCTCAGACTTCCGCGCGATCGGCCGTGTGATCGCGCCGTGGGGCCGCCGCATCGGCGACCAACGGTTCGAGTCCGAGGGCGCGTGGAAGCGCACCGACACGACGGTGGATACGCTCACGCGCGAGCTGAAGCTCGCGCTCGAGTATCCGGAAGGCGCTGGCGGCTAAGCGCCTGCATCAGGCCTCCATCGATCTGAACGTTGACGCCGGCGAGTGCCCCGGGCCTGAAGGCCTGGCGCTTGATCGGCGTCTCTTTGCGTACGTCTCCTCTACGAGCCTTGCCTGCGGCGGCCACGCGGGTGACTCCGGCACCATGGCCGAACGCGCGCGGGCGGCGCTTGATGCCGGATTGGCCCTCGGGGCGCATCCCGCGTATCCCGACCGCGAGGGCTTCGGGCGCCGCGACCTGCCTCTGCCCCCACTCGAGATTCGTGACGCCGTCCGCGCCCAGTGCGAGGCGCTCCTCGCCGTGATCGTGAGAGCGGGCGGCGTGATGCGGCACATCAAGCTGCACGGTGCGCTCTACCACCGCGCGCATCGGGACCAGGCCGTGGCGGAGGCGGTGGCCGACGCGGTCATCGCACTGAATCCGGAACTCATCGTCGTCGGCTTGGCAGCGTCGAGGCTCGCGGAGGCGTGTGTCGAGCGCGGGCTGGCCTTTGCGCGCGAAGTCTTCGCGGACCGCGGTTACTCGGCGGACGGCCACCTCCTGCCCCGTGGAGTCGCCGGCGCCCTGCTCGCGGCGGACGCCGCTGCCGCGCAGGCGCTGCGGTTGTTCACGGACGCAGACACGCTGTGTCTCCACAGCGATTCGCCCGGGGCGGAGCAGACGGCCCGGCGGATCCGGCGCGCCCTTGAAGAGGGGGGCGTCGCCGTGCAGCCTATGTCTCTGGGGGGACGTCCCTGAGCGAGCGGCGAAGGATCTTGCCGACGAGCGTCTTGGGCAGACTCTCCCGGAACTCGACCGCGGCCGGCACCTTGTAGGCCGTGAGTCTGGCCCGGCAGTGGGCCCGCAACTCCTCTCCGGTTGCCTGGTGCCCCGCCCGCAGCACCACGCAGGCGTGCGGCACTTCGCCGCGAGCGGCGTCGGGCTTGCCCACCACGCCCACCTCCATCACCGCGGGATGGCTGGCGAGCACCTCCTCGATCTCGCGCGGCCACACCTGAAAGCCGCTGACTTTGATCAGGTCCTTCAGGCGGTCGACGATGAAGAGATAGCCGTCCTCGTCGCGATACGCCAGGTCACCCGTGTGCACCCACACCCCGCCCGGGCCATGCTCGCGCAGGGCGAGGGCGGTCTCTTCCGGGTTCTGCCAGTACTCGCGCATGCGCTGTGGCGCCCGCAGGATGAGCTCGCCGACCGCATCGATGCCGAGTTCCACATCACCGGTGTCCGGGTCGACGATCCGGACCTCGACGTCGGAGACCGGGATGCCGATGGAGCCCGCCTTCTGCACGCCGCGCACCGGGTTCACGCAGGCCGCCATCATCGCTTCGGTCAGCGAATAGCCTTCGATGATGCGGGCGCCGGTCGCGGCCTCGAACTGTTTCTTCGTCTCCGCCATCAGCGGTGCCGCGCCGGAGAAGCACAGCTTGATCGAGCTCAAGTCGACCTTGCCGCTCTGCACCCGTGGATGATTCAGGATCGCGTTGTAGAGCGTCGGGACGCCATTGAAGCAGGCCGGACGCAGTCTCTGGATCGTGGTCAGGACGTCGTCGATGTCCCGGGGATTCGGCACCAGCGCCAGCGGGTTGCGGCCGATGACGGCCAGCGCCTGCACGCCGACGTTCGCGTAGACGTGAAACATCGGCAGGGGCAGCATCACCGTGTCCACCCAATCCTCGCGGGCCGGACGCGTCCAGATGCGCAGCTGCATGCCCGCGGCGACGTAGTCGCGGTGTGTCCCGAGCACGCCCTTGGGAGTACCGGTAGTGCCGCCGCTGGAGAGAATGACCGCGGGGTCGTCCGGTGACAGCGCCACATCAGGCCCGGGCTCACCCGCGTAGCGCGCGAGCAGCGTACCCAGCCAGTGATGCGATGGATCAATCCGGACGCGGTGTCCGCCCTTCTTCTCGACCGCCAGCGTGAACAACACGCGAGTAAGCGGCGGCAGGTACTCCTTGATCGAGGTGACGATCACATGCCGGACGCCTGTCGCGGCCTGGAGTGCCGCGACCGAGTGGTAGTACGGCGTCATGGTGACGATTGCTGTCGGTGTAGACCCGCGCAAGGCGCCTTCCAGCTCCCGCGGCGTGTAGAGCGGATTGAGCGGCACGACAATCGCGCCTGCGCGCCAGGCGCCGTACTGGGCGATGAGGAGCTGCGGCGTGTTCGGGAGGACCAGCGCGACGCGGTCACCCCGCTGGACGCCGAGCGCGACGAGGGCGGCCGCGAAGGCGCGGCTCTGTGCCACCAGGGCCTGGCTGGTCAGCGTCGCGCCCTTGAAGAGCGCGGCCGGATGCGTGGGGCGTTCCCGGGCCGTGTCGTCGAGGAAGTCGACGAGCGTCCGCTCGGGATACGGCGCCAGCGACGCCGGGACATCAGGGTCGTAGTGGGTGGCCCACCCTCCGGACATCCGGCGATTCTACCTGTTAGCCGAGGAGCATCAGGAGCAGCGCCTTCTGTGTGTGCAGGCGATTTTCCGCCTGGTCGAAGACGACGGAGGCGGAGGATTCGAACACGTCCGCGGTCACTTCCTCGCCGCGGTGCGCGGGCAGGCAGTGGAGGAACCGCGCGCCAGGCGCTGCCGCGGCCATCAGTGCCGCGTTGACCTGGTAGGGCGCGAAGAGGCGTTTCCGCTCGTCCGCCTCGGCCTCCTGGCCCATCGACGTCCAGACGTCCGTGTAGATCGCGTCGGCGCCCTGCACACCTTCGCGCGGGTCTCGCACGAGTGTAAGGGTGGCGCCGCCGGTGGCCACGGCCCGAGCTGCCGCGACGGCCGCGGGCGGCAGTTCGTAGCCGGCCGGCGAGGCGATGCGGAACGAGACACCGAGCATGGCCGCCGCATGTGCCAGCGAGATCGCGACGTTGTTGCCGTCGCCGACGTAGGCAAGCGTGTGCCCCTGCCAGCTGCCCCACTGTTCACGCAGCGTAAGGAAGTCCGCCAGGGCCTGGCAGGGATGCTCCTCGTCGGTCAGCGCGTTGATCACGTGGAGCCGGCTGGCTGCCGCTCCGATCGCCGCCGCCTTGGCCTGCGCGAAGGTCCGCACCACGACGCCGTGCACCCAGCGCTCGAGGTTCCTCGCAATGTCTTCGAGCGGTTCGCGTTCGCCGTCGATCGAGGAGGGCGGCACGTGGAGAGCATGCGCGCCGAGTTCACGGACGGCGATTTCAAACGTCGCGCGCGTACGCAGCGACGGCTTCTCGAAGATCAGGGCGACGTGCTTGCCCGCCAGTGCCGCGGCGGTTGGCGCCGCGGCGCCCAGCGCGCGCTCGCGCTTCAGGCGCGCGGCCAGGTCCAGGAGTGCCGCGAGTTCAGTGCCGGAGACGTCCAGCACCGAGAGAAAGTCCTTGGTCCCGACCCGCGGGTGGCCCGGTTCGCCGCTCATGTCCACTGACTCCGATCTAGGTCCGGTACTCGCCGTTGATACGCACGTACTCAGCGCTGAGGTCGCACGTCCACACCGTCGCTTCGCCTGTGCCCTCGCCGACCTGGACATCGATCCGGATCGTGTCGCCCATGAGGTACTGCGCCGCCAGCGGGGCGGCGTCATCGTGCGGCAGTCCGTTCTCGAAGAGCAGCACGTCGCCGACGTGGACGACGGCCTTCAGCGGATCGAACGGCACGCCCGCGCGGCCGGATGCCGCGAGGATCCGGCCCCAGTTGGGGTCCGCGCCATGAATAGCCGTCTTGACGAGCAGGGAGTTGGCCACCGTCCGCGCGACCTGGCGCGCGTCCGACTCCTGTGCCGCGCCGTGCACGTGGACGCCAATCAGCTTGGTCGCGCCTTCGCCTCCGCGCACGATGGCCATGGCCAGGTCATGCGCGACGGCCGTGAGTCCCGCCACCAGTGCCCCGTAGCCGGCCTCGTCGATGACGACACCGCTTGCGCCCGATGCCAGCCCGAAGAGGGAATCGTTGGTCGAGGTGTCGCCGTCGATGGTGATCGCGTTGAAGGTTTCCTTCGCCACGTCTACGAGCGCCCGCTGCAGCAGCGCTGGTTCCACGGAGGCATCCGTCGTGAGGAAGCCGAGCATCGTGGCCATGTGCGGCTCGATCATGCCCGCACCCTTGGCCATGCCGCCGACCGTGAAGGTGCCCGCGGCCGTCGTGACGCTGACCGCCTGTTCCTTGGGCGCGCGGTCCGTGGTCATGATGGCCCGCGCCGCGTCGCCGCCCTTGCCACGTGCCAGTGACCGGACGGCAGTCGGTATACCCGTGCGGAGGGCGTCCATCTTCAGGTTGACGCCGATGACCCCGGTCGAGGCGACCAGCACCTGATGCGGGTCGCAGCCGAGCGCATCGCCCACCAGGCGGGCCATCTCGATCGCGTCCTTCGCGCCGGCGTCGCCCGTGCAGGCGTTGGCGCAGCCACTGTTGACGACAATCGCCCGAGCGTGACCAGCCGTCCGCGTGAGGTGGGACTGGCAGAGCAGGACCGGGGCGGCCTTCACCAGATTCGTGGTGAAGATGCCGGCAGCCGAGGCCGGCCCGTCGGCCGCGAGGACGGCGAGGTCGAGCGCTTCAGCCTTGATGCCGCAGTGCAGCGCCGCCGAGGAGAAGCCCGCGGGCGCCGTAACGCCCCCCTGGGCGGGTGCAATCGTGAATGTCGACGTGGACATAGGTCAGGCGGCTTTCACATCCGTGAAGACGGTATCGAGGATCTCGACGGCCTTGTCGAGGTCCGTGGTGTCAATCGTGAGGGCCGGCAGCATCCGGAGCACGGTTTCATCCGTGCGGTTCACCAGCAGCCCGCGCTCCCGCGCGAGGTCGATGAACGGCAGCGCGTCGACCGAGAGCTGTAGTCCCCGCATGAGACCGGCGCCGCGGATCTCCGTGATGACCGGGTGCTTCGCCGCTAGTCCCTTCAGGCGTGACTCGAAGTGCGCGCCGACCCGGCGGACATGCTCAAGCAGGGACCCGTTGGTGAGCTGTTCCAGCACGACGATGGCGGCGCGGCAGGCCAGGAGATTGCCGCCGTAGGTCGTGCCGTGGTCGCCCGGCGAGAGCGCCGCCGAGACCCGCTCGGACACCAGCGTGGCGCCAATCGGCACGCCGCCACCGAGTGCCTTGCCGACCGAGACCAGGTCCGGCGAGAGGCCCAGCGCCTGGAAGTAGAACGGATAGCCGGTGCGGCCGAGCCCGCTCTGGATCTCGTCCGCGATGTAGAGCGTGCCCGTCTTCGCGCAGGCCTCGTTGATGGCCGCGGCGAATTCGCGCGAGAGGGGTCGCACGCCGCCTTCACCCTGGATCGGCTCCGCGATGATCGCGGCCGTCCGGTTGCTGACCGCCGCCACCAGGGCGGCCGGGTCGGCCGGGTTCACGAAGGTGACGCCGGGAATCAGCGGATTGAACGGCTCACGGTAGTGCGCGTTGTGCGTGACCGAGAGCGCGCCCATGGTCCGGCCCGAGAAGCCGTGCTCAAGCGCGACAAACTCCGTCCGAGACCGCTCGCCCGCGGTGTACCAGTAGCGCCGCGCGAACTTGAGGCAGGCCTCCATCGCCTCCGCGCCGCTGTTGCAGAAGAAGGTGCGCGGCAGGCCCGAGAGCGCGCTCAGCCGCTTTGCCGCCTCGCCCTGCAGCGGGTGGTAGTAGAGATTCGAGACCTGCATGAGCGTCGCGGCCTGCTCAGCGATGGCAGCGGTCAGCGCCGGGTCCGCGTGCCCGCGTGCCGCCACGCCGATGCCCGAGAGCATGTCGAGATACGCCTTGCCGTCGGCGTCGTAGAGATACATGCCCGCGCCACGGACGAACACCACAGGCTGACGCTTGTAGGTGGGCACGATGTGCTGGGCTTCCAGCGCGCGGACGTCGTCGAGCGTGCTCATGCGGTGACCTCGGTTCCTGTGCCGGCCTTGAGTGGCTTGCGGGGATCCAGCCCCGTGAGCCCCGTGCGGCCGTTCACGATGTAGACGCGGCCCGCGCCGCCCTTGAGGGCGGACCGGCAGGCCTGCAGCTTGGCGATCATGCCGGCGTTGGCGGTGCCGCTGGTGATGAGCGCCTGCGCGGCCTTGCCGGTGAGGGTCTGGATGGTCCGGCCCTCGGAGTCAAAGACGCCTGACGTGCCGCCCGAGATGATGAGGGCATCGGCGCCGGTGGTGGCCGCCAGATGCGCCGCCAGCACGTCCGCGTTCACGTTGAGGATGTCGGCGCGACTGGTGGCGCCCAGGCACGCCACGACCGGGACGAAGCCCGCGTCGAGGAGCGTGAGCAGCAGTGTCGGTTCCGTGCGGCCGGCCGGTACACCCACGAGGCCCAGACTGACCGTGGCGCCACTGGTGGAGACAAAAGGCGGCGCCGGCTTCATCGTCGCGACGCCGGCGTCGGCGCCGGTCAGGCCCACCGCGGCGACGCGTGCCTTCCGGGCCGCGGTTACGAGGCGGGTATTGAGCGTGCCGGCCAGCACCGAGGTGACCACGCTGAGCGTCGGCGCGTCCGTCACCCGCAGGCCGTCTATCTGCACCTTCGTGATGCCTGCCTGGGCGAGCGCGGCGTCGATTTCCTTGCCGCCGCCGTGTACGACCACCAGCCGACCCTTCCTGGCCAGGCCTGCGATGGCCGACGCCACCGTCGTCAGATCCGCGGGCTGTTCGAGGAGTTCACCGCCGAGCTTCAGGACCCACGTGGGCGTTTTCTGAGCGCGAGTCCTCGCCATCAGAGCAGTCCGGTCCGCTGATCGAGGCCCAGCACGATGTTCATGTTCTGCACGGCCTGACCCGCCGCGCCCTTGACCAGGTTGTCGAGGCACGAGATCAGGATGATGCGGCCCGTGTGCGCGTCCACCTTCCAGCCGACATCGCAGAAGTTGGTGTAGGCCACGTGCTTGATCTCGGGCAGGTGGCTGCCGGTGAGGCGCACGAAGGGCGCATCGGCATAGGCCGCATGCATCACCTCGTCGACGCGTGCCGCCGTCGTGCCCGGCACGAGCGTCGCGTAGATCGTTTCGAGGATGCCCCGGTCGAGCGGCACCAGGTGCGGCACGAAGGTCACCTCGCGCCCGAGTTCCTGCTCGATCTCGGGACCATGCCGGTGCGAGAAGAGTCCGTAGGCCGCGACTGACCCGTGGTTCTCCGAGAAATGCGTGCGGTCGCTCGGGGCCTTGCCCGCACCCGAGACGCCGCTCTTGGCGTCCACGATGACCGAACCGCTCAGCAGGCCCGCATCCGAGAGCGGCGAGAGCGCCACGAGCGCAGCCGTGGGGTAACACCCGGGGCACGAGATGAGCCGCGCGGTCTTCATCGAGAGCGCGTCCCGCTCGGCCAGGCCGTAAACGACGCCGTCGGGGAGTGGTCCGGTGGCCGGATACCACTTGTCGCGGTGCGCGTTGTCGCGGATCCGGTAGGCGCCGGACAGATCAATCACCCGGCGGCCGCCCGCGAGCAGTTTTGGCGCCACGTCAGCGGAGGCCGCTTCCGGCAAGGCCAGAAACACGATGTCGGTGTCCGCGATCAGGCGGTCGATATCCAGCGGCACGACCGGGTCGTCCCAGATGCGGGCGAGTGCCGGCATCGGGCGCGGCGTGCTGGTGGCGCCAGAGGACATCGCGGCGACGAGGCGGACGGCAGGATGGCGCGCCAGGATGCGGACCAGTTCCTGGCCGGCGTAGCCGGTGGCGCCGGCAATGGCGACGCGCGTAGTGGACGTGGAGGCGGTGCCCATGGGTGCGGATATCTCTATTCAGGGAAAAGCATATTTATACAGCAGCGATGGTATGCTGTCGAGCCGAAGTTGAATAGTTATGAAAGCGCAACGTCAGCAGGCGATTCTTGAGGCCGTCGGGCAGGAGCCCATCCGGAGCCAGGAGCAGCTCAGGCGCCGGTTGAAGGCGCATGGCTTCAGCGTCACGCAGGCCACGCTCTCCCGCGATGTGCGTGAGCTGGGGCTGATGAAGGGCGGCGCCGACGGCGCCTACGTGCTGCCGGATGCCTCATCCTCGTCCGGACCCGCCACGCTGCTCGACCGCGCCGCCGCGGAGTATCTGGTGCGCGTGGATCGCGTGGAGCAGATGGTGCTGATGCGGACGGGGCCAGGCCAGGCGGGCGTGCTGGGCGTGGCGCTCGACCGCGCGCGCCTGGCGGAAGTGGTCGGCACACTGGCCGGAGACGACACGATTCTCGCGATCGCGCCGGATGTGCGGCGCGCGACCGCACTGGTAAAGCGACTGCAGCAACACGTTCGGGGGACCTAGGGAGATGAGCACGCGTACGCCGGATTCGCCGGAACAGCCGGCCGACCGACTGTGGTCGGGTCGTTTCGACACCGCTCCAGATCCTGAAGCGTTTGATTTCGGGGTGTCCTTTCCCTTCGACCGGCGTCTGTTCGAGGACGACGTGACGGGCAGCCAGGCCTGGGCGACGGCCATCCGCGATGCCGGCGTGCTGACCGAGGCGGATCACGAGGCGATCCAGGCGGCGCTCACCGCCATTCTCGCGGCGGGGCAGGCCGACCCGGCGAGCGTGACCGGTCCCGACGAGGACGTGCACAGCTATGTCGAGCGGAAGCTGGTCGAGCGCGTCGGCGATGCCGGACGCCGGCTGCACACCGGCCGCTCGCGCAATGAGCAGGTATCGCTCGATCTGCGGCTCTATCTCCGGCGCCGCATTCCCGCGATCCAGCAGGCCCTGCTCGCGCTCGTGCGCACCTTCGTCGATCTGGCCGAGACGGCCGGTGATGCCGTGATGCCGTCCTACACCCACCTGCGGAAGGCGCAGCCCGTCCTCGTGGCCCACTTCCTGCTCTCGCACGCCGCGCCGTTGCGCCGCGATTTCGAGCGGTTCGCGCGCGCCTCGGATGAGGCCGACGCGCTCACCCTTGGCAGCGGCGCGATCGCCGGCACCAGTTACAGCGTGGATACCGCCGCGCTCGCGTCCCGGCTCGGCTTCTCGCGGGTCGTGCTCAACAGCATGGATGCGTCGTCCGATCGCGACTACGTCGCCTCGTTCCTCTACGCCGTCGCGCTGACGATGGTGCACCTGAGCCGCATCGCCGAGGACTTCATCATCTTTACTGGCGAAGAGCACTTGTTCTTCGAGCTGTCGGATGCCTCGGCGACCGGCAGCAGCATGATGCCGCAGAAGAAGAACCCTGACCCGCTGGAGCTGGTGCGTGGCAAGAGCGGCCGCGCGCTGGGCCGGCTCACTGGATGGCTCACGACCATGAAGGCATTGCCGACGGGCTACAACAAGGACCTCCAGGAGGACAAGGAGGCCACGTTCGACGCCGAACAGACCGTGCTCGTCTCGCTGGCGGCGAGCCGCGCCGTCGTCTCGCGGCTGGGCATCAATCGTGAGCGCACGGAGCGCGCGGCCTCGGGGCTGCTGCTGGCCACCGACGTCGCGGACTACCTGGTGCGGCGCGGGGTCCCGTTCCGCCGCGCCCATGAAATCGTCGGCACCATGGTGCGGAATCTGCTCGCCGAAGGTCGCGATTTCTCCGACCTCTCGCCGGCCGAGTGGAAGGCCGCCAGCGACGCCTTCGGGGACGACGCGCCCGAGGCGGCAACCGCCCGCGCCTCGGTCGGGGCGAAGCGCACCCCGCAGTCCACCCAGCCCGCCGCCGTGGCCGCGGCCATTGGAGAAAGCCGACAGTGGCTGGCCTCCAAGACCCGGGCGTGATGGTGCTACACTCTGCTGACCCCTGCGCGCACCGCGCGCGACCCGTCTACAACTGAAGGCAGAAGAAGACTGACTCCGGGGGGAGTGCATGCAGCAGCGCCGGCTTCGGCTCGGTGACACCGTGGACGACTACTGTCCGCGAGAACGACGTGTAACCAACCACGCCATTGCGGCCATGGTTGAAGACCAGATAACCCATACCCGGTGTTCCGCCTGTCAGGTGGACCACGAATACAAGGAGGCCCGCGTGCCCTCCCAGCGTCGCAAGCGTCCCGACGGGTCGCCCGTCCAGGAAAAGCCCTCGGCCCGTGTCGTGCCCCATACCGCGCCCGAGGAAGAGGCGGCCGTACTCGCCGCGCTCGAGAGCGTGAGTGTCAGCCTCATCATCGAGGAGATCACAGAGTCTGCCGACGAGGAGTCAGCCGACAACGCTGGCAACCGCGACGATGACGGGCCGGCGCACCGCCGCCTGATTCGCGCCACCTTCCCGAGGCCCGAGGGGCAGCCCCCCGAGTGGAAGGAACCGGAATTCACGAACCGCCAGCCCACGCATCGCGGCCGCTTTGGCCATGGCGGTGGACAGGGCGAGCCCAACGGCAATCGGGCCGGTGGTGGCCGCAGCCGTGGCCCGCGCCCCGGCGGTGGTGGCGGTGGCCGAGGGTCCTTCCAAGGCGCCGGCAACGGTCAGCCCCGTGGTGACGGTCAGCCGCGCGGTGAAGGTCGGCCGCGCGGTGAAGGTCGGCCGGATGGTCAAGGTGGGCAGGGCGGCGGCCAGGGCCAGCCCGGCCAGGGACAGGGTGCTGGCGGTGGCGGCGGTCGTCGCCGTCGCCGCCGAGGACGTTAGGAACACATGGATCTCACCGGGAAATTCGGCCTGATCGTCGGCGTTGCCAACAAGCGTTCGATCTCCTGGGCCATCGCCCAGGCGGCGGCGCAGGCGGGCGCCAGGCTTGCGCTCACCTACCCCAATGCCCGGCTCGAGGAAAACGTGCGCGAGCTGGCGGCCACGCTGGACAACGCCGTGGTGCTGCCGTGCGACGTCACCAGTGACGAGCAGATCGCGGCACTGACGCCCTCGCTCGACCAGGCCTTCGGCGGGCTCGATTTCGTGGTGCATGGCGCGGCCTTCGCGCCGGCCGCCGAACTCAGCAACCGGTTCGTGCAGACCTCACGGGAAGGCTTCCACACCGCGCTCGATGTGAGCGCCTATTCGCTGGTCGCCCTGGCGAATGCCTGCGTGCCGCTCCTGGAGAAGCGTGGGGGTGGCAGCATCGTGACGCTCTCGCACATCGGCGCGGAGCGCGTGTTCCCGAACTACAACGTGATGGGCGTGGCCAAGGCCGCGCTCGAAGCCAGTGTCCGCTATCTGGCCGCGGATCTCGGTCCGCAGAACATCCGCGTCAACGCGGTCTCGGCGGGTCCAATCAAGACGCTCGCCTCGGCGGGCATTCCCGGACTGTCCGTGATGATGCAGGCGCAGCGCGAGCGCGCACCGCTCCGCCGCGGGATGGAACTGGGCGAGATTGCCGACGCGGCGCTCTTCCTGCTCAGCCACGCCTCGCGGGCCGTGACCGGCGAAGTGATGATGGTCGACGCCGGCTATCACGTCGTCGGCCTCTAGCCGCTACTTCCGTCCCCACTCCTCGCGCCGGATGGCTGCATCCGGCACGCCCAGACCCACGAGAGTGGTGACGGAGGCTTCCACCATCTGAGGCGGGCCACAGACGAAGCAGAGTGTGTGCGCCGGGTCGTGCAGTACGGAGTCGAAGTGCGCGCGGCCGATGCGGCCCCGCAGGCCCTCCCAGTCCTCGTCTTCCCGGGTGACCGTGCGGTGCAGTTCCAGGCTGCCAGCCGCCGCCAGTGCCTCGAATTCCGGCAGGAATGCAAACTCGTCCGCCCGGCGCGCGCTGTACATGAGCGATGTCCGCACGGAGGGGTGTGCGCGGCTGGCGTGGTCGAGCATCGCCCTGAGCGGCGCGATGCCCGTACCGCCCGCGATGAAGAGCAGCCGGGGCGCTTCCACAACCGCGGGAAACAGAAACGTGCCGAGGGGGCCGTCGACCTCGAGCCGTGCCCCCGGCGCCAGCGAGAGGAGCGGGTGCTCCTGCTCGGCTGCCTGTCCGAGGCCGACCAGCAGTTCGATGGCACCGATCTCAGCGGCGCGCTCGGGCGAACATGCGATCGAGTAGGGGCGGAGGGCTGAGCCCGCCGGGCCGACCAGGACGGCCTGTCCGGCACTGAAGCAGAAATCCGCGCTGTCGACGGCGATGGAAATCAGGCGTGAGCGGGGCGTGATCGGGTCCACCCGCCGCAGCGCGGCGGTCAGCAGGAGCGGCACCCGGCGAGTGTACCCCGCCGCCTCAGCGGTCCGTCGATCGGGCGCCACGCGCCCGGAGTAAGCTACGGATCTCGACCGTTACGGAGGATTCACGCGTGCCTCATCGCTCACCCGGCTCGCCCGGAAAGTCTCGTACCAATCACCTGTCCGGCAGACCCATCCGCTACTACCGGCCCAAGGGCAGTCCGGAAGTGCGGCATCTGATCGACGAGGGCTTCCAGGCCTTCAACGCCGCCCGCCTGGGTGAAGCCTGCCGCATCTTCACGGACAAGATGCTCCAGCCCGAGAACGACACGACCATCGGGCTTACCGTGGCCGGGGCGCTGACGCCTGCCGGCCTGGGTGGCTGCGTCGTCGAGCTGATGAACCGCGGCATGGTGGACTTTGTCATCAGCACCGGCGCGAACCTCTATCACGACCTGCACTACGCGCTGAACTTCACGCTGCATCGCGGGTCGCCCTTTGTGAACGACGTCGAGCTCTACGACCAGGGCGTCATCCGCATTTACGACGTGCTGTTCCCGGCGAGCGTGCTGCTCGAGACGGATGCGTACGTGCGCGACTTCCTGGTGCGCTCCGGGCTGAATGGGCCGATTCCCACCTCCGAGCTGCACTACCGCCTCGGACTGGACCTGCTCGATCGGCAGCCGGGCTGCGAGGAGCACTCGGTGCTGGCGGCGGCCGCCAAGGCCGGCGTGCCGATCTACACCTCGTCTCCTGGCGACAGCTCCATCGGCATGAACATCGCCTACCACGAGCTCATCAACAACAGCACGCTGATGATCGATCCCAACCGCGATGTGAACGAGGTGTGTGCGTTCATCCTCGCGGGTAAGAAGAACGGCTGCGTGATTCTCGGCGGCGGCTCGCCGAAGAACTTTTACCTGCAGGGACAGCCCACGCTGTGGGAGGTGTACGGCATCCCCAAGGGCGGCAACGACTACTTCATCCAGATCACGACGGATTCCGTCGTGTGGGGCGGACTCTCCGGCGCCACGCCGGCCGAGGCCGTGAGCTGGGGCAAGGTGAATCCTGGCGTGCTGCCCGATACCGTCGTGGCCTACTGCGACTCGACGATCGCCTTTCCGCTCTTCTGCGAGTACGCAGTGGGTGGGGCGATCGGACAGCGGCCGCTCAAGCGGCTCATCGAGAAGCGTGAGTCGCTCGTGGCCACGCTGCGGGCCCAGGCGCTCGAGGCGCGTAGCGAATCGGCGCAGTAGTCAACCCGGCCGTGCGCACGCTTGCGTCTGAGTTGGCCGGGCACGCCGATACGGGGACGGACCAGCCGCGGATTTACGCGGACGCCAACCTCTCGGCGACGCTCGTCACCTACCTGCGGCAGCGCCTCGGCTGGGATGTGCTCCATGTGATTGAGGAGGATGACCTCCGGCGCGCCAGCGACCTGGAGCACTTCCGCCTGGCGCGGCAGCTGCGCCGGACCCTCATCACGCTCGACCACGACTTTCTCGACGACCGCCGCTTTCCGCATGCCGAGAGTGGCGGCGTCATTCTGCTGTCCGCGCCAGACGAGCACCGCTACCGGCAGATGCTGAAGCGGCTCGACGCGGAGGTGTTCCGGGCGGGCCAGGGGAGTGTGGACGCCCGGGCGGTGGTGCCTATGCCGCTCATGGGCAGGAAGCAGCATCTCCAGCCGGAGTGGCTCCGGACCTAAGCCGCCGGACCGCCCCGTCTGAGGTTTCGACTATTCTGGGGTGCCGCATGTATTCCGTCGCCAAGCGCATCGACTTCTGTTACGGGCACCGCCTGCTCGACTATGACGGCGTGTGCCGGCATCTGCACGGCCACAATGCGGTCGCCGAGATCGAGGTGGACGCGGCGGCGCTGGACGGCCGCAACATGGTCGTCGACTTTCGCGACATCAAGCGCGTGGTGAAGGCGTGGCTCGACGAGCACCTCGACCACAAGATGATCCTGCGTCAGGACGACCCGATGGTGCCGATGCTCCAGTCGCTCGGCGAGCCCGTCTTTCTCATCGACTCCAATCCGACCGCGGAACGCCTTGCGCGCTTGATCTTCGAGACCTGCCGCCAGCTTCAACTCCCCGTGGTGTGCGTCACGCTCTGGGAAACCCCGACCTCGTGGGCCAGCTACCGCGCCTGATCGCGTTCGACCTCGACGGCACGCTGATCGATTCGCGCCGCGACCTGACCGACTCGGCGAACGCGCTCGTCGTCGAGCTGGGCGGGACCCCGCTGACCGAAGAGGCCGTGAGCCTCATGGTGGGCGAGGGTGCGCGCCTGCTCGTCCAGCGGGTGACCACCGCGGCCGGTCTCGGCGACCCGCCTGGCGCGCTGGAGCGGTTCCTGGAGCTCTACGCCGAGCGCCTGCTGGTGCACACGCGTCTCTATGCGGGTGTCCTCGGCGCGCTTGACGCCGCAGCGCGTGTGGCCACGGTCACGCTCCTCACCAACAAACCCCTCGCGCCGACCCAACGGATTCTTGAGGGACTGGGCATCGGCGACCGGTTCGCGCATATCACTGGAGGAGACGGCCGCTTTCCCCGCAAGCCGGATCCCGCGTCGCTCCAGGAGCAGATGCGCCTGGTCGGCGCGGATCCGTCGACCACGCTCCTCGTGGGGGACTCCGCGATTGACCGCGACACGGCCGCGCGGGCCGGCGCACGGTGCTGCCTCGTGCTCTATGGCTTCAGCCGGATCACGCTGCCCGAGCGTGTCGACGTGCCTGGAGGGTGGACGGTCACGCACGCCTCGGAACTACCGGCGGTGTTCACGGCCTTCAGCGCGGCACTGACCCCGTAGACGCGGCGCCTATCCGGCCGCGCGGACCTGCAGCTTGCTCGCAGCGCGGGTGCCGAGAGCGAGACGGCGGTCGCTGCTCCCAGACACGACCACGCTGTCGGCGGACTCATCCCGCCCCTCGACCCGGATCGTTTCTCCCGGCTTCAACTGGTTTGTCTCGACGAACTGGAGGAACGCGCGGTTCTGATCCAGCACGCGTGTGACGACAACCGGTTGGCCCACCGGGCAGGTCAGCAGCGTGTCCTGCGGCTGCGTGACGATGGCGCCGTCCGCATTCGGAATCGGATCGCCATGCGGGTCCACTTCGGGGTGGCCGAGCATCTCGTCGATGCGCTCGATGAGGCGGTCCGAGACGACATGCTCGAGATGTTCCGCCTCGTCATGCACTTCGTCCCACCCGAAACCCATGACTCTGACGAGGAAGAGCTCCACCAACCGGTGCCGCCGGAGCACCAGGCCGGCCAGCCGTTCGCCCTGCGAGGTCAGGGCGACGCCCGCATAGGGCTCATATTCCGCCAGGCCGGCGTCCGCCAGGGTCTTGGCCATCGTGGTGGCGGTCCCAGGGGTGACGCCGAGGGATGCGGCCAGTTGCCCCATTGGGAGCAGGCGCTGGCCGGGCCTGAGGCCGTTCGCCCCCATGTGGATGGCCTTCAGATAGTTCTCAACCGTGCTGGACGCAAGCATTTACGGCAAGAAGTGTAGCCGACTTCTATGAGGAACGACTTTGAGTTTCCAATGGGAGCGCATATAGTTTTGAGCGGTCAAAAACAAGAACGTGTCTACCCAAATTCCCACGCAGTCCGATCAGTCCGGTTCAGGCTGGCGCACGTCCGCGTCGTCGGTCAGTCTGCCCGAAGTACACGGCTCCATCGCCGTGCCGACGGGTGCCGGCTTCTGGCGGAAGCTCTTCGCCTTTGCCGGGCCGGGCTACCTCGTGGCGGTCGGCTACATGGACCCGGGCAATTGGGCGACCGACCTTGCCGGTGGCGCGCGCTACGGCTACACGCTCCTCAGCGTGGTCATGCTGTCGAATCTGATGGCGATCCTGCTCCAGGCCCTCGCGGCCCGGCTGGGCATCGCGAGCGGTCGCGACCTCGCGCAGGCCTGCCGCGACAGCTACTCGAAGCCCACCACGGTCTTCCTTTGGATCCTCTGTGAGATAGCCATCGCGGCGTGCGACCTGGCCGAGGTCGTCGGTGCGGCCATCGCCCTCAATCTGCTCTTCGGCCTGCCGCTCATCTGGGGCGTGTGCCTCACGGCGCTCGACGTGCTCGTCGTGCTCTTCCTCCAGCATCGGGGGTTCCGGTACGTCGAGGCCCTGGTCGTCACGCTCATCGTCCTGATTGCCGGGTCGTTCGCCGTGGAGTTGTGGCTGGCGAAGCCGGATGTCGTGGCGGTGGCAAAAGGCTTCGTGCCGACCACCGCGCTCCTGCACGACCGCGAGATGCTCTACATCGCCATCGGCATCCTTGGCGCCACGGTGATGCCGCACAACCTTTACCTGCACTCCTCCATCGTGCAGACGCGGAAGTACCTCGACAATCTGGCCGGCAAGGCGGAAGCGATCCGCTTTGCCACGATTGACTCGTCCGTCGCGCTCATGTCGGCCCTCTTCATCAACGGCGCGATTCTGGTGATGGCCGCTGCGGTCTTCCACGGCACGGCCTATCAGGATGTTGCGGACATCGGGGACGCCCATCGCCTGCTGGAGCCGCTGATGGGGACGAAGGCGGCGAGCGTGCTGTTTGCCGTCGCGCTGCTGTGCTCAGGTCAGAACGCCACGCTGACCGGGACCCTCGCAGGGCAGATCGTGATGGAGGGCTTCATCAATCTGCGCCTCCGCCCGTGGTTGCGGCGCCTCGCCACCCGGCTCATCGCCATCGTGCCGGCGGTCATCGTCGTAGTGCTCTACGGCGAACGGGGCACGGGCCCGCTGCTGATCCTGAGCCAGGTCGTGCTGAGTCTGCAGCTCTCCTTCGCGGTATTTCCGCTCGTAATCTTCACGAGCGATCGCCGGAAGATGGGCTCGTTCGCCAGCCCGTGGTGGGTGCAGGCGCTCGCCTGGCCGACGGCGGTCGTGATTGCCGCGCTGAACCTCTACCTGCTGTGGCAGACTTTCGTGGGCTGACCGCCATGTACTCCCGGATCCTTGTCGCCATCGAACACTCCGCCGCCGACCGCACCATCGTCGACCACATTGCGCCGCTGGCGGCGCTGACCGGCGGCGAGCTGCTCCTCGTCCACGTGGCGGATGGCTGGGCCGCCCGCAACTTCGACTCGCTCAAGCTCCGTGAGTCGGAGGAGATGAAGGACGACCGCGCGTATCTCGAGGGCGTGGCCGCCGAGCTGGCCGGCCGTGGTCTGCGGGTCTCTACCGAGCTGGCGAAAGGCGATCCGGCCCGTGAGATCCTGCGCGTGGCGGACGCGTGGCACGCGGACCTCATCGCGATGTCGACCCACGGGCATCGGTTCGTCAACGATCTGATCCTCGGCACCACCGTCGATCACGTACGGCACACCACGCGCATTCCGGTACTGCTTCTCAAGGCGCCACCCGCGTGAGCCTCCGCTCGGCGCTCGCGGCGCCGGAGAGCAAGCGGCAGGTGACGCGCCGCGTCTTCGCGACGATCGCCGACCGGTACGACCTCATTACCCGGCTCCTTTCCTTCGGCCGCGATCGTCACTGGAAGCACCATCTGATCACGCTGGCCGCGCTCGGTCCGCAGGACGTGGTGCTCGACCTCGCCTCGGGCACGGGCGACTTCGCCTACCTGGCGCTGCCGCGCGTGGCGCGCGTGGTCGGACTGGACGTGACGCACCGGATGCTCGTGCTCGCGAGGAGCAAGACCCCGCAGGCGCGGCGGGTCCACTTTGTGACCGGCGACATGACGGCGCTGCCCTCGCCGGACCAGACCTTCACCGTCATCACCACCGGCTACGGCCTGCGCAACGTGCCGGATCTGCCGCAGGCCATTGCCGAGGCGCATCGGGTCCTGAAGCCCGGGGGGCGCTTTCTCTCGCTGGACTTCAACCGCCCCGCACAGCCAGTGGTGAGGGCCGTGTACCTGGCCTATCTGCAGGTCGTGGGCGCCTCGCTCGGGTGGCTGCTGCACCGGGACCCGGACACCTACCGCTACATCCCCGAAACGATCCGTCGCTACCCGGGTGCCGAGGGCGTGGTGACGCTGCTCCGCGCGGGCGGCTTCGAGGAAGCCCGGGCGCTCCCGGTGCTCGGGGGCCTGATGACCATCCACACCGCTCGCCGCGGAGCGTAGTGGCCACCGCATGAGCCGCCGCTAAGATCGTTCCCAGTGGAGATCGATACCGCACAGTGGTCCGGCGAGGGCGACTTCACGACCCGCGTGATCGACGCGCTGCGTGCGCTACCGGACGTGGCGTTCCTTCGGGTGGAGGATGCCCCGGCCTCGCGGACCGACGCCGGGTTCAGTTTCCTCAGCAACGAAATCTTCGTGAAGTTCGCCGAGGTGCCGGTGACCACCCGAGCGACCGTGCTGGGCGTGCTGCCGGTGACCCGCCGCACGCTGCGGCCGGCGCTGACACTCAGCGGACTCGAGGCGGCGCTCCGGGTGCGCGCCGAGATCGGGGAACCGGACTACAGCGACGACGGGATGCTGCAGTACCTCCGCACAGAGCGGATCGTGCCTCCGTACCAGACGAAGGGATACAAGCTGGTGGAGCTGCTGCGGATCTACGAAGTCGGGACGCCCAGCCGGGCTGGCACGTAGGCGCGGGTGCCGGTCAGCGTTCGAGCCAGGGGGCGAGCGCGCCCAGCAGGTACTCGAGCACGATCTGTTCACTGATGGTGGCCGGCGAGGCGCCACCGGCGAGCGCCTGCTCGTCGCGCACCAGCCGGGAGCCGCGGCCACGGCTCGTGCGGCCGACGACGCGCGGGGCGTCACCGGAGCTGTCGAAGTCGATCTCGATGAAGTCCTCGCGGCCGGCGTCGGCGGTCAGCCGCACCATGCCGGAGGGCGTCGAGATGCTCCATGAAAAGCCCTCGGACTTCAAGGCCGAGACGAGGTGCCGCACGACGGGCACCGCGATCCGTTCGAGAAACACGCCATACGCGGCCTGCGCCTCGTTGGTCGCCTCCCGGCGAATCTTGGCGATTCGACGGGCGTCCGCGATGCGGGTCTGGAGCTGCTTGCGAACGAGGGAGACTTCCACCCGGCAATTGTACTGCGCGCGTGCCTGTCCTTTGGCCCTCGGGCTTTCTATACTGGCGCCATGACTCATCGCGTGCGGTTCATCCCGCTTCTGGCAGCCATTTTCCTCTCCGTCGGCCATCTCCAGGCCCAGGCGGTCGACGGGCCCACCGTCGCCGTCTCCGGAGAGGGAGTGGTCACCGCCGTGCCGGACCGGGCCTCCATTGCGGTGACCGTGGAGTCGCGCGCCGTCGCCCAGCGTGACGCGCAGCGCAAGACGGCGGATGTGATGAAGGCCGTGCAGGATCGCGTCCGTGCGCTCGGCGTGCCGGCCGAGGCGGTCCGGACGACCGGCGTGAATCTCTTTATCGACGCGGACTTCGTCAACGGACGGCGTGTGACGAAGGGCTACGTCTCGTCCAACGCCGTGGACATCCGGATCGACGCCATCGACCGCGTCGGTGAAATCGTCGACGGCGTCGTGGCCGCAGGGGCTACCGCCGTGAGCGAAATCCGGTTCGAGGTGAAGAACCGGCCGGCGCTTGAACGAGAGGCGCTGAAGCTCGCTGTCCAGGACGCGCGTGGCAGGGCCGACGCCATGGCGGCCGGGGCGGGCCGCATGATCGACCGCGTGCTGCGGATCGAGGAACAGGGCGTGCCGGCGCCGATGCCGATGCCCGTGCGGGCGATGGCGATGCGCGAAGCCGCCGCGGCCGACACGCCCGTCTCTGCCGGGCAGCTTGAGTTCCGGGCGCGCGTGAACCTGACGGCGACGCTCAAGTGACGCCTGCTGACTACGCCAAGGCTCGACGCACGCTGATGCGCCGCGACCCGGTACTCGGCGCCGTGATCAAGAAACACGGCCCGTGCGGGCTGGCGGAGTCGCAGCACACCGATCCGTTCAAGGCGCTCATCCGCGCCATCGTCTCGCAACAGTTGTCGACGAAGGCCGCGGCGACGATCCAGCAGCGCTTCGAGGCGCTCTTCACGGCCGGCGGAGATACCGGCAATCCTCTGCGGGAACGTCGCGGGCACCGGGGCCGGTTCCCGACGCCCGCGGAGGTGATGGCCGTCCCGGACGAGGCGCTCCGGGCCGTCGGGCTGTCGCGCATGAAGGTGTCCTTCATCCGCGATCTCTCGTGCCGGGTGATGGAGGGCTCGCTGCGCCTGCAGGATCTCGACGCGCTGGACGACGAAGCCGTTATCGCGGCGCTCGTGGCGGTGAAGGGGATCGGCCGGTGGACCGCCGAGATGTTCCTGATGTTTCGCCTGCACCGGCCCGATGTGCTGCCGGTGGGCGATCTGGGGATCGTGCGCGGCTTCCAGAAGGTCTATGGATGGAAGAAGGAGCCCTCGCCCGCGAAAATGACCCGGACGGCCGAGGCGTGGCGTCCCTACCGCTCCATTGCCTGTTGGTATCTGTGGGAGCATCTTGAGAACAAGCCCGTTACTGACCGGGAGGATTAGCTGATGATGAATCGAGTCACCCGCCGCGTCAGCGGTCTCGCTGCCGTTGCAGCCGTTCTCGCCGTTGCCGCCACTGGTGTCGTGGGCGCGACGCGCGCGCAGACGTCGGACGCTCCAGTGGTGGTCCCGCTCGTGGGCAAGCTCTCCGCCCCGGCTGGATTCACCGTGGAGGTCTATGCGGCCGGCGTTCGCGCGGCACGTCAGCTCACCGTGGCGCCATCGGGGACGGTGTTCGTGGGGGCGATGGGGCTCGGGTCCAAGGGCACCTTCGCGGTGAACGCCCTGGTCGACCGCGACAAGGATCACAAAGTTGACGCCGTGATCCCGGTGGCCGCCGGCCTCGATACACCGAACGGTGTCGCCTTCTACAAAGGTGCCCTCTACGTGGCCGAGATGCATCGCATCATCCGGTTCGACGACGTCGAGGCGCATCTCGGGCAGCCACAGATGCCAACGGTCGTGATCGATGGCCTGCCCGGCACGGCGATGCACGGCTGGAAGACGATCCGCTTCGGGCCCGACGGCAAGCTGTACGTCACCATCGGCGCGCCGTGCAACGTGTGCGAGGTGAAGCCGGACGAGCCACGCACGGCCTCCATCGCGCGGATGAATCCGGACGGATCGCAGTTCGAGATGGTCGTACGCGGCGTCCGCAACAGCGTCGGTCTGGCCTGGCACCCGGCGACAAAAGAGCTCTGGTACACGAACAACGGCCGCGACATGCTGGGTGACGATGTCCCGCCAGACACCCTGAACCGCGTGACCAGAGCCGGGCAGGATTTCGGCTTTCCCTACTGCCATGCCGGTGAGATTGCCGACCCCGAGTTTGGCCAGAAGCAGCCCTGCGCCAGTTTCACGCCGCCGGCCCGGAAGCTCGGCGCGCACGTGGCCGCCCTGGGCCTGGCGTTCTATACCGGGAAGATGTTCCCGGAGGCCTACCGGAATCAGGTCTTCATCGCCGAGCATGGCTCCTGGAACCGGTCGAAGAAGACCGGATACCGCGTCAGCCTCGTGAGGCTGGACGCGAAAGGGAACGCCGTCGGCTACGAGCCCTTCCTTCAGGGGTGGCTCGAAGGGGAGAAGAACTGGGGCCGTCCCGCCGATGTGGCCCTGCTGGCTGACGGCTCGCTCCTGGTCTCGGACGACCAGGCGAACGCGGTCTACCGGGTCAGCTACCGGAAGTAGCAGGGTATAATTTCGATCTTTCCCGACCCCCGAACAATGTCTTCTACTGTGCAGTCCGAGCGGCGGAGTGTGGCCTCGATCGTCGACTTGATCGGCAACACGCCCCTCGTGCGGCTGCGGAGCTTCGAAGAGGGGCTCACGAACGTCGAACTCTACGCGAAGCTCGAGGGCAAGAACCCGGGCGGGTCGGTGAAGGACCGGGCCGCGGCCCGCATGGTCGCCAAGGGCGAGGAGTCGGGGGCGCTGCGCCCCGGCAAGACCATCCTCGACGCCACCTCAGGCAACACCGGCATCGCCTTCGCCATGATCTGCGCCGCTCGGAATATCCCGGTCAAGCTCTGCATCCCTGAGAATGTGACGCCCGAGCGGAAGCGCATCCTCAGGGCCTATGGGGCCGAGCTCATTCTGACGAGCCCGCTTGAAGGCTCCGACGGGGCGATCCGCAAGGCGCGCGAGGTCTACGCCGAGGACCCGGACCGGTACTTCTACGCGGACCAGTACAGCAACGACGCCAACTGGGGCGCCCACTACGCGACGACCGGCCCCGAGATCATCGAGCAGACCGGCGGGCGCATCACGCACTTTGTGACCGGGCTCGGCACCAGCGGCACCTTCATGGGCACCGGGCGTCGGCTGCGTGAGTTCAACCCGAAGATTCGCCTGATCTCCATGCAGCCGTCCGAGCCGCTCCACGGCCTGGAAGGGCTGAAGCACATGGAAAGCGCCATCGTGCCGCCCATCTACGATCCGTCGCTGGCCGACGAGGACGTCCGTGTGGGGACACTGGAGGCGCAGGACCTGACGCGCCGTCTCGCCAGGCAGGAGGGCATCCTGGTGGGTGTCTCGAGCGGCGCGAATCTGGCCGGGGCTCTGCAGGTTGCCCGGAACACTTCTGATGCCGTCATCGTCACCATCTTTTGTGACGGCGGCGAGAAATATCTCTCCGAACGATTCTGGGACGCGGTCCCCGAGGAGTCCCGCTGATGGCCGTCACGTTGAAGAAGTCCGTTGGTGAGGCGATCCGTGCCCATGGTGTCGAGACCTATCCGAACGAATGCTGCGGGGCGATGTACGGCCGCGACGGCGTGGTGTCGAAGGTCTTCAAGCTGCCCAACACCACGGAGGAAGGTCCCCGCCGCCGGTTTCTGGTAAGACCCGGCGATTACCGTGAGGCGGAGCGCAAGAGCGCGGAACTTGGCCTCGACCTGATGGGGTTCTACCACTCCCACCCGGACCACCCGGCCCGGCCGTCGCAATACGATCTCGATCACGCCTGGCCCTTCTTTTCCTATGTGATTGTCTCGGTGCACGAGGGCGTGCCCCAGGACATGACCTCCTGGCTCCTGCAGGATGACCGTTCCGCCTTTTCAGAGGAAGCGTTGACTCATGGCGATTAAGGTTCTGATTCCGACTCCGCTCCGGCCCTTCACCGACAAGCTCGACACCGTGGAGGTGTCCGGCAACACGGCGGGTGAGGCCCTGACGGCTCTGGTGTCCAAGTACGACGGCCTCAAGAAGCACCTCTACAACGAGGAAGGCAAGCTCCGGAGCTTCGTCAACATCTACGTGAACGACGAGGACATCCGCTATCAGCAGAAGGAGCAGACGCCCATCAAGGATGGCGACTCCATCAGCATCATCCCGTCGGTCGCCGGGGGTGCGTGGTGACAGCTCCGGCCGATCTCCCGTCGCTCAGCGCGGAGGAGATCAAGCGGTACAGCCGTCACCTGATCATGCCCGAGATGGGCATCGACGGGCAGAAGCGGCTGAAGGCCGGCAGCGTCCTCTGCGTCGGTGCCGGCGGCCTCGGGTCGCCCGCGGCGATGTATCTGGCGGCGGCGGGCGTGGGCCGCATCGGCGTCGTGGACTTCGACGTCGTCGACTACAGCAACCTCCAGCGGCAGATCATTCACGGCACCAAGGATGTGGGCCGCTCGAAGCTGGCGTCCGCGAAGGATCGACTCCTCGACATCAACCCGCACATCCAGGTCGACACCTACGAGGAAGCGCTGTCGTCGTCCAATGCGATGCGCCTCTTCGAACCGTACGACGTCATCCTCGACGGCACGGACAACTTTCCGACGCGGTATCTCACCAACGATGCCTGCGTGCTCCTCGGCAAGCCCAACGCTTACGGCAGCATCTTCCGCTTCGAGGGGCAGGCCTCGGTCTTCGCCACCAAGGGCGGACCATGCTATCGGTGCCTCTATCCCGAGCCGCCGCCTCCAGGGCTCGTGCCAAGCTGCGCCGAGGGCGGCGTGCTGGGTGTACTGCCGGGCATCATCGGGGTGATCCAGGCGACGGAAACCATCAAGCTGCTCACCGGTATCGGCGAGCCGCTCATCGGCCGCTTCCTGATCTATGACGCCCTGCGGATGAAGTTCCGTGAGCTGAAGCTGAAGCGCGACCCGGAGTGCCCGGTCTGCGGTGACCACCCGACCGTGACGAAGCTCATCGACTACGACGAATTCTGTGGGATCCGTCCCGACGTGACGGCGGAGGCAGCAGCTGTGGCCGCAGGCAATCAGTGGGAGATTTCGGCGGTCGAACTCAAGGCCCGCCTCGACAAGGGCGACAAGCTCTTCATCCTCGACGTGCGCGAGCCCAACGAGTACCAGATCTGCAAGATCGAGGGCTCGACGCTGATTCCGCTCGGCGAGGTGCCGCGGCGCTACCAGGAACTGCCGAAGGACGTGGAGATCATCTGCCAGTGCAAGATGGGCGGGCGCAGCCAGAAGGCGCTCGACTTCCTGCGCACGGTGGGCTTCACGAACATGAAGAACCTGAAGGGCGGCATCCTCGACTGGATCGACAAGGTCGACCCGAGCCAGCCGAAGTACTAGCGCTTCTCATATCGCGGGATTCCAGCGGCTGCTCCGGACTCACTCCGGGGCGGCCGTTTCACTGTACGGCGGGCTGAGGTACCGGAATACCGGGATTGGAACGGCCGCTCGCATTGCTCACAATCCGCTAGCGGCCGTGCCGTGGAGGAGCTCACACATGAGATGGAATACGTTGCTGAAGGGTGCCGGACTGCTGCTGCTCTCCACGTCCGTGCTGGGAACGCTGTACGCCCGTCAGGACGCAGCCGTCGCGATCGACAGCGATGACCTGGGGGGCGTGGTCACGAGCGCCAAGGGGCCGGAGGCCGGCGTCTGGGTGATCGCCGAAACCCACGACCTGCCCACGCGCTTCATCCGCATCGTCGTGACGGATGACCGCGGGCGCTATGTCGTGCCTGATCTGCCCAAGGCCAGCTATGACGTCTGGGTGCGCGGCTACGGGCTGGTGGATTCGCCGCGGGTCAAGGGCGCGCCGGGGCAGAAGCTCAACCTGACCGCGATCGTGGCGCCGAACGCCCAGGCGGCAGCGGCCTACTACCCGGCGAACTACTGGGCGTCGTTGCTCAAGATTCCGGCGGAGTCCGAGTTCAAGGGTGGGGCGGAATCCAGTGGGCTCACGGTTGACGAGCTCCGCGTGTCGCCACCTGCCCGGAACCAGAAGGAGTTCATGGGCATTCTGACCACCAACGGGTGCGTGACGTGCCACCAGTTGGGGACGAAGACCACGCGTGAGCTGCCGCGCGGCGGTGGACCGTTCAGCGACACCAGGCAGGCGTGGGACACGCGGGTGCAGTTCGGGCAGAGCGGCGCGTTCATGACCAGCCAGTTCTCGCAGCTGCACTCACGTCCACGAGCGCTCGCCATGTTCTCCGACTGGACGGAACGGATCCAGAAAGGCGAGGTGCCACCGCAGCCGCCACGGCCGTCTGGCGTCGAACGCAACATCGTGATGACGTCGTGGGCATGGGGCGGCCCTGGCGAGTTCGTGCACGACGAAGCCTCGACCGATGAGCGCCATCCCACGATCAATGCGAACGGCCCGCTATACGGCACGATGGAGTTCAGCGGCGACACGCTGATCCTCGACCCGGTCACCAACACGGCCTCGCGCATGGAGCTTCAGCTGATCGATCCGAATAACAAGCCGCCGCTGGCGTGGAACCGCTCGGCCCTGAAGCCGTCGCCGTACTGGGGCGAGGAGATCTTCTGGAACAGCCGGACCATCCCGCACAATCCGATGCTGGACGAGAAGGGCCGCGTGTGGTTTACGGCAGCCATCCGTGGGCCGCAGAACCCCGCGTGGTGCGACGAGCTGCCCTCGGCCAAGTACTCGAAGCTCGCCCGGTCGAGTCGGCAACTCACGGTCTACGACCCGAAGACCAAGAAGATCACGCCGATCGATACGTGCTTTGGCACGCACCACATCGAGATCGCCTTCGACAAGGACAGCACGATCTGGGTGAACAGCGGTGGGTACTTCAACATCCGGGTGTGGGACGAGACGGGCGACATCAAGAAGGCCCAGGGCTGGGTGCCGTTCATTGTCGATACCAACGGCAACGGAAAGCAGGATGCCTACGTTGGCGTGGACGCTCCAGTCGACCCGTCGAAGGACAAGATGGTCAAGGGCGGGGGATACGACGTATCGGCCAGCCCCGCCGACAATTCGATCTGGTTCGCCGAGTCGGGAACGCCGGGACGCCTCTATCGCCTTGCGCCGGGTGCGAATCCTCCGATGACGGCCCTCACCGAGGTCTACGAGATCACCGACAAGGACGGTGCGCATACAGTGCGCGGCGGCCCTGAGCTCGACAAGAACGGCGTGGCCTGGATGGGGCTCGGCAGTGGCCACATGGCCAGCTTTGATCGTCGCAAGTGCAAGGTGCTGAACGGGCCCACGGCGGCAACCGGGACGCATTGCCCCGAGGGCTGGACGGTGTACCGGATGCCTGGCCCGCGGTTCCAGGGGACGGATGGCTGGGCCGACGCGCACTATCTCTCGTGGACGGATCCGTTCAATACGTCTGGTCTTGGCGAGAACACCCCGTTCACGACCGGCAGCAACTCCGATTCGCTCATCGCGATGCAGCCCGGCGGCAAGTTCGTGAACTTCCGCGTGCCGTATCCCATGGGCTTCCTGCCGAAGGGAATGGATGGTCGTATCGACGATCCCAAAGGCGGGTGGAAGGGCCGCGGCATCTGGTCGGTCTATGGCGGCCAGGTGATGTGGCACCAGGAAGGCGGCAAGGGCGAGACCTCGAAGGTGGTGAAGTTCCAGGTGCGGCCGACACCGCTGGCGAAGTAGCCAGCGGCGTCTGGTCTATGCGCCAAACCACTTCCGCACGCGGCTGGCGCCAAATTGCCGCTTCTCCTCCACGAACGACTCTGACTGCCCCTGGAAGGTGCCAGTGGGTTTCGGGCCGCTGAGGAAATCGACATCCACGCGGCCGACGTGGCCTTCGCCGAATTCGATGTAACAGGACCCACGTCCGGTGTACGGAGCCGGACCGTCGCCGCCCCTGAGCTGGGCGGTGATGGCGTCGGCGACCACCTGCGCCGAGCCCTCCGCGAACACGCCGGCTTTCGGCGTGCCGACGCCGTTGACATCGCCTACGGCGTACACACCGGGAAAGGCCGTGGCCAGGGTCTGCTTGTTGACCGGAACCCAGTGGTAAGGACCGTCGCACAGGCCCGAGTCGACGACCACCTGTGGCACGCGGTGCACCGGCACGCCGAGCAGCAGATCGCACGGCAGCTCCGAGCCGTCGCTCAAGGTCACGACCTTCCGCGCGCCATCCACGCCGGTCACCAGCGTGTCCCGGATGAACCGGATACCCCGCTCGGCGAACGCGGCCAGAATGGCCGTGGACGTATCCGGCGACGGCGGGATGGGGGTGCCAAACGGCATGACCAGCGTGATGGAGGTCTCGGCGCGCCGACCACGCGTGGTCAGGTAGTCGTGCAGGAGCAGCGCGGCTTCGCTGGGCGCCGGCGGACACTTGAAGCTCTTGCCCATGATGCCAATCACCGCGGCGCCACGTTCGAATCGGGGCAGCACGTCGCGCAGCGCAAACGCCCCAGGCACTGAATAGAACTCGTGGCCCCCCTCGACCAGCCCCGGCGTTGCGGCCTGGTCGATGTCTGCCCCGAGCGCGACAATCAGAATGTCCGCCTCGAAGGTCCCGGCAGACGTCTCCACTCGCCGGGCCCGCGGATCGATTGCGCGGACCTCCGCCTGCACGAGGCGCACGCCCGGCTTTGAAATCTGCCGGTAGGGATGGCGCACCGTGTCGGGCAGCTGGCGGCCGAACATCACGTCCAGCTTCGAGAAGCCGAAGACGAAGGCGTCGTTCTTGTCGATGAGGACGAGGTCGAGCGCGTCGCCAAACCGCTCGGACAGTAGCGTCGTCAATTCCAGGCCGCCGAAGCCGGCCCCCAGCACCACGATTCGAGTCGCCATAGGTCGCAAGGATACCAGCGGGGCAGTGCGGCGATACTACGTCGATGCGGATCCTGCTCACGCCCCTGGTTCGCGCGCTGACGCCCACGGTGGCCCTTGTGTTGACGTGTGCATGCGGGTCGAGGCCGGCACCGCCATCGCCCGAGGCCAGCAGCACCGTCGCTTCGGCGTTTGAGCGCGACATCCATTCCTTCGCGCGGCCGGACGAAGCGCGGGTCACCCACGTCGACCTGAGGCTGACGGTCGATTTCGCTACCAGGACGCTCGCGGGCACCGCCACGCTCACGATCCGTCGCGCGCCCGGGGCGAAATCCGTCGTGCTCGACACGCGCGGGCTCACGGTGTCTGGCGTCACCAGCGCGGATGGCGCCTCCCTCACTGTCACGCGCGGCACGGCCGATCCGATCCTGGGCCAGGCCCTGAGCATCGCGCTCCCTGACGGCGTGACGCAGATCGTCGTCGCGTATGTGACGGCCCCTGATGCGGCGGCCCTGCAGTGGCTCGCGCCTAGTCAGACGGCGGGCGGCGTGCACCCGTATCTGTATTCGCAGGGTGAGGCGATCCTGACCCGCACGTGGATTCCGACGCAGGACAGCCCCGGGATTCGACAGACCTACACGGCGCACATCACAGTGCCCAGGGCGCTGCGCGCGCTGATGAGCGCCGAGTCGTTGACGCCGGACGGCGTGGAGGGTCCGGCGGGCCGCACCTTCGACTTCCGGCTCACGCAGCCCGTGCCGCCGTACCTCATCGCGCTGGCCGTGGGCGACCTCGCGTTTCGGCCGCTGGGCCCGCGTACAGGGGTGTATGCCGAGCCGTCTGTCGTCGACGTGGCCGCGTCGGAATTCGCGGAGCTGGAGCAGATGGTCGTGGCGGCCGAAGCGCTGCTGGGGCCGTATCGCTGGGGGCGCTACGACGTGCTGGTCATGCCGCCATCCTTTCCCTTCGGAGGGATGGAGAACCCGCGCCTGACCTTTACCACTCCGACGATCCTGGCTCGCGACCGGTCGCTCGTGTCGTTGCTGGCACACGAACTGGCCCACTCGTGGTCGGGAAACCTGGTGACCAACGCTACGTGGAGCGACTTCTGGCTCAACGAGGGTGTGACGACCTACGTGGAAAACCGCATCATGGAGGCGGTCTACGGACCACGGCGGGCCGAGATGCTCCGGGTGCTTGAGCGGCGGGAGTTGCTGAAGACCATCGCCGACCTGGGCGGGATGGACGCCCCCGACACGATTCTCCACGTGAATCTGGCTGGCCGCGATCCGGATGATGGCGCGACACAGATTCCCTACGATAAGGGCGCGGCACTGCTCCGAGTGCTGGAGCAGAGCTGCGGCAGGCCGCAGTTTGATGCCTACCTGCGGTCCTACATGGATCGCCACGCGTTTCAGTCCGCAACCACGGCGGGATTCCTTGCTGATGTGCGGGGGCGGCTGTGCACTGCTGACACCGCCGATGGGTCCTCCAAGGCCGGCACGACGCAGGCGATACGGTCGCCCGAGTGGGAACGCACCGTTCGGCTAGATGAATGGGCCTACAAGCCTGGGCTCCCGAGCAATGCCGTGGTCGCGACCTCGGAGGCCCTTGAGGCCGCCGGCGCCCAGGCGCATGCGTTTGCCGGAGGGACGGCGGCGAGGGCCTTGCGCACCCAGGGGTGGAGCACCGAGGAGTGGTTGCACTTCCTCGCCGAGCTGCCGCCGGCACTCTCGCCAGGCCAACTCGCTGATCTGGACCGCGCCTTCGGCTTTACAAAGCGGGGCAATTCGGAAGTGCTGTTCGCCTGGCTGCGGATCGCGATCCGGCAGCACTATCAACCCGCGATGCCTGCGCTGGAGCACTTCCTCCTCTCGCAAGGGCGGCGCAAGTTCGTGCGCCCACTCTACGAAGACCTGATGGGCGTGGCGTGGGGACGTCCCGAGGCGCGGCATATCTATGCCAGGGCCCGGCCGCTGTACCACGCGGTCACCACCGGAGCGGTGGACAAGATCCTCGGCGTTGGCGTGAGCGAGCCGAGGAAGCCGTGATGCGCTGGCTGAGGGCCCTTGGCGTTAGAACCTGAGTTCCGGTTCCAAAAATCGTCGGAGCCCGATGAGCTTCGCTCCCTTGACCAACGCCCGCAAGAGGTGAAACCGGGCGAAGGTCACGGCGCAGACTGCTAGATGCAATGCCTGACGGGTCGCGCTGGAACCCTCGGACGACCGAGACCGGCACACCGCCCACCATGCGTACGGGAACAAGCGCATCTCGCGCACAAGTCCACACCGTTCAATCTCGAAGTGCCGGCCGATCATGAAGGTGAGATCCCAGAACCGGAAGTTCTGGGGGTGCAGGATCGGGTCGTAGGGCTGGCCGATGTTGCAGTAGAACCAGGCGGTGCCGCCTGGCGTCAGGCGCGGCGCCATGTACTCCACCAACTGCTCGGGGGCGTCCATGTGGTCCAGGCAGTTGAGACAGGCCACGAGGCTGTACTGCCGGTCGGGCATGCTGACCTGAATCGGGAACTTCTTCACCGGAACCAGCTGGTTGTAGCCCTCACCCAGCGGGTCGACAGGCGTGATGTCCGCCTGGGCAGGCGCAAACTCCTCGAACATCGAGATCGGGCCTGAGCCCACATCGAGGATGGAGGTACGGCTCCAGTCGATGGTCCCTGGGTGAAATAGATCCTCGTAGAGGCCGTGGTGATCCACCTCGTCGTGCCTTCTGTTGGCCGCCCACGTCCGTGCGGACTCAAACTCTCCTCTCTGCGATGCCTCGCTGGGGCGGCCCGGAGTCGGTGACATCTCTGGGGTCTATCGCACGATCTGGAGTGCACGCGTCTGGCGGCCGGCCAGACGGATCAGCACTACGGCAGCCACGTCAGGGGATCGTCGGGCGTGACGGTCCGCACGGAGTAGGCCGTCTTAGCCGCTCCGGGGTAGCAGCCGCCAATGATCACGTTATAGGCCATCGGGTCCGCCGTCTTCAGGAAGTAGATATCGCGATACCCGCGGCCGCCGCAGACGCTGCGCGCGTCGAGCCGGTCAGAAAAGTGGGCCAGTGTGAACCGGCCCGCGCCATCGTTCAGCCAGACGGCGTTGGGGGACTTCGAGGCGGTCCGGTGGTCGGCGGCGCTCGAGTACGTGGGCCCGAATACGACGAGGTCCGGAAATCCGTCGAAGTTGACGTCGATGACAGTGGCGTCGATGCCGAAATCGTTGTCGTTGTAGGTCTGGAGGGCCGGGAAGGCGTCGAGTTTCTCAGTGAGCGTCCGATTGGGGCCGCCGGTGTACAGCACGAACCGAGCGGCGTCCAGGCCGGTTGCTGGCGTCGTGCTCAGGATCTTCACCAGGTCCGGGTAGCCGTCCGCGTTCAGGTCGGCCGTGACCTCACCCTGCCAGTTACCGAACGTCGGCGTCACGAGCGCGTTCGGCGGAAGCGACGCCACCACCGGGCCCGTGGGCGTTCCCCACAGAATCTCGAGGTCGCCCACCACATCCGCGTAGCCGTTCTGGTCGTAGTCACCGGTAGCTGTCCAGAAGCCCCATGGTTTGCCGGTGCGCGTGCCGGTCAGGAGCGGGAACGGCGCTCTCGTGGCGAACTGCGTGCCATTCCAGGAAGCCATGAAGGTCGGTGAATAGGGTGCCACGGCCCCGCCGACCTGGTTGACCATGATCGAGTCGTGCCCCCTGTGGTCCACGTCGCCGATGCTGCAGCCGTGGTTGTAGAACGCCGCCTGTGGAAAGAGGGCCGAGGCGTCCACGAACACGCCGTCGCGCCGGAGCCAGACCTGATTCTGTTCTCCCCACGCGCCGGGCACGCGCGGCCGGAGCGTGAGGTAGGAACGGTCCGTCGTTTCCCGCCCAGCGCCGCAGAACACCACGTCGCGCTGGCCGTCGCCGTCGAAGTCCCCCACCATCGTTCGGCGGACGGCCCACGACATCGGAACGGTCGCGAAGAAGTCCGTCGTCCGGTCGACCAGGATCTGGTCCTCGACCTTGAGGACATGGATGGCCGTTGGCGGCGACAGAGCGTGGATAGCGGAGCCATCGATCGACGGCATGATGAGCTCTTCAACGCCATCGCCATCGAGGTCAGCTGTCGTCCCGAACCACTCCTGCTCGGTCCCGGGAAACATCCAGGCGTTCGGGGGGGCGAACGCGGCGCCCTTGAGCGGGACCAGCGCGACAGTCAACCCGACGACGAACAGGGCGCACGAGAGGGCGAATCGTATGGGTCGGGGCGGCATGGGCTCTCGTTGTCGGTTCGTGTGCTATTGCGTCACAGGCTCGCGTGTGACGGGATAGATAACGCCGTGCCAGTCTAGGGCGAACAGACGGGTGCTGGATAGCGTCTTGATGGCGTCCTGCGTGTTATCGGTCGATTTGACCTCGCCCACCATCAATACCCGACCAAACTTGACGGATATCCGCGCAGCGCCTAATATCAGACCATCCCGGTCGGGTATCAATGCTGAGACTCTCAAAGAAGGCGGATTACGCGCTCATCGCGATGAAGCACCTTGCCCAGCGGCAGGATGCGGTGTCGTCGAGCGCGCGCGAAATCGCCGGCGCCTACGACATCCCTATCGAGCTGCTGGCCAAGATCCTTCAGAAGCTGGTCCGCACCGGTCTTCTGCGGTCGCTCCAGGGCACTCGCGGCGGCTACGTCCTCAGCAAGCCGTCCACGACGATCACGGTGGGCGACATCATCCAGGCCATTGACGGTCCGTTCACCGTGACGGCCTGCTCCACGGAGCGCAACACCTGCGAGCAGTACGGCAAGTGCAGCATCCGTGACCCGCTCTGGCGCATCAAGGAACGCATCGTGGCCGCGCTCGCCACGGTGTCGCTTGCCGAAATGGCCGCCGAAACCGACCAGCCGCTCTCCACCGCTGCCGTGCCCGTGCCGGCCGCCCTTCTGAGAACACACGCATGAAGCTGCCGATCTATCTCGACTACCACGCCACGACCCCGGTGGACCCGCGCGTCCTCGAGGCCATGCTGCCGTATTTCACCGAGCACTTCGGCAACGCCGCGAGCCGCAACCACGCCTTTGGCTGGGCGGCGGAAGAAGCGGTCGACACGGCCCGCAAGCAGGTGGCCGACCTGATTGGCGCGAGCGCCAAGGAAATCATCTTCACGAGCGGTGCGACCGAGTCGAACAACCTCGCCATCAAGGGCGTGGCCGAGATGTACCGCGAGAAGGGCAACCACATCATCACGTGCGTGACGGAGCACAAGGCCGTCATCGACACCTGCAAGAAGCTTGAGAAGCAGGGCTACCGGGTGACCTACCTGGCGGTCCAGAAGGATGGCCGGATCAGCCTCGATGAACTCAAGGCGGCCATCACGGACAAGACGATCCTCATCACCATCATGACGGCCAACAACGAGATCGGCGTGATTCAGCCGATCGCGGAGATTGGGGCCATCGCGAAGGAGAAGGGCATCCTCTTCCACACGGACGCGGTGCAGGCGACGGGCAAGATTCCCTTTGATGTGAACGCGCTGAAGGTGGACCTGGTGTCGCTCTCGGCCCACAAGATGTATGGCCCCAAGGGTGTGGGCGCGCTCTACGTGCGGCGCCGGAATCCCCGCGTGCTCCTGGCCGAGCAGACCAACGGCGGCGGCCACGAGCGCGGGATGCGGTCGGGCACGCTGAACGTGACGGGCATTGTCGGACTGGGCAAGGCGGCCGAGATCGCGAAGGCCGAGATGGCGACGGAGTCGGCCCGGCTGCGTGCCATGCGCGACCGGCTGAACGCCGAGCTCCACAAGAACCTCGATGAGATCTTCATCAACGGCTCAGTCGAGCACCGGCTCCCGCACAGCCTCAACATCAGCTTTGCCTACGTCGAGGGCGAGTCGCTCCTGATGGGCATCAATGATGTGGCGGTGTCGTCCGGCTCGGCCTGCACCTCGGCCAGTCTGGAGCCGTCCTATGTGCTCAAGGCGCTGGGCGCCGGCGACGACCTGGCGCACTCCTCGATCCGCTTCGGCCTCGGCCGGTGGACGACGGACGAAGAGCTCGATTACGTGATTGAGAAGCTGACAACCGTGGTGCGGCGCCTGCGCGAGATGTCGCCGCTCTACGAGATGGTGAAGGAAGGCGTGGACCTTTCAAAGATGCAGTGGACGGCCCACTAGCGCGAGTCTGGCAACAGGCGTATCTGGAGACTGACGATGGCGTATTCCGACAAGGTCATTGACCACTACGAAAACCCCCGCAACGTGGGCTCACTCTCGAAGGAGGATGCCAACGTGGGCACCGGCCTCGTGGGCGCGCCCGAGTGCGGCGACGTGATGAAACTGCAGGTCAAGGTCAACCCGGTGACGGGCGTGATCGATGACGCCAAGTTCAAGACGTTCGGCTGCGGCTCGGCGATTGCCAGCTCAAGCCTCGCGACAGAATGGCTGAAGGGCAAGACGGTGGAAGAAGCCCTCGCCATCAAGAACACCGACATCGTGGAGGAACTGGCGCTGCCGCCGGTCAAGATCCACTGCTCGGTGCTCGCCGAGGACGCGATCAAGGCCGCGATTGCCGATTACAAGGCCAAGCAGGAGAAGGGCGAGCCCGCTCTTGCCGGAGCCCAGCCGCACGCCTGAGGACGCGATGGATATCGAGATCACCGAGGTCGCCGCACTGAAGATCCGCTCGCTGATGGCCAAGCAGGGCATCAGCGAGGGCGGGCTCCGCGTGGGCGTGAAGGGTGGCGGGTGCTCCGGCCTCAGTTACACCTTTGCGTGGGAGCGCGAGGCGCGCCTGGGTGACGAGGTCTTCGAGGGTGTCGAGGGCGCAAAGATCTACGTCGACAAGAAGAGCCTGCTCTTCCTGAAGGGCACCATCCTCGACTACGACACGGCGCTTCTGGGCAAGGGCTTCGTCTTCAACAACCCCAACGCCAAGCAGACCTGCGGCTGCGGCAGCTCGTTCGGCGCCTGATTGCCAGACGGTCCCGGGCCTCGCCCGGGCCTCCCGCCTCGTCCATAGACCGATGACTTCAGAGCCGACCAAGACGCCGACGATGATCGAGTGCCACAGCTGCGGCGCGGGTGCGCCGCTGCGTGAGCACTTCTGCCCGCAGTGCACCAACATCCTGCAGCTCTCGCGGCACGGTGACTACTTCAGCTACTTCGGTCTGCCCCGGCAACTCCAGCTCGACCCGCAGGAACTGGAAAAGCGCTTCCGCGATCTGAGCCGGCAGTTCCACCCGGACTTCTTCTACAACGGGCCGGCGACCTTGAAGCTGGCCAGCCTCGAGCGTTCGTCGTACCTGAACGATGCCTACCGCGTGTTGAAGAACACGGCGGCCCGCGCGGAGTATCTGCTCGGCCTCGAAGGGCTCTCGCCGCTCAAGGCCGAAGCGACCGCCGCGTCGAAGGTCGCCGTGCCGGCGTCGCTGCTCGAAGAAGTGTTTGCGTTCAACGAGGAGCTCGACGAGATCCGCGAGGCGCGGGAATCCGGCGCGCCGCATGGGGCCCTGGTTGAACGGCTGGAGCGAGCCAGGGCGCCAATCGTGCTGAAGCAGGACGAGCACGAACATCAGGTTGAAGCTCTCTGCGCGCAGTGGGATGCGGATCACAGCCGGGCCACGCTCGAAGCGCTCCGCGAGTGCCTGCTCGAGCGGCACTATCTGACCAATCTGCTTGCGACGATTGACCGCGAGGCCGCGAGCCTCGCCTCGGCGTAGACCCATGGGCAAAGTCGTCGGCATCGATCTCGGTACCACCAACAGTCTTGTGGCGTACGTCGGGGAGGCTGGTCCCGTCGTGATCCGCGATGCGAGCGGCGACGCGCTGGTGCCCTCGATCGTCTCCGTGGCCGACGACAACACGTTCTTCGTGGGTCGCGAGGCCCAGCGACGCCTGCTGACCGCACCCGCACGGACGGTCTACTCGGTGAAGCGCTTCATGGGCCGCGGGCTGAGCGACGTGAAGGACGAAGCCGCGCACATGCCCTTCGCGTTTGCCCCCGGCGATGGTGAGGCGCTGCGCATCCAGCTCGGTTCCCACGCGCTGACGCCGCCGGAGATTTCGGCCTTTGTGCTGCGCGAATTGAAGCACCGTGCCGAGGAGCACTTCCGTGAGGCCGGGGAGTTTGACTTTGAAGTGGACCGGGCCGTCATCACCGTGCCCGCCTACTTCAACGACGCCCAGCGGACGGCCACGCGCGATGCCGGCCGGCTTGCGGGCCTCGAAGTGCTCCGCATCATCAACGAGCCCACCGCGGCGTCGCTGGCCTACGGCCTCGGCTCCAAGGACCGTGGCACCGTGGCCGTGTACGACCTGGGTGGCGGCACGTTCGATATCTCGATCCTCAAGATCGAGGACGGCGTGTTCCAGGTGCTCGCCACCAACGGCGACACCCACCTTGGCGGCGACGACGTCGACCAGTTGCTGGTCGCACACATCGCAGAGGCGCTGCGTGCCATCGGCGTGGCCGCGCTCTCGCCCGAGGCGACCCAGGCCGTCCGCAAGGCCGCGATTCAGGCTAAGTGGGATCTCTCGGACCAGGACTCGACCGAGATCCGCGTCGAGCCGGCACCTGGGCTGCCGAGCGGGTTCCGTCAGGCGATCACCCGCTCCGATTTCGAGCAGCTGATTCAGTCACTCGTTGAGCGGACGCTCGGGCCCTGCCGTCAGGCGCTCACTGATGCGGGCCTCAAGGCCGCCGATGTGGATGAGGTCGTGCTGGTGGGTGGCTCCACGCGCATACCGCTTGTGCGTCGATCCGTCGAAACGCTCTTTGGCCGGAAGCCGCACTCGGATTTGAACCCGGACGAAGTCGTGGCGCTCGGTGCCGCCGTGCAGGCCGACATCCTCGTCAGCGGCCGGCGCGAGATGCTGCTACTGGACGTGACGCCACTCTCGCTCGGTCTCGAGACGATGGGTGGCGTGGTCTCGAAGATCATCCTGCGCAACTCGACAATTCCGACCACCGGCCGCGAGATGTTCACGACGGCCGTGGACAACCAGACGGCCGTCGACATGCACATCCTGCAGGGGGAGCGTGAGCTCGCGTCCGATTGCCGGTCGCTGGCCCGGTTCCGTCTCAGGGGCATCCCGCCGCTGCCAGCCGGCCTGGCCCGGATCGAGGTGGTGTTCCAGATCGATGCGAACGGCATCCTGAGCGTCAGCGCGCGCGAGCTGAAGACCGCCGTCGAGCAGACGATCGAGGTGAAGCCATCCTACGGGTTGTCCGACGACGAAGTGGAGCAGATGCTCATCGACTCGTTCGAGCACGCCGAGGCGGACTTTGACGCGCGGCTGCTCATCGAGGCGAGGAACGAAGCCGAGAGCGTCGTCAATGCTACGGAGAAGTCGTTGCGCTTGCCGGAGTTTCCGCAGGTTGCCGCCGAAGAGCTCCAGCCAGGGGAGCAGGCCGCCATCGAGGCCGCTCTTGCGGATCTGAAGGCGTCACTCCTGGCGATTGATCGAGCCGTCATCCAGGAACGCACGCTCGCCTTGAACCACGCCACCCAGCACCTCGCGGAGGTGGTCATGAACCGGACGGTCAAGGCCGCGCTCTCCGGGAAGAACGTCAGCGAGGTCTAAATGCCCAAGGTCACTTTCATCATCGACGGCGTCGAGCAGACGGTCGAGTTTCAGCACGGCCAGCTCGAGTACAGCCATCACGGCGAGCCGGAGTCGCTCCTGGACGTCGCCAAGAACCGCGACATCCCGCTCGAACACGCCTGCGGCGGCAGCTGCGCGTGCACGACGTGTCACGTCATCGTTCGGAGCGGTGCTCAGAACCTGAGCGAGATGCAGGAGGACGAGGCCGACCGGCTCGATACGGCGTGGGGCCTCACACCCGAGTCACGCCTGGGCTGCCAGGCGGTGATCACGGGCGATGTCGTCGTCGAGTTCCCGATGTACACCCGCAACTACGTGCAGGAAGGTGGGGCCATCCAGCTCGGCAAATCCACCGCCGACAAGGCCTAGTCTCGGAGAATCCCATGCAGTGGACCAGCTCGGAAGATATCGGCATCGCGCTGTTCGAGAAGTTTCCGGGCGACGACCCGCTCAAGGTGCGATTCACGGATCTGCGTGAACGCGTGATTGCGCTGGAGGGCTTCGCCGACGACCCGAAGGCGTCGAACGAACCGAAGCTCGAAGCGATTCAGATGGCGTGGTACGAGGAGTGGAAGGACAATCAGTAGCGCGTCTGGGAGAGACCGGATGAGGAAGACGCTCGGTGTTGCAGCTGTTGTAGTGTTGACGAGCATGGGAGTACATGCACAGACGGCCTACGACGCCGCGCTGGCGCACAAGCTCAAGGCCGACGAATACGGCATGCGCCAGTACGTTGTGGCCTTTCTCAAGGCCGGGCCACGCCGGGACCGCAGTCAGGCGGAGGCCGAGCGTCTGCAGCGGGCGCACCTCGCCAACATCAACCGGCTCGCGGCGCTGGGAAAGCTCGTCGTCGCCGGCCCGTTCATGGACGACGGAGACCTGAGGGGCATCTACATCTTCAACGTCGATACCGTGGGTGAAGCCGAAGCACTCACCAAGACCGATCCCGCGATTCAGGCGGGCTCGCTCGTGATGGAACTGCACCCCTGGTATGGGTCGGCGGCGCTCATGATGGTGAATGAGCTGCACGCACGAATCGAGAAGAAGAAGCCGTAGCCCCGTTTATTTCAGTGAGTGCAGCCCGATGAGGTTGCCTTCGGTGTCGTGCACCAGCGACACGAAACCGTACGGCCCGATGGAGATCTTGGGCCGCAGCACCGTCCCACCGGCTCCGGCCACGCGCGATTCCTCGACTGAGCAGTCGTCGCAGTTGAAGTAGACGATCACGCTGTTCCCACCGGACGGCATGCCGGCCATCTGCACGAGCGTGCCGCCCGTGCCGGGCTTGCCCATCTCGTTGTTGAAGGCCCACATCTCGAGGTCCCCCGCGTTCAGCTTTTCGAACGTTCGCTGGAAGACCGTCTGGTAGAACGCCTTGGCTCTGGTGATGTCCTGGACGTAGATCTCGAACCAGCCGACGGGATTTGCGCTCATCCTGCTCTCCTTGGGAAGTCGATCGCAGGGGGATGCTAGCGCATCTCGGAGGGGCAGAACCGCCCGCCGGAGAGGCCGACTATGCGTCGGTGCTCCAGCGGGCGTGAGGAGAGCTTAGTAGGTGAAGCCGAGCCCGCCGGAGACGATCGTCTTGTGGTCCTTCCCCGCGTTGAAGACCTTCAGTGAATCACCGAGCTTCTGGAACTCGACGCCCGCGTGGACGTTCCAGGAGCCGTAGCCGGCGGCCACGCCCTTGATGGGTGCCGTCACGACGCCGCCCACGCTGAAGTAGCCGAACTTCGAGTCCTTCCCCGTGCCCGGGGCTTCGTAGTAGTTGCCGGCGCTCAGCGCCACCTTCACCGGAATCGCGAGGCTGGCCGCCGCTCCGGAGTAGCCGGGTGCCACGCCCAGTTCCACGTATTTGCCGGCCTTGGCGCCACCGTCAGCCTGGCCTGAGCCGGGCTTGGTGTTCATTTCGAAGGCGCTGATCACATACGGATGCAGCGCGCCCTTGCCGAGGGCCGCGCTGTCGTCAACCGACAGCTTGAACATGACTTCCTTAACCGTGCTGAAGCCGTTGTTCGGGCTCGTGTAGGCCGTGTAGGTGGTGGCGAGGCTCGTGCCGCCGCCAAAGCCGAGGCCGAGCGTGGCGTAGAAGTCGGACTCGTACCACAGCTTGCCGCAGGCGCATCCGAGGCCGGACTTCTTCGAGTCCATGCCGGCATTACCGGTGTGGAGGCTGTTCCAGGTGCCGAAGTTGAGGCCGACACTCTTGAGGCCGCCCTCGCCGGAGTAGGCCTTGATGCCGAGATCAACAGCAGGCCACATCATCACCTTCGTGTCGTCCTGCAGGATGCCCCGGAACATATAGGTGTTGATGAAGTCGAACGACCCCGTCAGGGTCAGATTCCCGGAGTTGGGCTTCGGCGGCTCTGGCGCGGCCTGAGCCGACGCGGTCTGCGCGGTCAGCCCTACGAGCGCCAGTGCTCCGGCCATTCCGCTGAGGCCCTTGAGAAACGATGTGGTCGATGACATGAAACTGCCTCCCCTGTTCAAGATGACGGCGGCGCGTGACGCGCCCTCCGCGGTGCAAACGAGAAACCCGGTCTGGCGCTCTCCGCCAAGGCAACCGTTGTCCCTGACCAGAGCAAGAGGCAGACCACTCCGAATCCGAGAGGGCCCCATCTGTCTAAGTCATTGTGTATAAAGGCTGTTATCTGATCTAAATGGCGAGAAGTGGTCATCCAGGTAGACGTACATAGATGTGCGCTGTCTATCCAGACATGACGTGAATGTCTGTCAGGGGATACCCGGATCGGGCGTCTCATGGCTGCGAGGCCTCAGTGGCCTGGGGGTGTGTCGGTTGCCCGCGGTTCTGGCGTGGCCGCGCCGCAGCCTGAATAGTGGGGTGGAGCGCCTATTCCAGACGGTTATGTCTTTCGTACTGATAGAACGGCCAAAAGTGTCCCAGCTGTTCCTCGCGCACGGTGCGGTAGCATCCCCTGCATGTCCAGTCGCTTCGCGCTCGTCCTGATGGCCGCCGTCTTTGCCGTGTCCTGTGCCCAGCCGAACGAGTCCTACGCACCGGGGCTCGGAGAGATCATGACGCTGCAGCAGATGCGGCACACCAAGCTCTGGCTGGCGGCGGAGGCCGGCAACTGGCCGCTGGCCGCCTATGAGTTGGATGAGTTGAACGAAGGATTCGAGGATGCCGTCCACTTCCACCCGACGCACAAGGACTCGCCCGTGCCGATTGCGGAAGTGGTCGAAAAGATCATGACGCAGCCGCTGAAGGATGCCCGCGCGGCTGTTGAGGCCAAGGACGCTGCGGCGTTTGCCCAGGCGTTTGACGCCGTCACTGACGGGTGCAACCGGTGCCACACGGCGACGAACTTCGGGTTCAACGTCGTGACGCGTCCAGCCGCAAACCCCTATCCGAATCAGGTCTTCGCGCTACCCGCGGATTCGGCCGGGACTAAGTAGCCGACGCCGCGTCCGGAAAACTCACCGCGACACGGGTGCCGCGGCCATCGGGACCGTCCGCGATCGTAACGGTGGCGCCGTGCACGGCAGCCACGCGGCTCACGATTGAGAGGCCCAGTCCGCTGCCGTCCGCGCGAGAACCGGCCACCCGGTAGAACCGTTCCATCACCCGCGCGCGTTGGTCCGGTGGAATGCCCCCACCGGAATCCGAGACGGAGAGCTGGACCCCGCCCCCGTCGCTGGTCAGCTCCACCATGACCTGGCCACCGTCCGGCGTGTAGCGGATGGCGTTGTCGACGAGATTCCGGACCAGCACCTGCAGCAGCGCCGCATGGCCCGACACTCGGATGCCGGGGCTACCGGTGAATGAGATCTCGATACGGCGGCTCACGGCACCAGGGGCCGCCACGGCGACCACCTCAGTGACGAGGTCCGTGAGCACGACGGCCTCCGGTTGGCCTGGCGGCTGCGCATCGAGCCGGGCCAGCGTCATGAGTTGAGCGACCAGATGAGCGGTCCTGTCGCAGGCGGCCATGACCTTATGGAGGACGGCCTCACGCTCGGCGGCATCCGAGGTGCCGAGCGCCACCTGCGCCTGTGCGCGGATGGCCGCGAGTGGCGTCCGAAGTTCATGCGCGGCATCCGCCGTGAACCGCCGTTCGTGCTCCATCGCGCGGGTGACCTCGGCGAAGAGTCCATTGAGACGCTTCAGCAAGGGCAGCAGCTCCGTTGGCACGCTGGCCAGGTCCAGCGGATCCAGGCGAGACGGAGCACGGTGCCCGACGTCGTCTGCGACGCGGTCAAGCGGCCTGACGCCCTGGCGAACCGCGAACCACACGAGGAGCGCCAGAAACGGGACCGCGAGGAGGAGTGGCGCGAGCGACGCTTCGAGCATCTCCCGCGCGATGGCGACCCTGGCCTCCACCCGCTCCCCGACGTGAACCAACTGCTCATGCTCGCGGTCCCAGGCAGAGAACACACGCCACTGGCGACCCTCGATCTCCTGATCACTGAACCCGGCGCCCTGTCCGCCGAGTGGCGCCTCCGGCGCGTTCGCCGAGTGGAGGGACAAGCGAGTGCCGTGCTCCCAGACCTGAAACGCGACAGCGTTGGACACCGGGTACCCGATGTCAGCGTGTTCGGTATCGAATTCCTCGATCTCGTCTCCGGCCTGCGCGACGACCAGCGCCACCGACTGTGCGAGGTGGGCGTCGAGGAGTTCGTCGATCTCGTGCCGCGCCTTGACGTAGGTGGCCACCGTTGCGGCTGCCCATACGAGGACGACCGCGCCGACCACGAGTACGGTGAGGCGAGCCTTGAGCGAGGGGGGCGCGCTCGTCATCCTCACGCCTCCGGCTGTTGCGGCAGCAGATATCCCACGCCTCGCACCGTGCGGATGTGGTCCGCACCAAGCTTCCGGCGCAGGTGGTGGATGAAGACCTCCACCGTGTTGCTCTCCACTTCCTGCCCCCACTCGTAGAGATGCTCTTCCAGCTGGGCCCGGGTCAGGACCTGGCCGGCGTGGCGCATCAGCGCATGCAGCAGCGCGAATTCCCTGGCGGACAAATCGACCGGAGCACCCGCGAGCGTCAGCGTGCGGGCGGCCGGATCCAGGACAAGCTCGCCGAGCGTGATGGTGGGCGTCGCGCGGCCCGTCGCCCGGCGGACCAGGGCCCGCAGGCGGGCGGCCAGCTCTCCGAGATCGAACGGCTTGACGGCGTAGTCATCGGCTCCGGCGTCGAGACCGCGGATCCGATCCTCGACGGCGTCTCTGGCGGTCAGTATCAGCACCGGCGTCCGGTTTCCAGCGGCCCGCATGGTGCGCAGCACGTCGAGCCCGGTCCGGCCGGGAAGCCCGAGATCAAGCACGAGGGCCGCAAAGGTTTCGGTGCCGACCGCCGCCTCCGCCGCGCCTCCGTCGGTGACCCACTCGACCGCGAAGCCCGCCTGCCGGAGTCCTGCCTGGACGGCATCTCCCAGCAGGCGGTCGTCTTCGACCAGTAATATCCGCACCAGCCTGTCGCTCCCTCAGGGCCTTCCCCCAGACGCGCGCTTCCAGCCGGTCACCATCGCTCCCACCAGGTTCTCGCGATGGCGGACGCTGGCGAGGATGACGCCGGCCACGTGAATGCCCACTAGCGTGAGCATCGCACAGGCGGAGGCGCCGTGAAGCTCGGGCATCCACTCACCGCCGACGTCCTGGTAGGCCAGCCACCCTGTGAGGCTGGTTGTGAGGCCGAGCGCCAGCAATCCCACGATGGCGGCGCCGCCCGCCGGGTTGTGGCCGATGTGGTGTTCGGGCGTGGAGGAGAACACCGCCCTCATGTAGCGCCACACGGCGGCCGGGCCTGTGATGAACTCGCGGAACCGCGCATACGGGCTGCCCACGAATCCCCAGACGACTCGGAAGAGCACCAGCGCGACCACCGCGAGGCCGAGCCGCACGTGGGTGAGCCGCAGCCATTCGCTGTCAGCCGTGAGCATCGCGCCGATGAAGGCCGAGGCCAGCAGCCAATGGCCGAGTCGGACGGGCACGTCCCACACGAAGACGCGCCTGAGCGGCAGCGGGGCGCTCACCGGCGTCTCCCGCCGCTGGTGCCGGAAAGGTCGTCGCTGAAGTTGTTGCTCTCGGCGCCGGTGTGGCAGGCGGTGCAGTTGGACGGGCTCTTGATCTCCGGCCGCTTCCAGGTCGAGGCTGCAACCTCCCGATGCTCTCGAATGAACCACGGTGATGTGGTGATCCTGAGCGGGACCGGGCCTCCCGTGCTGCGCACGGCCCGCATGCCCGCGTTGGCGACCAGAAACCGTTCGATGGCTGCCGCGGCTGGCGCGTCGACGGTGGCATCGGTGCCGAAATGGGATTTCAGGCCCGCCATGATGGCCTTCCAGGATTCGGCGGGCAGCAGTCGGGCGGGGTACGCCATGTGGCAGGCGGCGCACTCTTCCTTCCAGAGAGCCGCAGGCGTGGGAGTTTGGCTAGGTTGCCCAGCCACGGCGGACCCTGCCCACAGCAACAGCATCGTCATCGGAATAGAACGAGTCATGGGATGTCTCCTTAGCGGATGGACAGCAGCCAGGCCACGACATCGGCCTTCTCACGAGGCGTGCATTCACGGTTGAGCACGTCGCTGCAGTTACGGCGGAACCACTTGTCGACCTTGGCCGGGTCCGTCAGCCGGTCAGGTTGCGCAGCCGGAGCCAGGGGTTGGATGAGCTTGCCGGTCGCCGCGTGCTTGCCCTGCGCCTTCGGATCCGGCGTGTGACAGCTGCTGCAGCTCCAGGCGGTGGCGTGCTTCGCCGTGAAGAAGGCGGCGCCGCGCGCCGCGGTCGGCACAAACGAGGCGTCGGCCGAACGAGCCGCGTTCTCAAAACGCGAGAGGAACTCACGCGGGGCCGCCGCGGACACCGCGCCCCCGATGGAGAGTGCCGCCGTGGCGAGCGCGAGTGGGATCAGGTGTGTCATGGCTGCCTCCAGATGCGAACTGGAGACAGGCTACGCAGGCTGTCTTAACCGGACCTTAAGGCCGCGGCTCAGCGGCAGGGCCGCGTATACTTCGCGCCTGGAGGATTTCTGATGAAAACTGTTCTTCGTCTGTCGTTTGCGCTGGCTGCGGCCGCGCTCGTCGCCACACCGGCTTTCGCGCAGAAGGCTGACGTCAAGGCCGAGGTCATGAATGACTGGGCCGCCATGAAGACCGCGATGGTCAAGATCACCAACGAGATGCCCGAGGACAAGTTCGGGTTCAAGGCCACGCCCGCCCAGCGCAGCTACGGCGAACAGGCGATGCATATCGCCGGTGCCAACGTGAACTTCCTGAAGACGCTCGGTGGCAAGACGGCCGCGCCTACGATCAACCCGAAGGCCACGTCCAAGGCCGAAATCGTCAAGGCGCTCGAGGATTCGTTCGACTACGGCACGGCCGTGCTCAATGAGCAGACGGCGGATTCGATTCTCGAACAGGTGAAGGTGCCGCCGTTCATGGGCGGGATGGCGAGCCGCGCGCGCGTGGCGAACTTCCTCATCGGCCACGCCTGGGACATCTACGGCCAGATGGTCGTGTATCTGCGGCTGAACGGCCACGTGCCGCCGGCCAGCCAGCGCCCGTAGGTTCGATTCTTCTCCGCGGCTGCCTGTTTCCGCGCCGGCAACGGGCAGCCGCGCTCCCCTGTCAGAGCGTGATCTGCTGACTCACGTCTATTTGATATTCGTTTCACATTGATAGTAGCGTCCCTCCCGGTGAGAGACCTGAGCGAGCGCGACGCCGTGCGTCCGGCCGGTCGCCGCTGGTGTGGCGTGGCCGCAGTGCTTCTGCTGCTGGCGACGAATGCCACGGCCCAGACAGGCGCCGCCGCTGCCAGCCTCACCATTGCGGCCGCCGCAGACCTTCAAGGCGTGCTGCCCCTCGTGATTGGGCAATTCCAGCGGGCGACAGGGCGAACCGTCTCGGCCACCTACGGATCGTCTGGCAACTTCTATACGCAGATTCAGCACGGCGCGCCGTTTGACCTCTTTCTCTCGGCGGACATCGACTATCCGAACCGCCTCATCACTGAGCGTCTCGTCGAGCCTGATTCGCTGTTTCGCTACGCGACGGGCCGTATCGTCCTCTGGTGGCGCAAAGGTCGCGCATTGGACCCGACACGTGGTTTGGACGCCCTGAGAGATCCGCGCGTGCGTCGCATCGCCATTGCGAATCCCGACCACGCGCCGTACGGCCGCGCGGCCGTGGCGGCACTCCGAAAGGCGCATCTGCTGGAGCAGGTGCAGGCGAAGCTGGTGCGAGGGGAGAACGTGGCGCAGGCCGCCCAGTTCGTTGAGTCAGGGAATGCGGATGCGGGCATCATCGCGCTGTCACTTGCGCTGTCGCCAGCGCTGCGGACGAGCGGCTCCTACTACGAGATTCCCGCCACTGAGCACCCTCCGATCGTCCAGGCCGCCGTGGTGGTCAGCGCGTCGCGGCAGAAGTCGGCTGCGCGCGAGTTCCTGCGTTTCCTGCGGGCGCCCGAGGTGATGAGCCTGATGGCGACCTTCGGGTTTGTCCGCCCGCCGTCGGACGAGGCAGCGAAGTAGCGACATGGACTGGCAGGCCATCGGTCTGAGCGTGCGACTGGCCACGCTCGTCTGCGCCATCCTCCTCATCCTGGGGCTGCCGATCGCCTACTGGCTCACCTTCTCGCGGCGGCGCTGGACCTTCCTGGTCGAGTCCGTCGTGGCGTTGCCACTCGTGCTGCCGCCGACCGTGCTGGGCTTCTACGTCTTGATGGCCATCGGCGCACGAAGCCCGGTTGGCCGTGCGTGGGAGCACTGGACCGGCCACGGCCTCGCGTTCACATTTGAGGGGCTCGTGCTGGCCTCGATCCTCTACAGTCTGCCCTTCGCCGTGCAGCCCATCGCCGCGGCGTTCTCGCAGGTGGATGTCAGTCTCCTTGAGGCGTCAGCGCTGCTCGGCAGCTCCCGCTGGCGGACCTTCACGCGGGTTCTGGCACCGCTCTCGCTTCAGGGCATCATCACCGGCGCCGTGCTCAGCTTCGCGCATACCCTCGGGGAATTCGGCGTCGTGCTGATGGTCGGCGGCAACCTCCCCGGCGTGACGCGCACGGTGTCCATCGCCATCTACGACCAGGTGCAGGGCTTTGACTACGCGGCGGCCAACGCCACCGCGCTTCTCCTGCTCGTGTTTTCTTTTGCGGTGCTGTCGGTCGTCTATGGGCTGACGCGCAAGCCCTGGTCCGTGACGCGTTCATGACGACCTTGCGAGCGGTCATCCGGGCGAGGGTGTCGGCCGACTTCCTGCTCGACGTCGATCTGGCGGTCGAGCCAGGCATCACGATGCTGTTTGGCGCGTCCGGATCTGGCAAGACCACGGTGCTGCGCTGCCTCGCCGGACTTCGCACGCCCGAATCCGGGCGCATCACGATCGGCGACCGCGTGCTCTTTGCGGCCGACACGGGTGTGGACGTGCCGCCCCAGCAGCGGAACGTGGGCTATGTGTTTCAGCAGCTCGCCCTCTTCCCGCACCTCACCGTCGAACAGAACATCCACTACGGCCTGTCCGCACTCGATCAGGACACTCGGCGCGCCCGCTCCCGGGAGATTGCGGCGTCCTTCCGCATCGAGCCCCTGCTCCAGCGCCGGCCCGACCAGCTCTCCGGCGGGGAGCGTCAGCGCGCGGCGCTGGCCCGGTCACTGGTGACGAATCCGCAGGTGCTTCTGCTGGATGAGCCGCTCTCGGCGCTGGACCATGCGTCGCAGTCCCGGATCATCGAAGACCTTCGTAACTGGAACGCCGCACGGGGCATCCCGATCCTCTATGTCACCCACTCACACCGTGAGGTGTTCGCGCTCGGTGCCCGCGTGATCGTGCTGGAGCGCGGCACCGTTCTGGCCGACGGTCTTCCCGAGCACGTGCTCGAGGCGCCCGAGCAGGAGTCCCTTGCACGGTTGACCGGGCACGAGAACGTGCTCGATGCCGTTGTCGAGAGCATTCGGCCAGATGCCGCCACGATGCAGTGTCGCCTCTCGCGGAGCGACGTCGAGCTGGAGGTGCCCCGCGCGAAGGGCGAACCGGGCTCGTCCGTCCGCATTGCCATCCGTGCCGGCGACATTCTGCTGGCCACGGAGCCGCCGCGCGGGATCAGTGCCCGCAATGTGATCGCGGGCACGATCGGGGCGCTCCGACGCGAAGGCGCGACGGTAATTCTCCAGGTGGATACCGGTGTTCCCTTCGAGGTCCACGTGACGCCCGGAGCCAGCGAGTCGCTTGGGTTGGCCGTGGGGCGGCCCGTCTGGCTCGTCATCAAGACCCACTCCTGCCGAACAGTTGTGTAGCCTTCGCCGACGCGCGCAAGCCGGGCACACTGCGGCGTCTCGATCGGGAAGGGCTCCCGACGGCCGGGTTACGATACAGTTCCAACGACATGAAGCACTGGTCTTGGCGTTCTGCGGTGTCGTGCGCGGTCGTGTCCGCGGCGGCTGGAGTGGTGCTGGTGGCCGGGCAGGCCAACGACCCGAGGCCCAAGCTGCCACCGTTCGTGGCAGGACCGCCCCCGGGGATGAAGAATCCCCCCAGGCCAGTGACGCCGCCGAAGGCGCCGTCGGGCGTTCGGACTCCGCCTCCCTCCGCGCCATCCCGCGTCGAGAAGCTGAGTGAGTCGACGCTGCGCATTGGCGCCATCTACGTCGACCTCGCGAAGAAGGAAATGGTGGTCCCGGGCACCATCAATGACGTGATGGTGTTGGAGTTCCTGCTGAACACCAAGAGCGGCTACAAGAGCTACGAGAGCGCGATCGAGGCGGATTGCACCGCACTGGACTTCAACGTCGCGCTGGTCCTGATCGGCTTGGACGAAGAGCGGTCCAGTGCCCGCCCCCGCTTTCACTTTGACCCTGTCACCCCGCAGGGCGACGGCGTCGAGATGTCCGTCGCCTGGCGCACCGCCGCCGGTGAGCGTCGCGTCAAGATTGAGGAGCTGATCTACAACGAGGGGAACAAGCAGACGCTCCCGGCCGGCCACTGGGTGTACACCGGACCGCGGTTCATGCCGAATTCCAAGGCGCTGATGGCCGACGTGGACGGCGTCCTTGTCGGGTTCGTCCACACCCCGGCCACGCTCATCGAACGCGCCGAAGCCGTGCCGGGTCCCTACGGGAACGCCAAGCTCAACCCGACCCTTGGTCTCAATCCAGGTACCCCGGTGCTGGTGACCATCAAGGCGCTGCCCCCGGCCGCGCGCTGAGACGATGCCCTCGGTCTCCATCCTCGTCGGGCTGGCATTGCTGCTCAATGCCACGTACCTCGCGTCCTATTCGTCCGCCAGCGTCTTCCACTACGCCAACGTCGGCGCCCACGTGATGCTCGGGTTGCTCGCCCCGCTGACGCTCTGGTCGATCGCACGTCGTGCGGCGGGCCGGTGGGGTGTCTCGGGCGCGTTGGCGGCTGCGGCCCTCGGCGTCGCGATGGGTGCCGGGATCTATCTCGCATGGGTTGGGGGCGGTCGTGCCCACGATCTCGCCCGCCACGTGCACGCCGGCGTGTCGGCAGCCGCGGCCGTGCTGGTTGCCGCCTGGGTGCTGATCCTCTCCGGGCGCCGCGCCGTAGGCGCCGTCTCGCGAGGAGCCGCCATGGCCACGGTGGCGCTTGTCGTCCTGGCAACGGCCGGTGCCGTCGTGGCGAGGGCCACGGTGCCGGGCCGGCAGGCGGCCTCCTTCCGCATCACGAATCCGGCGCTACCGCCTCTCACGATGGAGGAGGAAGGCGGCGGAGCCAGGTCCCCGTTCTTTCCATCCTCGGCGAAGACTTCTGTCGGTGGCGTCATGCCCGCGGACTTCTTCATGACGAGCAAGGAGTGCGGCCGCTGCCATCGCGAGATCTACGAACAGTGGCAGTCCTCGACGCATCACTTCTCGTCATTCAACAACCAGTGGTACCGGAAGTCCATCGAGTACATGCAGGACGTCGCAGGCGTGCCGCCGTCGAAGTGGTGCGCCGGCTGCCACGACCACGCGATGTTCTTCAACGGCCGCTTCGACCGTCCCGTGAAGGAGCAGATCGAGACACCCGAGGCGCAGAACGGGCTCGGGTGCACGTCCTGTCATGCCATCGTGCACGTGGACGGCACCATGGGGCAGGGCGGATTCACGGTCGAGTATCCCGCGCTGCACGATCTGGCGACGAGCTCCAATCCCGTGCTGATGAAGGCGCACGATGCGTTGCTGCACATGAGCCCCGCGCCGCACAGGCAGACCTTCCTGAAGCCCTTCCACACCGAGCAGCCGGCGCAGTTCTGCAGCGCCTGCCACAAGGTGCACCTCGACAAGCCCGTCAACAACTACCGGTGGTTCCGTGGGTTCAACGACTACGACAACTGGCAGGCGTCAGCCGTGTCGGGTGAGGGCGCGCGATCTTTCTACTACCCGCCGAAGCCGCAGACGTGCAGCGACTGCCACATGCCGTGGGTGCCCTCGCAGGATCCCGCGGCACGGAATGGACGGGTCCGGTCACATCGATTCATCGCCGCGAACACCGCGCTGCCCTACGTCAACGGCGACGCCGAGCAACTCCGCCTGACGCAGGAGTTCCTCAAGGCCGGCCAGATCTCGGTGGACGTCTTCGGGCTGGCGCGCGTCGAGGAAACGCAGCAGGCCTGGGGTGGTAATGGGAGGGACGGCGAGCCGCGCCTCTCCAGCACGTTCGCCGTCGGCGAAGAAGGCGGGGATTCTGCCGTCGGTGCGGCGGGCCTGGCGCCAGTGGAAGTCGTCGGTCCGCTCGGGACGGTGGACGCCTCGGTGCGGCGTGGAGATTCGGTGCGCGTGGAAGTGGTCGTTCGCACCCGGAAGGTGGGCCACTTCTTCCCGGGCGGCACTGTGGACGCGTTCGAGGTCTGGGTTGAGTTCGAGGCCGTCGATGACCACGGCCGTGTGCTCCTTCACAGCGGCGACGTGGCGGACGGCGGCAGCGGGCCGGTGGATCCGGGGGCGCATCTCTATCGCAGCCTCCAACTCGATGGCCACGGAAACCCCATCAGCAAGCGCAATGCGTGGTCGACGCGGTCTGTGGCCTACGTTCGCCTGATCGGACCAGGGTCCGCGGATACCGTGCACTACCGCATGCGCGTGCCGCCCGACGCGGGCCACACGATTACCCTTCGCGCGAAGGTCAAGCACCGGAAGTTCGCCTGGTGGAATACCCAGTGGGCCTACGCCGGCGTCCGCGCACCAGGCACTCCGGCGGCCACGCGCGACCACGATGACGGCCAGTGGGTCTTCACCGGGGATACGTCGAAGGTGTCCGGTCCGATGAAGCGGATACCCGCGCTGCCCATCACGGTGATGGCGACGGCGCAGGCCACCGTGTCCGTGCTGCCGAAGGGCGCGCCGCTGACCTCTCCTCGACGTCTGGATCCGTCGGTCCGTGAACGGTGGAATGACTACGGGATTGGCCTGCTCCAGCAGGGCGATCTGAAGAACGCCGAAGCGGCCTTCCTCAACGTCATGGCATCCGAACCCGGATACGCGGATGGTCCGCTGAACGTCGCGCGCGTCCGCCTGCAGGAGGGTGATCTCGAGGGCGCGGAGCTCATGCTGCGGAAATCCCTCACCATCAACGGAAGCCTTGCCCGCACGCACTACTTCCTCGGGACGGCGCTCAAGGGACTCGGCCGCTACGACGAGGCCATCACGCATTACGAGCAGACGGTGGCGCAGTATCCGAAGGATCGCGTGGCGCTCAATCAGCTCGGGCGCGTCCTGTTCCTGCAGCGGAAGTTCGAGCCGGCTATCGCCGTGTTCCGTCGGGTGCTGGCCATCGATCCCGAGGATTTGCAGGCGCACTACAACCTGATGCTGTGCTACCAGGGCACCGGGCAGGACGACATGGCTGCGAAGGAGGAGACCCTCTATCTGCGCTTCAAGGCGGATGAAGGGTCGCAGGCCATTGCGGGCGACTTCTCCCGTACCTCGCCAGAAGACAACAACGAACGCCAGAACATCCACGAGCACGGGAAGTAGTCGTGACACGCCGGCGCATCCTTGTTCCCCTGGTCACCCTCCTGCTGTGGAGCGCGTTGGGGCTGCGTCCGGAAACCGCCGGGCCGGTCACCTTCAAGGACATCACGGCGTCGGCCGGCATCCGTTTCACCCAGAACAACGGGGCGTTCGGCGCGAAGTATCTGCCCGAGCAGCTCGGGTCCGGCGCGCTCTTTCTCGACTTCGACGGCGACGGCTGGCAGGACCTGCTTTTCGTCAACGCCACCAACTTCCCGGGACGCCAGGGCCCACGGTCACGCGCGGCGTTGTACCGGAACCAGGGGAACGGCACGTTCAAGGACGTGACGGTCGGCTCCGGGTTGGATGTCCCGCTCTACGGCGTCGGGGGCGTCGTGGGTGACTACGACAACGACGGGAAGCCCGACGTCTATCTGACCGCGTGGGGCGGCGGGCGCCTCTTCCGGAACGCCGGTGGCGGCAAGTTCGTGGACGTGTCGCAGGCCGCTGGCGTTGTCGACCGAGGCTGGTCCACCGGTGCGCTCTGGGTGGACTACGACAAGGACGGCCGGCTCGATCTCTTTGTCAGTCACTACGTGGAATGGGACGTGAAGTCGAACGTGCCCTGCACGAACAACGGGACGAAGCGCAACTTCTGCGGCCCCTCACCCTACCGGCCCACGGCTCCGCTGTTGTTCCACAACACGGGCAACGGTGTGTTCCACAACGTGACGCAGAAGGCCGGGCTGGCGGCGCCGCTGTCGTCGGGCCTCGGTGTGGCCATGCTGGATTTCGATGGCGACGGCTGGATGGATGTCTTCGTCGCCAACGACCTGCGGCCGAATCAGTTGTTCCGGAATCGTGGCGACGGCACGTTCGTCGACGCGGCGCGTCGGGCGGGTGTGGCCGTGTCCGAGGCGGGCGCTGCGCGCGCCGGCATGGGCGTGGACGCGGCCGACTACGATGGCTCGGGTTGGCCCAGCCTCGTCGTCGGCAATTTCTCCCACGAGATGCTGTCCCTCTATCGCAACGGTGGGCGAGGACTCTTCATCGATGAAGCGCCGCGGTCGGAGGTCGGGCGCGCCTCGCTCCTCTCGCTCACGTTCGGCTGCTTCTTCTTCGATTACGACCTGGATGGCTGGCCCGACATTCTCTCCGCGAACGGGCACATCGACGAGTTCGTCGCGGACTACGACGCGAAGGTGCCCTATCGCCAGCCCCCTCACCTGTTCCGCAACACCGAGGGTAAGGGATTCCAGGAGGTCCTCAAGAACGTGGGGGCCGACCTGGCGCTGCCGATTGTCGGCCGCGGCGTGGCCTACGCGGACATCGACAACGATGGCGACCTCGACATCGTCCTCACGCAAAGCGGCGGTCCGGCGCGGCTTCTCCGGAACGACGGGGGCAATGCGAATCACGCCATCCGCGTGGAACTGGTCGGCTCGGCGTCCAACCGCGCGGCCATTGGTGCCCGCATCGACATCGAGATGGCTAACGGCCGCAAGTCCTGGAGCACGGTCAAGTCCGGCTCGTCCTTCGCGTCCCAGAGCCAGCTGGGTGTGACCTTCGGCCTCGGAGCCGAATCTGGCGTCAAGGGGCTGAAGGTCCGGTGGCCGTCGGGCCAGGTGACGACCCTTGGCCCCGTGCCCGCCGGACAGATCGTTCAGGTGACGGAAGGCAAGGGGCTCACCGCCTCCATGCCCTTCACGCGTCCCCGCTGACGTCGGCAGGTCGCCCGGCACGGTGGGTTAGAATGCCCTGTCATGCCGTCTTCCGTCCGCTCACGTACGTTTCTGCGAGGTGCCTGCACGGCCGCCGCGCTGTTGCTGCTCGTCGCGCTCTTCGTGCCGCATCTCGCAGCCGGCGGGGGACAGGGTGACGATCTGCGTCGCCGGATGGACGCCCTCGAGGCAGGCCAGAAGGAGATCCTGAAGCAGCTGCAGGAGTTGAAGGCGCTGGTGCAGCAGCGCCCGGCCGCGCCCACCGGCCAGCCCTCGGCCGTGCCTCCGCCGCCTGCACTGCCGTCCCAGCCGGTGTCGCTCGTCGGCGCCGCGACGCGAGGAAGCGCCAGCGCCAAGCTCACGATGGTCGAATTCTCCGACTTCCAGTGCCCGTTCTGTGGCCGGTACGCGCGCGAGACCTTCGACCAGATCAACCGCGAATACATCGCCACCGGCAAGGTGCGCTACTTCTTCCGCCATTACCCGTTGGAGCGGCTCCATCCCAATGCGTTCAAGGCCGCGCAGGCAGCCGAATGCGCCCTGCAGCAGGGCAAGTTCTGGGAGTTGCATGATCGGCTGTTCACCAATCAGCAGGCGCTCGCCGATACCGACCTCCTGAACCACGCGAAGGCCGTCGGGATGAACCCCGGCAAGTTCCAGCAATGCGTCGTGCAGCCGACGGTGACCGCGAAGATCCGGCAGGACATGGACGACGGCGCCCGCGCCGGCATTACCGGGACTCCGTATTTCTTCCTGGGAGTCATCGAGAAAGACGGCCGGCTGAAGGTGCTCAAGAAGGTCACGGGGGCGGCACCGTTCGCGTCGTTCAAGGGCCTGATCGACGGGCTGCTGGCTTCGCCCGAACTGAAGTAGGCGTCGTGACGTTCCGCGTCGATCTCCTCGCCGTCACCCTTGCGCTCGTGAGTTCGGCCATCGCGTGCAAGGGGGCGCCCCCTCCTTCGCCCGTCAAGAGCGCTCCTCCAGGACGCATGCGCTTTACGGACGTCACCCAGGCCTCCGCGGTGCAGTCGACCTGGGTAGCAGGCAGTTCCGGCCACAACTATTACGTGGAGCAGATGGGCGGCGGAGGTGCCTTCCTGGACTATGACCAGGATGGGCGCCTGGACTTCTTTGTGGCTGGGGGCGGCGTGTTGCCGGGTTACAAGGGTAACCGGCCGCCAGGGGATCGCCTGTACCGCAACAATCCCGATTCCACGTTCTCTGACGTGACCAAGGCAGCCGGCATTCGTACGGACTGGTACACGCTCGGCGCTGCTTCGGCCGACTACGACAACGATGGTCTGCCTGACCTGTTTGTGACGGCCGTTCAGGGGAACACGCTCTATCACAACGATGGTCACGGGCATTTCGTCGACGTCACGGAGCATGCCGGTGTCAGAGGCTCGGCGCTCTCCACCAGTGCGGCCTTCCTGGACTACGACAATGACGGGTGGGTTGATCTGTTCGTGGGGCGCTACATGGACTACGCGGTGATCGCGGATAAGGGGTGCGCGATCCGGGGGATGGGACAGCAGGACCTGAATCGCGCGCGGATCATGGAGGAACACCAGAAGGGAGTATCAAAGCTCCCGCTGACCTGTGGCCCGCACGTGATGCCAACCACATCAAGCCTCCTGTACCACAACAACGGAGACGGCACGTTCACGGATGTCAGCGCCGCATCAGGGATCAGTGCGGCCCAGGGTCACGCGCTGGCTGTCGGCATTGCCGACTTCAATGACGACGGGCTTCCGGATATTCACGTCGCCTCAGATGGCTATCCCAGCCTCCTGTTCATGAACCTCGGCGGGGGACGATTCAAGGAAGACGCCGTCCGTGCCGGTGTCGCGACGTGGAAGGGTGGACGGGCGTTCGCAGGCATGGGCACCGACACCGCCGATTTCGACAACGATGGCCGGGCGGATCTGGTCACGTCGAACTACGAAAAGGAACCGGAGACGCTCTATCGGGGCCGAGGCGACGGAACGTTCATCGACGTCGTTGAGCAATCCGGTGTGATGACGCCGAGCTATCCCTTCCTGAAGTGGGGCGTTCGTGCGTTGGATTTCAACGGGGATGGCTGGAGAGATCTCATGATTGTGTCGGGACACGTGGACCCGGCCGGGACTCCGGGACGGCCGCTCAACATCCCTGATGAAAGCTGGCCCGGGAAGGGCTTTGCGCAGGAAGCGCTGGTCCTGGTCGGAACCGGGACGGGAACGTTCTCAGACAAGTCGGCTTCCTCCGGGCCGTTCTTCAAGGACAAGCACGTCGCGAGGGGAGCGGCCTTTGCGGATTTCGATAACGATGGCGACTGGGATGCCCTGATTGTGAATATCGACGAGCCCGCTGTGCTGCTGCGGAACGACAGTCCAGGACATCGTTGGGGCCGATTGCAGCTTGAGGGTGCGGGCTGCAACCGGGATGCGCTCGGGGCTCGTGTCCGGGTGACGACCGGAAATCTGACGCAGACCGAGTACGTGCGTTCGGGTAGCAGCTACCTCTCGGATCATGACCGCCGTCCGCTCTTCGGACTGCCCGGTTCCGCTCCCGCCGTCGCTGAGATCCGATGGCCGTGTGGAGCCGTGCAGACGGTGAACCTGCAGCCGGGCCAGACCGTGCGCGTCAAGGAGGCCGGGTGCCGGCTTCCTCATCGAAAGGAAGTGCAGTGATGGCGGGCAAGGCCCCTGTGAGCCAGCGTGGAGGTGCCAGGACCCGACCCGACAGCCCGCTGGTAGGAAAGCTGCTGCCCATAGCCGGCGCCGTCGCGCTCTCCGCGTTTGCCGCGTTCCCATCGATTCGGGCCAGTCGGAATCTTCTGGCCAGCGTTGCGGGCGCTGCCGTGGTCCTGCTTGGCTGGGCCGTTCTGCTCTTGCTGAGCAATCGGGGCGCGGGCCGCCGGCAGGATCTGGTGAAGGAATCGACGCCCGCCGACGTGGTCCATTCGCTGACGCTGGCGGCGTTCTTCGTGTACTGGGCCTATGCCTCAGGGCCCGTGCGCACGGTTGCCGCGCCGATTGTCGCGCAGGTCGTCTTCGCTTATGTGTTCGACATGCTCCTCGTGTGGTCACGTCGAGAGAGCTACACCCTCGGATGGGGACTGCTACCTGTCGTGGGAACCATCAATCTCTTTCTGTGGTTTCACGCTGACGGGTTTGTGTTCCAGCTGGGTATGGTGGCCGTGGCGGTCCTGGCGCGCGAGTTTCTTCGCTGGGAGCGCAACGGCGAGCGCGTCCCGGTCATCAATCCCGTCGCGCTCGCACTTGTCGTCGCCTCGGTCGCGATTATCGCCATGGCGAAGCCGGGTCTGACGACAGGTGAGGACCAGGCGGCGTTGCTGTTCGTGCCTCAGTGGATCTATCCAGCCATCGTCGCGCTGACCCTGCCGTGGCTCTACCTGCGTCGTCTGGTGGTGCTGCCGCTCACCGCCGTGCTGGCTCTCTACCTGTTCAACCTCGTGCACCTCAGGCTGACAGGGACCTACTTCTTCGTGGACTCGACGGTGCCCGTGACGGTGTTTCTCGCCACTCAGCTCCTTCTGACGGCGGCGGAGACGCTGCCCACGTCGGAGCTTGGGCGAATGGCGGCCGGGGTCCTGTACGCGGGGGCGGTCGTTGGCCTCCATGCGTTGCTGCGCCGGTTCGGCGTGCCGACGTTTCACGCGGTGTGGCTGCCGGTTCCCGTCTTGAATCTGGCCTCCAGGGCTCTGGATTGGATCGCGCGGGTCCGCGTGTTTCGTTTCGTGAGTCCGGAGTATCTTGCCGAACGGCTGGGTCCCGGCCTGCGGAATACGGTCTACCTGGTGCTGTGGGTCGTCGTCTTCGGAGGACTATCGACGGTCAAGGCCCTTGGCGACGCTCACGAAGCACGCACGGTACCATTCTGGTACCAGGCCTGCGAAGACAATCGCCCCAACGGGTGCCAGCGATACGAAGAACTGCTGCGCACCCACTGTGCAGCGGAGTCCGGCTGGGCCTGCAATGAACTGGGCGTGCTCGTCAACGACAAGAAACTCAGCGGCAAGGAGGACCTCGACGTCCTCTTCAACAGCGCGTGTGGTTTTGGCTCCAGTGCCGGATGTGCCAACCGGGACACGTTTCGGTCAGCCCGCCAGGACTTCGGCCACGGCGTTCCAACCCTGCTGGACTTCAGGGTGATTCTTCGGCAGGGCAAGCCCCTCCGAGAGAAGACCCCCCTGCAGATCCTTGCGAGGGCCTGCGCCGAAGGCTGGATGGCCGGCTGCGATCGGCTCGCGGCTCTCTACTTCCAGGGGACCGGCGTGACGGCGGACAAATCGAAGGCGGCAGCGTTGGAGTTCCGCGCCTGCGAGGGGCGTCACGCTCCCGCGTGCGCGAATCTCGGTTTGATGTTCAGCCAAGGTGACGGCGTACCGCAGGATCGCGCCAAGGCGCTGGACTACCTGTCGAAGGCGTGCGACCTCGGCATGGCGAAGGCCTGCACGTGGCTCGACGAGGAGTCAGCGAAGCGTTAGCGCAGTGCCTGTCGCGCGGGCTCCGGCCCGACGTAGCGCGTGTGGTAGGTCATGAAATCCTGGTGCTGCCGGTGATACACCGGGTCGTCCTCCAGGCGGCCTGGCGCGGCGTTGTAGCGAGGATCCCGATGCGTCGGCAGCGGGAGCACCGTACGTGAGAAGGACGTGTTGTAGTCGCCGTCCTTGACCCATCCGTCGCTCATGACGATGAAGTCGCGCGCTGTGCCAGCCTGGGGCGCCGGCGCCTCAGGGAATTGCAGGCGGAGTTCGTCGCCCGCATTCATGATCACGTAGCGGTCGTCGACGCCGGTGAGTAGTTCCCGGACGTCGCCATACCGCGTGTAGTACCCCTCAAGATCCAGCCAGCGCGGCGAGGTGCCGGCCACCGTGTACCGTGGTCTCTCAGGTGAGCTCGGGGACGACTGTTCGGTCGCCGAGTAGCCGCGGAACCTGAGGTCCGCGGTGCGCAGCGCCAGACGCTGCGGCTCGACGTGGACGTCAGGGCGCCCAACCGCCCATCCCAGGCGATCCCAGAAGATCTCGAGGTTCGTTGAGAGGCGCAGCCGGCGGGGGCCCTGGCGCGGAAAGAGCCCCGACAGATCCAGCATCACCGTCTTGTCCTTGCCGGCCGGGAACCCGAGGTTGGCTCGGGCGGTGTGGAAGCGGCCCGACTCGTCGGCGATCTCCAGCGACAGCCCTCTCGGGGCAGGGTGCGTGCCCTGACTGATGGCGATGTTCACCGAGCTGTCCGTCGGGTGAATCCAGCCCTGGGCCACGAGCCACAGCGGGCCTCTGCGTGGGGCATCCTCCGGCAGTGTCAGCTCCACGAAGTGATCCCGCGTGATGCCCTGGTAACGCCCGCGACCGGCGAAGTCCAGGTGATGGTCGTCCCGGTCGCGCACGACGTCTCCGACCTCCCGACCCTGGTCATCGCGGACGGACGCAAAGTGGCCGACGGGTGATGTGACGACGACGTCGAGCGAAGGCGCCGGCACCGCGAAGCGTTCGTCGATGAAGACCTCCGTGCCCACGGGATGGTCGACCACCAGCAGGGACACGAGATCAAAGAAGTGTGTTTCCCAGAGCTCCGCTGTGATGCGCAGGTCGTAGGCACCGTTGCGGGCCACGATCGCCTGGCCGGGCACCTTCACCCGATCCTCGGTCATCACGACGTTGGCCGTGGCCTGGGCGTTGATGCGGAGCCCCAACGGTGATCGCCAGATGAGGTCGGACAGGAAGTTCATGGCGTGGCCGTTCCACGCGAAGAGCCACGGGCACGAACCCTTGAGGCGCTGGTCCGCGAGCATCGTGGCGTCCGCCTTCTGGTCAAAGTCCGACTGCAGCACGCCATTCGGCCAGGTGATGCGGACCACGTTGGTGAGCGTGGCGTCGCCGAGGCCGAAGTGGACGATCGGGGACGTGATCGTCTGGCGCTGCAGATGCAGCCCGGAGCGGACTTCCACTTCACCGCCGATGCCAAACGAGTTGATCCGCTGGTCACCCTGAGCCTGTGCCGCACGCGGCCGCACCACCTGCCAGTGATACGCCTTCGAACCGCGGCTCTTCAACGTCGTGAGTTGGTGGGCCGCGTCCAGGCCAACAAGGTCCAGGCGTCCGTCGCCGTCGAGATCGGCGGCACTGGACGCGACAAGAGGCAGCGTCACAGCGAGGGGGCTGAATTGCTGGTCGTTCCCCGCCAGCAGCACGCGCGTGCCATCAGGACCCGAGACGACGAGGTCCGCCGCACCGTTGTTGTCGAGGTCGGCGACGCTGATCCGCGCCGTCCCGAGCGCGAACGTCGCTGGCGGGTTCAGTCGCGCAATTGGGGAGAGCGCCCCGGTTTCGAGCGCCATCCGCGTGATGGCGCCGTCCGCCGCGAGCAGCAGGAGGTCCAGCGTCCGGCCGTGGCTGATGTCACCAGCCGCGAGGGCGACCGCCGTCACAGCGGGAAGCGCTTGCCGGGTGAACGCGCCGCCACGCGCATTGAGGAACACCTGCACGTGGCCTGCGGCACCCAGCATCGCCGCATCCGGCGTGCCGTCGCCATCCAGGTCGACCCAGACAAAAGCGCGGAGGTCCGCGACGCCCGTCCAGGGATTGCTCGTCGTGAAGGTGCCATCTCCGTTATTACGCAGCAGCAACGGCGCGCCGCTGATTGGGGCTGCGATCACATCCAGGTCGCCATCAAGGTCTGTATCCGCTGCCCAGAGTCCCGAGAGCGGTGAGCTGGTCACATTGCTCGGGAGATGAGCGGCCGCGGTCACGTCCGTGAAGCCTGCGCTCTCGGACTGTTGAAGAAGCCGCAGGCCCTTTGAGCTCGCGATGGCGAGGTCCGTGCGGAAGTCGTAGTTGAGGTCCACTGGCAGGATGCGGGAGGCGCCAGCGGTGCCCGGGATGATCCGCCCAGCCACAAAGACACCTGCGGGCGTCGCTGTAGCAACAACTGGCGCGCCCTCGCCGCGCAGCGAGACGATGCTCACATCCGCCGCGTCGGTGCCGCCTGGCTCCCGGCTCGGAACGGCGGTGAATGCCAACGCGGTATCCGGCGCGGCCGCCTTCGGCGCGGGATTGGGCAGCGCCAGAAAGCTATTCAGCGGCTCCCCGGCGGTGTCCTGCGCATCGCTCACGGTTGCGAGGGCCTTCCGGTAGCCAGGCGTGGCGACCAGGATGTTCTTCAGAAAGACGGCCTGGAGTTCAGCCGAGCGCGTGTCCTTCGCCGCGGCGGTCTTCAGCGCCTCCCATTGTTCGCGTGCTTCCGAGGGCCAGCCCGCTGCCAGCGCCGCCAGTGGAGCCAGCGTGTCCGCGAGTGCCGTGGCGTTGCCATGGGTGGCCACGAGCCGTGCGTACTCCAACCGGACGGCCAGATTGTCGGTCGAGCGCAGCAATGCGGAGTACGCCTGCTCGGCGGCCTGTTCGTTCGCGGCGCCGCCCAGGCGTTCGGTGAGCTGGGCAATCGTGAAGGCCGAGCGCACATCGGTCGGCTCGGCGCGCACGGCGTGCTTCAGGCTGTCGATCGCCTCGGGAATCCGGCCGGCAAGGGTGTGAGCCAGCGCCTGGAGTCGCAGCACGGCCGGCTGACTTGGGGCCAGCGCGACGGCCCGTTCGAGCGGCTTGGAGGCCTGCTCCAGTTCCTGGTGCCGAAGGTACAGTAGGGCCAGGTTCGCCCAGCCAGCCGGTTCTTCGGGCACGAGGACGGTGAGGCGCTGAAACTTCTCGAGGGCGAGCCCGTCCTGGCTCGTCTGCATGGCGGCCAGCCCGGTGTGAAACGTCGAGACGGCTTCTGCGTACGCGTCAGGCGAAACCTCAGGCGATGACTTGCGCGGTGAGCAGGCGCCGCTCACCAGCGCGAGAGCCAGCAGCACGGGCACCGAGGCGCGGGATGTGCGCGTCATCTCAGAATCTCCTCACGGGACGGGGTATCAAATCCGGAACGCTCGAGCAGCGCCTTCAATTCTTCAGCAGTCGCGCCGAGCCTGGGCGCAGCACGCATCAGATCATCCGCCAATGCCGGGTACCAATCGCGGCGACCGCGGTCGCCGAGGCCCGCAACGTCAATGGGCGCGATCGCGGCGTCGATCCGGGTGAGCAGTGCGGCTCGTGCCGTGCCGGTCTGGTGCGCCATGGCCGCGTCGCAGCACGCGGTGAACTCCGCGCTGAATGCGGGGCGACCGACCAGCAGAAAGCCTGGGGCATCTTCCGGCCGGCCCAGCCTGCGAACGGTTTCGCTGAAGCTGGCCGCCGCGAAGTACAGGAGGCTCACGCGCTTGAAAAGCGCGAAGTCCTCCATGCTGGCGTACAGCGCGGCGACGAGGCGTTCCGTGGCGTCGAGTTCCTGCTGCGTCTGCCGCGCATAGTCGGCGAGGGCTTCGGCGCGGCCAGGTTGGCACCATGTCTGATGGAGCACATCCACCAGACGGCCAATACCCAGCAGCGTCAGCGGAAACCCGGTGGAGAGCAACGGGTCGATCACGCCGGCCGCCGAGGGCAGCATGGCCCAGCAGGGTCCGACGACTGCCTCGCTCCTGAACGCCACGCGCGGTGAGTGGATAAACGGCCGCGTGGCCCTGGCCTGCGCAAACTGTGCCTGCACCGAGGGCAGGCGACTCAGCAGACGCCGCCACGCCGGTTCGCCCTCCTGGAACCGCAGCTCGCGAGCCAGGCTGTCGGTCACGGCCGCACCAGCGCTTGTCAGGCCGTTGCTGAACCTGAGGATCCAGATCCAGCCACCCGGGAAGACGTGGTGTACCGCCGCGTCGTCAATCGGAAACGGTGGACGAGCCTCGGGTGGGTTGAGGTCGTCCCAGCGTGTCACGCCGGTGAAGTGCGTATAGAGCCCCTGCGTGGCGGGCAGCCACCTGGGCGTCCGTTCATCGAGTGCGAGCGTACGATGCAGAAAGCCACGCGGGCCGCTCGCGTCGACGACAAAGCGCGTGGTGACGCGGATGGCTTGGGCGGGCCGCGTCGCCTCGATCACGGCACCGCGGTCGCCCTCCACGTGCAAGGTCGAGATGGTCGTGTCGTCGAAATACGTGGCTCCCAGGGCGACGGCTTCGCCGACCAGGTGCTCGTCAAAGTCGGGCCGGTACCAATGCGTGTCGGCAATCGCGTCGTGCGGACTGGCGGCCACCAGCAACTGACGCTCATGCCCGGCATCCGCGAAAGGCTGATCCCAGTCATGCCTGAAGAAGCTGAAGCCTCGCTTCAATCCGCATCCGACCTGCGGGTACGCGCGCTGCCACGTGCCCCACTTCGAGAAGGGGCGCAGTTGCGGCAGGTCGTAGCGGTCCGCGAACTCCTCGAGCAGCAGCCCTGCAAGAGGCGTTGACGATTCGCCGATCGCGAAGCGTGGATGACGGCCGCGTTCGAGCAGCACGACGGAGTAGCCGAGGCGCCGCAACGCGAGGGCGGTCAGCGAGCCGCTGAAGCCCGCGCCCACGATCGTGACGTCCGCGTCGAGGTGGGTGACGGCCATGCGGTCAGTGCGCCGAGCCGCCACAGTCGCCGCAGGCGACGGGGGGAGCGAGCTGCTGAGAGTGATTCATCTGTACGAGTCGCGCGCGGCGAGCCTGGGCGCACGCCTCGCAGTCGCTAAAGCGATCGAGATCCCACGCGTCGGCGAAGACATAGCCGCGCGCACGCGTCAACGCCAGGATACAGGCACGCTCCAGGTGCGCCAATCGAGGCTCCGCGAAGAGCCCTTCGCCTGCGAGCGCTTCCAGTGCTCCGTTGCCCGTGCGGGTTGGAATCAAGGAGACCGCAGACGCTCCGCACGCAAACGCCACGTCGACCGACCGTTCCAGCCACGCGTCCTGCTCAGCGGTCGGAATGAACGGCGGGTGCACCAGCAGAAAGACCCGGAGGCGGATGCCGCGCTCGGCGAGCGCCGCTGCCGCACGCGTGAAGTCGTCGACCGTCATGCGCTTGTGCAGTCGAGCCAGCGCGTCGGGATGCGCCGTTTCGAGCCCCATGGCCACTTCGAGAGCCGTGGTCCGCAAGGCGCGCTGCCAGCGGTCGACGCGCGGTCCCACAAGGGAGGGATGCGATTCCACGATCACCCGGGAGATCCCGGAGAGGGCGTCCGCGAGGTCCTCGCAGTCGCTCTCGGGCACGGCCCGCGGGTCGAAGAAGCTGCCCGCGTTGTAGAGCTTGACGTGCGCCGGCACTCCACCCGGGGCGCTGCGCATCTCCAACAGTGCCTGGCGCACCTGGGCCGCGAGGGCGCCCGGTGGCGTGTCGCCAGGAATCGTGTGGCGCCACAGGTCGCACATCACGCAACGCCAGGGGCACTCACGGCCGGTGAGGAAGATCGTCGCGACGCGGGCGAGCTGTCCGGTCGCGTCGGGCTCCTCGTCGATGATCCACCCCTGGTGACGGAGCGGATCGTGGTCCGGCCGCGGTCCACGCCGATCGAGCACGAACCGATCGCGTTGGGCGATCCCGGCCGGATACGACGCCGTCACACGTAGCTGGCGAGAAAACTCCGCCGATAGGCGGCTTCACTGCCGCCCAGGTGCGCGCGCATCGTGTCGACAGGGACGGCGCCGTGCTGGAAGCGACGCTTCGGGAAGACAGGCATGTCCAGCCCCATGACCGCGCGGACGCCGCGCTGGACGATGTCGCCCTTGAGCGAGTAGAGCGTGGGGACGTCGTAGCCCGTCAGCGCCGCGAACGGGATGCCTTCCGCGACTTCCATCACGCCGGGTCGCGTGAACGGGCTGAAGCCGGCGAAGCCGAAGTGGCGCAGCGGCGCGTAGGTCCGCACATAGCCACGGCTCAGGCCGCCGCTGTAGGTCAGCGAGTGCTTGATCTTCCCGACGCCCCACCCCTCCTGGTAGAGCATCAGGTTGTCCACCACGCTCCGGATCGTGAGCTCGGGGTTCTCCTCGATCGGGTAATCCTTCAGGTTCTCGTCGCCGCCGTCTCCGTCGGCCAGATACCGCCAGTCCCGGTGCCGGGCACGGATGCCGCGACAGAGGAGCAGGCCCATCGCGGCACATTCCACGTCGAGAGGCTTGTAGTCTTCAAGAACGCTGATGGCGGCCGTTGCGTCGAGGTCCGTGGGCGAGGCTTCGATCTCCTCGAGGAACATCGAGAGGTCGAGGCGAGACAGAAAGGCCCGGGCCTGGTCCACGTCAGGGCCGTCGCCGAGGTTCAGGACGAAGGCCTTGAGCCGAGCTGGTGACATGCCGAGGTTCAGCATCGCGTGGTACACCGCGAGGAAGACCGCGCCGCTGTCCACACCGCCCGAGAAGCACACGCCGATGGGCGCACCCGGAGATCGCGCGTCCAGGGCCTGCAGCCACTGCGATGTCTCGCCGACCAGTGCTGTGATGTAGCGCCGCCCGATCTCGTCGAGGTCGGCGGGCAGCGCTCCACGCTCAGGTGTGAAGAAGCGCGTGTAGGTCGGATCGGGGTCAGGGCAACCCACCAGTCGCAATTCGACCACGTGGTGCGCGGGGATCATCCGCGTGTAGCTGGGGTGGAACTGCCCGTCGAGACCCTCGGCGGCGAGTGCCTGGTGCAGCCGGTCGATCCGGTCTGCTACGAACAGCGCCGGCCCGGCCTGGCGCTTGGCGAGGAAGTACCGCACGGGGCGGTCCATCGACCGCGCGAGCCGCACGGTGATGCCATCCTTGGCCAGCAGGGCGAAGGAGCCCTGGATGCCGCGCACGTCGTCCGGGCGACCTGTCAGCACCCGCCCGCGCGCCTCGTCCACTGACATGTTGAGGATGTCGTTGGCGTCCGGGTCGAGGAGATCCACCACGCGTTCTATGTACTGCGGCCCCATGGGCGGATTCTAACAGTTCCCTTTCCCTGGGAGTCGCCCCCGCGACGCAGAACGCCGAAGGGTTACTCTAGGCAGACTCGCCATCTACCGATGGATGAGATTCGAAGGATGTCTGCCATGCGCCGCGCGCTGCTTCCGTTCGTGCTGCTGACCACTGTCATCGGCGTGATTGCGCAGCAGCGCCCCGTCGACGTGCCTTTCCCCTTCGTTGATATCGGTGCCAATACGCTGGCGGCCCGGAAGCAGGCTCAGCTCGCGACGGCCGCACAATTCAACGTGTTCCATGGCTTCCATTTCGTGGACCGGGTGACGGAGAGCGGTATTACCTTCCGCCATCACATCGTCGATGACGCCGGCAAGCACTACAAGATGGCCCACTACGATCATGGCAACGGGGTGGCCGCGGCGGATGTGGATGGCGACGGCCTCGTCGACCTCTATTTCGTCAGCCAGCTCGGTGGCAATGAGCTCTGGAAGAACCTGGGCGGGGGCAAGTTCGCCAACATCACCGCGAGTGCGGGTGTGGCCGCCGCGGGTCGCATCGGCGTGACCGCGTCGTTTGGAGATATCGACAACGACGGCGATCAGGACCTGTTCGTGACCACCGTCCGCGGGGGCAACGTGCTGTTTGAGAACGACGGCAAGGGCCACTTCAACGACATCACGCGAACGGCAGGCCTAGGCCTCGTGGCGCACTCATCGGGAGCCGTATTCTTCGACTACGACCGGGACGGCCTGCTCGACCTGCTCGTGTGCAACGTCGGGAAGTACACCTCGGACGTCAAGGGCTCCGACGGCGCCTATGTCGCCCTGCCCGATGCCTTTCAGGGCTTCGCGCATCCTGAACGCCTGGAGCATCCCGTTCTTTATCGGAACGCGGGGCACAATGTCTTCAAGGACGTGACGGTGCAATCTGGCCTCACGCCGAAGATCTGGAGCGGCGACGCCATCGTCACAGACCTGAACCGCGACGGGTGGCCCGACATCTTCCTGCTGGTGATGGCGGGTCAGCAGCGCTACTACGAAAACGCCGCGGGAAAGGGGTTCGTCGAGAAGACGGCGAAGTACTTCCCGAAGACGCCGATGGGCGCCATGGGCATTGCATCGCTGGACTTCGACAACGACGGCCGCATGGATCTGTTCCTGACCGATATGCACTCGGACATGCCGCAGGAAGTTGGCCCGGACCGCGAGAAGGTCAAGCCTGCATCCGCGAACGCGGCCATGAAGGGCGGTACGGCGGCGGGGCACGGCGCGGCCCCTATGGTGATGGCGCCCGGTTCTCCCTCGGACTACATCCTCGGGAATGCCCTCTTTCGCAACAACGGCACCGGTCCGTTCGAGGAGGTGTCCGATCGCATGGGCGTCGAGACCTACTGGCCGTGGGGTGCGAGCGCGGCTGACCTCAATGCTGATGGGTGGGTGGACCTCTTCGTGACCGGCAGCATGAACTTCCCGTATCGCTACGGCATCAACTCCGTGCTGCTGAACAATCTCGGCCGGAAGTTCCTGGACGCGGAGTTCATCCTCGGCGTTGAGCCGCGGAAAGGCGGTCGGACGTCCACGTTCTGGTACGAGGAAGACTGCACCACGGGCGGAGCCAACAGGAGCCGGCCCGTCGGCGGGCGCGTGATGTCGCCCTGCCAGGGCCGAACGGGCAAGATCAACGTCATGGCGACGCTGGGCAGCCGCTCCTCGGTTGTATTCGATCTGGACAACGACGGCGACCTGGACATCGTGACCAGCGACTTCAACTCTGCCCCGCAGATCCTCGTCAGCGACCTGAGCCAGCGGACGGCCCCTCACTGGTTGAGCGTGAAGTTGACCGGCACGGCTTCGAATCGCAGCGGACTTGGGGCCACGGTCCGCGTGGTGTCCGGCAAGCAGACCTGGACCCGGTACGTCGACGGAAAGTCGGGCTATCTCTCCCAGAGCGCCCTCCCGCTCTACTTCGGTCTCGGAGACGCGACGACCGTTGACCGCGTCGAGGTCGACTGGCCGTCGGGCCGGAAGCAGGTAGAGCGGCAGGGGCTGGGTGTGAACCGGACGTTCTCGCTCACCGAGCCCAAGTAGGAGCCGCCGCGGCGAGGCGACTCTTCCGTCAGCGGTCAAACCACTGAACGCGCCAGAACTGGCGCTATTTCACATCTATCCGTCGGCCAAGTCCTGCAACTCCAGTCCGTCGGGCCGGAGTTGCGCTTCGTCATACCACTGACTTACAAAAGCGATGAGTCTCTGTACAGAATCGTGTTGACGAACGGACTCTAGGTTTGTACAGTGCCCAGACAAGTTAATGGTGCTAGGACTCCGGATACGTCTATTCCATGCGGTCGTTGGAGGAATTTCAGATGAAGCAGCTCAGTAAGTCACAGCGAGTGTGGATCGTCGTCGGCGGCGTTGCGCTGACGGGGGCCCTGCTCGGAACGGCGCGGGCATCCGACCCGACGCACCTTCAGCGGCTGATTGCGACCCGGAACTGTGTCGGGTGCGATTTGTCGGGGGAGAACCTTTCAGGTTTCGGGCTGAAGGGGAGCAACCTCGGCAACTCAAACCTGACCGGCGCGAGCCTCTACAAGGCCAATCTGGTCCAGGCCAATCTCACCGGCACGGTGCTCGCCAACGCGGATCTGAGCGGCGCCAACCTGCTGGCCGCGATCGGAGCGAACCTCTCCGGCGCCACGACGAACGCTGAAACCACCTGTCCGAACGCGAAGAAGGGACCGTGCCAATGAGCCGCGCTTCTTCCTCCGCGAACAAGCCTTCGAGCGCAACGACTATGAAATCAAATCGCACGCTGCTGCGGCGCGCCGCACTCGGCATCTTCTCGCTGGCGCTCCTGGCGCTGGTGACGGTCTGGCAGACCACGGCACGCGTTGTCGCCGCCCCGCCGCCCGGGCCCGACACCGTGACCGCCGTCACGTTCACGATTCGCGACAACTGCGCCAACAACACGACCTATGACCTGCAGATTGGCGGGGTCACGGTCGGTAGCCCGTCTGCGTCGGATGGCACCTGCGACGGCAACAATCTGGGTCAAGCGCGCACGCTGACCATTACGGACCCGGCCGTGCTGGCGTCCTTCCCCAGCCTGGACTCGCCCTTCTGCGCGACCTACGGCGTGATCAGCCACGACCCCTGCGTGGATAGCGGCTGGGGCTGGTGCGACCAGTCGAACCACTACACGCTGCAGGAGTATGTCGACGTTGTCCGTGCCAACTCCGGCGCGGAGCGCACCTGCGTGGTCGACACTATCGGCCAGGGATGCGCGGACCTGCCGAATAACTTCCCGTGGAATCAGCATCCGGGCTACCTGAACGAGAACAACGTCAGCCGGACCACGACCCTCACGGATACGGACCACGACGGCGACCCGAACTGCACGGACCCCGACGCGGATAACGACGGCGTCCTGAACGTGTCGGACAACTGCCCGTTCAATGCGAACCCCACGCAGGTTGACACGGACGCGAATGGCCGCGGCGACGCCTGCGACCGCTTCGACCGCGACAACGACGGTATTTGGAACGTTGTTGACAACTGCCCCGACGCCGCGAACGCCGCCCAGACCGACTCGGACGGCAACGGTATCGGCGACGCGTGCGACCGCGGCGTGGTTGCTGTGCCGTGGGCTGGCCTTGAATCCAAGCCCCATGTGGTCGTCTCGGGTGGCGTGCTGGTTCTCCAGGCCGTGGCCCAGGAGGGCGCGAGCGGCAGGGCCTTCCCGCTGACCAGCGGCACGTGGGATCCAGGCGATGGTTCCGGACCGCAGGGAATCAACGTCAGCAACTCCAGGGTGCTGGAACTGGCGCACGTCTACACCGGCGGCGTGGGCGATCCGTTCACGGCGACCGTGTCAGTGACCGACACAAACGGCAAGACCTACACCGATACCTTCAAGGTTCAGATTCAGGCGGATTCGCTTGATACCCGGACCAACATGGCGATCGATCGGGCCCTGTGGCACAACCACAAGCTCATGGGCTATGCCGGGTCCGGCGCGCAGCTCCAGGTGAGCTGCACTGACAGCCAGGCCAACGCCTGCACGGCGGCTGCGGCCCAGGCGCTCGAGGTGAACGGCCATCGCGAAACCGGTGACGTCACCAAGGACCCGTACGTGGTCGAGGTGAGCGGCCTGTTGCACTTCCTCCAGAGCCACATCCGGCGCGTCAGCATCAACGTGCAGACGCTCGGCGACCCCGATACCAATGGCAACGGCTATGGCCTGGAAGAGGACGGCGGCCACGTGGTGTATGTGGGTGGGCAGATTATCGACGCCCTTGTGGCAAGCGGCACGCCGAACGCGGTCATCGGGCTTGGCCCGGAGGCCGGGCGGACCTACAAGGACGTCGTGCAGGACCTGGTCGACGCCTACTCCTTTGGTATGAACGACAACTGCAATCAGGGCGGCTGGGTCTACAACTGGAATGACTGCAGCGGCATCGACTCCTCCTCGAGCGGCTGGTGGGGCATCGGCGCCCACGGCGCGAAGGTGTGGGGCGTCACGGTTCCGCAGTGGGTCAAGGACCACAACCTGAGCGTCGGCATCCCGCAGCTGCAGAGCGGCTCGCCGAGCGTGGACAGTCACAAAAACCTGGACATGGGTGGCGGCGACGGTTCCTGCGGTTACAGAGGCCCCGGCGGCAACGCGGCCGAGACGGCTGCCTGCCTCGTGATGCTGTCCGCAGACGAACAGCCCCGCTCCTCTGCCCGGTTCCGTGCAGCTGAGACGTGGCTCCGCAACAACCACCCGGCTGATGAGATGAGCAACATCTACGCGATGTACGGCGTGACCAAGGCGATGCGCCTGGCCATCGACGACAGCGGCAGCTCCTCGCCCATCACGCTCCTGGGCGGCGACCTCGATTGGTATGCCGACGTGAACAACGGCTTCGCCTGGCGCCTGTTGAACACCGCAGGCGGTGACGGCGAGTTGGCAGCGCAATCGCAGCAGTGGGCTTCCGGATCGCTCGCCAATTCGTGGGGCATCCTGATCCTCTCGCCGGCGCTCTTCGAACAGGGTCCGACGGCGGCCTGCAGCGTGGACTCCTCGATCGTCTGCCAGGCAGGCGCATCGGGTGGTTGCAACACGGCCGGCACCGACCCCTACTCGACCGTGCACCTGGACGGTTCGGCCTCCACGGCCGGCGACAACCCGATCGCCTCCTACGCCTGGAACTTCCAGGACGGTGGCACCACGGTTGACGCGACGACGGCCCTGGCGAGCACCACCTTCTCGGCGACTGGCACTTACAACATCCAGCTGACCGTGACGGATACAAAGGGCCACAACTCGTCGGTGACCTGCCCCGTGCAGGTGACGGACACGGCTCTGCCGCCAGTGGCGGATCCGGGCGGTCCGTACTCCATCTGCGAGGGCAAGGGCCACGTGGTGCTGGACGGCTCGGCCTCGCTCGGCCGCGGCGCGAACATCGCCCTCTACGAGTGGGACTTCACCGGTCCGCAGATCAACTGGTCGCCGGTTGATGCGACTGGCGCCATCACGGACCAGACCGCGCTCTTCACGAGCCTGGCGCCCGGCACCTATGACGTCGGCCTGCGTGTGACCGACGACAGCGCTTCGCACTTCGTGACGAGGGCGTTCACCACGGTGACTGTGAAGTCCAAGACCGTTGACGAGTGCAAGAACTCGGCACCGGTGGCGAACGACCAGGCCGTGACGACGCCGGAAGACGTTGCGGTCGGCATCACGCTGACGGCCACGGACGCGGAGAGCAACCCGCTGACGTTCACGGTGGTGACCGGTCCGACGCACGGCACGCTCTCCGGCATCGCGCCGAACGTGACCTACACGCCGGCCGCGAACTACAACGGTCCGGACAGCTTCACCTTCACGGCGAACGACGGTCAGCTCGACTCGAACGTCGCCACGGTGAGCATCAACGTGACAGCCGTCAACGATGCGCCAGTCGCGAACCCCGGCTCGAACACGACGCCGGAAGACACGGCGGTGAGCGGTGTGGTGACGTCGAGTGACATCGACGGTGGCGCGCCGACCTACAGCCTGGCGACGGGTGCTTCGCACGGCACGGTGGTGGTGAACGCTGATGGCAGCTACACCTATACGCCGGCGCCGAACTACAACGGTCCGGACGCCTTCACCTTCACGGTGGACGACGGCAACGGTGGGTCGGCCAGCGCGGCGGTGAGCATCACCGTGACGCCCGTCAATGACGCACCCGTGGCGAACCCCGGCTCGAACACGACGCCGGAAGACACGGCGGTGAGCGGCACGGTCACGTCGAGCGATATCGACGGTGGCCCGGCTGTCTACAGCCTGGCGACGGGCACGACGCACGGCACGGTGGTCGTCAACAACGACGGCACCTACACCTACACGCCGGCGTCGAACTACAACGGTGGCGACAGCTTCACCTTTACGGTGAGCGACGGCAACGGCGGCACGGCGACCAACACCGTGGTGCTGGTGGTCTCGCCTGTCAACGACGCGCCGGTGGCAAACCCCGGCTCGAACGTGACGCCGGAAGACACGGCGGTGAGCGGTGTGGTGACGTCGAGCGACGTGGACGGCGGCGCGCCGGCCTACAGCCTGCTCGCAGGCACGACGCACGGCACGGTGGTGGTGAACGCGAGCGGCGCCTACACCTACACGCCGGCGCTGAACTACAACGGTGGCGACAGCTTCACCTTCACGGTGATTGACGGCAACGGCGGCTCCGCGACCAACACCGTGACGCTCACGGTGACGCCGGTCAACGATGCCCCGGTGGCGGTCAACGATGCCTACACGGGTCAGTGGAATACGCTGCTGTCGATTCCGGTGAACGGCGTCCTCGGCAACGACACTGATGTGGACAGCAGCGTGCTGACCTCCATCAAGCTGACGAACCCCGCGTCGGGCGCCATCACGCTCAACGCGAACGGCAGCCTGACCTACATGCCGGCGGCGAACTTCTCCGGTGTGGCGACGTTCACCTACAAGGCGAACGACGGTGCGCTGGACAGCAACGTGGCGACGGTGAAGCTCACCATCACGTCGCCCTGCTCGGTTTCAACCGACAACAGAAGCCGGGACGGCCGGAGCGGCGACAACCGCAGCGACGACCACAGCGATGACCGGAGTGTTGACTGCAAGCCCGGCACGCCGAAGTCGCACGCTGACCACTACACGACGAAGAAGAACACGACGCTGACCGTGTCGCCGAAGGGTGTGCTGAAGAACGACAACGCCTTCGCGGTGACCGCGCAGCTCTTCTCGGGTGCGGCTAACGGCACAGTGGTGCTGGCGGCCAACGGCAGCTTCGTCTACGTGCCGAACCCGGGCTTCGCCGGTGATGACTCCTTCTCCTACGTGGCGCGCAGCGCCGCCGGGGTTGCGGGTAACGTGGTGAAGGTCAGCATCCGGGTGCGCGCGCACTGGGATGGGGACGGCTGCGACCACGACAGGAAGAAGAACAAGCACAAGAACGGCGACAAGTGCGAGCACGACATGGACCACGACTAGTCGCTGAGTAATCACCGTTCGCCGGCCTTGCAGCCGGCGGACGGAGCAAGACTGAAGGCCCGCATCCCAAAAGGGGTGCGGGCCTTTTGCATTTGCAGAGGTGAGGGGGATGAGCCGTGGTGCATGAGCCTGCCTCTGAGCCCGGACCCAGCCAGGGACTCCATGGCGGGGCGAGACAGGACTGAGGACAGGGCTGAGGACAGGGCTGAGGACAGGGCTGAGGACAGGGCTGAGGACAGGGCTGAGGACAGGGCTGAGGACAGGGCTGAGGACAGGGCTGGGCCCGACCTGACTGCGCTGTCTTGGGAGGCACGGGGAGACCGCCGGTCGGTGAGCCGGCGGTCTCCTGAGGGTCCGCGCAGGCTCCACCGACGCCCCACGCGTGGCAGCCCCGGCATCGCCCCCTGAAGGGGGAGTTGCCCGAGCCGGAAGAAGGCTTGAGCGCGGGGCGGAGAGGACTTAGTTCCGCGGAGCGGGTTTACCGATGGCCGCGCAGCTCGACGGCCAGCCCTGAAGGCACGCGAGCTCGTTGAGCTCTCGCAGCGTCTCGTGCTTCAGCGGGCCTCGGCCTTCCTGCAGGACCAGGCGGAGGTCGAACTCGTCCGGGTCGTCGTGCCGGAAGTCCTTCCCGCCAGCCGCCAGCACCTTGGCGTTCTCACAGCCGGCGGTCGACTCCGACCGGCAGGCCAGGGCGAAGAGATCCTTCGCCGGGGCTGCGACTACCTTCCCGGCGGCCTGGAGGATGCCGAGCTCCGAGCACGCCAGCCCGGAGCCTGCCCGGCACGCGCGGGAGTAGAAGATAGCCGCGTTGTGGCAGGCGCCGGCCCGGCCGTCATCACACGCCTTCTTCCAGAACGGAATGGAGGCGCCAGGGTGATGGTCGCCCAGCACCCGCGATGAGCTCAGAGCCGTGAACGCCACGATCCACGCGGAAACATACACAGCGCTCCGGACCCTGGGTGTGAGCTGGAACCGGCTCGGATCCGCCCAGGACACCCACCGTGCTGCCGCCACGAGGTCCAGCCGGCGCACCATGAGGTTCATCAGAGGCACCTGCAGCAGCTTGTCGTAGAACGTGGGGACGCCAAGCCACCCCAGCAGCCAATAGAGCCCGAACACGCTCGCGCCGTACATCACGCCGAAGGAAATCCGCCCCAGGTCGGTCCTCGGTGACGTCGACGGGTCAGTGAAGAGCAGGTGCATGCCCAGGAACACGGCAATGGGGATATCCGAGTCGAAGAAGTAGTAGGTGCCCGTCCGGTGCAGGAAGACGGCACTCAGCAGCGATGTCGTCAGCACGGCCGGGAGCGTCATGGCTGTCACGCCGAAGAGAAACTGCCCTGGCAGCGAGACGAGGAAGATGAAGAGGTACATCTGCGGCGGCAGGCCCAGCAGCGAGGCGATGTCCTCGCCCCACGTGATGCGGGTGGTGCCCGTCACGATGAGGCCGAGCGAGAAGATCGCGAGCGTCAGCGACGACGGGTTGAAGATGTGCACCCGGCGCCCCTCACGCTCCCAGCGGATGAATTCCTTGCCCAGGAAGGCGATGGCGACCATCGCGAACTGCAGGTAGAACCAGTCGTCCCGGAACCGCAGGAAGAGGTTCGTGCTGTAAATGATGGGGAAGATCCCGAAACCGAGCGTATAGGTGCGGCCCCTCGACCAGGTCAGCAGGATGTCGAAGGCGTAGGCAAAGAGAATCTGAGCGACGATGAGCAGCGCAGCCTGTCGAAGGGGATCCCAATACATGCCCCAGTACACGAAGATGGACGTGTGGGCCACCGCCTGCAGGTAGTGCTGGGGGCGCAGTGACACGACCGTCCGGAAGCCTTCTGCGCCGCGGGCGCGCCACACCACCAGGGCCCAGGCCAGGAGGGCGAGCGCGGCCCCGATGACCGACGCGGTCAGCGTGTCGTGGTCCTGAATCCTGGGGAAAAGGGCCAGGGCACCCAGCGCTGCCGCAAACCCCAGCGGGAGCTTGAGCGCCCCCAACCCGGCGGCGGCCGCGTCCGGCGGTGGTTGCACGGCAGTCTGGCGTGAATGTGGTTCGCGGCGTTTGGACACGGAGTCGGAATCCCTGGAATGCCCGCGTTCAGATCGGGAAGCGGCGAGGCGATTTTAGCGCACAAAAAAAGCCACGACAGCCGGAGACCGGCCATCGTGGCTTCAGAGAAACAGGCGCCCGCAGACGCCCTGGGGCGCCTCAGGCGGAGCGGGTGCTACCAGCGCGACTCGCGCTGACCGCGACCGCCGCCACCGCCTTCGCGGCGCTCCATCGGCTTGGCCTCGTTGACCGTCAGACGACGGCCTTCGAATTCGTGCTGGTCGAGGGACTGGATCGCGGCGCGACCGGCCTCCTCGGTGGTGAGCTCCACGAAGCCGAAGCCGCGCGACTGACCGGTCATCTGGTCCCGGATGAGCTTCACCGACTCGACCGCGCCGTGGGTCGAGAAGAGGGATTCGATCTGCTGTTCACCGGTACTGAAAGAGAGATTGCCAACGTAGAGTCGCATATGCACGGTCCTTTGAAAGGTTGGGTCGCGGAACTGGATGGACGCGTGCAGAAGAGACAGGCTGACGCAGGCAGAGCAGGGCGGAGTCCAACGGAACACCTCAGTGTAACCCCTATTCCAAGGCCGTGTGTGTGCAATAGCGGACACGGCCCAGGTTCCTGCGATACTAGGGACCGTTTTCAGGCCCAGCGCCTCCAAAACCCTCATGAAAATCCAGATTTGGTCCGACATCGTCTGCCCGTGGTGCTACATCGGGAAGCGGCGCTTCGAGCACGCGCTTGAGACGTTTCCCCATCGAGACCAGATCCAGGTCGAGCACCAGTCCTTTCAGCTGAACCCGGCCGCCGAGCGCGGCGTCACCGGGTCGCGGACCGATATGCTGCGGCAGAAGTACCGCCTCTCGGACGACCAGATCGCCACGATGGACGAGCGCATGGAGCGCCTCGCCTCGGAGGAGGGCCTGGCCTACAACCTCGCCGCCACCGCGACCGGCAATACCCTCGACGCGCACCGGCTTGTGCAGGCCGCCAAGGCCCACGGGATCGGTGATGCCATGGTGGAGCGGCTCTATCGCGCCTACTTCACCGAGGGCCGCTCCATCTTCGACGCCGAGTCGCTCGCCGCGCTCGCGGCCGAGGCCGGCCTGGACGCGGCCGAGGCCCGCCACGTGCTGGCCAGTGACGACTACGCCACTGCGGTGGCGGACGATGCCAGGGAGGCTGCGGCCCTGGGTGCCACTGGCGTGCCCTTCTTCGTCATCGACGGCCGCTACGGCGTCTCGGGTGCCGAGGCGTCTGACGTCTTCACCCAGGCCCTGACACAGGCCTGGGCCACGCGCGTGCCGGACGGCGCCGTCGGTGGGGCGAGCGATACGTCGAGCTCTGGAACGAGTGCTGGGCCGAGCACTGGCCCAAGCGCTGTGCCGAACGCTGTACCGAGCGGAGAGAACCCCACTGACTAGCGACGTGTCAGCGCGACGAGTTGCGACTCCGGCGCAACCCCTCGCCCCGTGTTTCCCGCGATATGCTCCGCCGATGTTTATGCGGGCGTCCGGCGCTCTACCGCTCCTGATCGCGTGCGCTCTGAGCAGCGTCCCCGCTTTGGCGCAGGGGGTGGGCGCAGGTCGTGGGGCCTCGCAGGCGCCCGCGCTGGCTCCGGGCGCTCCGCCCGCGCCGATTGCCCCTGAGGTGATTTCCAGAGACGCCGCCGGCCACGCCACCATCCGGGCCCAACGGGTCACCACCCCCATCAAGATCGACGGCAAGCTCGACGAAGAGGCCTACAGCCTCCCCTCCTTCTCGGGCTTCATTCAGGCCGAGCCAAAGTCCGGGGAGCCGGCCACCGAGCGCACGGAGGTCTGGCTCCTGTTCGACGACGACAACGTCTATCTCGTCGCCCGCTGCTGGGAAACGCACCCCGAGCGCATTACCGCAAACGAGATGCGGCGCGACAGCGCGGCGATTCAGTACAACGACCTCATCAGCTTCTCGCTTGACACGTTCTACGACCACCGCAATGCCACCAACTTCGGCGTCAGCGTGCTGGGGGGGCGCACCGACGGCCAGGTGACCGACGAGCGCGTGTTCAACATCGACTACAACCCCATCTGGAATGTGCGCACGGGTCGATTCCCTCAGGGGTGGGTGATGGAAGCCGCCATCCCCTTCAAGTCGCTCCGCTACAGGCAGGGCCACGATCAGGTGTGGGGCCTCATCATGCGGCGCTCCAACCGGTGGAAGAATGAAATCTCCTATCTGATCCCGATCCCGGCCGCGCAGTCGTCGCGAGGCACGCTGCTCGTGTCGGCGGCGGCGTCGGTCGTGGGCCTCGAGGCGCCACGCGGCTCGCGCCGGCTGGAGGTGAAACCCTACGTGACGGCCAGCACCTCGAAGGACCGGGCTGTGTCGTCCGGGTCAAAGACGGATGCGGCGGTGGGCGGAGAGGTGAAGTACGGCCTCACGCAGAACCTCTCGGCGGACTTCACCTACAACACCGACTTCGCGCAGGTCGAGGCGGACGAGCAGCAGGTCAACCTCACACGGTTCAGTCTCTTCTTCCCGGAGAAGCGCGAGTTCTTCCTCGAAAACAGCGGCATCTTCTCCTTCGGCGGCAGCACGGGTGGCAACGTGCCCGTCATGTTCTACAGCCGCCGGATTGGGCTCAACGGCTCCAGCGTGGTGCCGCTCAATGCCGGCGGGCGCCTGACGGGCCGGGTCGGCAAGATGACCGTGGGCGCCGTGTCGCTCCGCACGTCTGAGCTGGGTGCGACGCCTGCCACGACCTTCTCCGCCCTCCGCCTCAAGCGCAACCTGCTGCGCCGGAGCAACCTGGGTCTCATCTACACGGGCCGATCCACGACCCAGGCCGGCGGCACGGGAAACGACGCCTATGGGGCCGACGCCAGCTTCTCCTTCTTCTCCAACGTCAACCTCTATACCTACTGGGCGCGCTCGCGCACGCCCACCGCGGCGCAATCGGGCGACGACCAGAGCTCCCGCGCGGAACTCGATTACACCGGTGACCGCTACGGTGTGCAGGCCCGCTATCTGGCCGTGGGAAGCCACTTCACCCCTGACATCGGCTTCGTCCGCCGGGCAGACATGCGGGAGGTGCTGGCCCAGGTCCGCTTCAGCCCGCGCACCAGGAAGAGCCGCGTGGTCCGGAAGTATTCCTACCGCTCGTCGTTTCAGCGCGTGGCCAACGGCGCGGGTCGTCTTGAGTCGCGCGACCTGCTGGGGGAGTTTGCCGCCGAGCTCCACAATGCGGACCGGATCGCGATCACCGCGGACGCGATACACGAATTCCTGCCCCGTCCATTTGCCATCGCGCCCGGCGTGACGATTCCCGTGGGCGCCTACGACTACAGGAACGTGCGGGCGTCGTGGTTGTTTGGGCAGACCTCGCGCATGGCGGGTGAGGCCTCCATCGATCAGGGCTCCTTCTACGATGGCTACCGCACGGTCCTCGCCCTGAGCGCGGGGAGAATGGACGTCTCGCCGAGGCTCTCACTGCAACCGACGGCCTCGATGAATCGCGTCCACCTCGGTGCCGGCGATTTCACGACGAATCTCGTGGGCAGCCGGGTCACCTTCACGATGACGCCGCTCAGCTTTGCCAGCGCGCTGGTTCAGTACAATTCCTCGACGCACTCGGTGGCGTCGAATCTGCGCCTGCGCTGGGAGTACCAGCCGGGCAGCGAGTTCTTCGTGGTCTATAACGAGCAGCGTGACACCGGCGCGGCTCGTCTACCTGGGCTGGCCAACCGCTCGTTCATCGTCAAGCTCAACAGACTCGTCCGGTTCTAAGCGCCGCTGGCGTCCAGGAGTCCCATGTTCCGTTGTGTCATCCCCGGCCTGGTCGTTGGACTGTTGCTCACCGGCCCGGTGTGTGTGTCCGCCCAGGTTGCCGTCGACCCGCCCGCGCCGGTGGCGCCAGCCACCGTCACCCGAACGCCGGATGGCCGCGCCACGATCCGCGCCGTCCGCGTGACGACGCCGATGCGCATTGACGGCAAGCTGGACGAAGCCATCTACAGTCAGGTCCCGCCCATCTCCGACTTCATCCAGAGCGACCCGAAGCCGGGCGAAGTGGCGGCCGAGAAGACCGACGTGTGGGTGCTCTTTGACGACTCGCGCGTCTACGTCGTCGCCCGCTGCTGGGAAACGCACCCTGAGCGGATGATCGCCAACGAGATGCGGCGCGACAGCAACATCCTCTTTCCCGGCAATGACAACTTCGTCGTCGACCTGGACACCTTTCACGACCGCCGCAACGGCGTGATGTTCGGCGTCAACCCCATCGGCGGGCGCAATGATGGCCAGGCCCTGAACGGCCAGCAGTACAACGGCGACTACAACCCGATCTGGACCTTCAAGACCGGCCGCTTCGAGGGCGGCTGGACGGTGGAGATGTCCATTCCGTTCAAGTCGCTGCGCTACACGCCTGGCCGCGAGCAGGTGTGGGGCATGGTCGCCGTCCGGCAGAGCAAGTGGAGGAACGAAGTGTCGTTCCTGACGAAGATGCCGGCCTCGCGCGGCCATCGCGCCATCCTGGAAACGTCGCTGGGCGCGAACCTGGTGGGCATCGAAGCACCGCTCACCGCACGGAACATCGAGGTGAAGCCCTTCGCCATTGCCGACGTGACGACGGACCGCCTGGCCAAGCCCCCTGTCTCGAATGATGTCGGGGCCGACGCTGGTCTCGATGTGAAGTACGGGATCACGCGCAATCTGACGGCGGACCTGACGGTCCGCACGGACTTTGCCCAGGTCGAGGCCGACGAGCAGCAGATCAACCTCACCCGCTTCAACCTCTTCTTCCCGGAGAAGCGCGACTTCTTCCTGGAGAACCAGGGCACCTTCTCCTTCGGCGGCGTGGTGACGTCCGGCTCCGCGGCGGGCGCCAGTGACGCACCCATCCTCTTCTACAGCCGGCGCATCGGGCTCGATGGCGGCGCCGAGGTGCCGATCCAGGCGGGTGGGCGTCTGACCGGTCGCGTGGGCCGCTTCAGCCTCGGCGTCATCAACATCGAATCCGGCGACGCGCCCGAGCGGAACCTGCAGGCTACCAACTTCACGGTGCTTCGCCTCAAGCGCGACATCTTCCGCAAGAGCAGCGTGGGCGTCATGATGACGTCGCGGTCGGCCCTGCGGGCCGGCGGTGGCCGCAACGAAGCCTTCGGCGCGGATGCGTCACTGGGCTTCTTCGCCAACATGTTCGTCTACGGCTATGTGGCGAAGGCCCGTTCGGAGTCAGCGAAGGCGGGCGACGACATGAGCCACCGCGTGCAGCTCGACTACCCGGGTGACCGGTATGCGCTGCAGCTCGAACGCCTCGGCGTGGGGAGCCGCTTCGACCCCGGGGTGGGCTTCGCGCGGCGCACCGGCGTCGAGAAGCACTACGCGCAGGCCAAGTTCACGCCCCGGACCAAGCGCGTGAAGTCGATCCGGAAGTTCAACTACATCGGCTCGTTCTCGCACATCGACAACACCGTGGCCCACCGGCTGGACACGCGGGTTGTTGACGGCGAGTTCGGTATCGAGCTGCAGAACAGCGACCGGTTCTTCACAGGGTACGCCTCGACCTACGAATATCTGCCGCAGCCCTTCCGGATCGCGACCGGCGTCACGCTCCCGGTGGGCGGCTACGACTACGGCATCGGCCGCATCGGCTACAACTTTGGCCGGCAGCGGAAAGTCTCGGGAAACGTGCAGCTCGAGAGCGGGACGTTCTACAGCGGCCATCGCACCACGCTGGCCGTCAGCTCCGGCCGCTACAGCCCGCTCCCGCGCCTCTCGGCCGAGCCGAACGTCTCCATCAATCGCGTGCGGCTGCCGGTGGGGGACTTCACGACGACCTTGCTCGGATCGCGGGTGACCTACACACTGACGCCCATGGCGTTTGTGAGCGCGCTCGTGCAGTACAACTCAGGCTCACGCACGGTCAGCACCAACGCGCGGTTGCGGTGGGAGTATCGGCCGGGCAGTGAGTTCTTCGTGGTCTACAACGAGCAGCGCGACACGCTCGGTCTCGGCGCGCCGGATCTGCAGAACCGCGCGCTCATCGTGAAGATGAATCACTCGCTGCGGTTCTGACGGCGAGGGCCACGGGCTGACCCTCGCCGCTCTGAAGTCTCAGCTCGTCAGTCGAGTGGCTCGATCTTCATCACCCTGGCCGTCCGCTTGTTGGTGCCCCAGATGATCGGCTTCGTCGTGGTCGTGTCGATGGAGAGCTTCTTCACGTCCAGCTCCGCCGGCCACTGGAATTCCACGATCTCGCCGGTCTTGGGATCCAGCTGAATCAGCCGCTCCGTCATGTTGCTCGGGTAGTAGACGCGGCCCTTGCTGTCCGGCGTGGAGGCCGTATAGGGCTCCGACCAGGGGCGCACGTCCCAGCGCTGCACCTTGCCGGTCTTGAGGTCCACGACGCTGACCTTATCGCCGAGGTATTCACCGAACCAGAAGCGGTCCTGCGAGTCCACGCGTCCACGGCGCGCCTTGAGTCCCGGCACCGAGATCCAGGTGACCTTATTCGTCTTGGTGTCGATGCCGATGATGCCGCCAGGCCCGCGGTAGGTCGCGAACCAGGGGTTGCCCTTCGAGTCGACGACGTTATGGTAGCCGCCGGAGCCCTTCGGCACGGTCGGGTCGGTCTGATAGCTGAACTTGCCCGTCACCTGCATCGTCTTCGGGTCCACGCGCGTGTTGCCGGCCCACACGGAGCCGTCGCCGCCGAGCGCTACGAACTGGCTCGCCACGCCCGGGACGGACGTGAACTGCCCAGTCTTCGGGTCGTACTTCGTGAGCGGGGCCGAGCCCCCCGGGATGCGCATCGGGAACCAGACGTTGTCGTCCTTGTCGACGACGATGTCCTGCCCGCCCTCGAGGTCGCCCTTGGGCACGGCCGGCATCGGGATCTCGGTGATGGCGCCCGTCTTCGGCTCGAACTTGCCGAGAGTCTGCCGGCTCTGGTCGGTGTACCAGAGGATGCCCTTTGAATCCATGTCGGAGTCGTGCGAGACGGTTGACGCCGTCGGCATGTCGTACTCGGTGATGATGACCTGCGTGCCCTTGCCCTTGGGGCGGGGCAGGGCCTTCAGCTCAAAGGGCCACGTCGTGCGGCCGCCGCTTAGATTGTTCTGGGAGAGATACTCGGCGACCTCCGTCCGCGGAAGGCCAGGGAAGAAGCCCCACTCGGGCACGTTGACGAAGCCCTCGCGACCGTGCTCCTGGATGCGCGCCGCGCGGCCCCGCTTGTTGTCGTTGCTCACGGCCGTGCCGTCCGAGTAGTAGTTCATCATCCGCAGCATCGCCTTCAGGAATTCATCCGGCGTGTGCTTGGACTTCAGGATGCGCTGGTAGGTGTGGCAGTAGCCGCAGCTCATCAGCTGGTGGTTGAACCGCTCCTTCTGCTCGGGCGTGCCGTTCATGCTCGCGGCCCACTCGGCCGAAGTGAGCTGGCTGGCGAGATCCTGTGTCTTCGCGAGGGTGAGGTCCGCCTTCGCGGCCTTGCCCGCCACCACCGTGGCCGCACCGCCCGAGGCGAGGTCGAAGCCGGTCGCGCGAATCTTCAGTGCATAGGTGCCCGGCTCCAGGTGTGTGCGCGGGAACGTGTACTCGCCCTTGGCGTTGCTGACGACGGACACCGTGAAGGTGGCGCCCTCGCGGCGGGCGCTCACGACCACGCCCTCCATCTTGCCTTCCTCTGAGGACGTGACGACGCCTGTCAGGGCCGCTCCGCCCTGCGCCGACACACCCTGGCCCATCAGGGCCGCCAGGCCCAGTACGCCGATGATCCCGGCGAGTGCGACAAATCGATTCGCGCGCATGCATCCTCCTCAAAAGCGAGACCCGGAGAGCCGGCGTCACCGCGTGCCGGGCGCGGCACTGGGGCCGGATTCTATCCCGCCGGAGCGGGCGCCGCGGTGGAGAAGATCGCCGGAAGCGACGTGATCGAGGGAGTGCGCTGGTGGCCTAGAACCGCAGCAGCCGGTTCACCTTCACGATGACCGACCGGTTCACCAGAGAGGGGAAGGCGGGCGCCAGGGTGTCGCGCTGCTCGTTGTAGACGACGAACAGCTCGCTGCCCGGCTGATATTCCCAGCGGAACCGCACGTTGGAGGCGACCGATGCGGTGGCCGAGTTGTACTGAATCAGCGCGCTGGCGAACATCAGGGGCGTCACGGTATAGGTGATGCGCGACCCGATGAGGTTCGTCGTGAAGTCGCCCTGCGCCAGGCGCACACGGTTCATCGAGACGCTCGGCTCGACCGACAGGTGTGTGCCGAAGCTGGCACGGCCGGCGCTTGCGCTCAGCACGGTCTTGTGCCCGTTGTAGAAGCTGCCGTGCTCCAGCAGCAGGTTGGCCGAGACGAGTCGCTGGCGGCCGATGTTGTAGCCGAGCTTGGTGGCGTTGAAGTCGTAGTCCGCCACGGGCAGCGTCACGTTCCTGGCAATGCGGAAGGGCGCGGGGAGTGATTCGTGCGTGCTCAGGTTCGAGACGAACACGCGGTCGCCGTTGTGAAAGTCGATCGCAAACTCGCCATTGACCTCGCGCGTTTCGAGCCGCCCGGTGCCGTCCTCGATGTAGTCCACCGAGCCCGTCCACGAGAGCTTGCGCAGGTGCGCGCTCTTCCTGGGCCGTGGGCTGAATCGGCCGACCGCGTAGGTGCGGCGCATGTCGGGTCGAGGCACGAAGCCCACCTCGGGGTTGAAGTGGTCGCCCACGGTGAGCCGCTCCACCTGCAGGCCGTAGCGGTCGCCGCTGTAGTCCATCTGGGCCCGAACGCTCGCGTTGTCACGGTCGAGCCCTGGCGTGTGTGACTGCGCCCAGTACGTGTTGACGACCAGGTTGTTGAAGAAGGCGAAGGAGCCGTCGACGCCGTAGACGCTGTTGTGGCCGTTGTCCAGAACGGAGCGGGAGCGGTCGGTCAGGATGACGCCCACGCTGCTCTTGCGGAGGATGTCGCGCTTGAGGCGCACGGCCGTGAAGTTCGTGGCGCGCGCGGCGGCCGCCGCGTCCTCGCCGGCCTCGATATTGAGTGCCCCGACGGAGAAGCGCCCGACCCGGCCAGTCACCCGGCCGCCTCCCAGAATGGGGACTTCGCGTCCGTGGGCGATCCCGATCTGGCGGCTGTAGAAGAGCACGGGCGTCTTGTCGCCAGAGGTCGCGTTCGGCCCTGACCCTGACGGCGCGGCGCCGCCGAATGTAAACGTGCCCGAGTTCTCGAGGAAGAACTCCCGCTTCTCCGGGAAGAACAGATTGAACCGCGTCAGGTTCACCTGTTGATCATCGGCCTCCACCTGCGCGAAGTCCGTCCGTACCGTGACGTCGGCGGTGAGGCTCCTACCGATGCCGTACTTCATGTCCACACCAGCGTCTGCCCCGGGGTTGTTCAGCACCTTCGGCGTGGCGGCCTTGTCCGTGTTGAGGTCCGTGATGACATAGGGCTTCACTTCCAGATTGCGCGAACTGGTTGGCGCCTCGATGCCGACCACCGCTGGCGAGAGCGACATCCGGAAGTGCCCCTGCGTGCCGATGGCGGCAGGAATGGGCGTGAGGTAGGACGTCTCGTTCTTCCAGAAGTTCTTCCGCCGGGCCTGAAAGCCCCAGACCTGCGTGACGCCGGGCGCGAACCTGAGCGACTTGAAGGGGAGCGCGGCCTCCATCGTCCAGCCTCCCTCGAAGCGGCCCGTCTTGAGCGACCAGACCGGATTCCAGTCGCGGTTCATCTGCCGCTCATTGGTGATCTGCCCGTCGAGGCGCCCACCAAGCGGATTCACCTCAAAGAGAAAGCCGTTGCGCTTATCGCGGAAGGTGTCGAAGCTGAAGGCGAATTGGTCCTGCTGGCCGATGTTGCCGTCGCGGCGCATCTCGTTGGCCACCATCCGGTCCATGCGACTTTCCCAGCACCGGGCCACCACGTAGACGTTGTCGCGATCGAAGAACAGCCACACCTCGGTCTTCTGAGAGGCGGGCGCCCCCTCCAGGGGCTCGTTCTGGATGAAGCCGGACATGGAGGGCACCGTGGCGTAGATCGCTTCGTCGAGCCGGCCGTCAATCCGCAGCGGCTCGGAGAGCCGCGTGGCACGCACGGTGGCCTGTCCCGACGCATCACGGGCGATCACCTCGGGCGCCTGGGGTGGCGGTGGGCCACCTGGCGCCACCGGCGTGGGCGACTGCGCCAGCGCCGCGGAGCCCACGAGGAGGAGGCCTGTGACCGCGAGGCCGATCGTGGCGGCATGAAGCCGGGCGTGTGCGGCGACGCGCACAGAGACGGGGACACAGGCCGCGATCATCCGGCCGATCTTACCCGCGCCGAGGGGGAGGGTGCGCAGGGAGCTGCGCCTGGCGTCGAGTGCGCTACTGGACGAACAGGTCGTGCGGCAGCGCCGGGATGACGCCGGTGGCCGTGGCGCGCTGGAAGAGGCCGTCGACGGCTGCGCGACCTTCGACGCCGAGCGACACCGAGAACTGATTCACGTAGAGGTCGATGTGCTTGAACATCACCTCGTCCTGCATCTCCTGGGCGTGGTCGCGCACAAAGGGGAGCGTCACGTCTCGGTTGGTAAAGGCGAATTCCACGCTGCGCCGGAGCACCCGGTTCATCGCGCGCTGCACGTCCACCGGCAGCGTCCGGCGGACGACGATTCCACCGAGCGGAATCGGCAGCCCCGTCTCGGACTCCCAGAACTCGCCGAGGTCGACGATCTTCCGGAGGCCCTTCGCCTCGTAGGTGAAGCGGTTCTCGTGGATGATGAGCCCCGCATCGAACCTGTCATCGAGCAGAGCCGGCTCGATCTCCGAAAAGACCAGTTCCGTCTTGTCCGTCGCGGCTGGAAAGGCCAGGCCGAGCAGGAAGTTGGCCGTCGTGTACGTCCCGGGGATGGCGATGCGGAGGTGGCCGGCTGCCACCGCGTCTTGCGAGATCGGCCGCTTCGAGATCAGGAGCGGGCCGCAGTTGCGCCCGAGGGCGCTGCCGGCGTCGAGCAGGGCATAGCGGTCGGCGCAGTACGCAAACGCGTGATAGCTCAGCTTGGTGACGTCGATCCCGCCCGCGAAGGCGTCCCGGTTGAGCGCCTCCACATCAGCCATCCGCACGTCGAACTCCAGGCCCTCCAGGTCGATGCGCTTGTGCACGATCGCATCGAACATGAAGCAGTCGTTCGGGCACGGAGAAAAGCCGAGCGAAAGCCTCACAGCCCCTCCACGATGGCGAGGGCAGTCGCGTTGAGCGCCGCGATGGCCTCCGGCAGCTTCCAGGCCGCGCGGTTCCGGCGCTCGACGTAGTTCGAGATGGCGCGCACCTGTGCACACGGGATGCCCGCAGTCAGACAGGCATAGAGAAACGCCGCGCCTTCCATGCTTTCCACGTCCGCGTTGCAGCGCTCCAGCAGCGCCGCGATAGAAGGCTCGTGACCGTGCACCGTATTCACAGTGGCGCCCGTCACGCTGGGCAGGCCCGCGAGCGCCGGCCAGAGCGGTGGCGCGTGATTGACGATGAGGCCGGAGGCGAAGGGCGCTTCGTTCGGATCCACGAGGCCGATGGCCGCAGCCGAGACGAAGCGGTCGCCATCCTCGACGCCGAATTCCGGGAGACCGTCGGCGGTGACATGGACAACGGTCGCCAGCGGGCGGGTTCTGTGAAAGCTCCCGCAGACGCCCAGATTCATCGCGGCGTCGTAACGGGCGTGGGCGAGTGCCGTTGCCGTCCGTGCAGCCGTGGCCACCATGCCAACACCCGTGACGAGCAGGTCAACCTCGTGGCCGCCGACGCGACGCGTGAGCGTGCCCGCCTGCGCGGGGCCGAGCGCCTCGGCGATCGGGGCGATTTCAGCGGGTGTGGCGGCGACGATGAGCAGGCGCATCGCCGCTGATCGTACCGCAGCTGTGCAGCCCCAGGCGCGGTGGAGATCGGGTGCCTACCTGGCTGGCGCGACTTCGGTGAAGCGGATCGCCTTCACGGCCGCGGCGTCAGCGGGGAGCGCCGTCGCTCCGGCGGGCAGCTCGTTGAGCTTCAGCAGGTAGGCCGTCACATCGGCGACCTCCTGCGGGCTCAATGTGCCGGGCTTGGTGCGCGGCATGTTGGCCGTGATGAAGGTGGTGATGTCGCCCACGGTATTCCCGTCCCATCGGCTCATGAAGTACGGACCCTTGATGGGCGGGATGCCGTCATCGCCGGGGCTGCCGTCCTCGGCATGACAGGTGATGCAGTCCCGCTTGTCGTACACGGCCTTGCCTCTGGCTGCCTGCTCGGGCGTGTAGACACCGGCCCAGACGTTGGCCGGCGCCTGAGCGCGGAGCGCGCCCAGGGTCAGCAGGGCGGAGAGGGCAGTGGCGAACGCAAGAGCCGTGCGCGGAAGCATCGAATGGTTCTGATGTTAACTGGTTCGGCAACCTTCTAGAATGACGGCATGCCCCGATTCGTTCGCCGCCTCGTCATCGCGCTCGTGGTCCTGCTCGCGATTCAACTCGTACCCGTGACCCGCGACAATCCGCCGGACCGGCGGGGGCCCGCCGCGCCACCTCAGGTGGAAGCGGTGCTGAAGAGGGCCTGCTACGACTGCCACTCGAACGAAACGGTCTGGCCCTGGTACAGCCACGTGGCGCCGATGTCCTGGCTGGTCGCCTATGACGTCCACCAGGGCCGGAAGCACTTCAACCTCTCTGACTTTCAGGATCTCTCGCCGGAGACGGCCGCCAAGGTGCGCGCCAAGGCCATCGAGGAGGTGGAAGCCGGGGAAATGCCGCTCTTCTTCTACGTGCCCCTCCACCCGGCCGCCAAGCTGACGGACGCCGACAAGGCCGTCATCAAGACTTGGAAATAGCGAGTACGGAGGGCAACGAGAGGCGGTCTGGCGTCTGGTCATGAGGCGCCTGACCCTTCTGAGTTGCGCGATGGCCCTGGCCCTGACGGCCGGGCTGACCGTCGGCTGGCGACACCTGCCGCCAGCGCAACTGGAGCAGTTCGCGGCCTGGATCATCGGGTTGGGCCTCCTGGCGATCGTCATGCCCCTCGGCTGGCGAGCCGCGGCCGTGGTGCTGGTGGGCAGCGCCGGGGTGCAGTTTGGACTGTCGCGGATCAACGAAGCCAAGATCGCCATGACGCAGGCTCCGTTGACCGTGCTCGACTTCGAGATCGCACTCGCCAATCCACGAGGACTCTGGCTCGCGCTGGGCTTGCCCGTGTGGACCCGTGTTCCCGTCGGTGTGCTGCTGGTGGCGCTGCTCGGCGGCGTGGCGGCCCTGGGGGGCTGGCTCTCCTGGCGGCACGTCCGTCGCCAGACCAGGCAGCAACGGATTGGCACCGGCGTCAGCGTCGCGCTGTCGATGGCCGGCCTCGTCTGGTACACCGTGGCGCTGCCGGGCGCATTGGCGCCGCATGCCGACCAGAACGACGAACTATGGGAGGCCGCAGGGCTGAGCGCGTACTCGTCGCGGATCGGGGTCGTCCCGTTTCTGCTGTATTCCTATCAGCTCGAACGCGGCCAGAGCGGCCCGTACTACACCGAGAAGCCCGTGGCGCCGACGCCACCCGCGACCATTCGCGCCACGGCCAACACGTTTGTCTCGCTCAGCCGGCGGCCACGGACGTTGCCGAACATCGTCATCGTCTTTGCCGAGTCCACCTTCAATCCCGACTGGGCCTTTCATCTCAGTGAGCCGGTCGCCAGCGAGTTGTTCGCGCATCACGCAGACACGCACGTGCTGACCGGGATGACTGTGAACACCGTGGGTGGAGGGAGCTGGATCACGGAGTTTGAAACCGTGGTTGGCGTGGACGCCAGGCTCTTCGGCTACGCGGGCAACTACACCCACGCCACGCTGTCGCCATTCATCAGGCACTCGCTGGCGACCTATCTGAAGGGCAAGGGCTACGACACGGCGGCCTACTACTCGTGGGCCGGTGATTTCTACAACGCCCGTCGCGCCTATGGGCACTATGGCTTTGGGCAGTTCTTTGATGTGACCGACATCGGCCTGCACGAATTCGAAGGGTCCGACGTCGACGTGGCCACGGCGGCGCTCGCCCGCATCACCACCGCGCAGGCGGCGCCCCGGTTTGCCTATGTCGTGCTGTACGAGAACCACTCACCGCATGCGTGCGAGCACTTCACCGACGCCGCACAACTGCCCGTCACGTTTGCCGGGTCCGTGGAGTTCGGCAAGAACTGTGAACTCAATGAATACCTGCTGCGCATGGCGTCCACGACCGCGGCGGTCGAGACTGTCGAAGCGGCGCTCAAAGACATGGAGCGGACCACCGGGCGGCCGTATGTGCTGGCCGTGTTCGGGGACCACCAGCCCCACACGTTTACGGGCACCAAGGCGCCGCCGCTCAGCAACTTCGACTACGTGGCCGAGCGCACGGGTGACAGCATGCGCAACACCTTCCTGCACATCCGCTCATCCGCGCCCAACCCGCTGCGGTGCTGCGGCACGGTGCCGCCCCCTGCGTTCTTGCTGCCGACGCTGCTCAGCGCGTATGTGGCGACGGGTGTGGACGACCTGTACCTGCCCCAGAACTTCCAGGTCTACCAACAGTGCGGGTCGGACATCCTTGCGGATAACCAGGCGAGGAAGGGGGCAGCCCTGCCCTTGCGTATCGGGCCGCCACCGCAGCCGGGCTGCCGGCCGGCCTATCTGAGCTGGCTCTCGTCGATCCGCAAGTCCGGCGTGATGTAGGCGAGGTCGGGGGGCCGTCCTCAGGACCGGGCGGTCGCCGCGGCGCTGATGATGGCGTGCAGTTGGCGCACGCCGTCGGTGAGCGCGGCTGGTCCCGGCTGGAGGATGTAGGCGGACTTCACTTCGTGGATCTGGCCGCTGGTAATTGCGGCCACCTGCGCCCAGCCCTCGCGCCCCGCGATGGCCTTCTTCCGGACCGGCTTGCCGCACCACGAGCCGATGATGACCTCCGGGTTGCGGCGGATCACCTCGGCCGGCTCGACGATCCGTTCCTTGCCCATCTTGGCGCGCCGCAGCTCGGGGAAGATCGGCTCGCCGCCCGCGATCTCGACCAGCTCCTCGACCCACTGGATGCCCGAGATGAGCGGGTCGTCCCATTCCTCGAAGAACACGCGGGGCCGCATCGGGAGCCGTGCGGCCGCCTGCCGGATCTCGTCGAGGCCGGACTCCAACTGCGAGGCCAGCGCCTCGGCCGCGTCGCCACGGCCGATGAGGCCGCCCACCATGCGGATCATCTGGAGGATCTCGGCCACCGATCGCTGGTTGAAGGTCACCACCGTGTGGCCACGTTTGATGAGTTCAGAGACGATGTCGCGCTGGAGATCCGAGAAGGCGAGGATGAGGTCCGGGTTGAGCGCCTCGATCTTCTCGAAGCGTGCGTTGAGGTAGGCCGAGATGCGCGGCTTCTTCCGGGCTTCGGGCGGACGCACCGTGTAGCCGGAGACGCCGACGACGCGGTCGCCTTCACCAAGGAGGTAGAGCGTTTCGGTCGTTTCTTCCGTCAGGCAGACGATGCGTTCGGGATAGCGGCTCATGCGGAGGCTCCGGCCAGAACGATGTCGCGGAAGACGAAGGGCGGCCGGTCCACGCGTTCGCCGACCGTGACAGAGAGCGTGTGGCGGAACATCGGCCCGGCCGTGACGCAGGTGTGGAACTCGCCGTTTTCGGCGCAGGGGTCCACGCCCGCTGGAAGATCGCGGAGGAAGCCGGCGTCAAAGGCCCGACCCGCGAATTCCGCCGGCAGCACCCGTGTGTCGACCACCGAGAGCGTGGCGTGCAGACCGCCGTCGATCATCCGCTGCGCCAGCTCACGCGTCGGGAGCTCCCAGAGCGGGAAGAGGGGCGTGAGGCCGCTCCCGGCCAGCCGCTCTTCGCGGTACTGCCGGATGTCGGCGAGATACAGGTCGCCGAACGCCACGTGCGTGAAGCCATCGGCCACGGCTCGTGCGCAGGTCTCGCCCATCCGCGCATCGTAGATCTCGTTGGTGCACTGCTCGGGGAGTGGCACCTGCCAGAGCGGGAGGCCCGCGGCCTCGGCCTGCGATTCGAGGACCGAGCGCCGGACCCCGTGCATCGCCACGCGGTCAGCGGCCTCGTTGTAGGTCGTCAGCAAGGCCGCCACGGCACCAGGGTGCTGCTGGTTGAGTGTGTGGAGCGTCCAGGCGCTGTCCTTGCCGCTGCTCCAGCTCATGAGCACTTTCATTTGAAGGCCTCCGGATGGAGTGCGCGGGCGATGGCCTCGGCCGCGTCGGCGATACGCGGCCCCGGCACCACGAACTGATCGCCGTAGAGAGCGAGGATCCGCTTGTTGCGCACGGCAGGAACAGACGCCACCGTCTGCCAGACGGCCAGTTCCTTCTCGGCCCGGAGGCGGTCCCCAGGCTCCGACGCGCCGTAGTGGAGATCGAGAATCGCTTCAGGCGCGCGCGAAAGGAGCATCTCGTTTGAGACGGTCACCGCCTCGCGCTTCACATCGCCAAAGGCGTTGGCGCCACCGGCGATCTCCAGCACCTCGTGGAGGAAGCCGATGCCGCCGCTGGCGTTGAGATTGCGCAGCGTCAGCGGTTCGCGGCCCATCACCAGCAGCGTCTTCGGTTTGGGAAGGGCCGCCGTCCTGGCCCGCAGCGCGTCGAGGCGACCACGGAGAGACGCCGAGAGTGTCGCCGCCTCGGTGGCATGTCCGGTGACCCGGCCCAGCTCTTCGAGCGAGGTGAAGATGCCCGCGAGGCCCGCGTGCCGGTAGCTGAAGACATGGATGCCGGCCCGCTGCAGCTGCACCTGCAGGTCCGCCTGCGAGCCATACGAGATGACCAAGCCCGGCCTGGCCGAGAGGATAGCTTCGGTGTTCGGGTCGAGCAAGGCGCCCATCTTCGGGAGCCGCGCCACCTCCGGCGGATGCTTGTCGTAACTGCTGACGCCGATGACCTGCGGCCCCGCGCCAATAGCGAAGAGCATCTCGGTGACGGCCGGGACGAGCGAAATGATCGTGGGCCGCGCGGGCGCCTGGGCAAAGGCGGGCGCGCACAGGCCGAGGGCGAGGAGCGCGAGGGCGAGTGCGGCTCGAAACCTGCTCATCGCCGGCGCACCAGGAGCCAGAGGAAGAACGGACCACCGATGACGGCCGTGACGATGCCCACGGGCAGCTCGACGGGGCTGATGATCGTGCGGGCGATCAGGTCGCAGATGATGAGGAACGCGGCGCCGAAGAGCGCGGCGGCAGGCAGCACGAGGCGGTGGTCGACGCCGACGACGAGGCGCACCAGGTGCGGCACGATGATACCGATGAAGGCCACCGGGCCCGCCAGCGAGACGGCGGCGCTGGTGGCCAGCGAGGAGCTGACGAAGGCCAGGCGCTGCGCCCGCGCCACGTCGACCCCGCGGGCCGCGGCGGCATCCGGCCCGAGGCTCAGCAGATTCAGTGCGCCCGGTAGCGTGGCAAAGATGGCGAAGGCGACGAGCACGAGCGGCAGCGCCGCGGCGATAGGCGCGAAGGCGCCGACGTCCAGATCCCCGATGAGCCAGCGCACGGCGCGATACGTCTGCGTGAAGTCCGCGAGGTACTGCACGAAGAGGATCATCGCGGAGATGAAGGCGTTGAGGGCCACGCCTGCAAGCAGCAGTACCGAGGTCGAGAGGGCCCGCCGGGTGGCGCTCGCCAGCAGATAGACCACCGACATGGCCGAGAGCGCGCCCACCAGGCTTGCCAGGGGCACCGGGGCGAGTGGGCCCAGGCGCATGTCCGCGCCAAACGTGATGGCGAGGATGGCGCCGAGCGCCGCACCGGCCGAGACGCCAAGGGTTTCGGGCGCGGCGAGCGGATTCCGGAAGAGCGCCTGCAGCACCGCGCCGGCGGCCGCGAGGGCCGCGCCGACCAGCGCACCGGTCAGCACACGGGGCAAGCGCGCCACGAAGAAGATCTGCGCGTCGACGTTGTCCGCGTAGGGAATGGTGCGGCTGAACGCGCGCGAGAGGCTGATGGGCGTGCTGCCCACCAGCGGAGCGAGCAGGCACACCGCCAGCGTCACGGCGCCGAAGCCCCCGATGGTCAACACGAGGCGTGTCCGCAGCGGCCGCGTGCTCACTCGGCGTTGGCTCCCAGTGGGACAACCATCACGTGTCCCGCTCCCGCGTGAAAGGTCACCTCCGCGCGCACGCCGTAGAGCGCCTGCACGTTGGCCGCCGTCAGCACGTCCGCCGTCGGTCCATACGCCAGCACGCGGCCCCCGCGCAGCAGCAGCAGGTGGTCGCAGAGTCCAGCCGCGAGATTCAGGTCGTGCGTGGCGAGGACCTGCGTCACCTGCCGTTCGCGGTTCAGCCGGCGCAGCAGCGTCGCGATCTCCATCTGATAGCCAAGGTCGAGCGAAGCCGTCGGCTCGTCGAGCAGCAGCACGTCGGGCGACTGCGCCAACGCGCTCGCGATGATGACGCGCTGCTTCTCACCGCCGCTCAGTGTCATGTAGGCGCGCCCGGCCAGGTGCGCCGTACCCGTGGCGGCGAGCGCCTCTTCGGCGATCGAGACGTCTGCAGGGCCTTCGAGGGTGAGCACGCCCAGGTGCGGGTGCCGCCCCATCAGCACCATGTCGAGCACGGTGAAGTCGAACGTCGGGTGCGTCTCCTGTGGCACGACCGCGATCCGGCGGGCGATGGCCCGTCGCGACATACCGGCGAGCGGCTGACTGTCGAGCGTCACCGCGCCCCGCTGCGGAGACACGGTCCCCGAGAGCAGCTTCAGGAGTGTCGTCTTGCCGGAGCCGTTGGGCCCGAGCAGGCCCACGAAGCCGCCCCCCGGGATCTCCAGGGATACGCCGTCGAGCGTGAACGCGCGTTCACGCCCGGCAGCGTCCCGATAGCCGTAGTGGAGGTCAGCGGCTCGCAGCAAGGCGGACCCCGGCGAATGCCAGTCTGCCCGGAGCAGGAAAGCCATAGGCGGATTCATACCGCCGGTCCCCGAGGTTTTCGAGGCGACCGAAGACCTCGACGCCGCGCGTGACCCGCACCGATGCGCCGGCATCGACGGTGCCGAAGCCGGTCGCCGTGAAGACGCCCCCGAAGGCGCCGTAGCTGGGCTCGATGTCGCGCACCTGGCCGCGCATCACCGCCTGCGTGAACAGGGCGACACGCCCACGGGTCCAGGTGGCGGAGATCGTCCCCTGGTGGCGGGGCCGGCGGATCAGCGCTTCGCCAGCCGTGTACGGCGAGGGCACCTGGCCATCGGCGCGGTCCACCGAGAGGATGCGCGTGGCGAGGAAGGTGTACGTGGCGCGGATGTCGAGCGCGCGGGAGGGCCGGGCGCTCGCGCCCAGTTCAAGCCCACGGGAGCGCGCATTGGAGATGTTGTCTGTGCGGAACTGGCTGGCGTTCCGGAACGAACGGCCCACCGAGACGATCAGGTCGTCGTAGCTGTTCAGAAACACGGTGCCGTCGAGCGCCACGCGGCCACTGGCCAGCGTCTGCTGGATGCCGCCATCGACGCTCCGGCTGCGCTCGGGCTTCAGGCTGGGATTGTCCGTGAATGCGATCTCGAAGGCGTCCGGCGGACGGATGCCCGTGCCGGCGCTGACGCGCAGGCGCGTCTCGCGCCGTTCGGTCGAGCCGGGCACGCGGAACGCGACGGAGAGCTTCGGGTTGGCGGAGGTGATCGTCTCCTGCGCGAATGCAGGCCGTGGCTGGAAGGCGAAGGGGTCGGCCTCCAGCGCATCGCGCCGGATCTGCTCGACGCGCAGGCCGGCCGCGATGGACCAGTTCGTGGAGGGCGTCAGGCGCGCTTCGGCGAAGTAGCCGGCCACCCAGCGTTCAATCGGCACGCCGGTGCCGGCCAGGCCCGTGATGAAGGTGCTCTCGCCGCGCTCACGCAGCGCCTCGAAGCCGGCCGTCACGCCGACGCGGGCATTGATGGCGGCGTCCGTCTGCGACCGCACCGAGGTGCGACGCGTGCCCGAGGTGGACTTCCCGTACGGGCTGACGAACTGCGAATCGAAGTCGCCGATGGCCACCGTCGTGCGCTGGCGCACCCGACCGGACCCGCCGAATGGCTCGCTCCAGTCCGCGCTCGCCTGCGTGCGGTCGTTGGTGCCGCGCGAGATGGTGTCGATGGCGGTATAGGCCGCGATGGGATTCGAGCCGTAGGGGCCCGGGAAGCCGTGGTCCGTGCGGGAGACCTGCACCTGGCCGAGGACCGTGCGCCCGTCGCGGTTCCAGCCGCCTCCGACGCTGACGTGGCTCGCCGTGCCATCGTCGTTGGAGACGCGTGTCTTCGTGGCCGGCGCGATGTCCGTATAGCCGTCGCTCTGCCACCGCTCGGTGGCGGCATTCCACTGCCAGCCGTTGCGTCCGCCGCTGGTGCCGGCACGGGCGCGCATCGAGCCGAGCGAGCCAGCTTCAATCAGCCCTTCGGCGCGGTCGCGTATCTGGCGCTTCGAGACGATCTGGATGACGCCACCGATCGCGTCCGATCCGAACACCGCGCTCTGCGGGCCGCGCACGACCTCGACGCGGTCGACGTCCACGAGCGGAATCTGCGAGAGGTCGAGGCCGCCGCCGAAGAAGTTCACGCGCACGCCGTCGAGCAGCACGAGCGTGAAATCCGATTCGCCGCCACGGGTGAAGAGCGAGGTGGTCGTGCCCGCCGTACCGTTGCGCGCGACGGAGAGCCCGGGCACATAGGCCAGGGCATCACCCGGCGTCCGGATCTGGCGCGCGGCGATGTCGGTGCCCGTGAGCACCGTGATCGTCGAGGCGGACTGGCTCAGCGGGAGGTCCGTCTGGCCGGCGGAGACGACCACGGATTCGGTCAGTGCGCTCACGCGCAGGCGCACCGCGAGGTCTGTCATGGATGCGCCGGACTGGACGCGCTGGACATCCGACGAGAATCCGTCGAGGATGACGCGCACCTCATAGGGGCCGTCCGGCAGCGTGGTCGTTTCGAATCGGCCCCGCGCGTCGGTCGTGGTCTCGGCGACGGCCGCAAAGGCGCTGCGCACAACGACGCGTGCGCCCGGCGCGGGGCGCCCGTCCGGATCCGTGACCGTGCCGCGCACGACGCCGGCGGCTGCGGACGAGGCTATGAGGAGAAGAAGAGAGAATACGAACGAAAACGAGCGGAGCATGGGCGTCCTCCCGGCGTTCATCGCGCCAGAAATGGGACAAAGCGCCGGTGGCAGGTCTCCTGACTCGCGGACATTGCTGTCCGCTTACAGTGGCGGGACCGTGTGGGCTTTGAACCCACTTCCCCTGCAGCCGGGCGGTGTCAGTTTGAGAGGGCCACTATAGCACGCTAAAATCAGAGGCCTCAGATGACAGCACGCGTTCAGGCAGCGGGCCTCGGTGACATTGCGGCGAAGCTCGAGGCAGGCACGCGCCTGACCTTCGACGACGGCGTGCGGCTCTTTGCCTGCGACGATCTGCTCGCGCTTGGCGCGCTGGCCAATCGTGAACGCGAGAAGCGCCACGCGGGCCGCACCTACTTCAACTACAACCTGCGGCTCGAAGCCACCAACGTGTGCGTGGCGACGTGCCTCTTTTGTTCCTTCTCGCGCCTCGAGCCTGATGCGCCGGCGGCCTATACCATGAGCCTCGAAGAGGCGTGGGACAAGCTGCGCAGCCGCGCACACCAGGCGCTCACCGAAGTCCACGTCGTCAACGGCCTCCATCCCGACCTGCCGTTCAGCTACTACACGGAACTGCTGGAGGGGTTGAAGCGCGTGCGCCCGGGCATTCACCTGAAGTGTTTCACCGCCGTCGAGATCGCCTTCTTTGCCGACACCTACGGCAAGACCGACGAGCAGGTGCTCTGTGAACTGATGGCCGCGGGGCTCGATTCCCTCCCAGGCGGCGGCGCCGAAATCTTCGCCGAGCGCGTGCGCAAGAAGATCTGCCACGACAAGTGCGGCTCGGATCGGTATCTGGAGATCCACCGCACCGCCCACCGCCTCGGCCTGCGCACCAACGTCACGATGCTCTACGGACACATCGAGACGATGGAGGAGCGCGTGGACCACATGCTGCGGTGCAGAGCGCTGCAGGACGAGACGGGCGGCTTCCAGGCGTTCATTCCGCTGGCCTTCCATCCGGACAACAACCAGATGCGCAAGCTCCCCGCGCCGACTGCCACCGATACGCTGAAGGTGCACGCCGTCGCGCGGCTGATGCTCGACAACATCCCGCACGTGAAGGCCTTCTGGATTGCGACGGGGCTGGATCTGGCGCAGTTGGCGCTGTGGTTCGGCGCGGACGACCTCGACGGCACCGTGCAGGAGGAAAAGATCTACCACATGGCCGGGAGCCCGACGCCCGAGGCCATGACGACCTCCGGCATTGCGCGGCTCGTGCGCGCCGCCGGCCGCGAACCGCTCGAGCGCGACACGCTCTACAACATCGTCAGCATTCCCCAGGAGCCTGGCGCTCCTGTGCCGGCCGCACGCTAGCCGATCGCTATACTGAAGTCAGTGGCGTCCTTCCTTCACGTCCTGACGGACTTCGAGAAGCAGAGCATCGGCGAGCGGCAGTCCCTGCCCGAGCGCTACCTCGGCTTGTCCGATGCCGAGATGGAGACCCGCATCACTGCCGCACGAAAGACGCTCGGCAGCCGGGTGGTGATCCTCGGTCACCACTACCAGCGCGACGAAGTCTTCAAGTTCGCGGACTACACGGGCGATTCCTTCAAGCTGGCCCGGCAGATCGCCTCGCGCCCCGAGGCGGACTACATCGTCTTCTGTGGCGTGCACTTCATGGCCGAGAGTGCCGACGTGCTGGCCGCGCCCCATCAGCAGGTCATCCTCCCGGACCTGGCGGCCGGCTGCTCGATGGCCGACATGGCCACGCCCGACCAGCTCGAAGCCTCGTGGGCGGACCTCGAGCGGATGGGTGTCGTCACGGGGGGCGGTGGGAAGGCGGGCCTGGTGCCGGTCACCTACATCAACTCGGCCGCCTCGATTAAGGCGTTTGTCGGCGAACGCGGCGGCACCGTCTGCACCTCCTCGAACTGCGCGGCCACGCTGACCTGGGCTTTCGAGCGCGGCGAGCGCGTGCTCTTCATGCCCGACCAGCATCTCGGGCGCAACACCGCCTACAAGATGGGCATGCCGCTCGACGAGATGGTCGTGTGGGATCCGGACCAGCCCGATGGCGGTCTCGAACCCGAGGCGGTGCGCCGCGCACGGATGATTCTGTGGAAGGGGCACTGCTCGGTGCACACGCGCTTCTCGGCGCAGCAGATCCAGTCGTTGCGCGATGAGTACCCCGGCATCCGGGTAATCGTCCACCCTGAGGTGCCGTGGGATGTCGTGCAGGCGGCTGACGATGCCGGCAGTACGGAGTACATCATCCGGCAAGTGAAGGAGAGCCCGGAAGGTTCCGTGTGGGCCGTCGGCACCGAGATTCATCTGGTGAACCGGTTGGCGCACGAGGTGGCGCCGGACCGCACCGTGCTCTCGCTGGATTCGCTCGGGTGCCTCTGCTCCACGATGTTCCGCGTCAGTCCCAACCACCTGCTCTGGGTGCTGGAGGAGCTCGTGGAAGGCCGGGTCCACAACCGCATCACCGTGCCGGACGAGCAGAAGCACTGGAACCGGGTCGCGCTCGACCGGATGCTTTCGATTCACTAAGCCCCTGGGGACAGGCTCAGCCGTTCCGCGATACCATCTCCTCCGGCGACCGGCGTTTCCGGCCCGCCAATTCCCGCGTCACCGCGAGGAGGATTGATGGCTCTGTCAGACCTCTATTCAAACGTTCAGATTCTGCTCCGCTGGGTCCACGTCCTGGCCGGCATCATCTGGATCGGTCATCTGTACTTCTTCAACTTCGTCAACGTCCCTTTCCAGGGCAAGATCGCTCCGGACGTCAAGAAAGCGGTGAATCCGGAACTGCTGCCGCGCGCGCTCTTCTGGTTCCGCTGGGGCGCGATGTTCACCTTCGTGATCGGCCTCGTCCTCTTCACGCAGCTCTACATGTACCAGGGCGGTGGCCACTTCGGTCCGACGTCGCTCTTCCACGACGAGCAGGGGCTGACCAGCCGCGCGGTGTGGATCCTGGGCGGCATGGTGCTCGGCACCATCATGTGGTTCAACGTGTGGTTCATCATCTGGCCGGCGCAGCAGAAGATCATCCGCGGCGTGCGCGACGGCAAGCCGGCAGATCCGGCGCTCCCGAAACGCGCCCTGATGGCCTCGCGCCTCAATGCGTATCTCTCGGGTCCGATGCTCTTCGGGATGCTGGCGGCCTCGCACTACGGCGGCATGAACCTGGCGACGGCCGTCGTCGCGATCGTGCTCGGTCTCGCGGTGATCTGGCACTTCATCGGCATCAGCCCGAAGGCCGGTTCGTCGATCTAGCTCGTTCCTGTTCGGGCCGGTGGCGCGTCAGGTGTCACCGGCCAACTCCCGCCCTCCGCCGCCCGTCTGCGGCGCCCCATTCCGACCCTTCCCGGTGCGTGCCGATAGTCGTTTCCTCTGCGGCGGGATGCATCTTGACAGCGCAGCATGTGAGCATCATGATGCCTTCATGAGAACGACGGTGACGCTGGACTCCGATGTGGAGCGTCTGCTGCGCGACGCCATGCATCGATCGAGGCGTTCGTTCAAGGACACGCTCAATGCCGCGATTCGCACGGCCCTGGTCCCGAAGCGGGTGTCGTCATCGCAGTCGCCCTTTGTCGTCAAGGCCAGGGCGATGGGGCTGCGCGCGGGCATCGACCCCGCCGGGTTGAACCGGCTGGTCGATGATCTGGAGATTGATGCCGTCGCGGTGCCGCCGCGCCGAGCGAGACGTGCGTGATCATCCCCGACGTCAACCTGCTGCTCTACACCTACGACGCATCTTCTCCAGACCACAAGGCGTCTGCCGCCTGGTGGCAGGCGTGTCTGACGGGCGATGAGCCTGTCGGCCTTGCCAAGGTCGTGGTGTTCGGGTTTCTTCGTCTGGCGACAAGTCCGAGGGTCTACAGCCACCCGATGACGGTGGCGGAGGCGGCGGGTCACGTACGGACCTGGGTGCAGCAACCCATGGTACGCGTGCTCGATTCCACGCCGCGCCACCTGGAACTCGTTATGGGACTCCTCGAAGCGGCTGGAACGGCCGCAAACCTCGTGACCGACGCGCAGATTGCGGCGGCTGCGCTCGAGCATGGCGGCGTCGTGCACACGACGGATGCGGATTTCCTGCGGTTCGGCGACGTGCGCTGGATCAACCCGTTGCGGCGCACGGGCAGGGCAGCAACACCGCGGTCAGTGCGGTAGCCCGCTGTCCTCCGCCTGCTTCAGGCGCACACCCTCCCGGCCGTCATACCGAATGAACCGCGGCAGCAGCAGCGCCGCCACACCCGCACCCGCCAGACACAGCACACCGCCCGAGACCACCGACACGCGGAGCCCTGCGGCTGCAGCCACGAGTCCGGCTTCCGCGTTGCCCAGATACGGGCCGGTGAGATAGCTCAGCATCTCGATGCTGGCCATGCGGCCGCGCAGGCGGTCCGGAATGGTCTGGTTCCAGATCGTCATCCGGAAGAGCGCGCTGACGTTGTCGGCCGCGCCCGCAACCGCCAGACACAGCAGCGCCACCCACAGGTGATGCGCCAGCCCGAAGCCCACGATGGCCACGCCCCAGACGCCGACGGCCAGCGTGATCGCGAGACCATGCCGCCTCACCTTTGACGTCCACCCGGAGGTCAGACTCATCACGAGCGGGCCCACCGCCAGCATCGAGTAGAACCAGCCGACCGAGGCGCCCGGGAATTGCTCGGCGATGGCGGGGAAGAGCGCCATCGGCATGCCGAAGAACATGGCAATGAGATCGAGTACGTAGGTCCCGATCAGCTCCTGCCGGTCGCGGGCGTAGCGCCACGATTCGACGACGGACTTGAGGCTCGGCCGGTCCGCCTGCACCGGCGGCGGGATGGCGCGGATCAGCAGCATCGTGACCACCGCGACGACAAACGTGGCCGCGTCGAGCAGGAAAGCGGGCCCCGCGCCCGCCGTGGCCACGACGGTGCCGGCGATGCCGGGGCCGATGATGTGGTTGAAGCTGTAGCGCACCATGCTGAGCGCGGCCACAGCCGGCATCTGCTCGGGCGGCAGCAGTCGCGGCGTGAGCGCTTCGAGGGCCGGGCGGTGGATGGAGCCGAGCGCAGCCATCAGTGCCGAGCCAGCAAAGAGCATCCACGCGTGCGGAGTCGGGAGCCAGGCATTCGCGGCCAGCGCGATGGTGCAGGCCGCCAGCCCAAGCTCGCTCCACACGATGAGCCGTCGCCGGTCCACGTAGTCGGCCAGGGCGCCGCCCACGAAGGCGAGCACCAGCATCGGCACGAACTCCGCCACGCCGAGCATGCCCACGGCAAACGGCGATCGCGTGAGCTGGTACATCTGGACCGGCAGCACCACGTAGCTCACGGCCGACCCGAACATCGAGACGAACTGCCCGATATAAAGCAGCCGGAAGTCGCGCGAGGTGCGCAGCGGCGTGACGTCGATCGTGACCGACGTGAGGAAGCTCACAGCAGGTGCACGACGACGGCGGTGCCGGCCTCGACGGCCTCTACCGCGATCGGAATTTCGATATAGCCGTCTGCCAGCGCGAGGCTCGTGATGTCGCCCGAGGCCTTGAAGGCCGGCCAGGCCTGCCCGTCAGCGAGGCGCACGGAGAGGAACTGGTGTCGGCCGGCAACCGACGGCACCCTTACACCCAGTGGCACGGTGACGCTCCGGACGCCGTCGGGCGGGAGCCGCGCGATGTGCCGCAGAGCGGGCACGAGCAGGATGTGGGCGTTCGAGAGGCACGAGGCCGGGTATCCCGGCATCCCGAAGAAGGGCTTGCCGTCCACGAGGCCGAACGCCATGGGCTTGCCCGGCTTCACCGAGATGCCGTGAAAGAGCACCTGTCCGCGGTCGGCCAGCACGTCGAGCAGCAGGTCGCGCTCCCCGACGGAGCTGCCGCCGGAAAAGACGAGCACATCGGCGTCGAGTGCTGCGTCGAGCGCACCGCGCAGCGCGTCCAGCTCGTCGGCTGCCGCGTGGTGCGGTTCGGCCTGGCCGCCGTGCTGGGTCACCAGCGCCGTCAGCGTGTAGCGATTGATGTCATGAATCTGGCCGGGCTCGAGATCCTGGCCGGGCTCGGCGATTTCATTGCCCGTCGAGAGGATGGCGACCCGCGGCTTCACGTACACGCTCACCTCGGCCGCGCCGATGGCGGCCACCGCGCCCACCCGGCTGGCGTTGAGATAGGTGCCCGCCGTCAGCACCGTCGAGCCTGCCGCGATGTCCGCGCCCTGGCGACCTACGTTCTGGCGCGGTGCGACGCTCGCGAAGATGCGCACCGTGCCGTCCGCCTCGCGCATCGTTTCTTCCACCATCACCACGGCGTCGGCCCCCTCGGGCATGGGGGCGCCTGTGGCGATCTCGGAGCAGCGGCCGGGCGTGACGGGATAGCCCGGCATCTGGCCCGTGAACACCTGCTCGATGGTGCGCAGCACGCGCGGCTCGGCCCGCGAGGCGCCGGTGGTATCCGCCGCCCGCACCGCGTAGCCGTCCATGCCGGCTCGGGTGAAGGGCGGCACATCGCCCGGAGCGACGAGGTCCGTGGCCAGCACGCGCCCACCCGCCTCGTGCAGCAGCACCAGCTCGGTGCGCGAGAGGGGGCGGATCGCACCCGCGATGAGGCGCTGGGCCTCCTCCAGCGGAATCGTCTGCCCGAACGGGCGCATGCGCGTGCCCGTCATTTCGCGAGCTGCTGGGCAATGTGGCCCAGCTCGGGCAGGATCAACTGTTCCATCGCCAGCCGGACGGCGCCTTCCGATCCCGGCAGCACGAAGATGGCTCTGTGGCCCACCGTGCCCGCGAACGCGCGGCTCATCATGGCGGCCGCGCCAATCTCCTGATAGCTCAGCCCGCGGAAGAGCTCGCCGAAGCCGTCGAGGCGCTTCTCGATAAGGCCCGCGATGGCTTCGTAGGTGCCGTCCCTCGACGTGATCCCCGTGCCCCCGGTCGTAATCACCACCTGCACGGCCGGATTCGCCAGCGCCGTAAGCACCGCCACGCGCACATCGGCCGGTTCGTCCTTGACGATGCGTGAGTCGGCGAGGATGTGCCCGGCGCCTGTGACGAGTGCGCGGATGGCCTGGCCGCTCGTGTCCGTGGCCTCCGTCCGCGTATCGCTGACCGTGAGCGCAAAGACGCCGACCGCCGCGGGCGCTGCCGCTTTGTGCTCGGTCGCGCTCATCGAGGTTCCGCCTGGAGGGGATGCTCCGTAATGACGTGGTCGCGCACGATCGTTCCTCCGAGGAGATGTTCCTGGATGATGCGTTCCAGCACCGGCGCATCGCAGTGGTGATACCAGACGCCTTCGGGGTAGACCACGGCCACCGGACCACCCGTGCAGATCCGGAGGCAATTGGCCTTCGTGCGGAGCACGCCGCCCTGTTCCGAAAGGCCCAGTTCCTTCAGGCGCCGCTTCAGATATTCCCAGGCGTCGAGGCTTGCGGCCCCGTCGCAGCACTTGGGCGTCGTGGGGCCGGCACACAGGAAGATGTGGCGCCTGGCCACAGGGATTCCGATGGAGACGGCCACCGCCTGGGCGGGTTCGGACATGGGAAAGAGCGTACACGGGACCTGCCCGCTTCGTCCTGAGGGCATGCTCGGGCTATACTGCCTGTCTGTGCTCGCCACCATGACCCCAAGAGGGGGCGGTGCACACCCCCCCCGCGCGCCCTTAGCTCAGCTGGATAGAGCGTCTGGCTACGAACCAGGAGGTCGCAGGTTCGACTCCTGCAGGGCGCACCAACCGAAACGCTTCACGCCGTAGCCTGTAGCGGCGTTCCGGCTTCCGGTTGTGGTCGCGGTGCTTTGGGTCCATTGGGTCCAGGAACCCGGTCGAGCCCAATCTGTCCCGCTGCAGTCTTTCGATACTCCAGCTCTTTGTGCGAGTCGCGGTCGGTTGTCCTCAGCGACGAATGACCAATCCACTGTCCCTGTAGGTCGGCCGGCGTTGCGTACTTTCGCAGCATCGTCACCCGCGAATGGCGAAATGCGTGCAGCCCGGCGTGCGGGATACCGAGCGTCTTCAGGAGCGGGGTGAGCACGCGGTTCCTGATGTTTCCGCCGGACAGGGGCGAACCGTTGCGAGCACGGAATACTCGCCCGGCACGATCCCCGATGTGCTCCCCCAATAGGTCGGCCAGCATCGGATCGATGTCGATCTCCCGCAGGGCATTCTCCGTCTTGGGTGCCAGCTCCTGGTCGCACCAGATGCTCCCCCGCACATGAATGACGGCGTTCTCCAGGTCCACGTCCTCGATGTGCAGCCGCGCCGCCTCGATGACGCGCCGCAGCTGCTCCTCGCTGAAGTAGCGCTGCTGCGGTCTCCCAATCCTCGCCGAGTTCTCACCTCCGCCCCAGCCGCACCTGAGCGACCTGGACGTGGTGGAGCCGACCGACGAGCGGTTCACCGGGTTCGTGTTCAAGATCCAGGCGAACATGGACCCGCGTCATCGGGACCGTGTGGCGTTCGTCCGCGTGTGCTCAGGGCGCTTCACCAAGGACATGACGCTGGTCAACAGCCGGCTGGGGAAGACCATCCGGGCCTCGCGGGCCTACCGGTTTTTCGGCCGGGACCGCGAGACGATCGAGGTGGCCTACGCCGGCGACATCATCGGCCTGGTCAACCCGGGACAGTTCGCCATCGGTGACACGCTGCATGAAGGCCCTGCGCTGCGCTTTCCCGATCTGCCGCGATTTCCCGCGGAGCATTTCGGCCGCGTACGCCTGAAGGGGACCAACTACAAGCAGTTCGACGACGGGCTGAAGCAGCTCGAGGAGGAGGGGCTCATGCAGCTCTTCTACCTGTCGGAAGGGCGGCGCGCACCGGTGCTCGGCGTGGTCGGGGTGCTGCAGTACGACGTGATTGCGAGCCGCCTGGCCAACGAGTACAACGTCCAGGCCGTGATTGAGCCGGCGGGCTATGCCGCCGCGCGGTGGCTCGGGGTAGGGGCGAGCCACACGCCGGGTGGCTCGAACGTGATGGCGGTCGATCGCCACGACCGGCCGGTCATTCTGTTTGAGTCCGAGTGGGCGCTCCGGTACTTCGAGCGCCACCATTCGGAGGTCGTGCTGCTGGCGGAATCGCCCATGACGACGCCCACACTGGGCTAGTCCCCTGGAGCGGCCCTCAATGGAGGGAGGGCGCGCATCGGCGCAGGTGCGGGTGGCGTGGGCGAAGCCTGAGGGCACACGCCGGAATCGCTCGCTGATCAGGACGCCAGAATGGCTTCGTGCACGCCGTCCCACAAGTGGACTCGGGCCATGAGCGAACGCTCCACGGCGTGAACGGATTCCCGAATGCGTTGCTCGTCGCCGTTGCAGAGAGTCTGGAGCATCTCGCGCGCCAGCGGGCCGTGCGAATCCGAGTCCAGCTCGATGTGCCGGTCCAGGTAGTAGAAGAAGGCAGGATGTGTCGGCCGCAGGATCGAGGTGTGGCTGGCCACCTGCCGGAACATCCTGGGCACAAGGTCCTCACGCCCGCAGGTAAAGGCCGCAGCGGTGGCATGCGTGTGCCCCTCGGACAGGATGGCGAAGGTCGACGCGATGAATCGGGTCGCTGGCCCTGGGGCGGATGCCTGCGCAAGGGAGGCCTCGACCGACGTGCCTTGCTCGACCATGCCGACGAATGTGTCAATGACGGCTGTCCGCGCCCCTATCTCACGCATGGCAGCGAGGTAGAGCTCGAAGTGGCTTCCGTATGTGCCATCCGGCAGCGTGTCCGATTCCTCTCCCAGCACGATTGTGTTGATCAGGTATGAGAGCTGACCAGAAGCGGGAGGTGTCCACGGCACGCGGACGCAGGTCAGCGACGCCTGCAGAGTCTTGAGCAGACTCATGAAGTCCCACACGGCAAAAACGTGATGCTCGGTAAATACCTGCAGCGCAGCCCGTGTTGTGACCGCGGCATAGAGGGGATGCGTGGCGAGCCTGTGTGACAGGCTCGTGATGAGCGGAGAGGTGAGGATCACTGGTCCCCTGAACTGTCGTCGAATGGTGGCCCCAGCAGCGCCTGCGGATCCCCCCACCCCTCAATGCTAGGCCTGCGGTCTGGCTCCCTCGCCTGCTCCCGATGCATCCATGCGGACCCGGCTACGCGGCCGACGACATCGAGGAAGTCCTGGCGTTCGAATGGCTTGAGGAGATAGGCCGCCACCCCTGGCCTCAACGTATATCGGGCATCCAGGGTCTCGACGCCTGTGGCGAAGATGATCTGGGTCGACGGCGACGCCTGCTGCAACTGGTCAGCCAGCCAGAGGCCGTCCTGTCCTGGCATCAGCACATCGCACAGGGCCACATCCACCTGGCACGTTGTGGCGATGTCCAGGGCTTCGCGCGCGTTCGATGCCGTCAAGACCTTGTGCCCGGCAGCGTTCAGCCACGCTCCCACGAGGGCGTGGATGTCCATGTCGTCGTCTACGACCAGAATAGTGGCCTGCGCGGGAGGGTCTGAGGGTTGTGTGAATGGCAATGTTCTAGCCTGGGAAATGGAGTGCTGATGGTGAGCTGATTGTGCGAAGTGCGTGCTCTGTGTCCGGAAACGTCAGCGTGATCAGGAAGCCGCTTTCGACTGGTCGCGACTCGATCTCCACGTTCAGGCAGAGGGCTGCGGGTTCGAAGATATCCATCAGGGTGGCCACAAGGTCGTGCTCCGCGAGCTTGGCCAAGTCGCATTCCAACTGGATGCAGAGCGTTGGGCCGTAGGCTCGTCGAGACAGTGTCACGTCCAAGCGGAGGAGTTGAAGGAGGCTGCTGTCCTCTGCGAGGACCAGCAGGACGCTGTTGATGAGCTCCCGGATGCCGGTTCGGTTGCCCATGTGCGTAATGGCGTCTGGAGGCAGATTCAGCGTCAGTGCTACGTCGCGTGCGCCAAGCGCGGGAGCGGCAAGCAGCGTGGCCGACTGGATCGCGAGCGTGAGGTCCCACGAGCCGCGGTCCAGGGATGGGTGAATCAGGAGTTGGCGCAATCGCTGAAGCGCATGAAGCGTTGCCTCCGAGGCATCGGACATGCGGCGGCTGTATTCCCGGCATGTCGCGAGATTCGGAGCAGGGCGAGCGGTTTCGATTGAGAGCAGATCGGCCGCGGCAATCAGGGGTGTCATCTGGTTTGCCATGGAGTGGATCAGCTCGCGCCCCTCGGTCAGCAGCCGGAGTGCCTGCCTCACTGTGCCAGCGGCGACAGAGGCACTGCGACGATCGACCATGTTCCGGTACGTGCCAACCAGCGCCTGCACAGCGCTCAGGAACCCGTCTCGACCGAGCGGCTTGACGAGGAAGTCATTGGCCCTGAGGCGGACCGCGCGGTGCGCGTGATCCGCCGAGGATTGCCCGGACACGAAGAGGAACGGCGTGCGGTCGTCGGTTCTTCTGACGCGTTCCAGGAGGCTCAGGCCGTCCAGTTCTGGCATCACGATGTCGCTCACGATCAGTGACCAGGGCTTTGCATCAATGAGGTTCCATCCGAGAGCGCCGTCGGAGGCCGTACTCACCTCGTAGTGGCCAGTCTGCTCGAGCCAGCGAGAAAGGAGAATCACCTGCTGCGCATCGTCATCGACGAGGAGTACCTGCGCGCGGGAGGTGGGAATACTGGTCATGCGGTCAGCCCTTCAATTGCCGCCCGTGCGTCACGCACCGACGTGTCGAGCAGTGCCAGTGCGGCCTGCACGTGCGCTTCGTTCAGAGCCGTTGCCGCGGATTCCATCTCCCGGGCGAACCGGGATACATCGGGGAAGCCGTACGACGTGCCCGTGCCCTTGATATTGTGCGCGATGGACTGGATGCCCGAAAAGTCGCGACTGGCCAGCAGCGGACGACACGCCACGAGGTTGCGTTGGAGACCATCGAGATAGCCAGGAATGAGATCGGCCAGCTCGGCAGGTATCTCAATGCGGGACGCCGTATTCGGGGGCGGGAGGGCGTCGCTCAGAGCGGAGCGCACGGCGCGAAGCAATGAGGCCTTGTTCACCGGCTTGACGAGTACCGCGGCACAGCCGGCTGCCAGCAGGCGCTCGTGTGCCGGAACACCCGCTTCTCCGGTGAGCGCCAGAATCGGAACGGGTCGCAGCCGCGGGTTGAGGCGAATCTGCCAGGCCGCGTCGAGGCCATTGAGTCCGGGCATATGCATGTCGAGGATCACAAGGTCCACATCCTGGCGATTGAGCTGGACGAGGGCATCAACTCCGCTTCGTGCCTGGACAATGCGGAGATCCTCGTTGCCCAGGAAGCGTATGAGGAGGTCGCGGGCATCCGAGGAGTCGTCCGCCACCAGCACTGTCCTGCGGGTGTCACTCCAGTCGGACACGGCGCGGCACAGGTCGATGGCTGACGTGGGCTTGGTCATGAAAGCGTTGATGCTGGCCTCCTGACTGCGCTGGCGGTAATCTTCAAGGGCGTGAGCGGTGACAGCCACAATCGGCACCGGGGCCTCAAGGCGCTGCTGTTCTGCGGCTCGAATGCGCACGGTAGCCTCAATGCCTGAGAAGTCCGGCAGCTGGATGTCCATCAGAATCACGTCGTAGCGGCGCTTCGTGGCCAGTGCCACCGCGGCGGAGCCGGTCGCCGCAATCTCCACCCAGTGCCCAGCCCGCGTCAGAATGGCTGTGGCCAGTTGTTGGCTTGGCGGAAAGTCCTCGACGACAAGCACGCGCGAGGGCCGGAGGTAATCCGTGAGGGGGACACGCTCCGACAGGCCGGGACTGGAATCGAGCCGGACCGCAGGGTCGGAGTGCGTGACCGTAGTGGGGATGATGACCTGGAAGGAGGTTCCGCCATTCTCAGTGCTGCTGTATTCGATCGAACCGCCGAGTCCCTCCGTCAGGGCAGCGGCAATGTGGAGGCCCAGTCCTGTGCCCTCGGTATCCGTGGCATTGCTGGCCCGGAATCTGTTCTTGAAGACATTCGGCTGATCGGTCTTTGGAATACCGACACCGGTGTCTGATACGGTGAAACAGAGGAGGCAGGTGCGATCCTCTCTCAGTGCGCCTGTCGCGCTGATACGGATGTCGCCACGCGAGGTGAACTTGCCGGCATTCGAGGCGAGGTTGAAGAGTATCTGCCGGATGCGCCCGGCGTCTCCCTTTAAGTGCGCCGGCACCGTCGCGTCAACCGATGAGGTGACCACGACCGGTGCACGTCCAACATGCACGCGGGCCAGTTGGGCAGCCTCAACAATGATCTGCTGGACTTCGAACTCAACGATGCACTGATCGAGTTGCCCCAGTTGGATCTTCGACAAGTCGAGCAACCCGGCAACCAGACTCCGGAGGTGCGCGGCGTTGGCCAGCATGGTCACCAAGATCTGCTGCTGCGATTCGTCAATCGCTGTGTCGGCAAGCGCCTCGGCCATGCCTGTCAAGACGTGGACGGGCGTGCGGATCTCATGGCTCATCGCGGCCAGCCAGTCACTCTTGGCCTGGTTGGCCGCCTCGGCTACTGCCTTAGCTTCCAGCATCTGCTGGGCGCTCTGCTCGAGGCGCTCAAGGGCTTCGCGGTGCAGCGTGCTGTCGGATATGACGCCGGTCATCCCGGCGGGCTGACCCTGTTCCAGGCCGAGTGAGGTCACGCTGGCATTGCACCAGTGCGCCGTGCCGGCCTTGTCGAGGAGGCGGAACTCGATGCGATAGTCGCGCTGCGTCTGTCCGGCGAACGTCTCCGCCACTCGAACCCGGTCATCGGGATGGAGAAAGTCGACGACTGAACGTCCAAGGGCTTCTTCGGTCGTGAGCCCGGTGATGGCGGTCCACGCGTCGCTCAGAAAGACCCATTGTCCGAACTCGTCTAATCGAAAGATGATTTCGCTGACCGCGTTGACCAGTGTGCGATATTGGCGCTCACTCACGCTCAGGGCCGCCCTGGACGCAAGTGCTGCGGCATGCGCGACGTCAAGGGCCGCCTTGGTCCGCTCCAGTTCCTGGTGCTGCTTGATGTTTTGGAGGGAGGTTCGCTCCATGGCCTGCATGTTCGTCCTGGTCGATTGCAGCAGGAGTAGAAAGTCGCCGGTAACGTCGTGAGCCGCGAAGTCGCGGAGCGTGAGGCCCAGGCGGCTTATCGCCGCAAGGTCCGTCACGACAGGCACCGCGAGAATCAGGAAGCCGGAGCGGCATTCGATGACTTCACCTTGCAGCTCGATGCCGAACGTGTTCCGGAGCACGACCACCTCGCCGTGCAGGTCGCGCAAGGCGGCAGGTGTGATCTCCTGTCGGTAGGGACGGGCAAGGACGAAGAGCCGTGACAGCAGCGCCCCAGGTACGGCGGCCGGCAGGACCCGCTCCGCGGCCGGTCCAGCCGCCAGGAGCTCGAGTGTTTCGGATACCAGGAGATAGAACGGAAAGACGTGCCGGAGGAACTCCCGCCCCGGGGCGTCACTAGTCATGCGGCTCGTACTCGACGTGAAAGACGTCGTGGTCGGCACCCTGGCTCTTCTCGCTGACGACCTTGACGCGAACATCGGTCTGGAACATCTTCCCGACCCCTTTCACCAGGCCGACAACAAACGGAGTCAGGCCGGCACGGTCGGACCGGTAGTGCAGGAGCAGGCTGCCTGGCTGCCTGTCCGTGCATTGAAATGCCGGAGGCTTGAGTTCTGGATAGGAGCGGCTGATCCGGGCATGCAGTAGGTCAAGATTCTGGAGAAGGGACACGAAGTCGGACCCGGACACCTTGAGCAGGTCCTCCCAGCCCTCCTTTGCCGTATACAGCACCCAGTACTCACCGAAGGCCCCAAGGATCTGCTCCGCTGGCTCGTCGAGTTCCTTGGTGGCCGCTTCGATGAGGGCATAGGTCATCCAGTCGGGGTAGTGCTGCATGCCGTCAAAGTTGGTCACCTCGACGGACGCCATGGTCCGGATGGCGTCCCACTTGGGTGCGCCATGGCTGGTGACTACGAACTCCTGCATCGCTCTGTTTATCAGTCCATACACTTTGAGTACCCTCTCCCTCAATTGTGCTGTACGTCCGCTATGTCTTGAACTAGTAGATATTGTATCGTTATGAGACGCTCGCATGGGTCTTAATGAGAATCTTGAGCCAGGCTTGTGGGATCGCCAAGCGACGGTCGCGATTCTTGACGACGACGAGGGCTCGCGTTTCGTGATTGACCGCCTCCTGTCGCTGTCGGGCTACCGCGTGGCCGCGTTCGCCGAGGCAGCCCACCTGCTCGCTGCTCTACCGGACCTGGCGCCAGCGGCCATTTGTCTTGACCTTCACTTGCCTGGCTGCGACGGCACGGAGGTCCTGGAACAGGTGCGTCGAGCCGTGCCCGGCACGCCAGTTGTGATGTTGACCGGCGACCAGTCGCCCGAATCCGTCGTGGCCGCCATGCGGTGTGGGGCGTATGACTACGTCACCAAGCCTGTCGATCGTGACCGCTTACTGCTGACTCTCTCCCACGCCGTGGCCGAGCGCCGCCTCGCAGTGCAGGTGCAGTTGCTGGAGCGTCCTCGGGGCGGGCGGCGGTATGGCGGTCTCTTCGGACGGTCCGCAGCCATGTTGGAGTTGTTTCGCCAGATGGAAGGGGTGGTGACCAGCGATGTGCCTGTGCTGCTGCGGGGAGAGAGTGGCACCGGCAAGGCGCGGATTGCCCGCGCGATTCACACGCTGGGCGCGCGGCGCAACTGGCCCTTCATTGAAGTGAATCTCTCGACGACGCCCGAACCGCTGCAGGGACCCATGCTCTTTGGGTACATGCGTGGTGCGTCAGTGGGCGCAGTAGCCCCACGGCGAGGATTGCTCGACCAGGCGGCGGGTGGAACGCTGTTTCTGCGCAATGTCGGGGACCTGGGGGCAACGGCGCAGACCGGACTCTTGAGGGCGCTGGAGTCCGGACACTTCATCCGCGTTGGGGGTGGGCCCGAGGTGTCGTGTAGCTTCCGGCTGGTGGCTTCCAGCGCCCGTGAACTGAATCCTGCTGTGGCGGGCGGAGGCTTTCGTGAGGCGCTCTACTTCCGCATCGCGGTCTTCGACCTGCACGTGCCGCCTCTGCGGGAACGCGTGGATGACATCCAACCGCTGGCAACCGAGATGGTACGCGACCACGCCGCTGTACTCGACCCGGCACGTGCGGCGCCTGTGGTGCGGCCAGAGGTGGTCGATGTGCTCCTGGCGTACCGGTGGCCCGGCAATGCGCGCGAATTGTCGAATGCCATGCAGCGCGCCGTCATTGCAGCGGGCAGCGGGCCCGTGACCACGGCGGAACTTCCCGAGTCTATCCGGAGGGTGCCGGGGGGCGTCAGCGGGGCGCATGAGGCGAGCCACGCTGTGATGCCAGAGTCCGCGGCCGGCCAGAGGTTGGCGGCCCTGACCCGTCGTGCGATTCTCGACAGCCTGGCCCGGAATTGGGGTAACGCGGCGGCGGCAGCGCGTGACCTCGGGATCGGCCGCGCGACGCTCTACCGCAAGATGCGGGCGTACAGACGCGAGACGCCGGACGCGTCAGTCTGACCGGCGCGCCGCGCCACGCCCCTGCTCGCCACACCATCTTCGATGGCAGCGGCGATTACGCGGGCGCGCGTGATCGCGCCGAGGCACAATACCTCTTCCGCATCCGGAGCATCCATACCTATGAGCAGTGATACCGCACAGACCCCGGCAAGCGCCCCGCCTCGTTTCAAGCCGCTCGTGTTCGTCCTCGTCGCGGCGGTCCTGGTGGCCGCCGGAGTCACGGTGTGGCGCAGCGACTGTGCTTGATCCGTTTCGGTGGACGGTTTCGTTACGCTGCGTGAGTCCTCTTGCGTTCGTACGCCGCCGGGCTCATCCGACCTGCCGATGAGTGCCGACGCCGTTGGTTATAGAACACTTCGAGGTAGTCGAACAACTCGGCCTTGGCGTCGCCGTGGCTGGCAAAGCGCTCGCCGACCTCGTGCTTGACGGTCGAGAAGAACGCCTCAATGACCGCATTGTCATAGCAGTTGCCGCGGCGGCTCATGCTGCACGTGATGCCGTACGCGGAGAGCACGTCTTGGTAGTCCTCACTGGCGTACGTCGACCCCTGGTCGGAATGATGGAGCAAGCCGAGGCCTGGGCAC
>CANKJK010000005.1 GCA_947482665.1 Acidobacteriota bacterium
ACTTCGTCATACGGGATGAACTTCGCCCACCCCTTGTCCGCCGCCACCTTCGTCAGTGCCGCCGTCAGGGTCGTCTTCCCGTGGTCAATGTGGCCGATCGTCCCCACGTTGACGTGCGGTTTAGATCGATCGAATTTTTCCTTCGCCATCGAAGTTTGCTCCGTCTGCTGTCGGTTAGTAACTACTTCGTTCCCTGCGCGCGCGCGATGACTTCCTCGCTCACGTTCGAGGGCGCCTGCTCGTATCGATCGAAGTGCATCGAATACGTGGCGCGCCCCTGCGTCCGCGACCGCAGGTCGGTCGCGTACCCAAACATCTCCGAAAGCGGCACGCGTGCATTGACAATCTGCGTCCCGCCCCGGTCGTCCTGTGACTGAATGCGGCCCCGGCGGCTTGCCAGATCGCCCATCACATCGCCGATGAAGTCCTTCGGCACAACCACTTCAACGCGCATCACCGGCTCCATGAGCACCGGCTTCGCCTTCTTCGCGGCATCCTGGAACGCCATCGAGCCGGCAATCTTGAACGCCATTTCGGAGGAGTCGACGTCGTGATACGACCCGTCGTAGAGCTCGATGCGCACGTCGTCGATCGGGTAGCCGGCCAGAATGCCGCGCGTGAGGGCTTCCGCAATGCCCTGGTCGATCGGCTTGATGAATTCCTTCGGAATCGAGCCCTGCGTGACCTTGTTCTCGAAGATGTAGCCTGTACCGGGCTCGCCCGGGAACAGATGAATCTTGGCGTGGCCGTACTGGCCGCGGCCGCCGGTCTGCTTGGCGTATTTCATTTCGCCGTCAGCGGGACGCGTGAGCGTCTCCTTGTAGGCGACCATCGGCTTGCCGACGCTGGCCTCGACACCATGCTCGCGCTTGAGGCGGTCGACGATGATTTCGAGGTGGAGCTCGCCCATGCCGGCGATGACAACCTGCCCCGTCTGATCGTCCGTCTTGACGCGGAAGGTCGGGTCTTCGGCCATCAGCTTGGCAAGGCCGACGCCGAGCTTCTCCTGGTCACCCTTGCTCTTCGGCTCGATGGCCAGCGAGATGACCGGCTCCGGGAAGTCCATCGACTCGAGGACAACAGCTTTCGACTCGTCGCAGAGGGTGTCGCCCGTGCGAACGGACTTGAGGCCAACGGCCGCGGCGATGTCGCCGGCGTAGACCTCCTTGATCTCCTCGCGCTTGTTCGCGTGCATCTTAAGGAGACGGCCGATGCGCTCGGTCTTGCCGTTGGTCGAGTTGTAGACCGACGAGCCCGCGTTCAGCACGCCTGAGTAGACGCGGATGAACGTGAGCTGGCCGACGAACGGGTCGGACATGAGCTTGAACGCCAGCGCCGCGAACGGCGCGTTGTCCACGGCCGGCCGCTCCAGGAGCGGGTCGCCTTCTTTGCCGTTCGGGTCAATGCCGGCGATGGCAGGCACGTCGAGCGGCGAGGGCAGGTAGTCGACGACGGCATCCAGCAACAGCTGCACACCCTTGTTCTTGAACGCGGTGCCGCAGATGACCGGCACGAACGCGACGTCCTCTTCGCGGACCGACTTAATCGTGCGGTTCCGGAGGGCCGCCTTGATCTCGGCTTCCGTAATCTCTTCACCGCTGAGGTACTTCTCGAGAAGCTTCTCGTCGTGTTCCGCGACCTTCTCGATGAGCTTCTCGCGGTACTCGTTCGCCTCGGCCTGCATGTCGGCGGGGATGTCACCGACGATGTAGTCCGCACCCATCGTCTCGTCCTTATAGGTGATCGACTTCATCCGGACGAGGTCAATCACACCGCGGAACTTGTCCTCGGCGCCGATCGGGAGCTGAATCGCAACGGCGTTGCCGCCGAGCTTGCTGGCGATCTGGCCGAGCGTCATCTTGAAGTCCGCGCCGATGCGGTCCATCTTGTTGACGAAGCAGATCCGGGGCACGCGGTACTTGTCCGCCTGCCGCCACACCGTCTCGGACTGGGGCTCGACGCCGGACACCGCGTCGAACACCGCGCAGGCGCCATCGAGCACGCGCAGCGAGCGCTCGACCTCGGCCGTGAAGTCCACGTGGCCGGGCGTATCAATGATGTTGATGCGGTGTTCTTGCCAGAAGCACGTCGTGGCCGCCGACGTGATCGTGATGCCGCGCTCCTGCTCCTGCTCCATCCAGTCCATGACGGCCGTGCCTTCATGAACCTCACCAATCTTGTAGGTGATGCCGGTGTAGAAGAGGATCCGCTCAGTTGTCGTCGTCTTCCCGGCATCAATGTGGGCCATGATGCCGATGTTGCGCGTCAAATTGAGCGGTGTCTGGCGAGGCATTTCTCTGAGGACCTGTTCCTGGGAAAAGTTGAATCGTTACCAGCGATAGTGGGCGAACGCTTTGTTCGCTTCCGCCATGCGATGCGTGTCTTCACGCTTCTTCACGGCGCCACCACGGAGGTTGGAGGCATCGAGGAGCTCGTTGGCAAGCTTCTCCTGCATCGTCTTGCCGTCCCCACGCGACCGCGCGTAGCTCACCAGCCAGCGGATGCTCAGCGACATGCGCCGGTTCGGATTGACCTCGACGGGCACCTGGTAGTTGGAACCGCCGACGCGACGCGACTTCACTTCGAGGCTTGGCTTGACGTTCTCAAGCGCCTTCTTGAAGACCTTCAGCGGGTCGTCACCGGTGCGCTCCTTGATGAGCTCGAAGCTCTCGTAGAGGATCTTTTCGGCGGTGCTGCGCTTACCGTCTGACATGACGGTATTGATGAACTTGCTCAGCAGCGTGCTGCCGTAGATCGGATCAGCCGCCAGTTCGCGTTTGGGAATTTCTCGTCTGCGAGGCATATCTCAGTTCCTACTTCTTCGGGCGCTTCGCGCCGTACTTCGACCGGCCCTGCTTGCGGCCCTGTACGCCCACGGCGTCCAGCGTGCCGCGCACCACGTGATAGCGAACACCCGGCAGGTCCTTCACGCGGCCCCCGCGGATCAGCACCAGCGAGTGCTCCTGCAGGTTGTGCCCGACACCCGGGATGTAGGTGGTGACCTCGATGCCGTTGGTCAACCGGACACGCGCCACCTTGCGGAGAGCAGAGTTCGGCTTCTTCGGCGTCTGCGTGAAGACGCGCACACACACCCCCCGCTTCTGCGGGCTGACCTGGAGCGCGGGGCTCTTGGTCTTGGTGACGATTTTCTTCCGTCCCTGCCGGACGAGCTGACTAATGGTCGGCATGCGTCAATCACTCATCTGACCGCCGGAGAGGCTCCGACGCCCAAACGCATCACAGGCAGCTCCATCGCTGCCTTCCCAAGAGTGCCTCGAGCCTTAAGGCGCGCAACACGCCGCCTGGCGCTCGAGACGAAAATGACCCTATTAATTGTTTTCGCTGACGGTCCGCCAATAGCTCAGCGGTGCCGCCAGGGGAAAGGAAGTCCTGAGGACCTCAAATCCGAGCGGTGGGAACCAGATAGGGTGTCCTGGCCCCGTGAGAACCTGACGAATATAGCACTGGATCGATTTTTTGATCAACCCGGCTGATTACGGCGGCGCCTTTCGACGTTACTTGCCGGCCTTTCGTACGCGATACACACCCGACACGGTGCGGAAGATCAGGCTTCCCCTTAAGACGGCTGGCGTCGCTAAAGCCATCTCTCCAAAGGAGTTCTTCCCCACGACCTTAAAATCAGCCCCCGGCTGGATGATGTAAGTGTCGCCATCTTCGCTGAGCGCAAAAATCTTTCCGTTGTACGCCCAGGGAGACGCGGTAAACCCGCTGGTGTCCACATCGATGCGTTTCCGGCCGTAGACCCGCTCCCCAGTCAGTGCATCGTTACACTGCATAAACCCCTGGGATTCAAGCGTATAGAGGTACTTGCCATAGACCAGCGCTGACGGCATGTAAGAGGCCAGCTTAGGCTGGGTCCACACCACGAATGCATTGGCCGACTCTCCGTCTTTGGGGGTGATATCCCCTGAGGCGCCTGGTTTGACCGCCCAGACTGGACGCGTGGCGTCGGCCGGGTACCCCGCGCTCACATACAGCAGCCCATTCGCCGCAAATGGGGTCGGCGTGGAGTTGCTGCCAAGTCCGCGCAGGTGCCAGAGCGGCTTGCCATTGATGTCATAGGACCGGACGGCCCCTGCGGCCATGACAATGATCTCTGTACGCTGGCCGTTCTCCCAGACAAAGGGCGTCGCCCAGGTGGGTCCACCGGGGGTGAAGCGCTCGCTGGTCACCCGCCAGAGTTCCTTCCCGGTGGCGGTGGCATAGGCGGCGAGGAACCAGGGCCGGCGTGGCTCATGGTCATCCACAACAAAGAGCCGGTCCTTGTAGAGCGCTGGCGAGGAGGCCGTTCCGAAGTCGATTCGGCCCGCCGCGTTGGCCGGGTTCTCGGCTGGCAGGGAGTTCGGGGGCTGGACTCGGGTGGACCAGAGGAGTTTGCCCTTGAAGTCGACGGCGAACAGGCCAAAGTCCCCGTTGTAGACGTAGACCCGCTCGCCGTCGGTGACCGGCGTCTCCGAGCTGTAGCTGTTCTTCGGGTGCTTGGCCGCGAGCGGTTCGCCGTTCCTGAGCTCCCGCTCCCATCGAACCTTCCCGCTCTTGAAGTCCAGGTCGTACATGACCCAGCGGTGTGGCGTCTTGAGAATGGGCGCGCGCATGCCCTCCTTGTAGCTGGCCCCCTTGCCGTCCTCAATGAGGTCCAGACCTGGCTTCGGCATCGGCTCATCGCTGATGACGGTGGTCACAAACACGTGGTCGTCCCAGACGATGGGGGAACTCCAGCCGCGCCCGGGAATCGGCGTCTTCCACGCGACATTCTGCTCGGCACTCCAGGTGTCTGGCAGCGCGGGGTCATCGGTGATGACGCCGCTGGTGGGCCCGCGGAACCGTGTCCACTGCTCCCGGCCAGCTCCCGCCGCCGCGACACCGAGCACCGCCACCCATCCGCACACCGCAAGCACGCGACTGATTCTCATGAGCACTCCATGCCGGAACTGTCCGACACGACGCGGTCAGAGCCGCGCCGTGCTGTTGCCGAGCCGTTCAACGCGCACCCCAAGTGCCTCAAGCAGCGAGAGGTGCAGATTCGCGAGTGGCGTCCCCTCGGGATGCCGTCGGTGCACGCCCTGGGTCAGCGCCCGTGGTCCCGCGACAAGCACCGGCAGATTATCGTGGCGATGCCGGTCGCTGTCACTCATGCCCGCGCCAAAGAGTACGAGGGTCCGATCCAGCAGCGACCCGCCCGCGTCCTCCAGGTCCCGCAAGCGGCCAAGGAAATACGCCGGCACTCCCATGTGCAGCCGGTTGATCGCCGCGAGGCGGCTCACCCGTCCGGGTTCCCCTTGATGGTGCGAGAGCTGATGGTGCCCCTCAGTCACGCCGATCTCCGGATACGTCCGCGTGCTGGCTTCGATGCCGATCATCACCGTTCCCACCCGCGTGAGATCGGCATGGAGGGCCAATGCGCAGAGGTCCAACATCAGGGTATAGCGCTCGACGAAGCTGCCGGCAGGCTCCCTCACGGCTCCCGCATCGGGCACATCGGCGGTGGCACGGCGTTCGGTGGACCGGATCCGGGCCTCAACGTCGCGGATGGCTTGCGCGTACCGGTCCAGCTGTAACCGGTCGGCCGCACTCACACGGCCTCGCAGGCGTCCCAGGCCCTCCATCAACGAGTCCAGGAGGCTGCGATCATCTCGTGCGACCCGCGCCCGCTCAGCGGGGGACGCGTCCGGGTCGCCGAACAATCGCTCGAAAACCGCGCGCGGGCTGGCTTCCATCGGCAGCGGCGTCTCGGGAGACGACCAACTCACCGTGTTCTGGTACGCGCAGCTGTACTGCACATCACAGGCGCCCGTGAGCGGTCCCTCTTCCAATCCAATCTCCAACGACGGGAGTCGCGTGTCGCCGCTGAGCGTCCGCGCCGCGATCTGGTCGACGGACATTCCGGCCCGCACCGCCGACCCTCTGGTAGGCGACGGACTGGTGGCGGTCAGAAACTTCGTCGCGGCGCCGGCATGATAGGCGGGCACGACCGGCAACCCCAGCGTGCTGAGTCCAGACTCCACGCGGAGATGCTCCCGAAACGGCGCCAGCGGGGCCAGGGTCTGGGGCAACTGCGTCATCGGCCCCTCGACGCCTGGCGTCCAGTCCGGCATCACCATCCCGTTCGGGGCGTAGAACGTCACGAATCTCGACGGTCCGCCCGCAGCCATGAGAGCCTGTCGGCCCACTGGCAGCATGGCGTCAAGCAGGGGCACTCCGAGCAGTGCCCCGGCGCCGCGCAGCCACGTGCGGCGCGGCAGAGGCTTCACTGACCGGAGCCCTTCGCCGGCGACGGGGCCTTGTAGCCGGGCTTGGACTTCTCCTGCTCGTCGCGATCCTTCTTCGTCTGGCCCGCCAGGAATCCTCCGCGTTCAACTCCGCCAACACCGCCGAGCGTCTTCAACAGCGCGGCCGCCGCGGGGCGGTCGAAGAAGAAGGAAAAGTGATACCCCTCGGTGATGTCGAGCGGCGTTTCATCACGCGCGTTCTTCACGTTGACATTGCCGCCCTTGTCCGCCAGCACCTGGATCACCTGCTCGAAACCCGCCCAGGCCGCGGAATGCATGGCCGTGAACTTGTCGGCGTTCGCCGCGCTCACATCAGCACCCAGACCGAGGACGAATTTCGTCGCCTCGACGTAGGCGCTCTGCGGAATCCGGCTCTCCTGGTCCTGATAGCCGATGCCCGCAGCCGCCATCAGAGGAGTGCAACCGGTCTTCGTACGCACATCGGCCTTCGCACCAAGTGAGAGCAGTAACTTCATGACATCCATATCCACGACGATCGTCGCGAGATAGAACGGCGTGGCTCCGGTCATGATGTCGCCGCGGCCGATGCCGTACAGGTAGTAGCCGAAGCGCGGAGGATTCTTGGTGAGGCGCGCTTCGATGTCTGCCCCCTTGGCGACCAGCGTCCGGATCAGCTCCAGCTTGCCCGCACGCGACGGAATCCCGGCAGCAGCCTTCCACTCACCGGGAGCATCGGGATAGTCATAGGTGATGATGCTCTCGAAGGTTCCGGCCGCCCAGTGCAGCGGGGTGTAGCCCGCCTTCTCCGCGTCCCCATCAGGCCGGGCGCCCTTCTCGAGCAGAAACCGCGCCGTGTCGACATGGCCGCGAACGGTCGCCACCAGGAGCGGGGTACTGCCGTCCTCGGCCGACTGATTGATGTCGCCGCCACGCTCCACCAACAGCTTCACCAGCTCAAGTGACGGCTCGCGTGCCGCGAACATCAGCGCACTGAAACCAGAACCCGTCCGCGTCTTGAGGTCTGCGCCCTTCTCGAGCAGCAGGCGTGCCGCCTCGAGGTGCCCCTCAGCCGCCGCCCACATCAGGGCCGTCTGCCCCTTCGACGCCTGACGGCCGTTCGGGTCCGCACCGCGGGCCAGCAGGGCCGCCACCGCACCGGGAGTGCCAGTCCTGGCCGCGGCCATCAGCACGGTCTCACCGGTCGGGAGCGAGGCGTTCGGGCGGGCGCCGGCTTTCAACAGTCGCTCAATGGTCGCCGCGCTACCGTTGGTGGCCGCCAGATAGAGCGGCATCACGCCATAGTCGTTCGCGGCGTTGACGTTGGCGCCTGCACCGAGGAGCGCCTCGACCTGATCCGCGGCGTCATAGTGCACGGCCCAATGCAGGGCCGTTGAGCCGTCGGCCAGCGGCACATTGACCGGCACCCGCTGCTTCACCAGCGCGACGAGGGTCCGGCTGTCCCGCGCCTTCGCCGCATCCGCCACCCGCGTGTCAGGCGAGGCGGCACGTGCCGCTCCTGCACAGAGGGCAACCATCACGATAACGCCCGACGTCAGATGCATTGCTCGCACAGTCTCTCTCCTTGAAACGACGAAGCCTATCGGCCCGCGGACGAGGGAATCGTCACGGCCACGGAATCGGCGCGAGCCGCCGCGGCAGACCCGAGGGCCGGCTTTGCCCAGCGCACGATCGAACCCTTCAGTTGAGCCGCCGGCACATCGCCGCTCAACGTCACGCTGGGGGATACCTTTTCGGCAGGCCCAAGCCGCGCCACGCGCCACACGGCCACATCGGCTCCGCCGTTGACCTCCGGGTCGCGGCGTGTCCCTTCGTATCCTGGGCCACCGGCTGACACGACTTTGCTTCCAGGCGGCAAGACCACGGCTATCGTCAGATCCTCCGCCGTCAGGCCCTTCCCCACCTCGCCGTCATTGCTGATCGTGAGCACATGCGTCGTGTTGCCCCCCGCGGATGACGTTCCGCTGACCGCACCGCTCACCGGCACCCGAATGCCCAGGTCCACAAACAGGTACTGGTAGATCTCGCGCAGGGTCGCCTCGGTCAGACGGTCCTTCGAGAACAGGCCCATCTGGTTCTGCGGGTAGTACTCATTGTGGTTGTAGATCACTCTCGTGAAGCGCGAGAAGTCGAACCCCACGCCCATCTCCCCGCCCAGCACACGGCGCGGGTTCGTCAAGAGCGCTCCGTGGCACTGGTAACAGCCCGAGACCGTCATCAGATAGGGCCCGCGTGGCTCTGCCGGGGGCAGCGGCGTCTTCCACGCCGCCGGCTCCGCGACCTTGGGCAGGCTGGCGAACCATGCGCTCAGATTCGCGAGCGTCTCGTCGCTCACGCTCTCCTGGGGATATCGCGGCATGACGCCCCACGGCTGGCGCACGGCCCGCCGGACCTGGGCCAGACTCAGACCCCGACCGGCGAGGTCTGGCCCAAAACCGCCCTCAGCATTCATCCCATGGCAGTTGTTGCACCACAGCGTGCCTGCGGCCTGGTTGGGACCCACACCGCCGGGCTTGGCCTGCCACTGCTTCTTTCCCGCGTCGGCATTTCCGGGAGCCGGCGGTACCTGGAGGGCCCCAAGCAGCAGAAGCGCGAGAATTCCGTTCGTCATGGATGGAGCCTATTGGGGAACGAGCTGTGCGGGGCGCAGGCCCTTATAGAGGAATCGCTGGACCCGCTGCTCTTTCAGGCATAACGAGGCGGCGGCCACCCCCAGGGCAGCCACCGCCAGCACCGCGCGAGCGTGCGTCATCGAATCGATTGCCACCAGGCCTAGTCGAGCGGCTCGATCTTGACGATCCGCGCGTTCCGCTCGTTGGCGAACCACACCGACTTCTTGTCGACCGGGTCGATCGTCACCTGCTTGGTGTCGAAGTCGCGAACCGGCATGAGATAGGTCACGATCTCGCCCGTCTTCGCATCCACGCGGAACACCCGATCAGAGGTATTGCTGGGGGCATACACCCGCCCCTTGCTGTCTGGCGTCGACGATGTGTATGGCGCGGCAAACGGGATCTTCGGGTCGTACTCGGTGAACTTCTCGGTCTTCGTGTCGAACATGCCGATCTTGTCACCCGTGTATTCGCCGAACCAGAAGCGGCCCTGATCGTCGATCTTGCCGCGGCGCGGCTGCGCGGCGGGCGTCGGCGTCGGGAAGTACTTCACCGTCTTCGTATTGACATCAACACCGACGATGGCGGACGCGCCGAAGTCCGTGATCCAGGGGTTGCCCTTCGGATCCACGGCGATCTCATAGCCGGAATGCGGCCCCTTCGGGACGTTGGGCGCCTTGGTCCAGTCGAACTCCCAATCCACCTTGGCCGTCCTCGGGTCGATCCGCACGAAGGTGGCAAACCCCGACCAGATCTTGCCGTCAGGACCGATCGACATGAACTGCGTCGTCGGAGGGGAGGCATACCCGGTCGTCGGCGTAAACGTCTTCGCCTTCGGATCGAACTTGTGGATCAGGCCGAAGTGGTTGTTGACGGAGTCATCGGTGGTCGGGAACCACGCGTTGCCCTCGCGGTCCATCTGGATGTCGCTGGCACCGGCAAACTCGTGGTGCGTATCCGTGCCCAGCGGACGGATCGGGTACTCCGTGAACTGCCCCGTCTTCGCATTCATCATGCCGATGAATGGGCGGCTCTGGTCCGTGTACCAGGGATTGCCGTCCAAGGCGACGTCCATGTCGTGCGGCACCGTATCCTTCCGAGGCATGTCGTACTGCGTGATGATGACCTTCGTCCCCTTGCCCTTTGGGCGCGGCAGCAACGAAAACTTCGCCGGCAAGGCCCTCCCACCACTCTGATTGATCGTCGCGAGGTACTTCCCGAGTTCAACCTTGTTGGCGCCGGGCACGAAGCCCCACGAGGGATTCTTCTCGGCCGCCGCCTGCGCCGCCTTGCCGTCAAACTGCGCCCGGCCACGCCCTTCCGTCCCGGCCATCGTGCCGTCCGGGTAGTACTTCTGCATCCGGTTGATGACCGGCACGAACTGCTCGGCCGTGTGCTTCGACTTCAGCACGCGCTCGAGCGAGTGGCAGTAGGTGCAGCTGGCAATCTGCTTGATGACGAGGGCCTTCTCGGCAGGCGTGCCAGGGACGGATGTGATCCACTCTACCGAGGTCACCTGACTGCTGATGTCCTTCGCGGGCTCCAGCGCCAGATCAAGCGTGGCGGCCTTGGCCGCATCCACGTCAACCGACGCCGGGGCGCCCGTCAGATCAAAACCGACCGCGCGAATCTTGACCGCGTACTTGCCGGCCTCCTTCAGATGCGTGCGCGGAAAGCTGTACTTGCCCTGCGCGTCGCTCACGACGGTGACGTCGTAGTTGGCGCCTTCGCGGCGGGCCGTGACCAGCACGCCCTCCATCTTCCCCTCGGCCTGGGAACTGACCGTGCCGCTGAGTGCCACGGCACCCTGTGCTCCGACACGCGGAGAAAGCGAGAACACCCCCGACAGCGCCGCGACCAGCACTGCGGCAGACAGAATCTTCGTTCGCATGGATACCCTCTCGTGCGCGTCACCCACCACAGGCAGCCGGTCGCGCCCCGGCCGCGGGGAAAGAATTCTACTCCTGCCTAGTCCAGAGGCTCGACACGGGTCACCCTCGCCGTCTGCTTGTTCGTCATCCAGAGCACGGGACGAGGACCGGAGTTATCGATGGGGAGGTTCTTCGGGTCGATCTGGAAGAACCGCTCGAACCCATTGCTGGGCGCGTAGAACCGGCCTTTCTTGTCCGCGAGGTATTCGCCGAAATAGAACTTGTCGTCTTTGTGGTCAATTCGGCCGCGGCGCGCCTTGAGGCCGGGCACGGAGACGGTCATGGTGCCGCCCTCCTGCCGGGCACTGATGACGACGCCCTCCATCGTGCCTTCGGCCTGGGACGATACCTGGCCGGTCAGCGCCGCAGCGCCCGCAGCCGCGAGACCCGCCTGAGCGGTCATCCAGACAGCGGCCACGACGGCGAGACCCGCCAAGACCAGCAGACGCGATGCGTACTTCATGGGGATAAAGCCCTCCGGCCGCGGATTCTAGCCGAAAGACCTGGTGCGGGATGCCAGAATGCCGCATGCTGAGCCCAAAAGACGCGCTACTGGCCGCCATGCTGGTCATGACGGTCTTCTACGCCGTGGCGTGGGTACGCCCCCAGTGGCTGGACGTGGCGGTGGGCTTTGTCACTAATTTTCTGGACACGCTGGGCGTCGGATCCTTCGCCACCACGACATCCTTCTACCGCCTCCGCAACCGCATGCGGGACGAGTTGATTCCCGGCACTCTCAACGTGGGGCACACACTACCCACCGTCGCCCAGGCACTCATCTACATCACGCTCGTCGAGGTGGATATCGTCACGCTGACGGCCATGATCGCGGCCTCGGTGGCCGGGTCATGGCTCGGAGCGGGGTTCGTCTCGCGCCTCCCGCGTCGACAGATCCAGGCCGGCATGGGCCTCGCGCTGCTGGCCGCGGCTCTCCTGATGGCGCTCAGCGCCGCGCACGCGCTGCCTGGGGGAGGCACGGCCCTCCGGCTCGACGGATCGAGGCTGGCCGTCGGCGTCGGTGCCAACTTCATCCTCGGGGCTTTGATGACGCTGGGCATCGGACTCTATGCCCCCTGCATGGTGCTCGTCAGCCTGCTCGGCATGAATCCGACGGCGGCCTTCCCGATCATGATGGGTTCGTGCGCCTTTCTCATGCCGGCAGCGAGCATCCGATTCTTCCGGTCCGAACGCTACGACCTCGGCGCCGCGATCGGCCTCGCCCTGGGCGGCGTGCCGGCCGTGCTGCTTGCGGCCTACGTCGTGAAGTCACTGCCACTGAGCTCCGTTCGCTGGCTGGTGGCGGCCGTGGCCGGCTACGCCGCGGTCACGTTGATTCGCTCAGGGTTCGGGCGCCTGAGACCAACCGTCCAGAGCTAGCGCCAGACTCTCCGCGGCGGGCCTGGCGCACACGCCCAACCTGGCCAAATCCACAGAGGACGGTTGAAAGCGCGACCGGCTCTGGTCGGCTATGATAGGCCGCCCGAATTCCAGGAGCCCTGCATGGCACAGCCCCAGACCGCATTGCCCGCGAAGAAGACGCTCGGCCCGATTGAGTGGACGATCTGCGCGATCGCGGCCATCGGTTTCGCGTTCGACATCTACGAGATCCTCATGGCCCCGCTCATCGTGCGGCCGGCCCTGATCGAGCTCACGGGCGCCACACCCGGCTCACCGGTCTTCCAGATGTGGGTGGGCCGCCTGTTCTACATCCCGGCATTCGCCGGCGGCATCTTCGGCCTTATCGGGGGCTACCTCACCGATCGGCTTGGCCGGCGGCGCGTGCTGACCTACAGCATCCTCATCTACGCCTTCGGCGCACTCGCGTCAGGCTTCGTCACCTCCGTGGAGCAGCTCCTCATCGCTCGTTGCGTCGTCTTTGTCGGCGTGTGCGTGGAGTTCGTTGCGGCCGTGGCATGGCTGGCGGAGCTGTTTCCCAATCCGGAACAGCGCGAGAAGGTGCTGGGCTACACGCAGGCCTTCTCCTCTCTTGGCGGCATTCTGGTGGCGACGGTCAACGGCTGGTGCGTGGCCCACTCGGCGGCGCTGCCCGCCCTGACCGCCTTCGGCTCTCTGCTGGCGGACCCGCACGCGCCGTGGCGCTATACCGTGATGTCGGGCTTCATCCCCGCCATTCCGCTGATTCTCATCCGCCCGTTCCTCCCGGAATCCCCGGCCTGGCAGGCGCAGCGAGCCGCCGGCACCCTGAAGCGGCCCAGCATCGCGGCCATCTTCTCGCCGGCGCTGCTCAAGACCACCATCGTGACCACCATCATGTACGCCATGGTCTACGGCGCGGCCTTCGGTGCCATCCAGCAGATTCCCCAGATGGTGCCTGGACTGCCCGAGGTGCGGGAGGCCGTACAGGGACTCAAGCCGCCGGCCGCCGGCAAGATCACGCAGGAGATCGCCGCCAGCGTCACCTCCATGCAGGAACTTGGGGGACTGGCCGGACGCGTACTCATGGCGATCGGTGCGATCTATATCGTCAGCCGCAGGAAGCTCGTGCGACTGTTCCAGATTCCAGGGCTGGTCGTGCTGCCACTGGCATTCGGCTGGGCCGCGACCTCAAGCCTCGGGGCAATGAAACCGATGGCGTTCCTGGCGGGGATGCTGACCACCGGCCAGATGAGCTTCTGGGGTAACTATCTGCCCCGGGTCTATCCCACCCACCTCCGCGGCACGGGTGAAAGCTTCGCGGCGAACATCGGCGGTCGTCTGATCGGCACGTCGTTCGCCTGGGTCGCCGCGACGCTCGCGATCACCAGCGACAAGGCGTACGCGCCCACCAAGATGGCCCTGGTGGCCGCAAGCATTGGCTTCGGTGTCTACCTGGTCGGCTTCATCACGTCCTTCTGGCTCCAGGAACCGCCGGCCGAAGCGCTGCCGGAGTAGTGAGCGCCGCCTAGACCGGCGCCGCGGGCCAGACTCAGCGGCTGAGCGCGGTGATGATCACATCCATCGCGATGGCATAACCGCGCGGTGAGAATCGGTAGAAGTACGCCGGGTCCTCCCCTTCGCGCTCCCATGAATCAGCGATATCCGTGTTGTGGGACATGAGCACCATGATGCGGCCGTGTGCATCGCGGATGGCCCGGAGGTGCGCCACCCCCTCCCCATTGGCTCATTCCGGACCTGGGTGTACTTCAGCCGACAGAAGGTTAGGTCCTGAGGTGGGGGACTCCGCCGTGCGCCGCGACAACCGTCAGTAGCGCCAGACGCCTCGGCATCGAGCGCCAGCCTACCGCAATCCACGGGAGAAAAGGCATACCCGTTGGAGATAACCGCAGTACCATGAAGGGACTTTTCATGGCCGTGGATTTCTGGTGGCGCTGATTCGAAGGCTCGCTCGCGCTGCACGCCGTCAGCTGTGGCCCCCCGTAGAACCCGCGCTCGTCACAGCCGGGCGCGAGGGGGAAGTTACGGCTGCGCAGGCGCGCATTGCCCTGGCCATTCTGCTCAGCGCCAGTCCCCTCGTCACGCTCTACCAGAATCCTCACGCCTCCCAGGCCCTCCTGGTGCTGCCGCTCGTCCCGCTGTTTGTCGCGGTCGGGTTCTGGACCCTGTGGCTCGCCAAGCGGGAACCCTATCCCGACTGGGCCAGCTACGCCGGTTCGTTCGTCGACGTCACGGTCATTTCGGCCTATCAGGCCATGCTGTTTCTCAACGGCATGGCGTTCATGGCCTTGGGTAGCCGCGTCACCTTCACCCTCTACGTCTTTGTCATCATCGGGACGGGACTGCGCTACGACCCCAGGCTCGCAGTCACGACAGGCGTGCTGTCTGCCATCCAATGGATGGCGGTCATCATCTGGGCCAACGCAACCGGGCTGGGCATCACAGCCGTGGAGAGCGGTCGTTTTTATCCGACAACCCGACTGGGTGGACAGTTCGAGGAACTGGTCGTGCTGGCGGCGTCCACCGTCCTCGCACTGATGATCGTGGGGCGGTCGCGCGAAATCCGCCTCTCCTCCGTGCTGGACGGGCTCACGCGACTGCTGAACAAGTCGCACTTCGAGGAGCGCTTCGCATTGGAATTGGAGCGCTCGATCCGCCACGGCCGCCCGCTGGCGCTCGCAATTCTCGACCTCGATCGTTTCAAGGCCATCAACGACACGATGGGACACCCGGCCGGTGATGCGGTCATCTTCGAAGCGGCAGACCGACTGCGAAAGAAGGTGCGGCGGACCGATCTGGTGGCGCGGCTCGGAGGCGACGAATTTGCGGTCGTGCTCCCGGAAACTCTACCGGCAGAAGCCGTCGCGAAGGTCGAGGAGTTGTGCGCCGCCATCGGCGGAACCCCGATTGAGGTCGAACAGATCGCGGTGACGATCACGTGTTCAGCTGGCGTCGCATCCACGCCCATGGACGGCGCCTCGGTCAGCCTGCTCGTGACGTCGGCAGACAATCGGCTGCTCGATGCCAAGCGCCGCGGCCGGAATCGCGTGATCGCAGACTCGCTGTCGCCTGAGGCGCCGCCTCAGCCCAGTCTGGCGCGCTGAAACGCCCACTTCAGGGCCGGCGGCGTGACGACCGTCGTCACCACCACCATCACGACAATTGCTGAGAACACGGCCTGACTCACAACAGGCCGGCCGGCCACGGTCAGCGTCATCCCCAGGTTCGCGAAGATCAGGCCCACCTCTCCCCGCGGAATCATCCCGATACCCACCGCGAGACGATTCAGACCGGCCCCGAGCACACCAAACGCGCACATCTGCTTGCCCACGATGGCAGCCACGGTGAGCGCGGCCGCGAGCCCGAGCGCCGATGGGTCCACGAAGGCGCGCAGGTCGGTCCGAAGTCCCATCACCACGAAGAACACCGGCACCAGAAACGATGCAATCGGCTCGATGAGTTCTTCTAATTCGCGGTCTCCGCGAGCGGTGAAATCCCGCACATGCACCCGTTCCAGCACGAGACCTGCGGCAAAGGCCCCGACGATCGGCGCCAGCCCGATCAGGTCTGCCAGCCAGGCCAGCACAAAACAGAACGAGAGACCGACCGCGATCAGGACGCCGCTCGCGTTGAGGCGAGACGCCAGCGCGAACACGCGCGGCGACAGGTGCATGCCCAGTGCGATAGCGCCCACAAGAAAGGCGGACGCCTTCAGAATCACCACACCGATCCCGGTATATGAGAGCGTCGAACCCTGATTGGCTGCCGCGAGGATACCGCTGACGACGGCCAGGATCACGAGTCCTTGCACGTCATCGATCACGGCGGCGCCGAGAATGATCCGCCCCTCATCCGTATCCGCCCGTCCGATGTCTTTCAGGACACGCGCGGTGATGCCAACACTGGTGGCCGTGAGGGTCGCGCCCAGGAATACATGCGCGTAGATACTGGCATCGGGCAGCAACCACGCGCCCACGCCCCAGCCGAGCACGAAGGGACCAATGACGCCAAGCGTCCCGACCAGGAAGGCCGACGCCCCGACCTTCATCATCTGGGCGACGGTTGACTCGAGTCCGACTTGAAAGAGGAGAAGGACCACGCCAAGCCTGGCCAGCATGTCGACGGCCATGTCCGACTTCATGCCGTCGAACCAGGGCACGCCGGCGAGGGAGAGGTTCCCGAGGAGGATGCCGACGGCCAGTTCACCGAGAACCGCGGGCTGCTTGACGCGGGCCGCCAGGTGCCCGCCGAGCTTCGCAGAAGCCAGCACCACTGACAGTGTCAGCAGCAGCTCGGCAAACGCGCGATCAGTGAGCATGGAACTCCCGGGACGCTACCACAACCGGACCAGGGGGAAAGCCTGGCCCGCAGGGAAGTCGGCCCACGCGCGCCACCTCTGGGCACGCGTGGGCCGAGTCTGTGACGCCCTACTTCGACGCGACGTGTGGGGCGGGCGTGTACTCGTGAATGACGTACTCCGGATAGGCCAGCATGCCGTGCTCGTGCTGGTCCAGGCCCTCCAGTTCACCTTCCCTGGAGACCCGAAGCGTGCCAGTGGCCTTGACACCATACATGACCACAATGGCTGCCGCCAGCGTGGCGAGCGTGACGGCTCCGCTACCGATCACCTGGGCCATCAACTGCTCCGTCCCGCCGCCATAGAACAGTCCCTTGATGGATACGCTGGTATCGGCCCCCATCGGTCCTGGCAAGCCGAACTGCCCAGTTGCAAACAGCCCAAGAGCAAGCGTTCCCCAGATGCCGTTGGCCATATGCACCGGCACCGCACCAATCGGGTCATCGATCCGCAGGTACTCCAGCAGGTCGGTTGCCCAGACCACGACGAACGCGGACACCGCCCCGATGATGAGGGACCCCGTCGGACTCACCCAGTAGCAGGGTGCCGTGATGGCCACCAGCCCTGCCAGGAAGCCGTTGGTCGTCAGACCGAGATCCCATTTGCCTGTCCGGAAGTAGCTGATGAAGATGGCCACCAGCCCTGCCGAGCACGCCGCCATGGTGGTATTGAATGACACTCGCGCGATGCCCTGGATATCCATCGCCGAAAGCGTGCTGCCCGGATTGAATCCGTACCACCCGAACCACAGCATGAGGCCACCGACGGCACCCAGGATGATGTTGTGCGGCATGGGCGGCCCACCGCCATCGCGGCGGAACACGCGGCCGAGCCGGGGACCCAGCGCGATCGCGCCAATCAGTGAGATGGCGCCACCAATGGTGTGCACGACGGTGGAACCAGCAAAGTCCCGGAACGGCACGGCCATCGTCACGAGCCACCCGTCAGGTCCCCAGGCCCAGTGGCCGATGATCGGATAGATGAAGCCCGTCACGCCGATGCTGTAGAGGATGTCGCCGACGAAGCCGCAGCGGCCGACCATCGCGCCTGAGGTGATCGTCGAGCACGTATCCGCGAAGGCGAACTGGAATACCCAGAACGCGAGCAGCGGCACACCCGTGGTGAGGTACGTCTCTGGCAGCCCGTTCAGGAAGAAGCCCTGCAGCCCGATAAAGCCGTTGCCGGGTTCGAACATGAAGGCGAAGCCCCACGCCCAGAACGCGACACCGCAGATGCAGGTATCGATGATGCCTTCTACGAGGATATTGATCGACTCGCGCGAGCGGGCAAACCCGGCCTCGAGCATGACGAACCCCACCTGCATGCAGAAGACCAGGAACGCAGCCACCAGTACCCACACGGTGTTGAGGGCGTTGATCTCCGCCGTCGGCTGAGGCGCATCAGCCGCCAGGACGGGAGAACCCATCACGGCCTTGATGGCGGTGACCAACAGAATCAGGCCCACCATCTTGCCGCCCACGAGCGCTAGCACCTTGCCGCGCATCGCCGGGTCGGCGAGCACGGCCTTCAATCGCGAATACACACTGGACACCATGAGCTTCTCCTCGAAGACAGAATCATCGGATCGAGACACCACCTACCCGGGCGAACCATCGCGCGACCGAGGCGTGCTGCATTCCCTCTCTTCAAGATCGGCGCCAAGATCGGATCAGGCGCGATTCCTAGTCTTTTCGCGGATCACGCGGAATCAGGCCACGCGCAGCCAGGCAGTACGAGACGAAGATGTCGCCATAGGCCTGAGAGAGAACAAGAATGCACGCATGCGAAAGGTGAAGCCTCAACGGCGGGACCGAGACTGACGACGAGCGGTTCTCCAGAGAGAGCCGCGACCGGGTCCTGGGCTTCCGCTGGTCACCGGAAGTCCATGCCAGACGTTTTTGTCGTAGTCGTATTGCAAAAGAACGAATTCGTCCACAGTCACCGAATCATCGTGACCTGCTGCGAGCGCCACGGCACAATCAGGCTCGTGGCTATCGTGCACGCGCTCCCGCCGGAGCTCGACGCCTTCCGGGCAGAATTTGACGGGTTCGCTGATGAGGCCGCAGCCCTCGCGAAACCCTTGTCGGATGATCAGTTCAACTGGCAGCCCGCACCGGACGAATGGTCCATCGCTCAGTGCCTTGAGCACCTGAATGCGACCACACGCGCCTACCTCCCCACGCTGGACGTCGGGATCGAGGAAGCCATCCGCAAGGGCGTGTACGGGCCTGGCCCCTACCACTACAACCTCATCGGCCGGCTCCTGGTCCGGTCGATGGAGCCGCCTGTGAAGCGGCGCTTCACAGCACCGAAAGCATTCCTGCCCCAGCCTCGGCGCTCCAAGGGCGAGACGCTGCCGGCTTTCCGGGCCTACCAGACGCAGCTGATTGACCGGCTTCGGCAGGCCCATGGGCTGGACCTGGCGAGGGCGAGGGTGGCCTCGCCCGTCTACGCGTGGTTGCGCATGCCGCTGGGATCAGCGTTCGGCATGATGGTGGCGCACGAACGGCGTCACCTGTGGCAGGCCCTGCAGGTGCTCGGGAAGCGGAGCTTCCCGGCGCACCGCTGAACCCTACTTCCCGGCTCGCACGGCGGCCACGATGTGCCGCGCCGAGATCCCGTAACGATCGACGAGTTCCTCGGGCGTGCCGCTGCGCGGAATCTCCCGCACGGCCAGGCGCGTCACGGTGAAGCCGGCGCTGGCGACAGCGCTGGCGACCGCATCGCCAATGCCACCCGCAGCGTAGTGGTCCTCCACCGTGATGAGCCGGCCTCCCGAGGCCTTCGCGCACGCCACCAGGGCGGCCGCATCGACCGGCTGCACGGAGTACAAATCCACCACGCGGATCGGCAGACCCTCCGCCTTCAGCTGGTCATAAGCCTTCAGCGCCTCGAAGACGGTGATGCCCGCACCAATCACGGTCGCGACATCCGCCTCGCTGGAGCGCAGAACCTTAAGACCGCCGATCGGGAACTGCTCATCGGGACCGTAGATGACGGGCGTCTTCGGCCGCGACGTCCGCATGTAGGCGGGCCCTGGCGTGGCGGCCATGGCCGCCACGAGCCGGTCAGTGCTGACCGCGTCGCACGGATAGAGCACGGCGATGTTCGGCTGCGCGCGCATCATCGCCAGATCCTCAAGCGCCATCTGCGACGGGCCATCTTCTCCGATTGAGACACCGGCATGAGACCCGGCCATCTTGATGTTCAGATTGCTGATGGCCGCCATCCGGATGAAGTCGTAGGCCCGCGTCAGGAACGCGGCAAAGGTGGACGGGAACGGAATCGCGCCACGGCTCGCGAGCCCCATGGCCGCACCCACCATCACCTGCTCGGCGATGAAGTTCTGGTAGAAGCGCGTCTTGTCGGCCCGCTGCTCGAACTTGTCGCTGAACGTCGAGTTCTTCACGTCCGCATCCAGCGCCACGATGCGGGCATCCTGCGCGCCGAGCTTGGCAATCGCGTCGCCGTAGGCCTCGCGGGTGGCGATCAGCTCACCCAGGGCGTATGCCGGAGCAGCCACGAGACCCGGCACCGCCGGTACCTTCGGGGCCTCAGGCAGGGAGGGGACCGGCACATCCTCGGCGTCGTTGATGAATTGCGCCGTCAGTTCAGCAATGGCCTTATCGCACTCTTCGCCCTTCTTGAGGGCCTTGCCGTGCCAGCCGTTCTTGCCCTCGACAAACGAAATGCCCTTGCCCTTCAGCGTGCGGGCGAGGAGAGCCGTTGGCCGTCCCTTCGTGGCGCGGGCCGTGTCCAGGGCCGCCAGAATGGCCGGCATGTCGTGCCCGTCGATGACGAGCGCGTTCCAGCCAAACGCGTCCCACCGGACCCGGTGCGCCTCCATGTCGTGCTCAAGCTGCGTCGGGCCGCTCTGACCGAGGGCGTTGACGTCGACGATGGCGCAGAGCGAATCAAGCTTCTCGTAGGCCGCGACCGAGGCCGCCTCCCAGACGGAGCCTTCAGCAGACTCCCCATCGCCCATCAGCACGTAGGTGCGATAGTCGGCACCAATCCGGCGGGCGTTCAGCGCGATCCCAATGCCGGCGCACAGTCCCTGACCGAGGGAACCGGTGGCCACGTCAACGAACGGGAGGCGGGGCGTGGGGTGCCCTTCGAGGTCCGAATCAATCTTGCGCAGGTTCAGCAGGTCCCGGCGGGCCACAAACCCGGCCTCGGCCCAGGCCGCATAGAGAAGCGGCGCGGCGTGCCCTTTGGAGAGCACGAACCGGTCGGCCGTCGCCAACTGGGGATTCTTCGGGTCGAACCGCATCTCGGCAAAAAAGAGCGCCGCGACAATGTCGGCGGCCGAGCAGCAGGTGGACGGATGACCGCTGGCCGACTCGGTGGTGGCCAGCACGCTTTCAATGCGCAGGCGGGTGGCGATGTTCCGAAGCGCGGGAACTCGCGAGGACGTCGAAATGGACATGAAACCTCGTTGAAGAGTGGGGATCAGTCTAGCAGAACGTCTCCGCGCAGACGGCGCGGAAGGGGTCATAATCCCCTCATGTCCGTCGTCCGCGCGCTTCACTCTCTGGCCCTGGCGGTCTGGCTCGGAGGCATGACCGTGCTGGGGGTTGTCGTGGCTCCCTCGGCGTTCCAGGTGCTCCAGGCGCGCGAGGCCGCGCACGGCCGAGTCCTCGCCGCGGCGGTCTTCGGCACGGTGCTCGACCGTTTCCAGTTTCTGGCCTACGGCTGTGCAGCGGTCGTCCTCGTGACGCTTGGGCTGATGCGGTGGCTGGCCCCGAGGACCGCAGGCCTGTTGCCCCGCGCGGCGCTCGCGGCCGGACTGCTCGCGGTCGCGCTCTATACGGGATACGGCGTCTATCCAGAGGTCGAGCAGGTTCAGGCACAGATCGGCGCGGGCGTGTCCCCCTCCACGCTGGAGGCGACCGATCCCCGACGCGTCCGCTTTGATGCGCTCCACGCGCGTTCCACGCGCCTGATGCAGCTCAACCTCATCGGCACGGTGATTCTCCTGGCGTGGCACACACACAGCAGCGCATCGCGGTCCCGCTCCTGACCCAGACCGTTCTGCTATAGTCGGCCACGGGCATGCTCGACGACATCACCAAGGCCGTGCTCGCGCGGGAAGATATCGCCCGATACCTCCACGACGAGGCCAAGGGCGCCCAGGCGCGCACCCGCATCGAGTCGTATCTGGATGAGATGCGCACCACCCAGCGCTACTCCATCTACAAGGCGCTCAAGCATCCGCTCTATCCGATTCTGCGGAAGATCGAACGTATCGGCGAGCAGCTGTCGCTGGTCAAGGCGGCGGCGCGCGGCGGCCGGATCGTTTACGCCTCCAATCACCGCAGCCACACGGACTACCTTGTGGAGCCGCTGGTTCTGGACGACAACGGCATCCGCCCTCCGGTCATCGCGGCTGGCATCAACCTCTTCGGCGGACCGCTCGGGCTCATCCACCGGCACGTCACCGGCGCTATTCCGGTCCGGCGCAATGCCAAGGATCCGGCCTACCTCGTCACGCTCAAGGCCTATGTCGCCGAAATGCTGCGGACGCAGGATCTCTTCTTTTACCCGGAGGGTGGCCGGAGCTACAGCGGTGAGCTGAAGAGCCCGAAGACAGGCCTCTTCAACGCGGCGCTCCAGGCCGATCGCAGCAATCTGGTGATCATCCCGACGGCCATCGCCTACGACCTCGTGCTCGAGGACCACGTGCTGGCGCGTCAGCGGATCAAGCGGAGCCAGCGGCCGTTCAGCCGAGAACTGGCCGAGATGGTGCGCTACGCGGTCGGCTATCGCTCGCGCGCCTTTGTGACCTTCGGACGCCCGATCTCGGTCGATCACGTCGAAGTTGATTCACGCAAGGCCGTCCTGGACCTGGCGCACGCCGTCATGGGCGCCCTTGGCCGGCAGGTCAAGATTCTGCCGACGGCCGTGGTCGCCGCGGCCATGCGGCCGTCCATCACGCGGCGGGAACTCATCGCGCGGGCCGAGGCCATCGTGGAGGCCGCGCGGGCTGCCGGCGCCAATCTGGGCGTCCAGTCCGGCCGGGAAGCCCTTGAACTCGGGGTTGAGCCGCTCGAACTGCGCGGCGTGATCGTGGTCGAGGGCAGTTGCCTTCGGGTCCGTGACCGCAACGTCCTGCGCTACTACGCCCGCTCGATCGAGCACGCGCTGGCGTCGCCATCCAGCCGCACCCACTAGCCGACGGGGCCCACCGTGCTCCATCTTCCCTCCAAGGCCATCTTCCACCTGCTGGCCAAAAGCACGCTGGTGAAGCGCCTGGCCTCGCGCCACGGCATGGTGAAGGACACCGGATTCGCCAGGCGGTTCATCGCGGGAGAGACGATCGAAGAAGCCCTCGGCGCCGCCCGTGCGATTCAGGAGCAGGGGCTGCTCCTCACGCTCGACTACCTGGGTGAAAGCGTCGGCACGCCCGAGGCCGCGACCGCCGCCACGAACGAATATCTCCGCCTGATGCGGATCATCGCGGAGGCCGGCATCGAGCGGAACCTGTCGCTCAAGCTCACGCAGCTTGGACTGGACGTCGACCGCGCCACCTGCGTTGACAACCTGCGGCGCATCCTCGGCCCGGCCAACGAGCTGGGCTTCTTCATCCGCGTGGACATGGAAGATTCCAGCCACACACAGCAGACGCTCGACATCGTTGAGACGCTCTGGAAACAGGACTACCGCAATCTGGGTGTCGTGCTGCAGAGCTATCTGCGGCGTACGGACGAGGACCTCTCGCGCATGCTCGGCCTCGGGACCAGGGTCCGTCTCGTCAAGGGGGCCTATCGCGAGCCGGCCAAGGTCGCCTTCGGGATCCAGACCGACATCGAGCACCACTTCGTCGCCGCGATGAAGCGCCTCCTCGATTCGGGCCAGTATCACGCCATCGCGACGCACGACCCGGCAATGATCGAGGCCACCATCACCTACGCGCGTGAGCGAGGGATTCCGAACGACCGCTTCGAGTTCCAGATGCTGTACGGCATTCGCCGGGACCTGCAGGCCTCGCTCACCGCCCGCGGCTACCGCATGCGGATCTACCTGCCGTTCGGCCGCGAGTGGTTTCCGTATTTCATGCGGCGGCTTGGTGAGCGGCCGTCCAACGTCGGATTCCTGCTGCGAAGCCTTCGTCACGAACGGCGGAATACCGGCGCGTAGGGCGAGCCGGACGACAGCCTCAGTTCACCCAGTCGGCGATGAAGACGTTCGTGTCGCCTTCCTGTGCCGCGTTCCGATTTGAGGCAAAGACCAGCTTCTTTCCGTCCGGTGAAAACATCGGGAAGCTGTCGAACGTGGGATTCCACGTCACGCGCTCCAGACCGGTACCGTCCACGTTCACGAGGTAGAGGTCAAAGTCGCGTCCCTTCGGGTCGTGGCTGTTACTGGCGAAGATGATCTTCCTGCCGTCTGGCGTGAAGTAGGGCGCGAAGCTCGCCTTCCCGAGCCGTGTCACCTGCCGGACATTCGAACCATCGGCGTTCATGACGTAAATCTCCAGGGTCGTGGGCCGCCAGAGACCGTCCTTGAGCAGGCTCGTGTAGTCCGCGAGTTCCGCCCCCTCGCTGGGCCGCCCGCGGAAGACGATCTGCTTCCCGTCCCGCGAATAGAACGGGCCTCCGTCCGGGCCTGGCCGATGGGTCAGCCGCCGCACATCGGTGCCGTCGCCCTTCATGGAGTAGATCTCCATGTCGCCATCCCGCACGCTGGTGAAGACGATCCGGCCGTCGGGCCCGATGGTGGCCTCGGCGTCGTAGCCGGGCGTCGAGGTCAGCGGCGTCAGCCCGGAACCGTCGGTGTTCGCGCGGAAGATGTCGTAGCTGGGGTAGACCGGCCACACGTAGCCTCGCGCCATGGACGGGTTCGGCGGGCAGGCCGCGCCCCCCAGGTGCGTCGACGCGAACAGGATGTGCTTGCCGTCCGGGTAGAAGTAGCCGCATGTCACGCGTCCGGTCCCGGTGCTCACGCGCTTCACATCCGAGCCGTCGATCTTCATCGTGAACTGCTGATCGCACGACGTCTCCGGCGGCCGGTGCGACTGGAAGATCAGCCGCGTCCCATCGAAAGAAAAATAGGCTTCGGCGTTCTCGCCACCGAAGGTGAGCTGCGTGAGGTTGGCGAGATGCTTCTCGCCCGGCATCAGCAGCGAGACGGCCGGCACCTGAGCCGCACGGGCGCTCAGGGACGGAGGCACGAAGGCCGTGGCGCAGGTAACCGCGGCCAGGCCGGAGACAAGTAGCAGGCGCTTCATAATGACTGCCGCATGGTAAAGGCTCCGGACATCGCCTGCAATATCGCCGCGGCCGCGCACGAACGGGGCGGACGCGCGCTGCTGGTGGGCGGCTGGGTGCGCGACGCACTGCGAAACCAGCCCTCCAAGGATCTCGACATGGAGGTCTTCGGGATCGAGGAACCCGTGCTCGCGGCCCTGCTGGCGGACTTCGGGCGGGTGGAGGCCGTCGGGCAGAGCTTCCCGGTCTACAAAGTGGTCGTGCCGGGCCCCGAGGGGGACAGACAGGAGGTGGACGTCGCGCTTCCGCGGCGCGAGTCCAAGGCCGGTCGGGGCCATAAAGCCTTCCGCGTCGAAGGCGACCCGCACATGCCCTTCGCGGAAGCCGCCCGGCGGCGTGACTTCACCATCAACGCGATGGGTCTCGACCCCCTCACCGGCGCGATCGAGGATCCGTTCGAGGGACGCGCGGACCTCGACAACCGGGTGCTCCGTGTCGTCGACCCCGCCACGTTCGGCGATGACAGCCTGCGCGTGCTGCGCGCCGTGCAATTCGCCGCACGGTTCGGCGTCACGCTGGACGCGGCCACCTTCGACCTGTGCCGCCGGATTCCCCTGGACGATCTGCCGCCGGAGCGTGTGTGGGTCGAGTTCGAAAAACTCCTGCTGCAGGCCGATCGGCCGGCGATGGGACTCCGCCTGGCGTGGGACCTTGGTGTGATCGCGGCGCTACTCCCTGAACTGACGCCCCTGGCCACCTGTCCACAGGAACCCGAGTGGCACCCGGAAGGCGATGTGTGGACGCACACGCTCCTGGTCGTTGACGAAGCCCGAAGGCGCAACGGCGATCTCGACCGCCCGCGGCTCATCACCGTGATGCTGGCCGCACTCTGCCACGATCTCGGCAAGCCCGCGACCACCGCGCTCATCGATGGGCGCATCCGCTCACCCAATCACGAGGAGGCCGGCGTGGAGCCCTCGACGCGGCTGCTCGATCGCCTCAACATCCACACGATCGACGGCTACGACGTGCGGACACAGGTCCTGGCCCTCGTCGCCCAGCACTTGAAACCCGGGCAGTTCCACAAAGCCCCTGCCGTCTCCGACGGCGCGTTCCGCCGCCTCGCGCTGAAGGTGGACTGCGAACTGCTCGCGCGCGTGGCGCGCGCGGACTGCCACGGGCGGACCGGGCCGTTTGACTGCTCCGCGATGGACTGGTTTATCGAGCGCGCACGGGCGATCGGCGTCGAGCGGCGTCCACCGGAGCCTCTGCTGCTCGGTCGGCATGTACTCGCGCTGGGTGTGCCGCCGGGACCGCGCGTGGGCGAGGTCCTGAAGCAGATCTACGAACGGCAACTGGATGGTGAACTGACCTCGCTGGAGGAGGCGCTCGCCGCGGCCCGCGAGCTGGTCGGCTGACCGAGCGCGCCGCTGACTAGGCGGCGGCGTTCTTGGTATCGCGGTATTCCTCGAAGAGGCGGGCAATGCTCCCGGCCACCGACCGGAGGCTCGGCACCCAGCCCAGGGCACGGGCGCGGGGGCTGCGCACGCGCTGGTCCAGCGCGAGCGCGTCGGCGTAGAGGCCCATCGTGGTGCGGGCCTCCTCAAGTGGCACCAGCCGCACGTCAGGCCGCAGAGCCAGGTGATCGGCGATGGCGGTCACGATGTCCAGCACAGACTCGTCGGCTTCGTCGTTGGCGTGGAAGATCCCAGCCGCGTCGTCCGATGTGGCAATCCGGACGTAGAGATCCGCCAGGTCCTTGTCATACACGCAGGACCAGTGCTGCTCGCCCGTCCCAATCACGCGGATGATGCCGTTCTTGGCTTCCTTCACCAGCTCGGCGATGGGTCCGCGGGATCGGCCATAGACCATGCCGGGCCGCACCACTGCCGTGCGAACGGCGCCGGTGGCTCCGGCTTCCAGCACCAGCTTCTCGTGAGCCGGACGCCAGGCGGCCAGCGGCGTCGGCTTCGGCAGCACTTTCTCCGTCGCCGGGCGAATGGCTTTGCCGATCACCCAGGCACTCGAGGTGTAGACCACGAACGGCCGGTGTTCAACCGGACCGGTCGCACGCTTGCGTGCGGCGCCAAGCAGCGCATCCACCGCCATGCGGTCCACATCACCGCCACGCTTGGACGGCTCGAACGCGGCGTGGATGATGCCGTCGCAGGTTTCCGCATGGGCGAGATATCCAGCGGGATTCGCCAGCTCGCCGAGGACCGTCTGCACGCCGCGAGCGGCCACGCGTTCCGCCTTCTCCGGGTCGCGGATGAGCGCGGTCACCTGATGCCCGGCGCGCAGTACTGCGTCGAGGATGGCAGAGCCGACATATCCGGTGGCGCCCGTCAGAAAGATCCGCATGATTCGCGAGAGGGTATTCTACGTCAGCGATCGCCAATACGTGCGTCGCACTCAGGGCCCCCGCTAGGTCACATGGCAGATCGCAACACGCTGATCGACTTCTTCAAGGACATCGTCACCGAACGTGGCGAGTTTCTTGTGTACGACGACGGATTCCGCCGTCGCAGTTATTCCTATGACCAGGTCGGGCAGGCCGCGCGGGGATTCGCCTCGCGCCTGATCGCGGCCGGCATCAGCCGGGACGACAAGATCATCTTCTGGGGCGAGAACCGGCCTGAATGGATCGCCTGCTACTGGGGATGCCTGCTCATCGGCGCGGTGGCCGTGCCGATCGACTACCGCTCGTCACCGGAGTTTGTGGCCAAGGTGCGCGGCATTGTCAGCGCGAAGCTCGCGCTGGTGGGCGAGGAGGTGGACGCCGCTCGCGCGCTGCCCGCGTCGAGCGGCACGCCCTGCTGGGCGATGGCCGATTTCGACTGGGCCGGCACCGGCCCCTGGCCGGAGGTGGCGCTCTCGCGCGACGACGTCACCCAGATCATCTTCACATCGGGCGCGACGGCTGAACCCAAGGGCGTGGTCATTCGCCACAAGAACGTCCTCGCCAACGTCGTGCCGGTCGAGCGCGAGGTCCGGAAGTACCGCCGCTATGCACGGCCGTTCAGTCCGATCCGGTTCCTGAACCTGCTCCCGCTCAGTCACATGTTTGGCCAGTCGATGGCCACCAGCGTCCCGCCGATGCTCGGCGGCACCGTCATCTTCACGAAGAGCTTCAATCCGCACGACCTCATCCGGCTCATCCGCTCCCGCCGGATCTCGGTGGTGGTCTGCGTGCCGAAGATGCTCGACGTGCTGCGGGAGCATGCCCGGCGCGCATGGCCGGAGTCTGACGACACCGGGACGTGGTCGATTCCGGCGCGCTGGTGGCATTTCCGCCGGGCCCACCTGGCCTTCGGGCCGAAGTTCTGGGCGTTCGTGGTGGGCGCCGCCCCGCTCGGTCCCGACCTCGAGGCCTTCTGGCGGAAGCTCGGCTTCGCCGTCGTGCAGGGGTACGGCCTCACAGAAACCGCGCCCATCGTCACGCTCAACCACCCGTTCCGCACGAGCGCGGGCTCGGTCGGCACGCCGATCGGCGGTGTGGACATCCGCATCGCCGAGGATGGCGAGATTCTCGTGAAGGGTGAGAACGTCACCTCGGGCTACTTTGCCGCGGGTCCTGGTGGCACCACCGAGTCGGCGCTGGACGCCGACGGCTGGCTGCACACGGGCGACATTGGCGAGCGTGATGCCCAGGGCCGGGTGTTCATCAAGGGCCGGAAGAAGGAAATGATCGTCCGGCCGGACGGCCTCAACGTCTTCCCGGAGGATGTGGAGCGCGCGCTGACCGCACTCCCTGAGGTCATCGACGCCGCCGTGGTCGGCATGGCCGCAGGCGCCGATGAACGTGTGCACGCCGTCGTCGTGACGGCGGAAAGCACCGACCTCGAGAGTCTGGTGCGCGCCGCCAATGCGACGTTGCAGGACCACCAGCGCATCCAGGGCATCTCGCGCTGGCCCGGCACAGAGCTCCCCCGCACGGAAGGCACGCGGAAGCTCAAACGTCGCGAAGTACGCGACTGGGTCGGTGGTGGCGGTCAGGCGTCCCCAGCCGCGCGTCCCGACGACTCGCTCGAAGGGCTGCTCGCGCGCTTCGCCGGAGGCCGTGCCGTGAGCGGCGCGACGACGCTCGACGACCTCGGCCTGAGTTCGCTGGACCGCGTGGAACTCATGGTCGCGCTCGAAGACAAGTTCCAGACGCGGATTGATGAGGCCCGCTTCGCGGAGACGGCCAATGTCGAAGAGCTGAAGCGCCTGCTCGCCGCTCCGCGGACAGCGGAGGACGGTGCGGAGCCCGTGACGTTCCCCTCGTGGAACCGCACCGGGATCGCCCGCCTCATCAGGCGCCTCTCGCTGGCCGTGTGGATCCTCCCGCTGGCGCGCCTCTTCGCCCACCTCCGGGTCGAGGGCCACGAGCACCTCACAGACCTCAAGGGACCGGTCATCTTTGCGTCGAATCACCAGAGCCACCTTGACGTGCCCGTGATTCTCGCGGCGTTACCGGGCGGTGTCCGCGCACGCGTGGCACCGGCCATGGCCAAGGAGTTCTTCAAGGCCCACTTCTTCCCGGCCGGTTACTCCTGGCGCCAGCGCCTCACCAACTCGCTCAATTACTACCTGGCAGCGCTCTTCTTCAACGCGTTCCCGATCCCCCAGCGAGAGGCGGGAACGAGGCAGACGTTGGCCTATATCGGGGAACTGACCGGCGCGGGCTGGTCGGTGCTCATCTTCCCCGAGGGCGTCCGGTCCACGGACGCCTCGATCGGACAGTTTCGTGGGGGCATCGGCCTCATCGGTGCCCGGCTGGACATCCCCGTCATTCCCGTCCGGCTGGAAGGCGTGAACCAGGTGCTGCACTCCGCCTGGAAGATGGCCAGACCAGGCCGGGTGCGGGTGGCCTTCGGGCGGCCGATTCGGCTCCGTGGGGAGGACTTCCCAGCGCTGGCGCACCAGGTGGAAGCCGCCGTGCGGGCGCTGTCGTCCCCGGACGCGTAGGCTGAACTGATCCTCCCATTCAGGCCCCCGGTGTGGCACACTGATTGCTCACGGAAAGGACACTGATTGAGCAAAGACGACCTGATAGATATGCAGGGCACCGTCGTGGCGGTGCACTCGGGCGGCCTCTACCGAGTGGAATGCGACGCCGGCCACGAAGTCCTGGCACAGCTCAGCGGCAGAATGCGCCGCTTTCGCATCAAGGTTGTTCCCGGTGACCGCGTCACGGTCGGCGTCTCGCCGTACGACCCGGTCCGCGGCATCATCACGTTCCGTGCCCGCTAAGTCCGCGTGACTGATTCTTCTGAGCCCCGCCGCCCGCGCCGGCGCCGCGGTCCCGGGGGCGGCTCCAGCAAGCCCGCCGCCTTCGCCAAGCCTGACACGACACCGGTCGCCTATGAAGAGGCTGTGTTTGACCCGGCCCCGATTCCGTTCGATCAGCTGAACATCGACCCGCGCCTGCTGGCAGGCACGAAAGACCTCGGCTGGCCCGCGACGCGCCCCGTGCAGAGCGGCGTCATCCCCTACGCGTTGGCCGGACGCGATGTCATCGCCTGCGCTGAAACCGGCACGGGCAAAACGGCGGCGTTCCTTATTCCGGTGCTCCAGCGATTCCTCCAGGCCGACGCGAGCCGGACGGCCGCCACGCGCGCGCTCATCCTCGCGCCGACCCGCGAACTCGCCCAGCAGATCGAAGACCAGGTCCAGGGCCTGACCTACCACACCACCATCTCCAGCGTGGCCGTCTTCGGCGGCGTGCCGATGACCGCGCAGGAGCAGGCCCTCAAGGCGGGTGTCGACATCGTGGTCGCCACGCCGGGGCGGCTGATGGATCACATGCGGCACGACTCGGTGTCGTACACGGCGCTCGAGGTCCTCGTGCTCGACGAAGCGGACCGGATGCTCGACATGGGCTTCTGGCCCGACGTCCAGCGGATCTTCACCGCCCTCCCGGCGACGCGGCAGACGCTGCTCTTCTCGGCGACGATGCCCGGCGAAGTCCTGAAGCTCACCAAGGACTTCCTGCGGGATCCCGCCTACGTGCAGGTCGGCCGCCGTGGCGGCCCGGCCAAGAGCGTCACCCACACCGTCCACACACTGCCGACCAGCGAGAAGGCGCACTGGCTGGCCCGCTGGATCCGGGACGACTCACAGGGACCGGTGCTGGTGTTCTGCCGGACGAAGATCGGCGCGGACAAGCTGGCCAGCCGTCTCGGCTCAATGGGGATCCGGACCGCCGCGCTCCATGCGGACCGTACCCAGCAGCAGCGCATGGCCGCGGTGGAAGCCTTCCGCTCTGGCACCTACCCCGTGCTGGTCGCCACCGACGTCGCCGCGCGCGGCCTGGATATCGATGGCATCGCCCACGTGGTCAACTTCGAGGTGCCGGACACGCCGGAAACCTACGTGCACCGCGTGGGCCGCACGGGCCGGGCGGACGCCACGGGCCACGCCATGACGCTGGCCTCGCCGGATGAAATGAAGAACCTCAGGGCACTGGAGTCCGCGCTGGGCGTGGTGCTCGGATGAGCGACCCGGTCACGCCGTCTCCCGCCGTCGTGCGGTTCCGGTCCTGTCGCTGGTATCAGCCGCCCGAAGCGGGCGCCCCGGAGTTCTGCACCCACCGCGAGGTGAAGCCGTACGCGGGCACGACGACCTTCGACGCCGACGCCTGGTGCCCGGACTGCGCGCACTACAAGGTGCGGCGCACACCGAAGAAGCGCGACCCGAACGACGCGTTCGGCTACTGACGCGCCGGCGCCGCTATTCCGAGAATTCCTTCGCCAGTTCGACCCACTCGCCCGTCGGGGCGAGCTGTTGGTAGGCCTTCCAGTGCAGCCGGGCCTCCGCGGAACGTGCCGCCTTCTCCAGCGTGACCGCCAGATAAAAGTGGGCGTCGGCGTACCCGGGATTGAGACGAAGCGACTCCCGATACGCCGCCTGGGCCTCCGGGTATCGTCCGAGGTCGTGATAGATGTTTCCGAGGTTGTAGTGCGCCTCGAACATATCCGGATCGATGGCCGTGGCTCGCTCATAGAGCGCCTGCGCCTCGGCCGCTTCGTCACGGGAGTAGTGGATGTTGGCGAGATTCACGAGCGCCGGCACCAGATAGGGGTCGAGTTCGAGCGCGCGCCGGTAGGCCTGGGCCGCCTCCTGCTGCCCCTCGGCATCCCCGTTGTCCAGGATTGAGCCCGCGAGGAAGAACTGCTCGGCCTGCGAGGCGGCTTCGTGGGGCACGTGGCCCAGCATCGCCGCCATCGGCGGAGGCGCCTTGGGAGTCAGCGTGACAATGCGCGCTGGCTCGGCATCGAGCCGGAAGTCGAAGACCAACTGGCCTCTGTGGGCCGCGAGCAGCGATCGCAGCACCGACCTGAAGGAGGCCCCGCCCGCCAGTTCAGCATCGGCCTGGCGAATCGTGCTCAGGTCCTGGAAGGCAAAGAAGCTCTCCGCCTGCGTCCGGTAGACCGGCTTCACGAGGCCCCACTTCTGCAGATACTCCACATGATCCGGGCGCAGGTGCCGGTACCGCTCCAGCAGATCGCGTCGCGAGTGGTACTGCGCACGCAGCGCCGTCGGTGACGGCAGATCGGCCAGTTCGCAGAACTGGTCCTCGGTCAGCACGCGCACGCGTCCAGGCGTCTGCGCATTGATCTGGTCGACGCGACGGCGGCGTCCGCCGCCCTCTTTCGCGCTGACGCAGACCGTGACGGCGTCCGTCACTTCCTCGCATACCTCGGCGCCCAGATGGCGTGCCAGCTGTTGTGCTTCCGTACGGTCGAGTGTGAGGAGTCGGCCGGCAAAGACCAGCGTCTCACCCATGAGCGGACGATCAGTGGTGTCGATGAGACTGGGAACGGCCACGTGCACGCTCACTATAATTCAGGTGACACATGCTGCTGGCCGCTGACATCGGAGGAACCCACGCCCGTGTAGGCCTCTTCACGGATGCCGACACGCCGCGCGCTGTCAGCCTGCGGCAGTACCCGACACCCGCGCTCGGCTCGTTTGCGGATCTGCTGGCCCGCTTCACCGCGGACGAAGGCGGCCGCGTCCCGGTCACGGCGGCCGCCATCGGCATCGCGGGCCCGGTCCGCGCTGGTGAAGCCAGGCTCACCAACGGTACGTGGGGTACATCCGTTGATGCGGTCAGCCGGGCCTGCGGAACCACCCGTGTGCGCCTCATCAACGACCTCGCCGCCCTGGGCTGGAGCACGCTCTCGCTCGAGATGTCGGCATGCGTCACGCTCCAGACGGGAGTCCCTGAGACAAATGGCCCTGTCGGCGTCATCGCACCTGGCACCGGACTCGGAGAAGCCCTGGTCATCCGATCCGGCGACGCCGTCACGGTGATGCCCACGGAGTCCGGCCATGCGGATTTCGCGGCGCGCAGCGACCGTGAATGGACGCTGGCCGCCAGGCTGCTGGCGCGCCGTGGCCGCGCCACGGTCGAGGACGTACTGAGCGGACCTGGACTGCGGACCATCGCAGCGCTCACCCATGGCGACCGGTCCTGCGGGGCTACATCACCCGAAGCGATCATGCAGGCCGGACTCACACACGCCTGTGCAGCGTGCGAGGACGCACTCGGGATCTTTGCCGTCGCGCTGGGTGCCGAAACCGGCAACCTCGCGCTCCGGACGCTCGCGACCGGCGGCATCTTCATCGGCGGCAGCCTCGCGAGCGCCCTTCTGCCACTGCTCCACTCGCCACTCTTTCTCGATGCCTTCCGAACCAAGGCGCCGATGGCAGACCTTGTTTGCCGCATCCCCGTGCACGTCATCACCGACCCACAGGCGGGCCTGCTCGGCGCGGCGGTGGCGGCGCGCCGGGCGCCATGACCCGCTGGAAGACCGTCGCCCTCCTGCTCGCGCTCACGGCATCGCTCGCGCGCGCACAGCCCTCCCAGGCGCCATCCACGTCTCCGCGAGTGGGCGCGGCGATCCGGGATTCCCTGCTGCTCCTTGCCGTCGAGCATGGCGTACGCATCGTCGGCCAGGACAAGACACGCCGCGAACTGGGCGGGCCGTTCTGGTCTGACTATCAACGCTCGGTGCGCGTGCCCCAGGCCTGGGAGGACGGCGACGCGTGGTATGTGAACTACATCGGACATCCCCTGCACGGCGCCGCCGCGGGCATGGTCTGGAATGCGCACGACCCGGCAGCCCGTGACGCACGGTTCGGGCTGAACACGCACTACTGGGCCACGCGGTGGCGCCCGCTGGTCTGGAGCGCGGTCTACAGTCTGCAGTTCGAAGTGGGTCCGGTGAGCGAGGCCTCGATTGGCAACGTGGGTCTCCATCCAAACACGATCGGCTGGGTGGACTACGTGGTGACGCCGGTCGGAGGGATGGGCATTGCCGCGGCCGAGGACGCGCTCGACCGGTACTTTCTTGAGTGGTTTGAACGCCGGGTGCGGAACCGGGTCTGGCGCGCGTCGATGCGGATGGTCTTCAATCCTTCACGGACGATGGCCAACACCGCACTCCGCAAGGCGCCCTGGCACCGCGACCACCGATCGCTCTCGGAGTAGGACCGCGGTGGGAATGACGCTCATCCGACCGTCGCACGCGTATCTGGCCAGCTATACCGCCGCGCTGGAACGAGGCTGGTCCCCGGACAACGTGCGCGGGCCGGCCGCCGCGCGCGAACAGTTGGCCGCCATCCTCACAGACCCTGATTCTTTCCTCGCGAGTCTCGTGGACCGGAAGGCAGCCGGCGACCCCATCGTGCTGCTGGACGGCACCACGGTCGACCGTCTCCCGGGCTACATCTCGTGGATGTGGGACGGTGAATTCTGCGGCAGCATCGGCTTCCGCTGGAAGCCGGGCACCGAGGCCCTGCCGCCAACCTGCCTCGGCCACATCGGCTACGCCGTGGTGCCGTGGAAGCGACAGCGCGGGTACGCCTCGGCCGCGCTCCACTCGCTCCTGCGGGAGGCTCGCGCGGAAGGCCTGCGCTACGTCGAACTCACGACCAGCCCGGAGAATTTGGCGTCGCAGCGCGTGATCACTGCCAACGGCGGAGTGTTCGTGGAGGAGTTCATCACGCCGGCCTCGCTCGGCAGCCATCGGGAGTGGCGCTACCGCATTCCGTTGGACGGCTAAGCAGCCGGACTCCCGCTACTCGGCGTAGAGCGCCCGGATGATCGGCGTAATCTCGTTGGGCAGCGTCGACCGCCAGGTTGGATAGAGCGCCTTCAGTTCCGGGACGAGCACCTTGACGACCTCGTCCACGGACTTCCCCTCGGCCTTGAGCGGCGCCACGCGCGCGGCCGCCTGATCCAGCATCGTGCGCAGCGGCGGAAAGACCGACGCATCGCCGTACGGGCCGTGGCTCGGGACGATCACCTTCGGCGTGAGCGCCTCGACGCGCGCCATGGCCTTCACGAAGGCCGCGCGCGAGGACACCTGGGAGAAGCTCGGAAATCGCCCTCTCGGCGCAAGGTCTCCCGCGAAGACCACGCCCTCGCCCTCGACGACGGCCACCGTGTCGCCCTTCGAGTGCGCCGGGCCCATCCACACGAGCCGCACCTTCACGCCGCCGAGATCGAGCACCTGCTGGTCTTCGAACACGATGCCGGGCGTGCGCAGCTTCGCGTCCTGGAGCAACTCACCAATGAAGGGTGACAGTTTCGCCATGCCGCCGAACCCCTGACGGTTGGTGACATCGAGTTCCTCCTGCTGGGCACGCGCCACGACAAAGGTCGTCTCGGCCGGAAATCCGTCCATCCCAGAGACGTGTTCGGGATGCGCATGCGTCGTGACGAGATAGAGCTGGCGGTTGTGGCTCACCTTCGCCACCTCCGCCAGAATCGTGCGCGCGTTCCGGTTGCCCATGCCGGTATCGATCACCAGCGTGGCCTTCCGGCCCACGACGATGCCCACATTCGGCACGAGAATAACCTCAGGATCGGGGATCACCCAGGCATGCGCACTGAGCCGCACGGCCTTGCCCGAGATGAGTGGCGGCGGAAACTCGACAGGTGCCTGCGCCGCCAGGTTCGCGGCACCCACCACGGCAGCAACAACCGCCCACGCCAGCCTCGTGATCCACGTCTGCATGGCGGACAGCATACACGCCGGCACAGGGAACCCGCAGCATCGGGCGCGCCCCCGGGGCGGGGGCGGCGCTGGACGCGCGCGACGGGCGGCTAGCCTCGCAGCGGATTGCGTCCCTGAATGACGCGGATGAGCACCGTCACGATCGCCAGCACGAGCAGGATATGGATGAAGCCGCCCATGGTGTAGGCGGTCGTGACACCGAGCAGCCACAAGACGAGCAAGACGACGAAGATGGTCCACAACATGGCGGTCTTCTCCTGAGCCTGACGTGATTCAAACTACCGTGAACTGTTCCAGGGCCGGACCTGGATGAAGCCCGGAACCCGCGTCGAGATGGCGTCATATCCCGACGACCCAGCCGCCGCAGTTCGGTCCGCATGGTGGCCTTCCCGGCTGCCGGATGTCCCGCCGCACGAGCCATCAGCATGGCCTCATGCGGCAGGAGCCTTGGCTGTGTCGATCCCGGCCAGGTCACACGCGACCAGTCGGGACGCGTCTGTCCCTAGCGGCGGCCGCGGTTGCCGCCTCTGTCCGGACCGTGGTCGTCGCGGTCATCACGACGCCTGTCCCTGTCCCAGCGGTGGTCATGCCCTCTGTTGCCGCGATCGCCGCGCCACTCACCGACGAAATACATACCCTGTGAGTAGTACGGCGCGACCCAGTAGGCGCCCTCGTACGGGGGGCGGGTCCAGTAGCCGTCGTGCCAGCGATACGACCGCCCGTTCGGATACTGGTAGCCCTCGACCCAGATGTAGTCGGGACCGGGGCGGCGCGGCACTCGGTATGCGCGTTCTGCCGGTGGTTCGCCGATGCGAATACCAAAGGACACCTGCGCGTGCGCCAGAGGCGCAGGAGCGAGGAAGAGGACACCGAGAGCGAGTGCTTTCAGTAGTGGTTTCATGTTTCGACAGTAGCGTTCCCCAGTTGTGCTCCGCTGTGTCGAAGAGGACAGGCATGGTCTGATACCGCCGCCATGATGAACTCCCGTGTCCGAGTGACCGCCGCAGTGGGCGCGGTCAGTCGATGGACACGCAACCGGCGACAGCGCCAAGTCGGAGTACGCACATGTTGAACAAGGACGAGCGTCAGGGCAAGGTCGACGAGGTCAAAGGTCATATCAAGCAGGCAGTCGGCACCGTGACGGGCAACCGCGCGCTGAAGACGGAGGGCAAGGTGGACGTTGCGGTCGGGAAAGTGGAATCCGCGTTCGGAAAGGCTGTACGGACAGCTGAAGGCGCCGCGACCGCCGCGGTCCGCAAGGTCAGGCGATAGTGCGGGGTCCGGCGGCGCCAGCGGCGCCGCCGGATATCCGAGCGCTAGAACGCGCCGATGTTCAGGCTGACCGTCACGCTCCGCCCACGCGACGGCGCGAACTGGAAGTGCTCGCGGTAGTAGCGATCGGCGAGGTTCTCGACGGCCACGTTCAGGCCGACACGGTCGCGGCCGCGCGTCAACGCCACGCCGGCTCCCAGCCGCTGCACGGCAAAGCCATCGAGCGAGAGCAGGTCCTGGGCGATCCGGAACGGCGAGGTGAGCAGCGTCGGCGTCACCCGCGTGACATCCGTCTGCGCCCGCACGCCGTACTCGGCCCACCACCGCCCACGCGGCTCGGTGAAGCGGACGCCCACCAGCACTTTGACCGGCGTGATGTTGTCGGCCGGGGCGCCGTCCAGCGGCTTGCCGTCCAGCGGATTGATGCCCTTCGTGATGGTGCCGCGGGTGAAGGCGGCCGATCCGCTCAGCGTGACGACACCCTGGCGGAACACCCGTGCGGACTTCGCGGACAGCTCCAGCCCATGGATGCGGACATCCCCGTAGTTGGTGGCCTGCACCAGCGGTCCGCCTGGCGTGGTCGCCGTGGTCAGATCCTGGACGACGAAATCCTTGTATTGATTGACGAACACATACGCGCCGCCCGAGAGGTGCGGCACCGTGAAGGTCGCACCCAGGTCCACGTTATTGCCCTGCTCCGGCTTCAGCTTGATGTTGGGCGCGATGCTTCCGGCTGTGGCCGGGCCGGCATAGAGGAGTTCCTCGAGGTTCGGATGCCGGTAGCTGCGGCCGTACCGCAGGAACGGGCTCACGCGCCCCCCCGCATTGGCCACCAGGCCGATGTCTCCCGTCAGTGCCTTCCGCGCAATCGTCTCGCCCGCGGGATTCGGAAGCGTCGAGGGATCGACCGCGGGCTTCGCGCCCGCCACCACGGCCGCCACGTCATAGCCGGGCGTCGACTCCGTCGTCACGTTGTAGAAATCGCCACGCAGTCCGGCCACTAGCGAGAGGAGCGAGGAGAGGCGCCACTCGTCCTGGGCGAACACCGCCACGTCTCGCAGGCTTGCGTCCGGCACCCGGACCGGATGGGCCACCGACGCGGGACCGAGCTGCACCGGCGAGGGGAAAACGACCGGGGCCGGGCCGCGGGCGCCCAATGCGACCTGCCCGAGCATCGAGGTCGTCGTCGACGTCGTGCGATTGTCGTGGCTGCCATCGCGGTAGAAGGTGAGCCCGGTGGTCAGCACGTGGTGTGGGGCCGGCGTCAGCACGGCCTGGAGATCCACGCCAGGGGTGTTCACCTTCTGGGTCGTCTTCGACAGGATGTCGAGGCGGAACACGGTGATGGGAAAGAAGGCCACCGGCGTCGGCGCGGGGAACTGCACCGGCAGCAGATTCTGGAGCTGCCGCTCGGTGCGCTGGTAGTGCCCGGTCAACGACAAGTTGGCCAACCAGGGCGTCACCGCCTGCGCTTCGTATTTGGCGGAGACGCGATCCAGATTCGAGTACGGCAGCGAGGTCGTGTTGAAAAAATACGGCTGCACGAAGTCGGGGAATCCGACGTCCTCCATCCGGCGGCGCTGATAGCGCAGGCGGACCGTTCGACGGTCCGCGAGCTTCACGAGACCGGCCGCGTTGATGAAGGACCCGCTCGCGCTCGAGGCCGGCACCGCATTGCTGGTGCGCACGTAGGGCGCGTTGAACGGGTCGGGGAACGACTTGAAGGCAAAGCCGAAGTTCGTGTCGATCGTGTCGGCCTGCGTCAGCGCACCCGTCTGAAAGAAGGGACGCGTATCTTCGACCGTCAGCGTGCCGGCCTTGTAGTTGTCGTAGGCCTCGGCGCCCGCCTGGATGCGCACGGCGTAGCGTGGCGCGGTCACTCCGACCGTCCCGGTGCCACGGCGGCCCTTCTCGTTCGAGCTGTAAAAGCCGTTGAAGCCGTAGATCCACCGCACGTCGCTGGTGAGCGTGGGTTCGTTCGTGATGATGTTGATGGTGCCCGCGAGCGCGTCGGAGCCGTAGAGCAGCGTGCCCGCACCGTTGACCACCTCGACGCGGCTGAGCGCGTCCGGCGGAATCAGCCCCACCTCCGCACCCGTGCGGTCCGTCGCCTGCCTCGCTGTATTCAGCCGCTCACCGTCCACCAGCACCAGGAGCCGCGTCGAATCAAGTCCACGCAGCCGAGGCCGGATCCCGAATGGGCCGTTGCCCACCGGCGTGATGTTGGCCGTCATCGCCAGGGCATCGCCGGTTGACGTGGTGTTGGCTTCCTCGACGGCGGCGTGCGTGATGGCTTCGACGTGGAGCGGAATCTGGCGGGTCTCGCGGTCCGCCTTCGTCGCGGTGACGCTCACCTCGGCGCTCAGGGCACCGAGCTCCAGCGTCACGCGGACGTCGATGGACTCATCGGCTCTGGTGACGGATACGGTCCTGGCCGCCTCGGAAAAGCCCGAACGCGTGACGATGACGAGGAAGGAGCCCGTCGTCGGCGCCTCGAGACTGAACCGGCCGGTCTGGTCCGTATCGACCGCCGACTCCCGCCCGGTCGCCACGCCTTTGAGCACCACGTGGGCGCCGGCCATCGCGCCGCCACTCGTATCGAACACCGTGCCGGACACGGTCGCGGCCGTCGCGGCAGCCGCGCTCAGCAACGTCAACAGACACACAGACAGCACTCGCGCTCGCATCACCACTCCCACTCCAATCGAGCCCGGACCAGGGCCAGCCGCTTGCGCCCCCCGGCCCTCGGGACATCCGATTATTGTACCGGCCCTTCGCGGGCCACGGGGAGCGCCGGCCATCCGGGCGCGGGGCTAGTCCGGCAGGGCGAGGATACGAATGTTCCGCCAGCGCATCGGCACGCCCTCCATCTGGACGATCACGTAGCCCGGCTCCTTGTAAGGATTCGTCCCCTTCGCAATGAGGGATCCGTTGATATAGGTCGTGACGACGCCGTTCTGGTGCACCACGCGCAGGGAGTTCCACTGCCCCACCGGACGCTGCACGCGCCGGCGGGTCTCCGGGTCCAGCTGCGACCCGGGCGTCAGGACGGCCATGAGATTCAGGTTGTGTCCCTGGACTTCAATGCGTGCGCCCGTGGGCGGAAAGACGAAGTGTTCGCGCACCGGAAACAGGACGCCTCCGTTCCCATCGAAGAAGTCGTCATCAGGGTCTGCATCTTTCGGCCGCTCGAAGAGCTGGTCGAACCGGAAGTCGAAGTTCCGGTACTGCTTGTCCGGATACCAGTAGCCCTCGGGCTGTCCCGAGAAGACCAGTTCGCGCTTCGCGGCATTCACCGTGACGGTGGTGCCGGGATTGGTCGTCCCGCATCCGGCCGGGGCCGGCTTGCACATGAAGCCGAGCACGATGCCCAGTCCCTTCAGGTCCTTTCCATTGAAGGGGACATCGAACCCCTGCTCATTGAGTGGCTTCTGCTTGAGCGCCTCGATGTCGAGCGTCAGGGGCGACGGCCCGGCCGGGAACCCGTTGGCCTTGAGGATGAAGGCGAGAATCTCCAGCTTGGCCGCCGGGCTGACCGCGGCGGGGTTGCCGGCAGGCATCGTGTCGCGAATGCGGCGGAACAGGTGATAGACGGAGGGGTACTTCCGCGCAAGCGTGCCGCCGAGGGGCAGCAGCGTGTGCTCCGTCCGGTAGAACCCCGCTTCGGGGGGCATCATGTCTTTGGTGATCAGTGGTGGCGCGATGTGGCAGACGCCGCAGTTGCGAAGGAAGTGGGCACGGCCACGTGTCGCCTGCGCCTCGGTGTAGTACTGCGAGACAGGCTCACCCACCGGCGGCGTGACGGGGTCGCCCAGTCCGTTCACGGTGTTCGGGCCGAGTCCCTGTGCACGGCTCGCACCTCCGGGTCCGAACACGACCGCCGCACACACAACCGCACAGGCTGCCAGGATTGTTCGCTGATGCGACACCGTCACTTCACACCCCCAGCTGGCGCGGACCGCACAATCACAGCCGCAAGACTTTCAGGTGCGAGTTCCCGACTCCCCGCCGGGCTCTCGCCCCGCTTCAGCATGTAGGCCAGCACGTCAGCATTCTGCTGCGGGCTCAAATGCCCGCTCAGGTTGAGCGGCATCCGCGTCTGCATCACGTCGAACACCAGCGAGAGCGACCGCCGGTTCCACTTCGCCGTGAAGACCGGGCCCGCCAAGGCCGGCGCCAGCACCGTGCCCGCCAGAGCCAGCCCGTGGCACATGGAGCAGTTCTCCCGGTAGAGCGGTTCACCGCGCGCGGCCTGCTCCTCGGTATACACGCCATCCCACTGGGACGTCTGCACGGCGGCCGGCGAGGCTGTCCGCGCCACGGCCTGCGCGCCAGCCGCCCCGGGCACCGCGCTCACCCACACCGTCGCACACACCGCCGCCAGGACGGCCACGCGCTTCATCCTCATGACTGTTCTCCCGTGCCGGCCAGGTACGCCGTCGCGTCGGTGCTATTGCGGCGGCAGGTTGATCTTCGGCCCCATCACCTCAATGGTGAAGCCGAGCTGCGGCATCATGTCGACGTAGCCGAAGTTGTACTGCTCCACGCCCTGCACCCACTTCCCGCCCTTCGACTCAAGGTATTTGATCGCTGGCATCCACTCGGGCACGGCGAAGGCGATGTGGTGCACGCTCTCGCCGTACTTCTCAAGGTGGTCACGCCAGGGGCTGGGCCCCTCGAGCGGCTCGATGAGCTCGAGGCTCATGCCATTCGCCTGAAGCATCGTGGTCTTGGTGCCCATGGTCTTGCCGGGCCCGTAGGACGGCGGAAACGGGATGTTCTTCACGATGCGCGTCGCCGGGACCGGGACGCCGAAGATGTCGGCAAAGACCTTCGCCGACTTGTCGACGTCCTTCACCACGATGGCCACGTGCCCGAACTTGCCCTCGAGCTTGTTGATGGGCGCCTGCCCTTTCACGAGTGTGCTGGTCAGCAACGATCCCAGGGCAAATCCGACGATTCCGGTGACGACAGTGCGACGCATGGCGGTCATGGATGCTCCTCCAGCCGCCTAGCCTAGCCTGAAACGCGGTTCCCGCCGCCTAGACGTGCGGGAACGCGGACACCGCGAGGAGCTGTTCGAGATAGAGCGCGGAGAGCTTCTCCTGCACCGTGTTCTGCTTGAGCCGCGCGTTCAGATGCGGGAAGTCCACGCGGTCCATCAGTTGATCCTGATTGAAGCAGGTGAAGACGAAGCGCTCAGCGCCGGTGACCGGATCCACATGCCGCTGGAGGCACTGGGCGCAGACCTCCTTCATCATGCACTGCATCGGCGAATTGATGCTGGCCAGGGCCACATGGTCCGGCTTCAGGTACGGCGCCAGCACGGCGCTGCGGGCGGCCTTCACCGCCGCCATCATCCGGTCGGACCCGATCGCGATGATGCGGTCGACGGTGGACAATGGCACGAGCGGCACCCCGAACTGGCCGTTCGCATACGCCACCATCGACTGCACGATGTTCCCGCGGAAGTGGGCGTCCTGTGGACGGCCCGGCACGATCTCGACACCAACGTCCGTGCTCCAGATCACCTGATCGGTCGCCCGCTCGATCTCCTCACGTTTGAAGAGGTCCTCGCCCTTCTTGTAGCCCGCGAAGTAGATCACGCGGTTGCCCGTGCTCCGGAGCGCCTTCGCGATGGAGAACAGCACGGCATTGCCGAGACCGCCGCCGGCGAGGAGCACCGCCTCACCAGACGGAATCTCCGTCGGCGCGCCGGTGGGCCCCATGACGACGACAGGCTCGCCCGGCTGAAGATAGGCCACGAGCCGGCTGGAGACACCCATTTCCAGCGTGATGAGTGAGAGCAGGCCCTTCTCCCGATCCACCCACGCGCCGGTCAGAGCGATGCCTTCCATCAACAGCGGGGTGGTGCGACCCTGCCAGGTAGCCTGCTTCGCCAGGGTTTCGAAGTTCTGCAGGCGGTAGAACTGCCCGGGCTCGAAGCGCCGGGCCGCCGCGGGCGCGTGCACGACGACTTCAACGATCGTGTCCGTGAGTCGCCGCACCTCGTGGACGCGCGCCAGGAGTTCGGCGTCGAGCCTGGCTGCCAGCGCCTGCCACGCGGCCTCGCGGGCGGTCTGCGCTGCCGGATCGCCGGCCACGGTGTCGCGCGCGAAGAGCGCGGTCACGTACGGGTAGCCGTCCTTCGCCGACGCCATCGCCTTGACGACATTGCCGGCATAGGCCGGGTGATTGTCCCCGTAGTAGGAGACCAGCCGACCGCCGGTGTTGTGCGAAGTGAAGAAGCCGGTGTCGTCCGGCACCAGCCGCCAGGTGCCCGCCTCTTCGACGGCCCGGTGCCCCTGGAAGAACTTCTTCTTGGCGTCGAGGGTGAACGAACCCGGCTGTTCCTTCTCGTAGGTGATGTTGGGACTGGTGCCGGCGGCCACCAGCACCGCACGGGCCGACAAGGTGATCTGGCCCGCCTCGCGATCGAACACGACGGCCTTCACATGGCCGGACTCGTCCGCCACGGCATCCACCGGGTTCAGGTTCTCGGCGAAGGCAATCCCTTCCTCGAGCGCCTTGACGATCTCCTCGTGATTCAGCCGGTAGGCCGGCGCGTCCACCATGCGCTTGCGATACGCCAGGGTCACGCCCCCCCACGCCCGCACGAGCGGCGCGAAGTCCGGCGCCTCACCGGCGGCCGCGGCCCGCGCGCGTTCGGCGCGCACGGCCCGGCCATGCACGAGGAACTCGTCGACGACCGACTGTTCCTCCGGGTCGTACATGGCACGCACCCGCGCTTCGCCCAGTTCGGCGGTGAGCGCCTCGTACCGGTCGAGCGTCTTCTCCACCTGCAGCGGGTAGTACGCCAGGAGTTCCGTCGCGGTATCGACCGCCGTCAGCCCGCCGCCGACCACGATCGCGGGCAGCCGGACCTGCAGGTTCGGCAGCGCGCCGCGCTTGAACGCCCCGGTCAGCTGCAGGGCCATCAGGAAGTCGCTCGCCTTGCGCACGCCCCGGATCAGGTTGTGCTTCATGTCGATCACGGTGGGCTTGCCGGCCCCGGCCGCGATCGCCACGTGGTCGAACCCGTGCGCCCACGCCTCATCGAGCGTGAGCGTGCCGCCGAACCGGATGCCGCCGTAGATGCGCAGGCGGTCACGCCGGGCGAGCGTCAGATGCAGCAGCGTGAGGAAGTTCTTGTCCCACCGGACGGTGATGCCGTACTCCGACACGCCGCCGAAGCCCTCCAGCACGCGCTCGTCGAGCGGCCGGTAGATCGACGCCCACTGCTCCACCGGCTCGGGCACCATGCCGTCACCACCTGTGAGCGCCGCGGGCAACGGCTCGATCTTGAGACCGTCGACCGCCACCACGCCGAAGCCTTCGTTGAGCAGGTAGTGCGAGAGCGTATAGCCGGCCGGGCCGAGTCCGACGACCAGCACATTCCGCCCGTTGTAGGGCAAGGCATAGGGCCGGCGGACATTCAGCGGATTCCAGCGCGTCAGCAGGCCGTAGATCTCGACGCCCCAGGGCATCTGGAGCACATCGGTCAAGGCCCCGGTTTCAATCTGCGGAATGTTGACCGGCTCCTGCTTCTGGTAGATGCAGGCCTTCATGCAGTCGTTGCAGATGCGATGACCGGTGCCCGGGCACATCGGGTTGTCGATGGCGATGATCGCCAGCGCGCCGACCGAATCGCCCGCCTTGCGCAGCAGGTGCATCTCCGAAATCTTCTCGTCAAGCGGACACCCTGCCAGAGGAATGCCGAGCGCGTTCTTCGAAACCTGTCCTTCCTTGTCCCGGAGTCCTTTGGAGCAGGAGTCCTTGTCGCGCTCGTGGCAGAGCACGCAGTAGTGCACGTCGCTCAGCACGTTCGGCGCATCCCACCGGCCGTCCGTGAGCACGAAGCCGTCGCGACGGCGCCGGTGGCCGTCTGGGCCAATCATCACCTCGGGCTGCTCCGCGAGCGGACGCTCGATGCGGACCAGATTGAACGGCTCAATGGACTCGGGGAACCGGAAGATGACCCAGTCGTGCGTGGCCGGGTGGTGCAGGAAGGCCGCGCACCACCGCTTCAGCGCGTCGACGTCGGCCGCCACCGCCGCACGGTCGGCGTCCGTGCCGGCCCGCGCCGCCGCTTCCCGGTCCAGCACGGCGCACCCGGCCGCAGCCAGAGCCGCTTCCCGCGCCAGATGCCCGTGCGGGGCGAGCAGGCGATCGACGATGACGGCGTCCGCCTCGGCCAGCATGGGCGCGAGACCGCCCTTCACACTGGGCAGCACGCGACGTCGAACAAAGTCCACCTTGAAGCGGAACAACGTGTCGAGGGCCCGCGTCCCGGTCTCGGCGGCCGCCATGGCGCTCTCGATGCGGAACAGCCGGCCGAGGAACCGGCTGACATGCGGCGCCATCCGGACGACCAGGTCGGAGATCTCCGTGGCAGGGCGCGGAGCATCCGGCGCGGCCGCGTACGCCGACCATTCGGCCCAGAGCGCCGGGTCCGCCGTGGCGGCCTCTCGCGCAAAGACGCCGTGCAGGTCGCGAAGACGCTCGGGCACGTGGAGGTCCGCGTAGCGGAATCCCTCAAGCCCCAGGGAGAGAGAAGCGGGTGTGGTGTGCATAGGTGGGCGTTCCGTGAAACGTACGCGATGCGGGAGAGCCGGTCAAACCGAAGGGTATAATCCATTCGCGGTGGAAATCACACTGAACGGCGAGACCTATCCGATCGAGGCGCCGCTGTCGGTGGTCGAACTGCTGGCGCGGCTCTCCATTGACCCGCGCCGCGTGGCCATCGAGCACAACCTCGCGATCGTCCGTCGTCACGCCTTCCCGGAGACGGTGGTCCGCGACGGCGACCGCATCGAAATCGTCAATTTCGTCGGCGGAGGCTAGGTCCAGATGGTGGATTCCCCCCTGACGATCGCCGGGCGGACGTTCCGCTCGCGCCTGATCGTCGGCACCGGCAAGTACCCGTCACACGAGATCATGCGCCAGGCGCACCAGGCCTCTGGCGCCGACATGGTCACGGTGGCGGTCCGGCGCGTAAACCTCACGGACCGGACGCAGGAGTCGCTGCTCGACTACATCGATACGACCGCGATCACGCTCCTGCCGAACACCGCCGGCTGCTACACGGTGGAGGACGCCGTGCGCACGGCGCGGCTCGGACGGGAAGCGGGCCTCTCCCATTGGGTCAAGCTCGAGGTCATCGGCGACGAGCGCACGCTCTTTCCGGACAACGAGGCCCTCATCGCGGCGACTCGCATCCTCGTGGCCGAAGGCTTCGTGGTGCTCCCCTACACAAACGACGACCCGATCGCCTGCCGCAAGCTCGAAGAGGCGGGCGCGGCAGCCGTGATGCCGCTCGGCGCCCCCATCGGCTCGGGCCTGGGCATCCAGAATCCGAACAACATCCGGATTATCCGGGAGTTCTCGAAGGTCCCCGTGATTGTCGACGCCGGTGTGGGCACGGCCTCCGACGCGGCCTTCGCGATGGAACTGGGCGCCGACGCCGTGCTCATGAACACGGCGATCGCCGGTGCCCAGCATCCGGTGGCCATGGCCGAAGCCATGCGCCATGCCGTCATCGCCGGGCGGCTGGCCTATCTCTCGGGACGGATTCCCCGGAAGATGTACGCGACCGCGAGCAGCCCGGTGGAGGGCATGGTCGGGCGATGAGCCGGCCGCTGCCCATTCCAGGGCCCGACCGTCATCAGGTCGAGGCACTCAACGAGCGGTACCTGCTCGATGCGCCAGGAGCGGCGGGCGGGCTGCGTCAGCAGCTCCTGCGACCGCTTCGGCGGCTCGCATTCCGGATTCTCGCGCCGCAGCTCCAACGGCAGCAGCACTTCAACGCCCTCGTCGTCGACCACCTGAACCGGATGGATCAGTGGGCGCAACGGGCACACGCGCTGAACGAGGAGGCACTCATCTGGACGGAGGGAAACCTCTTCGGCTTCTCGCAGCGCCTCGACGGCATGGAGCTCTCGGCCGACGACCTCCGACGCCACCGCGAGGCTGCCGACGCACGCGAGCGGCGCGCGGGTGCCTCTGTCGAACGCCTCTCCGCCGCGCATGAAGAGTTGCAGAGCGCCATCAGCCTGCTGCAGGTGGCGACGCACAGCCTGCAGCGGGACCTGACCCGCGCCGCGTCTGCCGCCAGGGCGGCCGCTCCGGCTGCACCAACGGTCGCGGGTGTCGGCGTGACCGTGCAAGCCGTGGCGGGCACCGCACCCGTGGTCACTACGGTGGATGGGACGGACTTCTCGCGCGACGGCGGCTACAAGTACGTCGGCTTCGAAGAGCGGTTCCGCGGTTCGCAGGATGACATCCGCCAGCGACAGCTCGACTACGTCTCGCTGTTCGCCGGTGCCTCGGATGTGCTCGATGTGGGCTGCGGCCGAGGGGAATTCCTGACGCTGCTCGGCGAGCAGGGCATCACCGCGCGCGGCCTGGACATCAACCAGACGATGGTTGACGTGTGTCAGGAGAAGGGTCTCGCCGCCACCGCCGGAGATGCGGTGGCCTATCTGCGGTCGTTGCCCGATGCGTCTCTCGGCGGCCTGATTGCCGCGCAGGTCGTGGAGCACTTCGACCCGCCCTATCTCAACGCCTTCATCGAAGCCGCCTTCACGAAGCTCAGGCCCGGCGCGGTCATCGTGCTCGAGACCATCAATCCGGCGTGCTGGTATGCCTTCTTCTCCAGCTACATCCGGGACTACACCCACAAGCAGCCCCTGCATCCCGAGACGCTCGGCTTCCTGCTGGGCGCCTCCGGTTTCCAGCGCGTGGATCTCCGCTATCTCGCTCCCGTGGCAGACAGCCAGAAGCTCCAGCGCCTTGCCGCGCTCCCCGGCACGCCGCTCGCCGATGTCGTGGAAGCGCTGAATGCCAACCTCGACCGGCTGAACGGCCTGCTCTTCGCCTGTCAGGACTACGCCGCCATCGGCCACCGTCCGTGAGCACTGCGCGCGCGCCACACACCCGAGGGAGGGCGTGACGGCCCGCGTCGCGACCGCCCTTGCGCGGATGGCCGGCGCCGCGCTCCTGCTGGCTGCCCTGGCGGTGGCCGCGGGCGCGCCAGAGATTCCCCTCCGGCTCAAGGCCGCGTGCGCCGTGGTGATGGCGGCCGCCCTCGCACAACCGGTCGCAGGACTGCTGCTCGTCAGCGCCCTTGCACCGGCCGGGCTCCTCCTGGCGCCGGCTCCGGCGAGCGCCGCCGAGGCCCTCGCGTGGAGTTTCGTTGCCGGCTGGCTCGCGGCGATCTGGCGTCCGCTTCAGACACGCACGGTGCCGTCGTTTGCGGGGAGGAGCATCGCCGTCTACGCGGGCGTCGTCGGCACCTCCTGGCTTGGGCTGATCCTCGCCAATGCCGGCGGCATCCCCCTCGTGCATCTGCCGGGATTCCTGCTCCGCGCCGTCTCACCTGACTATCTGGTCTTCTCCAGCCCGGAGCCCGAGACCTGGAGCGCCATTCATGCACTGACCGGGCTGGCCCTGCTCGCGGCAGGCCTCGTCCTCGCCAGAAACGAGCCGCGCCTCGCGCGCTGGCTCGCGGCCACTCTCGTGGGCACCTCGGCGGTGCTCGGTCTGGCCACGCTCGGAGGCGTGTGGCGTGAGTGGGCCACGCAGGGCTACGGCGGCTGGTATCTCTGGCGGTACGCCACGGGCGTGCGGTACAGCCTCCACCTGACGGACCTGAACGCGGCCGGGTCGCTCTTCGTTCTCGCCGGCCTGGTGGCCGCCTCGCTGGCTGTCACCGGCCTGTGGCGCGGCCTCGCCGCCGGAGCCGTCGTACTGATGCTCCCGGCACTCTGGCTGAGCGGATCGCGTAGCGCCGTGACCGGCGCGGTGGCCGCCGGGGCGCTGATGCTCCTCTGGGGACCCGGGCGCTCGGGCGTCTCGAAGCTGGGCCCGCGCGTCGTCCTGCCGGCCGCCGTGCTCCTGGTCGTCGTGCTGGGCGGCGTGTTCGTGACCTCATCGCTCACCAACGACCCGACCGGTACGGCCAGCGCATCACTCGGCATGCGGTCAGAGTTCGCCGCCACCAGCACGCGCATGATCGCGTCCGCGCCGGCCTTCGGCCTCGGCATCGGACGCTACTACCCACGCTCACCTGAGTTCATGTCGACGCGCCTGCGTGCCCTCTACCCCTATGAGAACGCCCACAACTACTTCCTTCAGCAGTTCGCCGAGCTGGGCCTGATTGGCGGCGGGTTGTTCCTGCTGATGCTGGGGGTGCTGTGTCGCGGCATATGGACGGCACTGCACCGCCGTCCGGAGCCAGCCGAGACGGCGCTCTTCACGGGGGTGATCGCATATCTCGCCACGTGTCTCACCGGGCATCCGCTCCTGGTGCCAGAGGCCGCCCTTCCCTTTTGGGCGGCGCTGGGTGTTGCCGCGGCCGCGATCCCCGCGGAGACAGGCCAGGCACCGGTCTGGCGGGGGTGGCTGATACGCGCCGTCCCGGTCGTGCTGCTGTCATCGCTCGCTGTTTCGGCCCTGGGTGCCACCCGCGTGTTTCCCGCGCCGCCTGATCGCGGATTCCACGATGAGCAGAACGGCGACGGTGTGAAGTACCGCTGGACCACGCGCCACGCCGTGGCCTGGGTGCAGCCGGACGTCGGCTTCCTGACGATCGATGTGCAGGCGCCGGCCCTTCCTGACCGCGGACGTCCCTTCGTGGTGCAACTCGAAGCCGACGGACGACTTGTCCAGGAGGCCGTGGTTCCCGCGGGGCGCTGGACCCAGGTGGGTGTCGCCCTGCGCACGCGCAGCACGCGGCCGCGGCGCCGCATCGATTTGCGGGTCAACCAGGTGTGGACGGAGAAGCGGGACCGGCCCGGGCCGAACGTCACCGATGACCGGCCGCGCGGCATCATGGCGGCGTATCCGCTGCTGCACCCGGTCGACGCCGTCATCCGGCAACCGGGAGAGCACCGGTGAGTCCGAACCGGCCGAGTACCCCGTGGAGGGGACAGCGATGAAGGGTCTGCACACACGCGCACTGGCCAGCCTCGTGGCGCTGGCGATGGCGGCCGTGGCTTCGGCCGCCTGCGACATGCTGACCGGTCCGTCGTCGCTGACGGAGGCCCAGATCATCGGCACGTGGACGCTGACGTCAGTGCAGCCAACCGGCCAGGGCTCGCAGAACACGCCGGCAGGCGCCCTCTACACGTTGACGCTCGCAGAGGGGAAGCTCTCGACGCGCGCCGACTGCAACAGCTGCGCGGGTCAGTACACGCTCTCGGGAAAGATGCTGACGGCTGGGCCGGCGCTGGCGTGCACCAGGGCCGCGTGCGCGACGGCCGCGTTCGAGACCGCCTACACGTCGATTCTTGGCGGCGAGAGCACGGTGACGGCCACGGTCACAGCGCTCACGCTCACATCGTCGCGCGGCACATTGCGGTTCTCGCGGTAGCATCCGCGAGCTGATCAGGCCGGCGGGCCGGCGCACCTGTGGCCTCGCGTGAGGCCCGGGCGCGCTACAGCCGGAAGATGTTCGGCGAGTCCGTGCCCTTGAGAGCGTTGCGTGTGTCGAGCACGAGCGGAAAGCGCGTCGGCATCGCGGCGTAGTCGAACACGCTGTGATTCGTGCAGATGACGGCGATGTCCATGCCGGCCCCGGCTTCTCCCTCGGGTACCGAGGTGAGGTCAAGGTCTCCATGCTTCAGCACGGGCACGAACGGGTCCGTGTAGCTCAGGACGGCGCCGCGGCGCTCCAGCAACTCCATCACGTCCAGCGCGGGAGACTCGCGCATGTCGTTGACGTCCTTCTTGTAGGCGACGCCGAAGACATGCACACGCGAGCCGTTGATCGCCTTCTTCCGGGTGTTGAGCGCCTCGCCAACCCGTTCGACGACAAAGTTCGGCATCGAGCCGTTGATCTGGCCGGCCAGCTCGATGAAGCGGCACTCAAAGCCACTCTGCCTGGCTTTCCACGAGAGATAGAACGGATCGATCGGGATGCAGTGGCCCCCGAGGCCTGGCCCTGGATAGAACGGCATGAAGCCGAAGGGCTTGGTGCCCGCGGCGTCGATGACCTCCCAGACATCCAGGTCCATACGGTTCGACATCAGCGCCAGCTCGTTGACCAGACCGATGTTCACGGCCCGAAACGTGTTCTCGAGCAGCTTCACCATTTCCGCCACGCGCGTCGAACTCACCGGCACGACATGGTCGATGACCGCACCGTAGAACGCGCGGGCCAGCTCCGTGCTGGCGGGATTCATGCCGCCAACCACCTTGGGAATCGTGCGGGTGCTGAAGTTCGGATTCCCCGGATCGACGCGTTCCGGCGAGAACGCCAGGAAGAAGTCCGTCCCCGCCACCAACCCGACCGATTCGAGCGCCGGCTGTACCACCTCATCGGTGGTGCCGGGATACGTGGTGGACTCCAGAATGACCAGCTGTCCCTTCCGGAGATGCGCCTTCACCGCCTCCACGGCCTGCACGACGAACGACAGGTCAGGGTCGCGCGTCTTATTGAGGGGTGTGGGCACGCAGATGTCGATGACGTCCATGCCGGCCAGCTGCGCCATGTCCGCCGTGGCGTTCAGGCGGCCTGCGCGCACGACCTCTGCGAGGTGCGCCTCAGGCACATCGCCGATGTAGCTGTGGCCGGCGTTGACGGCAGCCACTTTCGAGGCGTCGACGTCAAACCCGGTCACGTGGAATCCGGCCGCGGCGAACTCGACCGCGAGGGGCAGGCCCACGTAGCCGAGGCCGATGATGCCCACGCGCGCGGTGCGCTGATTGATGCGCTCCTTCAGACTCTGCATGGTCATGATTGTTCTCTAGCGCTCGATCCGGGCGTCGGCATGCGGGGACCGGCTCAGCCGCGCCAGGTCCGCATCTACCATCATTGATACTAGGCCTTTAAAGTCCACGCTCGGCGTCCACCCGAGCTTCGACTTGGCCTTGGCGGGATCCCCGATAAGGAGATCGACTTCTGCTGGGCGAAGGAAGGCGGGATCCTGCCGAACATATTTCTGCCAGTCGAGCCCCGCATGTTCAAATGCCGCCTCGACAAGTTGCTTCACCGTGTGCGCGACGCCGGTGGCGATCACGAAGTCGTCCGCCACGTCCTGCTGCAGCATGAGCCACATGGCGCGCACGTAGTCGCCGGCAAAGCCCCAGTCACGGGAGGCCTCGAGATTACCGAGAGCCAGGTCGTGGGCCAGGCCCAGCTTGATGCGGGCCACCCCCTGCGTCACTTTCCTCGTGACGAATTCCAACCCGCGCCGCGGCGACTCGTGGTTGAACAGGATGCCGGACACGGCAAAGAGGTTGTAGCTCTCGCGGTAGTTGACGGTGATGTAGTGCCCGAACACCTTCGACACGCCGTAGGGGCTCCGGGGATAGAACGGGGTGAGCTCGGTCTGCGGCACTTCGCGGACGCGGCCGTACATCTCACTCGAACTCGCCTGATAGATCCGGATCGAGGGGTCCACCTGCCGGATCGCTTCGAGCACGCGGGTCACGCCCTGGGCGTTGAACTCCCCGGTGAGCATCGGCTGGTCCCACGACGCGGGCACGAACGACATCGCCGCCAGGTTATAGAACTCCTGCGGACGTACATCCTGGATGACCCGCATGATCGACAGCTGATCAAGCAGGTCCGCCGGACGCAGCGTGATGCGGTCGAGGATGTGCTCGATGCGCCAGAAGTTCGGCGCGCTCGACCGGCGTACGATGCCCGTGACCTCGTAGCCCTTCTCCAGGAGCAGCTCCGCGAGATACGACCCGTCCTGCCCAGTGATTCCGGTGATGACTGCACGTTTTGCCATAGATGTGACCGTATCCCGTTCGCTAAGTCCGGGCCTCGCCCGGGTGTCCGGCGAGAGCTCGGGGCCCCAGCCAGCGTTGAATCGCGTCCTGCCACTCCGGCATCGGGAAGCCGGCGGCCGTCAGTTTGGCATTCGACAGTGCACAGTAGCGCGGCCGTGGTGCCCGCATCCGCACTTCGGACAACGTGATCGGCAGAATGCGGGATTCCGTCCCGAGCACGTGAGCCGCTTCGGCCGCGACGCGGTCCCACGTTGCCAGTCCCGAGTTGACCACGTGGTAGATGCCCGACTCCGCCCCGGCATCAACCAGAGCTCGCGTGGCCCGTGCCACATCTTCCATATAACTGGGTGTCACCACCCGGTCCGTGAAGGCCTTCACATCCTGTCCGATCCGCATCCGCTCGACCATCGCATCCAGTGACCCCCGCGGACCGGCCCAGTCCGGTGAGCATCCGAAGAGACTCTCCACCCTGAGCACCAGCGCACCAGGCGCCTGCAACGCGAACCGTTCACCCAGCCACTTCGACGCGGCATAGATACTCTGCGGCCTGGTGGCATCTGTCTCCGTATAGGGCCGGTCCGCCTCCCCGTCAAAGACGAAATCCGTGCTGTAGTGCACCAGCCTGGCCCCTGTGGCCGCTGCAGCACGGGCCAGATTCCGTACGCCGAACGCATTGACGGCCAGGGCGGCGCTGGCGTGGTCTTCGGCCCCCTCCACATCGTTGTAGGCCGCGCAGTTAATGACCACCGCCGGCGCGACCTCCGCGACGGTTCGGCGGACAGCTGCCGCGTCGAAGATATCCAGGGCCGGACGCGACAGGGCCACCACCCGGCGGTCGGCAAAGGCCTCCGCGACGAACGTGGCCAACCGGCCGCTCGCCCCCGTCACGAGGACCGGCTTCAGCACTTCTATTTTTCCCACACGCCAGCCACGCATCGTACCATTTCGTTTGAAAACACGGCAACGAACGAGGCATCCCAGTGGAACCCAGTGAAATCGAGGTCGCGGTTATCGGAGGCGGCGTCATAGGCCTCTCGGCCGCGCGAGCCATCGCGGCATCAGGCCGCAGCGTCTGCGTCCTGGAGCGGGAACACCGGCCCGGGATGGGCACCAGCACGCACAACAGTCAGGTCATCCACGCAGGGCTCTACTACCCGGCGGGGAGCCTCAAGGCGCAGCACTGTGTGGAAGGGGCAGCGGCGCTCTACGCGTTCTGCGACACCTATCAGGTGCCTGTCCGGCGCATCGGCAAGCTTGTCGTGGCCTATTCGGCTGGGGATGCCGAACGGCTCGACGCCATCCGCGCCAGGGGCGTGGCCAACGGCGCGACCCGCCTCACGATGGTGGACACCGCGTTCGTGCGGGCGCGCGAACCTCACGTGCGTCCCCCGGTTGCCGCGATGTTCTCGCCAGACACGGGAATCCTGGAAGCCGAAGCGCTCGTACGGACATTGGCCCAGCTCTGCCGGGATCAGGAGGTGGCGGTGCTGGCGGGCACCCCATTGGTGGCCTGCGAGGTGTTGCCGGAATCGATCACCCTGGTGACGCCTGCGGAACGGATCCGGGCCCGGGTCGTCGTCAACGCGGCCGGACTCTACGCGGACGACGTCTCGGCTCTGGCGGGCGGCGACCCATTCACGATCTATCCGTGCCGGGGAGAGTATGCCGAGCTGATCCCGTCACGCCGCGGCTTGGTGCAGGGCCTCGTCTACCCGCTGCCGCATACCCATGGCCTCGGCGTCCACATCACCAAGACCATGGCTGGTGCCGTGACCTTCGGTCCCACGGCCGCCTATCAGGATCGCAAGGACGACTACGAACAGAACCGGCTGCCAGTGGAGGCCTTCCTGGAGCCGGCGCGGGAGCTGCTCCCCGCCATCACGCTGGACGACCTGCGTCCGGGCGGCACCGGCATCCGTCCCAAGATCCACCCGGCCAGTGAATCGTTCGGAGACTTCCTCATCCGACGCGACAGCCGCGTGCCGCGTCTCATTCACGCGGCCGGCATTGAGTCGCCTGGCCTGACGGCCTGCCTCTCGATTGCCCGCGAGCTCGCGGCACTGGTTGCCGAGACCTGCTGAGACGGTCGCCGCGGAGGCCAGGAGTTCGGGCGTCCGGTTCCAGCGCGACTGACGTGAACGAGCCCGGCGTCTTTCACTCGCGCCCGCGGAGCGCAGGAAGGGTACCCGGCCCCTCGACACCGGCGACGTCCGGCCTATTGGACCGCCAGGAGCGTGATGTCGAAGACCAGCGTCGCGTTCGGCGGGATGACATTGCCGGCGCCGCGACTGCCGTACCCGAGGGCTGGCGGGATCACGAGCCGGCGCTGGCCGCCGATCTTCATCCCGGGAACGCCCTGATCCCAGCCGGCAATGACCTGACCCGCTCCCACCGTGAAGGCAAACGAGGCCGACGAGTCGAACTGCGTCCCCTTCCCGTCCGCTCGGCTCGTGTCATACAGCCAGCCTGTGTAGGCCACGGTCACACGGTTTCCTGCCGCCGCTGTCGCACCAGTGCCCGCCACCAGATCCGTCTGGGAGTACGGGGCACTTGAGGTGGTGACACTGGAGGGGGAGGTCGGCGACCCGCAGGCCGCCAGGGTGGCGCCGGCCGCCACGGCCAGCACGAGTGCGAGGCGCGCGAACACGCGATTCATCATGCTGGCCATTGTACCGGCCGGATCAATGGGTGAGCGCGTAGAGAACCATATCCACGCCCAGTTCATAGCCCTCGACCGAAAAACGCTTGAAGAACTCCGGGTCCTCCTCCTCGCGCTCCCAGGAGTCGCCCATGTCGGTATTGAAGGTCATCGCCACCATGACCCGTCCATGGCGGTCGAGGACGGCTCTGAGATGCGCGCCCCGGTTCTGCTCACTCTGCTCGATGACGTCACCGGTCCGCCGCCAGTTATTGATGTTGGTAATCTGCGGCATCTCACGGACGTTGTAGAGCGTATGGAAGACCGGATGCTCGAGCGGCAACTCCACGATCGGATAGTCCGATGGCGGCAGCACGCGTGCCAGCTGTGAGGTCCACTGCGCCCATGCCGCTTCTCCCCAGAAGTCGTCGACCCAGAGGAACCCGCCCTTCAGCAGATAGTTCCGTAGGCGTTCAGCCTCGAGCACACTGAGACCGATCGTGCCGACATCGGACGCCATCAGGAACGGGCACTGGAAGAGCGCATCGTCGGTCAGCGAGACGACCCAGTGGTTTGGCTCCGTGCCATCGCGGCTGATCGGCGTGCGGGTGAGCTCCGAGGTCCGGATCATCAGATGGGTCCCGGCGAACGGATAGTCGGTCCACCAGCCAATGCCCATCGGCTCCCGGCGCACCGAGTTGTACATGAGCTTGCAGAATGCGAACCGGCCGTCGCTGAAGACAGATTGCTGGGGCGGGTGGCGGATCGGCGAACCGGGGCCCTCGCGCAGATAACGCTGCGCGCCGACGGCTCCACCGAGCAGGACCACAAGACATGCCGCCAGAAGCCAGCGCATGGTCAGTGCGTCATCGCGTACACCACGATGTCCGCCCCGATGGCGTACGCGACGGTGGAGAACCGCCGGAAGTAATCGGGACTCACCGCCTCTTCTTCGTAGGCATCACCGAAGTCGGTGTTGTGGGTCATGAAGACCATCACCCGGCCGGTCCGCGGCTCGAGTACCGCGCGAGCAGGCGTCTCCGGGCTGTCCGGCCCGCGCTCGGACGTCTGGTGCCGGCTCACCCACAGTCCGACATTGGGAATCTGCGGCACCCGTTCGATGTTGAAGAGGGTGTGAAACAGCGGGTGGTCCATGGGCAGGTCGATCACGGGAAACGTGCCGCCCGGCAGCACGATGGCCAGTTGCTGCCGCCACCAGTCCCAGGCGTAGCTGCCCCACGAGTCATCAGCCCAGAGAAAGCCGCCCTTGAGCAGGTACGTCCGCAGTTGCTCCGCTTCGTCCTCGTCGAAGTAGGCGCCGCCAGGCTCGGTCATCATGATGAACGGACACAGCAACAGGTCGGGTTCGGACGCCGTCGTGACCATGTGCCTGGGCCGGCCACGCTCATCCGCGCTGATCCGGATCTTGGTCACTTCGGAGAGCCGCGACGAGAGATTCTCGTCCGCCCGGGGATAGTCCACGAACCAACCACCGCCGTCGCCATCGGGCGCGTTACGGAAGCGGAGCCGGCAGAATTGAAACTGGCCGGTATAGCCGGCGGGCAACGTCCGGCTGGTGGCCCTGGGGTCGGCGCGCGGGAACCGGCCGAGCGGATCGATGCCGAACGGCGTCTGGACAATCTGCTGCCCGCTCACCATCGTCACCGCCGCAGCCACCAGCAGCAGCGCTGTCACGCGGACACGCGTTCCCCGCATGGCCGGAGTGTACGCGATCACCCGCGGGCACACCGCTGGCATCGTGCGACGCCGAAGCAGCCGGTGGAGGTGAGAGAACGCTACAGCGCGAGGTGGCGGAGGTGCCACCACTGGCGGGCCGCCAGCAGGACATGCGCGACCATACGCATGGGGTTCAGGCGCCCGGGCGCGACGTGCGTGTCGTAGTAGCGCCTCGCGCTCGTATGGAACGCACGGATCGAGGCGGCCTGCGCCGTCCGGCTCGAGTGACCGACACGGTGAACGGCCGTCGCCGCAGGGACATACCGCACGTGATACCCCGTGTGCCGGAGCCGGCGACACAGGTCGGCATCCTCCCAATAGAGGAAGTAGCGCTCATCGAAGCCGCCGACACGCGCAAGCGCGGAGCGGCGACCCAGCAGGCATGCGCCGGAGAGCCAGTCGACGACATGGCTCTCACGAGGGTCGAGCGCCGACGGGTCGATGACGTTTCGCCTGGCGGCAGGCAGCCACGGGAGCCAGCGCGTGAGCACCTGGCGACGGCCGAACAGTCCTGTCAGCATGTCCGGATCGCCCCGGGCGCTCCCCTGGACGGTGCCGTCCAGATTCAGGATCCTGGGGCCGGCCATCGCGCACGCGTCGTGCGCGGCCAGCACCGCCTCGAGTCCCGCCAGCGCTCCGGGTTCCAGGCGGGCGTCGGGATTCATGATGAGCACAAGAGGCGCCGTTGTGGCGGCGATCGCCTGGTTGACCGCCGTGCCGAAGCCGACGTTCACGGCGTTGGAGATCAGCGAGACGGCGGGAGCGAAGCGCGCCACCTGAGCGGCGCATGACTCGGCCGAGGCGTTGTCGACGACGACGCCTTCCCAGACGCGGCCCTGCAGCTCGGCCGCGACCGACTCAAGCGCATGGATGATTTCATCCCCTGCGTTGTAGTCCACAAGGACGACCGCGATCTCAGGCATGCGGCGCGCCTCCCGGGACTTGCCGGATCGCCCGATCGAATCGCTTCTCCCGTACCTTCAGTCCCAGCCAGCGCGGCTCCATCACGCGCCACAACGTGCCCGCCGACCCGGCGACGGCCGTGCGCTGCACCTCCCTGCGCTGGCGCCAGACGCGCGGCAGATCCCGGAGCGCCGCGTACTTGGCCCCGAGATACGCGCCCAGCAGACCCATCCGCGCGAAGTGCGCCGCGGCGGCCAGGTCGTAGATGACGTGTGAGACACAGGTCCGCCAGAGCAGCCGCGCCGGCGTGTTCTTGAGGTAGACCCACTCCAGATTCCGTTGACCGTGGAAGACCGCGTGACCACTGGAGCGGCCCAGCGTGGCGCTGCCACGGTGCAGGACGACGGCATCCGCCACATAGCGGCACCGGTACCCGCGCAGGCGGGCCCGATAGGACAGATCCACATCCTCATGCGAGGCGAAGAACGCATCGTCGAAGCCGCCAAGGTCACGGAAGAGCGACGTGGGGAGGAGACACGCGGCGCCACAGACGCCAAAGACCTCGCGCGACACCAGCGCGCGCGACACCGGCTCGCCGTGTCCGTGCTTGAAGGCGCCACCCGCCCGGGTGAATCCGTCGCCGGCGCTGTCCAGCACGTCTGGCGTGTCCATGTAGACGACGCGGGAGCTGACGAGCGCGAAGCCCTCCGTGAGATCGACTCCGGCACGCAGCCGTGCCAGCCAATCCGGCGCGACCTCCGTGTCGTTGTTCAGCAGCGCGACGTACTCGCCGCGCGCCTCGCGCACCCCCGCGTTGTTGCCGCCCGTGAAACCCGCGTTGGTCTCGAGCCTGACGAGTCTGACCCACGGATACGACTCGCCGACGAAGGCCGCGGTGCCATCGCTGGATCCGTTGTCCACGAGAATTGTCTCGAACGCGATGCCGCGCTGCGCCGCCACGGCGTCGAGGCACCGCGTCAGATGATGCCGCCCATTCCAGGACACGATGACGACGGAGACGGCCGGCCCACTCATCGCCGCGCCAGCTTCCGATAGACATCCATGGTCAGACGCGCCGTCCGCGCCCAGGTGAACTGCTCCGCCCGGGCGAGTCCCCGTCGCACCATCCCGTCGCGCAGGCCCGGCTCAGTGAGCAGCCGGCTCAGCGCACCGGCCCACGCATCCGCATCCTCGGGCTCAACCAGAAGCGCCGCGTCACCCGCCACCTCCGGGAGCGACGCCGCACGGGACGCCACGACCGGCAAGCCGGCTGCCATCGCTTCGATCAGCGGAAACCCGAAGCCCTCGTAGCGGGAGGGATAGACCAGCACGACGGCACGCCGATAGAGCGTCTGCAGGACGGCCTCGCTCACCGGGCCGAGTGCGACGACCCGCCCCGGTGCCAGCGACGAGAGCGCTGCCATCTCCCCATGGTCGACGCCGGCCAGAACCAGCGGAATCGCAGGGCCGCCGCGGCGCTCCAGCGCGCCGAGGGCCCGCAGCACGACATCCGGATTCCGTCGCGCGTGCACGTCACCCACGTGGAGGGCAAAGGGCTCCCGCACGCTGTCGGGAAGCGACACGGCCGCGATCGCACCGCTGACGCCAAACGCCTTTTCGACGCCCATGGGCACCACGGCAATGCGGTCCGCCGTAATCCCGTAGGCCGCCTGGATCTCGGAGGCCGAGAACTGCGAGGGCGTGATGATGGTTGCCGCGCGCTGCGCGCTCAGCCGGTAGTAGAAACGCCGGATGTGATCGCGTTCGTGCGGATACCACTCGGGATGCCTCGCGTAGGACACGTCGTGCACCGTGAGCACGACTGGCATCGCCGCCCGGAATGGCGCGGTGTAGGCGAGCGCGTGCAGCACATCCACGCGAGCCCGCCGTGCGGAGCGCGGCAGACCCACGAGCACCCAGCCAGGGTTGCCGGGCGGATGCCATGCCTCGGGCTGATGAGCCACGCCTGCCGGCAGTGACTGCGGCCGGCCGCCGATGACCGTGACGGCCACATCGGTCTGCGCCGCCAGTGCCGTGGTGAGGCCCTCCGCGTAGCGCCGGATGCCCGCGGCCGGCGAGGTAAACGCACGGCCGTCGATGCCGACACGAAGCGGGGAGGCAGGAACGGGCGGGCTCAATCGATCTCGATACGGAGGCGACGAAGGGTCCGGCCGGAACGCGCCGCGATCTCCCGTGCCTGATCCTCACGGCCGACCGGAATGGAACGGGAACTCACCACGACCGTACCGGCCTTGTGCCGCTTGCACACGGCATCCAGGTCGGGGAGTCCTCCCTCGACGGGAACGCCGTCGATCCAGGTGCCGGTCTTCGCAGGATCGTCGTCGATAAACGCCACTGGCTTCATCGCCCAATCCGGATTCACTCGGAGTTCGCGGACCAGCAGCTGCCCGAACGACCCGGCGCCGTAGATGACCACACGACTGCTGCGCTTGCTTTTCACGGCCGCGGCCAGACTCATCGCGCGGAAGGACCCACGGGTCAGCACGACGGCCGTCGTCAACAACAGCGCGTCCAGCACGAACACCGTCCGCGAAAAGCCCTGCATCCGATACACATAGGCCGCGACGAGCACGGAGAGGAGCGAGCCCATGCCGACACCGCGCAGCACGGCGCTGACATCCCGCAGTCCGAACGTCTGCCAGCTGCGGCGGTAGAGACCGGACGTGTAGAGCGACGCCAGCTTCAGCCCGAGGACGGCCGGTAGCGACGACCCAAAGAACGGCAGGAAGTGCACAAGCTGGTCGTCCGGAAACCGGAGCCAGTAGGCGAAGTAGTAGCAGGCGCTGATGAGAATGAGATCGAGGATGACCTCGCCGGCGTGCCACCGGAAGGTCAGGTCTTTGATGAGCGGGGCATAGGAGGATTTTGCCAGCGCCGAGAAGTCCTGCGCGTTGTAGGCAGGTACCCGCGCCAGGAAGACTCCGAGCAGCATCAGGGACACCGCAAACAGCGCCACGGTCGGCAGCATGACGTCCTGGCTGCCCCGCGTCAGGCCCATGGCCACTGCCAGGCCGAGGAGGCCAATCAGATAGAGCACGCGCACGGCGCTGCGTTCCGAAAGTCCGAGAGAGACGAGCCGGTGCGACACGTGATCGGTGCCGCCGCGGGTCGCGGGCCGGCCGGCCAGCCGCCGGAGTACCAGCACGAAGCTCGTATCGAGGAGCGGCATGACCAGAATGAGCACCGCGGTGAGCGACGGCCGGGCGAGGGTCTCGCCCGTGGCGAATACCGGCACCAGTGACGCGCCTGCGAGCACGGCACCGATGAAGAGGCTGCCGCAATCGCCCATGAACAACCGCGCGCGATGGCGGTTCCAGTAGAGAAAGCCGAGCAACGCCCCCGCCAGCGCCACGAGAAATCCACCGAGCACCGGACCCAACACGGTCCATTCCAACACCGCGAGGCCAGCGGCCGCGATCAGCCCGACACCAGCAGCCAGACCATCCATGTTGTCGAGCAGGTTCATCGCGTGGCAGACACCCGCGAACCAGACGACGGCGAGGAGGGTCCCGCCCAGGGGCAGGCCGCCCAGCCCCGTCCGCGCGAGGGCGAAGACCAGGAACGCGCCGGTGATGAGCGACCCGACCAGCTTCGCCAGCGGCGAGAGCTGCACGCGGTCATCGACCAGGCCAAGCGCCCACATGGCCGCCCCGGCCAACGCCACCGGAGCCCAGACGCCAGGCCCATCTGAGGCAGGTATGAAGAGGAGACAGAGCGCGCCGACCGCCGCCGCCAGCCCAATCGCAATGCCGCCCATCGTGGGCGTGGGCTGGTCATGCCACCGATCCGGACGCGGCGGCACAACGGCCCCGATGACCGGCGCAAGCCTCCGGACCGCCGCCCCGAGAAGCAGGGCGGTCAACGTGGCCACTCCAAAGGTGGCAGCGAGAGGGAGAGTGGTGGTCAGCACGATACGGAGCCGCCCGCCGTCACCGGCGACAGGCCGGACTCAGGCGTGCGTCGGTGCAGGCGTACGGGCAGCCCGTGTCCGGCCGACCACGTAGGGCTGCCGGTGCAGGATGCCGTCACAGATCGTATCCAATCCCGGGCTCGCGCCGGGCAGGAGTTGATCAAGGGAGGAGAGCTTCAACCGGAAGAGAGGATAGCCCGCTTTCGGCTCAAAGAAAGGCACTGGAATCATCCGGTTGAAGAAGAAGTGATAGGCGTACCGGCGAGCCCGGGCAAGCTGGTCGGCATCGAGACGGTTCGGGAACGGCAGCCGGTCGAGAAGCGTCCGGTACTCGTCCCGATTCGAGGCATCGAAGGTCAGCCCCTTGTTCCGGATCCACGCCTCTCCGGCGACGATGACAGGCTGCCCCACACTGGTCAGCTCCACCCCCATCTTGGTGCCGTAGATGATGGCCGCGTTGCACAGAGACATCAGCGTGTAGCTGCTCATGCCGCTTTCAGGCGGCACCACGAAGATATTCGGTGCCAGCACGGGAATGTGCTTCCGGAGCTCCGCGAGAATCGGCTGCCTCGACGGCGGAAACCCGCTGACCTCGGCCGGGTGCACCCGGATGAGCAGTTGCAGGTCCGGCCGCCCGGCGAAGTATTCACAGGTCTCGACGAGCCAGTCGAGCATGGTCGGAAAGGCATTCGCCGGATAGTGCAGCTGGGCATCCCAGCTCACATTCGTGAGGAGGCCGACAACCGGCTTCGCGGTGTCGAGACCCAACTCGCGCGCCAGGTCGTCCGGGCGCTGCCGCACGGCGCGATGAAACACGATCCAGTCAAAGAGGCCTTCACGCCGGCTGGCGAGATAGTCCATCAGCTCACGCTCCTGGCCGTCGGACAGTGCCTGGTGCTCCCAGGCGTCGCGCGGCTCCGAGAGGAGCGTGTGATGGTAGGTGTCCTCATGGCTGAAGATGAAGCGCCGCTTCCGGTAGGCCACGTTCCACGTCGACACCGCTACGCCGGCGCGGCGGGCGACTTCGCTCAGCAAGCCCCACGGCACGTAGATCCCGTGCGTGACCACCATGGACGACACCGCGAGCGTCTCAAGGAGGCGCCCGGTCGCCGCGGCCGTCAGTATGGCGGCCTCGAGGTACCGCCGAAGAACGGCCTCGCCCTGCGGTTCATCGTCGAGCGACCCGGTCGCGAAGAACCGTAGCGCGCCCGCGAGCGCATGTTCGCCGACTGGTACGCCGCGCCAGACGGTGGCCCGGAGCTCCGAGCTCGGGCACCCACGTGACACACGCGAAGCCTCCTGCCGGTCGTCAGCCGTCAGATATTCGCTGTAGCGGTGTACGTGGATGCCGAGACGGCGATAGACACGCTCGGCTGGCCAGGTGCAATCCTGACAGAGGTCAGCGGCAGGTCCCCGCTCGGCGAAACGCCGGATGTCCGGATAGAGGGAGGCCTCGCACTCCGCGCAGGCCGGCAAGGCCCCGTCGCACAGCAGGACATGCGGTTCGGCACCACGCAGCGTCAACGCCACTGCCAGGGCGCTCTCCAGCGAGACCGCGTGGGCCGTGGCACCGATCGAGGAGGCCAGCAGCACCTTCGGACCGCCGGCGGCGGCCCCCCTCGCCGCGCTCCACAGCGACGGTGCGGCCGTCAGCATCTCCGCCCAGTCCGGGTACGCGTGCCGCCGGGCGTAGTACCAGCGCCGGACCAGCCGGGTCATCCGCCACAGGCGCGGAAAGCGACGGATGAGGCCGCGTTTCATTCTCTCCGCGCCGGCTCCCCGGCCGCGTGCGCCGTGCTGATGAGCGCGAGGAAGTCGTCCGGCGCGGGCAGCTCGGCGCAACCATGCCACGGCCGATGCGACGTGAGCTCGTCGAGGTCATAGCCGCCAGTCGCCACCGCCAGTGTCCGCGCACCAACCGCATTGGCGCATTCAATGTCGTGCGGCGTGTCGCCGATGACGATCGCCATCCCATCGGGCACTGGCCCTTCATCACGCGCGAGCGCGAGTGCCCGGGCCGCGATACCGGCGCGCGCCGTCGCGTCAACGCAGAACGCGCCACGCGACAGCAATTCCCACAGACCGTAGTGCGTCAGCTTGGCACGGGCGCCGGCCGCGGTGTTGCCGGTCAGCAGATACGACCGCACATCGGGCCGATCGTCGCGCAGGCGCTCGAGGATGGCCCGTACATTCGGCAGAACGACGCCGTCCTTCCGAAAGAGACTGGCCGGCAACAGTTCCTCATAGCGCCGCACGAGCCGGTCCACGTCCGCCGACGATGCGGGGATGCCGAGCACCTCGAAGGTCCGGACACCGATCTGATAATCGGTAAACCCCGCGCTCCGGATCGCCGTCTTCAGGTCGAAGTCGCGGCCCGTGTGTTCCTTGACCGCGTCGTTCCACGCGAACATCCCGGCCCCGCCCGTCGCAAGGAGCGTCCCGTCGATATCCCAGAACAGGACAGGACTCATGCGCGCGCGTGTCCGGCGAACACCGTCGTCAGGCTTGCGATATCGAGTCCGTGATACGCGAGCACTTCGTCGTTGGTGCCGCACTCGGGCAACTCGGTCACGCCAACGCGCCGCAGGCGGACGCCAGGGTCAAGCCCGAGTTCGGCCAGCGCCGCCCCGACCATTTCGCCCTGTCCCCCGGAGAGATAGTGGTTGTCGAGCGTCACGACACGGCGGACATCGCCAACCGCCGCGCGGAGCCAGTCCCGATCGACCCGGTTCAGCCACGGGAGGTTGATCAGCCTGACGGCAATCCCCTGCGCGGCGAGCGCCTCGGCTGCGTGCCACGCATTGGCCAGCATCCATGGGCCGTAGCCGATGACGACGAGGTCCGAGCCGTCACGGATCGTCCAGCCGGTGCCAACCCGGATCGGTGACTGCGGCGCATAGTCGAACGGCATCGGCCACTTCACCGAGACGAGACGCAGATAGCTGCTCTCCGGTACGGTGCCGGTCAGGTGCGCCACGAGCGCAGAGGTCTCCGCTTCACTCGATGGCTCGGCCATGACGAGATTCGGCACGCCGGCCAGCGCCGAGATATCCCGGACGGACTGGTGCGAATGACCGGGACCACCAGGGATCACGCCCGCCAGCGACCCGACGTACATCACCTTCGTCGACTCGCTGCACTGGTTGTAGATCTGCTCGTTGGGCCTGGCGGCGAGGAAGCAGGCAAACGAGTGCACGACCGGCAGCGCGCCACGATGCGCCAGCCCACAGGCCATCGAGACCATGTCCTGCTCGGCAATGCCGCACTCGATGAAGCGATCCGGGAACACAGCGGCAAACTCGAGCAGACCGCAGTCCTTGATGAGATCCGCGTCGAGCGCCACCAGTCCAGGTGTCGCCTCGGCTGCGGCCACCAGTGCGCGGCCGTACGCGGCCACGAGATTGTCGGTCTGCCGGGGTTCCCTGCGGGGATTCCTGACGCGCATCTCCATCTGCACGGCGCCGAGACCGAGCGCGGCGAACCGCCGGTTGGCCTCCGCCGTGAGCTGCGCCAATCCGTCGACGTACTGCGTCTCGGGCGGCGCGCCCGAGTGGAACAGATACAGATCACCATCCGCGAGCGCGGTTGGGGCCTCCATGAAGGACACACCCTTCCCCTTCACGGTGTCGGCAATGATGACCTTCGGCCGGTCGGTCACGCTGTCGAGCGCACGCAGCGTGCGGGAGAATGCGTCAAGGTCGTGGCCGTCGCATCGGCTGACATGCCAACCGAACGCCCGGAACTTCGCCTCGACGTCGCCGAGATCATTGACCTTGGCCACCCACGTGTCCGACTGCACTTTGTTATGGTCGACGATGACGACGATCTCGCCGAGGCCGCGGTGCACGCCGGTCGCCAGCGACTCCCACAGCTGCCCTTCCTGGAGTTCACCGTCGCCCGTCAGCACGAAGATCCGCCGCGGCCTCAGAGCGAGCCGGTTGGCGATGGCCATGCCCTTCGCCTTTGAGATGCCCATGCCGAGCGAGCCGGTGTTCGCCTGAATGAACGGCGTCTCAACGTGCGGATGTCCCGGGAGGCCGTTGAGGCGGCGCAGTTCGTGGATCTTGTCGGCCGGCAGGAGGCCCAGTGCGATGAGCACGCTGTAGAGCGCGGGCGCATCGTGGCCCTTCGACGAAAAGAAGATGTCGCAGGCCTCATCCCCCTTGTCGAGGTCGCGTAGCTCATTCAGAAACAGCCAGCTCATGATGTCGAGCGAGCTGAAGCTCGTACCGATATGGCCCGACCACGCGCCCGCGATCATGTAGAGCGCATTGATGCGCGCCAGCGCCGCGAATGTGGCGGCGCGGTCCACGGCCGTTGCACCGGCCGCCTGCCGGACCCGCTCGAACTCGGACACAGGAACGTAGCGGAGTTCGAGGCTCTCGCCCTGATCTGTCTGAAGGTCACCCATGTGTGCGTCGCTCTCGTGTGTGGCGCGGCCGAAGATCCGCCGCGGAGGTCTCTGCCGTACCGTGGCCCGGCTACGGCGTGAACGATGGTTCGGCGATGGGCTCCAGCGCGACGGCGCCGTCGGCCAGGAGGCGTTCGGCCACCAGCCAGTCCATCGGGTCATTGATGTCGAATCCCTCGTGCCCCTCCGTAATGAAGGGCACGACGACGTCTCCCGCAATGGTGTGCCGATCGCGCACGACCGACGTCCAGGCAATCTCCAGGGACGCGTTCTGCACGTAGACCGGCGGCAGGGCCTGATACGGAGTGCTGTGCCACGGCGTCTCCGTCGCTGCGCCCGGTGCGCCCGCCCCCGGCGCGGCAAACGGCAACAGCGGGAACATCCTGGCGCCGCGCACGACCCACATCTTGCCCGGATGCTCGGTGCACTTCTCGATGGCGCGAAGGGAGTCGACCCCCTGCTGGGCAAGGAACAGGGCCATGGCGCGGCGGATCGTGGCCGCCGTGCGGAACGGGCTGGTCGGCCTCAGCAGGCTGAAGCAGTCGTAGGGACGGCCCGACGCGGTGAGCGTCGCGAGCGCGTGCTCGACCCACTCGATGTCGGGCGATGTGTCGCCGGCAAAAGACGCGGGCCTCAGGAACGGCACATCGGCGCCGTAGTGCCGGGCGATGCGCGCGATGTCCTCGGATTCCGTGGAGACCATCACGGAGGCGAACACCCCGCTGGCCCGAGCTGCGGCGATCGAATACGCGAGCATCGGGTGTCCGCCGAGCGGACGGATGTTCTTCCCCGGGACACGCTTGGAACCCTGCCGCGCGGGAATCAACGCGACGGCACGGGTGGACACGGAATCAGGCATCGGACTCCCCCGCTCAGAGCCGGGCGGGATCGTGGTTGATGTAGATGGTCTTGAGGTCCGAGTACACGTCGAGCGCCGCAGTGCCTGCCTCGCGCCAGCCGTTACCGGACTGCTTCAGGCCGCCAAACGGCATGTGCGGCTCGCTGCCGTAGGTCCCGCCATTGACCACCGCAACGCCAGCCTGCACGCGGTTGATGAACGTCATGGCGCGATGAATGCTGCGCGTGTGAATGGAGGCCGTGAGGCCGAAATCCGTCCCGTTGGCCAGCTGCACCGCCTCCTCGAAATCACGCACGCGGTAGAGGCACGTAATCGGGCCGAAGAGTTCGTGGCGCGAGATTTCGGCATTCGGGCCGGCGTGCTCGATGAGTGTCGGCGCGACGTAATAGCCCCCGTCACGGCCGGGCCCAGTGAGTCGTTGCCCGCCAGTCAGGACGGTCGCGCCGTCCGTCCGCGCGCGCTGCACGGCCGCCAGCATGTTCGTCATCTGCTCTTCGTTGATGACGGGGCCGTAGTCATCCGCGTCCGTCGAGCCGACCTTCAGGGCGTCGGTCGCGGCCACCAGCTTCGCCTTGAACGCGTCGTAGACCGCATCGAACACGATGATGCGGCTCCCGGCCGCGCAGCGCTGGCCCGCGTTGCTGAAGGCGGAGCCGATCGTCCACTTCACGGCATTGTCGAGGTCCGCGTCGTCGCAGACCACGAGCGGGTTCTTCCCGCCGAGCTCCAAGCAGGTCTTCGCCAGTCGCCGTCCGGTCGTTTCAGCGATCCAGCGGCCGACGGACGTAGAGCCTGTGAAACTGATGATGTCGACGTCCGGGTGCTCGACCAGCGGCGCACCGGCCTCCTCGCCCAGACCGTGCACGGTGCTGTAGACGCCGTCGGGCACGCCCGCGAGGCGCGCCAGCACGCCGAACGCCCAGGCCGATAGCGGCGTATCTTCCGATGCCTTCATCACCGCCGCATTGCCGCAGAGCAGCGCCGGGAAGGCTTTCCACGCCACGTTGGCGATGGGGGTATTGGCCGCAATGATGAGACCCGCCACGCCGAGCGGCTGGCGGATGATGAGCGCGGCCTTGTTCGGCACGGCACTCGTCGTCGTGGTGCCGTAGAAACGGCGCCCCTCGCCCGCCACAAAAAATCCCATCTCGATGGCCGCATCGGTCTCGCCGAGCGCGTCCTTCATCGACTTGCCCGTTTCGCGTGCCACGAGCGAGGCGATGGCCGCCTTGTGCTCGACCATCAGCATCGCGATGCGGCGCAGTGCATCGCCCCGCGCGACCACCGTCTGGGCGGCCCAGGCTGGCTGCGCGGCGCGGGCGGCCGTCACGGCGCGCTCGACATCCTCGCGGCGCGACCGGGCGACACGGCACAGCTCGCGCCCTGTCGCCGGCTCGAATTTCACGAAGGTCTCGCCGCCGGACGCCGGCGCGTCCTGGTGCCCGATCTGGTTCGGCACCGCCGCCGGAAACACGCGAAGGTCTGGCGTTACCACGCGGTGAAGCCTCCGTCGACGCGCAGTTCGTGTCCGGTCACATAGGATGCGGCACTGGACGCCAGGAACACGAGGGGCCCCTTGAGATCGACCGGCTCCGCCATGCGGCCGAGCGGCACGCGGCTGCCGAACTTGGCCTTGAAGTCCGGGTCCTGTCCGCCGAGCACACCACCAGGAGACAGGGTGTTCACACGCACGCCGGCCTTACCCCAGAGCGTGGAGAAGTACTTCGTCATGTTGACCACTGCCGCCTTCGAGGCGCCGTAGGCAGGCGACTTCAGGAACGGGAGGTTCCCGGGCATGTGGTCGTAGAAGCGCTGGTCCGGGGAGACCGACGCGTAGAGTGAACCGATATTGATGATGGAGCCCCGGCCGGCCTTCGCCATCGCGCCGCCGATCACCTGGATCACCTGGAGGGTACCCAGCAGGTTCACCTCCACCATCTTGCGGAACTGCTCCACCGGCACGTCTTCGATGGCGCTGCGACTGGTGCCGGAGTCTGGGGGCTGGTCAACGCCGGCGTTGTTCACCAGGATCGAAGGCACGCCGTACGCGGCGCTCACCAACTGGCCAGCCGCCGTGATGGATGCGCGATCCGTGATGTCGCAGTCGTAGCGAACGACGCGGCCCTCGTACGTCCCCTCCAGCGCGGCGAATGCCGGGGAGGTCGTCATCGCCGGCAGTTCCAGCGCCGCAACCGTGGCGCCCGCTTCGAGGAGCGCCTCGACCCAGATCGGGCCGAGCTTGCCGCACGCCCCCGTGACGACGGCGATCTGGCCATCCAAACTGAACGCGGGGTTCACGAGCGCGCCAGCCCGACCTTGTCCGCGCCGGCCAGCAGGTCCACGCTCAGGAAGTCGTCCTCTCGGAGCGCCTCGGTCGTCGTCAGCCCAATGACCTGTTCCAGCTCATAGGGGGGAATCCCGCCGCCGGGGGACTTCATCGTGATGTCCTCCACTGTCAGCACGTGACCCGCCGGAATGGCGCGTTTCGCGAACAGGCTCTTCCCCATCTTGAGAATGGGCGCCTTCTCGCTCTCGAAGATCTTCTTCTTCCCGTCGCCAAGCGCGAGACGGGTCCGTTCGAGATCGCGCACCATCTTCTTCAGGCCGAGCGGCTCCAGCGAGAACGCGTGGTCGGTGCCCTTCATCGCGCGGTTCAGCGTGAAGTGCTTTTCGATGACGCGCGCGCCCAGGACGTAGGCGGCCACGGCCATCGCGATCCCGTTGTCGTGGCCAGAGAACCCGACGACCGCTCCCGGGAACTCCTCACGGAACTGCGTGATGACGCGCAGGTCGAGTTCCTCGAACTTCGCCGGGTAGCCCGCGGTGCACTGCAGAATCACCAGTTGCGGGTTGATCGGCATGATCGCGTCGTAGGCCCGGCGGATCTCGTCGAGCCTGGCGCCACCGGTGGAGATGATCATCGGCTTGCCGAACGTCGCGACGTGCTTCAGGAGTGGGGTGCTCTTGATGTCGCCCGAGGCCAGCTTGTAGGCCGGCGGGTCGAGCGCCTCCAGGAAGTCCGCGCTCTCGGCATCGAAGGCCGTCGAGAAGAAATCCACACCGAGCTCGGCGGCATAGGCCTTCAGCTCCTGGTATTCCTTCAGCCCGAACTCAAGGAACTCCCGGTGCTCGCCGTACGTGGCGCCGTAACTGTTCTCGTTGTCGTACGGCTTGTCGTAGGCGGCCTTGGTGAACAGGCCGCGATTGTTGCGCTTCTGGAGCTTCACCGCGTGCGCGCCGGCCGCCTTGGCCTCCTTGAAGAGTTCGCGGCACTGCTGGAGGCTGCCCTGATGGTTGTGGCCGATCTCCGCGATGACGTAGCAGTCGGTGTGGTCACCAATCTCCCGGGACCCGATCCTGATGGTTGCTGACACTGAAGACTCCTCTGGCCGGAACCTACGCGAGGACAGCCGGCCGCAACTGCGCGACGAGCCGGTCCCACCCATATTGCGACTGCGCAACCTCGCGCGCCGCCCGCCCAATTCGCGTCGACTCCTCCACCCCGGGAAGGCCGTCGCATCGGTTGATATCCACGATGTTCGTCATGTGCTCGAAGCCGGTCGGCGAGTGGGCGTCGAGGTTGGTGATCACGGTGCACCCGCATTCCATCGCCGCGTTGACCGTGGTGTTGTTGGCACGCAGCCCCTTTTCGAAGAAGGCCGCGAGATACGAGCAGTCGAGCAGGTGGTTGTAGACCGCCGTGTCCGAGAGATACCCCATGAAATACACGCGCCCATTGAAGAGCGCTTGCAGTTCCTCGAACCGAACCACGAAGGACCCGTCGAAGTTGGTGCCTTCGTGCAGCGCCGTTGAGACGAACACAGAATAGGTCTTCCCGGTGGCGTCGAGCAGGTCGCGGAGCCTCGTATAGAGCGGCACCCGGATCTTGTGGGCCATGCCGAAGGTGAAGATCTTGAGCTCGGTATCCTCGAACCGCTGCGGGTTGAGAATGGTGCCGGGGCAGAACAACTCGCTGAGGTCTGGCCTCGACGGCCGGAGTTCCTGCGCCAGTTCGGAGTTGCCGCAGTAGACCTTTCCCGCGGCGGCCAGCAGGCGCTGCTCGATGGGTTCGCCCCGGAAATTGTGGAGGAACAGTTCAAAGTCACCGGCGTGAGCCTGACTCCACAGGTCGAGGTCCGCCGCGTCCGGCGCCGAAAACTCCTCGAGCTTGATGGACAGCAGCGGCCTCCGGTACCGGCCCAGCTCGACCGCACGTATCCCGACCACCGGCACATCAAGGTGACCGGAGAGGATCGTGTTGAACTTGGCGATGCCGCAGGTCCACGGATTCAGGTGGTACCCGGCAATACAGTCAATCGTCGGCACGGACAGCATGGGCAGATTGTTCATTCTATCTTAGGGACTCAGACCCATTACCTTGGGCTCCACGTCCGGCATGCCCCTCTACCAGGTAGACCGGCCGCCGGCGTGCCAGCTCAAGCGTGCGCCAGACATACTCCCCGACCACCCCGAGCGCCGTCAGGTGCAGCCCCGACAGCGCGGCCAGGCCGGAGCCCAGGCCGAGGCGGAATCCGCCCCGCAGCACCCAGGCCAATCCGCAGACAAGCCCCGTAGCCAGAAGCAACACACCCGTTGCGGTCACGAACCGCACAGGCAACGCGGAAAACGCCGTCACCGAATCGGCCACGAGGGCGACTTTCCTGGCGGTGGTCCATCCGGAACGGCCCGCCGCGCGGGGCTGCTTGTCGTATTCGATGGTGGCCTGGCGAAAGCCCATCCAGGCCACGAGCGCAAAGACGGAGATCTGCCGCTCGGCGTGCTGCGCAAACGCGTCGAGGACCACGCGGTCGGCCAGGAAGAAGTCGGCGCCACGCTCGGGCAGCGCCGTCACGCCGACCAGCCGGCGCATGATCCAGTAGTAGATGGCCGCGAAGCCGGCGTGCGCCGGTGCGCCCGGTTGCTCCCGGCGCGTCCCCCAGACGACCTGCGCGCCTCCGCGCCAGGCCGCCAGCATGGCGCCGATCGTCTCTGGCGGATCCTGGAGGTCGGCAGCCAGCACCACAGCCGCGTCACCCCTGGCGTGATGGAGCCCGGCGGTAATGGCGACGTGCGACCCTTCGTTCCTCGCCAGCCTGAGGCCACGGACCCTGGGATCGGTCTCAGCAACGGCCCGGAGCACATCGAACGTGTTGTCCGTCGAGTGATCGTCCACGACGATCCACTCCCAGTCCTGGCCGAGCGTGTCCATCGTTGTCCGGATCCGGGCATGGAGGCCGCCCAGGTTCAGCGCTTCATTGAACGCCGGCGTGACCAGCGTGAGCATCACGCCTCTACCGCCTTCATCACCGAGGCGATGACCTGATCCTGCCTGGCTTCGTCGAGGGCGTGAAACAGAGGCAGCACCACGGTCGTGTCCTGCAGGTGCTCGCTCACCGCAAGCCCGCCTGGTGCCGCACGCCAGGCTCCTGCAGGATAGGCTCCCTCGCAATGGGCATTCATGGCGCCGCGCCGCGTGGCAATTCCAGCATCAAGCAGATGCTGCATCACGGGGCGCTGTCGCGTGGGATCGGTGAGCCTGATGGCGTAGCTCTGCCAGTTGCTCCGGGCCCACGACGGTTCGTGGGGCACGGTCAGCGCGGAAACACCGGTAAAAGCCCTGGCGTAGCGGGCGGCAAGTAGGCGGCGACGCTCGACGATCGCCGAAAGACGCGTCAGCTGCACGCGGCCGATGGCCGCCTGAATGTCGGTCATCCGGTAGTTGTAGCCAAGCGTCGGATAGGACTCCGTCACGACCGTCGAGGCCGCATGACGCACGGTGTCCGGCACGTCCATCCCGTGCTGGCGAAGCAGGCGGAACCGTGCGTCAAGGGCGGGGTCGGCGGTCGTCAGCATCCCGCCGTCTCCCGTCGAGAGGAGCTTTCTCGGATGGAAGGAAAAGCAGGCGATGTCCGCATGCGGAAGACCGATGCGTTCCCACGCTCCGGTCTCGCTCAGCACCTCGCTGCCGACGGCGCAGGCCGCATCCTCCACCACCGGCAGGCCATGCCGGGCTGCGATCGCTCGGACCGCACGCAGGTCGCACGGCATCCCCAGCTGATGCACACAGAGAATCGCCCGCGTCACCGGCGAAATGGCCGCCTCGATGAGTGTCGGATTGATGTTGCAGGTCTCCGGTTCCACGTCGACGAAGACGGGCGTCGCTCCGCAGTACCGCACGACATTCGCCGTGGCGATGAACGAGTGGCTGACGGTGACCACTTCATGGCCGGGGCCCACGCCGAGCGCCACGAGCGCCACATGCATCGCCGTGGTGCAACTCGATACCGCGCACGCGTGCGAGGCGCCGACCGCCTCCGCGAACTCGCGCTCGAACGCCGCCACCTCCGGACCCTGGGTGACCCATCCCGAGAGAATCGCCCTGCGTGCGGCGGCCGCCTCCTCTTCGCCCATCCAGGGCTGCGCGACCGGTATCACGCGGGCATCCAGTTCCGCACGACTTCGCGCTCGAGAAGAATCGCCGGGTCCACACCCTGTTCGCGATACCACGCAAGCAGGCGCGTGAGCCCCTCGCGCAGGCCGATGGTCGGCTCGTAGCCCAGCAGTTGCTTCGCCTGCGACATGTCGGCATAGAGCCGCAGCACGTCACCGGGCCGTCCCTCGACGTGCTCGACGGCAGCATCGGGCCGTCCGGCAGCCTCGGCCACGGCGCGGGCCAGATCGCTGACTGTTGTCTCCGCACCGAACCCGAGATTCATCGTCCGGCCGATCGCGTCTGGATGCGATCCGGCCAGCAGGATCCCTCGCGCCGAATCGGACACGTACGTGAAGTCACGTGTCTGGGAGCCGTCGCCAAAGATCACCATCGGCTTCCCCGCCAGACAGCGCAACAGGAACTTTGGAATCACCTCGCCGCTGTCGCCCTCGTGATGGCTCCTCGGACCGTAGGTGTTGAACGGCCGCACCACGACCGTCGGATAGCCGTACGTGCGGTGGTAGGCCCGCGCGTAGGACTCGCCGGCCAGCTTCGACCCGCCATAGACCGTGCACGGGAAGGTCGGATGGTCTTCCGTCATCGGTGCCCAGCGCGCTGTGCCGTACACCTCCGAGCTCGACACGTAGACAAAGCGGCCCACGCCAGCCGCGCGCGCTGCCGCGAGCAGCCGGAGTGTTCCGGTCGCGTTGACCTCGTGGTTTTCCTCGGGCGCATGGACGGAGTGCCGTACACCCAGGCAGGCCAGGTGGAATACGACGGCCGTCTGCTCAAGCCAGGGCGCCAGCGACGCCGCATCACGGACGTCGGCCTCGACAACCGTCAGGCCCGCCTGTCCGTCAGGCAGGTTGGCGCGGGATCCATTGACGAAGTTGTCGACCACGACCACCTGTTCGCCACGGTCGAGGAGTTGATGCACGAGTTCGGACCCTATGAACCCGGCGCCACCGGTCACCAGCACACGTGTCATCTAGCGCGTCTCTCCTGTGGGCGCCGCGATCACCTCATCGGCGTCGGGACCACACACCGCTTCGATGCCCGGTTGTGCGAGCAGCGTCAGCACATCTTTCGCATGGGCGCGCCCTGCGATGCAGAGCAGGTGCGCGCGATCCGCGTCCTCGATCGGCAGCCCCCGCGCCATCAGGAGACCCAGGATCCCCGCCCGATCCCGCAGGGCAGCGGCCTCCATGGGCGTGATGCTCCGGCGCGGCACCGGCCGCATCAGGTCGTTGCCAATCGGATACCGCGCCAGACTGTCCCCACCCGCACGAAGGAGACGGACGACCTGTGGCGGGTCGTCCTCAACCACGGCTTCGGCCACATTCAACGGGCGATCCGTCAATGGCCGGAAGCCCAGGAGCTCAAAGCCCGTGTACACCGCCACCAGGACCGTCGCGGCCACCACTGGGCCCGCCGCCAGCCATCGCACCATTCGTTCCGTCATTGGGTGGTGTCGAACCAGTCGCCGGGCCAACGCCAGTGGATCTGGATCCGGGGCGCCGCCGGTCTCTTCCACAGCGCATCGGCCATGAGCCGGTCCGTAATCGCCCGCTCGCGCGGGCTTGCCAGGCTGACCTCCTGGTCCTTCAGCCACCCATCGGCGTAGGCCCAGGCCTTCCGCGTGGCGTGCGCGCTGTCGCGGAGGCTGTAGTGCACGCCTGCCATCTTGATACCCCACGAGAGCGACAGCACCGCCAGGAGCACCACCGTTCCGGCCGCTCGCGGTGACGGCCCTGGGCTGTCAACCCGCGCCGCAAGTGCGCCCCCGGCCGCCAGGGCGAACAGTGCGCCGGCTGGACCCATGATGACGTCCTTCGTGTACACCAGATTCATTGTGGCGTTCCCGGCCAGTACGGCGGCAAACACCACGATGATCCGATCGGCCTCCGAGAGCTGCCACCGGCGCCAACGATCCCAGCCTCGCGCCACGTGCGTGACGAGCAGCAGCGTCGTCGCGCTGCAGGCCGCCACATTGACGACCATCCAGGGCGCGAGGTCGTCACGCAGCGCCGCGCGCGTCACCCAGAACACGCCGGCACGCGGCTCGGCGAACAACACCGACCCAGCAGACGCCAGCACGTTATAGGTAAAGAGCTGCCACGGATGGGCGCCAAATCGCGCCTGCACCTCCCGGGGCTCCAGCACGGCAAACCCAAAGCCGGTCGCCCGCTCATCGAGTCCAGGCGTCCCGACGTGCAGCACCAGATACCGCATGCCGAGATACGCCACCACGCCAACAACCACGGCGCCGACGCCCCAGCGGGAGATGCCCCGCCAGCCAGCGATGTAGGCAGCGACCACGATGACCCCGACGAGCAGTCCGCTCTCGACGGAGAGGGCCGCGATGGCCAGCAGCACCACAGCGCCGGCATCGGACCACCAGTGATGCTTCGCTCGCGCCAGGAGCACCGTCAACAGACAGCACAGGACAATAGTCAGGTAGGCGTTGACCGGGAACGCCTCTCGAATGTTGTCGGCGAAGGTGTGCATCGAGAGCAGCACCGCCACGGCAATCGGCGCCGATGTCGCCTGCGCCCAGGTGCGAACGCCCAGACACGCCACCAGCGCCGCGATCGTCAGCGTGAGCTGCACCGCGTGCACACCACGAAACCACGTCGTGTAGTCGCCGTCCGAGGCGAGATACGCGATCCGGATTGGGACGAAGAGCAGAGGCCGCATATAGCCGTTGGCCCAGAGGTTGTTGACGATCAGTTCGCGCAACGTCCGCCGGTCGGCCGAGAAGATGTTCTGCAGGCTGTCGCTCAACTGGACCGGAATGTCGATCAGGAAGTACGACGCCAACGCCGCGACCACTGCCGCATAGATCCAGACAGCCCCCCTTGGGGTGAGACGCATCACGCGCCTGTCCGCCCGTCGCCGCGCACGGCGCCGTCCCGCAGAATGGCGGCCACGTAGTCGACCTGTTCGGGCGTCAGTTCCGGATAAATGGGCAGAGAGAGCACTTCTCCAGCCGCGTGCTCGGCCACGGGAAAGTCGCCGGGCGCGCCGCCGAGATTCCTATAGGCGGGCTGGAGGTGCACGGGAATGGGATAGTGCACACCCGTCTGCACGCCCGCCGCCTCGAGCCGCACGCGCGCGGTATCCCGATCCGCCAGGCGCACTGCGAACACGTGATACACGTGCCGGTCACCAGGCCGCTCTGTGGGCACCCGCACGCCGGACCCGACGAGCGCGGCCACATACTGGGCGGCCCGGGCCCGTCTCGCTTCGGTCCAGGCCTGCAGATGCCGGAGCTTGATGCGAAGGATGGCACCTTGAATGCCATCCATCCGGTAGTTGAAGCCCTTGAGCAGGTGCTCGTACCGGCGCTCCTCGCCCCAGCTTCGGAGCAGCCGCGCCGTGTGCGCGATCGCGGGGTCCGCGGTCACAAGCGCACCACCTTCGCCATAGGCTCCGAGATTCTTGCCGGGATAGAAAGAGAAGCAGGACACATCGCCCATCGAGCCGCAGGGCTGCCCCTGGTACGTGGCGCCATGTGCCTGCGCCGCATCCTCGATCACGCGCAGCCCGTGCCGCCTGGCGATGGCGAGAATCGGATTCATGTCCGCCGGGTGCCCGAAGAGGTGGACGGGCATGATGGCCTTCGTCCGGGGAGTAATGGCCGCCTCGATCTTCGCCGGATCCATCGTCAGGTACTCCGGCTCCACGTCCACGAGAACGGGTCTCGCGCCGGCGTATTCAATCGCTGAGACGGTCGCGACGAACGTGAACGGCACCGTGATGACCTCATCTCCCGGTCCGATCCCGCAGGCCAGCAGCGCCAGATGGAGCGCACTCGTGCCGGAGTTCACGGCCACGCACTCCGAAGTGCCCGTAAACGCGGCGAACTCCTGCTCGAACGCGGTGACATCAGGTCCGAGAATGAACTGCGTGCTCCCAAGCACCCGCAACACCGCGGCATCAATCTCCGTCTTGAGGGCGCGGTACTGGGAGGCCAGGTCGAGATACGGAACCTTCATCACGATTCTCACTTCTCTGGGGGTAACGGACGGTCAGCCAAGGCCGCGCACTCCTCTGCCTGCGGGACACGGGGCAGGAGCATGGCCGCGATTTCCGCGTCTCCGTACGATAGCGCAGCGCACGCGAACTGGACGCGGCTCCCAGCATCCGGGGCCGCACCGAAATCAAGCAGCACGCGAATCAGGTCTGGTTCATGCACGCGAAGCGCCTCCTGCATCGGCGTCGTGCGCCGGCCCGGCTGCTCCGGCGTCGGACTCGGATACTCCGCGGTGACGGAGGCGCCAGCGTCTAGCAGGCGCACCGCCTGGGCGAAGTCCCGGTGGTAGATTGCCTGCGACGGCGTCATCGGCGCGTCCGCCCAGGGCGTGGCCACCAGCACACCTCCGACGAGGGCCCACACACCCGCCAGCGGCGCGACAGCCGCCACGGCGATGACCGCGGCGCCGAGCTGTCGTGAGAGGAACGCCATCTACTGCAGGTCGAAATAGGTGAAGTAGCCAGGCACAGGACGGGACGGCAACGGCACGGGCATGTCCAGCGCCCGGCGCCGGAGGGTCTCCACCAGTGCCCTGTCGGCGGGCGCATCGACACTGATGTGCTGGCCCTCGAGCCACGGGTACACGGTGGCCCAGTCGTTCCGGGTCTTGAAGGCCTCCGCCGTGAGCAGGACAGGGAGCGCCGCGGCGCGCACCGCCCAGCCCGTGGCCATCACTGCGACGACCGCGGCAACCGCGACGCGACCCGAGAGTGGGGCCCGGGCCGGTTCGGCCAGCGAGCGCACGGCCGCGTAGACGATCAGGGCTAAGCACACGCCACCCGGGCTCATGATCACGTCCTTGGTGTACGCGTAGCCGAGGCAGGCGTTCGCGCCGAGTACGGCACACCCGACCGCGGCTACGCGGTCGGCGTAGGTCATCCGGCAGTCCTGCCAGCGGCGAGTGGCCCCGATCGCCCAGACGACACAGACGAGCGTGGTCAGCACCGAGACACCGATGTCCAGGGCGAGCCAAGGCGGCATCTCGCCATTCTCGAGCCACCGCTTCGCCGACAGGAAGATGCCGGCCCGCGGGTCTGAAACGAGCACCGTCATCAGGGACGCCGCTACGTTGTACGCATAGAACACCATGGGGTGCCCGCCGAACCGACGGATCAACTCCGGCGGATCCAGAACCGAGATGCCGAAGCCGGAGGAGCGCTCCACGAGGCCGGGGAGGCCGTTGCCGGACACGCCGAAGCGCAGGCCTAGGTATCCCGCCACCAGTGCGATCGAGAGCGCCACACCGGCGCGGGAGATGCCCGTCAGGCCGACAAGGCGGCCCGCGAGGATGGCCACGGCCACCAGCAGCCCGGACTCTACGGTCAACGCAGCGAAGACCAGGAGCGCGGCCGCCGCGACGTCCACCACTGGTCGCGGCCTGAGCGTGCTCAGATTGATGGCCAGCAGCACGCACACGACAATCGTCAGGAAGGCGTTGACGGGGTGCGCCTCGCGGACGGTGCCGCTGAAGGTGTGCAGTCCGAACACGACAGCCAGGGCGAGCGGCACGAAGGCCGCGTCGAGCCACGACCGGACACGAAGGAGACGGACCGTGAGGACGGTCATGACCAGCAGCTGCACGGCATGGATGGTCTTCAGCACCAGCAGGAAGCCCGGCGACGCGAGGTCGTAGGCAAGCTTGATCTGGACCCACAACAGCGGCCGCAGGAAGCCCTTCGCCGAGAATTGGTCAATGAACACCCGCCGGTACGGCACGCTGCGGGCCTCCAGCATGTTCCCAAGGCTGTCGCTGACCTGCACGGGGATGTGCGCGACATACCAGGCCACCACGAGGGCCATGCCTGCACCCAGTGCGTAGGACACGATCACCCAGAGGCGAGCCGCCCGGCCGTCGTGCACGCCTGGTGCGGCGCCCGAATCTGACGCAGACACGGTCATACGTGGCGGCCGGACGCCGGGACCCGCGGATCGGTGCGCCACCGCAGGAACCGGGCCGGAACGCCTGCGACGATCGCGCCCGGCTCAACGTCGGCCGTGACAACCGAACCCGCCCCGATGATGGCCCCCTTGCCGACGCGCACGCCCGGCAGGATTACCGCGCTCACGCCGACATCCGCCCACGCCTCGACCCGCACCGGCGCGATGACCAGGTCGGTGGCAATCACGGGCCCATCCACCGGTTCGCCCGTGTGCTGGGAGCCCAGAATCCTGGCCCCCGAACCCCAGCCCACGTACTCGCCAATTTCCAGGTCGCGTGCATCGAGATAGGCCTGTGGTCCGATCCACGCACGGTCTCCGATGACACACCGTCCGTCGAAGCGTCCCTGGATAAAGGACTGTTCGCCGATGAAGACGCCGTCACCCACCTCGATGGTCTCTGGGTGGCGGACGAGGGCGCCGCGGCCGACCCGAAGGCCGTCCCCGCACCGCTTCAGCATCGCGCGCCAGGCCACCCGGCGCAGCCGCGCGTCCTCCTCCGTGTCGCCCCACGCGTGCGCCGCCGCCACGGCCCGCAGATCGGCCAGCGTGCGGTCACGGCGCCACGCGTCCGCCAGCGCCACGTCTTCGGCGGGGTCGGGCGCCACGGCCTGCTGGCCGTGCACGGCCGGCACGATCCGCGAGCCCGCGGGCTCGTCTCTCACCGGAGGACCGGCTCCGTGGAAGCCGATGCCCCGCGCGCCGCGAGCGAGGTCGCCGCGGCCTCGAGCAGCCGCACCACGCGCAGGCCGGCCGCGCCGTCCGTGAGCGGCGTCGCCCCGGTTTCGATGCACTCGGCGAAGTGCGCGATCTCGGTCTGCAGCGCCTCGGCCACGGGCAGGTGCGGCGCCGACATGTCGCCGGAGCGATACCCGACCAGGACCTGGTAGAGATTCTCTGGACTGGTGTCGACCGAGATGCCGCGGTCGTACACCTTCACCTTCTCGCTGGCTTCCAGGTCGTCGAAGACCACCATCCGGCGGCTTCCGCCGATGAGCGTCCGCCTAACCTTCACCGGGGCAAGCCAGCTCGCGTGCACATGGCCGAGGAGCGTCCCTTCGAAGAACATCGTCAGATAAGCCACGTCCTCGGGCTTGCCCGGCACGTGCGACATCCCTGTGGCGGACACCGAGACCGGGCTCCGTCCGAGCACGTAGTCCATGATCGAGAGGTCGTGCACGGCGAGGTCCCACAGCACGTTGACGTCGTGCTGGAAGAGGCCGAGGTTGATCCGCACCGAGTCGTAGTAGTAGATGTCGCCCAGCTCACCGTCTTCGACGAGCTGCCGGATCTTGCGCACCGCCGGCGTGTAGACGAACGTGTGATCCACCATCAGGGTGAGCCCGCGCCGCGCGGCCTCCGTCACGATCGCTTCCGCGTCGGCCACGGACGAGGCCAGCGGCTTTTCGACCAGCACGTGCTTCCCCGCCCTGAGCGCCGCCAGCGCCAGGGGAGCATGCGTGGCCACCGGCGTTGCGATGGCGACCGCGTCGATGTCGGGCGCGGCGAGGAGCGCCTCGGCGCTCTCGACCACCCGAGCGCCTGGGAACCGCCGGGCCGCCGCCTCCCGGCGCGCCCCCGACGGATCCGCGATGGCGACGAGCGCCGTGGATGGGCATTCGGCAAAGTTGCGCGCCAGGTTCGGCCCCCAGTAGCCGTATCCGATTACGCCGATCCTAATCATCGCTGCTGCACCGCCTCACCACAGGCATCGGGTGTCCAGTCCGGAGGGGAAATCATGTGACTCACGCTCGTCCGGCCCTTGCCTGCCAGAAAACACGCGACCTCGCGGGCCTCCGCCGGCAGCAGGGTCGCGCCAAACCGCTGCGCCAGCCGCACCATGTCGTCGTCCGACGTATACGCGGCGGCGGACAGGGGCCGGACACGCGTGCCGACATCGCTGGCGAGCATGCCCGGCCGAATATCGTACATTGCGGCCGGATCCGCTCCGTCCCGGAACATCCTGACAGCGGTCGCCGAGTCGCTGAGCGCCAGCGCTTCCGCCACGTTGCGCGGCGGGTCCGGCCGGAAAGGTCCCATGCCAGCCGCCCCTCCGAGGGTTACGGCCGCGACGAACCCCACGGCCGCCACGAGTGGCGCCACGATCACAAGGGGCACGGCCCACGGGCGGTTCATCGGGTCCCGGCGCTCACTGGGTCTCATCGAACCATCCCGGGCTCCACGGCAGTCGTGGCCAGGGTGGAACAGGCAGTCGAGTGAGCGCGTCTGTTTCAAGCGCGTTCTTCACCGCCCGCTTCGCCGGGGTGTCGAGCACAATCTCCTGGCGCGCCAGCCACTGATCCACCTGCGCCCACTCCTTCCGGACCGAGACGCTCTCCTTGCGCACGCTGTAGTGAATGCCGATGAACTTGATGGCCCACGCGGCCGTGAGCATCGTCAGTGCCGCGGTTGCCACGACGGAGGCGGCCCGGCCCCGACGCAGCCACGGTGCCGCCAGCGCGTCGCGCATGGCCACGTAGGCGGCCGCGGCGACGAAGACGCCGGCCACCGACAGGACGACGTCCTTCAAGTACGCGTAGCAGAACGCCGCGTTGGCCGCGGCCATTACCGGCAGCATCAGGAGCACGCGGTCATGGTGCGTGAGGCCGTGTGTCCAGCCTCGACGCCGGCGCCAGAGCGAGATGGCCACCAGGAGTGTCACGCCGGTGGCACAGGCCACGTTCAGTTGCATCCAGGGCTCGTGCGGTCCGACCTCAAACCCCCGGACGAACCGGTACACGCCGCCCCGCGGTTCGCCGACCAACAGCGCCAGCAGTGCCCCGGACACGTTGTAGGCGTAAAAGACGAGCGGACGGCCTCCGAACCGGCGCTGGATGTCGGCCGCGTCCATCGGGGCAAACCCGAAGCCGGATGCCCGCTCCACCAAATCGGGCGTACCGGTGTGAAACCACCCGAACCGCACGACGAGGTAGGCGGCGACGCCCGCCGTGATCGTGATCACGGCTCCCCGCGAGATGCCGCGCCAGCCCAGCACCCACGCGGTCACCGCAGCGACCCAGACCAACAGGCCCGACTCGAGCGTCAGCACCGCGTAGGCAAACAGCAGCACGGCGAGGACGTCTTTGCCGAGGCGCGGGCGCCCGGCCGCGAGGACCGCCACCCACAGCGTGCACACAGCCATCGCCAGGAAGTGGTTGATCGGGAACGCCTCGCGGATGGCGCCGGGAAACGTGTTGCCGCCGACAAGTACCGCCACGGCGAAGAGAAACGCGGCCAGGTCCGTGCCCGTCTCGACCCGCACCCAGCGCGCCAGCAGTAGGAGGAGCCCGAGCAGCTGCGCCACGTGGATGGCCTTGAACCAGACGAAGTAGGCACCGCCGGACCAGTCCATGACGAGCCGGTACGGCGGCCACATCAGTGGCCGGAAGAATCCCTCATTCGTCATCTTCCCGACGAACACCTGCCAGGCGCTGACATCCGCCACGCTGATCATGTTGCTGGCGCCATCGGTCAGCTGAATCGGGATCCGCGTCATGAAGTAGCCGAGCGTGGCCGTCACCAAGACGGCGACCGCGATAGCCAGCGCCTTCCACGGCCGCGGGCCGCTCAACGGCCCTCCGAACGGCGCACGAGGCGCGCCGGCACCCCTGCGACGACGGCGCCTGCCGGTACGTCGTGCGTCACCACCGCACCCGCACCGACCATTGCACCCGCGCCGATTGTGACGCCGCACATCAACACAGCACCGCTACCGATGGAGGACCCGCGGCCCACGCGCGTCGGCACCACGGTCCAGTCAGCCTCCGTTTGCAGGCGACCATCGGCCGTGGCACGCGGGTAGCGGTCATTGATGAACATGACGCCGTGGCCCACGAAGACATCGTCCTCGATGGTCACGCCCTCGCAGACGAAGGTGTGGGACGAGATCTTGCAGCGCGCGCCAACGGACGCGCCCTTCTGGATCTCGACGAAGGTACCGATCTTCGTGTCGGCGCCGATGGCACAGCCATACAGGTTCACCAAGTCCGGATGGTGAATGACCACGCCGGAACCCAGCACGACGGAAGGGGCGATAGGCATCTCAGGGTGTCCTGCGGCGTCCGCGCAAGCCGAGCCGGTGCGTGAGCACAAGCAGATCGTACATCGCCCGCTTCACACCACGTCGGACCAGCGCCATCCTGTGGTGCAGCACCTGCCCGGCCTCATAGCTCCAGGCCCTGGCATTCCGGCGTGCAACGGCGGCCTGATAGACCGCCGCCCGCACGAGGTGCAGCAGGTACTTCTCCGTGACGCGGGCGATGTGCTTGGGCCGCAGACGCATCCGCATGCGGTACCAGAACCAACGGCCTTCGTAGCGCAGATCCTTCCACGCCTGGACGAGGGCCTCCCACTGTTGGTCGATGCGGTGGAGCAGGTAGCCCTGCTTCGTGTAGTGCCGAAACAAGTACATCGCCTGATACCGCAGCACCAGCACCGCCATGGCGAGGCGACCCAGGCCGGCAGGCCGCGGCCCCGTCACATACTCCCGGAACAGGACGCGCGAGTGCTGGAGCCAGATGGGCTGATCGAGCCCGCCCGGCGAGGCACCGGCAAAGAGCGACGTTCGCTGCTTCTCCACGCTCGCCTGTGCGGGCTGGCGCCTGAACCAGAGCACGTCCGAGACCTGGGCGAATCGACCGGCGAGGGCCAGCTCCACCATCAACAGGCGGTCCGGTTGAATCACCGTCCTGAAGACGCCAGCCCGCGTCAGGGCCTCGATGCGCATCAAACCGTAGACCATGTCTCCCGCGCCAACCGGCTCTGAGGCAAAAGCCATGACCCGGCGTGCAGGGTTGTCGAGGGTCGTCGTATCAAACGCCTTTGGCGGCTTGTCCAGTGGCTGACGAGCATCATCCACCCGCTGCGTGAGGGCATAGGCGAGGACGGTGCCGGGTTGTGCCTCGAGCGCGGCGCGCACGCGCCGCAACCAGTCTGGATGCCACCAGTCGTGGTCGCTGGCCCACGCAAAGTACTGCGCCGAGGGAAACGTCGACACCGCCAGCTCGAACGCATCACGCCAGGTGGGCACCATCCCCTGCCGTACGGGATGCCGGAGGTAGCGGACACGCGGGTCTCCGAGATACCGATGCACCACCGCTCCGGTGTCATCCACGGACGCATCGTCAACCAGGACCACACCGAAGTCCTGGTCTGTCTGCGCCAGAAGGGAATCGAGGGCTTCGGGCAGGTGACGCGCGTTGTTGTAGAGCGTCACGCCGAAGACCACGGACGGTGTCATGCGCCCTGCAGTTTCTCCACCACAATGACGCGGCCCTTGCCGCCCCAGTCCATCCTGGCTTCGAGATCCGGCCGCGACTTGCAGCCCTCCAGTATGAACATCAGCCGCAGCAGGTCCTTATTGAGGAGCGTGATGTGCGTCGGGTCGAGGTCGTCCTTCTGGTTGAAGTCCAGGAGGTCGGCGGGACTCGGATGGTAACGCGTCGTGACATAGATCAGCCGTGATGTCATGCGCACCATATTCGCGACGGCCTTCTTGACCTCGAACACCGTGAGGTGCTCGATCACCTCGCGGCAGATCACGAGGTCCACGCAGTTGGCCGGCTTGAGCGTGTCGTCGGTCACTGACCCGATGGCGATGCGATCGCGCACCTCCGGAGTCGCGAGCCGCCGGCTGCTCTCCGCGAAGTCAATGCCCTCGACGTCGACGCCCAGCTCCCAGAGCAGGTGCATCAAGGCGCCAGGACCGCACCCGAGGTCCAGCGCGCGCACGGGCTGAAACACCTCCTTGATGAGCGCGGGGTTGCGGCCCTCGATGCCTCGCCTGACCTCGAGGCTGTAGTTGTTGCCGGCATCGCGCCATTCGCCTGTGAAGTATTCGGCGTCGTAGTGCGTGGAGGCGGTGGGCTTCTGCTCCAGAATGCGGCGTTCAAACTCGGTGATGGTCATGAAGGTCCTGACGGGAAATGAGGTGTCGTCTTACGGGCGAGGGGCCGCGGATGCCTCCGCGGACTGCCGGAAGCGCTCAAGGAGCCGGCTCGAGGAATCCAGCACCGTGTCCAGATACACGATGCCGATACCGTGCTCCGCGCAGATACGAACCTGCTCCGGCGGCAGGCGACCATCCCAGTCCTTGCCCTTGACGTAGTACTTCGGACGCAGGTGCCGGAGGATGGTTTCCGTATCGTGGGCGTTGATATGCGTGTAGGTGATGTAGCGAATCGCGTCGATGACGATGGCCCGCTGGTCCTCCGGGAGGAGCGGCGTGTGCTTCGTGCGCACATAGCGATCCGATGCGACATTGCAGAGCAGCGGCACGTCGACCGCCGCAGCAGCGGCCCGGAAGTACTCGATGTGGCCCTTGTGGAGCGGATCGAATGCACCGTCCACCATCGCGACGGCGCCGTGATAGCGCGTCAGGTCGTCGAACGCGAGGATCACGACTGGACCAGCAGCCCTTTCGCCTTGAGCTCGTCCATCGCCTTGTCGAAGAAGTCGACGGCCACATCCGGCGTGGTCTTGGCCCACTCGATGAGTTCGGCGAAGCCCTGCTCCAGGGAGACCTTCGGCTCGAATCCCAGTGTGTCCCGAGCGCGGGTGATATCCGCCGTGTTGTGGCGGATATCGAACGTCCTCCCCGCGTTGGTGACCTCGGGCTCGACGCGGCTCCCGAGCAGCCGCTGCAGCATTGTCGCAATCTCAAGGATGGTGACCGTGGTGCCGGAGCCGACATTCACCGGGAGATAGTCGGCGCCGGGCTTTTCGAGCATCAGCGTCAGGCACGCCACGACATCGTGGATGGAGACGAAGTCGCGGAGCTGCCCACCATCCTCGAACACGATCGGCGCCTTCCCGTTCATCAGGCGGCTGATCCAGATCGCGGCCACACCGGCGTACGGGTTGCTCAGGCTCTGGCGGGGGCCGTAGACATTGAAGAATCGGGGCGCGACCGCGGGAATCCCGTACGTCTTGCCGATGAGCAGCACCATCTCTTCCTGGTGATACTTCGTCATCGAATAGATGTTGTCGCGGTAGAGCGCCTTGTTCTCCGGCGTGGGAATAGAGACCACCGACGCGCCGCAGGAGGGGCAGCGCTGCTCCCAGTCCTTCGCGGCCATCTGCGCCTCGCTCCGGATTCCCGGCGCCACCGGTCCGCAGGCCGCACACTGATAGGCGCCTTCCCCATAGACACCGATCGAGGAAGCGACGATCACCTTTTCGACCTTGTGCTTCGCATTGACGAGGATGTCGAGCAGGACCGCCGTGCCGCGGGTGTTCACGTCCACGTAGCGGTCGATCTGATACATGGACTGGCCGATGGAGACAGCGGCCCCGAAGTGCACGACGGCTTCGGATGCGAGCACGAGAGGCTCGAAGACCGACCGGTCGCGGACATCTCCCTTCACATAGCGCACCTTGGGATTCGCGTACGACGGCCAGGTTCCCGAGCGGTGCACCTGCGGCTCAAGGCTGTCAAGCACCACGACGTCATACCCGCGCGCCACCAGCGCGTCCACCAGATGGGACCCGATATACCCGGCGCCGCCGGTCACCAGCACGTTCCGTATCGCCATTCCGCTCCTCTACCCCTTTGCTCCGCCTGACGCCATGCGGCGCTCGGCGTCGGCCCAGTCCTCGGGGCCATCGATCGTGAGCGACTCCAGCGCCGACACCACCATCGGCCGACAGTCCCGCCCATAAATACTCTGCTGTTCCAGTAACGTTCTGCGCCAGAACGTATACACGGTCCCATCCCTGACGCAGGCGACGCGTGCGTCCTGCCGTCGCGTGATGCGCGCGCCTTCTGGCAGGAACGGCACCAGCCGTCCGGACTCGTCCACTCGCATTACGTAGTCGGGCGACAGGTGCCGGGGCAGTTCCAGAACCCCGACCACCGAGTCCGCGCCGGTCTCCTGCAGCAGTTCGACCGACCGGCGGATGTGCGCCGGCGTCCTGAGGGGCGAGGTTGGCTGGAGCAGGACGATGATGTCCGGCTCCCAGCCCTGCTCGTCCAGATACCTCACCGCGTGCGCAATGACCGGGAGCATGGGCGTGTCGTCGGCCGCGAGCGTCGGGGGCCGTAGAAACGGCACCTCGAGACCCCACGCCCGGCCAACCGCGGCAATCTCCTCGCTGTCGGTGGAGAGCACGGTCCGGTCGATGACACCCGAACCGGCCGCGGCCTCCACGGCGTAGGCGAGCAGCGGCTTGCCGTGAAGCGGCAACGTGTTCTTCCCAGGCAGCCCCTTCGAGCCGCCGCGCGCCGGGACCAGCCCGAGCACGTTCATCTACACGCTCCGTCGCACATTCTGCACGTAGCGGATCTCGTTCAACAGCGCCCGCACGCCATCTCGTGACGGCAGCAGATCGCTGCGCGTCTGCACCGGACGGCAGACGTAGCTGATGTGCAGATGGTCCGCCGCGTAGTCAGCCCGGAGCGGCTCGAAGCCGGCGCGGCGCAGATACGCAATCATCGTGTCCTCGGTGAGGTAGTAGGGATGATCGATCTTGACCGCCTCCTCCACCGACCCATTTCGCAGATAGGCGGCGCGGAAATCGACGATGTCAACAAACAGCAGGCCGAGCGGATAGATGAGTGCACGGATTACGTTGAGCGTCCGCTCGATATCGAGCAGGTGATCGACGGTCTGGAAGAGGCCCACCACGTCGAACCGCCGCCCGTCCGGCTCATACTCCTCGACCAGGGCGGTGATCGTCTCGAGGCCGAGCGCCTTCGCCTCGTCCACCTCGAGCGGCGCGGGGTCGATCACCGTGGCGTTCAGACCAAAGGTCTGCGACAGGTGGTGGGCGACGACCCCGGTGGAGCCGCCGATGTCGAGCAGGCTCGTGAAGCCGGCGCCCTCGACGTACGGCGCCAGGAACTCGGCTCGCTCCCGCGCGTAGTCCAACTGCTCGCCCTGGATCGACTTCGCATCGATGAGCCGCCCGTGGTACGCGCTCACGAGGGGCCGGTATGAGCCGTTATAGAACTGTCCGTAGGCTTCGGGTGTCATCACCGGATTCAAAAAGACGAGCCCGCAATCGGCGCACGCGCACGCTGGCGCGGGATACCCGTAGCGGTCGCGGTGGGTAATGACGACGAAGCGATCGCCGCCACAGAGGTTGCACGCCCGCACGGGCGCCTTGGGCTGTGCGGCGAAGTCAAAGGGTAGAGCGGCGATGCGGGCCGCACGCTCTGGATTCACGCTGGTCACGAATGACTCCTCGGGAAGTGTTCCGTGCTAGTAGGTCAGGCGCTTCTCGACGGTGAGTGCTGCCGTCGCGAGGCAATCCGCGATCCGGTGGCCGGCTTGGCCGTCGCCATAGAGATGATCGGGGGCGGGGCGTCCGCGCCGTTGGTGCTCGCGGATCGCGGCGGCAATGGCCGTGCGATCGTGGTCGACGTCAATCACGTTGATGCCGCGCTCCCGGCCCTGCTGGCGCGACCCGACATTGACGGCGGGCACGCCGAGGAACGAACACTCACGGATGGCCACGCTGGAATTACCGACGATGGCGGTCGCACCACAGAGGAGACGGAGGAAGTCCTCCGGAAACATATTGCGGAAGAAGTGGAAGTGCTCCGGCTTCTCTTTCTCGCGGAACACTCGGATGCCCTTCGAGGTGCCGTCGCTACCGGCATCCACATTGGGCCAGAACCACAGCACGGGGAGCCCCGCGTCCTTGACGGCATAGAGCGTTTCGTCGACCTGATGGCGCGCCCCGTCGTACTCGGTCGTCACCGGGTGCTGCATGACCACCAGATAGCCCTTCGACAGGTCCCCTCGGGCGCCAACGCCGCCGTATTTCTGGAACGGATCGAAGTCCATGGCCGGGCTGGCTGCCACCTCCGCCGCGATGTCGATCGAGGGGCAGCCGGTCAGCAGCACATGCGCCGGCTCCTCGCCCAGGCGGATCACCCGCTCGCGCGCCTGCGCCGTGGAGACCAGGTGCAGGTTGGCGAGCTTGGTCACCGCGTGGCGGACCTTCTCGTCGATCGACCCGGTCACTTCCCCGCCCTGGACGTGCACGACAGGGATATTCATGTACGAGGCCGCGACCGCCGTGGCGAGTGTCTCGTAGCGGTCGGCGATGGTGACCACTGCGTCAGGCCGGAGGTTGTCGAACACCGTCGCCAGCTCGACCAGGCCCATGCCCGTCGTCTTGGCGGATGTGACGAGGTTCTCGCCCTCCACCACCATGTAGACGCGAGCGGCGGGGACGAACCCGTCACGCTCGATGGCCCCGATGGCGTTGCCGTAGCGCTCCAGCAGCGCCGAGGCCGCCACCACGAGCTGCAGTTCCAGGTCCGGGTGTTGCTGTATCGCCGTCAGAGCCGTGCGGATGCGCGAATAGCTCGGGCGCGCCGTCACAACCACGCAGATTTTTCGCTTCATGCCAGATGGTCTTCCGTCAGGAGTTCGTCCAGATCGAGCGCCCGCAGCAGCCGGCGTCCCACGACGTCAGCCAGCCGCGATTCGGGGAGGCCCGTGCCGGGCTTCTTCAGCACCAAATCCCCGTCAGCCAGTGTATGCCCCTCCGGGAGCGCTCGGACGGCCACGAGGCTGCGCGTGAAGATGGCGCGCAGTGGCTCGGTCGTCACGGCCGCCTCGTCCTTATCGAGCGGCGAAGCCTGCATCCGCTCGATGAACCGGATGCCCTCCACCAACTGCCGCAGTTCTGCCGTGGTCACCGACGCCGGCACATCCGGGCCAAACATCTCGCGGCTGAGGGTGACGTGGAGCTCCAGAATGTCGATGCCCATCGTGACCGCGGCGAGCCCTGGATAGATCGTGGCGGAGTGGTCGGAGAGGCCGACCCACCCGTCGTACCGCTGCCGGAACAGGGGAATCATGTTGAGCCCGACCAGTTCGGGCGGACAGGGATAGGCCGTCGTGCACTGGAGGACGCCGGCCTGACTGCCGGCGACCTGGATACGGGCCATGGCCGCATCCGTCTCCGCCAGCGGGCTCATGCCGCTCGAGATCACGACGGGACGCCCCGTGGCGATCATCCGGTCCAGGAGCGCCCGATGACCGATTTCCCCTGAGGCGACCTTCCAGAAGCGCTGGCCAATCCGGTCGAGCACCTCGACGGCCTGATTGGAAAATGGCGAGCAGATAAAGGCGACACCGCGCTCGGTGCAGTGCTCCGCGAGGCCCTGCCACTGCTCCGGCGTGAATGCCATCCTGCGCCAGTAGTCATAGCGCGTCTGGTCCTGCCGGCTGAACTTCACGCGGAAGGGCTCGGAGGGGGTGCTCTCCGCTTCCGCGATGTGCATCTGGAACTTCACGGCGTCGGCGCCGGCCGCGGCGATTGCGTCGACGAAGGCGTGGGCCTGACCGAGGCTGCCGTCGTGCGTGAGCGCAACTTCACCCATCACGTAGCAGCGTCCGGTTCCAATTTCGGGCTCTGTCTGACTCATGGCAGGCTCGGTCCTCTCGACGATAATCCCGGCGCCACGCGGAGCACCGCGGTCTTCGCGGCGGCGACGACTCTGGCCCATCGCCGTCGCCATAACGTGGTCCGCTGTTCCCGGTACTTCTCCGCGTACCGGCGGGCGCGGTCCGCCTGAACCGCCGCCTTGTCTACCGCCTCGCGCGCCTGACGGGGGTCACCCAACCAGCGCCGTCCCCACGCGGTGTCCATCATCAGGGCCAGCCCGACCGCCTGGAGACGGCCGCGTGCTGTCACCACCTCTGGCAGACCCGGCCGTGCGGCCGCGACGGCTTCAACCGCCTCCACGAAACGCGGCGTCGCCGGCGCCGTCAGCCCATGAGGCCGCACGAACGCCTCGACAAACGGCGTATTCCGCCGGCTCGTCGTCCCGGTGAGCCCCGCGAGCAGTTGCCACGCGTGCTCGTCGAGTGAGCGGCTCGTGTGGAGGAAACCCTCACCCACCCGCAGCAGGTATTGGAAGTGGAGTGTGCCCTCCTGGTTCTCCCGAAACTCGGGCAGCAGGACGGTGTACACGGGCCGGTCGACGATGGCCGACTCGATGAGCGCGCTGGTGTTCAGCCCCACGACGGCCGCCGCGTGATACATCGAGTCGAAGTAGTCGGCGCGGGTCCCGGGGTCGAGCGGCGCCGAGCCAAACACGTGGACGCCGGGGAACTCCGCGGCGAGATCGATGCCGTCCCACTCGGCGAGGCGCTGCGGATGCGGGCGGACGACAATCGGCACCTCGCGCAACCGGGCATCGGCATGTTCCCGAAGCGAGCGGATCCACTGGCGAACGAAGCCCGGTTCGGGCGGACTGCCCTTGAAGAGCGACGAGCACACATAGAGCACGAACGCGCGGTCGTCGGGCAATCCCACCCGTCCGCAGAAGACGTCTCTGGCGAGCGCGGGCTGCCGGTCGAACCACTGGTCGAAGCACTGCGCACCAGTCACGACGACAGCCTCGGGCGCCAGACCGTGCAGCTCGACGGCTTCGCGCCGTTGGGTCTCGTTCCACACGAGCACGCGGTCGGGACGCACACGGATGAGCGCCTTGCTCGTCAGATGATCCCAACTCCACACGGCGAGTGCGGTGCGGATCCCGAGCGCCCGGGCCGCGCGGAGATAGTCCAGCTGCGGCGACCCGAGCTCAATCAGCGGTGTCAGCACCACCAGGTCGGGAGCCTGCGACGCGATGAACTCCCGGACGCGCGGGGACGGTTCGATCGCGCGTTCCACTTCCGCAACCCTGGTCACGGCCTCCCCGACGCCCCAGCGGTCGCGGGCCCACGCCGCCAGCGCCGGTGTGCGCTCCGCCGCGCGCTGCCGGATCTTCGAGGCGTCGGCGTAGCGAGCGTCCTCATAGCGAAGGAAGTCGAGGCTGAACCTGAGCCCTTCCGAGAGGCGCCTCCGCCGCGTGGCCGGCACCTGCGGAGTCAGGCCAAAGGTCACGCCTGGAGTCTCGGCGGCCAGGCGCTCCACGAACTCACGGTTGTCGTCGCGATCGACGGCCAGGTGCACGCGGTGCCCACGCGCGGCCAATAGCCGGATGGCACCGTCGAAATTGCGGAAGTACGTGTAGTGCCGCGCGAGAAAGAGAATCGTCATGGTCCCGGACGGGCATCCCGCCTCGCGGCGTTGCTCATCGCTCATTGATTCCCAATCAACTCGCTCTTCGCGCCTTGCGATCCGGGCGCCCGGCCAGGACCATCTGTCAACGCCGTGAGCGGGTCGAGCGCGCGAAGGTCCAATGGGGAGAAGCGTCCCGCGCCGGGCAACCGGTGGCAGGCGCGCAGCGCCACTGAGAGGTGTGCGTGCAGGAACTCCGGGTCGGCGAGCACGGCGGAGGTATTGACGCCGAGCATGGGCGCCAGCCACGTGAGGCTTCCACAGGTGCCGACGTAGGCCGAGGCGTGGGCGATGATGTCGGTCTGCGCCGCAAGATTCATGGAGGGCGTCAGCCACTCACGCGCACTGACGATGCGCGGATCACCGGCGAAGGCGTAGTCGGCGTGGTCGTCAATGGCCAGGCCGGTATCAAGCAGCACCACGGTGCTCCGCTCCGCCAGCTCGCGGACCATACGCTGCAGCGCCTGCCGGATGGCCGGCGTGTCGGGCATCGAGCGCGCCGCGTAGAACTTCACCGCCACGTAGGACTCGGGCAGACTCGTCCGCGCGATGACGCCTGGCGGACGGTGGAGGCGGAAGCGCGTGTGGCTGTCGAGGAACCCGCTCGCCCGATGGCCGGACCAAAAGAGCTTGAAGAGCCGGAACATCAACGACGGATGCAGGACCCGCGCGCCCTCGAGCCCCTGCGCCTTCACGGCGGCCGCGACCAGGTCCGCTTCGAGCGGCGAATGCGTGAGCTGCTTGAGATCGCCACGCTCGGCGTTGCGGCGCGCGAACTCCTCCGGGGTGATGTGATCCCACATCTCCACGTAGCGTGACGCGATGCCGTCGTACCAGGCCGAAACACCACCGCGGGACACCGCGGTGACCCGGGCCGGATCGAGCTGATACGCCGCACTGACCCAGCGGAGGAACGGAATCCAGTAGAGGACTTCGTAGCCGACCTCGGCCAGCCAGGGTCCGATGATGATCGGCGCGTCGCCGTCAGTGAGGGCGGCAAGCTCACGCTCCACCTGCCACTCGGTCTGGTTCCAGCCGTCCTGTTCCTTCAGTTCAGCCAGACGGTGGCGCCGCTCACGCAGAGGACGCCGGACCGCACGGTAAACGTCCTTACCGGCGTTCACCGCCCGGTTGGACACCCCCTCGCGCACGTGCCCCACGGCGTGCATGGCGTCCTTCATGCCCTCGAACACGACCTTCCACGTATGCCGGACGCGGTTCTGCGCACGGCGCGCCTGCTTCAGCGTCAGATTGCGGGCGGCGGTGAGGCGCTGGGGCATCGTCCGGTGTCAGTCGCGGGGCACGGCGGGCACGGCCGGCGGCATCGGAAACGCAGCGGCCAGCGCGCGCCTGTGTCGGATGTCCACTTCCGAAAAGCCTCCGCCGCCGAGGCTCGCGAACACGCGCTTGGCGACCTCGAGGTGATCCCAGCGGAAGCCGCCGGGCTCGGAGTAGAACGTGATCGTGTCGGTGCCGGCCAGGGGCGCGAGATAGGAGAAGCCGCCATAGCTGCCGACATAGGCCTCGGCGCCTCGGATCACGGCCGTCTGCACGGCAAGGTTCGTGGCAGGCACCATCAGGTGATCGATGGTGTGGATGCGGCCGCGCATCTCGCGCGGGAAGTCGTCATGATCGTCGTAGCGGACGCCGGATCCGAGCAGCACCACGTCGCCACCCTGCGCGAGGCCCGCTAGGCACTGTTCCACGAACGCACGGTTGTCGGGCGAGTCCGGTAACGCGACGTTGCCGTAGAACTTCGCCACCACGTACCGGTCCGGCAACTGGCGGCGAATGGCCTGCTCGGCCTCCGAGGCCCCGATGCGCGCGTACTGCGTGAACAGCTCCACGAGCGTGATGGGCTGCTCCTGCCGCCAGAAGAGCTGGAAGAGGCCGTACATCAGCGACGGGTGCAGCACCTCATAGCTCGCGAGCTCGCGTGACGCGGCCACACGCTCGGCGATCTCCTTGTCGAAGCCGGCAAGCTGCACGTGCTTCAGCACGCCCTTCTGCTCGGTGATTCGCGCCTCGTTGCGCGTCCGGAACTCCTCGGGCGTGAAGTAGCTGAAGACGTCGTCGTAATTCGGCGTGATGTCCTGATACCAGAGCCCGGTACCACCGCGCGACACCACATGCAGGCGTGCCGGGTCGAGGTGCGCATACCGCTTCGCCCATCGGACGAAGGGCACCCAGTACAACAGCTCGAAGCCGGCCTCGGAGAGCCACGGGCCCACGATGATGGGCTTGCCTGATTCTGCCAGCCGGACCACCGCCTCGCGCACCGCCTGCGCCTCGGGCGTCTGGCTGCCAGCCAGCACCTTCTGCTCGCGAAGCTTTCCAACTCTGGGCGCGAGCGCGGACGCGCCGCCGATGGCTTCGGCCCTCGCGTGCTCGGCGGCCTTGCGCTTGTCGGCTCCGCGCACGGTGACCCGGCCCGGGCCGGCGGCCTCCCGGTCGCGGCGACCCACAGCGGCCAGCACCCTCGGCAGGATCCGGCCCGCAATCCCGGCAAAGGGGACGCGCGCGGGCGCCGGGCTCGGACGGGAGCCAAGGCGCTCGATGGCCTCGACGAATTTCGGCGCGGCTGCGACCTCGAGCCCGAAGGGCCGGATGAAGTAGCGCGCGAAGTCGCGGCTCTTCGGATCGGCGTCCACATGCGCCGAGAGCGGAGCCGCGAGCTGCGCGACGTGCTCCTCGAAACTACGCGCCACGTGCAGGAGACCACCGCCCGCCGAGAGACCGGCTTCGCGCCCGGCACGGTCGCGCGTCCGCTCGCCCAGCAAATACCGGAAATGGATGGTCCCCTCCTGGTTCTCCCGCGAGTACTTCGGCAGGATCACCGTGTGGACCGGCCGGCCGACGACCGCCGACTCAAGGAACGCGCTCGTGTTGAGCCCGACGACCACCGCGGCATGGTGCATCGAGTCGAAGTAGTCGGCGCGCGACGCCTCGTCGAGCGGATGGCTCCCCCAGAAGGCCACATCCGTGTAACCCGACAGATCGAAGCCGGCCCACTCGTCGAGACGGCTCGGGTGCGGACGGATCAGGATCCCCGCCGTGGCGACGGCCGGTTCCGGCGCTGACCGGATGGCCCGGATCCACTTCTCGACGAACACCGTCTCGTCGACCGTGTCCCGGAACAGCGACGAGCACACGTAGAGGATGTAGGGCCGATCAGGCGGGAGTCCAAGTTGTGCGCAGAGCTGCGCGCGTGAACGGCGGGGCGTCCAGCCGAACCAGTGATCGTAGGTGTGCGCGCCGGTCACCTCGACGGATGCAGACTCGAGCCCGTGCAGACGGACGGCTTCGTCCTTCTGCAGCTCGTTCCACACCAGGATGAGCCCGGGGTTGCCGCGAACCGGCGCCTTGCTCGACAGGTGATCCCAGCTCGTCACGGGCAGCGCTGTCCGGAGGCCCAGCGCACCGGCCGCCTGGAGGTAATCCATCTGCGGCGACCCGAGCTCTATCAGCGGCGTCACCAGCACGACATCCGGCTGCTCCGCGCGCAGCCACTCGAGGATGGGCTGACTCACGGGCACCGCCGCTTCCATCCACCGGAGGAACGCGGAGAGCAGCGCACGGCCAGGCTTGCGTCGGATGAGCGGCGCATTCAGCCAGCGAAGGATGGCGCCGGGCGCCCGGGCTTCCGCCCGGGCGCGCAGGTGACGCGCCTGGTTGTAGAGCGGGTCGCGGAAGCGGACGGCGTCGATGCCGAGCCGGAGGTGCCGGACACGATCCGCCTGCTCCGTCTTGGCCCGCACTGGGGCCGTCGTGACGGAAACACCCGGACAGTCGGCCATCAGCGCGTCGAGCAGCCGCTGGCTGCTCGGGTCCTCGCGCTCGACCGACAGCCGGACGATGTGACCTCGGGCCGCAAGTGCCCGGATGACGCCGTCGAAGTTGCGGAGGTAGCCGCTGTGGCGCGCGATAAACAGGACCTTCACGCCGCGCCTCCCGGTTCCCGGCCGCTGTTGAGCGTCAGCCCCAGCGGCGCCAGCGCACCGAGATCGAAGGGCGTGAAGCGCCCAGCGCCGAGCACGCGATAGACCCGCCGCGCCACGTGCAGGTGCACGTTCAGGAACCGCACGTCGGTCATCACGGCCGTCGTATCCGTGCCGAGCATGGGCGCCAGCCACGCGATACTGCCGCAGGTGCCCACGAACGCGCGGGCGTTGGCGATGATCCGCGACTGCACGGCCAGATTGTTCCGTGGGTGCATGAAGGACCGGGCGCTGATGATGCGGTCGTGATGCGGGAAGTCGTACTCGCCGTGGTCGTCGAGCACGAGGCCCGTATCAAGCATCACGAGCGGGTGACGCTCGGCCAGCGCGCCCAGCAGCTCACGGAGGATCCGGCGCGTCTCCGGCGTGTCCTGAAGCGACTGCGCGGAGTAGAACTTTACGGCGACGTAGTCGCGCGGCAACTCCGGCAGCGGGGCCTCGGCCTCGCCAGGTGGCGCGATGAGGCTGTAATTCGTGTGCTCGTCGAGGAAGCTCAATGCGCGGTTCCCGGCCCAGAACTGCTGAAAGAGGCGATACATCAAGGATGGATGCAGCACCTGCGCGCGGGGCACGCCCCAGTCGGCGCGCGCGCGCTCGATGAGGTCGCGCTCAAAGGCCGAGATGTCCAACTGCTTGATCGTGCCGCCGGGACCCTCCGCCTTCGAGGCGTTGTAGGCCGCGAAGGCCTCCGGCGTGATCTGGTCGAACACCTCGACACGGTTGGGCGTGATGTCGCCGTACCAGGCGCCGGCTCCACCGCGCGAAAGCACCAGCATCTGATCGGCCTTGATCCGGTAGGTGGCGCGGAACCAGCGGACGAAGGGCACCCAGTAGAGCGCCTCATAGCCGACCTCGGAGAGCCACGGCCCGACAATGATCGGGTCACCAGGATCGGTCAGCCGCTCGATTTCCTGCTCGAGGCTGATCTCCGTCCGGACCGCCGACCACTTCTCCTGTACGCGCCGGCGGCGGGACCGCCAGCGCATGACGGGCCGCCGCAGGCTCCAGAGATAAAGCAGGCCCTTGCGCGTCAGGTTCCGCGTGATCACCGGGGCGTTCCGCAGCCGCTCCCCGGCAATCTTGAGCGGCTTGAGGAGCTTCGGTCCGCGCAGCTCCGTCTCGCGGGCAATCTTCCGGCCCCAGCGGGTTGCCACGCGGACGAGGGCGGCCTGCCGCCGCTCGAGGACGCGAGCGCCTTCCTTGCGGACGCGCTTGACCGCTCGACGTGCCTCGCCCACCCAGTGCCGCTTCTGCTCCCGGGCGAACGTGTCGAGCCGCTGGAGCACCGACATAGCCGTCACGACGCAACCGCCTCGGGCGCGCCAGCCGACACGGCGGTGAGCCGCAGCAGATCCGGGCCGAAGCCGGCGAAGACTGACTGGGCCAGGGCGAGGTGAGCCTGCGAGAAGCCCGCGGGGTTCGAGTACACGGCGCGGGCCGGGATGCCCCGGCTGGGCGCGAGGTAGGCGAAGCCGCCGTAGGTGCCGACCCAGGCACGAGCGCGCGCGACGATGGCGTCCTGCTCGGCGAGATTGGTGGCCGCGACCGGCGTCGGAAGGCCCCGCTGCGCGGCGTGCGCTTCCTCTTCCCACGCGACGTGGTCATCCACGCGCAGGCCAGTGGCCAGCGAGACAACGGGCCCCTCGGCCGACAAGCCCCGCACGATACGGTCCGCGGCCGCGCGGTTCTCGGACGTGGGCGGGAAGGCCTCGTTGAAATAGAACTTCACCGCAGTGAAGGACGCCGGCAGTGCCACCGACGGGGGTGGCGCCGGCGGCAACAGCGTAAAGCGCGCGTGCGATCTGACCCAGCCCACATCCGCATGCCGCCACCAGAACGGATTGAACAGCCGGAACATCAGACCGGGGTGGAGTATCTCGGGGTTCCGGAGCCCCTCGGCTACGGCAACATCCCGCACAAGGCCCGCTTCGGACCCGGTGAGGCGTACCTGCTTCTGCTCGCCGAACCGCCTCACCCGTTCCTGGTGCATCCGCGGCAGGGCATCGGGAGAGAGGAACTCGAAAGCGTCACGGTAGCGCGCGGAGATGTGGCCGTACCACGCCGCTGGGCCGCCACGGGACACGACAACCAGCTGCTGCCGATCGAAACCGTGTGCCTCGATCGCCCACTCGAGGAACGGCCGCCAGTACAGCAGCTCGAAGCCGACCTCGCCGAGCCAGGGTCCGACGATGACGGGGCGTCCGCTCCGCGCCATTCGCGAGAGTTCGCGCAGCACCGCCCGCTCTATCCACGTTCGCCAGGCCGAAGTGGCCAGCGGGCGCAGGGGTGGGGGCAGCAGCCGGGCCAGAGTCATCGCGGGCCGGTCCCCGCCGGCGCCGTCTCGCGGTCGCCACCGCCGAGCATGCGCCGCGTGACCGGCAGTTCGCGCAGGTCGAGCGGCGTGAAGGTTCCAACCTGCAGCGCCGAGAAGACGCGCCGGGCGACATCGAGGTGGTCGAACCGAAAGCCCGTCGGGTGCGAGTAGAACGCCACGGTGGGCACCCCAAGTAGCGGCGCGAGATACGAGAAGCCGCCGTAGGTGCCGACAAACGCCTCGGCGCCCGCAATCACAGCGGACTGCACTTCGAGGTTGTCTTCAGGACGCATCAGATCCGTGACGCGGTGCACGCGCGCGCGCACCTGCGAGGGCAGGTCGGCGTGGTCGTCAAAGCGGATACCCGTGTCGAGCAGCACGACGTCCGAGGTCTCGGTGAGCGCGGCAAGCGTCTCCGCGATGAACTGCCGGTTGCCCGCCGTATCCGGGAGCGCGCCGTTCGCGTAGAACTTCGCCGCGACGTACCGCTCCGGCAGGGCGGCGCGGACGTCCGGACGGTCCGGACGCTGCAGCGGGCCGTGCGCCGTGAACGCATCAATGAGCGTCACCGGGGCGAGCTGCCGCCAGTACGCGTTGAAGAGCCGGTACATCGTCGAAGGATGGATCCGGTGCGTCTTCCCGAGCTTCAGGTCCGAGGCGACACGCTGCTCGATTTCGCGATCCCAGGCGGTCATCTCGAGATGCTTCAGCCGGCCCCCATAGGACGCCTGCCGCGCCTCGTTCATCGCGCGGAACTCGTCGGGTGAGCAGTAGCCGAAGAGGTCGACGTAGCGGCTGGTGATGTGCCGGTACCACGACGCCGTGCCGCCGCGCGAGATCACGACCAGGCGTTCCGGGTCGATGTTGCCGTAGGCACGGGCCCACGCGAGGAACGGAATCCAGTAGAGCAGCTCGAAGCCCGTCTCCGACACCCACGGCCCCAGAATGATGGGCTCCTGAATGCGGCCGATGGCCGTCACAAGTGCTCGAACCTCCTGCACCTCAGGCACGTTCGGGAACTTCTCGACTTTCGCCGGATCGGCGCCCTTCCCCACCTTCGGCAGCATGGTGCCCTGATGGGGCGCGGGCGGCGCGGCCCCGAGCCACGCCAGCAGGCGCCGGCGCACCGGCGCCCACAGCCGCTCGACGATCCGGCGCTTCATGCGCTGCACGAACGAGCGGGCCATCTTCCGCCCCAGCTCCGTCCATACCTGCGCGCCGGCCACCAGGAACCATGGCAGCAGGAGGATGCGCGCGAGGAACGCCGCCGGGGCCGACACGCGCACCGGGGCCGGCGCCGGTCGCCCTCCAAGCGCCTCGATCGCGTCGGCGAAGCGAGGAGTACCCGCCTCCTCGCGCCCGAACGGACGGACGAACCCTTCGATGAACCGGCGGCTCTTGTCGGACGTCTCGCCGGCCAGCGTGCGCGCGAGCTGGCCGCGGTGCTCGTCGAAGCTGCGGGCCACATGCAACAGGCCGCCGTTCACTTCCATGAGGTACCGGAAGTGAAGCGTGCCCTCCTGGTTCCGGTCCGAGAACTCGGGCAGCAGTACCGTGAACACCGGCCTGTCCACGCAGCCCGCCTCGATGAAGGCACTCGTGTTCAGCCCCACCACGGCGGCGGCGTAGTGCATGGAGTCGAAGTAGTCGTTCTTGGACTCGGCGTCGATCGGGTGCGCGCCGTAGAGCACAACGTCCGTGAAGCCGGTGAGCTCCGTCGACGCCCATTCCTCCATCCGCTGCGGATGCGGCCGCACGAGAATCGACGCGTCGCGGAGCGCCGGGTCGGTGCTCGTGCGCACTTCCTGGATCCACCGCTCGACGAATCGGGCCTCGTTGCCCGTGCCCTTGAAGAGCGACGAGCAGACATACAGGATGAACGGCTTGTCGCGCGGGAGTCCCACGCGTTCGAGGAACGCCTCACGCGGGCGCGACGGCGCACGGTCGAACCATTGGTCGAAGCACTGCGCGCCGGTGACGACCACCCGCTCCGGCGGCACGCCATGGAGCCTCACGGCCTCGTCGCGCTGGACGGGGTTCCAGACCGTGACGAGCTCAGGCAGCTCGCGGAGGCGTGACTTGCTGGACAGGTGGTCCCAACTACCAACCGCGAGCACCGAACGCAGACCGAGCGCCTTGGCGGCAATCAGGTGGTCGAGCTGCGGCGTCCCGAGTTCGATGAGCGGCGTGATCAGCACCGCATCCGGCCGCTGGTCCCGCAGGAAACGCTCAAGGGGCTCGTTCGCGGGAATGGCGCGCTCGAGCACCCGCAGCCAGCGTTCGAGCCGGCGCGCACCGTCGACGCCACCCAGCCCCGGCACGCGCTGCAGACGGAGCAGGATGTGGGGTGCGCGCTCACGGGCCCTGGCGCGCAAGTGCGGCGTGTCGTCGTAGAGAGGATCCACGAAGCGCAGGTAGTCAAGCGCCAGGCGCAGCCGGCGCGCCATCTCCACCCACGCACCGGACTCGCGGCCCTTCGTCCAGCCAAACGTGAGATGCCCGCCGGATTCAGCGGCCAGCCGGCGGACGAGCTGTTCGCCGCCGAGCAGCTCCCAGCGATCCGCCGACACGTGCACATCGTGCCCGCGCCGGACGAGCTCCATCACCGCGGACTCGAAGTTCCGCAGATAGGCGTAGTGCCGGACAAGGAAGAGGATACGCATCAGGCGGCGGTCTTCCGGGGCTTGCCGTCCTTCTTGCTCGGCCCCTTGGATTGGCGGCGGCGCTCCTTCTCCGCCGAGGCTTCGTCGGCGAGCCAGATCCGGCCGGCCGGCGTGCCAGCCCACCGTAGCGCCAGTCGCGCACCGAGCCGCGCCATGACACCGGGACCAGCGGGCGCGGCCGCGGGACCGGACGACGGGAGCGTGGTGATCGCGGAGACGAACCGCGGCGTCGCGGCATCCGTCAGGCCATGCGGACGCACGAACGCTTCGACGAACCGCCGGCTCCGCGCGGCATCCGCCTCGCCACGGAGGGCGCCCGCGATCTGGATCGCGTGCGCCTCGAGCGAACGCGAGAGGTGCAGCAGGCCCGCGCCCGATCCATCGACGTCCGTCGACGTCGAGCCGTCCGGGGCCACCGCGGCGCCCAGCAGGTAGTGGAAGTGAATCGTGCCTTCCTGGTTGTCGTAGTACTCGGGCAGGAGCACCGTGTAGACGGGCCGTTCAGCGATGGCGCCCTCGATGAACGCGCTCGTGTTGAGCCCCACCACCGCGGCGCTGTAGTGCAGTGAGTCGAAGTAGTCGGCCCGCGGCTCCGGCGCGATGGGATTCCCGCCCCAGACGGTCACGCCCGCCTCCTGAGACAGATCCACGCTCTCCCACTCCTGGAGACGCGATGGATGCGGACGCACGAGAATCCCGCACGACGCCAGCTCGGGATGCCCGCTCTCGCGAAGAGCGCGGATCCACCGCCGCACGAATTCCGCCTCGACGGGACTCCCCTTGAAGAGCGACGAACACACCCAGAGAAGGAACGGCCGGTCATCGGGCAGGCCCACGCGTTGGCAGAACTCGGCGCGCGGACGGGAGGGCGTCCGGTCGAACCAGCGGTCGAAGCATTGCGCGCCGGTGACCGTCAGGCGCGATGCCGGCACGCCGTGCAGGTCGATCGCCTCGCGCTCCTGTGTCGGGTTCCAGACGATCACGCGGTCCGGCACGGTCCGGATGATGGCCTTGCTCGAGAGGTGGTCCCAGCTCCATACGCAGAGCGCGGACGGAATGCGGAGCCGCCGCGCCGCATAGAGGAAGTCGAGCTGCGGCGAGGCCACGACTCCGATGAGCGGCGTCAGCAGCACCGCATCCGGCTGTTCGGCCCGGAGCAGGGCCTCGACCTCCGGCGCGGGGCCGATCGCCTGTTCGACGGCGGAGAGCATCCGGCCGAGCCAGCGGCGCAGCGGCGCCCGACTGAATGGGCCGCGCTCGGTCAGCCGCACGACGCCGGACGGCGTCTTCCGGCGAGCCCGACCCTTCAGGCGCGGCGTCTTCGCGTAGGCCGGCTCCAGATACCGCAAGTAGTCGATGCCGAAGCGGAGGCGGACGGCCAGCGCGTAGCCGCGGCCGGCCGGGGCCGGCGACACGCTCGTCCGGATGCGACCGGGATAGGCGGCACTGAGGCGGTCGATGATCTGCGTGCCGCCGAACTCCTCGTGCTGTTCGACCACGATGTGCAGGTCGTGCCCGGCGCGGGCCAGCTCCTCGAGCGCGGAATCGAAGTTCCGCAGGTACGTCAGGTGCCGGGCCACGAAGAGGATCTTCATGCGGGCCCCGCCCCTCGACGCGTGCGGCCCGTGAGATGGCGATAGTGCAGGCTGTCGCTGCTCTGGGTCCGGTCGCCCTTGCCCAGCTTCGACGCCCGCGGCGCCTTCTTCATCGCCGACGTGTAATCCGTGTCGAGCAGCGTCACGTCTTGGACGACGTAGTCACGCCCGAGGATCGCGCTCACTGACGATAGCTCGTCATTGTGCGCCGAGTGCTCCCGGTTGAGGCTGTAGACGCGCGGGCAGCCGGCCTTCGCGGCTAGGTCCAGATAGGCGGCCACTTGGTCGGCCCTCATCTCCTGGAACGACGCGATGTTCACGAGGAGCGACGGCGCGAAACCGGGGAGTTCGTGGGTCCGCGTGTGAGGCACGAAGACGACGTCGTACTCGCGCCAGCGGGCCTTCTCGGTCTCGGGCATCGCCGGATCCCAGATGAGCGTCTTCGCCGATGGCCGCACCGTGCGCAGGTAGGTCGCCGAGAAGAGGAACAGCTCCGGGAAGTCGGTGATGACGTAGGTGCACGGCGTCACGAGCGACGTGAACTGGTACGCGAAGCCGCCCCAGCCGGCGCCGATCTCCCAGACCACGGGCCGCGACAGGGCGTCGCGCGTGGCGGCGGCCTCCGCCCGGACCTCGTCGAGCATGCCGGTCCGGTGCAGCCCGGTGAGCACCTCCAGGTATTTCAGCGTGTCGAGATTGTGCAGAGTGCTGTCGATCTCGAAACCGAAGCCTCCGAGCGCCGGATGCTCCGGGACGACGAGACTCCCGCCACCCAGCTCCAGCAAGGCGCGCAGGCGCGCCTCGAAGGAGACGCGCTTCTCGCCATGGCTCTCTCGGTAGTCGTAGGGCCGGAGCCCGGTGATGTGGAAGGCGTGATGACGCAGCTTGGCGATGACGAGCGGCGTCGCCTCGATCATGTAATCGATGTTGCCCAGCTCTTCGGTCCAGTAGGCGCTTGGCGACGACGTCCCGGAGAGGAGGCCCCGCTCGCGTGCCAGAATCGCGGCCACGCGACTCCGCACGTCGGCGAAGATCGCGACCGGATCCGAGGCGGCGGCGCCCGTCACGATCGCGGGGTGGATGCGCACGGGTGGGTGCACGACTGGTGCCTCGATCGTCGCGGGCGTCTTTCTCACCGTCTCTGGCTTCTCCACCGACGCGGCCACCGGCGTCGCCTTCGGAGCCTTCGTGGGCTTCGGCGGTTTCGGCGTCCGCTCATCCTTCGGCGGGCGCGCCTTCCCCTTGGGCGTTCCCTTCGGCTTCTTGCGTTCGGGCGCCCGGTTCACGAGCGCTGCCACGGGCCGGAGCGCCGTCCGGACCACGACATCGAGCAGGCCGTCACGATCCGCCACGGGCGCCGGCCCCGACGCGAACCGCTCGATCGTGTCGGCGAGAATCGGCGTGCACGGTGTCTCGATGCCATGCGGGCGGATGAACGACGCGACGAAGCGCCGCGTCTCGGCCGTCGCCGCCTCGGGGTTGCCCAGCACGCCCGCCAGTTGCCGCAGGTGCTCCTCGAACGTCGCGGCCACGCGGAGGAACCCGCCGTTCTCCGGCAGCAGATGGCGGAAGTGCAACGTGCCTTCCTGCGTGCCGGCGAAGTCGCCGGTCAGCGAGAAGACCGGCCGGCCCACGATGGCGGACTCGATCATCGCGCTGGTATTGACGCCGACGACGGCTGCGGCGTGGAACATCGAGTCAAAAAAGCCGGCCCGGTTCGCTTCGTCGACGGCGTTGTACGGCCCGCGCGGCCACACGGAGACGGCTCCGAGGTCGCTCAGGTCAGCGTGCTCCCAGGCGTGCCAGTTGTACGGGTGCGGACGCACGAGCACCGGGATGTCGCGCACCAGGGGGGCGGCGGAACGGCGCAACGCCTCGATCCACCGGCGCACGAACGGCAGCTCGATCTCGGAGCGGGCGATGAAGACCGACGATGCCGTGTAGAGCAGATACGGCCGAGCGTCCGGGAGACCGGCAGCCGCGGTGAAGTCCTCGCGCGTCGTGCTGGCGGTCCGCTCGAACCAGCGGTCGAAGAGCTGCGCGCCGGTCACGGCCACCTTCGAGGCGGGCACCCCGTGATACCGCACCGCCTCGGCCTTCTGGGCTTCGTTCCAGACGATCACGAGGTCCGGCTGCACGCGCAGCAGCCCCTTGTTGGTCAGGTTGTCCCAGCTGGCGATCGCCACCGCGACGCGAATGCCCAGGCGCCGCGCCGCGCGCACGACATCCACCTGCTCGGAGGCTGCGTCGATGAGCGGCGACACCACGACAACATCGGGGCGGTGGGTGCGCAGGAACTCCAGGACGCGGCCGCTCACCGGCACGCCGCGCTCGGCTTCGCCCAGCACGCGCACGGCGGCGCCCAGCGTGCCCGGGCGCAGGGACCGGATCCGGTCGAGCCCCTGCAGTGGGTGCGGCAGCACCTTCCGCCGCATGCGGTCCCGGAGCGCGGGTGCATCCGCGTAGTCAGGATGGAGGTAGCGCAGGAAGTCGACCGTGCCTCGCAGGCTCGTCGCGAGCCGCGCCCAGCGGTCGCCCCGGACCGGCACCAGCCCGAGCGAGTGGACGCCGTCGACGTCGTCGACGCGTGCCTGCTTCTGCTCCTTCACGTGACTCACCGCGACGGAGACGTCATGACCGCGACTCGCCAGCAGGCGCAGCACCGAATCGTAGAACCGGAGGTACTCCGGGGACGCGAGAACGAAGAGCACCTTCACTAGCCGCGCTCCCGTTCGTCGGCGGCGGGCCCGCCGGCAGAGGCCTTCTTCCGTGCCTTCTGCAGGGCGGCGGCACGGTCGACGGCGGCCGCGACCGGCGCGGCCGCCCAGGTGATCAGGCGATCCGTCATGGTCCGGGGCCGCGGGTGCGGCTTCACATCGACCAGCGACTCGATCGCCCGCACGAAGGGTTCGGCTGCAGGCTGCGTCAGGCCGTGAGGCCGCACGAACGCCTCGATGAAGGCCCGACTCCGCGCCGCAAAGACCTCCGGTGCCGCCAGGATCTCGCCAAGCTGCGCGACGTGCGTTGACAGATCCGAGGCCAGATGCAGCAGGCCGCCGTTGACGCTCTTCAAGTGCTGGAAGTGCAGGGTGCCTTCCTGCGTGCCGGCGAAGTCCGCGGTCTGAATCGCGCAGACGGGGCGACCGACGATGCCCGACTCGATCTGCGCGCTCGTGTTCACGCCGACGACGGCCACGGCGTGAAACATCGAGTCGAAGTAGACGGCTCTCGCATCGGTGTCCACCGGGTTGGCGCCGGCGCGCGGCCAGATGGCCACGGCCTCGACGTCTCTGAGATCGACGTCCCGCCACTGCTCCGCGTTCTGCGGGTGCGGGCGGATCAGGACGCCGGCCGTCCGGACGCGCACGTCAGAGGAGGCGCGAAGCGCCGCAAGCCAGGTCCGGATGAACGGCACCTCGTGAGGCGTGATGAACGGCGACGAGCAGAGGTAGAGCACGAACGGCCGGCCCTCGGGCAAGCCGACCATCGCGCAGAACGCCTCGCGCGTCGTCGAGGGCTGTTGCGTGAACCAGTGGTCGTAGGCCTGGGCGCCGGTCACCATCACGCGGTCCGGGGGCACGCCGTGGATCTCAGCGGCTTCGCGGCGCTGGGCCTCATTCCACACCGTCAGTCGGTCGGGAATCTCATGAATCACGCCCTTCGTCGTCAGGTGGTCCCAACTGCCGACGCAGTGGCAGACGGGAATGCCGCGGTCCCTCGCCGCGCGCACGTAGTCGACCTGCACGGAGCCGAAATAGAGCAACGGCGTCACCAGCAGCACGTCGGGCTTGTGCTCATCCAGGATCTGGAGCGGCCCGCGCCCGTAGGGCAGCGCGCGCTCGACCCTTCGGACGAGGGCGCCCAGGAGTGCCATGCCCGGAACCGACCCGATGACGGGCCAGCGGGCCACGCGCGAGGCGATGGGCGGCGCCTGCGTGGACGCGCGGACGCGGAGGCTCCGTGCCTGGTCGTACCGCGGGCCGAGATAACGCCAGTAGTCGAGGCACTGGCGGAGTCGCACGGCCAGCTGATGGAACGGATCGCTCTTCCGCGTGGGCGCGTAGCCGTAGGTGAATGCCTCGGGATGGGTGGCCAAGAGGTTGTCGATGGTCTTCGTGCCGCCGAGCGTGTCGCGCCGGTCGGCCAGCAGGTGAATGCGATGGCCGGAAGCCGCGAGCCGCCGCAGCGCCGGCTCGAAGTTCCGCAGGAACCCGAAATGAGAGACGGAAAAGAGAATCTTCACGTGGCGTACAGGCTCCCGCCCTCTCACCTACAGGCGGTGACGACGGCCGTCCCGGGCTGCGGCAAAGCGGGGCTTCGCGGTCAGCCGGAGGGACGGTACACGGGTTCAGTGCGACAAGGCCGCCCGTACCTGGCAATGGTGACGCCGGAACGGCAGGCCTTCGCCGGGTCGGGGAGGCCCGATCAGGACAGCGAGACGAGCAGTTGGCGTGCGGAGCACCAGACCCGGAAAGTGGCGGGAGCGGTCATGCGCAATAGAGGTGAATTTTAGCCGGATCTGCTCGATCTATCAACGGCTTAGCGGGAGTCGGGAGGTAGGCAAACCCAGCGGTCACCTGCCGGTCTAAAGGCGGGAAAAGCAGGCGGAACTGACGGGGAAGGCACCCCGAATGCCAGAGGCGGACACGGGGCGGGAGCCGGGAGCCGGCTACGGCAGGCGGGAGGTGGGGTGTGACGGCGCGCCCAGGATCCCGCGCAGCAACCCCGCCTGATGGACTGAGAGCGGAACCAGGGCGCCGCCGTCGACCAGTTCGAGGGCGTGCTGCGCTGCGTGCAGATGGGTCGTCTGGAAGTTGGACTCGGCGTGAAAGGCCACCGTGTCCACGCCGTAGAGCGGCGCCAGGTACGAGAACCCGCCATAGGTGCCCACGAAGGCGGAAGCACGACTGATGACGGCTGTCTGAATCGCGAGATTGGCCGAAGGATGCAGACCAGCGTCCACCAGGTGAACCCGATGTCCGCGCTCCGCGCCGGCGTCAGAGTGGTCGTCGAGTCCCACGCCCGCGCTGAGGACGACGACATCGGTACTGGCCGCGAGGCTTCTGATCGTCGTGGCGACAAAGGCCCGGTTCTCGGGCGTGTCCGGAAAGCACTGGCTGAAGTAGAAGCGCACGGCCGTATACGTGGGTGGCAGGGTCACGCCCGCGTCCACCGCCGGCAGCGGCTCATACCGGCGGTACCGCGTGTACGCGTCGAGCCTGGCGATGGACGCGTCGCGCCGCCAATAGGGATAGAGGAGCGCGTACATCATCCCCGGATGAATGATCGACACCGCGCCAGGGCCCGTGCCCTGCACGGCGCGCCGAAGCAGATCCCGATCGAAGGTACCCATCACGCGCTGCTTGGGATTTTCCGTCGTCCGCCGGCGGAACTCCTCCGGCGTCGCCAGGTCGAGCGCGTCCACATAACGGCTCGCGAGGCCGTCGTACCAGGGAGCGGTGCCCCCGCGCGAGATCACGGTGACTCGGGCCGGGTCGATGCCGGCGTGGCCCAATGCCCACCGGACAAAAGGCACCCAATAGATCAGCTCGAAGCCGACCTCCCCCGTCCACGGCCCCACGATCACGGCGCCGCTGGACCGGCCCGCACGGGCCAGCCGATCGAGCACTCGCTCCTCATTCAGCTCGACGTTCCGGTCGCTCACCCGCTTGAGGACCCGCTCACTGAATTGCAGTTGGCGCGTGAGCCGGGACCGCAGCCCCGAGGTGTGCTTCCGCAGCACCTCGACCTCGCGATAGACCTCGGTCAGCCGCTCAGACTGCGACGACGCGCGGCGCTGCAGCACCTCGTTCACATCCCGCTGCTCACGCGCGAACTTCTCGAAGCGCGCGCGCTCCGCGTCGGCATCCGGGTTGAGAAGGGGCCGGAGGCGGCGACCAAGCCCCGCGAGCAGGCGTCCCGCGAGGGTGGGCGGGGACTGGCTCACAGTTCGTCCACCGCGGCCGCCTCTGAACTCGTGAAATACCAGAGGCCCGCGAGCAGGAGCACCAGGATGATCACGGCCGTGGACAGCAGCGGCAGCCCGGGAAAGACACCCACGCCGAGCAGCCCCCACTTGAAGGTCTCGACGAGGGACGCCATCGGATTGAGATAGATCACCCAGCGCAGGTGCGGAGGCACCTGGGACATCGGATAGATCACGGGCGTCAGGTACATCCAGAACCGGGTGAAGTAGCGGAGGCCGTAGCGCACTTCCTTGTGCCGCACCTGCCAGACGGAGGTGAACAGCCCGACCGCCGTCGCCATCAGGACCGCGCCGATCGCGGCGCCGAACGCCACCAGCCAGCCCGGACCGAACGCGAGATACCACCGGTGATCGGTGTAGAGGTAGTAACACGCGCCGACAACAATCAGACCGAGGTAGATGAAGAAATCCACGAATCCCGGAGCGGCCGCCGAGGCGGGCACGATCACGCGCGGAAAGTAGAGCTTCTTGATCACGCCCTTGTTCATGTCGACGCTGCGCGTCACCCACAGCAGCGATCGTTCGAACAGGTGCCAGATGGACATGCCCGTCAGGAAGAACAGGAAATACGGCAGCCCGTCCGACGGCACCTTGAGGAACTTGCCGAAGATGAAGGTGCTGATGAGGATGGGGGCAAGCGGCCGCGCAAACAGCCAGAAGATGCCGAGGGTGGTGCCCTGATACTTCTGCGTCACGAGGCGCGTGGCGAAGAACCACCACAGCTTGCGATAGCGCCACGTTTCCTCGACGCGGGCCTGGAAGCCCATCGCGACCGGCGCAATCTCCCACGCAACGGCGTCCCCGGCCGGGGCCGGCAGGAACCGCCGTACCCAACGCTTAAGCAGGGACATGCGCGGCCTCCACCGTCCACTCCAGACGTGGCGAGACGAATCCGGTGCGGTTCAACTTGCCCTTGGACGTCACCGCACCCTCCGTGGCCGTGTTGTAGGCCATGAATGACAACGCGCTGTAGACAACCAGCGTGTACTCGCGCGCCTGCCCCTCACGGAGCGTCGTCACGCTGACGTTGACGGTGTAATTGATGTCCGCGAGCAGATGCGCCGGAATCCGGGCCATGAGCGAATACATCCCCGGCTCCAGGATTTCCAGCCACTCGGTGGCCTGCGCCCGAAACACCAGCTGGTTTTTGGCCAGCAAATCGAGTCCACCCCGGACGGACACCCGCTTGAACGCCTCGAGGTCGATGCGCACGAACACATCTTCCGTCGTGGGCGCGGCGCCGATCTCCTTGCCGGCTGCCGAGAGGAGCTTCACGCCCCTGATGGAGCAGAAGCGGCTCTCCTGGCGGCCACGCTCGTAGCGCGTCGCCTCGGAGTTGTCCCAGACCGAGGCCTGATACTCGGCGACGACCTCCTCGGGCTCCCCGAGGCTGGCCACCGTCCCCTTGTTGAGCCAGATCACCTTGTTGCAGACGCGCACGATGGCGTCCATGTCGTGCGAGACGAAGAGCACGATCAGCCCTTCGCGGCCGGCCTGCGCGACACGCTCGAGACACCGCTCCTGGAACACAAGATCCCCGACAGCCAGGATCTCGTCAGCCAGCAGGATCTGCGGGTTCATGTGAATGGCCACCGAGAACGCGAGCCGCAGGTTCATCCCGCTGGAGAAGTACTTGACCGGCTGATCGAGGAACTGGTCGATTTCGGCAAAGGCGAGGATGTCCCCCATCCGCTCCATCACCTCGGCCTTCGGCATGCCATGCATCGCGGCGTTCATGATCACGTTCTCCCGCGCGGTCAGGTCGGCGTTGAAGCCCGCCCCGAGTTCGAGCAGCGAGACGACGCGGCCGCTACCGCGGACCCGGCCCTCGGTTGGCGGGGTCACACGCGCCAGAATCTTCAGGAGCGTGCTCTTGCCGGCGCCGTTCGGACCGATGACGCCGAGGATCGTCCCTGGCTCGACCTCGAAGGAGGCGCTCCTGAGCGCCCAGAAGTCGCGCAGCGCCGGGTCCTCCGTGCTGCCGAACCAATCCCGTGCGCGCCGCAGGGCGCCGCGCCAGCCACCGCCGGTGTCGGCGCGCTCGACGGGGGCGCGGTCCAAGCGATACCGCTTGCCAAGGTCCTCGACGATCAGTTTTCCCTGACTACTCAACCTGTTCTCACTCCTCTGACTGGCCGCCCGAGATTCGCCGCCTCACGCCGCCCGCCAGGCCTCGCACCTTCCCGGCTGTGCGACGAAGCGGACGGCCCATCATCCGGCTCGCTCCACGTCGCACCCGCCGGACTGCCGTGTCGGCGTTCTTGCCGACCGCACGTCGAAACCGCCGCCAGCGACGGCCGCCATCCTCAACACCGTGTCTCCACGCACGCGCTACCCGGTGGCGCCTTCGCCAGCGTTCATCAAACCAGAGCGCGGTGACGAACCAGCCGCGCCGCCCCCTCGCACCCACGCGTGCCGCGACGGCAGGCACGGCGCGGGCGCCGTCAATCACGCCATACGGCACGGCCATGACCGCCACCACGACCCCGACCAGCGCCACGATCAGCCAGGCCCACGCCGGACGGGACGGCGCTCCGGAACCTCCGGCGGCGTCAGCGGGCTGGGCACTCACCGTCCGGCACCGGCGTCCGCCTGAAACCGCACCAGCGCCCCGTCCCCCAGGAACCCTCCGTCGGCGCCCCACTTCCGGACGTAACCGAACTCAGCCCGCAAGCCATCCGCGGCCTCGGTGGCCATCGCGCGGAACACGTTCTGCCCATCTGCGTCAGCCGGCTCCCCGACGCGTTCCAGTATCTCGTACGCCGCCAGGAGGATTTCCTCGCCCGTGTTGTCCCGGTAGACGTACCGCCCCGGGTTCCGAAGTCCGCCCGCATAGTCGCGGCCCAGCAGGTCACGGGCCGTCAGGGACCCGCGTGCCGGGTCCTCAACGTGCTTCAAGAGAAACAGGCTGGAAGCACGGACGGGATAGGAGCCGATCGGATCGGTGGCATTGACGGTCAGCAGGGCCGTGCCCGCCAGATAGCTGGCGGCGCTGGGGCCCGACTCCCCGGAAATCAGGATGCGGCTCCTCAGCAGACAGTAGACCTGCAACAACGGGTCGTTGGCCGGCGATGCCGGCAGATCGAAGACGCCCGGGTGACGAAGGGGGGTCATGCTCGCGTCGCCGATGCGGACCACCGTGAAGCCCTTCTCCACCAGCATGTCGATCGCCGGGCCATAGGTTTCAATGCGCGCGTTTCGAAGAGAGTCGTCGCGATAGCCCTTCGCGGCCCCGTGCATCTGCGGCTTCTGATGAACCTCACGCCCGCCCCGCTTGTAGCCAGCCTCGCGGGCGTGAATCGTGACCAGCGGTCCCTCAAGCGGCAATCCGGCGGCGCGCGCCAGCGCTTCGGCGCGCCGAAGGGCCTCGGGCCTGAGTGCGACGGGGATGGCCGCGCGGATCAGGCGGCGCCGGAAGTAGGGCGGCTGGAATCCCCGATGCTGCAGCCGGGTCCGGTGGCCGAGCCCCTGCTTCAGACCGCGCAGATGCCTGGCCAGCGTCGGTGGGAGCGGCGAATGATCGATGTGAAAGGTAACGGCGCGAGCCAGTTGGTCGAAGCATGACTCGACGACGGCATCCGCCGCGAACCGCCCGCCCCGCGTCAGCCCCGCAAGGCCAAGCCGCAGGCGAGCGAGGGGACGCAACACCGCTGGCAACCGGCGGAGCGGCACGTCCGGACACTCCACGTCGAGCAGCGCGGGGTTGGCAGCGCCCGCCGGAGGAACGAGCCACACGGAGGCGCCGCTCGCACGTGCCGCCGAGAGCGCCATGGCCCACTCCAGCGCGAGGTGCCCGAACTGGCGGCCGTCAGGGCACACCAGCAGCACCCGACGGCCGATGGGCGCCATGAAGTCAATGCGCATGGTTCAGCGCCAACCGCCTCCCACCGGGCAGGATGCTGGCGAGCCGTTCACCGCTCTGGCCGCTCGCTTACCGGTGTCGGCTTCGACGTCACCTTCCGCGCCGAGGCGGCACGGTCCGCTGCGGCCGCCCGCGACCGGCGCTTCCGCCACTTGCGCAGCTCGGCCGGCGCCCGGCGCAATCCGAGGGGCACATTCTTCGCCTGACGGGCGATGCGGCGCAGCGTCTCGCTCGGAGTCCGACGTTTGGCGGGCGGCGCGCCGCGGACTGAAGCACGCTTCCTCCGAAGCTCAGCGGAGGCTTGACGCGCCCGCTGCCACTCAGTGAATGCGGCGGCGGCCCGCAATCTCCCGACATAGGCGCGGATAGCCAGCCACACAAACGGAAACACGACCCACCACCATAGGGGATGGCCGGAGTCCGACTCCTTGCTCCAGCACCAGGCGATCAGGGGGGCCAACGGACGCGTCAGCCACTTCTGTATGACCACATCGGAGGGTGCGGCGCCTGTGCGTCTCGGCCGGTAGTCCGCAAGGCGCTCGATCTCGCGGACGAGGCGCGGCGTGGCCGGCTGGTCCAGCCCGTGGGGGCGGACGAACCGACCGACGAAGGCTCGGCTCCGGGCCACCATGGCACTGGCGTCGGTAAGCGCTTCCTCCAGATCCCTGAGATGCGCGTCGAGTGTCGGTGCCACGCGAAGCAGCCCCGCGTCGGGATCGGCAAGGTGCTGAAAGTGAAGTGTGCCCGCCTGCGAGTGCGCGAACTCCTGAACCGTCACCGTGCAGACCGGGCGGCCCACGATGGCGGCTTCAATGAGCGCGCTGGTGTTCACGCCGACCACGACGGCACAGTGGTACAGCGAATCGAAGAAGTCGTCCTTGAACTCTGGATCGAACGGGTCCGCGCCGAACGGCGGCCAGACGGCCACGCGATCCAGTCTGGCGACGTCACTCTTCAACCACTGCACGGTGTTGTTCGGATGCGGGCGGACCAGGATCGGCGCTTGCGATAACCGCGAGGACGTGGAGGCGCGGATCGCCGCGATCCACCGTTGGGCGAACTCGGCCTCGTTGGGCGCGATGAAGTAGGACGACCCGAGATACAGAATCCCGGGTACGTCGGTCGGCAGGCCCGTTCTCACGCCGAACGCCTCTCGGTCCCGCCGCGGCTGCCACTCGAACCAGGAGTCGAAGATCTGGGCACCGGTCACGGTGACGCGCTCCGCGGGGACGTCGTGGAACGAGACGGCCTCCTGCTTCTGCGCGTCATTCCAGACGAACACCCGGTCGGGCACAACCCGCATGAGGCCCTTGTTGGTGAGGTTGTCCCAACTCGCCACGCACAGCGCGGACGGGATGCCCCGCTCGCGAGCCGCGCGAACGTAATCCGGCTGATCGGAACCCACGTCGACCAGCGGCGTCAACAGAATCAGGTCGGGCTGTTCGGCGTCCAGGAACGCACCGATCGCGGTGGACGACGGCACCGTCCGCTCGAGGACCTTCGTCAGCCGGCGGAGGGCACGCACCCCTGGCTGACCGAACAACCGGGCGAAGCCGGCGATCCGCAGAAATGAGCGTGGGACGAGCTTCTCGACGCGGTCACGGAGCCGGTCGGCCTGGGCATACCGGGGGTCCAGGTAGCGCAGAAAGTCGAGGAAGGTCCGCAGCGACCGGACCACGACGGTCCAGACGCCCGGCTCGCGGCGCCGCGCAACGGACCCGGTTACCGCGGCGCAGTCGGCCACCAACCGCTGCAGCAGCACATTTTCGCCCAGCTTGTTGCGATCCAGCTCATGGACGATGTGAATCGTGTGCCCCTGACGGGCGAGCTGTCGCAGCGCGGCGTCGTAGTTGCGGACGAACCCCGCGTGCAGCATGACGAAGAGGATCCGCAATGGGCGCTGACTCACTGGTTCCGCTCCGCGTAGAACCGGCACACGAGCCCGTCGCCAATGAACCCCCGATCCGAGCCCCACTTGCGCACGTAGTTCAGTGAGGTGCGGAACTGCTCGCCGGCCTCGGCCGCCAGATCACGGAAGCGGACCTGCTCCGGCGTCTCATGACGAACACCGCCCGTCCACTCCAGCATCTCGAGCACCGCCGACCGAATCTCCTCGGGCGTGTTTTCCTGATAGGTGAAGCGGGCCACATTCCGCAGGTTGCTCAGATGATCCTCGCTCACGAGTTCGCCGAGGGAGAGGGGCCGCCGGGTCGTCCGGTCGAGCACCGTTTTCGGGATGAAGAGTCCGTCAGCGCGAATCGGATACGAACTGATCGGGTCGGTCGCGTTCACAGTCAGGAGCGGCGTTCCAGTCAGGTAGCACACGCCGACGGGGCCGGCCTCCCCCGAGATGAAGAAGGCGCTGCGCAGCATGCAGTACAGCTCGAGGAGATTGCTGCGCCGGTCGCTCGTGGCCAGGTCCACGACACCGGCGCGCGCGATGGGCGTCATGCTCGGGTCCCCGAGCCGCACGACCACGAACCCACGGGACACCAGTTCGTCGATCGCGTCGTGATAGTGCGCGATCTGGGCATTGCGGGTCGAGTCGTCCCTGGACCCGGGCTTGGCGTCCTGCATCTCGCGGCCGAACTTCCAGCCGGCTTCGCGGACATGCAGGGTGACGATGGGCGCATCGGGATCAAGCCCAACGGCCTGCGCCGATGCGCGCGCCGCCGCCAGCGCGGCCGGACGGAGGTGAACCCCCTGGCGCTCCCGCAGCAGGCGGCGCTGGTAGTAGAGAGGAGGGCCCACGGCGCGTGGCTTGGGATCACCAAGGCGCTTGATCCAGCGTTGTGCCTTCTTGATGCCGTCCTGCACCGACTTCCGGCCCCGATTGGCGTCCAGTTGGCCGTCAAGCATCAGGGTCGCCTCGCGACGGCTCACGGCCCAGAAACGCGTCAGGAAGGCGGCGGCGGAATCCCTGCCGTCCGCGCACATCCAAGCCGTGCGCACCAGCGCACGCGCGACAGGTCCACGCAGGACGGTCACATCGTCCGGCTCGATCTCGAACATCGCTTCGGACACGACCTGGCGGGGCCGCAGAAAGCAGACGGCCGCCGCCTCGCGCTTTGCCAGCGCGAATGACATCGCCATCTCGAGACCCTGGTGACCGTACTGCCGTACGTTCAGGTGCGTGCCCAGCACACGCCTTCGCGGAAACTCGAACAACCTGTAGAGCATGAGCGGCGGTTACCCCTCGTCCAGAAACCGGGCGGCAAAGGTTGCGCCGATGCGTCCGTGTCCCAGCAACTGGTGTGCCGGCTCTCCCTTGCGGATGCGTCCCGCGGCCACCAGCGGCGAATCGTACATCGCGGTGGCGAGGTCGTGGAACGTCTCCTGAGCCGGCGTGGTTCCGGTTCGGCTGCCCGCGACAACGGCGAGCAGTTCGTCGACGCCCTCGACAAGTTCGGAGGGCGTGTTGTCTTCAAACGCGTACCGCTCCAGGTCCTTGCGGTGCGCGAAGTAATCGGGTGACAGCATCTCACGTAACGAGAGCCGCCGCCCCGTCTGCCGGTCGACCGCGTGCTTGACCAGATACCGGTCCCCGGAATGGATGGGATATCCGCCAAGGATGTTGGTGACGTTGACGGCCAGACACGGCACACCGGTCAGATAGCTCGTGACGTACGGACCGGAATCGCAGGCCACGAACAGCGCGCTCCGCATCAGGAGCGCGAACTCCAGTTCCCCGGTTCGCGCCGGAGACGTCGCCACGTCGACCACGCCCGGTTGGGAGAATGGCGACATGGACGGGTCACCAATCCTCGCGACGACATACCCGTTGCCGGTCAGCCGCTCGCAGAGCGCCCGGTAATCATCGATGCGTGCATTCCGAATGGCATCGACCGGCGCCTCTTGCCCCTGCTTGAAGCCGGATTCCCGTACGTGGAGCGTCACCAGTGGCGCGTCCCGGCCGATGCCGAGCCTCGCGGCCGCGCGGTCTGCGCGGTCCTGCAGGTCGGCCGGCAGCCGGAACTGGAGGGGCTCCCTCGCATAGCACGCGCGAAAGTCGAGACCGCGGAAGTCTGGGACTGCGGAGCCGATCTCGGCCGCGTGCCGCCCCATGTACCCCTTGAACTGCTTCCGCCACCCCTTGGCCGCGGGATATCGCCCGGCCAGCACACCGAGCCAGTCCAGCAGCGTCCGCTCACCCGCCGCCCGCCGTGCCGCGGACCACTGGCGCCAGCTGCGCTGCCGGCGCAGCTTCCCTTCCGCCGCCAGGGCCCGCTGGGCCTCGGCGCCTCTGAGGATCTCCGCATCCTGGCATTCGAGCGAAAACACCGCCGGATTGGCGGGCGCCTCGTCGAGCACGAATGTCACGGCCCCGCCCAGCGCCTGGGCCAGATGGATGCCCATCAGGAACTCTAGGACCTGATGCCCCAGCGAGCCGCGCCGCGGCCGCACAACCACGACGGGGCGCTCCCCGGGCAGTACCGAAAAATTCATGCGTCGAAATGCACCGCCGCGAAGGCATGGACGACCCGGCCATCCCCGAGGAAGATCTCGGCGCTGCCCGTCTTCTCGAGCATCTTGGCCTGGCTCAACGCGCCCTGGCGGGCCTTCCTGACCAGCCCCGCGTAGCGCCGCTGCGCCTCGGACTCGGGCGGTGCCGAACCGCCGACGGCGTCGAACATCTCACGCACGCCGGCCAGGATCTCCTCTGGTGTGTTGTCGACGTACTCCACCTCACCGGTCTTGAAGATGCGGCGGCGGATGCCGTAGATGAAGTCCTCGCGAAGCATGGTGACGAGCGGGACCAACTGCCCCGTCGCGATGTCCCGCAGGCGCTTGACCAGATAGCGATCCGCTGGACGCAGCGGAAATACGCCGAGCGTGTTCGTGATATTCACCGAGAGGCACGGCACCTCGAACAACCAGCTCAGCAGGTAGGGGCCCGAATCAGACGCGATGAAGAAGGCGCACCGCGCGAGGCACCACAGTTCGAGCGCCTGGGTCCGGCGCTGGTGCGTGGCCAGATCGATGACTCCCGCTCGCTCCAATGGCCTCATGCTGGGGTCGCCGATCCGCACCACGGTGTACCCACGGGCCACGATCTCATCGATCGCCGGGATGAATGTCCCGATGTCCGCGTTGCGGACCGTGTCCTTTGAACGATCTTCGATACCCGCCGTGGCCTTGGTGCTCCCCTCGCGCACGTGCAGGACGACCAGCTTCTCCCGATCCAGCCCGAGGTCGGCGGCCACCGCCGCCGCGGCCGCCTCGTCCTCATCGGCCAGATGGGCGTGCAGGGGCTGGGTGAGGGACAGCTCTCGGATGTCGAAGCCGTGATGGACCTCGGAACGCCTGGGCAGAACGGGGCGAAGCTCCTCGAGCCAGTCATTCACGCGGCCGCCGGTCTGCTTCCAGCGAACGCGTACATTCATCTTCGTCGCCGTGGTGTCCTGGAACTTCAGGCCCTCAATCGCGACCAGCCACGCCGGGAGAGGACGACGGCGATCTGTGTGGCACCAGCGAATGACGATACGCAGGAAGGTGTTCCACCTCCGTTTCGAGATGGCCTCGACGTCCGTGCACAGTTCCAGAAACCCGTTAACCCTCGGGTGCACGAACCGGAAGAGACGCTGGGCGAGGGAGATGCCGTGATTCCGCCAGTCCAAGACCCAGAGCCAGGCAGCCGAGGTCCGAAGACCAAGCAGGAACTTCGCGGTGGCGATCTGTCCGGCCGGAGAGCGCGGATCAATCCACGTGATGCCGGAACACCGCAAGCGCAGCAGGGGCGAGTCGGCCCTCTCCTCCGACCTGAGCAGCACCAGCGCCGCGCCGGAACTGCGGGCCACATGCAGGCTCACCAGCACGTCCGCCACCAGCAGACCCAGCGCCTGATGGCGCGGCCGGCTGACCAGGACCCGCCTCCGCGATACGAACTGTGCGTCCATGGGATCAGCGCTCAGGGCTCAACGGCACGGTGGCGTACTTGCCCCTGAACTCGTGCGCCCGATCGCGGATTCGCCGGCCACTACCTGAAGCAGGGCAGACCCAGTGATGGATACGTGCCGGTCGGTGTGCGCCGGCTGTCCGCCAGCACCCAGAGGACCCGTCCGGCCAGCTGATCCTGCAGTACCGCGTGGCGGTTGGTGAATCGCTTGTCAACGTACTCGCGGACGAGCGGATATTGATTGAGATTGTCCAATGGCTTCTCATTGCCCACCCCGAATACGATCGGGACGGGTTCCCTTTCCATCAGATCGATCATTCGCCGCTGATACGCCTCCGCGGTCATGAATCCGTTCTGCCAAAAGATATGCCCAACGCCACGGCGCTCCGTGTAGTAGGGCAGGGCGTAGCTATCGGATGTGACGAAGATTCGGTCCTCAGGGCGCGTGCACTCGTACAGGTAGCGAATCACCGCGAGGTCTCCGCGCGCGTCCTTCGGTGCGTAGGCGTCGATGGCAGGAGACTTGGCGTGCCGCCTAATCTTGGAAACCAGATCGTCCATCGCCCGCGGGAATTCCTGCGACAGACCGTACCGGTCGACGAATGTCGCCATGTCCGTATACGTGGCCGCCGCGATGACCGACACGAACGCGAGCCCAACCGCTCCCGTGCGCACGGCGACACGCAGGGCGCCCCCTTTGCCCACGCTCCGCCACGCCAATGCCGCGACCCAGGAGCCGAGTATGACGGCAACGTCAGCGTGATCCGGGAAGTAGCCCAGCTTCCGCATCAGCCCATGATTGGCCACGACCATGAGTGTCGCCGCGGCGAACATCTTCGCGCCCTCGTGAGGCATGCCTTCAGGCACGGAAGACCCTTTGAGGTGCCGCGCCGCTAGCACGAGCAGGATGAATACAGGTAGGCCGTAGCACACGTAGTAGAGCCACACTCCGGCGTTGTCGTCATGAAACAGTCGCGGCAAGGGCACAACCCGGAGCAACGGATACCGCCGCCATTGAGCGCGGAACCAGGACTCCCCATCTGGGCGCCACACGCGGTCGTCCACCCCATCGAACTTCGCGATTCCCGCTTCGTTCCATAGCGCCTGTATCCGCTCCGGCCGAGCATCGCGGAGCAGGTAATGGGTCGTGTTGGCCTCGGACTCCGCGACGGCGGTCAGGTGATAGGTCGCCTCCAGGGTCCGCCGCTTCTCAACAGTCAAAGGACCCAAGGTCGTCCAGAGGACGGAGAGATGCACCGGTGTCTTCTTGCCCCGCGGCGGGGCCTTGAACATCCCCGGAACACCAGTCGGGACGAATCCAGACGCATCCTTGAACACGGGGTCCGCGTAGAGTGCGGCGACGTTTGTGTCCGATGTATCCACCAGGTCGTAGCGGAAGGTCGGCTCCGGCCCCACACTGTCGACCCGCGGCTGCCTGAGGCCGTATTTGCTCTCCAGCAAGGCGCGCCCGGCCGGGTCGTCGTTCCTCCACTGCACGCGGACGTCCGGTCCCTCGGGGATCCGCTCCTCCAAGCCAAGAACAACCGGCACATGCACGAAGTACGTGCCGTCCACTCGCGCGGAGTCATCTGTCTCGTGAAGCGCTGTGACATTCTGAAGGGTGAGGTCATCGATGTCGTACACGAACGGCCCGGTGTGCGCCGTGCCTGCCAGCGCTCGCGGCTTGGAGAGATGGAACCTGCGCTCCGCGTCGGCCACTGCGGCGGCACTCAACGCGGGCTTCCAGGCAACCGTCACCGTCCCGCGCCCACCAGCGGCATCATCGACCGCGAAACCCTGCCTGAACGAGCCGGTCAGCCCGTCCACCGACACCACATGCCGATCGGACATCAGGGCCGTAAGGTTCTCGTTCGAGTAGTCGTCGAGAACGTATTGCATCCAACCGCCAGGGGGAGGCGGTGGCAGGCGCTTCAGCCCGTACCGATCCTCGATCGACGCCTTTGTCGCATCGCTGGCAACTGGCGTCCATTCGATCTGCACCGCCACGGGCAGTTGCGGCTCGACCTCGAACCAGAAAGGCTTCTCATCCCTGAAGGCAAAGGGCACGGCGCGACGCCCCGCTTCGTCGATCTTTGTGGCGAACGCAATCCGTTCAGTGAAATACGAAATGAGGCCTTCGTTTACCTGAATCAGCACGAAGTATGGCGAAAGGACAAGGACCGTCAGCGCGCCAACGCGCACCAAACCCAGTGCCGTGGCCCGGACACCCTGTGGCCAATGGGCAGCGAGCGCCGCGGCCGTGATGCCCGCGGCGACGTACGCTCCATGGTCGTGCCTGTAGCCCCAGGCGATGGCTACCCCGACCGCCATCGCCAGAGAGCGCCGCCAGCCGGGTCGGTCGATGTAGCGCCACCCGAGCCAGATCGCCATCGGATAGATGAAGACCTTGGGATAGCTGTAAAGCTTGGTGGGCGCCAGCAGGAACGCGGCTACGACGGAAAAGCCGAGCGAGATGAGGACCGACCGGCTCGCACGCATGGCGAGCACGACACTCAGGGCCATGGCGCCGGACATAAGGAGGAACCCCAGCCCGATCTCGCCAATGGGGCGATAGCCGACGACTGTCTGGGCGAGCGCCGACATCGCCCAGTAGAGCGGGTCACCTGGGTCAACGAACTCCTGAAACGGCCGGTCCCCTTTGAGGAAGGTTGCTGCGGTCCACAGCGACCAGTGATCGTCTCCGCCAAGCGACCCCAGCGTCACCCACCGGAGAAGCAGCGTAAGGAGAAACACGAGAACACCGGCGGCGACTCCCCACGACACAAAGGTTGTCTGCCGCGCCGATGCCGCAGGAGGGGGACTAGCACGCATCAGAGGACTCGCGGCGTCGGCAGAGGCACGATGAACTTCCCGCGATAGCCGGCACGCCTCAGCTTGCCGGCCAGTTCCTCGCCGATGTGCCACGAGAGCAGCAGTGCGTACTCGGGCTGATCCTCGAAAAGGCGCGTCTCATCCAGCACGGGAATCAGCGTGCCAGGCATGTACTTTCCGATCTTGTAGGACCCGGCAATCTCGAGCACGCAATCGAGGATCGAGTCGTCGAGACCGACGTAGTTCACCAGAGTGCTCGCGCGGGACGGCGCACCCACCCCGTAGACCCGCGCACCCGTGGCTCGCACCTCCTTCAGCAGCGCCAGCAGGTCGAGCTTGGACTGCGACACGCGCCGCTTGAAGTCCCGCAGCCGCTCCGGCGCCAGCGCCACCGCTTCCTCGGCGAGCATACGCGCCACGTCCGCCGACACCGGGTGCGTGCCCGTGCGCGCCGCGTAGACCCGGATGGAGCCTCCGTGCGTGGGGATCGGCCGCGCGTGAATCACCTCGAGTCCGTGCATGGCCAGCAGGTTGGACAGGCTCCGCAGAGAGTAGTAGCGGAGGTGCTCGTGATAAATGGTGTCGTACTGGAGGGTCTCGACCAGTGGCGCAAGGTAGTGCGACTCGGAGATGAAGACGCCGTCCGGCCCAAGCAGGGAGAGAATGCCGCGCACGACATCGTGCACGTCCTCCATGTGCGCGAACACGTTGCACGCCGTCACGATCCGGGCCTGCCCGTGGCGCTCGCGGACCACGCCCGCCGTCTCCGCGGAGAAGAAGGCATTCACCGTCGTGATGCCGGCGGCCTGAGCGATCCGGCATGCGTTGGTCGGCTCGATGCCGCACACGCGGTGGCCGTGCCGGTGGAAGTTGCCGAGGAGCGTCCCGTCATTCGAGCCGACGTCGACGACCAGATCGTCGGCGGCGAGCGGATACCGCTCCATCACCTCGTCATAGAGCTGGGCAAAGTTGTCCCGGAGGATCCGCGTCGTCCCGCTCGTGTAGGCATAGTGCGGAGGAAAGATCACGGCGGGATCCACGATCAGGCCTAATTGCACCAGCTCGCACGACGGGCACCGGAGCAACTCCGCGGGATACGCGGGCTGTTCGTTCGGACGGCTTCCGATCGGGCTCATGGTGTTCACCGGCGGCAGATACCCGATGAACAACACGGGTTGCAGATCACGGCTACCGCACACCTGGCACCGATCCACGAGCACGCTGCCGCCGGTACCGGCGGTGCGGGAGAGGGGGTAGGCTGGCGTCGTCACGGGATATCTCCTGTCAGGCCTGTTGCGCGTTGAGGTACCACGTCACCGTGGACCGAATCCCTTCAGAAAGGGGTGTGTGCGGTGTGAAACCCAGCGCCCGAAGCATCGTGATATCCGGGCTACGCCGAGCCGTGCTACCCGCCTGAAGCGGACCTGGCTGGATCGCGATTGACCGCCGAAGAGCCTGAGCGACCAGTTGCGCGACCTCGGCGATAGGTACTTCGTCGTCAGTACCGATGTTGTAGATCTGCTGGTGCCGACCTTGTTCCAGCACACGCACGAAGCCATCCGTAAAGTCATCGATGTGAATGAATGCCCGCGTCTCCTCACCAGTTCCCTGAATCGGAAACGGAAGGATGCCCGACGGCGTGGCCTTATCCGCACGGATCAACCGTTCCGCAAACTGCGGAATGACGTGCTCATGCCCCATGTCCGGCCCATACACGTTATGGGGCCTGACAATCAGGACGCGACTAAGTCTCGAGTGTCCATAGTGATAAGCGAGAAGCTCGCTGATGATCTTTCCGCCCCCGTAGGAGAACCGGGGATTGGTGAGGTCCGGCACAACAAGTGGCACGGACTCCGGTGTCGGCACGACCGACGCTCGCTGGTACACCTCAGAGCTCGACGCCAGAAGCAGCTCGCCCACGCCGTGCGCCAGGCAGGCGTCCAGGACATTGATCATGCCCTTCACGGCAACTTCCAGAATCACGTCTGGCCGCTGGTAGAAAAACTCCGTGCCATTGACATAAGCGAGATGACAGACGGAGTCCATGCCGGCCACCGCGGTCTGCACGGCTGGGGCGTCCCGGATGTCCGCCTCACGGAACTCCACCTCGGGAAGGTCCGCCAGACGGCGGGCGTGGCCGCGCGATTGATCGTCGAGCACACGAACGCGTGCACCTCGCGCCAGAAGCCCGCGGACCACCGCGCTGCCGATGAACCCGGCGCCCCCCGTGACAAGAATGCGCCGGCCTGCTACAGGAATCACAGTTCGCTCTCTCCTCGAAGCCCTACCGACCGGGGCCCACGGCCAAGCACGCGTGTCGCCAACCCATAGCGGACCCACACGAGATACGCCGGCAGCCATGCCAGCACGCGGAAGCGGCTGTTGCCGGTTCGCCGCTCGCGCCAGAGGAACGGCGTCTCCGCAATCGGCCACCCCAGTCTGTGCACCTTGACGAGCAGCTCAATGCTGTAGGCAAATCCCTCACGCGACTCGATCGGCACGCGGTCGATCACGCGACGACTGAAGAGTCGCAGCCCGTTGGTCGCATCGTGCGTCGGCACGCCGACGACATGACACATAAACCACGCGGCGGTCCGGACCAACAGGGCCTTCAGCCACGGGCACCCTTCCATCGTCCCTCCAGGCATGAAGCGGGAGGCAGACACGAGGTCGTGTCCCTGGTGACCAAGTTGCACCAGGGTATTCACCCGGGGACCGTTGTAGTCATCGTCGGCGGGGTAGGTGACCACGAACGGCGCGTCTGAGACGGCAAGCCCTGCAGCGATGGCACCAAACGCACCTCGGCCAGGGTTTTTCACGAGTGCCACGTCCAGCGGCGACGCGTCGTAGTCTCTCAGGGCCTCGAGTGTATTGTCCGTGTCCTGGTCGTAGCAGATCAGTACGCGCGTTGGGTGGGCGATCTCTTTCAGCGAGTTTAGAACTTGGCGGATGGTCGCGCCCTCGTTGAAAACGGGAATGACAATATCCACCTCAGCGGGCACGGGTCGGTTCTCCTCCGGCGGCGTCTGCGGCAGCAACCCATGCCTGGGCCCGCACACCGTCCCCGAGCCCAGGTGTCACGTGTCCCCCGCCCAGGATGGCGTCACAGAACCGCCTGGCGATCTTTGCCGTGACGGCAATTCGTCCGTCCTCAATCGCCGCTGGAGGCGCCGCCACGAGGGTCTCCCAGTCGGAGCGCCCACGCGTCGCCAACCGCAACTCGAAGCCGGAGACGTAGTCAGCGCCTGGATTCGCCAATACCAACGTTCCGTCCTCTCCGAAGATCTCGACCACGTGGCCCTGACCGCGGAACGCGTCCGCCCAGATCGAGAGGCGTCCAGGCACGCCCGACACGAGGTCCACGGCCGCATCCACGGTCAGGGCCGAACGGAGGTCACACCCGGAAAGACACCGAATCGGACCGCAGAGCCACTCGATGTTGTGGAAAGCGTGCGGGCCGAAGTTGCCGAGCGCTCCCCCGCCTGCGTCCGGACGTGCCTTCCAGGAACCATCGACAACGCGGGCTGCCCGCGTTTCCACGTGCCAGCGATACGAAATACGCCGAAGACGCCCAAGAGCGCCGGAGTCGACAACCCGCTTCGCGCCAATCCAGGCGGACGACTCAGGAAAGCCGAAGTTGATCGCGTTCACCACCCCGGCACGCGTGACTTCCTCGAGCATCGCCTCGGCCTCGGCGAGGCTGGCTGCCGCCGGCTTCTCGCAGAACACATGCACGCCAGCCCGCGCCGCGGCACTCACCACCTCGGGTTGCAGAGCCGGAGGCACGGCGACGGCGACGGCCTGGACACGCCCGCTGGCGATGAGGTCACGCCAGTCGTGAAACGCGGACAACCCCTCGGCGTCGGCCATCGCCGCCGTCCGCTCTCGGGACGCCCCCGCAACGGCTTCGACCGCGACTCCCGCGAGCGAACGAAAGGCCGGCAGGTGCACACTCCCCGCAAACCTCGTCCCGATTAGACCGACGCGCAGCACTACCCTGCGTGACCGCGATGCACCACGCCCCAGATGTCCGCGACGGGAACCGTGCCGGTATCGAGGTGGGCGTACTCCGCATGGGGCGTCGCCACGACCAGCAGGTCGCTGAGCGCGACGACCTCCTGCAGGGGCCGCAGTTCGGCATCACCGACCACATGTGGGTCCGTCGTCAGCACCGCCCGGGCATGCAGGCGCAGCTGTTTCTTGAGCCGATAGCTCAACGACGAGCGCACGTCGTCCGTCCCGGCCTTGAATGCCATGCCCAGGATACCGACGGTCATCGTGCTGAGGGGATACCGCCGGCGGAGGTCCTCGACGACAAACGCCGGCAGGCCTTCGTTCACCTGCATCGCCGCGTGGCCGAGGCCGAACTGCTGGCCTGAGGAGGCGGCCAGTTGCAGTGTGTCCTTGAGTAAGCAGGGGCCAGCCGTGAAGCCCGCGCCGGGAAATCCGCTCATACGCGGATAGTCCTCCTTCATGCCCGCCACGATGCGGTCGTAGTCGCAGCCAGCCTGCTGCGCCATCATGAAGAACGCGTTGCTTGCCGCGAATTGGATGTAGCGATAGGCATTGCAGAACAGCTTGGCGAATTCCGCCTCAGCCGGCTGCATGTACACCAGACTCGGAGTGACGCGCGCGAAGATCTCAGTGGCCCGTGCAACGGCCAGTTCCGAGGTCCCACTCACAATCTGCGGCATCCGCTGGCTCTCATCGATCGCCCGGCCCTGGACCACCCGTTCCGGGCAGAACGCCACAGGCAGATTCATACCTTGAGCGTCGAGAAACGCCTGCAGGCGCGCCGTGGTCCCTGGCGCGACGGTCGAGCGAAGCACGAGCAGAGAGGCGTGCGCCAGCGACGGCAGCAGCGCCCGGACGCAGTCGGTCACAGCCTCCCACCGCGGATTCTGGAACTCGTCAACGGGCGTGCCGATCGTGAGCAGCACCGTCGAGGCCCGTGCCACATCCGCCGGATCGCTCGATCCGAACAGATGGCCGGACGCCAGCGCCGCCACCAGGTGGGCATCGCCCTCGTGCTCGATGAAGGGAAAGCGGCCAGCCAGAATCGACGCGATGGCCTGCGCGTTGGTGTCATAGATGAGCGTGGAGAGGCCCTTGCTCGCGAGTACCGTGGCCATCGGCGCGCCGACGTGTCCAGCGCCGCCGACGACACAGATATCCACATGGCTGGGGAGAGTCCGGGGGTTCGTCACAGTCCGAGATCCTTCCAATCGGCGCGGACCATCGCAGCCGCGACAATGGCCCAGTGAAGCTGATGCCGAAATTCCAGCGTCCGCATCATGCGGAGCAGTTCGGCCGTCGTGACAAGACGGATCTCGAGACCCGTCTCTGCCGTGTAGAGCGCGGAGGCGCGGGTACGGATGAAGAACGCGTGCGATTCGACCTGGAGACGGCCGGTGTCCGGGATGAAGGTGCCGAGGTCCGTCACGGTGTCGGCCTCCAGCCCTGTTTCCTCCGCGAGTTCGCGAATCGCGGCCGCCTCTGGCGTCTCGCCCCGGTCCACCGTGCCTGCCGGAAATTCCCAGGTCCAGCCTTCGACCGCCGGCCGATACTGCCGCACGATCGGGATGCGTCCGTCTGGCGTCACGGCGAGCACTCCGACGTACGGGGCCTGCGTCAGGCAGTGATACGTCTGAGGCGCACCACGCTCTGCGAACTGGACGTCTTTCTCCACCAGTGTGACCCACGGCGACGAAAAGACGTCTGTCTTCCGGATGATTCGCGGGAAAGCGCGTCCTCCGCCGGACTCCTGCTCAGCCATGTGCCGCACCTCCCAGTGACGCCGCCGCGAACGCCGCGCCGAAGAAACCATCGCCGGGATAGAACGGCGCGCCCTTCTGCTTCCGGCGTCCCCAATCGCCGTCAAGGAAGTCCACGATCGCCTGCCTGCCGCGCTGTTGATCCGCCGAAGGAGAGCCGGCCCGCCCTTCGACGATCTCGGCCATTTCCTCGACCGCGGCCAGAATCTCGCCCGGCGTGTTGTCCTCGAAGTGAAATCGCCCCGGCGCCCAGCGGAATTTCATGTGACCGGGTGTGAGCATCTCGCCAAGCGAGAGGCGCCGGCCTGTGCCGGTATCCGTAACGTGCTTCAGAATCATGCGGTCATGCGACCTGAGCGGATACGCCCCCAGCAGGTGTGTGATGTTAACGCCGAGCGAGGGCACCCCGGTCAGCACGCTGAGATTGAACGGGCCACTGTCGCTCGCGACCAGGAATGCGCTCCGGAGCACGCACCACAACTCAAGGGCCAGCGTACGTCCGGGCGTCGTCGCCAAGTCAACGAGTCCAGGACGGGCCACTGGCGTCATCGTCGGATCGCCGATCCGGACGACGCGATAGCCGCGCGCGACAAGCCAATCCACCGCGTCACGGTAGGTACCGATCCGGGCATTGCGCGCCGTGTCCTTGTCCCGGTCCTGCACGCCGCGCGCGGCCGCGTGCCCGGCCTCGCGGACATGGAGCGTGACGATTCTCGCGTCCAGAAGACCAAGCCGTTCGGCCACGGGTGCGACCGCCTCTGCCTCACGGGACGACAGTCGCACCGGCAGACCCGACGCCGCCGCCAGATGGCGGAAGTCCAGACCGAAGTACCCGCGGTCGCTGTCACTCCCCCTGCCCTGCGGGCCGAGTTCCGCCAGCGTTCCCACGACACGCGGCCAGGGCCATCCCAGACGTGACAGGCGCGCCATGCCGCGCGCCGCCCTGGCCATCACCGCACCCGCGTCCACTCGCCGGACACCGTCGCACTCCAACGTGGTGAGCGCGGCGAGACGCTCCGGTGCCAGCGGTGCGACGCAGAGCGCCGCCTCCAGCTCGCGCGCCAGGCGAAAGGACCAGGCCATGTTCAGGATGGCGTTGCCGTAGGCGTGCGTATCCGGGCGTGTGACCAGCATGCGCCGCGATCCGGCGGTCAGCAGCGCGTACTGCACGTGTCAGACCCGCACCGGATGCGCCAGGCAGTAGAGGCTCTCGTCACGCGCCGCGAGGATGCCCGGCACGTCGGCAGCCGCCCTCGTGACTTCGTCGGGGTCAAACGTGATCGGTGTAAAGCCAGCCGCCGTCAGCCTGACCGCCAGCTCGCCACGGCTCCACGCATTCTGATGGTTGAAGTGGTACGAGGGTTCGTGCGCCACGACATAGGCACGCATCGCCAAGGCAAGTGCGTGCGGGGATGCGCTAGTGACGAGGCGGCGCAACTCGTCCGGCGGGATCGGTGCGGGGCCGTGGTAGGCGCCCTCCTTCACGGTGCGGTCGCCGAAGTGGTTCCCATAGGCGTCGTTCCAGAAACCGCAAAACACCATCGAGGCGCGCGAGTCGAGTGTGTCCGGCACACCCCGGGCCGGCCACAGCGCCTTGAGCTTCCGGAGCCCCCACCGGTCCTCGTCGAAGAACTCGGGGCGGCCGGCGCGCCAGTCCTCCAGCGCGCGGTCGAAGTCCGGCAGCTTGATGACCAGACGGCCGTCCGGACGAATCACGCGTCGCGCCTCGGCGAGGACCTGGTCCACAGTGGCGTCGTCGAGGTGCTCCAGGCAGTGTGACGAGTAGACGGTGGACAGGGTGCGATCGCGCACCGGAAACACGCACTGCGGGTGAAACGAGAAGGGCGTGGGGTTGGCCGGACCACGGGCGCCATCCAGATTGACCCACCGGAACTCGGCGAACTCGGCGCCGCCCCCGATGTTGAGCGCCACGGGGGGCACCATGCGATTGATGAGCCGCACCCACCGCTGGTGCCGCCGTCGCCGTGCGAGTTCGGCCCGGGCGCGCGCTTCCTTCGCGGCGCCCGCCGCCGCCTTCTGAGCCGCCCGTTCAGCCTTCTCGCGCGCCCGGTCCGGCTTTCCTGGTCCCGCCTGGGCCGGGTCCTCTGTCTCCGTAGCCCGGGCGGATGGCGCCGGCTCGGAGCCACCGCGAGACCAGGGATATTCAGGGTAGGTGGCGTTCAGGCCGGCGAAGACAGGTTCGGTAGAACGCCGCCACGACGGTGCCAGCGTGATCTCGATGGCCAGCCGCGTCCCGGTGGTCGGCGGGACGCCCCGATGGATGACCGTCGAATTCCTGAACAGCACCCACGTGCCGGCGGGCCCCTCTATGCAGGAGGTCGCCCCACCCTGCAGCTGGAACTCGGTCGTTCCGCATGCGGGCCCCGCGGGCGACAGGTACACCATGATCTTGAGCAGTTCGGGCGGAAACCCGTCGCCGTGCCAGGCGTTGGGGCCCATGATCGCCGCCGAGGGGAGCGTCTCCAGAATGCGCGTGTTCACCACCCGCCACTCGGTGCCGAGAGCACGGTGCACCTCGGGCCCGAGCGCGGCGATCAGTGACGAGAGGGCGACGCGATCCACGGGCTCCGGCATGAAGTACCGGTGTCCCGCGTTCAGCGTCTTCGCGACCTTATAGACCTTCTCGCTGCTCCGATATCCCGGGAGGCTGTCCCCGGCCCGCATCTCGATGACCCGGGCTCGGCGGACCATGGCCAGGGCGCGCTCCACGAGAACAGGCGGCAGGTGACCGACGAGATAGCCCCTGGCCGCGAACTCCGGAGACGGACGGCGCAGGCCGAACGCGTGCACGAACCGGCCATGCCACCGCCACGAGGCGTGAATGGACCGGTCGTACCACGTGACCCCTGCCGCCGTCATGACTTCACGAAACGCGGACTCCCGGCACCCGCCTGATCACGTCCGGAGTACGTAGTCGGTCGGGACATCCCGCAGCTGGGGCAGATAGGTACGGCCCCACTCGACCATCTCCTTCAGTCCCTCTTCCAGGCTGATCTGGGGCTCCCAGCCGACATCCCGCTTGATGGCACTGCTGTCGAGCCAGTAGCGCGAGTCCTGCCCCAGCCGATCCGGCGTCACCTCGCAGAGCTGGTCGAACGGCATGCCCAGGGCCTCGGCGACCTTTTCCACGAGGCCGCGAATCGAGATTGGCAGCGGCGGCCCGGCGTTGTAGACGGTGCCCAGCGGCGCCTTCTCCGAGACCATCAGGATCGCGCGTGCAAGGTCCCTGGCGTGGATGTACGACTTCTCCGCTCGGCCACCACCCTGGAGCGGCAGCTTCTGACCCGTCAAGCCGCACATGACGGCCCGAGGGATGACGCGGTGCAGAAGTTGGCCCGGGCAGTAGGCATTGGACGGCCGGATGATGTTCATCCGGAACTGGAGAACGTTAGCCACGGAGAGCAGGTAGAGATCGAACGCGGCCTTGGACGCCGCATACGGACTCGTGGGGCGGATGGGGTCGTCCTCTTTCATCGGCTTGTCAACCGAGCCGTAGAGCTCGGACGTGCCGATCTGGATGAACCGCTCCATGTAGTCGCGGGACATCAGCTCCTCGGCCATCTTCACGAGCGCCGTGCCGTTCGTATCGAAGAAGCGCCAGGACTTCTTCCAGGACACCGCGCCTTCGCCCTGAGCGGCGTAGGACACGATGACAGCCGGCTTTTCCCTGTCAAAGAGCTCGAAGAGGCGGTCCTGTTCGTGCACGAGATGAATCTGGTGGTACTCGTAGCGCGGATCGCCCTTGCCGATGTTCAGAGAGAACGGTTCCGACTTCGGAGGGTTGCGGCCGACCGCAATCACCTTGAGGGGCTCGGCGTGATCGAGCAGGTACTTCGAGGTGTGGAGGCCGAAGGAACCGCCTCCTCCCAATACGACGTAGGTTTTCATAGGTCTCCGATTCCGTGAAGGGTCTTGATGCCAGCCGCGCCGACCGCTGCTGGCGCGTGGTCCACATACTTGCAGGTCGCCCGGCTCCTGCACCAGGTGAGCTCACAGTTGCTCAGCACCCGCTCCCGCAGGCGCCGGTCAAAATCATCGAACACGAAATCGATGTCCCCGAACCGGAGAGCGTTGGCCGCCCGCACAATCTCATCCTGATAGATGAACGCCGACTCGGAAAAATAGATATTCAGGAAGTGCTCGACCTGCCAGCCGTACTTCGCCTCAAAGGCCGGCAGCGTCTGGTGTACCTCGGCCACGGCCGCGCGCCTGGCAGGATCCACCGAACGCGTATCAGAACTGGCCAGGTGAATCAGTGGCGGATTGTTCAGGAACAGCATCCACTGCCGGTTGCTGACGCAGTAGTGCTGCAGCTCCAGATCGAATCCATACGGGATGTCCTCGTTGAATCCGCCGAGGGCACGCCACAATCGAATGGGGAACGAGGCGGCGACCGAGAAGCGCCCAGTCATGAACCTCGCGTCGGGAACCCAGTCGTTCCACGGATCGCGCGACAGGCCGAAGCGCCACTGTCCACCCTGGACCTGTGAATCCTGAACCCGATCATCCTTCAGGCCGGCCACGTCCCGCATGGCCGTGAGAATCCATTGGAGATGGGCATACTCGCCCCTGGTGAACAGCTCGGAGAGCGCCGTGTCCAGCTTGTGCTTGAACTGAATGTAGCCGAGGTTGATCAGGCCAACCTTGCCGTCGGCAAACGTGTCGGCCCAGGCGGTGTCGAAGGCACGGAACCACTGCGGGGGCCACAGAACATCGTTGTGCACAAAGGCCACCACGTCCGTGTCGGCCGCGAGGGTCGCGATGCCTTCGTTCATGGCCGCAGCTGAGCCGGTCCAGCGGGTGCGCTTGATGTAGGTGACTGGCAGCGTCTCGCAAAACGCGCGGCAGGTGGCCTCGGGTTCATACCCGTCCTCTACCACGACGATCCGTCCCGGGTAGTCGCTCTCGACCAGCGACCGGAGTGACGCTCGGAATACCGGCGTGTCGAACATCGTCAGCATGACGATGCCGTACCGGAGCGATGGCGCGCCCTTGGCGATTGCCACCTGGATTGTCTCTGCCTGGCCGGCACCCTCCCGAAGGAGCGCGGCGGCCTTCTTCTCGCCGAACAGCTCGAGCTGGTGCGCCAGCCACCACCGGGCCTGTCCCGAGGGCAGACCGGATGACACCCGGCCCACGAGCAGGTCGAGCGCCTCGCGGTCCCGCCGCATCAATCGGAGCAACAGGGCCAGGCGGATGACGACATCGTCCGTCTCACTCGACGTGAGATAGCCTGCAAAGGGTCCCGTCGGACCGACACGACCGGCGCTGCCACGGCTCTTCGCTGGTGGTGCCCAGCCCTTGAGCCCGATAGCGGCCAGACGAATTGCCCGCAGCAGCCACGGGGCCTGCGGGACCGCACCACCGGCCCCCTTCTTCTTTGCCCGTTCAAGCAGCGCACGTACGAGGCGGAGACGCTGTGCGCGCCCCCTGAACTTGACCGGCTTGGGCAGGCCCGTCATGTCCTTGATATCCGCCGCGAATTGCGCACGGCCGATGGCGTCGGCTACGCGCGGATCCAGAACCGGGCGGGCTGCCCTGGCCGTCACGCCGGCACCTGCACATATGGGCACTGCGCGCGGCTTCGGCACCAGGTGAGCTCGCAGTTGCCAAGGTGCCGGGTGGCGAGCCGCCGGGAAAAATCGTCGAACACGAAGTCGATATCGGCAAATTGACCGGTGTTCGCGGCCCTGAGGATCGCGTCGCGGTGTACGACCGTCGTCTCTGAGAAGTACAGATTGAGGAAGTGCTCGATGTGCCAACCGAATCGCTGATGAAAGCCGTCGTAGGTTGACGTCAGGAATCGCGTACCGGCCTCGGCTGTCTTCTCAGCGGAGATCGCTTCCGTGTCAGAGCTCTTCAAGTGCAGCAGTGGCGGATTGTCGACAAAGAACGCCCAGCGACGTTTCGTCAGGTTGTGATGCAGCAGCTGCAGGTCGAAGGCGTAGACCAGGCCGGGATCGAAGCCACCGAGTTCACGCCAGACGTGAATCGGAAACGACGCACCCACCGAGTACCGGCCCGTCATCTGACGCAGTTCGGCAGTCCAGTCAATCCAGGGGTCGCGACCGAGGCCGAACGGGGACTCACCAGGCCGTGCCTGCACCTCCTGCACGCGGTCCATCAACCTGGGGACCTCCCTCATCGCCCTGAGCACCCAGGTCATGTCGTCGTACCGTCCGCGGACAAAGAGTTCCTTGATCGTCGGGTCGAGCCAACCGGAGCACTGCAGATAGCTCAGATTAAGAAGGCTGACCTTGTCGGACGCCCAGACACGCTCCCACGCACGATCGAGATCAACGTGCCAGCGGCCGGGCCAGAGCACGTCGTTGTGACTGGAGATCGCAATGTCCGTCCCGGGCGGGAGGTGCCTGATACCAAGATTGAGACTGGCCGCACACCCTTCCCACTTCGGGTTCTTGACGTACGTGACGCCGATGGATTCGCAGAACGCCTTGCACGCAGTCTCGGACTCCACGCCGTCCTCGACCACCACGATCGCACCGTTGAAGTCGCTCTGCGTCAGGCTCCGCAGGGACGCCCGGAAGACCTCCGTGTCGAACATGGTCATGACGACCATGCCGTACCTGAGTCTGGTCTGCAGACGCGGCGCCGGGCGGACCTCCGTGATCGCGCCGTCCAGAACCGGGAGCTGTGCGGCGGCCTTCTGCTCACCGATCTCGCGCAGCCAGAGGCCAAGCAGGTGGGCCGCCCACGGACTCGGATGGACACTTCCGAGACGGGCCATCAGCAGACGGGCGGCCTGGGCACGGTGCCCCATGACGCGGAGGAGGACGCCCAGCCGGAGCGTCTGGTCCTCCTTCGAAGACGAGGTCGCATAGGCGGCCACCTCACGGAGGCGCCTGGCGTGCATTCCGGCTCGTTCCACCGCGAGGCGCCAGGCGTCGAGGGGGGTGCGCCAGAACGACTTCGTCAGCCGCCGCAAGCCGACGATGAGCGTGAGATAACTGCGCAGGAGCGCGCGGGGTGACGCCGTTCCCTCGCCGGCCTTCCAGTCGGCCTCGGCTGCCGCCACCAGCGCGCGGGCCCGGGCGACGGTCTCTGCCTTCCGGATCTTCGGAGCCTTCCGCAGGCCCGCCATTTCCTGCACGGTAAAACACAGCACGAGGCGCTCGAGCGCCTCATGCAGGCCCGAGGACTTAGATTTGCCCAAGGTAGATGTAGCCGGTACCCGCGTTGTGGCGGGCCCGGCTTGAGCGGAACTTCTCCCAGTTGAACTTGCCCGCCCGGTACCGGTCGACCGCATACGCCCATTCGCAGCGCGCCCGGCGTACGGCCTCCCGCAGCGCCGGCAATGCGGGTCTGGCGCCCTTGAGCATCGGCCGCTTGGAGCGCAGCATCAGACCGCGTTGCGCGGCGAACGCCTCCCGCAGGTGCGGCGGCCGGTAGGTGTACTCGACCGGCACGGCATCGTAGGTGCTGTCTTCGGCCTTCTCGGCCAGGCACGCCACCATCTGGTTCCTGGCGCTGTTCAGCTGCTTCGTACGCGCATCCGGCAGGAAGAACATGTCGAACGGATCGTGGGTGCCCGCCCCCGTGCCCCGCAGGAGGTGGATCCGACAGTCCGCGAACTTGTTGACGACGTAATAGTCGTAGAACAGGTCCGGGCCGAAGCTGACGTAGGCAGCCCCAATGTAGCCGGAGGCCGCGTTGTAGTGGAACACCCGACCGCCTGGACGCAACATGCGAATCACGTTCTGGAAGGCGGTCCCCAGTTGCACGAGGTGATCGAAGGTCCCGCCGTCGAGAATGAAATCGAACTTGCCCTCGAGCCTCTTGGGAATCGGGGTATTGAGGTCATGGATGACGGTGCCACCATATCCTTCGACCACGTCAAGGGAATCCAACCTGACCTTCGGGAACTTCGAGAAGAAGTACGCGTCGCTGACGACGGCTTCGTCACTGCCAGACTTCCGCCACGCGTCCAGCGCCTCGGCTGCCGCCTGCGGTGTCTTCGCAAACATGGCGTCCACTTCGCCCTTGTTGAGCGCCACCTGCTGGGGGCCAAGACAGAGCACGCGGCCCTTGATCGGGCGATGGGCATGCTCCTGGAGCAGCATCCGGGCAATAGTCGGCAGAATCATGGCTTAGGCCTTACCTTCATCTGGAATGCCGGAGCCAGCGGATGGCGACTCGTGGTCCATCCGTGAGGCTGCCGTGGGTTCGACAATCATGTTGGCGAAGAACTCCGCGCGGGGCAGGAGCGGCTCACCGTCCTCGATCGGGCGGCCGAACTTCACCTGCGGCACCACTCGATGGGATGGATGGATCTCGACATTGACGAACACCGGACCCTCGACGGCATAGGCACGCCGAATCTGGGCTTCGGCGTCTTCGTTCCGCTCGATCGTGATGGTCGGCAGTCCGTAGGCCTCGGCCACCTTGACGAAGTCAGGGAAGGCGAGGCCGCCCTCGACCGTCGTCGCGGCGTAGCGGCCCTCAAGCCACTGCTCCTGCGTCTGCTGCACCATGCTGTAGCCGTGATTGTTGATGAGGAAGATCCGGATAGGCAACCGGTGACGGACCACCGTGGCCAGTTCCTGGATGTTCATCTGGAGTGACCCGTCGCCCACGACACAGGTCACGGGGGCGCGATCATCCGCGAAGCACACGCCGATCGCCGCTGGCAGCGCGTAGCCCATCGCCGTGGTATTGAAGGCGTGGTACAGGCGCTGGCGCTCCTTGAACTGGAAGGCCTGGCAGGTCCACGCGAGGGCGCAGCCGGTATCGAGCACGACATGCTCGCCGGCAGTCGCCACGGCGGCCAGGGCCTCCATGAACACATACGGATTCAGTGTCTGCTCTGACCGGTACGAAGGCGGGCAAATCGGATAGGCGCGCTTCCACTCCGCGATACGGGCCTTCCACTCGGGCACGTCAAGCCGTGGCACATCTGCCCGGGCCAGCAGGCCCCGGATGAACGCGCCTGCGTCGGCGTGGATGGTCAGGTCGACCGACATGCCGAAGGTCGGGAGCTTCCCGAGTTCCGCCGGGTCGATGTCGACCACGATCTTCTTTGCCCCTCGGGCAAAGTCCGAATACGGGCTTCCCGCTTCACGCGTGTCGAGACGTGCGCCGATGGCCAGCACGAGGTCCGCGTTCTGCAGCGTGTAGTTCGCGTAGCGCGTGCCGTGGGTGCCAAACGGCCCGACCACGAGCGGGTGGGACGACGGCAGCAGATCGAGCGCGGGCCAGGTGGGCAGCACTGGAATGCCGAGCCGCTCGACGAGCGTGACGATGTCCTGTTCCGCGCCCGACAGCCGGATACCCCATCCGAGGACGGCGACCGGGCGCCTGGCCGCCTTCAGGTAACCGACGAGCGCATCGAGGTCGGCGGCCGTGGGCGCCGGCACCGGCTGCGGCTGCTCGGGTTCGAACCCCGGGAGGACGGCCGGGTCGATGTCCATGCGCTGCAGATCGTCCGGAATATCGACCAGCACCGGTCCCGGGCGCCCGTGCCGCGCGATGTAGAGCGCCTTCTCGAGTTCGTAGCGGATCTGCTTCCAGTCGGTCACCATCACGGCGTATTTCGTGACTGGCTTGCACATCTCGACGATCTCGGTCTCCTGGAAGCCCATCTGACGGACGCCGGTGTTCCCCTTCAGGCGGAAGGTCGTCACCTGCCCCGTCAGGTAGAGCACCGGGACCGAGTCGAACCAGGAGCAGATGATGCCGGTCACCAGATTGGTGGCCCCTGGACCGCTGGTGGCCAGCGCGCAGCCGAGGTTTCCGGTGGCGCGCGCATAGCCGTCGGCCGCCATGGCGCCACCCTGTTCATGCTGCGGGCAGACGAACTCGATGCCGGGCATTCGGCCCACCGAGTCGATCAGGTGGAGCGAGGCTCCGCCCGTGACCGCGAAGACATGGCGGATGCCATGCTTGGCCAGCGTGGTAGCGACGAAGTCAGACAGCTTCACGAGATGCTCCTTGAAAGGACGGGTGTCACCGCTGCTTCCGGCCACACGCGACGGACCAGATGTAGTGGGACATGGGCGCATAGCCCGTGTGTACGACTTCGTCGTTCATGCCGAACATGAAGACGTTTTCGAAGTAGCGCTCCATGAGTTCACGGAGAGACTTCATGCTCTTGAGGTTGATGTGCTGGACCAAGCTCCGCGGACTGGCGTGCGCCGACGCCGTGACGTTCGGCGTGCCCGTAATCATCACGCCGCCCGGCTTGACACACCGGACGATGTTCTCGATGAACGCCTGTTCCTTCTCCGGCTCCAGATGCTCGATCACGTCGATGGAGTACACGGCATCGGCATCGACGGCTGGCGAGTGTTCGTTCAGGTCGATGTGCATGTACTCGACATTCTTCAGGTGCGGCAACCGGCGCTGGTTTCCGTCAAGCAGCCGCTGATCCCAGTCGAGGCAGACCACGCGACCCACGTGCTGGGCGACGATCGGCAGGCCGAAGCCATCGCCGGATCCGACCTCCAGTACCGTGCCCTTCCCATCGAGCATCTTGGCCACGAACTTGTACCGGGCCAGCACGAACGCCATGTGCTTCGGGTCATGGACGAGGCTGTACGATGTCCAGGGCCCCAGCGTCAACTCCTGCTGGTCGAACTGATATTCGGTGCCTTCCCGGTAGGCGTCTTCCGCCGACTTTGCGTCGCTCATCGTGTCACTCTGCTCCTTCAGGTACGACGGGCGCTGCCGCCCGCCGCAGCCGGAATGCGTCCGGATGTCCACGCAACGCCGCCGCCAGCGCCGCGCCTCCCTGTCGCCAGGGGTCATGTACTGCCGCGAGGTTCCGGCCGCCAACGACGGCTCGTCCCTGCGCCACGCACCAGTTGATGCAGTCGTAGATGTCCCGATAGGTGGCGGCCCCATCGGGTCGTGCATAGAACGCCCGCGTCTTGTCCACGTTCGGCCCGGCGCCCTCGGGGTTGTCGAACGTCTGCTGATGAATCTTCGTCGGCAGGAAACCCGGACCGATGATGAACGCGTTCAGGTCCGACACCTCGTCGTGCAACAGTTCGCACATCTTGATCAGGCTGATCTTCGAAACGCAGTACGCGGAGTAGTTCCGGAACGGATTGTTCGTGCCTCCACCGGCGAAGAACGCCGCGTGCGTCTCGTGCCCAGTCCGCCGATAGGGAAAGAGCGCGTGAAGCACCCGGAGCTGCGCGGTGGAATTGACCACCACCGACGTTTCCCAGGCATCGAAATCCAGCGAGGTCCACGGTCCGATGGGGTCGAGGAGCCCAACGGCCGAGATGAATACGTCCCACGGACGCCCCAGGGCCCGATACGCGGTCACCATCGCGGCCACGCTCTCCCGCGACGCGACGTCGCACGGCAATAGGTGCACGCCCGGCCGGTCCTGGAGGGCGCCTGCCGGACCGAGGGTCCGATACGTGCCGACGACGTCCCAGCCGCTGTCCGCGTACATAGCCCCCAGTTCGGCGCCGATATCGGCGCTGATGGACAGGATGAAGACAGTGCCGCGGCTCACTTCAGAAGGGGCCCGTGAACGTCATGTCCGGCACGTCCAGTGGAATCGTGACAGCGCGGTCCTGCGGCGGCAGGTCAAGTCCGCACATGACCGCGGCGACCTTCTCGAGATCGACAGCGCGCGGGTAATAGACAGCCGCCAGCGCGGGCGTGGTGGGCGTGGGCGAATCCGGCAGACAGACGCGGCGGGGCGGGGTCTTGAGCGGTATGCCCGCTTCCGCGATCCGCGCCACCACTTCGGCGCTGAATCCCACGGCGGCCCAGCCCGTATCGGTCACGATGACACGCCCGGTACGGGCGACGGAGGCCAGGACGGTCGCTTCGTCCCACGGACGGAGGGATCGCACATCCACCACCTCGGCCTGCACGCCGTGGGTGGCGAGGTGTTCGGCGGCGCGCAGAGCCTCAACCGCCATGTACGACGTGGCGACAATAGTGAGGTCAGAGCCCGAACGCATGATGCGGGCCGAACCAAGGGGCACGCTGTAGTGCCCTTCCGGCACCGGCCCACTGAGGTTGTAGAGCCAGCGGTGCTCGATGAAGATGACCGGGTTGTCGTCCTCGATACTAGCGATCAGCATTCCCTTTACGTCGTGAGGCGTGGTCGGCATCACGACCTTGAGTCCGGGAACGTGGGCAAACCACGACTGGAGACTCTGAGAGTGCTGGGGACCCTGCCCCCAGCCGCGTCCCACGAGCATGCGGATCACCAGCGGCATCCGCATCTTGCCGCCGAACATGTAGTGCCACTTGGCGGCCTGATTGACCAGTTGCTCCATCGTGAGGAGCGCGAAGTCCAGCCGGTGATGCGTCATGATCGGACGCATTCCCGCCAGTGCGCAGCCGATAGCGACGCCGGTCATGCCGTTTTCCGAGGTGGGCAGATCGGACACACGCTCGCTGCCGTATTTCTCCTGCAGCCCAGCCGTGGTCCCGAAGATCCCCTTTGGGTCCGGTACGCCAAGGCCCATGATCTGCACGCGGGGATCCGCCGCCATCGCGAGGTCTGTGCCTTCGTTGATGGCCTGAAAATACTTAAGGTCTCTGCTCATGATCCGCTCGCCGCCTACTCGGCGTACGTGAACGTCGCCATCTCGTGATCGGGTGGGAAGGGGCTCGCCTTCGCGAATGCGACTGCCTCATCGAGTTCCCGGGTAATCGCGGCCCGAATTTCCGTCATGCCCTGTGCATCGACGACGCCGGAGGCCAGCAAGTCGCGCTCGAAGCGCTCGACGGGGCACTTCTCTCGCCACGCCAGATACTCGGCTTCCGTCCGGTACCCGATGTCGTTGTCATAGTAGGGGCCGCAGTGCTCGCGCCAGCGGTAGGTCTTGAACTCAAGAAAGGTCGGCCCCTGGCCCGCGCGCGCGCGATCCACAGCCCAGCCCGCGAGGTCATAGACGCCGACCGTGTCGTTGCCGTCGGCCTGAACGCTCTCGATACCGTGACCGCGCGCCACGTCAGCCACTTCCCGATTTCCTGGCTGTCGCACATCGAGGGGGGTGTAGACCGAGAATAGGTTGTTCTCGCAGACGAAGATAACCGGGAGCTTCTTCAAACAGGCGAAGTTAACGGCCTCATGAAAAACACCCTCCTCGGTGGCGGCTTCGCCGAAGAAGCTGACCACAACCCGCGACTCGCCTCGGCTTCGTGCACCCCAGGCCGCACCGACGGCCATGGGAATCGTGCTGCCGACGATCGGAACAGCCCCAAGGAACCCCGCCTCGAGATCGATCAAATGCATCGAGCCACCCTTGCCTCCGGTACAACCGGTAGCTCGTCCGTACATCTCGGCAAGCATCGAAGGGAGGCTGCCGCCCTTGGCCAGGAAGTGTCCGTGCGAACGATGCCCGCTCATCACCCAGTCCTGGCGCTCCAAGCGTGCGCAGACTCCAGCCGACACGGCCTCCTGTCCGATCGACAGGTGGACGGGACAGCGCATCTGCTGTTCCGGGTAGAGTTCGGCGATTCGTTCGTCGACCATGCGGACCCGCACGAGGTCCCTGTACAGGCGCCGAAGCGTCGCGGGGTCGGTGGTCCGTGGGGCGATAGTCGGCATCAAGCGTGTCCCTTCACTGTCGAACGTGCTACTCGGTGATCGTCCAAAAATAGTCGCCGGAATACCCGGCCTCGGCGAACAGCTGACGCCAGCCGTCCGGCTCAAAGAACGTCACAGCGGTGAGAATCCATTTCATCAGATTCTCGCGCTGGTCCTGCGTATACCAGGAGTCAACCTGCACAAACCGGCCGCCACGCGACACGCGCTGGAGTTCCCGGAGGCCGTCCACACACAGGGGGCGCTCGAGGTTGTGCAGGACGTTAATCGCCAGCACGAGATCAAAGGCGCCCGTCTCAAACGGTAGTGCGCTGGCGGTCCCTCGAACGAGCCGGCCGCGCACATCCGGCATGGCGTGCTCGATCGCATAGGTCGACACGTCAAGACCAACCACTTCAAGCCCTGGCACAGCCGCCTTCAGATCGTGCAGCAGAAATCCCTTGGCGCATCCCACGTCCAGCACCCGGTCGCCAGCCTGCAGTCCGTAGTAGTCAGCCAATCGCCGCGCAATCGGGACCCAGCGGCCGTCGTAGCGGTAGCCGCCATAGCCCTGGGTGCGGTCGCCATCGAAATACTCCTGCCCGTAGCGGCGAGCCACCTGCTGCTGCGTGAGGTCCGCGGCCCGGTTGGCCGCGATCGGGCGCCGGGCACGGGGATAGGTCGAGAGCAGATTGATCTCGCCTCCGGGCGCCGTCCGCGTCGCGGGTATCGAGTTCGCGGCCGCAGTCATCACACTGGCGCCAGGATGCCCGCCGTGATTGCGTGTGTCACGGCGAGGTCCCACAGGTCAATCAGGTAACCCGGAATCGGAAAATCGGAGGCCTCTGCCCGTGGGACAAATGCCAGCGCCTGCCCCTCCATACACGTGATCACCTGGGTCCCATCATACAGACTCCAGAACACCGTCAGTGGCAGCGGATCAAAGCCTGTGGCGCTGTCATCCACGAAGGTCGCAAGGTGCTGGATGGCGTCAAGTTTATAGCCGGTCTCTTCGGCGAATTCCCGGCGCGCACAGTCCGCCATCTCCTCGCCGGGCTCGACGTGGCCTCCAGGCGGCGTCCAAAGTCCGGCATGCGGAATGCGTGGATTATCGTCTCGATGCTGAAACAGCGCAGCACCGTCGTGCCTCAACAGAATCACGGCCGCCACAGGTGTTCGGACCTTCACGCGGACGGCATCCGTCCCGTGCCGAGCCGGTGATGAATGAAGCCCGCGCCCGCAGCAGCCTCTGGCGTCACGACGCCGAAGGGATCAATGAGCAACCGCCCGCGCATCCTCGATGCGACGTCGCTCAGGTCAGCCTGCGCAAACTCGCTCCACGGCGTCATGATGGCCAGCGCATCGGCACCGTCGCAGGCATCAAGGGCAGAAGAGGCGACCCGCATCCACGCCGGGCGTTCGGACTCCCCAAGCCGTGCGGCGGGGTCATACGCCGACACGGGCACGTCGCGCAGCGCCTGAATCAGCGCCACCGCGGGTGAGTTCTTCGTGAACTGCGTGTCTTCCTTGTAGGCGATGCCCCACACACCGATCCGTGGCTTCTCCACGGACGACAGCACCTCGCGCGCCAGCAGCCCGAGTACCCAGCCCTGGCGGTGCGCCGTGTTCTCGTTCCACGCATCGATAATCCCGGCGTCGGTTCCATGCTGTGCCGCCAGCATCTGGATCGTGGCGAGGTCGCGCGTCAGATTGCCTCCGCCCACCCCCAGGCCCGGCGTGAGGTACGCGTACGGGCCAATGCGCCGATCGAGGCGAAGCGCCGGTGCGATCTCCCGCCATTCGGCGCCGACGGCCTCGCAGACTTCCGCCAGCATGTTGGTGGTCGTCACGGAGGCGACCAAAAACATGTTGATGCTGATCTTGCAGAGCTCCGCGCTCTCGTATCGCATCGGCAGGATCGGACACCCGAACGCCTCGAGGAACTGCCGCAGGGCCGGCGGAATCGGCTCCGCGGGATCGGCGAGCCCCACCATGAAGCGCTCCGGCTCGAGAGCCCGTTGGACGGCGCGGCCGAAGATGAGCGTCTCGACCTGATAAAAGAGCCGCGCGAGGCCGGGCTTCTCGACCAGGCCCCGGAGCGACCGGGTGAAGCCCGGGTGCACCTGACTGAGCACCACAATCGCGGCACCTGGCTTCGCCTGGGCGGCGACCGCGTTCACCAGCGCCTCAACGGGGCCGACGTCACTGCGCGAGTCCGCGTCGGTCGGCACATCGACGGCGATGTAGACCACGTCGCAGCGACCCAGGTCCGTGACATCAGCCGTCAGGGTGAGACGAGACCGCACGGATGCAAGCAGTTCCGGCAGGCCGGGCTCGACAACCCGCAGTTGGCCGCGGTTGATTTCGTCCACAAGGACGGCGTCCTGGTCATAGCCCACGACATCGAATCCCTTGGCGGCCGCAGCCACGCTGGAGACCAGGCCGAGATGCGTGAGTCCCGCGAAACCGATCACCCGAGCATCCCCACGCCCAGGGTCGTCCCGAGATGGTGCAGGACGTCGTTGATCCACATGTCGGTCGCAAGGTTCGTCACGCGCCCCTGCTCGCAGAGCCGACTGAAGTGGGCGTACTCAATCGCCCATGTCGGGTCCTTCTGCTCCAGCGTCACGACCTCCTCGTCCGGCTTGCCGCTCGGCAGCACTCGGCTGCGGACGACGAGGGAAGTCGGCCCCCACTTGCACAGACTGTGCACCTGGATGGTGCCCTTCTCGCCCACGATGTCGAGCCGGAAGTGGTTCCGCCAGGAGAGGAGCGTGCCCTCCAGTTTCAGGACGGGCGCGCTATCCGGAAAGCCCAGAAGGAAATAGTCAAACGCGGCATTCTCGAAGCGCTGCGCGGTCCAGACGTTGGGCATGCCGGCGGGCCGACCGAAGAGGAACTCACAGAGGTCAAGAAGGTGGGAGGCCAGGTCCGGGATCACACCCAGACCGCGGTCCCGCCAGGCTGAATTCCGCACGTCCCTCGCCGTGCCGTTGCCGTAGTAGAAGCTGGCCTGGAAGACCTTGCCGATGCGGCCCTCACTCAGGAGGCGCTTCACGGACGCCAGATGCGGTTCGAATCGATGGTTGTACGCCGTGTAGCAGACGGCGCCCGTACGCTCAGCGATGCCCTGCAATCCTTCGAGCGCGTCCCTGCGGGCGGCAAGCAGGGGCTTTTCAACCAGCACATGCTTGCCGTGGGACAGCAGGTAGGTGAGGAGTGCGACCTTTGGCTCATCAGGCGTGCACACGAGCGCTGCGTCATACGAGTCCAGCGGCACATCTTCGATCTGCCTCGCCGAGGCATGCGCCACCACGGGATCGACCGTGGCCACCACATCTGCTCCGGCTATTGCCGTACGTTTCCGCCCCTGGATTCCGAGGCCGACGACGACGACCCTCATGCGTAGGAGATGCGCTTCTCGATCACGGCCAGCTTGTGCAGCACCTGCTCGGGCGTCACCGGCGTGTTGCCGTCGTGCTCGCACGCGACGCCGGCGGCCATCGTCGCGAGAATCGAGGCCACGACGGGATCGCCCGTGGCACGCAGGGAGAGCGTGGCATAGGAGAGCAGCGCGTCGCCGGCGCCCACGGGATCCACGACCGGATCCGCGAAGGCATCGATGGTGAAGAAGGCGCGCACATCGTGAGACGCCTCGCGGTAGGTGATGATGCCGCGCGACCCCATCTTGAGAATGAGCACCTTGCACCCGGCGCGCCGGTACAGTTCCAGGGCGAGCGGGCGCACGACCGAGTCCTGGTCAGCCAGGGAGAAGCGCGCCTCCTTCTCGTTCGGGGTGATGAGGTCGAATCCGTGGAAATCGAGGATGTTGCCCCAGCGGCTGGCCACCTGGCTGTCGGCCACCTTGAGCGGGCCTGCCTTCAGCGCCGCGGTCAGTTCGGGAATGGAGCCCTTGCCGAAGATCCCGTGCCGGAAGTCGCTGAAGACGTAGGCGTCCACCTCGGTCGACGCCAGCGCCGCCGCGAACTGCTCGACAAGCTTCTCGGAAATCGGCCGGTTGTCCACCCGGTCGACCTTCAGGAGGCGATACCCGTTGGCGATGTAGGCCGCCTTCTGCGTCGTGGGTCTGGTCGTATCGATGACGGGCAGGCAGCGGATCCCGTGCCGCTCCATCTCCGCGAGCACGAAATCTTTATGCGCGTCCTCGCCGAGCACCGTGGAGAACGTCACATCGGCACCAGCGGCCCGCAGATGCCTGGCGACCACCGCCGCCCCGCCCGCGAAATCCACCTGCTCCTCAAGCTTGACGCTGAGTGTCGGTGTCTTGCTCGTGCTGGATCCGATCGGCGTCGTGTAGATGTACGAGTCGACGATCGTGTCGCCCAACACGTGCACCCGAAGCCCCCGGCACTTGTCGAGCGCCGCGCGAAGCGTCTCGAAGGTCACACCCTCGGACTCCATCAGCGCCACAAGCTTCTCGACGGGAATCTTCGGCGGCTCGGATTCGATGAAGCGGGACGAGGAATAGACGACGTCGCCTGGGGTGAAGATGACCTCGCCACCGTACGTCGCCAGCACGTCCATCTCTTCCTGCGTGCGCGGATTGACGCCGCCATCCGTGTACTCGTAGCCCTTGGCGAAATAGTCGGGTTGGAGGAGCGCCAGGTTCTCAAGAGGCTTCGGGTCGTCATCAACGATGACGTAGTCCACCACTTCGAGCGCCGCCAGATTCATCGCCCGGAGTTGCTGCGGCACGAACGGCCGATAGTTGGCCTTGCTGATGTGTGCGTCCGAGGTCAGGCTCGCCACCAGGATGTCCGCCTTGCTCTTGGCGTACATCAGATGGCGGATATGCCCCGGGTGGACCAGGTCGAAGGTGCCGTGGCACATGATGACCTTCTTCGCCCGCGGCCGAGGGCCGAGCAGTGCGTGGAGTTCATCCCGCGTCTTGATCTTGCGCCGGTAGCCGGCTTGTGCCGCCAGGTCCACGCTCATGCTACGCCTCCGGAAAGCATGGAAAACCAGGTGCGCGTGGCCTCCTGGATCGAGGCGGGGTCCCACACGGGCGCCTGCCGCCAGTATTCGATGTTCTGCAGCATCGCGGCAACGCCCTCCTCGAAGGACACCAACGGCTCCCAGCCCAGCATCGTACGAATCTTGGTGATGTCGGCCCAGGTGCAATCCGGCTCGCCCGGACGTTTCGGGACGTGCACGACCTCGCCTCCGAGGAGTTCCACCAGGCGGTTCACCGACTGCGGACGACCCGCGCCGACGTTGAACACCTCTTGGCAATGGGAGGTTTCCGCCGCCGCCAGAAACGCACGGGCAAGGTCAGTGGCGAAGACGAAATCGCGCGTCTGCGTGCCGTCGCCGACGACGGTGAAGGGCTTCCCCGCGAGCTTCTGCGCCAGGAACACGCCGAACACCGCGCCGTAGGCACCCGAGGTCTTCGAGCGCGGTCCGTAGGCATTGAAGATCCGGATGACGTTGACCGGCAGCTTGTAGACGTGTCCCCAGTGCAGCACCGCCTGTTCGCCCTGGTACTTGCTGAGCGCGTAGGGATACTCGGGTCGGATAGGGGCGTCCTCGCGTGTCGGCACGTCCGCCAGCCCGTAGCAGGATGACGACGCGGCATAGACGAACTTCCGCGCACCCGCGGCCCGTGCGGCCTCGAGGGCATGGACCGTGCCCTGGACGTTGGCCGACATGTATTCGCTCGGCCGCTCAATCGAGGGAACGATGTCACCGATACCGGCGAAATGAATCACGTAGGTAGCCCCGGCGAAGAGCGCGTCGCCGGGTGTCACGACCCTGAGGTCCCGCACGTCCACCGACAGCCTGGCGTTGCCCTTGTGATGCGCCAGATTCTCGAGGCGACCACCCACGAGGTTGTCGATCACGCGCACGGTGAACCCGCGGTCGAGCAGCAGGTCCACCATGTGACTGCCGATGAAGCCGGCCCCGCCGGTCACCACGGCGAGCGGTGTCGTCATACGAGGCTCAGTGACTTCACGGTCTTGACGTTGATGTATTTCGGGTCGTCGAGGCTGTTCGGCAGCCGCCCGTCCCGGAACGCCGTGCACAGGTCCCGCACCGCATCTTCGATCGTATGTGTCGGCTTCCAGCCCAGACGGTCCGCGATCTTCTTCGACGACACGTGGTACGAGCGGGGGTCGTTGCTTTCAGTCGTCTCGATGGTGACCGGCGGCCGCCCGGGGAATTCCTCCTCGACCACGCGCTTCACCTGCTCCGCCAGCTGCGACACGGTGAAGTTCTCGTAACCGGCATTGAAGGTCTCCCCGGCGATCTTCTCGGCAGGCATGTCCAGCAGCGCCACGTAGAGGTCAGTGATGTCCTCGATGTGGATATTGGGCCGCTTCTGCGAGCCGCCGAAGACGGTGATCTTGCCCTTGTTGTAGGCCAGATTCGTCAGGATGTTCACCGTGAGGTCCAGCCGCATGCGCGGGGAGTAGCCGCAGACCGTCGCCGGCCGGATGATGACGGTCGTAAACGAGTCCGACTGATACTGCCGCAGCAGGGGCTCCGTCATTCCCTTGTATTTGTTGTAGTCGCTGACGGGCAGCAGCGGATGATCCTCGGTGACTTCCGGCGCGTCGCTCACGCCGTAGACCGAACTGCTCGAGGCGTAGATATACCGCTTCACGCCGGCCTCGACGGTGGCCTTAATCATCGGCTCGAAGCAGTCGTAGTTGATCGAACGGCTGACAGATGGATCGAGTTCGAAGCTGGGATCGTTGGAGATGCAGGCCAGATTGATCACCGCGTCCTGGCCGCGGACGACCCGGGCATAGTGCGCGGTGTCGCGGATATCACCTTCAACCACCGTGAGATTGGGCTCGCCCGTGGGGAGGCCCTCCGACCCGAAGAGCATCAGGTCATAGACGGTGACGCGGTACCCCCGCTTCAGCAGTTTCGGGACGAGAATCGAGCCCTTGTAGCCCGCACCGCCGACCACCAACACGTTCGTGAACTGCACTGCATACCTCCCGGATTGACGGCGGCGATGCCGCCGAGGGAAACGAGACTGCCCGACCCGGGCAGTTCGGCCGCTAGACCCCGGCCGTCGTGTGAATCGTGAACCCAGCCGCCAGCGCATCCTGGCGGAACATCTGCACGGTTTCGAGCGAGAACTGCGCGAGGTCCTTCCCGACAAGCCCGAGCTTTCCGAGGACATCGTTGGTGGCCGTGATGACGTGGCATCCCACCTCGTCGGCCTGGAACACGTTCAGGAGTTCCCGTGGACTGGCCCAGATCAACTCGGCAGCCGGCAATGACCGAAGGAGGGCCACCGACCGTGCCATGATCGGCATGGGATCCCGGCCGGTATCCGCAATACGGCCAGCGAACACGGACACATAACTCGCGACGTTGGGCGACAGACACTCCGCGACGCGCTCCACCTGCTCAACCGTCAGCAGAGCTGTGACGTTCAACTGAACGCCAGCAGATGCCAGGTCCCGGATGAGCGCGCCTGCGAACTCGCCACGGGTATTGGTAACCGGAATCTTGACGAAGACGTTGCCGCCCCAAGACGCGATCTGACGCGCCTGCGCGGCCATCTCGTCGAACTCGTCTGAAAACACTTCAAATGAGATCGGGCGGTCAGGAACCGCGGCGATCACGTCCCGGGCAAACATCGCGTAGTCGGCGATCCCGGCCTTCCGCATGAGTGTGGGATTGGTGGTGAAACCCTTGATGAGCGGATTGGCCGCCATCTTCTGAATCACGGAGAGTTCCGCACCGTCCGCAAACAACTTCACCCGCAGGCGGGCTACATCTGGCTGTTCCATGCTGCTCTTCAACGCTGGGAAAGAATCCAGCCGCTCGCCTCCAGTAATGACGTCACCGCTACATCGTACCCTTCGGCCGGCTGTTCCTCGTAGCCGGCGCCAACCAGAACCGTCCGACAACCTGCCGCACGTCCGGCCTCGATATCCCGCCACCTGTCACCGACCATGAAGGAGTTGCCGAGGTCGATATCGAAGTCCCGTGCCGCCTCGAGGAGGAGACCAGGTTTGGGCTTGCGGCAGGCGCAGTGGTCTTCGTCCACGTGGGCACAGACCCGGATGTCGTCAAGCGGCATGAGACTCCTCAGCCGCGCGTGGATCGCGTCAAGCCCGACCTGGGTCTGACGGCCCGTCCTCACATCTGGCTGATTCGTGACCACGACAAGCCTGAATCCAGCAGCCTTCAGAACCCGGGTTGCCTCAACCGCTCCAGGTAACACCGTCATGTCGGCGGCCGAATCGGGTGGATACGGTTTGCCATGCCGGACCATCGAGGCATTCAAGACGCCGTCGCGGTCCAGAAACACCGCGCGAATCACCGGCTAGCGCCGGACTCCCCGGCAACGGACTCCCACTTGGTCGCGGCGCGCACCAAGGCCGGATGGGAAACCAGCGCATGCCAGACCACGGCCTGAAAGGCCTCGACGAGCGGTGTAATGAGCCCGGAGTCGACGGTCGGCACGAGCACGACTTCGTCCCCGACCTGCGCTGTGAATCCACCGTCCCGCCCGACGATCCCAAACACCTTCAGGCCCCGGCGCTTGGCTTCCTCGAGCCCGCGCACGATGTTGGGACTGACGTTTCGGACGACGTCACCGCCGCCGACAGACATCACCAGCACGGCATCTCGACTCGACGCGCGGCTGACTTTCAGCCACTCGGCGAAGACCGTGTCCCACCCTTCGTCGTTGGTCCGCGCGGTCAGTTCAGAAACGTTGTCTGTCGGGGCGTACGCCTCAATACCGGCAAGCTTCCGGAAGTCGTTAACCGCGTGGCTGCAGTTGGCGGCGCTGCCGCCGACACCCAGCAAAAACAACCGGCCACCGTCGTCGCGGAGGCGGGCCAGCGCAGCCGCCAGCCGTTCGATGCCGTCGGCATCAATGCCAGCGGCGACCTGCCCGGCCAGTCCAAGGAAGCGACTCGCGTGATTCTTGTCGTTCGATTTAGTCATAAATAGCGACCACGGCACAGCTTCGCCCCTCCACCTACAGTCACACCAGTACTTATCCCCGCGTCAGACTGCATCAGCGGCGGGGCCGAAGTTATCCTCTGTCTGAGGGGACAATGTGCTGTGGTGTGGCTGCGGAGGTTGAGCGAGCCAAACCTAAGAATGATATCTCTCAGGCCGCCTGCCCATCAAGGCGAATCCGGGAAGCATTCAGGGCGCTGACGCACGCGAGATCAAGTATTCCGGACCGCCCGCACAATCAGAACAGCGTGTAAATGAATGGCGCAGCCGCCGTGCTGGCCAGCGCCATAAGACCGGCAACAGCCAGGAGCACAATCACCAGCGGGATCAGCCACCACTTCTTCTCCCGCCGAAGCAGTTCCCATAGATCGCCCAGGAACCCGCCTCCGCCGGCCGCAGCCTTCTCGAACTCGGACATCGTCGCGCCCCTTCCGCCAGTCAGGACTGCCGCAGGTAATCCCGCGCCGCGCGCGGACCGCGCGTTCGCCGCCAGTGCGTCTCGGACGCCACCGGCCGCTGTCGGCGCAGTTCGTCCCGGCTGACGAGCCGAAAGCCTACAGCCACCGGCGTGAAGATCACATAGTAGATCGCGGCCAGAATGAGGCGGGACACGACGGCCCCCACAGGCGCCGTCACAGCCAGCGCGAGCCGATACAGCGGCCGGACGACGGCCGGTGCCAGCAGGCCCAACAGACCCAGCACGAGACCCGTCACGCCCGTTCGGACCACGCCCGAGGTCACCCCGGCATCCCAGGCCCGCCAGGCCGCCAGGACGATCAGCAGCGCCGCGCCGATCCCGGAAAACTGACGAATCGAGCGGTTGGAATCATCCGGCCCGCGGCGGTGCCCGCCCACCGGTTCGATGGCCGACCCCTCACTGGCCGTCAGCTGCCGCCAGTGCCAGCGCCAGCCGGTGGCCGGGCGGGCCGTGACGGGCGGACGGCCACGGACGATCGCGGCCGCACCAGGCTGGTTGGCCTTCAGGACGAGGTAGTCCTCCAGCACCAGCAGGTCCATCTCCGAGTGCATGAACGTGTGGTACGCCTCGGCCGGCGTCAGCACAATCGGCTCCCACGACAGGTTGAAGCTGGTGTTGACGACGATCGGACACCCCGTGCGCGCGAAGAAGCGCTGCATCAGCCGCTGCAGCCGTCCGTGCCGTTCGTCGATGGTCTGGATCCGCGCACTGTAGTCGACGTGGGTCACGGCTGGCACGACGCTTCGGGGCACGTTCACCCGCCGAATCAGATCTGGGTCCTCCCGCATCGTACGCGCCTGCTCGTCCGACAGCGCCACGCGCCGGCTCTCGGCCACCGGCGCCACCATCAGCATGTACGGCGACTCTTCGCCAGGCCGGGTCTGAAACCATTCGGACACATGCTCGCGCAGTACAGACGGCGCGAAGGGCCTGAAGCCTTCACGGAACTTGATCTTCAGGTTCAATTGGGCCTGCGTGTCCACGCTGCGCGGATCCGCCAGGATGCTGCGGGCGCCCAGCGCCCGCGGGCCGAACTCGGCCCGCCCCTGAAACCAGCCGACGATCTGCCCGTCATCGAGGTGGCCCGCCACACGGTCCAGCAGTGCCGGCTCATCGGTCAGCCGCTCGTAGACCGCGCCCCGCGCATCGAGCGTCGCGCGAATGTCATCCAGCGTGTAGGCCGGCCCCAGATAGCTGCCCTGCTGTCGGTCCTCGCCCGTCTCCCTGCGCGGATGCTCCAGCAACTGGTGCCAGACGTGCAGCGCCGCACCGAGCGCGCCGCCAGCGTCGCCCGCGGCCGGCTGAATCCAGATCCGCTCGAACGGTCCTTCCCGCAGCAGCCGGCCGTTGGCCACGCAGTTGAGAGCCACGCCCCCAGCCATCACGAGATTCCGCTGGCCCGTGACGGCGTGCGCATGCCGGCCGATGCGGAGCAGGGCCTCCTCGGTGACTTTCTGGATGCTGGCCGCCAGGTCCATGTGCCGCTGCTCCAGAGGGGCCTCCGGCGACCGTGGCGGACCACCGAACAGCGCGTGGAAGCGGTCGTTCGTCATCCGCAGGCCCGCGGCGTACTGGAAGTACGCCTGGTCCATCCAGAAGCTCCCGTCAGGCTTCAGATCAATCAGGTGCTGCAGGATGGTATCGACGTAGCGCGGCACGCCGTACGGCGCGAGGCCCATGAGCTTGTACTCGCCGCTGTTGACGGCGAAGCCGCAGTAGTAAGTGAAGGCGGAGTACAGCAGCCCGAGCGAGTGCGGAAACCGGATCTCCTCGGTCAACGCGATCGTCCGCCCGTGCCCGGCGCCGACGGTCGTGGTGCTCCACTCGCCGACGCCATCCACGGTCACAATGGCGGCATCCGCGAAGGGGGACGGAAAGAAGGCGCTCGCCGCGTGGCTCTCGTGATGATCGAGAAACACGATCGGCGCATGCAGTGCGCTCCCAAGTTCCCCGCGAATGACGCGCCGTAGGAACAGCTTGGTCGTCAGCCACGGCGGCATGGCGGAGGAGAAGCTGGCCAGGCCTGCTGGCGCGTACGAGAGATAAGTCTCGAGGAGCCGTTCGAATTTCAGGAGCGGCTTGTCGTAGAAGGCGACATAGTCCAGATCCTTCGTCGTCAGGCCCGCCGTCTCGAGGCAGTAAGCGATCGACCGTGCTGGGAATGCGGCGTCGTTCTTGATCCGCGTGAACCGCTCCTCCTGCACGGCTGCGACGATCTCCCCGTCGACGACGAGGCACGCGGCGCTGTCATGGAAGAAGGCCGAGAGGCCGAGAATCGCCGTCACTGCGGGTAGACGCGCGGCCCGACCCCGGACTGCCCGTCGTCCAGAAACCAGGCGTAGGTGGCGCGAATCCCCTCGGCGAGGTCGATTCGGTCCCGCCAACCCAGGGCGTGTATGCGCGAGACGTCGAGCAGTTTTCGCGGCGCGCCATCGGGCTTGGACGCGTCGAACTCGAGCGCCGCCCCCGGATACACTACGTCGCGGACCATGCCGGCGAGTTCGGCGATGGAGACGTCCTCCCCCGTGCCGACGTTGATGTGGGAGCCATCGCTGTAGCGGCCCATCAGGAAGAGACACGCAGCGGCCAGGTCGTCGACGTGGAGGAACTCGCGCCGCGGCCGTCCGGTACCCCAGATGTTCACGGCCGGCGCGCCGGAGACCTTCGCCTCGTGACACTTACGCATCAGCGCAGGCACCACGTGCGAGCTGGTCAGGTCGAAGTTGTCGAACGGTCCGTACAAATTGGTCGGCATGGCCGAGATGAAGTCGCACCCGTACTGCTGGCGATAGGCTTGGCACAGCTTGATGCCAGCGATCTTGGCGACCGCGTACGATTCGTTGGTAGGCTCCAGCGGACCAGTCAGGAGCGCTTCTTCCGCCATCGGCTGCGACGCGTCGCGTGGGTAGATGCAGGAACTACCCAGATAGAGCAGCTTCCGCACGCCATGCTGATACGCCGCATGCACCACGGTGGCGTGAATCATCATGTTGTCGTAGATGAACTCGGCCGGACGCGTGGAGTTGGCGAGAATGCCACCGACCGTGCCGGCCACCAGAAACACGTACTCCGGCCGGTTCGCCCGGAACCAGTAGTTGACCGCAGCCTGATCGCGCAGGTCCAGTTGCTCGCGCGTGGCTGTCAGCAGGGACGAGTAGCCGTCCGCCGCAAGGCGCCGCATAACCGCGGAGCCGACAAGTCCCTTGTGTCCGCTGACGAAAATCCGGCTCGACGTGTCCATTCCGATGGCCAGTCTACGACGCCCGACGAATTTCTCATATGCTGGCAGCATGTTCCGAGGACTGATCAAGAGCCTCGCGCTCCTGCGACCCCGAACGATCGCGAGGCTGACGGCGCAGGTGGCACAGCTTGTCGCGAAGCAGCGGGCGCTGTCGGCGCGCATGAAGGCCGGCGCCGTGCGTGGCCACAACCGTGCTCGTGCCATTGCGGACCATCTCACGCGGGAACGAACCGAGAGACGGGAACAGGCACGGGTGCTCGACGCGTCGCTGGCCTCCCTGCGGGATGAACTCTCGGACACGTCCCGTCAGCTGGCGGCCCTCAGCACCGCCGTCGCCGCGCTCGCGGGCCGCGCCGGCGGCACCGACCGAGAGGTTGCGACCGTGCGGCTGAAGTGCGACCAGCTCGCGGTGTCCGCTGAGCGCCTGTCGACTGATGTTGACCGGACGGCCGATCTGGCTCGTGTGACCGACTCCGCGCGAGTGCGTGCGCACGTCTCGACGGCGGTGGCCGGTTCCCAACTCTGTCTCGATCCGTTTCCGCACCTCGTCATCGACAATTTTCTGCCAGATGACCTGTATGAATCCCTGATCGAGACCATGCCCCCGCGGGTCCTCTTCGAAGACAATCCCGTCAATCGGCAACAGCTCAAGGTGCCACCGCGGCTCGCCGGGGCCGCCAGCTTCCGGCTGTGGCGATTCCTCGTGAATGACATCGTGGAGGGCGAACTGCAATCCACCCTCGTTCGCATTTTTCGCGAACCCATCACCGAGTTCGCTCACCGCTTCTGGCCGGGACTGGATATCGATAATGTCCGCTTCAAGGGTTCGGACGGGCGAATCATTCTCAGGCGGCGTGGTTATGTAATCCCTCCCCACCGGGACCCGAAGTGGGGCTGGTTGACGTTCATCCTGTACCTTGCCAAGCCAGGAGACCCGGATACGTGGGGCACCCAGTTGTATCGGGTGACGGACGACGTCGAGGCCCCTGGCGCCCAACCCTTCTGGATGCAGGCGCACAACAACGTGCTGGTTCGCGACGTTCGATTCGTGCCAAACCGGGCGCTGGCATTCTTGAACTCAGATGGCTCACACGGTGCGTCGCTGCCACCGGAGGCTCCGGCTGACTTCGAGCGTTACATCTATCAGTGCCGGGTCGGACCCGATCGCAATACGATCGAACGACTCAAGGCCGTGCTCACGCCGGAGGCTCGTGCCCGGTGGGAGGGGAAGGACGGCTACTAGGACCCGACCACACCCGCTCGATGGCATCAGCGAGTATCGGCGCTACCGGTTTCTTTCGCCCAAAGGGCCTGACGAATTTGACCGCGCGTGTGCGCGCCTGCCCCAGTTCCTCCTCTGATCGCACCAGGGCCGAGCTGAGCTGACCCACGTGCTCATCGAGCGTTCGCGCCACGTCCACCCACCCGCCCTCCTCCTTGAGGAGGTAGCGGAAGTGGAGCGTGTCCTCCTGCCCATCAGCCGCTTCGCGTCCGGCGAGGATCGAGAGCACGGGCTTTCCGAGCACGCCAGCCTCGATCTCCGCGCTGGTATTCAACCCGACGACCGCCGAACTGTGGGCGAGGCACTCGAACAGACTGTGCGGCGTACGTAACGGCGTGCCAAGGACCAGTGCCGAATCGTCGGCAAAAGGCCGCCAGACGCTGCCAACGGGAATATTGGCCCCGATGCTCACCTTGGTCGCAACCTCGTCTGGCGCTGTCAGGGGGATGTCCGGATGGGGCCGCACGACGATGTTGGCCTGTCGAACCATCGGGTCTGTCGACGCACGCAGTGCCTGGACCCAGCTCCGGACAAAGGGCAGCTCGTGGCCGCTGACAAAGGCGGACGAACAGACGTAGGTGATGATCGGAAACGCGTGATTGAATCCGAGCGCATGCGCAAACACCGCACGCTTCGTGCCAGCACGACAGGACAAGAACGCATCAAACCTCGGAGCGCCGACGACAGAAATCGCGGTCCGGGGTACGCCGTGAAGGTCTCGCGCCTCGCGGGCCTGCCTGTTGTTCCACACAAACACGTGGTCAGGCATGACATGCAACCCACCCTTGGTACTAAGATTGTCCCAGCTGTACACCAGCATCCCGACGGGAATCCCCTTGCGCCGAGCGCTCTGCGCGAAGTCCGCCTGTGAGGATGAATTGAGGTCTACAAGGGGCGTGAGAAGCACCACATCAGGCTGTTCCACGTCGAGAACGGCGTCGCACACTGGATCGGTCGGCAACTGCTGCTCCATAAACGCAAGCAAGCCGGCCAGCCGACGCGCCTCACGGGGAGACAGCCGGGCTGCCAGCGTCTCCGACCACGCCTCAGGCACCTCGGACCGAGCATCGAAGAAGGCCCGCGCCGCCTTCATGAACGCCCGCTTTCGCAGCTTGGCTGCTCCCGCATACGGCGGCTCCAGGTAGCGGAGGTAGTTCCACGCCCTGCGGATCAACGTCACTTCGTCGCGATACGTGCTTCTCCGCCCCGTGACGGTCCTGCACGAGACGCCTTCGCAACCCTCCAACTCCGCGAGGTGCGCTTCTCCGCCACGGGACTCCGCGTGCCAGGCAACGGTCACCCGGTGTCCCCGACGGCCCAGTTCGATGATCGTGGGAACAAACGGCCGCAGAAACTGCGGCGACATGGCAATGATGAGGAGCTTCATCGTCAGCGATTCCTGGACTTGACGGCCGCGCGGGTTTCCCGGTCGATCTCCCGTCGCCGGATCGTCTCCCGCTTGTCGTGGAGTTGCTTGCCCTTGGCCAGCCCAATCGCGACCTTCACACGGCCGTTCTTGAAATACATCCGCAGCGGCGTGAGCGTCAGCCCCTTTTCCGCCACGCGCCCGGTGAGCTTGCGAATCTCTGCCTTGTGCAGCAGGAGCTTCCGCTGCCGCCGCTCTTCGTGATGGGCATAGCCGGTGTGGCTGTACGGGCTGATGTGCACGTTGAGGAGCCACACCTGACCATTCTCCAGCCTGGCGTAGCTGTCGCGCAGATTCACCCGGCCCTCGCGAATCGCCTTCACCTCGGTGCCCAGCAACACCACGCCCGCCTCGAAGGTCTCGAGGATGTGGTAGTCATGCAGCGCCTTGCGGTTGTCCGCGATGAGGCGGCCGGCGTCGTCTTTCTCGGCCATGGCAGCGCGATCAGTACCCGCCGACGCGGGCGGTCTTCAGGCCGTCCCAGCGGGCACGTTCCTCTGGAGACATGCGCTCCAGCAGCCACTTGATGGCCGCAGGCGTTGGCCCCAGGCGAAACTGATAGAGATAGCGCTCCAGGTCTGGTGGCTGGGCGTCGGCGGGAATGGATGCCCCGTGCGCACCGGTCCCGTTGAGAAAGACGAGCATCGTATTCCGGCGATACGGCACGGCCCTCGCGAGCTCGCACTGCGACTTATCGACGTAGAAGGCCGTCTCGTCCGGCGCCTGTTCGTCTCCGCGCACGCGGTAGAGCTGCGTGCCCCACTCCTTGTTATCGCCGGGCTTCGCCAGATAGACGAGGCAGGTCAGGAACCCCCAGCCCGGGTCACGATGGGGTTCAATCACGTAGCCGGGCCGGCGCAACAGGATGCGTCCATCCGAGCTGTGCATGTCCACGTGCCCATGCCAGTCCTCTGAGGTCGCCATCAGGCTCCGGATGTAGCGGTCCAGGTGGGGCTCGAACCGCTCGTAGAGCGCCGGTCCCGCGGCACGCGTCACGACTTCGCGGGCGATGAAGTCCCACACCAGGTACGACAGGTCGGGCGCCACCACCGGCGGCACTGTGACCTGCTGCCTGTGGCGGGGACGATCCGCAAAGAAGACCGCCGGCGGCAGCGCCGCCAGCATCAGGTCGTAGATGTCCGCCGGCAGCCAGTCATGCACGAGGCAGTGCGGGAACGGATCGGTGTGAATCTCCGCGCGCAGAATCGCATCGCGGACGTGCGGCAGGATCCGCTCCGGGACGAGCGCCGCGCGGGCCTCATCGACGGCCTGCCGCTGCGCGACATTGCCACGCTGCAGCGCGATCAACTGCTGTGTCCGGACATCCACGAGGTTGAGCGCCTCGCGCAGTTCCCTCGCCTGATCGCGTATGTCATCCACCTGCACGCGTGTCCGGTGCAGCATGCGTGGATCGAGTGTCTCCGCCAACGTGCGGAGTCGCGTCATGACGCCCATGGTCGTCGAGGAGAATAGCACGCGGGATCGCGGCTACCTGAAGCAGGGCCAGCCGGTGTCGCGATAGGTGCGGACCTGACGCCTGTCACGCCTGGCGAACAGCTTCACGCGGCTGCCATCGCCGAGGTCCAGATCACCCAGATCACGAAACTCGGTGCGTAGCCACGCATCCACGCGCGGCATCTCCTTGCGAACGCCCTCGTAGTCCGCCCCGGCCGGCATGAACGCGAGCGGCACCGGCTGCCGCATGAGCCTCGCCAGCGCGAGCCGCTGATCGGCTGGCGTGCTGTAGAAGCCTGGCCGAAGGTCGGCGTGCCCACCAGGGAAGGCCCTCTGCGCGAGGGCGTGGACCTGGGCGAGGTACGGCGAGATGAAAACGCGGTCATCGTCGGCTGTGCACTCTCGCACGTAGAAGATGAGGCGTACCGGCCCGCGGTCATCCGGCGACGCCCACCGTTCGAGCGGCCACGTCACGAGCCGTGCCGTCAGGCTTCTCGCCTTGTCCACCGCCCCAAGCGGCCGGTCCACCATGCCAACGTGGTCGAGACGTTCCCGTACTGACGGCACGAGCACGAAGACCGTACCAGCCACCAGGACAAGCGCGGCCAGCGCCACACCAAGCCTGATAGTGAAGGCCCGGCCGCTGCCCATCGTCCTGATCGATGCCCGGAGCAGCCAGGCAGCCAGGACGGCTGTCGTGACACCCACGTCGCCAAACCGGACGGAGAGATTCCCGCGGATAAATCCCCAGAACAGCACCAGACCGAGGAGCGATACGACGATGAGCTTCTGCCGCGCATGCGGCCAGTCGGCACGCGACTCAACAGCACCGACCTGCACGGCCAGCGTGAGGAGCGGGAGCGCGAGGAGGAGCCAGAACAGCCACGGTTCGAAATTCCGGCTGGCCTGTTCAAAGATGCCCCGCTGCCACCAATCCGCATCAGCGGCGACCGGTTCCTCATCCGCCTGCGGCGTCACCGCGAATGACGGCAGAAGGAGGGGTGCGCGCGCACGATCGCGCTGCGCCCAGGAGTTGGCCGTGACCACATGCGTCATCACGCCGCCGTTGAACTGCAACCATCCGAGATAGGGCGCCGCACAGAGCAGCACGATCAACCCATAGGCGGCCAGGTGCTTCAATCGTGCGAACACACCCACATGCGCCTGCAGGAGGATCGTGGCCACCGATGCCAGCCCGACGAAGAGCCCGTGGTCGTGACGGAAGAGCAGCGCCACGACGCTCAACACCGCCATGGCGATGCGCTTGCGCGTCGTCGGCTGGTCCACATAGGACCAGAGCAGCGGCAGGGCCACCGCGTAAATCAGCACCTTCGGATAGTTGTAGTAGCGCGGTACCAGCACCGCCTGAAATACGGCTGCCGCGAGGCCAATCAGCACCGACCCCGACGCCCGCCTTGCGGAAACGAAGGTGAGCGAGGTCGCAATCGAGAGCGCCGTGACGCAGAACACGATCTCCGACCACGTGCCACGTCCACCGACCAGCTGCGTCAACGCCGCCAGGATGAACGTCAGCGGCGCACCGGGATCGACGAAGTCGCGATCTGGCCACTCGCCGTAGAGGAGTTGCCAGCCCCGGACGAGATAGAAATAGTGGTCGTCCGAGAGGCCGGCAACAGCCCCATCCAGGTCGTTGTAGCGGTAGAGCCAGACCCAGACAAAGAGCAGCACGGCGACCGCCGCGCCCACGACGGCGCCCACGGTCACCTTCCGGCGCGTCATCGCGCGACCTCCGGCATCCGCACGCGCGAGCAATCCGACGGGAAAGGACCCGCCGACCGTGAACGCAGCCACGCCTCCGCGTCGGCGTTCCGATGGGAGAGGGCCAGACACCAGAGCACCGGCACCTGTGCCGGGTCCAGGCGCGCGCCACCGTCAATCAGAAGTGTCATCACGCTCACATGTCTGGACGTCATGGCCGCCTCGAGGGGCGTCAGATCGGCGCCCACCGCACGGATGCGAGACCGCCGCACGCGCGCGGGCGCATTCGGGTCGGCGCCGGCCTGGAGGAGGCGCACAACATCAGCATCGCTCTCCAGCGCTGCCGCTTCCGAGAGCGTCATCCGCTCGGGCGGTTCGAGCGGCGGCACGCCAGCCAGGCGCAACAGCATCACCAGAACCACACCCGCTGCAACAAGCGCGCCTGGCAGACCGAGCGCAACCGCCTCACGCGTGACAAGCGGCGGGGGCTCGCTCATCGGAACACCCGCGTGCCCTGCAGGGCGAGGCCCCACGGATTGCCCGCGACGCGGGCCAGCGCATCCTCGCGCAGCACCCGCACGAGCGCACGGCCCTCCGGCGTGGTGGGAGCCGCATGCTGGCGCTCCAGCCACAAGTCGACGGTGACCCACTCATTGCGTACGTCGTGCGCCATCTGGTGCATTTGATAGTGCAGACCGACGGCGCGCACCGCCCATCCACCGGACACCACGGCGAGCAGCAGCAGAACAGCCAGGCGTCCCGGCGTGACTGACGCGACGGTCGGTGCATCCGCCGCGCGCCGTTCGAGCCACTCCCGTGCCACGAGCGTCACTGCCAGCGCGTAGAAGGCGCCGGCCGGGCTCAGGATCTCGTCCTTCGTGTAGCCATAGGACAGGACGGCATTGGCCAGCACGAGGGCGAGGGCCACAAGCACGGCCCGATCCGCCTGCTCGAACCGGCGCAGGCGCCACCGGGGCCACCGGCGAACGGCCCACGCGGACAGGAGAGCCGTGGTCAGCAGCGAGCCTGTCACGTTCATGACGGTGGCGGGACTCACCCCTCCGTCGTGGCGCTCGGCCATCAGTGTCCACACACCGGCGCGCGGCTGCGAGAGCAGCACGGACCCGACGGACGACACCACGTTGTATCCATAGAGGACCAATGGACGGTCTCCAAACCGCCGCGTCAACTCAACCGGATCAAGCTTGACCGTACCGAACCCCGTGCTGCGCTCGACAAGCGTCGGCAGCCCGGTGGAGAAGTACCCGAACCGCAGCGCCAGGTACCCCGCAAGAAGCGCCGTCAGAGCCATGAGGCCTCTCGAGGAGAGACCTCGCCCCCCGGCAAGCCACGCCACGACCGCCACGACCCACACCAGGAGACCCGACTCCAGCGTGAGCGCGGCCACGGCAAACACCACGGCCGCGGCCGCATCCACCCACCATCCCCCACGCGACTCCGCCAGCACGTACACGAAGAGGCACGCCACGACGACTTCGAGGAAGTGATTGATTGGATACGCCTCCCACACCGTGCCAAGAAAGGTGTGCATGCCGGTCAAGACCGTCAGACCGAGCGCAAGTGCCCAGACGCCGCCGGCCGAACGAACGCGAACAGCACGCGTGAACAGGCCGAGACACAGCACGACCAACATGACGTGAAACGACTTGTAGACAAGGAAGTAGTGCCCGGAGGCCACGTCGAAGAGCCACTGAATCTGCCCGATGCGCAGGGGCCGCAGATACCCCGCCGAATCGGCGCTGCTCATCACCGCCGCGCGCCACGTCGGGGCGGTCTGAGCCTGCAGCAACGGAATCAGGCTGTCGGTCACCTGGATGGGGATCGCCAGCAGACTCACGCTGACACCGGCCGCCAGCACCGCGGCCAGCAGCCAGGCCACGAGGCGCGCACGGGACGCCGTCACGCGGTCCGGCGCCTGCCTGGCTTCGGATAGCGGCCCAGGATCTGGTTCCACCGCACACGGACCAGATCCACAAAGCCCGCGCCACCCGCCAGCGCCGTGACCTTCGTGCTGGCGCGGTAGGTCCAGGTGACGGGCACTTCGCGCACGGAGAAGCCCGCCCGTGACGCAAGGAAGAGGATCTCGCAATCGAACCCGAATCCATCGAGGCGCTGCAGGGGAAAGAGCGCGGACGCGGCCTCGGCGCTGAAGAGCTTGTAGCCGCACTGCGTATCGGACAACCCGCCCACCACGAGGGCCTTGGCAGCGACATTGAACACGCGGCCAAGCAGATGCCGGTGCCAGGGCTCCTCGATGCGCTCGGAGCCATCAGCCTCGCGCGAGCCGATCAGGATGTCCGCCTGGGGGACGCCGGGCCCCGGCAGAAAGCGGGACAATTCGTGGATCGGCATGGAGAGGTCGGCATCCGCCAGGAACCGCCACTCCCCTGCCGCCTCGATCATGCCGCGACGGACGGCCCCACCCTTACCGAGGTGCGGCGCCGCGATCAAACGGACGCGAGGCTCGGCCCGCTCGCGGAGGCTGACGATCTCGCGTGTGCGGTCGCTGCTGCCGTCATCCACCACCAGCACTTCCCAGGGATGACCAAGCCGGCTGAGCTCGACCACGATCTCCGTGATCGTCTGGTCGATGCAGTCTTCCTCGTTGTAGGCGGGAACGACGATCGAGAGGAACGGCGCGGGCACCGGAGAAATTGTAGTCGCGCCCGGGTCAACGGGTGGTGGCGAGGCGCGCCGCTAGCAGGACGGCGGTGACCATGCTGCCGGCGTCCGCGCGGCCCTGGCCGGCGATGTCGTAGGCGGTCCCGTGGTCGACCGAGGTCCGGACGATGGGAAGGCCCAGCGTCACGTTGACCGACTGGCCGAAGGCCAACAGCTTCACCGGGATCAGGCCCTGGTCGTGATAGCAGGCGATGACGGCATCGAACTCTCCCTGCGAGGCCCGCAGGAAGACCGTATCGCCGGGAAACGGCCCCCTGATGTCGATGCCTCGTGACCGGGCGGCCTCGAGGACCGGCGTCAGCGTCGCGATCTCCTCCCCGCCGAGCACGCCTTCCTCGCCAGCATGGGGATTGAGGCCGGCCATGGCCAGGCGGGGCGACGCGCTCCCTCCGAAGCGCGGCAACTCACGCGCCGTCAGGGTGATGACGGCATCAACCACCTCGCGCGTCAGCGCGGCCGGCACCGCCGCGAGCGGGATGTGAATCGTTGCGAGCACGACCTTGAGCGGCTCCGACCAGAACATCATGGCCACCTGCGACGCGCCGGTCAGGTGCGCGAGCAGATCCGTGTGCCCTTTCCAGGGGAGTCCCGCCAGCGAGAACGCCAGCTTGCTCACCGGCGCCGTCGCGATCGCCTGCACGCGCCCGGCCTCTGCATCACGCACGGCCCGCACCAGCGTGTCGTACGCCACGCGGCCCGATTCGGCCGACGCTCGCCCGGCCGGCCCGGTAAACGGTTCAGCGGGGCCGTAGATCACCGGTTCGCAGACCTCGCGCACGCGCGGGTCCGCGGCGGCGGTGGCCACGATCTCGGGACCGATTCCGGCAGGGTCGCCGGCCGTCAATGCGATGCGGGGCTTCGACACGGAATGCCTCAGAGCTGCAGCACAAGCCAGTCCGCCACGATCTTGGGACTGGCATTGCGTTCGAGTGCGGAGAGCGCCCGGTCGACGGCCGCAAAGGCACGGCTGGATCGGTCGGCGTCCCACGAGGAGGAGAGGCGCTCCAGTTCCGTGTCGAGATCGGCGTTGGCGAGCAGGCGGCTGTCCGCGCCTGATGCGATCACGCCCAGATCGCGCAGCAGCGACGAGAGCACACGCAGACACGCCGCAAGCTGATCCCGTTCGCTGGCAGAGGACCCCTTCGTGGCGGCGAGCAGCTTGGCCGACTCCAGACGCCGCTGTGGATCGGCGCGGCGCGCGGTCTCAGCCAGCAGCGTCTGCGCGACCTCGCGGGCGGCCGTGGCATCAGCCGCCTGCGCCGAGAGCGCCCGCCCAACGCTGCCATCCGCATCGGCCGCGGCGGCCATCGCATCGGCCTGCGCGTAGTTGTGGTCGCGGACGAGTACCGCGGCCACGTCAGCCGGCAGCAGGGGCGCGAAGCGGAGTCGCGGACACCGCGACCGCACGGTCTGCAGGAGCGTGTCTGGCAGGGATGACACGAGGACGAACACCGAGGCCGACGGCGGCTCCTCCAGTGTCTTGAGCAGCGCGTTCTGCGCCTGCGGGACGAGCGCGTCGGCGTCATCGATGATGACCACGCGACGGCGCCCCTCGAAGGGCCGATACTGCGCCCGGTCGATCACGTCCCGGACCTGTTCGATCTTGATGGAGCCGGTCTCGCCGGGCTCGATGACGAGCACGTCCGGGTGCGTCCCGCGCTCGATCTTCCGGCAGGCACCGCACGTGCCACAGGCATCGCGCGAGCTGCCGTCATCGGCCAGTATGGGCTCCAGACAGTTCAAGGTTTCCGCCAGCGCCAATGCTGTGCGGCGCTTGCCCACGCCGTTCGGTCCGGCCAGCAGGAGCGATGGCGGCACGCGGTCCTGGGCCGCGGCCCTGGCAAGCAGGGCGACGAGCCGACGATGACCGACGATCTGGCGGAATGGCATGACGCTCGACCATTGTGTTATAGTTCATACATCAACTGAATGGCTGCCCCCGCGAGCACCACCTTCTGGGCCCTGGTCCACGCGTCAGACGCCGCACAGGCGCATCTGGAATCGCGCCTGGAGTCCTGCGGCCTCTCCATTCCGAAGCTGGCTGCCCTGCAGCGGCTGGTGGAGGCGGGCGACTCGCTCCCGCTCGGACAACTCGCGGAGCGTCTCTCGTGCGTGAAGTCGAACGTGACGCAGCTCATGGATCGTCTCGAGGCGGACGGCTTCGTGAGCCGGGAGGCAGACCCGAACGACCGCCGCTCCAGGCTGGCCGTCATCACGGCGACGGGCCGAAAGGCGTACGCCGAGGGCGCGAAGGTGCAGGAGTCGGTCGAGAAGGCGCTCTTCGGGAAGTTCTCGAAGGAAGAGGCGCTGCAGCTGGCCTCTCTCATGGCAAGGCTGGAAGCGCAGGCGAGCTAGGTCTTTTTTTTGACCTCGATAGTTCATGTATGTGCTGTCGAGGCATGTGTCGTCAGGTCCGTGAACAGCATCGTCAGGTCAACCAAGGAGACGCGTGATGAACATCGTGGGGTGGGTACTGCAGATCGCCGCGGCGGGCATGTTCCTGCTGGCTGGCGGCAACAAACTCATGGGTGCGGCGCCGATGGTGCAGATGTTTGAGGCGATTGGCATCGGCCAGTGGTTTCGCTTTGTCACCGGTGGCATCGAAGTCGTGGGTGCGCTCGGGCTCCTGGTGCCCGCCACCGCACGCTTCGCCGGCCCGCTGCTCGGGGCCACGATGGTTGGCGCCGTGATCACGCATCTCACGGTGTTGCATAACAGCCCGGCAATTCCGCTGGTGCTGCTGGTGGCGGTTGGCGCCGTCACCTGGATTCGGAGGAATGGGTAATGGCTCTCGACCGCGACGGACTCGACCTGTTGTTCTTCAACGCCCACACGCAGAACGCCTGGCGGAATGACCCGATCAGCGACGCGCTGCTGCAGCAGCTCTACGACGCGGCCCGGTGGGCGCCGACGCTCGCCAACTCGCAGCCGCTGCGGCTGGTCTTCGTGACGTCACCGGAGGCGAAGGCGCGGCTCAAGCCGCTGCTCGCGGCCGGCAACGTCGACAAGACGATGGCCGCACCCGTCACCGCGATCGTCGCCCACGATGTGGACTTCCACGAGCAGATGTCGACGCTGGCCCCGCACGCCCCCGGCATGAAGGACTACTTCGGGAGCCTGTCGGCCGAGGCCCGTGCCCCGATCGCCTCACAGGGATCGTCGATGCAGGGGGCGTATCTCATCCTCGCCGCGCGTGCCCTCGGGCTCGACTGCGGACCGATGGGCGGCTTCGACAAGGCCGGCGTGGACAACGAGTTCCTCGCGGGCACGACCTGGAAGTCCAACTTCCTGCTGAATCTCGGCCACGGCGACCCGGCAGGAGTCCACCCGCGCGCGCCGCGCCTCGACTTCTCGTTCGCCGCACAGATTCTCTGACCGTTCCCGAGGAGGCCCCCATGTCACTCAGACCAGTCAGGCGCGCCGTCGAATCCGTCCCCACGATGGAGGGTGCCGGCGTACGCCTCCGCCGCGGGTTCGGCTTCGGCCAGACGCGCGACTACGACCCGTTCCTGCTCTTCGACGATTTCCGCGGTGACCGGCCGGACGACTATCTGGCCGGGTTTCCCTGGCACCCGCACCGCGGCATCGAGACGATCACGTATGTCCTGGCCGGGAGCGTCGAACACGGGGACAGCCTCGGCAACCGCGGCTCGCTCGGGGCCGGGGATGTGCAGTGGATGACGGCGGGGAGCGGCATCATGCATCAGGAGATGCCGCAGGGCGATCCGCAGGGCCGTATGCACGGCTTCCAGCTCTGGGCCAACCTGCCCCGAGCGTTGAAGATGACGGCGCCGCGCTATCAGGACATCGCGGCGAAGGACATCCCGGTCGTCACCGAGGACGACGGCACCAGCGCACGCATCATTTGCGGAGAGTTCTGGGGACAGAAGGGACCGGTGGAGGGCGTCGCCGCCGACCCTCGCTATCTCGACATCTCGGTGCCGCCGGGCCGGACGAGACGCCTGACCGTCGAGACCTCGCGACACGCGTTCGCGTATGTCTTCGCGGGGTCCGGTTCGTTCCGGGATGCGTCCGCGCCGCAGGGCGTGCTGACGGAAGCGACGGATGGTTCGGACGCGGTCCGGCGCGACGATGTCGCGAACCACTCGCTCGTGCTCTTCGACGAGGGCGACGAGATCGTCGTGCGCGCCGGCGACGACGGCATCAGGTTCCTGCTGGTCTCGGGCCAGCCGCTTGAAGAGCCCGTGGCGTGGCGTGGGCCGATCGTGATGAATACGCCGGAGGAACTGCGCCAGGCCTTTGCCGAGCTCGGCGCGGGCACCTTCATCCGGTAAACGGGCCGTCGCCTCAGATCAGCGCCGTGGTTCGCTCGCGGCGCTGGTCTGACGGCCAGCGATTACCCGGTCGGCGGCCATGTAGCCGACCGTGATCGAGAGAATCAGCAGCACCCCCACGATCGTCGGCGGGCTGGGCACCGGAATATCGAACCAGCGGCATCCGGCGCCGATCGCCAATCCGATCAACAGACTGATCGCAATCTTCATCTGTCCTCCTGTTCCTGCAGAAAGGCGTGGGCCGGACCACGCGGCCAGACCTCCTGCGCCTCCGGATGCATGCGCCAAGGATACGTCCGGGTTAGGCTTCCCCCATGGATTGGATGCGCCCCACCCGGCTCCACGCCGGCGCCCTTGCGGTCTTCGTCACCCTCATGGCCTGGCCCGGCCTCGCGTCAGCACAACAGGGCGCGGCCCGGGGTGAATGGCGTCACTTCGGCGGAGATGCCGGCGGCACCAAGTACGCCCCGCTCGACCAGATCACGGCCGCCAACTTCTCGACCCTCAAGGTCGCCTGGCGTTTCAAGACGGAGAACTTCGGCGCGAAGCCCGAATTCAATCTGGAGGCCACGCCCCTGATGGTGGGCGGCGTCCTCTACTCAACGGTCGGCCTCAGCCGCCAGGTGGTTTCCATCGACGCGCTCACCGGTGAGACGCGCTGGACCTTCCGCTTCGACGAAGGCGCACGAGGGCGCAGAGCGCCACGACTGAACCACCGCGGGCTGGCCTACTGGACCAACGGCAAGGGCGACGACCGCGTGCTCTACATCACGCCGGGATATCAGCTCATCGCGCTGGACGCGAAGACCGGTCGCATGATTCCCGGCTTCGGCGCGAAGGGCGTCGTGGACCTGCTCGACGAGTTCGACCAGCCACGGCCGAAGGACGGCCTGATGGGCTCGACTTCGCCGCCAATGGTTGTCGGCGACATTGCGGTGGTCGGCACGGCCATGCCCTCGGCGGCACCCACGCGCGAGAACCCGGCCGCGCACGTCCGTGGCTACGACGTCAGAACCGGCAAGCGCGTATGGATCTTTCACACGATCCCGCAGCCGGGGGAGTTCGGCTACGAGACGTGGGAGAAGGACTCGGCCGCCTACACCGGCAATGCCGGCGTCTGGACGCCGATGAGCGCCGACGAAGAGCTCGGCTACGTCTATCTCCCGGTCGAGACGGCGACCAACGACACCTACGGCGGCCATCGGCCCGGGAACAATCTGTTCGCGACGAGCCTGGTCTGCCTGGATGCCAGGACCGGCACACGCGTGTGGCACTACCAGCTGGTGCATCACGACATCTGGGATTTCGATACAGTCGCCCCGCCGATTCTCATCGACGTGACCGTGAACGGACAGCGCATCAAGGCCGTGGCGCAGGTGACCAAGCAGGCTTTCACCTACGTCTTCGACCGCGTGACCGGCGCGCCGGTGTGGCCGATCGAGGAACGCCCGGTACCGCAGTCCACGGTCCCAGGCGAGAAGACATCGCCCACGCAGCCCTTCCCGACGAAGCCCCCGCCCTTCGACCGTCAGGGCCTCGGCCCTGATGACGTGATCGACTTCACGCCCGCGCTCAAGGCCGAAGCGCTGCGCATGCTGGAGGACTACACGATTGGCCCCCTCTACACACCGCCAACGCTGACCGGCGCGAATGGCCGGAAGGGAACGCTCCACCTGCCAAACTCGACCGGCGGCGCCAACTGGCAGGGCGGTGCGGTCGACCCGGAGACCGGCATGCTCTACGTCTCCTCCCACACGCTGGCACGGACCTATCCCATCTCGGCGGACATGGCGACCGCCGGTCAGGCCCCGGCTCCACCGCCCCCTGCTCCCCCGACGGCGGCGGCGCGCCCCGCGCCACGGCCCGAGACGGAGGGACCTGACAACCGGGCGGTCACGCTGCCGGTATTCGGTCCGCAGGGGCTGCCCCTCATCAAGCCGCCCTATGGCCGGATCACGGCGATCGACCTGACCACCGGCACACACGCGTGGATGACGCCACTCGGCACCACGCCCGACTGGATCACGCGCCATCCAGCGCTCAAGGGCGTGACGCTCCCGAATACCGGACACTGGGATCACGCCGGCATGCTGGTCACCAAGACGCTGCTGATGGCCGGCGAAGGCTCCGGCCTCTATGCGACCCCTCCTGGCTCGGGCGGCCCGATGTTCCGCGCGTACGACAAGCGGACCGGCGCCATCGTCGGCGAGGTGCGATTGCCGGCCAATCAAAGCGGCATGCCGTTGACCTACATGGCGGGAGGCAAGCAGTACGTGATCGTGCCGGTCGGAGCGCCCAACATGCCGGGCGAGTTCGTGGCGCTGACGCTCCCGTAGCACGCGACCGCGGGCGGTCACCGTCCGCGGGACGGACGCGGAGCGCCAGAGACGCGAGAGACCTTACCGGAGCGGCGCGAACGTCAGCGCCTGCAGGTCTGGCGCGCCCGAGCCTAGCGACGGCGGCGTGAGCACACGCTGCTCGTACCAGCAGACCAGCACCATGAGCCCCCACAACTCCCACCCGATGGTACGGCGGCCGGCCGCGTGATCCTCGACGGCCGCGTGCACGGCCGCATCATCGATCACGCCCAGGGTTCGGACGCGGTCACGGGCGAGCACCCGACGCATCACGTCGCGCCCGGACGTCCTGAGCCAATGATGGAGCGGAATGCTGAAGCCCTGCTTCGGCGCCCGTGCGTGCGCCTCGCCGAAGTGCCTGGCGCAGAGCTGCCGCAACAGGACCTTCGTCCGCGACCGGCTGGTGGTCTTCAACCGATCCGGCAGGGCGAGCGCGAATTCGGCCAACTGACGGTCGAGAAAGGGTGCGCGGCTCTCAAGCCCGTGGGCCATGGTGCTGCGGTCCACCTTGGCCAGAATGTCATTCGGCAGATACTCGGCGATGTCCCCGAGTTGCAGGTCCAGCAGCGAAGGCGACGCCGGCAGACGCGAGGCGGCCAGCCGAGCGATGGCGGACCGCGCGGCCGCCTGTGCCTCGTCCCCCATCAGCAGCGCCGCGGCATCGCGGGGCACCCAGCTCCCGTTCCAGGTGAAGTGCGCCTCGCGCGTGGGTAGCGCCACGGCGCGGAGAAAACGGCGGAGCTTCTCGTCGACACCGACCTTGACGGCCGGATTCACCCGCACGGCGTGAGCGGCGTGTCCCGCCAGTGACCGCAGTGGGCCTGGCATCAGGCTCGTCACCGATCGGTGTAGCGCCGTGGCGCCGTAGGTGAGATAGCCCCCGAAGAGCTCGTCGCCCCCGTCGCCGCTCAGGACAACCTTGACGCGAGCGGCGGCAGCCTGCGCCACGCTCCAGACGGCGGCAGCCGACGAATCGGCCAGCGGGTCGTCGAGATGCGACGCGAGCTCCTCCACACGCAGGAGCGCGCTCGAGTCGAGCGGCACGCGCACCAGCTCGACACCCACGCGATCGGCCACATGCTGGGCGCGGTGCACCTCGGAGAAGGCCGACTCCTCGTAGTCCACGCAGAACGCCGCTGCCAGGTGTCCCTGACGCGCCGCGCTCTCCGCCACGAGCGCGGAATCCACCCCGCCCGACAGGAAGAGGCCCACCGGCACGTCACTCCGCAGCGTCAGGGCCACGCCGTGGTCGAGCCGCTCCTGCAGGGCGTCCAGCAGATCGCGATCACTTCCGGAGGCCGCGGGCACCTGGCGAACATCAGAGGCCTGCCAGTAGGTGTGCTGCTCCACCGTCCCATCCGGCCGGTAGCGACGCCACGTCGCAGGCGGAAGTCGCTCTACGCCGCGCAGCAGTGTGTGCTGGCCCGGCACGTAGTTGAGACAGAGGAATCCACCGAGCGCGTCGAGATCCAGGTCGGATCCGGCGGCGCCAAGCGCGGAGAGCGGCCCCATCTCGGACGCGAAGGTCACACGTCCCGGCGTGGCCGACACCAACAGTGGCTTCTCCCCGAATCGATCGCGCGCCAGATACAGCTCGCGGGTCAGCCGGTCCCAGGCGGCCAGGGCAAACATGCCCTCCAGGTGACTCACGACATCCGCGCCCCAGACACGGTAGCCCTCGACGAGCGCCTCGGTGTCGGACGACGTGCGGAACCGGACGCCGGCGGCCGCCAACTCCTCGCGCAATTCGCGATAGTTGTAGATCTCGCCGTTTAGCAGGAGGACGACGCGGCCGTCGCCGCTGGCCATGGGCTGCAACCCACCCGCGATATCGATGATCGCCAGGCGCCGGTGTCCGAAGAACACACCGGACTCGGTCCAGTACGCCCCGCCGTCAGGGCCGCGGTGCGCCAGCAGGTTCGTCGCCGCAGCGAGACGGCCGGCATCGAGCGGCGCCCCCGTCCAGTCGGCCGCGCCGAGAATGCCGCACATCGTCTAGACGTCCCCGTTGGCATCGGCGCCGACGACGCGCCGCACGAGATAGGGACGGGCCTTGGACGGGTAGAAGTACTGACGCGCGTTCACTTCGGACAGCAGGCCGAACAGCAGAAACTGCAGTCCGCCGATGTAAAGCACCAGCGCGAGAATGAACCAGCCGCTCCGTTCGCGCACCACCGGGACACCCTCGGTGACGAAGATAAATGCGAGCACCAGTGCAATCAGCGTGGCCACGCCGAACAGCGCGAACGCCGCACGGCCGAAGAGGCGCATGGGCCGGTCAAGATAGCGGACGTAGAACGAGAAGAACACGATGTCGAGCAGGACGTTGAAGGTACGCGAGAGACCGTAGTTGGACGTCCCGGCCGGGCGCACAATGTTCTGAATCGGCACCTCCGCGATGCGGGCACCGAGGTTCGCGGCGATCACCGGGATGAACCGGTGGTTCTCGCCGAGCATGTGCATGTCGGCAATCACTTCCGCGCGATAGGCCCGGAAGGTAGTGCCGATGTCGTGAATCTGCATCCGCGTCAGGCGGCGGATGATCCAGTTGGCGACCCTCGACGGCCAGCGGCGGATGATGCCTTCCTTGCGATCGGCGCGCCAGCCGCACACGACATCGACCCCCTCACCAAGCTTGGCCAGCAGCACGGGAATGTCCTCGGGGAAGTGCTGCAGATCCCCGTCGAGCGAGACGACGACCTCGCCACGCGCATGCTCGAAGCCGACCTGCAGCGCCGCCGTCTGCCCGTAGTTCCGCCGGAGCTCAACGACCCGGATCCGCGCGTCCCGGGCCGCATGCGCGATCGCGGCCTCGACCGTGTTGTCACGACTCCCATCGTCGACGAAGACGAATTCGAAACGGTACCGCGGCTCGAGCGTCGCGCAGACAGCCATCAGCCGCCGCACAAGCTCGCTCAGCGTCGTGGTCTCGTTGTAGAGGGGCACGACGATGCTCACCAACATGCTTCCGTCCTGCCCTGTCATCTGTTGCTGCCTCCGCGCACGCCAGTACGATACCTGTCTCTGCCCCGTCCGACTACTTGCCTGGATGGCCAGCGGGTCCGGGTCACCGGATCGCGATCAGTCGGTCGCGCCTGCTCCGGACCGGCCACGGCGTCCCCGGAGCGAGCGTACGGCCCGCTGGCCCGGTGCCTCGACCAGCACGTGAAGTAGCCACGCCAGCAGGAGGACGGCCCCCAGAGTCACCACCAGGCCGGCATTGGTCGGCACGCCGCGCGCATAGAGCATCCGCAGAAGGACGTAGCCGATGTTCTGATGGACGAGATAGAGCGGATAACTCACCGCACCCAGTAGGAGCAACGGGCGGACCGCCAACCGGGCCAGGTACCCGTGGATGGCGAGTTCGACTGCCACCACGATCCCGCCAAACACCATCGCGGCCTCGGCCGTGTTCCGCCACGCAAAGACGCCGAACGCCCAGGCCAGCAGGCCCATCCGCAGCGCCGTGAGTCCGCGCGTGCGTTGCAGATGCAGCACGATGCCCCCGAGGAACAGCGGCGCGTAGCCATAGAGGCTGACGAACTGCACGCGGGAGGTTTCCAGACCCTCGCGGAGGAGCCCGCCCCCCGCCGCATCCCAGGTCAGCACCGCCAGCCAACCCACAAGGATCGATTCGGTCTTCGGCACGGCCTTCACGGTCAGCAGGACCAGCATCACCACGTAGAACGCGAGCTCGACCTGGAGCGTCCAGTACACGCCGTCCACGTCAGGCACGTCGACAAACCGCTGGAGCATCGAGAGGTTCCAGACGTAGTCGCGCGCCGACAGTGACACCTCCGGCAGGTGTGCCGCCGTGACCGTGAGAAACGTCACTGTCACGGCGACCCAGTAGGCGGGAAACAGGCGACCGATGCGCGCGGCCACAAAGTCCCACGGCGACCGCATCCGCTCGATGGTCAGAAAGATGACCATGCCGCTCACCACGAAGAACAGATGGACGCCGTAGTAGCCCCAGGGCACGACGATGAGGGGACGCCCTGGGTGCCCGTAGTGCGTCGCGAACCTGGCCGTGAAGTGGAAGAGCACGACGGCGGTCGCGGCCAGGCCACGCAGCACGTCCAGTTCACGAAAGCGCGCGGCCCCGCTGGACCGGTCGTCAGCAGGCGCCATCGGCCGTTGAAGGGGCAGCCGCGCGAGCAACTGGTCGACCAACAGCACGCCGGCCACGAAGATCGTGATGAGCCCGAGCGGCCTGAGCCAGGGCAGCACTCCCTCCACCCGCCAGCGCCAGGCCACACCGGTCCGGCTGCGGCCAGTCTCCGCGTCGGGACTCACGACCTTCCGGGTTCGATCGAAGGACGCCGTGTCCTCGACAGATGGGTGATCCAGGAGAGCACCCACGTTTGCCGGCGACGAGTCCAGCAGGTCATAGCCGTAGGAACGGCCGTCGTGATGTTCAGTCCTGAGCGAAAACCGCTGCTCAAGCCACCATCGCTCGATGTCGGACACATCGGTCCGCCACCGAACATGCACGTAGCGCGATGGCGAACCGTCCAGCCACGGCCGCACCGCCGTGAGAGCCAGTCCAGCCAGCAGCAGGGCCAGGCCTCGCACCCATGTGGATCGGCTCAATCTGGACAGGCTCAGCACGCCTCGCCCCGCACTCCTGGCATCGCCGCATGATGGCACACCGTCGCGTGGCGGAAGACGACGGACCGAATGGGTTATTCTCGGCGACAGATGTTGACGCGGCTCAGGGGACTGGCACTCACGGCAGCAGCCATCGTCGTCCTTCCGGCCGCACTCCAGGCGTGGTTCTGGTCGTCGATGTTCAGGACGGCCGGATACTTCTCGCAGTCCGACCTCTACGAAGAGTTTCTCCCGCAATTTCTCGCGCCATTGATGACGTGGTCGTCGATGGAGTTTGCCGGTATGCCGGTCTTCGCGGATCCGCAGAACGCGGCATGGTACCCGGTGCAACTCCTCGCTCGGGCACTCGGGTCGTGGTCCCTGTACGTGGCAGGCGCCTATGTCATCGCGGCCGTCGGCGCTGCCGCGTACGCCTGGCAGATCACGCGTTCCCGCACAGCGGCCCTGCTGGCCGGCATCGCATGGCCCCTCTCGGAAGCGATGGCCGACCTCACACCGCACTTCGCGATGCTCCACGGCTTCGCGTGGTTTCCGCTGGTGCTCTTCGGCATCGAGAAGATTGCCGAGACGCGCGACTGGCGGTGGGCCGGCGCGACTGGGGTATTCGCTGCATGCTTCGCGCTGGCCGGACACCCCCAGGTCGCGGTGTATTGCGGGTACGTCACGGCCCCGTATCTCGTGGCGCTCTGGTGGCAGAACGGGCGCGACGGGGCGCTTGCGCGGCTTCTCGGTGGCGCCTTTGTCATCGGTGGACTGCTGGCCGCGATTCAGCTGGTGCCGACCCTGGCGCTCTCCGAGTGGATCGCGCGCAACCAGGTGGGCTTCGGCCACTTCGCCGATGGCTTCACCAAGCGGCCCAGCGAGTTTCTCGCGGGCATCATTCCGCAGTTCTGTCACGAGCGCCGTGAAACACCGCAGTACGCCGGCATCCTGACGCTCCTGCTGGCGTGCGCCGCGCCGGGACTGCCGGGCCGCAACTGGCGGACGCTCTTCTGGACTGTGGTGGCGGTCGTCTGCCTGCTGCTCGGACTTGGTTCCCAGACGCCGCTGGCGGCTGTGGCCTATCACTTACCCGTGCTCGATCGCTTCCGCGTCGTCGCCCGATTCCTCACGCTGGCCATCTTTGCCATCGTCTCGCTGGCGGCCATCACCGCGGCGGCCGCGAGCGAGGGCCGGCTGCGGGGCCGTCAGATCTGGCGGGTGCTGGTTCCGGGTCTCGCCGCGCTCGGCGCCTTGGCGTTCGTGCGGTCGCGGCCTGATCTCTTTGCCATGCCCTGCGACCGATTCGGCATCGACTGGATCTGGCCGGCGGGCATGACCCACGTGACGTCTCAGGCCGTGCTGGTCGTGCTGTCGTGCGCGTGCATGCTGCTGGCCGGACGAGCGGGTTGGAAACGGGCGGTGATGGTGGCGATGCCGCTCCTGATGGCGTTCGACCTCCTGAATGCGCAGTCGGAGCCCGTCACCGCCGGAGGGCTTGAACCATCGATCCTGAAGCCCGCCCTCACAGCGCCCAGCGTCCACGCGGTGCGGCTGCGGGACGAACTCGCCAGTACGCACCAGCGCCTCCTCCCCCTTGAGGGCAGCGCCACCGACGCCGTGGTCCCGGGAATGTTCGCCCGGCTCTGGAACGTGCCGAGTCTCGGCGGCTACAACCCGCTGCTGCCCGCGAGGCTCAATACGCTCACGCGGATGAACAACAACGGGTCGGTCGGCCCCAATGTGCTCCTCGCCGACGACCTCACGCTCGATCTTTTTGCCACGCGGTTCGTCCTCGTGCGGGCCTCGGAGCTCGTGCGCCCGCCCGCCGCCGCTCCCGGCGCGACGCTGGCCTCCCTGCCCGCGCTTGACGTTCTGCTCGGACCCTCCGATTGCCGGCCCAGAGGGGCGATGCGGCTAACGCTGAGCGCCCCGGAGGTGGAGGCGGCGGGCATCGTCGTCAGTGGCACGATGCGGTGCGGCGACAACGTCAAGGCCGGCGATGACATGGGAGCCGTCACGTTGTCAGGCGCTGACGGGCAGACGCGTACGGTGCCGCTCGTCGCCGGCGGCGGACACGGCGCGGACCGGATTGGGATCTCCCACCTGTCCGACGAGGCACCCGCGGAGATTGAGAAGAGTCGCGTCACCTTCGCGCCCTTGACGACCAGGACCGTCACTATCGAGACGACACCCCAGCGGGCCACGCTGGCCGTCGACCGCGTGGCGATCGTCACCGCGGATGGACACGTACTGCCGCTGACACTCCCATCGGCCGCCGTGACGTCGCCGCGGTGGCGCGAGTGGCGCCGTTTCACGACGTCACGCGACTCCGATCGCGGCACGGATGAAGCGGCTCGCGACGAAATCGACTACGTCGTGCTCGAGAACACGCACGCGCGGCCCCGGGCCTGGTTCACGGGCACTGTGTTCGACGTGCCCGACGAGCAGGCAATGGAAACCATCCGCTTTGGCCGGCGGCGCGACGGGACACCGCTCAACCTGGCCACGTCGGCGTTTGTCGACAGCGGCACACCGGTGCAGGCGGGCGGGGGCAGTGGAACGGTGACGGTGGTGACCGCGGGACAGGGACGATTCACGCTGGAGGCCACCGCTGCGTCCTCGGGTCTGGCCCTCGTCTCAGAACTCCACCATCCGTCGTGGCGGGCAACGGTGGATGGCGCGCCGGTCGAGGTCGTGCGCGCGGACTACGCGCTCATCGGCGTGCCGATCCCCGCGGGACATCACAGGATCGAGCTGGAGTTCAAGCCCGGGAGCCTCACCCTCGGCGCCGGACTCTCGGTCGCGGGCGGACTGGCCACGCTCGCGTGCTTCATCCGGCCGAAGCGTCGCCGCTCCAACACGGTGCGCACCGAAGGCGGTGCATGAAGACATGGGTGAATCGGGATTCCCGACGAGCGGGATGACCAACCCCACCTCGGCGTGTGTGACACGTGAGCGTGGAATTGGCGGGGTCGACGGGACTCGAACCCGCGGCCTCCGGCGTGACAGGCCGGCGTTCTAACCAACTGAACTACGACCCCGATATTAAGTTGTGTGGTGGGCGGTACAGGACTCGAACCTGTGACAGCCGGCGTGTAAAGCCGGTGCTCTACCAGCTGAGCTAACCGCCCTCCTGCAGCGCGCGTCGCGCGTTTCGGCCGGTGCTGTTCGCCCAGCGCGCGTCCCGCGCGCCCCATTGGTCGCTTGTCAGGGCGACCAAAGAGTTGATTATAGGTGCAGCACGAGGCGCAGTGCAAGCAACGCAAACCCAAGCACCACCCCGGCAGCCGCACGATACTCGCGATTTCGCATGGCGCGGGCCAGACTGAAGCGTCTGGCCATGGGTTCGGCGCGGGCGGTTCGGTAATCGTCGTAGCCGGTGCCAAATGCCTTCCGCAAGTACGCCTCCTCCGTGCGAATCGCTGCGGTGATCGTGGCGCCCATGTAGATCGTGGCGAGCACCGCGAGCACGGGACTGGCCGCGGCCACCACCACGCCCAGCGCGAGCACCGACGAACCCACGTAGAGCGGATGCGCCATCCAGCGGTAGGGCCCGGAGCGTGTGACCTCGCGGCTCTTCTCGAGATGCCCGGCGGCCCAAATCCGGATGGCTTCGCCCATGAGGGCAATGACCAGCCCGGCTCGCCACGAGGCCCATGTGGGGCGTGCCAGCAGCAGCGCGGCCACGACGGTCACCGCGCCGAGCCGCACGCGCCAGCGGGCCAGCCACAGGAGCAGCGTCATCGGGAGCCTCCGGCCGAGCGGTCGAGGCGGAGGCCCGCCGCAGCCACGACCTCGCCTGTCTCGATGCCCGCGATACAGGGCACGGCACGGCGGCACTGGCGCTGATAGACGCACTCGCACTGATTGAGCCGAGAGATCGAGATGTCCTGCGGCGACCACGGACCGTTCCGCCCGGACCGCGTGGGACCGAAGAGCGCCACGGCCGGCGTCCCGACGGCAGCCGCCAGATGCAACGGGCCCGTATCACCCGAGAGCATCAGCCGCGCCTGCGTCGCCAGCGCCGCAATCCCCGGAATCGTCGACGGGGGCGCGAGCTCGGCGGTGCCTGCCGAGGCTGCCACCACGGACTCGGCGAGGGCCCGCTCACGCGGCCCCCAGAGGACCACGCTGGAGACACCGCGGTCACGCCAGAGCGCCGCCGCCACGGCTCCGAACCGCTCCGCCGGCCACTGTTTGTTGGGCCAGGCCGCACCCGGATTCAGCAGGGCGTATCCGCCCGGTGCCGTGCGCGCAACCAGTGCCCAGACCTCCGGGAGGTCAGGGACATCGAGCGGAAACTCGGGAGCGTCCACGGAAGCACCGAGGGCTCGCGCCATGGCCAGCCCCTTGTCGATGACATGCTCCGCGCCGGTGGCATCGACAGATTCCGAGTAGAAGGCACCCGCCGCCGTCTCCCGGAGGTCGGGACGGGTGAATCCAACAGTCCTGGCGCCACCCGCCAGGCGCGCCAGCACGGCCGACTTCAGGAGCCCCTGCAGGTCCAGCACCGCCTCGTACCGGTTCGCGCGCAGGGCACGGACCACGGCCGGTACGCCGTCGGATCCGCTCCACCGGCGCGTGTCCACCGTAATGACCCGGCGCACGCCACGCACCATCCGCACGAGCTCACGGTAGCCGGGCGCCGTCACCCAGTCGATCGCCGCGCCGGGCCAGGCACGCCCCAGCGCCGCCACCGCCGGTACGGCGTGCACGATGTCGCCGAGCGACCCCAACCGCACCACCAGCAGCCGGTTCACGGGGTCGCGCGGAGCTTCGCGACGATGTCGCGGGTCGAATGATCCTTGGGGCCGCCGACGATCACGGTGCGCCCGCCGTACGCTTCCACGACGGCGCGCTCGGGGACGGTCTCCACGGTGTAGTCGGGTCCCTTGCAGTGGACATCGGGCCGGATGGCCTCGATGAGCGAGACCGGGGACAGCTCGGGGAACGTGACGACGAAATGAACCGGCCGGAGCGCGGCCACCAATTCGGCGCGCGAGGCCTGATCCATCACCGGCCGGTCAGGTCCCTTCAGCGCCCGCACGGACGCGTCGTCGTTGATCGCCACGACGAGAATATCCGCCTCCCGGGCCGCGCCGGCGAGATACCGGGCATGCCCCACGTGGAGGATGTCGAAGCACCCGTTCGCGAGGACCACCGTCTTCCCCTCGGCCCTGAGGTGCACGAGCCGCGCCATGAGCGCCTCGCGCGTGAGGACGTCACCCACGGCGGGCAGCCTTTCGGCGTGTCCGCGCCGCCGGAGGCGCCACGGCCTCCCGCGCCGCCCCCGCGCGCACCGCGGCGCGCAGTTCATCAGCCGAGATGGTGGCCGTGCCCCGCTTCATCACCACGATGCCGCCGGCGTAGTTTGCCAGGCGTGCCGCCTGTTCGAAGGATGCCCCGCAGGCCAGCGCCAGTGTCAGCGTGGCCATCACCGTGTCTCCGGCGCCCGTGACGTCCGCAATTTCATCACTGCCATGGATGGGAATGTGGATCGTGCGCTCCCCGGGTTGGAACAGGGCCATCCCCCGGCTGCCCCGCGTCACCAGCAGTGCGCCCACCTTGGTGCGTGTCAGCAGTTCTCGCCCCGCCCGCTCCAGGATGGTGAGGTCGTCGTTGATCCGCACGCCAAGAGCGGCCTCGACCTCGGATTCATTGGGCGCGGAGAGCGTCAAGCCACGGTAGTCCAGCAGGCGGTACCGGGAGTCGAGCAACACCGGCACGGGTCCGTCGGCGCAGGCGGCCACCTTGAGACGGCGCAGGAAAGCGGGCGTCACCAGACCATGGCCGTAGTCCGACACGAGCACGGCGTCGCAGTCATGCACCGCCAGGAGCGACGTCGCCTCGAAGGCCGTGCGCACTGCGGGCGTGATGACGGGCCGCACGCCCCGATCGACGCGCACCACCTGCTGCTTGGCAGAGTGGATACCACCAGCGAGGATGCGGGTCTTGAGCGGCGTCTCGTGCGTCGACGTCCGGACGAGACGGCTCCGGTCGATGCGGGGGTGCAGGGCGCGGATCATGCGGCGACCGGGCTCGTCCTGTCCCACCACTGCCGCAAGCGCCACGCGGCCGCCGAGCGCGGCCACATTGTTGGCGGCATTGCCCGCGCCGCCCGGCAGCACTTCCGTCGAGTCGAACTCGAGGATGAGCACAGGCGCCTCGCGCGAGACGCGCGCCACCTGGCCGTAAATGAATTCATCGGCCACGACGTCGCCGACGACGGCAATACGCCGCCCGGCCATGACGTCCACTAGCGCGAGCTGGGCTTCTGCAAGATCCACGCAACGGCCTCCATCAAGTTCGTGAGGATAGCATCCGGCCCGCTCACAGCCAGGCCTCGACCGCGCTCATCACGCGCACCGGCGTGATGCCCTTCATGCACGCATGGTCGATCGGACATGCGCGCAACCCGCACGGCCGGCACCACACAGTGTGTGTCAGCACGGTAGCCCGCGACGGGTCCGCCGCCGACGGCGCCGTCACGCGTTCGTCGGTGGCCCCGAAGAGCGCCACGACCGGCGTGCCGAAGGCCGCGGCCAGATGCAGGGCGCCGGAGTCGTTGGCGACAACCACCTGCGCGCGCGCCAGCACCCCTGCCAGCCCGCCGAGCGACGTCCGGCCGACGAGGTCCACGACACAGCCCCGTGTGTGCCCGGAGACCGGCCCGAGCACGCGGTCGGCGACCTCGCGGTCAGCCGGAGCACCCACGATCACGACGCGAACACCGTCACGAGCCGCAAGGTCCTCGATCACGCGAGCCGCATGCTCCGGTCGCCACTGCTTGGCTGGACCGCCTGCGGCGCCAGGGGCCAGCACGACGATCGGCGCCCCGGGCTCGATGCCCTCCGCCTGCAGAAGCGCGTCCGCCTCCGCGCGCGCGTCCGCGGTCAGCCGGAGCCGGGGCACGGACGAACCGGCCTCGAACCCGAGCGCCGTCGTGAGCGCGAGGTAGTACTCCACGTGACGGACGCGGCCGGCCGGCCGGCGCACGCGCTCAGTCAGCAGCCACGCCCGTCCGTCCCCACAAAATCCTGCGCGACGGCGGATGCCAGCCCGCCAGGCCATCCACGCGGCGTGAAAGGAATTCGGCAGCAACACCGCGCGATCACAGCGCTGACCTGCGAGCAGACGGGCCTGTGCGCCGACGGACGAGCCAGGCGGCAGCGCCAGCACCTCGTCCACGCCTTCGACAAAGGCCAGCACGCCAGCCACCGACGCCCGTGCCGCCACGACGAGGTGCGCATCGGGTGATGCGCCCCGGATGGCGGCGAGCGCCGGTTGCGCCATCACGACGTCACCCAGCCAGTTCGGAGCGAGCACGACGAGGCGCTCAGCCATCCTCGCCGTCCTCTCGCGAGGGGCGCGCGTCCACCGGTGGCGTCCCGGCCGGCGCCGCGCCGCCCGCCCGCCACCGGCGATGCATCCACAGCCACAACTCGGGATACCGGCGGACGTACATCTCGATCACGTCGGTGCATCGCTGCGTGAACTCACGCACGGCATGCGGCGCGTCACTCGCAGGGGGCGGCACGGGATGCTCGGCGATCAGCCGGTAGCGCCCGCCCGGCAGGGGTAGCACGAAGAAGGGAATCACGACCGCGCCCGTGCGCAGCGCCATCGCGGCCAGAGCCGAGGTCGTGGCCGCCGGCCGGCCGAAGAACTGGACGCTGATGGCATCGGGGCCGTGGAGATGCTGGTCGATCAGCATCGCGACGCCGCGGTTCGCCGCCAGCTCGCGCAACATGCGGCGGACGCCGCCCTGCCGCGCAATCGGGCTGTTCCCCGTCTGGCCACGGACACGGCTCAGCACGGCGTCGAGCAGCGGATTGTCCAGCGGCCGCTCCACATAGGAGAAGGGCGCGACCCGCAGCGGGTGCCCCACGCCGAACATCTCCCAGTAGCCGAAGTGACCGCTGAAGAAGAGCACGCCGCGGCCCTGACGGTAGGCCTCACGCACCCGATCGTCCCCATCGCTCTCGATGAGGGTGAGGAGTGCCGAGGCGGGCATGCCGTCCAGCTTCAGCACTTCGAGCAGGAGCCGCCCCATATGACGGAAGACATGCCGCGCAATGCGCCGGCACTCCCGTGGCGAGCGACCCGGGAAGGCGGTGGTGAGGTTGTCGATGGCAATGCGACGATGCCGCCGGTCCACCGCATAGGCCACGAGCCCGAGCGGCCCGCCGATGGTGCGAAGGGCGCTGACCGGCAACGGGCGCAACACCATCTGCACGCCTCGGACGAGCAGATACTCGAGGCGGTGCCTCATGCGCGGCACTCCGCCAGTCGTGCTGCCAGCCACGTCAGTAACTCGATCGGCACGTCCACATCGATCGGCAGGTAGAGCACCGGCACGCTGGCAGCCGCGCGTTGCTGCAGCGGCTCCAGGCGCACGGCGTCCTTCTCTGTCGTCAGCACGACGGCGCCGGCCGCGCGGGCCGCCTCCGTTACATCACGCCAGTCGGCGTCGCTGAACCAATGGTGATCGCGGAAGCGCAGCTCGCGTTCGATACGCCATCCCGCGGCGCGCGCCGACGCGAGGAAACGCTCGGGCCGTGCAATGCCCGACACGGCGATGGCCGCGCCCGGTGTCACGTCAGCCGCGGTACCAAAGGGCGAGAGACGGCGTGTCTCGCGGACACGTGTCGTCAGCGCAAACGCCGGAGGGTCAACCTGGCCACCCGCCGCGCGGTGGGCGGAGGAAGCGAAGGCCGCACGCACGGCGTCCGGGGACTCCGCCGTGAGCCAGGCATCTGCCTGCCAGGCCGCGGCGATGGGTTCACGCAACCGCCCGGCGGGCAGCACGCGCCCCCCCGCGTCCGTCGCGCTCAGCACCAGCAGATCGATGTCACGGGCCAGCCGGAGATGCTGAAAGCCATCGTCGAGCAGATGGACCGTGCATCCGAAGTCACGCTCGGCGACCAGACCCGCTTCGTAGCGTTCACGGCCGACCAGCACGGGCACACCCGGAAGGCGCCGCGCCATCACCTGCGGCTCGTCGCCGCTCTCTTCCACCGGCACGCGCACCCGTTCGCCATCGCTGACGACCACCACGCCGGCGGCTGATCCGCGCCGGGCATAGCCGCGGCTCAGAATGGCGGGCCGCTCCCCCGCCTCGCGGAGTGCGGCGGCCAGGGCGATCACCAGCGGCGTCTTGCCGCTGCCACCGACCGTGAGATTGCCGACACTGATGACCGGCTGCCCGAGACGCCGGGTCAGTCCAGGCTGACGGCGGTAGCGCGCACGTCTGCGGGCGCCCACCCAGCCATAGAGCGCCCCGAACACCCCGAGCCCGGCCGGCACAGACTCGCCCGCCGTCAATGCACCACGCGGAAGGGGATCACCGCGCCCCGGGTGCCGTCATCGGGACGCAGCACCTCGGTGACGGCGGCGATGGTCCGCTGGCGCGCGCCGCGGTTGGCTTCCATCAGCGCCTTGGCCGCCGCACCCAGGCGGGCGCGCGTGACCGGGTCGCCCATCAGTTCCACCAGCACGCGGTCCAGGCCCGCGTCATTCGGGACCTGCACGGCCGCACCGTTCTGCAGGAAGGTCTGCGCGATCTCGGCGAAGTTCTGCATGAACGGTCCGAAAATGATTGGCCGGCCGAAGAGGGCGGGTTCGAGAATGTTGTGGCCGCCCGCATTCACAAGGCTGCCGCCGACGAAGGTTACCGTGGCGATCTGGTAGAGCTGCGCCAGCTCCCCGATCGTATCGAGCACCACGCAGTCGGCGCGCGGCTCGCTGTCGATGGCCAATTCCGATCGCAGCACCGTGCTCAGGCCTTCCTGCTGGCACACGCGGACCACTTCCGCGGCGCGCTCAGGATGCCGCGGCGCCACCACCAGCAGCGCACGGTTGCCCGAGGTGCGCAGCCGATTGAACGCCCGCGCGACCGCAGTTTCCTCGCCGCGCAGCGTGCTCCCGGCCACCACGATGGGCCGGTTCGCGCTCACGCGGAAGAAGCGCAGCACCCGATCGCGGCCCCGGGCGATTGACGCCGCATCTAGCGCGTCGAACTTCAGGCTGCCGGTGACGGTGATGCGATCAGGCGGGGCCCCAAGCTCAGCGAGCCGCCGGGCCGTCTCCTCACCCTGCGCGCAGAAGCGGGTGACATCGGCCAGGACCTTCGCGAACAGCGGCCGCACGAGGCGATAGCGCGGATACGACCGGTAGGAGATGCGGCCGTTGATGAGCATCGCCGGGATCCCCCGCCGGCGACACTCGCGCAGCAGGTTCGGCCAGATTTCCGTCTCGACCATGATGAACAGGCGCGGTCTCACGCGGTCCAGGGTCCGGCGGACCGTGGTGGTCCAGTCAAACGGGAAGTAGAACACCCCGTCTGCCTCCCCGGCCAGGCGTGCGGCCAGTTCCTGGCCCGTCCGCGTGGTGGTCGAGAGGTAGATCTTGAGCCGGGGGTATCTCTGCCGGAGGTCGGCCAGCAGCGGGCGCACCGCCAGGACCTCCCCGACGCTGACCGCCTGGACCCAGATGGACTCATCCCCGTCCAGATTGAACGACACGGGCAGATACCCGAGCCGTTGGCCAAGGCTTCCGACATACTTGCGGTAACGGATCGCCTGGTAGAGAAAATAGGGCGAAGTCACCAGCAGCACGACCAGTGTCGTCAGGCTGTAGAGCAAATACACGCGGTGTGAAGTGTACGTCCGTTGACCCGGTCCGCGCGATCAGGGAACAATCGGCAATTGCGCCCTGTGACACGGTCGTTCTCGTGTCGGCACAGCGCCTGAGGAGTCAGAAACGAGCATGGCTGTGAAGGTCGGGATCAACGGATTTGGACGCATCGGCCGCAATATCCTGCGCGCCGCGCTGGGCGACGCCAATATCGACATCGTCGCCGTCAACGACCTCACCAACGCCGCGACGCTGGCGCATCTGCTGAAGTACGACTCCGTCCTCGGGAATCTCCAGGCGGAGGTGAAGGCCGTCGGTGACGGCATCACCGTGGATGGCGACGCCTTCAAGGTGCTGTCGGTCAAGGACCCCGCCCAGTTGCCGTGGAAGGATTTCGGCGTGGACGTGGTCTTCGAATCCACCGGCATCTTCACCGACCGCGATGGGGCGGCGAAGCACCTGACGGCCGGCGCGAAGAAGGTCATCATCACCGCCCCCGCCAAGAAGCCGGACGTCACGGTCGTCCTGGGCGTCAACGACGCGCAGTACAACCCGGCGACCCATCACATCATCTCGAACGCCAGCTGCACGACGAACTGCCTCGCGCCGGTCGCGAAGGTGCTCGACGAATCGTTCGGCATCCAGAAGGGCTGGATGACGACCGTGCACAGCTACACCAACGACCAGCAGTTGCTCGACCTGCCGCACAAGGATCTGCGGCGCGCCCGGGCCGCGGCCCTCTCAATGATTCCGACCACGACGGGCGCCGCGCTCGCCGTCGGCGAAGTGCTGCCGGCCCTCAAGGGCAAGCTGGACGGCATCTCGGTGCGCGTGCCAACGCCAAACGTTTCCCTGGTGGATCTCTCCGTGCTGGTGAACGCCACCGTGACCGCGGACGATGTGAACGCAGCCTTCCAGGCGGCGGCCGACGGACCGCTGAAGCGCTATCTGGCCGTCACGCACGAGGAGCTCGTCTCCATCGACTTCCGCGGCAATCCGCACTCCTCGATCGTCGACGGTGCCTACACGAAGGTCATGGACGGTAATTTCGTGAAGGTCCTCTCGTGGTACGACAACGAGTGGGGCTATTCGAACCGCTGCGTCGACCTGCTGCGCAAGATCGCGGCGGCGGGGCTGTAAGACCAGTCGCGGACGGGACCCCACGTGGCCAAGCGGTCCATTGAACAGGTTGCGCTCACGGGTCGGCGCGTCTTCATGCGCGTCGACTTCAACGTCCCGCTCAAGAACGGCGTGATCGAGGATGACACGCGCATCCGTAGCTCCATCCCGACCATTCAGTACGCGCTCGACCAGGGCGCGCGCTCCGTGGTGCTGGCGTCGCACCTCGGGCGGCCCAAGGGCACACCCAACTCAGCCATGAGTCTGCGTCCCGTGGCGGAGCGGCTCGCGGCATTGCTCGGACGGCCCGTGACCTTCGCCACCGATTGCGTGGGCGCGCCCGCGCGGGCAGCGATCGACGAGGCCGGCGAGGGCGGCGTCGTGCTGCTCGAGAATCTCCGCTTTCACGCGGCGGAAGAGAAGGACGACCCGGCCTTCGCCGCCGAGCTCGCCGAGCTCGGTGACATCTACGTGAACGATGCCTTCGGCGCGGCACACCGAGCGCATGCGTCGGTGCACGCGATCGTCCCCCTGATGAAGGAGGCGGCAGCCGGCCTGCTGATGGCGCGCGAGGTGCTCTACCTCGGCGATACGCTCAGCCATCCCGCCCGCCCGTTCGTCGCCATCCTGGGCGGCGCGAAGGTCTCCGACAAGATCGAGGTCATCGAGAACCTGATGCCGCGGGTGGACCGCCTCATCATCGGCGGCGCCATGGCCTACACGTTCTTCAAGGCCCAGGGCCTTCCCACCGGGACTTCGCTCGTCGAGGACGACAAGCTCGACCTCGCACGCGAAATCCTCGCCCGCGCCTCCGCTCAGGGCCTCACGCTCCTCCTCCCGACAGACCACGTCGTGGCCGACCACTTTCCTGTCCCGAGCGGAGTCGAGGGGCCTGTCCCGAGCGGAGTCGAGGGGCCTGGCATGCCGACCGCCACGCTGGCCGTCACGGACCCGGCCATCGGTCAGCGCATGGGCCTCGACATCGGCCCGGCGACCGCGGCGCGCTATGCCGCCGCACTCGCTGATGCGAAGACCGTGATCTGGAACGGCCCGATGGGCGTCTTCGAAGTGGACGCCTTCGCGAAGGGCACGCTCGCCGTGGCCAACGCCGTGGCCGCCGTCCAGGGGACGACCATCATCGGCGGCGGTGATTCCATCGCCGCGGCTGCGAAGGCCGGCGTGTCTGACCGGCTCACGCATATCTCCACGGGCGGCGGCGCCTCACTCGAATTCCTCGGCGGCCGAACGCTCCCTGGCGTGGCCGCCCTGCCCGACGCCTAGAACCATGCGCACACCGCTCATCGCGGGCAATTGGAAGATGTTCAAGACCGTGGCGGAAGCCGCGGCCGCCGTGCGTCAGCTCGGCGAGCTCGTCTCCGGTGTGACCGGCGTGGACGTGGTGGTGGCACCCACCTTCACCGCCATACACGCCGCGGCACAGGCCGCGAGCGGCACCCGCATCGGCATCGCCGGGCAGAACCTCTACTGGGAGAAGGAAGGCGCCTTCACCGGCGAGATCAGCGGCGGCATGCTGAAGGAGGCGGGCGCGGCGTGGGTCATCATCGGCCACTCCGAACGGCGCGCGCTCTTCGGCGAAACCGACCTGACCGTGAACCGGAAGATCGGCGCCGCGTTCGCGAGTGCGCTCACGCCGATCGTCTGCATCGGCGAAACCCTCGACCAGCGCGAACGGCACGAGACCTTCGACGTGCTCGATACCCAGATCCGGCAGGGCCTTGAAGGCCTGACCGGGAACGACCTCGTGCGCCTCGTGATTGCCTACGAGCCCGTGTGGGCCATCGGCACCGGACGCACCGCCTCTCCTGCCCAGGCCGGCGAAGCCCACGCCCACATCCGAACGCGCCTGCGGCAGTGGTTTGGCGCCGACGCCGGGGACCAGTGCCGGATCCTCTACGGCGGGAGCGTCAAGCCCGAGAACATCGCCGAGCTGATTGCCCAGCCTGATGTGGACGGTGGATTGGTCGGCGGGGCCAGTCTGGATCCCAAGGGATTCGCGGAAATTGTGAGAAAAGCCCGTCCGGCGTGACGACAGGGCGCCCCGGCCTGTATACTTAACGCTTTGGTTAGGGCATAACGACGATGCTGTATTACCTCGTGGCCGGAATTTACGTGATCGTCTGTCTGACGCTCATGCTGGTGGTTCTCCTCCAGCAGGGCAAGGGCGGCGACATTGCCAACGCCTTCGGCGGCGGCAGCAGCCAGGCAGCCTTCGGCGCCCGGAGCGGCGCCACTGTGCTTTCGCGCACGACGGCGATTGCCGCGGGCGTCTTCATGGTGGGTGCCGTGCTTCTGGGCGTCCTCGGTCAGAAGGGCCCGGGTTCAGTGCTCGGCACCATCAAGGTTCCGACGCCTGTCCCGACGCAGCAGGCCGCGCCGGCCGTGTTGCCCAAGCCGGTGACCGCCCCCGCGGCGACCCCAGCGGATTCCTCGGCAGCTCCGGCTGCCGCCCCTGCCCCGGCCGCTCCGGCAGCCGAGCAGAAGAAGTAGCACGACCGCGGTCGCGAGACCGCGCCCTCCAGTTTGCGGAAGTGGCGGAATTGGCAGACGCACCAGCTTGAGGGGCTGGCGCCCGCAAGGGCGTGAAGGTTCGAGTCCTTTCTTCCGCACCAGTAAGACCAGGCACCTGCACTCACCCGAAAGGGTGGCGGCAGGTGCCTTTTTCGTTTGTCGGGCGCCCCGACGCCTGGTGCTAGGGCATGAGAGCAGCCAACGCCTCCGATAGCAGCGGGTATACCTGCGCCTCGGACACACAACTCGTCAACCAGTCTCGGCCGGGGCCATTACCGTCAGGCGTGCCACGCAGCGCGCAACCATCCACACGGGATAGCGCTAACTGAATCTGCTGACGAGCATCCGCCGTGCGCCCAGATCCCAATGCGGTTACCGCATTGCTCAAGTGCTGCAACAAGGCGTTCTGATTACCAGACGACGTCACAGCCCCTCGCGAAAGAACCCCGACGATGGAGGCCGCAGCCTGCATCTGTGCCTCCGCGTAGCCTGTGGCGGTCGCAGCAGTTACCTGCACCTGGTCCCATGCACTGGCGCCCAAGTAGTCCGTAACACGAAACTGCGCAACATATGTGCCGGGACGGTCAGCAACAAACGTTGTGCTCGCCAAGCCTGGGTTTGAGAGCCCTGCAGTGCTACCGCTGGGTCGCACTAACAGGAGCCAGTCGTAAGTTAGCGCATCGCCGTTGGGGTCAGTGCCCGTCCCAGTCAATGTCACGACGCTGGACACCAGCACCAGCTGATCCAGGCCAGCGTTGGCGGCGGGCGGAGGATTCTCCACAATTACGATGAGCGAGGGCGCACTTTCCAGCCCGTCTTGATCGACGACCGTTAGTTGGATCACGTAGCGCCCTGCGAGGTCAGGCGTGAATGTTGGAGAGATCGTGTGTGCCCCGATCAGGGCGGCCGCGCTCCCTGATGGAGTCGATAGCAGTCGCCAAGAGTAGCCGAGCAAGCTCGTAACGGTGTCATCGTCGAATGACCCGCTGCCATTGAGCGCGACGGCGACGCCGGGTGTCACAACCTGATTCGGGCCAGCCACAGCCACCGGCGCCGCGGTAAAGCGCTCGACGCTGGCCAGTGCGTCTGGGCCGGTGCCAAAGCAGCCACCGAACAGCATCACGTCTCCGGAGCTCAAAACGAGAAGTACCCCGTTGTAGCGCCCCATTTGCAGATCCCAGACCCTGGTAAATTGCTGCGAGACCGGATCGTACAGTTCTGCCGTCGTGACCGTATCCGGCCCGCTGAGCGTGCCACCAGCAAGCAGAACCTTCCCGCCGCCTACCAGCGCAGCACTTTGCCACGCACGCTCGAAGGTGAGGTCACCCGCAGTGCGCGAGAAAGTCCCGGCGGAAACGGAATAGATCTCCGCCGTCGTCCGCGCCAAACCGAACTCGCCTCCCGCAACCAGCACGTCGCCGCTCGCCAGCAAGGTCGCACTATGAAAGTACCGGGTCATAGACATGCTGCCGGTCTGATTGAAGAGGTTTGTTGTCGGGTCGTACAACAGGGCCTCCGCCGTGGGGCCTGCGGGGTTGGAACCGCCCACAATGAGAACCCGCCCGTCATTCAGTAGCGTCGCGGTGTGCTTGTAGAGATTGGGGACCGCGCCACCAGTCAGAGAAAAGGTCTGAGAGACTGGATCAAACAGCTCGCCGCCGACATCGGATGAGCCACGCCCCCCCGCAATCAGTACCTTCCCGTTCGAAAGCAGAGTGGCCGTGTGGTAGAACCGCTCCGCTTGCAGCGAGGCTGGAATAGGTGTGAACGTGCCCGTCCCTGGATCGTAGAGCTCCGCGGAGCGCTGAAGCCCCGACTCGAACGCGCTGCCACCGGTGATGAGCACCGCCCCACTTTGCAGCCGGGTAGCAGTGTGTCCGTATCGGCGGGAGTTCATGCTTCCAACCTGATGCGACACCCCCGCGACTGGGTCGTATACCTCGGCACTGGAAAGAGTCGCCGGATAGGAGTTGTAACCTCCCGCAATAAGGATGGTGCCATCTGCCAGCTGAGTTGCGGTGTGCGCCTGCCGCTCGACCGTCATCGGCGTGACAAAGGCAAACCCGCTGCTAGCAGCCGCGACTCGGCTGGTCGCCATGATCCCGAGAAGCAAGAACCACGCAAGACGAGGGGAGCGCATCACGACCTCCTTCGAGGTGTACGCAGGGTCGGCCACGGCGCCAGCGCAGGTGTGCGTTAGCGGCGCCTGATGGTGGGCGGCGCTATCCGCGAAGTCAAGAGATATCCTCGCCGCGGGCTCTCGATCTCGCCCAGCCAAGCCTAGAACCCCAGCCGCCGCACAAGCTGCCGCTTGGCCAACTCCACCAGACCGAGATAGACGAGCGTCGAGGGAATCAGGAAGGCGAAGTAGGAGGCCGGCAGTGGCGTGAAACCCAGCCAGGTGGCCACGGGTGTCACAGGCAGCACGACACCCACCGCGACGACGGCGAGCGTCGTCACCGTCAACCAGCGGCTCGGACGGCTCTTGAGCGGATTCCCCATCGAGCGGATCACGAAGAGCACGAGCGTCTGCGTGGCGAGCGACTCCACGAACCAGCCGGTGTGGAAGAGCGATTCGCCCGCGTGGAACACGTGCAGCAGCACGTAAAAGGTCAGCACGTCAAACAGCGAGCTGATCGGCCCGATGAAGATCATGAAGTCGCGGATCACCCGCATGTCGAGGCGCTGCGGCTTCCTGAGATACGACGCGTCGACGTTGTCGCCGGGAATACTGAGCTGGGCCACGTCGTAGAGAAAGTTATTCAGCAGGATCTGGGTGGGCAGCATCGGCAGGAATGGCAGGAAGACCGACGCCACGGCCATGCTGAACATGTTGCCGAAGTTCGAGCTGGTCCCCATCAGCAGGTACTTCATCATGTTGCCCGAGGCACGCCGGCCCTCGAGGATGCCGCGATGGAGCACGCGCAGGCCTGGCTCGCGCAGAATGATGTCCGCGGCGTCGCGAGCGACGTCAGCCGCTGCCATGACGGAAATGCCGATGTCGGCCGTGTGCAGGGACGGGGCGTCGTTGATGCCGTCCCCCATGTAGCCCACGACGTGCCCACGCCGTTTGAGGGCGACGATGATGCGGTCCTTCTGCGCGGGAGAGACGCGCGCGAAGACGGTGGTCTGCTCCGCCAGTTGGCCCAGCGCAGCCTCGTCGGCCTGGGCCACGACGTCGCCCGTGACGATCTGCCGCTCGTCCAGGGACACCGCGCGGCACACGTGACGTGCGACTCGCTCGTTGTCGCCGGTCAGAATCTTCACCGTCACGCCGTCTCGCTTCAGTTCGGCCAGCACCTCGGCCGCATCCGGCAGCACCGGGTCGACAAAGCTGACGAAGCCCGCCAGCACGAGTTCCTGTTCGTCATCCTTGGTATAGGCGGCGCGCGACTCCAGCGAGCGATAGGCCACGGCGAGCACCCGCAGCCCCTCCTCGCTCATCTCTTCGTAGAGCGCGACCGCTTTTCGCGCGGCCTCGGCGGTCATGGGCACGGTCTGCTTCCCCACTTCCATGGCCGTGCACAGGCTGACGATCGCCTCAGGTGCGCCTTTGGTGATGAGCTCACGGCGGCCAGGGGATTCCGAAGACTCCACCACCACAGAGAGCCGGCGGCGCTGAAAATCAAAGGGCAGTTCGTCCACCTTCACATACCCGGTGGCGTCGCCATCGGGCTGCGCAAGGATGGCGGTGTCCAGCGGGCTCCGGATCCCTGTCTCGAAGTGGCTGTTGAGGAAGGCGAAGTGCAACGGCCGTGGCGAGGCCGCTCCGTCAGCGTCGACCGTCCGATCAAACCGCATCACGCCGCTGGTGAGCGTGCCGGTCTTGTCGCTGCAGAGGATATCGATGCTCCCGAAATTCTGAATGGCCGGGAGGCGCTTTACGATCACGTGCTCACGCGACATCCGCAGCGCGCCCTGCGTCAGGGTCACGGCGCTGATCATCGGCAGGAACTCAGGAGTCAGGCCCACGCCCAGCGCCACGGCAAACAGCAGCGTCTCGAACGGGCTGTGCTTGAAGACAAAGCCCATAAGCACGATGAAGAGCACGAGCACCACGGTCGTGCTCAGGATCAGCATGCTGAAACGGCGCAGCCCGAGCTCGAACTCGGATTCCGGCGGACGGTGCCGCAGCCGCACCGCGATGTCGCCAAAGAGCGTCCGCGGCCCCGTCTCGGTCGCCAGGCCTACGGCCGTGCCACTGACCACGGAGGTGCCCAGAAACACGCGGCTCGGCGCATCGGGACCGGTGAGATGGGCATCTGGATGCCCGGCATCCTTGCTGGCGGGCTGGGATTCACCCGTCAGCATGGCCTGCTGGACTGACAGGTCCCGCGACTCCAGCAACGTGGCGTCAGCCGGCACCATGTCGCCCGCCGAGAGCCTGAAGACATCGCCGGGCACGACCAGCCGGACGGGCACTTCCACCCACGCCCCGTCGCGGCGGAGCGTGGCGGTCTGCACGACCGAGGAGCGGAGCAGGTCCGCCGCCTGCTGGGAGCGGTAGGACTGCCAGAAGTTGACCGTCACCCCGAGCAGCACCATCGTGACAATGATGGCGGCGTCCGTCGGTTGGCCGAGTGAGCCGGACACGGCACCGGCGACGAGCAGAATGATGATGAGGGGGTTCGCGAACAGCTGCAGCAGCTGACGCAGGGCCGAGAGGTGCCGCACCGGCGCCGCTTCGTTCGGGCCGACGTCCGCAAGACGGCGCACGGCCTCTGCGCTGCTCAGACCAGGGTGAGTATCCGTGATTGGAGCTTACGCGATCGCGCACGCCCCCGCTGCCCTGGGGCGCCTTCGGCTAGGATCGCGAGGTGCCTCTCGCGACTTCAGCCCCCCTGACGACGCCCGCCACGGACTCAGCGCCGCCAGCCATCGTCTTCGAGCACGTGTCCTTCTCGTTTGACGACCATGTCGTCCTGCGGGATGTCAGCTTCAGCCTGCCCAGGGGCAGCATGGGTATCCTGCTCGGGGCCAGCGGCACCGGCAAATCGGTGCTGCTGAAGCTGGTGCTCGGTCTGCTGCGCCCAGACTCAGGCAGCATCCTGGTGAATGGCCACCGCGTCGACACCATGCCCGAGCGCGACCTGCTGCGCATCCGCGGCGACATCGGGATGCTCTTCCAGGAAACCGCGCTCTTCGATTCGCTGACCGTGGCCGACAACGTCGGCTACCGCCTCTACGAGGAGACCGACATGCCCGAGCACGAGGCCGAGGCCCGCGTGGCCGCGGTGCTGGGCTTCGTGGGGCTGGCGGAGTACGGCGCCCGCATGCCGTCGGAGCTCTCGGGTGGCCAGAAGCGGCGCGTGGCCATTGCCCGCGCGATGGCTTCGCGTCCCAGCCTGCTGCTCTTCGACGACCCGACCACGGGGCTTGACCCCGTCATCGCCTCCAGCGTGGACGACGAAATCGTGAAGCTGCGCGACCTGGAGCACGTCACCTCGATCGTGGCCACTCACCAGATCCGCGACGCGTTCTACGTCGCCAATCATCGCGCCGTGCAGACAAATGGCACGGTCGAGGTCGTGGAGTCGGACACCGAAGGCGCCCTCTTCATGGTGCTGCAGGAGGGGCGCGTCTACTTTGAAGGGACGGGTGAGGAACTCCTCGCCTCGACCGACGCCTACCTGCGGGAGTTTCTCAACAAGACGCTGCCGCCCTGGTAGCCCGATCCGCCGTCGCTTCCGATGACTGTCAACTGGCGCGCGGCGATCGTCTACACCCACCGCTGGCTGGGCATCGGCGGGTGTCTGCTCTTCGTCCTCTGGTTCGTCTCGGGCGTCATCATGATGTACGCCAGGATGCCGAGCCTCTCCGGGGAGGAACGGCTGGCGCGAGCCTCGCGCCTTGATCTCTCAACCGCGCGCGTGGAGCCAGCGCAGGCCACTGCGGCCGCCGGGTTCGCAGCCTCGGCAATCCGCCTGGGCATGCTGGGAACACGGCCGGTCTACCGGCTGAACGCCGGACGAGCCTGGGCGCTGGTCTATGCCGATACCGGCGACGCACTGTCAGCGCTGACGGCGGAGCAGGCCCTCACCGTCGCGCGCGCCTTCGCCCCCGGGCAGACGAAGACGATCACGGAGATCGCCTACCTGACGGACTCCGATCAGTGGACGCTCAGCAGCGCCATCCGCCCGCTGATGCCGCTACGCCGCTTCAGCTTGGGAGATGCCGCCGGCACGGAACTCTACGTCTCGGACCGTACCGCCGAGCCGGTCATGAAGACGACGCGACGTGCCCGGGTGTGGGGCTATCTTGGCGCGGTCCTTCACTGGCTCTACTTCACGCCGCTGCGCCGCCATACGGACGTCTGGGCACACGCCATCATCTGGCTATCAATCGCGGGGAGCGTCATGTGTCTCTCCGGCCTCGTGTGGGGCCTCTGGAGAATCTCGCCGTCGGCGCGATTCCGGCTGAAGCGGGAATCGTCCCACTCCCCCTACGCCGGCATGATGCGGTGGCACCACTACGCCGGCCTCGTCTTCGGGCTCACGACCTTCACCTGGATCTTCAGCGGGTTGATGTCCATGACGCCATGGGATTGGAGCCCGGGGAACGCACCCACCCGGCCACAGCGCGAAGCCGTCACGGGCGGTCCGTTGCGAACAGCCGAGTTCACGCTCGACCGCATCAGGCGCGGGCTCGCGGTATTCACCGCCGCCGGCATCATGCCCAAGGAGCTAGCGGTCTCGCAGTTCCAGGGCGAGCCATTTCTTCTCGCGTTCACCCCGGCCGCGGACCGAGGCGCATCCGTCTGGAGCAACACGGACTTGCCGGCCTTTCTCGAGGCCCCGGCCGTGCGGCGGCGCTATGTCTCTCTGAAAGCGCCGGAGCGAGGCATGGTCACTGGCTTCAATCGCGACACGCTGATGGCGGTCGCGCAGACGGCGGTGCCCGGAGCCCGCACGGTGGAATCCACCTGGCTCGATGCCTACGACGCCTACTACTACGACCGGTCGGGCGATCTCTCGCTGCCCGTGCTGCGCACGCGCTACGACGACGCCAACGCCACGTGGCTCTACTTCGACCCGAGCCAGGGCGCTGTGGTGCAGAAGGAAGAGCGCCGCAGCCGGCTGGAACGGTGGCTGTACCACGGCCTGCACAGCCTGGACTTCCCCTTCCTTTACTACCGGCGTCCGCTCTGGGACATCGTGCTCATGCTGCTCAGCATCGGGGGCATCGTCTCGAGCGTGACGACGCTCGCGCCCGCGTGGCACCGACTGAGGCGCCACGGGCGAAGACTGTTCCGACTGCGCTGACACGCAGGCCGGCTGGTGCGCCACACGGTGGCTTGGTAAGATTGGCGCCCTATGACAATCGCTCGCACGCTCTTCTTCACGCTCGTGACGAGCCTCCTGGCCGCGGTCGCGACGGCGCAGTCTGTCACCGGACGCGTCACGGACCCGCAGGGCGCGGCCGTCGCTGGCGCCACGGTGACGCTCAGCGGCCCCGGGGCTGCAGTTCAGGCGTCGGCACAGACGGGAGCGGACGGGAGCTTCTCGATCGGGGGAGCCACGCAGGGCCTCTCCGTGCTGAGCGTAGAGGCTCCGGGCTTTCCGCGATGGACCCAGGCCCTCACCGTGGGCAGCACCAACCCGGCGGTCAGCGTCGTGCTGCCGATTCCGGGCTTCTCCGAACACGTCGCCGTGGCGGCGCCGAAGCTCGAAGAAGAGCTCGCGCAGGAGATCGAGAAGACCGGCGGCCGCATCCAGACCATCTCGAGCGCGCAGATCCAGAACGGCGGCTACACCGACGTCGCCCAGGCGCTGCAGTCGCTGGTGCCCGGTCTCTTTCTGACGCCAAAGGCCGGCGCCTTCGACTATGTGGCGGTCGCGCTCCAGGGTTCACGCCGCAACGAGATCCTCTGGCTCCTCGACGGCGTCCGCATCAGTAACCGGCTCTACAACGGCACGACCCCGCTCGACACGATCCCGGCCCACATGGTGGAGCGCATCGAAGTCATCGAGGGTGGGCAGGGGCTCTTCTACGGCACGCAGGCCGTCGCCGGCGTGATCAACGTGGTCACGAAGTCGTTCGCCGAAGTGGCCAATGGGCAAGTCCAGGGTGGCGTCGATTCCAATGACGGCACGCACGCCAACGTCTTCGCCAGGGGCAGCCTGCACGGCCACAAGCTCGTGGCGTTCGCGTCGAAGGACCAGGCGGACGGTTTCGCCAACTTCCCCGCGTCGCAGTACGCCGCGAGCACGACCGCCCGCAAGCGTGGCTACGACGTTTCGACCGTCGGCGGCAAGTACGCCTACGACTTCGGCACGGCCGCGCGCGTCAGCGCGATGTACCAGCGGAGCGACGTGGAGGTGGACAACCTGCGTGCCGCCCGCAGCTCGGCGCGGCAGTCCGGCGGGCTCGCCACCGCCTTCAACGCACGGACCGAACACGTGGCCAGCGGCAAGGTCGACATCACGCCGCGCACGGACCTCCAGATCTTCTTCAAGGGCTACTACCACCGGTGGGATTCGGGCTACACGGAGACGCTCAACGTGGCGGGATCGCCGGGTGCGACCGTGCCCATCAGCGCCGACGAATTCTGGGGCTACCGCGATTCCGGGGCCAGCGCCCTCGCGCGCTTCACGCCGGGCCACCGGGTGGAATACTTCGCGGGCTACGACCTGCAGCGCTACTCGGGCCGCGACGAAGTGCTGCTCATCGCCCCGAACACGGAGGTCGTCAACGCGGTCTTCGGACAGGTCCGCACCACGCGGGCCTGGATGCCCAGAGCCACCCTGGCCGTAGGTGCCCGCTACAACGCGCCGAGCCACTCACAGAACGCGACCGTCTGGAACGCGAGCGGCCAGTTCGACCTGAGCTCGACGACGGTGGCGCGGGCCACGGTGGGAACGGCCTTCCGCTATCCGGACGCCTACGAGCTGTTCGCGCAGGATCCCACGTGCTGCTTCGGCAACCCGAACCTCGCGCCGGAGAAGAGCACCAATTTCAACGGCACACTCGCCCAGCGTATCGTCGCGGGCAAGGCTGTCGTCACGCTCGAGGCCACCGGCTTCTACCGCCGCGTCACGGACCTCATCGTGGACGTGGACGACGGCTCTGGCGACACGACGATCACGGCCAACTCGCCCACCCGCGTGCGCGTGAAGGGCGTGTCAGTCGCCGGCTCAGGCCCGTTCGCACCAGCCGTCTCGGGCTCGCTCAGCTACACCTACGCGAAGTCCGAACGGAATGATCTGGCCGGCGGCTACTCGGCCATCACCGGCATTCCGGCCAACCAGGTGCAGGCGACGGTCGATGTGCATCCAGCCCGGGTGCCGGTCGGCGTCACGCTTACGGTCAACGCCGTCGGCGCTCTCAAAGACAGCGTCTCCGGCTTCGGGTTGGTCGCCAGCGGCGACTACACAGTCACGGATCTGTCGGGTCGGGTGTTTCTCGACCCGAAGCGGCACCACCGGGTCACTGTGCGGCTGGAGAATCTCTTCGACCAGACGTACTCGACCGGCCACGCGCGCGGGTTCCTGGATAACTCCACCACGCCGTTTCTGGTGCGGAGCCTCGGCGTGCCGCGCACGCTGCACGTCTCCTACGCGTTCGGCTTCTGATGGCGTGAACGGCCGCGCCTAGCGGCCGTCCTTTGCCAGCGAGAGACAGAGGATTTCCTCGTCGTTTCTGGCGTAGATGTGCCGGTTCGCGTAGGCCGGATGTGACCAGTTCACCTTCTCCAGCTGGCGACGGTTGTAGGGCGGTGAGGTCGGCTTGATGAGCGCGGTCCGGCTGATCTCTTTGTAGCCGGATGGGTCCGGTTGCACGATCACCAGGTCGCCCCGATCGTTGTTCACGAAGAGGCGGTCGCCGTGCCGCACGATCTGGGCGGACGCCCAGCGCGCCTTCTCCCCGACGAGCGCTTGCGATTCCCACATCCGCTCACCCGTCTGCGCGCGGAGACACCGGAACTGCCCGTAGCTGCAGACGCCGTACACGTAGTCGCCGATGATGACCGGTGTCGTGACGACACCGTGCAGGCCGTCGGTATCGATCTCGCTCTTGCCCGTGCTCTTCCACACCCGGGTGGCGCCCGTCTTTCGCGGGTCCAGCCGCAGCATCAGCGCACCGGTGTAGAAGTTCGTGAAGAGGAGCAGGTCGCCCGCGAACACCGGCGTGGGGGCCGTCATCGAGTTCTCGGACAGATACGGGTGCTGCCAGTAGGTCTTCCCTGTCGCCGGGTTGAGGGAGAAGACGCCGTCGGGTAGCCAGACGACGAGCTGCCGAACACCACCGGCGGTGACGATGACGGGCTGCGAGACCCCGAGGTCGATGTGCAGACCGGGCTTGAGGGCCCGCCACACTTCCTTGCCCGTCGCCTTGTCCAGCGCCACCACCATCGCGCCGGCCGGGCCACCCACAAAACAGATGAGCCTCGGGCCATCCACAATCGGTGAACCCGCGAAGCCGTAGTCCCACGCCCAGATCCGGCGGTCGACGCCGAAGTCCTTTGCGTAGTCCCGCTGCCAGAGCACCGCGCCGCTCTTCACACTCAGGGCGAGGAGTTGCCCGGCTGCGCCGAGGACGAAGACGCGCTCCCCCTCGACGGTGGGTGTGGCGCGCGGACCGTTTGCCCAGATGATGCCACCGTAATTCGCGCGCCAGGACTGCGTCCAGATGATGCGGCCGGTCCGCTCGTCAATGGCGTGCGCGCGCTCCGTGCCCGTGAGGCGCGGACGCGAGCCGCCAAGGCCTTCCTCACCTTCGACGCCATCGGCATCGCTCAGGAAGTCGGTCACGAAGACGCGGCCGTCGGCCACGGCCGGGCCCGCGTAGCCCTGCTTCACCGGCGCCCGCCACAGCACGGGCAGCCCGGCCGGGGGGAACGTCTCGACGATGCCCGTTTCGTTCCACACGCCGCGACGGCCGAAGCCACGGATCTCAGGCCAATCTTCGGCAGCAGCGCCGGCGGCCAGCGCCAGCAGGACAGCGGTCACGACGAGTCGGGTCTGCAACACGGCGCCATTCTATGCACGGAACGCCGGACAGTGGCGCTCGGCCGGCAGGAATTTCTGCGGCAGAATCAGGGCCATGGATCCGACGAAGGCACCACCCACGACCGCTCCGAAACCGGTCGACCTGGATACCGAGGACACGACGTGCCCGCAGTGCGGCGAGTCCCGCGACCTCGCCAAAGTGAAGGGCTGTATCAAGTGCCTGACGTGCGGTTTCAAGTTCGACTGCAACGGCTGGTAGGCACCGGCCATCCGCGACACACCCGGATCCAGGGGGTGTCGGGGTTCCGTCCAGACGACCGTGGCGCCTGGCCCCGCCGATGAGTCGCCCAGGAGATTCCTCTCCGGAATTCAGCAGGTTTGCAGGTGTCTTCACACCAGATCCCCTGGACGATTCTCCGACACCTGTGTCGGAGATCCGGATGATTGAAGCCCCTGAAATTGCGTCCGATTACCCCCCTGTCGGGGCGGTCACACACCGCACCAGCAGCTGGCAGGGACGCCGGCCGCAACTTTCACGGAGGAACTCTCGACATGGCTTCTTTCTCAGTCGTCAGCAATATCGCCTCGGCCAATGCGTCGGCCAACCTCACGCTGACCCAGGCGGGTCTCAACCGCGCGCTCGGGCGCCTGTCCAGCGGCTATCGCATCAACTACTCGGGCGATGACGCTGCGGGTCTGGCCGTGGCCAACGACTACCGCAATAAGGTGTCGATCCTGAATCAGGGCATCCGCAACGCGAACGACGGGCTCTCCAAGCTCCAGATCAAGGACGGCGCACTCGCCAACATGGCGACGCTGCTTGATCGGCTCGCCACGTTGGCCACGCAGGCAGGCTCATCCAGCAACGGTGTCGACATCACCAAGCTGTCCGACGAATACGGGAAGGTGCTCGACGAAATCGACCGCGAGGCGACCGTCGGCGGGCTCGACGCGAGCGACGACTTCTCGGTCTTCGTGAGCTCGGAAGCCACCGCAGCGGACGGCGCGGTCAGCGACACGATCGGCGCGGCCGACACCACCACGCTGGGCCTCTCGACCGCAAGCTTCGCCACGGCGGCCGACGCGCAGGACGCACTGGCCGAAGTCCAGGACGCCATCTCGAACCTGGGCGACGTGCAGAACACGGTCGGCACACTGGAGAATCGCCTGCAGTTCGCGATGGGCCTGGCACAGTCCCAGATGGTGAACAACAAGGCGGCCGACAGCCGGATTCGAGACGCCAACGTGGCGGAAGAATCGGCCAACATGGCGAAGTTCAACATCCTGACGCAGGCCGGCATGGCCGCCCTCTCGCAGGCGAATCAGGCCAACCAGTCGGTCCTCTCGCTCCTGAAATAGCCGGGCGCCGAAGACAGCAACGGGCGGGATCCCCTGAGGGTCCCGTCCGTTTCACTTGTACGCCGTGATGCGGCGCAAGCGCCGGAGTCGCTCAAGGCAGCGCGAAGGTGAGCACGGTGCCACGCGCGATGACCGCGACGTATTGCTTGCCGTTGACGCTGTAGCTCATCGGCGTTGAGAGCATGCCGGTGCGGATGCCGTCCGGCGTCCCGAACCTGCCGGGATACTTGAAGACCTGTTGCCCGGTGCGCGCGTCGAAGGCAAAGAAGTCGCCCACGCCGCCGGACCCGTGAAACACCACATCGCCCGCGGTCACCAGATGAGCGGCGTTGGTCCACCCCGGAAACTCCGAGTACCACACCAGATTTCCGCTGACGGGCTCGTAGGCAGCCAGCGCCTGATTCCACGCCATCCCGTGCTTGGCCGTCTCGGCCAGATTCTCGAAGTGGCCAGGGGACCGCGGTCCCGGCTTGAGGCTGCCTCCAACCGGCTTCACGCGATTGGCCACCGCGTCGTTCTTGCCGCTCACATAGAAGAGCCCCGTGCGCGGGCTGAAGGCCGGCCCCCCGTAGTCCGAGCCGCCGTCCTGACCTGGCGACGTGATGACGACCTCATTCGCGAGGTACGGGTGAAAGAGCGGACGCACCTTCTTCGCCAGCTCGGGGTCGGTCACGCGCGGATACGTGGCGCAGTAGGGCTGCTGCGGAATGTTCCTGGAGGTGTAGGGGATCGGCTGCGTCGGCCACGGCTTCTCGCCAGGGACGTCCGTGTAGGTCGGCACGGGCGTCTCGACGATCGGATTGATGGGTTGCCCCGTCTCGCGATGGAGCAGGTAGGCGTAACAGACCTTGCCGGCCGAGCCGATGCCCTTCACCGACTTGCCGTTGACGGTCACATCGAAGAGCGTGGGCCCCGCGATCATGTCCTTGTCCCAGATATCGTGATGAATGGTCTGGAAGTGCCACTTGAGCTTCCCCGTGGCCAGGTCGAGCCCGACAATCGAGTTGGTGAAGAGATTCGTCCCCAGCCGGGCCGATCCGTCATAGTCGGGCGCCGGATTCGCCACGTCGAAATAGATCATCCCGAGCGCGGGGTCGATCGCGGGCTGCGTCCACACGCCGCCGCCATGCCGCGGCGCACCCGCCGGCCAGGTGTCCTTGGCCATCTCCCAGCCGTCATCTCCCGGTCCCTGCGGGACGGTATTGAACACCCACTTGATCGCGCCGGTCCTCGCGTCGGCCGCCACCAGGAGGCCGCCCACAATGAGGCTGTCGGAGTCCGACGTGCCCACATAGATGGTGCCGTTGTGATACTTGGGCGTCGAGGCAACGCCGTACCCGATGCTCTTCGGGTCGAAGTCGTCCGGGTACTTGCCGGGATATTTGAACTGCAGCGCCTTCGTGATGATGCGCAGCACGCCCTTCTCGCCGAAGCTTTCGACGAGCTTGCCCGCCCTGGCGTCGACCGCGTAGACCTCGGCGGGACCCATCGCATAGATGTTGCCCTCGCCAAAGCCTGGTCCGCGCTTGCCGCCGCCAAAGGCGGGCTCCATCTGAAACGTCCACACCTGCTTGCCCGTGGCGGCATCAAGGGCGTAGAGCTTGGAGCCCGAGTTGAAATACATCACGCCGTCAACGACGAGCGGTGTTTCCTCCGCCGCCGAGTCGCCCTTGGGCAGATCGAACGACCACTTGAGCGCCAGCTTGCCGGCATTGGCCGGCGTGATCTGGTTGAGCGGCGAGTAGCGGGAGTTGCCGAGGTCGCCGTTGTGGTCGCCCCAGTTCCCGGTCGTCGCCGCGTTGACCTTCGGCTGATCGGCAAAGCGCTGGACGGACGCCTTATAGTGCGTGGCGCCCTGCTGGGCCGCCAGGTGTCCAACGCTCACGGCCAGGGTCAGTGTGCACAGAGCGACGGTGAGATGTCGGGTCATGAGTCCTCTTTCGCGGTTCCGCGACGTCCCCGGTAGAAGGGACGGGTCGTTATAGACCGGAAGATGCCACAGGAACAAGAACGACAGGAGACCGAGCAGCCCGGCCGGCACAGTGCACGTAGGGCGCTGGCTGGCCGGTAGAATCGGGCCACCGGCCATGCCGAGGCTCCCGATAACCACGATTCGCGGCCCCTTCACCGCGACACTCTTCCGCTACTCAGGCGCGGGCGGCGCATGGACCTTCGCCCCGATTCCGAAACGTCTGGCGCCTCCGGTGACGCGGCCGTGGGGGCGCACGCCGGTTCGCGCGACCGTCGACGGCGTGAGCTGGGACACCAGCATCTGGCGCGACACGAAGACCGACAGGTCGCTGCTGGCCGTGCCGGCCCGCGTCCGCGGGAAGAAGGGGCAGGGTGATACGGTCCGCGTCGCCTTCTCGTTCGAGGAGGACGCGGACTAGCTGGTCCCCGGGGCGGTATCCTAGCCACTCACCATGACTTACGCCGCCATCACGGGCTGGGGCTCCGCCATGCCCCCCGCTGTGCTCAGCAACGACGACCTCTCGACGTTTCTCGAGACCAATGACGAGTGGATCGTCACCCGCACCGGCATGAAGGAGCGCCGCGTCTCCCATGTGCCCGCGCGGGAACTGGCCACGGTTGCGGCCAGGAGGGCACTCGCCTGCGCCGGCCTTGACCCGGCCGACCTGGAGTTGGTGGTGTACGGCAGCTGCAGCAACGACGAACAGGTGCCCAACTCCGCTTCTGGCGTCCAGCTCTCGCTTGGCGCCACCCGTGCGGCCGCGATCGACCTCAACACGGCCTGCACGAGCTTTCTCTACGGGCTCTCGACCGCGAGCGCGATGATCCGCACGGGCGCGGTCAGGAATGCGGTCGTTATCGGCGTCGAGGTGATCTCGCCGTACATGGACTGGGACAACCGCAACGTCGCGGTCCTCTTTGGCGACGGCTGCGCCGCGGTGGTGCTGCAGGCCTCCGATACACCGTCAGGCGTGCTGGGCGAACAGCTCGGCTGCGTGGCGGATGCCCGCGCGTCGCTCCGGGTACGCGGCTGGGGTGGGGCCTACGCGAACCGGGGGATCGTCTTCGGCGACACGCAGTGGGACTTCGACGGCCAGGAGATCTTCAAGAAGGCCGTCCACGGGATGCTCCAGGCGAGCGCAGCGGTCATGACCAAGTGTGGCGTGCGCCCAGAGGAGATCGACCTCGTGGTGCCGCACCAGGCCAACCTCCGCATCATCGAAGCCGTCGTGACGCGCACGGGCATCCCGATGGAGAAGGTGATGCTGACCGTGCAGCGCTACGGCAACATGAGCGCGGCGACGGTACCCGTGGCACTGACCGAGGCGCTGGCCGAGGGACGGGTGAAGCCGGGTGCGCTGATCCTGATGCCCGCGTTCGGGGCTGGCCTCACCTACTGCGCGCACCTCGTCCGATGGGGCGACCGCGTCACGCCATTGGGCCAGAGCGCTGCGGCGCTGCCGCCATGTGACATGTCCGCGCTCGACATGGTGCTTCGCGCACGCGCGGCGCACACGGCCACCCGCGCGCAGTCGGCCATCGGGCTCAGCACGCCGCCTGCCTGACGTCACCGGCCTGACGTCGCAGGCCCGATTCATCCTCACGGGAGCAGCACATGCAGTCACTGAAGAACACGGTCGCCCTCGTCACCGGGGGCTCGCGGGGCGTCGGCAAGGGTGCCGCGCTCGGACTCGGTGAAGCCGGCGCGCGCGTCTACATCACCGGTCGGACGACCGCCGCTGGCCAGTCGAAGATCCCGGGCACGCTCGGGGAAACGGTCGCTGCTGTGAATGCACTCGGCGGCACCGGCATCGCGATCCCGTGCGACCACGCCGTGGATGCGGAGGTCGCGGCGGCGTTTGCCCGCGTGATGGCCGAGGCAGGGCAGCTCGACGTGCTGGTCAACAACGTCTATGCGAGCCCCGAGCAGAAGGCCACGGGCGTGCCGTTCTGGGAGCTGCCGATCAGCTACTGGGATGCCCTGAACTCCGTGGGCTTGCGGTCGCACTACGTGGCCAGCCTCTACGCCGCCCCGATGATGGTCGCCAAGGGCCGCGGGCTCATCGTCAACATCTCCTCGAATGCTGCCGCGGAGTACTCCGCGATGTTCGGCGTGGCCTACGGCGTCGCCAAAGCGGCGCTCGACCGGCTCACGGCGGACATGGCAAAGGAACTGACGCCGCACAACGTCGCCGTCATCTCCCTCTGGCCGGGACCGATCAAGGGCGAGAAGATCCTCGCGCAGCCCGATCGCGTGCCCCCCGCCGTGCTGCAGTTCATTCTCGCCAAGGGCGAGTCGCCGCAGTTCACCGGGCGGGCGATTGCCGCGCTGGCCGCCGACCCGAACGTCATGGCCAAGTCGGGCCAGGCGTTCAAGGTGGCGGACCTCGCGGTGGAATACGGCTTCAGTGATCCGGGCGTCGCTACGACTTAAGGGTGAGCCGCAGGGTCACCCCGACGGTGCGCTGGTCTCCGGGCTGGCCCACATACAGGCCTGTGTTGCCGGGCGCTGCGGAGAGCAGGTCGTAGTAGCGCCTGTTGAACAGGTTCCGCGACCAGATCGAGACCGTCCAGCCATCAGAGGCGCGAAAGCCGACGCGGGCATTCACCAGCGCGTAGCTCGGCACCACCAGGTACTTCGAGGCACTGGAGCTCGACGAGAACGACGACCGGTAGCTGGCGTCAAAGGCACCAAAGAACTGCCCCTTCCGGCCGAGCAGACCGCCGCTGCCTGTCAGTTCACCGCCGACCGAGATGGCCGACTTCGAGATGCCCGGCAGCTGCGTCCCCGACACATCTGTCACCTGCGGACCGCCCGTGTCCTCGAGCGGCGGCGGCGCGTCCGTGAAGTCCACGTAGATACCGTCCGTGAAGGCGCCAGACGCATAGACCGAGCCGCGCTTACCGGCGCTGGCGGTCAGATCGATCTCGAGCCCGCGCACGCGCACCTTCTGCGCGTTCGCGAGATAGCCGCGCAGCACGCCGACGCCGGCATTCACGACCTGTGCCTGAAAGTCATTCGTAGTGGTATTGAACGCCGTGACGTTGGCCGTCACCGCCGGGAAGGGCTGCGTCTTGATGCCGACCTCGACGTGTCGCACATCCTCGGGCTTCACCGTCGCGGCCGAGAGCACCGGCTGATCCAGCGCATCCGTCGGCACGCCGTTCAGGTTGAGGCCCACCGACTTGAAGCTCTTCGCGTAGGTGGCGTAGGTGTTGATGGCCTTGGCCACCCGGAAGGCCACCGTCGCCTGGCCTGACATGTTCGTGTCACTCACGTCGGTCTTGTAGGCCTGGGGCGCCAGAATCGACCGCTGCAGGGCCACGAGCGCCGCGTTCGACGTCTGCAGCCCGCCATAGATTTGCTGATCGAAATCCACGCGCTTCTGGTCGTAGTTGAACCGAAGACCCGGGAGCACCCGCAGGCGGTCCGTGACCTCCCACTCCACCTGGCCAAAGCCGGCGGCGCTGGTGTTGTCGTAGGCGAGGTACTGGTTGAAGCCGTAGCCGTCCAGCAGTCCGGGCGTCGCGGCAGTTGCGCTCGGAGCCAGCAGGAAGCGCGCCGCGGCGGCGCCTTGCTCCTGGCGGAAGGACGGGGCGGACTCAATGCCCTGGTGGAACACAAAGGCGCCCGCCACGAAGTTGAAGGTCTTTGACAGCGCCGCCGTGTAGCGGACTTCCTGCGTCCACTGGGTCTGATGGGACGGCGCTGCGGAGATCGTCGTAATCGGTAGGCCGATGAAATCGCGGTCGTTCGCGGGGTTCCAGTTCCAGAAGCGCCAGCCGGTCGTGGAGACGAGGCGGCCGGGGCCCAGCTTCCAATCGACGTTGACCGAGGCGCCGCCAAGGTCCTGATAGGAGCGGACGGCCGAGTCCACGTCGGTCTTGCGGTCAAACGCGTTGTAGCTGGGCGGTGCGTAGCCCAGATCCGCCGCGATAGCGGGGAACTGGCGGTTCGCGGCGCGGAGCGTCGGCGCCACGCCGGCCACGACCTGCGTATTCCCCTTCATCCGCTGCTGGGTGTGGTCGAGGGCCAGCGTCACGGCGAGAGCCCCGGACGGCGCGTAGAGCAGCTGCCCGCGGAGCCCGAGGTTGTTGAGGTCGTTCATGTCATTGCCCGTCTTGACATTGAGCAACGTGCCGTCGCGCTGCGTGCCCGAAAAGGAGAGCCGGCCCGCCACGCGCCCGAACAGCGGCCCGGTGATTGAGGCCTTGGCCTGCGTGTAGCCGAGGTTGCCGAAGTTGATCTCAAACTCCGAGCCCGGCGTGAACGCGGGCTTGCGGGTCGTGACGTTGATGGCGCCGGCCGTCGTGTTCTTGCCGAAGAGCGTGCCCTGCGGTCCGCGCAACACCTCCACCTGCTCAACGTCGAGGAAGTCGAGGGTGGCAGACGCGGGACGCGCGTAGAACACGCCATCGATATAGAGACCGACGCCGGGCTCGATGCCGTCATTGGTGAGACCGAACGGTGCGCCCAGCCCACGGATGTTGATCGACGAGTTCCGGGGATTCGTGGAGTAGAACTGCACCGTCGGCAGCATCTCCTTCATGCGGTTCACGTTGAACGCGCCCGCGTCGGCCACCAGATCGCCACGAACGACGGAGACGGGAATCGGCACTTCCTGCGCTTCCTCTTCCATGCGCCGCGCCGTCACTACTACCGACTGACTCAGCCGTGCGGGCTGGAGCTCCGCGTCGCTCGTCACGACCTGACCCGCCGCCAGCACGACGTGACGCACCGACGTCTCAAAGCCGTCGAGCGACACTTCGACGCGGTAGCGCCCTGGCGCCAGGCCCTCGGCCCGGTAGACACCGCGGTCCGCGGCCACGAGGTCCACCGACGCGCTGGTCTCTTCATTGGTCACTTTCACCGAGGCGCCCGGGACGGTGTCGCCCAGCGAGTCGCGCACGACGCCCGCGATCACACCCGAGGCGCCCTGCGCACCGGCCGTCAGGGGCAACAGGGCCAGGAGGCCCACCACGAACAGAGTCAAGATCCGCTTCACGACAATCACCTCTCCTGCGCGCGCCTCAGGCGCCGCGCGACACACATCAACACGCACCGGGCATACGCCCGGCGCACACGTGCGAGTCAGCCGATCAACGGGCTGCTGGGGAGAGGGAACGGGAAGCTACGGGGTAGGTCTCGGAATCCTCACTCAGCGGCCGGTCGTCGGCTGCATACACGCGCACCGGCAGGCGGCGCACGCGCAACAGGCGCGACAACAGGTGGAGTGAGAGAACGTCACGAGGGATTCAGCTTAGCAGGCATCTCGCGGGCCTGTCCACCCCGGCCGCGGACAGAGGGTCCGATTCCTAGAAGAGGTCGAACAGCTCCGCATGAATCTGGCCTTCGGGCACGCCGAGATCGCGGAGGTCGGCCACGACATCGCGGATCATCCCGGGCGGACCGCAGACAAAGCAGCTGTAGCGGTGCACATCGTGGGGCAGCTGGCGGGCGAGCATCGCACGGTCGACGCGCCCCCGCTCCCCGTCCCAGACGGGCGGCGGGTCTTCGAGCACCGTCACGACCTGCAGGTCCAGCAGGAGCTGAATGCCCTCCACCGTCTCGCGGCCTGTCAGGCGGTCCCAGCGGCCACCCGCGTGGATGAGCAGGTGATGTCGTGTGTCGCGCGCCTCGACGAGCGCGCGCAGCATGCTGAGGATTGGCGCGATGCCGATCCCACCAGCGATGAATACGAAGCCGGGTGCATCGATACCGCTCGTGGTAAAGCCACCGTAGGGTCCGTCCACAAAGGCTCGCGTGCCCGGCGCCACCGCGCCAGTGGCGCGGGTGGAGTCGCCGAGTTCCTTGATCGTGAACTCGACGCGCCCGTCCGGCAGACCCGGCCGCGAGGAAAACGAGAACGGGTGGTCGCCGGCGCTGAAGGGCGTGCGGCCCAGCGTGAGCCACGCGAACTGGCCCGGTACGAAAGACACCCCGGCATGCCCCTCGGGCACGAGGCTCACCGTCCATGCATCCCCACGTTCTCGATGCACGCCGACCACGCGCCAGGGCTTCCGCGTCAGCAGTGCCGGCCGCACCAGCCGCGCGTAGACAATCACACCGACCCAGCCAGCGGCACACGCGACCCACACCGCGTGCCGGAGCGGATCCGCCAGGTAATAGCGGACGCGCTCCACATGCACGGCGGCCAAGACGATAGCAGTCGCGGCCAGCACGTCATGACCGAGACGCCAGCCTTCATGGCGAAGGCCGAACCACTTTCGCCCCACCGTCGTCACGACGAGCAGCAGCATCGCCACGACCGCCGCGAGCCCCGCTGTCATGTAGCCAGGGGCCACAAACGGATTGAGATAGACGAGGCGCAGCGGCGCGTCGACGACGAGGATGGCGGGGTGGGCTACCACCATGAGCGCAGCGGCAATGCCGAGGTACTTGTGCCACCGGAAGATGCGGTCCGTCGGCCCGAGCGCCGAGACCCAGCGGATGCGCGCCGTCAGCAGCCCCTGCGCCCCCATCATTGCGAGCGCCGCAAAGCCCGCCCCCATGGCCACCGCCCACCACACCCCCGCCACCGACGCCGGCACGGGACCGGCCAGCACGACGGCGAGCGGCGTCAGGACGAGCGCGAGGTAGAGGGTGGCGAAGGCGCGCATGGGCCTACCGGGATGCCGCCGTCACATGCCGCGTCACGGCGCTATCCAGCACTGCAAACGGGAGGACGAGTCCGTCGGTCACGGGTGTCGTCACGATGGTCAGCCACGGGTCGAGCCGGCGTGGCCACAGGTGAGGCATGCCGGAGTCTGTGCAAGGTAGGTACCCGGCGGATTGCACGCCAGGCCGGCCTCATCATCGGGCGGGAATGCCTGACACGGGGAACACTTCCCGGGCCCAGGGATTTTCAGTGCCCTACCAAATGGTCGAGACGACCCTGGCCTCCTCGATCGCCGTGTCGAGCGTGACGGAGACAGGCGCCTACGGCAGCCCGTAGGCCTGGACCGTGTCACCCGAGACAACCGCCAGAAACTGTCTGCCGTTGACCTGGTACATCAACGGGCTCGCGCTGGTCGTGCCCTTCACGCCGAAGCGGGCAACCTGCTTCCCCGTCTTCGCGTCGTAGGCCGCGAACTCGCCCAGGCCGCTGACCTGAAACACGAGATCGGACCCCGTCGAGATCAGGCCGGTTGGCCCGTTGAGCGAATCCGTGCGCCACACCTGCTCGCCGGTCAGCGGGTCATAGGCGCTGATCGTCTGCGCCCCGCGCGCGCCGCCGCTCCCGACGGCGCTGTTGGCGCGGCTCGCCACGAAACCCGGGCGGTCAGGACCGGGACCCGGTTTGAGCGTGTCGCCGACGGGCTTCACCCGGCCGCTCCCGGCCCCGCAGGTGCCCCTCACGTAGAGGAGCCCCGTGCGGGGGCTGAAGGTCATGCCGCCAAAGCCCGCGGATCCGTTTGGGATGATCACGTCAGTGTTGGCCTGGAACGGGTGAAACATCGAGCGCACGAGCGGCTTCGCCTTCGGGTCGGAGACGATGGGATACGTAGAACAGAAGGGTTCCATCTGCACGCCGCGCGCGTTGTGCGGAATCGGCTGCGTGGGCCAGGGCTGCTCGTTGGGCACGTCGGTCGCGGTCGGCACCGGCAGCTCGACAATCGGATTCAGCGGCTCCCCCGTCTCGCGATTGAAGATGAATGGCCACCACACCTTGCCGCTGGTCGCCACGGCCTTGATGGTCTGCCCGTTCCGCGTGATGTCCATGAGCACGGGCGTGGTCATGAAGTCCTGATCCCAGATCTCGTGATGGATGCCCTGGAAGAACCACTTGAGCTTCCCGGTGGCGAGATCGAGCGCCACGATGGCATTGCTGAAGAGATTGATCCCGTGCCGCGCCGAGCCGTCGAAATCGGGCGAGGGATTGCCGACGTTGAAGAAGATCATCCCGAGTTGCACGTCGATGGTCGGCGACGTCCACACGCCGCCGCCGGCCCTGGCGCCGCCCTGCCAGGTGTCCTTCGCCAGCTCCCAGCCGTCGTCGCCCGGCTGCTGCGGCACGGTCTGGAACGCCCACGTGATCGTCCCGGTCGTGCCGTCGACGGCCATCATGAAGCCACCGGGCGTGTGCGCATCGCCAAACCCGGTGCCCATGTAGAGCGTGCCGTTGTGGTACACGCCCGCGCCGGTCAACTCGAAGCCGATGCTGACCGCGTCGACATTGGCGGGGTATTTATCCGGATACTTGAAGTGCAGCGCCTCGCCCACGATGTTCAGGAGGCCGCCCTTGCCGAATGACTCGACGAGCTTGCCGCTCTTGGCCTCGAGCGCGTAGACCATGTGCGGCCCATGCGCGTAGATGCGGCCGTCGCCATAGGCCGGGCCCCGCTGGCGCACCTCGCCGACAAACGGCGGCATCTCGAAGTGCCAGATGAGCCCGCCGGTGACCGCGTTCAGCGCGTAGAGGTTGGAGCCCGACTGCACATACATCACGCCATCGACCACGATTGGCGTCTGCTGAAAGATGCTGTTGCGCGTGGCCAGCACGGCCGACCCGGCGGCCTGTGGCGGCAGGCCGAAACTGCCGGGCACGACAGACGGCTTGAAACTCCACTTCTGGACGACGGTGGCCGCATTGGCCGCCGTGATCTCAGTGGCGGGGACATAGCGCCCGCTGGCCAGGTCGTGGTGGTGCAGGGTCCAATCCAGCGACGTGCCCCTGTTCACCGCCGGTGCGTTCTGCTCGTGGGTGGTCTTGACCTGCGGCTGCTGGGCCGATGCGCCCGACACACTGCAGAGAGCCGCCACGGCTGCCGCCACCACCGTGTGCCACGCGCGCGACGCCGTGCATCCAGGCCTTCGTCTCGTCACCGCTGTGCCTCCTGCGCCTGCCATCATCCGCGCGGATTGTAGTCGAGTCGGCGAACGCTCGCGGTCCGCGCCTCCGTGCCTCACGTTGTCGCGGTCCAGCGGAAGGAGCGCGGGATGGGGCACAATGCGCGCGCGGCGATAGAGCCGCCTTTCCCGGAGCGTCCACCATGAAACCTTTCGACGACCTGCTCGACGCCTACGATACGGGCCGCCTCAATCGCCGCCAGTTACTGCAGGGCCTCGTGGCTCTCGCGGTGCCCGCGACGGCCGCGGCCCAGGCGCCGGTGGCGGACCCCGTCCGGGCCCGCACGATCAATCACGTACACATCGTCGTGAACGATCTGGAGCAGTCGAAGGCGTTCTACGGGAAGCTGCTCGGCGCGAAGTTCCAGCACGAGTTCTCGAAGGACATCCACAGCATGGTGTTCCCCGGCGAAGGCGGATGGCTGAGCCTCGACGGCGGCACCTCGCAGGTGGACAAGGACAAGAAGAACCGCCTCGGTCACTTCGCGATTGGCATCGAGCGCTTCAATGCGGGTGAAACCAAGGCCGCCATCAACAAGGTGCTCCCGGACTTGAAGGTCGAGGGCGCGGCTGACGGTCGGTCTGTCTTCGTGTTCGATCCAAACGGCATCCGCGTGCAGTTGATGGCCAAGGAAGACAAGGGGGCGTAATGCACGCACTGCCGCGAATTCTGACAATGACGGCGGCCGCGGTACTGGCGGCCGGTGGGTGGATGCTCGCACAGCCCCAGACCAGCGCCAGTGGCACGCCTGCGGCGGCAGCGGCCGGTCCCGCGAAGGTGTCCGCGCCTCCAGGCCCCGGCTACTACACCGAGGCCCAGGCTGCACGAGGCAAGGTGAAATTCGAGAAGGAATGCTCGGACTGTCACTCGGTCGATCCCAAGAAGCCGCCGCGGGTGAGCTACGGTGGCAATCTCTCCTCCGGATTCCGCTCCCTCAAGGAGGCCCGCTACAACAACCACTCGCGCTACCCGAGCGTCTACTACTACTGGCGCCGCATGGAGAGCGAGCCGGGCGACAACATCGACCGTGTCTCGCCCAAGGACAAGCTCGACGTCCTCACCTACCTGCTCAAGGAAAACGGGTTCCCGCCTGGACCGAAGGAACTGGTCATTGACGAGAACGCGATGAAGGGCATGTATCTCGACGCCGGCCCCGGCTTCGAGTGGCTCTTCAACGGGCGCGACCTCTCGGGCTGGGGCTTCCTCGCCGGGCACAACTGCGAGCCGAAGCCGCAGGGGTGTGGCGAAACCAACCCGTATCCGGAAGTCACCGTGAAGAACGGCGAGATGCTGGTGGCCGGCAAACACCACACCCTCGCCTATACCGAGCGGAAGTTCAAGAACTACACGCTGCAACTGGAGCAGCGCTTCAACAAGCGGTGGGACGACAACCCGGATCTCTTTCCCGTCAACGCCGGGGTCATGGTCTTCATGAGCAACATCCGCCACTGGCCCGACAAGTACGCGCTGGTCGACGGCCGCTGGTACGACTTCATGCACATCCAGTCACCGGGCCTGAACTGGAAGAACACCTACGATGACGACGTCCGCCGCCGAGCCCTGCGCGGGCCGAATGAGTGGCAGGACATCGAAATCGTGGCAAAGAATGGCGGACTCAAGGCCTATCTCAACGGCCTGCTCATCTCAACCGTTGAGGAGGGCCAGATCACCGAGCCCTCACGTCTCGGCTTCCAGCTCCAGGTGGTCGAGACCCACATCCGCCACATCCGCATCAAGGTCGACGACTAGACTCATCCACTCGCGACATAATGAGCAGGGGGCCGCGCAACAATGCGCCGGCCCCCGTCGTAGTCAGAGGCGGGCAGAATCTCCTTCCGCCCGCGGCGCACGCCGCCAATTACCGTTGGGTTAGCCGCACCCGCCCGCTCCGATGCCGGATTGCCGTCCGGCCGGTCAGTGTTCGTGTGTCGAGGTGAAGTGAAGTGATGTTCCGCGTTCGTTCCGTTGCCGCCCTCCTGGCGCTTGGCCTCGCATGGTCCGCCGCCGCCCACGCCCAGAGCGCTCCGCATGGCCCGCAGGTTGGAGGGCGCACGATCTTCGGCCCGCCGCCACCGGTCGCGCCAGCCGTGCAGACCCGGGATGAGGCCACGAGCCTGTCCACCGTCAGGGCGATCAAGCTCACCAGCCCCCTGACCTTTGACGGCACGCTCGACGAAGCCGTCTACAAGGACACGGAATCCATCACCGGCTTCTTCCAGGTGCTGCCCAAGGCCGGCGAGCCCTCGACGGAGAAGACCGAAGTCTGGATCCTGTTCGACAAGGACAACGTCTACGTGTCAGCCCGTCTCTGGGTGAAGGACATGAAGACGCTCATCGCCAACGAGCTGCGTCATGACAAGGCGCGCCAGAACGACGATTTCGGCGTGGCGCTCGACACTTTCTACGACCGGCAGACGGGCTATCTCTTCTACACGAACCCCCTCGGAGCGGTCGGCGATTGTCAGGTGGGTGAGGCGACAGGCGCCACCAACTGTGACTACAACCCGGTCTGGGATGTCCGCGCGGGCCGCTTCGATCACGGCTGGACGGTCGAGATGAAGGTGCCGTTCAAGTCGCTGCGCTACCGGCCCGGCGCCGAGCAGGTGTGGGGTATCAATCTGCGCCGGACCATCCGCTACCGCAACGAAACCACGTTCCTCACGAAACTGCCGATCACAGCTGGCGGTGGCGGCATCGGCCGTCTCTCCTACGCAGGAACGCTGGTCGGGGTCGAGGCGCCAGGCGGCGCCAGGAACCTCGACATCAAACCCTACGGCATCGCACGGATGACCTCCGACAACACGGTCAAGCCAGCCACCTCGAACGACGGCACGGGCGACTTCGGCGTCGACGTGAAGTACGGCGTCACGCAGAACCTCTCGGCGGACTTCACCTACAACACGGACTTCGCGCAGGTGGAGGCCGATGACCAGCAGGTGAACCTCACGCGCTTCAACCAGTCCTTTCCTGAAAAGCGCGACTTCTTCCTCGAGAGCGCCGGCATCTTCTCCGCCTCCGGTGGCGGCTCCCCGCTCTTTTTCAGCCGCCAGATCGGCCTGAACGCCGGACGGGATGTACCGATCCTTGGCGGCGCGCGCCTGACGGGCAAGATCGGCCGCATCTCGCTCGGGCTCCTGAACATCACCACGGACAGCGAACCAGTGAGCCATGCCGAGCGGACCAACTTCACGGTGCTGCGCCTACGACGGGACCTGCTCCGACGGAGCAGCATCGGTGCCACCTACACAGGCCGCTCCAAGTCGCTGGCCAACCCCACACGGGCCAGCCAGGCCTTCGGCGCCGATGCCGGCTTCAACCTCTTCACGGACCTGAACGCCGAAGGGTTCTTTCAGTGGGCGGATACGCCGGGCATCAGCGCCAGCAAGCACAGCTACGGCGGCACCTTCGGCTACACCCCGGACAAGTACGGCATCACGGTGAAGCACCTGTTCATCGACGACCACTTCAATCCCGAGGTGGGCTTTGTCCGGCGCGACAACCTGCGCGAGACGACTATCACGCCGCGCCTGACGCATCGGCCGAAGAGCAAGCGCGTCCGCCGCTACACGCTGACCGGCACGCTGGACTACAACACCAATCTGCGGAGGGGCCAGCTCGAAACCACCGACCACACGGTGACCTTCGATACGGAGTTCAACAGCTCCGACGCGATTAACGCATTCATCAACCACGGCTATGACCGGTTGTTCGCGCCGTTCCGCATCGCGCCCGGCGTGACCGTCCCGATCGGCGAGTACTCCACGAACACCGTCCACGGGCAGTACACGCTGGGACCGCAGAAGCGCTACACGGCCGTGGTGGGCTACGACTACGGCGGGCTCTGGGGCGGGCATCAGCACGTGCTGAGCATCGGCTCGGGCCGGCTCGCGCTCACGCCGCAATTGGCAGTGGAGCCCAGTGTCCAGGTGAACTGGATCAACCTGCCGTACGGCTCCTTCAACACGCAGCTGTACCGGACGCGTGCCACCTACATGTTCACGCCTCGGATGTACGCCAGCGCGTTCGTGCAGTACAACTCGACCAACAGCACGTTCAGTACCAATCTGCGCGTGCGCTGGGAATATCAGCCCGGCAGCGAGTTCTTCGTCGTCTATACAAACGACCAGAACATGAACCCCCTCACGCCCAACCGGTCGTCGGAATTGCTGACCAAGGCCCTGGTCGTGAAGTTCAACAAGCTGTTCCGCTTCTAGCGAGGGCCTGCGCCGGTCTCTTCCACCACGACGCTCCCCTTGAGCATCTGCTCGCCACAGGTGAAGGCGACCTCGCCGGCGATCGGATCAAGCAGCACCTCCACGGGCGTCCCTCGTGGCAAGGTGCGCCGGATGCCGAGTGAGGGAAACGCCACATCGGTGGCGCAGGTCTCCTCGACCATCCGCGTAAAGATGAGGCGGAGCCGCGTGCCTGGCTGCACGGACACGCGGCTCGGCTCGAAGCCCGCGGAGGTGACCGAGACCTGCACAGTCCTGATGGGTGTGGCCGCTGCCGCGCTCGCCGGCGCCTCGGCGCGGACCGGCTCGGTGGCCGCCACGCCTGACCGCTGACGCAGGCCGAGCCGCTCGACCTCCGACCGCAGCAGGAATCCTCCGGTCACCACCACCGGCTCACCGGCCGACACGCCGTCGAGGATCGCCACGTCGGCGCCGCCGGTCTCGCCGAGGCGAACGGCACGTTCCACAAACGCCCCGGGCCGCCCGGTCACGGGCACGTAGATCACGTGCCGCTCACCGACGGTCTGGATGGCTGTGCGGGGGACCACGACGACGTCGGACGCCCCCGGCTGGTCCAGCCGGACATCAACGAACATGCCGATCCGCAGGTCGCCGCGCGGGTTCGGCAGCTCCACACGGACGCGCGTCGTGCGCGTCTCCGGCCGCAGTTCAGGATCGATGTAACTCACCCGTCCGGTGCGCACACGCCCGGCGTCGGCCCCGATCGTCACGTGGGCGGTCTGACCGATCCGAAGCCCGCCGAGATCGCGCTCGTAGACATCCGCCACGACCCAGACCGATGAGAGGTCACTGATCGTGAACAACCGCATGGCCGGTTCGACGTTCTGCCCGGGATTCGCCATCCGCTCGGTGACGACGCCTGCTGACGGCGCCCGGACCAGGAAGATCGCGCCGGCCGGCGCCTCCCCGCCCCCGAGGAGCGCCAGTCGCGCCTGCGCGGATTCGAGGCCGGCCACCTGGGCGGCATGCTCGGCATGGGCGCGCTCCAGTTCCTGTTGACTGGCCGCGCCGATCGCGAGGAGCCGTTCGACGCGGCTGAGTTCCCGATCGTGGGCGGCCAGCATCGACTGGGCGGCCACCACGCGCTCGCGGACCTCCGCCACTTCCGGACTCTGCACCCGGGCCAGCACCTGACCCTGGCGCACCGCGGCGCCCAGCGCCACGGTCACGGTTTCGATCCGCCCGCTGACCAGCGGGGTCACGACTGTCTGGTGGTAGGCATCGGCCGCCACGACGCCCGGCACTCGCAGCGTGGCCGTGACGGTCCGCCGGCCAGCAGGCGCGGTCGAGATCTCCGCTCGCGCGAGCAGTTCCGGGCTGAGCGTGACAGTCAGGGTCTGCGGAGTCGGCGGGGGCACGGGATGTTCGGTTCGTGCGGGTGCGGCCGGGGCGCCGGCCTGCACGCCCTCAGCAGGCGCTGGCACGCTCCGGCGTGACGCGAGAAACCCCGCGGCGGCGCCTGCCACCGCAAGCCCCACGGCCACGACCACCGCCGTTCCCCTTGTCAGCTTCACGGCCGGTTCCGTCATCGCACACCTCCCATCACCAGATTCACCATGACTGCCGCGTCGTACTCGGCGCCCGCGGTCTCGACATACGCCCGCTCCACGTCAATCACCCGCCGCCGCTCGGCGAGCACATCTGGGAGCGTCGCGCGTCCCAGTTCGTGGCTCTGCGACACGATGTCGAGCACCCGGCGAGCCGTCGTGCGTGTCGCCGCCAGCACGTCCACTGCGCGGCGGGCCGCCTCCAGACTCGCCGCCGCTCCTGCCTGCTCGGTTTCGGCCGACAGCCGGACCGCATCGAGCGCCGCGCTGGCGCCGGCACGGTCTGCACGCGCGGCCTGCAGTTCGCCTTGATTCCGATTGAAGGGCAGGGTCACCCGAAGCCCGCCGGTAAGGTAGTGAAACACCCCGCTCACAGGCTCCAGCCGGCCGGACGGCGTCTGGCCCAGTTGCGGAAACCCGCTGTCCATCCGCATGTACCCGCCGAAGACGCTCACCTCTCGCGTGCCGTCCCTCCGCACGGCGTCAATGCGCGCATCGGCCGCTGCCACGCGGGCGTCCGCCTCGCGCACGTCCGCGCGGAGGCCATCGCCAGCGCTGGTGCGTCCCTGCACCGGGACGTGCCGCCGGGCCTCCTCGAGTGTGTCCTTCAGCCGCAGCGGCGATGACGCCGGGATGGCCACCAGCCGGCGCAGGGCCGCGAGTGATGCCTCTACCCGTCCGCGTTGCAGATAGACGTCGGCCTCCAGTCGGCCGAGCTCCACGTCCAGCAGGTCCCGATCGACCGACGGCGCGGCCCCATCCGCCACGCGGGCGGCGGTGAGCTCGCGCTGACGGCGGGTCACACTGGCCATGTCGGCCAGCACGTCGAGCACGGCGGCGCCCATCACCACGGCGCCGTAGCGCGACCGCACATCGGCCGCCAGCCTCCGCTCGCGGTCAGCCAGACTCAGTTCGGTCAGCCGCGTCTGCGCCTCCGCCATGGCGATGCGACCGGGCCGTCGGGCGAGATCCAACGGCCACTCCACGCTCGCCATCGTCTGCGCATCCATGCCGCGCGGCACGTCGCGGCGTTCGACCATGACCGACGGATTCGGGCGGAGCGCGGCCTGTTGCCGCATGCCGCGCGCGGCATCCAGACCGGTGCGGGCCTCGCGCAGCGACGGTTCGCTTGAGAGCGCCATCTGCACAGCCTCCTCGATGGAGAGGCCCCGCACGGGGTCGACAAACTGCGTGGATGGCGCCTCGCCTGTCCCCTGCCCGTGTGCGGGAACCGCGCTGACCAGCATGACCGCCACCATCACTCCCATCGATCGGCCGCTCATTGCACGCCTCCTTCAAAAGCCGTGGAGCCTTTCCCCGCTGGCCCATCCCACTCGACCGCCCACTGCCAGGCCCCCGCCATCCCGAATTCGCCCGTGACGGTGTAGCGCCCCTTCACGGCTGTTGGCCGGATCTCGAGCCCGCCGGACATCGCCATGCCCGGCATCGTCATGTTCGCGGTCGCGCGCACCTGCCCGACATCGATGAGCGCCGTCGCCCCCTGCCGGCGGAACTCGACGACGAACTGGTTCCTGCCCTGCGTCAGGGCCCCGCCCGGTGCCCGCAACACCACCTCGATCGGGCCGGCTGCCACGACCTGCGCGACCGGTAGTGCGTCCGGTGCGCGGGTGAGTGGCATACGTGACCAGACCGCCCGTCCCGCCACGGCCAGCACGGCCACGATGACCGCCACCACGATGCCGCGTCGCAATCCGGACGACGCCGCACCTGACGGTGCCTCACCGGGGCCAACCGGGTCCTTGCCGAGTCCGAGCTGGCGCTCGCGCAGCCACGAGAAGATCGCGGGCGTCACGATGAGCACATGGAGGAGCGAGGACACCATGCCGCCGAGCACAGGCGTCGCCAGCGGCTTCATCACCTCGGCGCCCACACGGTGGCTCCACATGAGCGGCAGGAGTCCGGCGACCACCGTCGACACCGTCATCACCTTGGGCCGCAGCCGGAGGAGCGCGCCTTCCATGACGGCCTCGCGCAACGCCGCGCGCGTAAGCACACCACCGAGCGCCAGGCGCTTCCGCTCCACGGCCTCTTCCAGATAGATAACCATCACCACGCCGGTCTGCACGGCGGTGCCGAAGAGCGCAATGAACCCCACCCAGACCGCCACCGAGAAGTTGTAGCCAAGCGCCCAGAGCAGGTAGACGCCTCCCGAGAGCGCGAAGGGCACCGCGAGCAGCACATGCGCCGCCTCTGCCAGAGAGCGGTAGGTCAGATACAACAACACGAAGATCACCAGCAGGACCACCGGCAGCACGAGTTGCAGACGCGCCCGGGCCCGCTCCTGGTTCTCCCACCGTCCGCTCCAGCCGATGAAGTAGCCGGCTGGCAGCGGCACGCGGGCGGCCACGGCGGACTTCGCCTCGGTGACGAAGCCGCCGACGTCGCGCCCCTGCACATTCAGGAGCACCGTCGCCACGAGCAGGCCGTTCTCCGACGAAATCATGGCGGGGCCACGCGTGTCGGTGAGGTGCGCAACTTGCCCCAGCGGCACCTGGAGCCCGTTGGGTCCCGCCACCAGCACCGCCCCGAGCGCTTTCACATCGCCCCTGTGCTCGGGCCCATAGCGCACCCGGATTGGGAAGCGGCGCCGTCCCTCGATGGTGGTGCCGAGCACCGTCTCTCCGACGGCGTGCTCGATCACCGTCTGGATGTCGGCCACGCCGACGCCGTACCGGGCCGCGGCCTCGCGGTCGATCTCGATATTCAGGTACTGGCCGCTCGTGACCGGCTCGGGATAGACGCCCGCGGCGCCTGGCACGCCCGCCACCACATCCGCCACCTCACGGGCCAGTGTCTCGATGCGCGCGAGGTCCGGCCCGAACACCTTGACACCGACCTCGGAGCGGATTCCGGTGGTCAGCATGTCGATCCGGTTCACGATCGGCATCGTCCAGATATTCGAGACGCCTGGCAGCTGGGCGGCCCGGCTCATCTCGCCACGCAGATCGTCCAGTGTCTTGCCCGGCCGCCATTGATCCTTCGGCTTCAGGTGGACGATGGTTTCCGTCATATTCAGAGGCGAAGGGTCAGTCGAGGTGTCCGCGCGGCCCACCTTGGCCACCACCAGGGCGACCTCGGGCACCGCCGCGAGTGCGGCGTTCTGCTTCGCGGCAATGGCTGTGTTTTCGTCGAGTGAAATCGACGGGTCGGCGATCGGCATGAAGAGCAGGTCGCCTTCATCGAGTGGCGGCATGAACTCGCTGCCGATGCCCCGGCCCAGCACCAGGGCTCCGGCAAACAGCAGCGCCGCGGCGCCGACGGTGAGCGCACGATGCCGAAGCGCGAACGTCAGGGCGGGCCGATAGAGCCACTGCAGCCCCCGCATGACGGGATTGCGATCCTCGGCGTGCATGCGCCCGCCCAGCAGCAGGCTGCAGAGCACGGGCACCAGCGTGACCGCCATCAACGTGGCGGCCAGCACCGCGGCCGTCTTGGTGAAGGCCAGCGGGTGAAAGAGCTTGCCTTCCTGTCCAGTCAAGGTGAACACGGGCACGAACGCCAGCAGGATGATGGCCATCGAGAAGAAGACGGGCCGGCCCACGAGCCGCGTCGACGCACGCACGGCTTCGAGAACTTTCCGCCGGTCGGATGTATCGATACCGCGCTTCTCGATGTATCGGAAGGCGTTCTCGGTGACGACAATCCCGGCATCGACCAGCACGCCGATGGCGATGGCAATGCCGGCCAGACTCATGATGTTGGCCGAGAAGCCCGCATAGTGCATGGCCAGAAACGAGAGCAGGACCGCCAGCGGCAGCGGCAGCGTGACGATGAGGATCGACCGCACGTGCATCAGGAACACGATGTGCGCGAGCGTCACGAGGGCAATCTCCTCGATGAGCGCGCCGCGCAGTGTCTCGACGGCCTGCTCGATGAGTGTGGACCGGTCGTAGAAGGGGACGAGCGTCACACCCGGTGGCAGTCCGGGCTGGATCTCCGCGATGCGTGCCTTGACGGCATCGATCACGTCCTTCGTGTTGCTCCCTGACCGCGCCACGACCACGCCGCCCACCGCCTCGTGCGTGCCTTTCACGAGCGACGAGACGCGGAAGGCATTCCCGATGTGCACATCGGCGACGTCACCGACACGCAGCGGCACTCCGCCCGCGCCGCCCACCACGACCGACCGGATATCGTCGACCGACGTCAGCAGGCCCACGCCTCGGACGATGACCCACGCGCCGTTGGACTCCAGGACGTTTCCGCCGACGTTCACGTTGCTGTCGCGCACCGCCGACACCACGGCGCCGAGCGTGAGACCGTGGGCCCGGAGCCGATTCGGGTCCACGTCAATCTGGTACTGCTTCACCTGCCCGCCCACAGACGCGACCTCAGCCACGCCAGGCACGGCATTGAGCTGGTAGCGGACGAACCAGTCCTGGAGCGTGCGCAGCTCCTGCTGCGAGTGCGTCGCGCTGTCGAGCGTGTACCAGAAGACGTGGCCCACCCCTGTGGCATCCGGACCGAGCGCGGGCACCACGCCGGCGGGAAGGTTTCGTGCCACGAGCGCCATGCGTTCGAGGACACGCGAGCGGGCGAAGTAGAGGTCGACCTGGTCCTCGAACACCACGTAGACCATCGAAAACCCGAAGGCCGACTGCGAACGCACGACGCGGACGCCCGACAACCCCTGGAGATTGGTGGTCAGCGGGTAGGTGACCTGGTCTTCGACCTCCTGCGGGCTGTGCCCGGGCCAGTCGGTGAAGACGATCACCTGGTTGTCCGACAGATCGGGAATCGCGTCAATGGGTGTGGACTGCAGCGCCCACCATCCCCACCCGCCGAGTCCGAGATAGAGCGCGACCACGAGCGCGCGATGGCGCAGCGCCAGATCAATCAACCGGTCGATCATGAGAACCCCCGTGTGAGACGCGGGCGCACCAGTGGATGCGCGCCGCCGTACCCAGGCCACAGGCCCACGTACGCAGTGATCCTGACGCGGGGTTTAGAGGAGGAAGACCGAGAAGAGGAGATGGGGCGCGACCGTGCGGCGCCTGACGGGGCTCGACCGCGGCGAGGTCTCGACACGGACGATCGACATCGCCAGATACGCCGCGACAGGTGCGGGCTCCAGCACCACCGTGACCGCAGGAGCGGCCAGTGAGGTGGGCGGGAGCGGTTCCGAGGAGTCAGGCGCCAGCGTGCAGCAGGGCGGCAGCGTGTTGTGCCGGGTGGCCCCAGTGCGAGCGGAGGCGGCATGGGGGGCATGCGCGGGGCACTGGCTCACCGTCTTGCAGCACGCCATCGCCGTTTCCGCGGCCAGGAGCACCGCATCCGACAGCCCGGACGCTCCCACGGCGAAGACCGCGAGAGCGACCGCGACGACGTGCCGGCGGAGCCGTCCCTTCACACTCCCATTATGCACCTCGGCACCAACAGGCAAGCTCATGCGTGCGCAGGGCGGTGGTACCATCCCTCTCCGCATGGTTCCCTCGCTCTACGGAGCGTTCTTCCTCTCCGGCTGCTCGGCGCTCATTTTCGAAGCGCTCTGGTTCCGCCAGGCGGGCCTGGCCTTCGGCAACAGCGTCTGGGCGTCGAGCCTCGTGCTGGCCGGCTTCATGGCCGGGATGGCCGCCGGCAACCTCATCGCCACGCGGATCGGTGACCGCGTGCGGCGGCCGCTGGCCATCTACGCCCGCGCGGAGGCGGTCGTGGCGCTCTCCGGCCTCGCGCTGGTGCTGCTCCTGCCCGCGATGGGCGCGGTGCTCGCTCCGATCCTCCGCCCGCTCTCCGGTCATCTGCCACTCCTGAACCTCGTGCGGCTGCTCCTGGCCTTCGTGCTGCTGCTGGTGCCCTCGACGGCCATGGGGCTCACGCTGCCGCTGCTCAGCCGCGTGCTCTCGGGCCAGCCCGGGAGGTTCGGCACGGTGCTCGGCCAGCTGTATGGCTGGAACACGGCGGGTGCCGTGGCGGGCGTAGCCGTCACCGAGTTCGTGCTCGTGAAGTGGCTGGGCATCCGCGGCACGGCCATCACCGCGGCGCTGCTCAGCCTCGCGGTGGCCGCCCTCGCCATGGCGCTCGACCGCCGGTGGACGCCGACGGAGCCGGCCGCCGAGCCCGTCGCGACACGCGTCCCCTCTGAGTGGCTGCTCGCGTCCTTCGGCGCCGGCCTGGCGCTGCTCGCGCTCGAAGTGCTGTGGTTCCGGCTGCTGCTCCTCGCGGCGATGAGCTACTCCAGCACCTTTGCCGTGATGCTCGGCACCGTCCTGGCCGGCATCGCCGTGGGTGGGCTCGGCGCCGGGCTCGCGCTCCGGCGCTGGCCCGACGCGCACGCCTACACCGGTCCGGCGCTCTGGGCCGCGGGCGCGCTCGGCGTGGGTTCCTACGCCCTCTTCCTCTGGCGCATGACGGCGCTGTCGGCGCAGCTGGTCACGGCGGCCCAGGCGGTGTTCGCGCTGGGCGTGATCCTGATGCTCCCCGTCTCGCTGGTGTCCGGGGCGGTCTTCACGCTCGCGGGCGCGGGGCTGCGCGCCAGCAGCCGGTCGGACGCGGACGCCGCCGGCACGCTCGCCTTCGTCAACACGCTCGGCTCGGCGATCGGGTCGCTCGTCGGCGGGTTCGTATTGCTGCCGCTCCTGGGCATGGAGCGCGCCGTGTTCGCCGTTGCCGTCCTCTATGCGCTGACGGGTGCGATGCTCTGGGCTCAGACGGCCGCGCGCCGGACCCACGCCATCGCCGCACTGGTCGTGGTCGTCGCCGCGCTCGCGGCCTTTCCCTTCGGGGGGCTGATGACCCGGCTGCAGCGCTTCCCGGTCGAGCGCTACGCCGCCCTGCGCGGCACGCCGGCCGCCCGGGCCGCCAGGGTCGAAGGCATCACGGAGGGCGTGGCCGAAACGCTCATCTATCTGAAGGCGCCCATCCTCCGCGAGGTCAGCACGCATGCGCTCTACGTGAACGCCACGTCCATGGCGGACACGGACTGGGAGTCGCGGCGCTACATGAAGCTGTACGTCTACTGGCCGGTGGCGATGCACCCGCACCTGAAGAAGAGCCTGCTCATCGCCTACGGCGTGGGCAACACCGCCAAGGCGATGACAGACACGCCGGGGCTGGAGCAGATCGACGTCGTCGACATCTCCAAGGACGTGCTCGCGGGCAGCAGCATCGTCTACCCCAAGGACACGGAGAATCCGCTGCGCGACCCGCGCGTCCGGATCCACGTCGAGGACGGTCGCTACTTCCTCCAGACCACGACGGACCGGTTCGACCTGATCACGTCCGAACCACCTCCACCTCGCAGCGCGGGCGTCGTCAATCTCTACACGCGCGAGTACTTCCAGTTGATCCGGTCACGGCTCGCCGAAGGCGGCATGGCGGCCTACTGGCTGCCCACCCACGCCGTGGCCAGCGACGTCAGCCGTTCGATTATCCGCTCCTTCTGCGACGCCTTTGACGACTGCACGCTGTGGCACGGCATCGCGAGCGAGCTGATGCTCATCGGCACGCGTGGCGCCACGGGACCTGTGACGCTGGAGCACGTGTTTGCCCAGTGGCAGAACCGGCCGGTGCTGCGCGAGCTGCGCGCCCTCGGGTTCGAGCGGCCAGAACAGCTCGGCGCGCTCTTCATCGGCGACGTGACCTATCTGCGCCGGATCTCGGCTGGCGTGGAGCCTCTGGTCGACGACCGCCCGCGCCGGATCGATGACCGGCCCACCTCCGCCGAGGCCGAGGCCGCGCTCGTCGCCGACATGCTGGACGCCGAGGCGTGCCGTGCGCGCTTCCGTGCGAGTCCCTTCGTCGCGCGCCTGTGGCCGCCCGAGCTCATCGAGGCGTCACTGCCCTTCTTCGAGTTCCAGAGCCTGACCAACCGTGGCGCCACGCCAGGCCAGGAGGCCATGGACTCGGTGCACCGCATCCTCACCGGCTCGGCACTCAAAACTCCTGTGCTCTGGCTCCTTGGCAGCAACGCCGACCTCCAGCGGGGCGTGGAGATCGCCACCGCCTCCGAGCTCGGACAGGCGCCGATGCAGTTTCACCTGGGCGTCCGCCTCATTTCGGAGCGCAGCTACGCCGCCGCGGCCAGTGCCTTCGGGAGAGCCGAAGCGGAACCGGGGCTCCACGAACGCTCGTTCGGCCTGCGCCTCTATTCGCTGTGTCTCGCGGGCCAGGCCGAGGATGCCCGCGCCCTGGCCGCGAGCCGGCGCGGCGACATCAGCGCGCACCCGTTCTGGGGGTGGCTCGACCGCACATGCCACGTGCTGCCTGCGTCGCAACCATGACCACGCCTGCCTCCTCAGCCACGTCCACGCCGGTCACAACACTCGGCAGCGACACGCTGCTCGCCTCTGGACGGTTGCGCGGGCTCCGCGCCGGCGTCGTCTGCAATCACGCCTCGGTGGACGGCCGCCTCCAGCATCTGGTGGATCGCTTCGCCGCGACCGAGGGCGTCACGCTCGGGGCCATCTTCGGCCCGCAGCACGGCTTCCGGTCTGACGTGCAGGACAACATGATCGAGACCGCGCACGGCGAGGATGCGCAGCGCCGCGTGCCGGTCTACTCGCTCTACAGCGAGACGCGCGAACCCACCGCCGAGATGCTCAAGGGCCTCGACGTGCTCGTCGTCGACCTGCAGGATGTGGGCGCCCGGATCTACACCTACATCTACACACTGGCCAACTGCCTGCGCGCGTGCCGGCGGCACGGCGTCCCCGTCATCGTGTGCGACCGGCCCAATCCCATCGGCGGCGTGGCCATCGAGGGTGCGAGCCTCACGGCGGGCTGTGAATCGTTTGTCGGGCAGTTCCCGATTCCGATGCGTCACGGTATGACCATCGCGGAGCTGGCGCGGCTCTTCAACGAGGCGTTCGGGCTCGGCGCCACGCTGGACGTGGTGCCGCTCAGCGGGTGGACGCGGCCGATGTTCGCGGATGAGACGGGGCTGCCATGGGTCATGCCGTCGCCCAACATGCCGACGCTCGAGACCGCTGTCGTCTACCCCGGCACGGTGCTCTTTGAAGGCACGATGCTCTCCGAGGGTCGCGGCACCACGCGCCCCTTCGAGCTGGTGGGCCTGCCTGGCATTGACGCGGAGCGCTTCGCGGATGCGATGAATGCCGAAGGCCACCGGGGCGCGTTCTTCCGGCCGGCCGTCTTCGAGCCCACCTTCCAGAAGCACGCGCGCACCACGTGCGGTGGCTGCCAGATCCACGTACTCGACCGCGAGGCCTTCAGGCCCGTTGAAGTCGGCGTGGCACTCATCGCGCAGTTCCGGCGGATGGCACCGGGGCACTTCGCCTGGCGGAAGCCCCCGTACGAGTACGAGCACGAGAAGGAGCCCTTCGACATCCTCGCCGGCTCGCCGGAACTCCGGCTGCAGATTGAGCGCGGCGTGCCCGTGCCGGAGATCGCGGCCGGGTGGCGCGAGGACGAAGCCGCCTTCGCGCGCCTCCGCCAGCCCTTCCTGCTGTACTGAGCTCCTACGAGCGCGTCTTCGCCAGACCGGGGATCTCCACCGGGCCCTCGGGCACCAGATGGTTGGCCGTCAGGTGCGCCGTCAGGAGCGCCAGCGCATCCTCAGGTGTGTCGGCGCGCTGAATCAGCGACTGATCCTCGGCGGCAATCGCGCCCCACTCTTCCATCGGGTCGAGCTTCACGACTTCGTCCCAGTACTCGGAGCCGTAGAGGATGATCTGGATCCGGCGATCGAGCTTCTGGGTCTGCACGAGCGTCAGCAGCTCGAACATCTCGTCGAGAGTGCCGAAGCCGCCCGGAAACACCACGAGCGCCTTCGCCAGGTACGCGAACCAGAACTTCCGCATGAAGAAGTAGTGGAACTCGAAGCCCAGTCCGTCGCTGATGTACCGGTTGGCGCCCTGCTCGAAGGGCAGCCGGATGTTGAGGCCGATGGACTTGCCGCCCGCCTCGAAGGCGCCGCGGTTGGCCGCCTCCATGATGCCAGGGCCGCCGCCGGAGCAGACGACGAACCGATCGTGCTCACTGTCGAGCGACTTTGCCCAGGTGGTGAGCATGCCGGTGAGCGTCCGGCAGTCCTCGTAGTAGCGCGACCACGCGACGGCTTTCTCGGCCTTCCGCAGTTGCGTCTCATAGGCCGTGTCGCCCGGCCTGGGCTGATTGCGCAGCCGCACGAGCGCCTCGTTGGCCTCGATGTGACTCTGCACGCGGGCGGACCCGAAGAACGCCACGGTATCGTGGATATGCTGTTCAGTGAACCGTTTCAGCGGTTCGAGATACTCCGCCAGGATGCGGATCGGCCGCGCGTCATCACTTTCAAGAAACACGCGGTCGAGGTAGGCGAGCGTCTGCGGGTCCATCACCGCCATTTTGCTATGATTCAGCGCCTCACATGACCGACTTCACGGCAGACATGCTCATCATCGCGCCGCCCGCCGCGGTGCTCGACGCCTTTTTCGACGCCACGGCGCTCACCACCTGGTGGGAGGTCAAGCGGTCGCTGTGCGTCCCGCGGCCGCTCGGCAGCTACGCCGTGGAGTGGGAATCCACCGAGTGGAAGGACCCGATCCTGGGGCGCCTCGGTGGCGCGCTCCACGGGATGGTGATGGAGTACAAGCCCGGGCGCGAATTCTTTCTCGCGGACGCCTTCTGGCTGCCGCCGGACGGCGCCCCCATCGGGCCGATGGCCCTCGAGGTGCGGGTCTCGCGCCACGCCTGGGGCTCGCAGCTGCACGTCCGCCAGTCGGGCTTCGAGGAAAGCCCCCGGTGGCGCCGCTACTACGAGGTCATCACGCCGGGCTGGGAACGCGCGCTCACGCTGCTCAAGGACCTTCTCGAGGGCAAGCTCGCCCCGACCAGACCTACAGCCGCTGGAGCTTGAGGAAGTTGGTCCGGGGCTTTTCCAGGTCCGGATTCACACTGACCACGGCAATCACGCCATTGGCCGGCACCTCCCCGCGGTCGGCGAGCTGACGGCCGATCCGGACGGCCACCGTTTCCACATCGCCGCGCAGATCCGCCACCACCGGCACGACGCCCCACGAGAGCGTCATCCGGTGTGCGATGTCATGCTGGTCGGTGGCGCCGAAGATCGGCGCCCGCGGGCGAAGCGCCGAGAGCAACCGCGCGGTCTTGCCGCCGTGCGTGATGGCGACAATGCCGTGCGCGCCGGCATGATCCGCGAGCGTCACCGCCGCTTCGCAGAGCGCGCGCCCGTGTCCAGAGAGCACATGCGCATCGTCAAGCAGCATGGAGCTGACCGAGGGGCTCGATTCGGCATCGCGGATGACGGCGTCGAGCGTCTCTACCGTCTGCACGGGATACTCACCCACCGCGGTTTCACCGGCGAGCATGATGGCGTCCACGCCGTCGTCCACGGCGTTGGCGGCGTCGCTCACTTCGGCGCGGGTCGGCCGGGGCGACGTGCGCATCGACTCGAAGACCTGCGTGGCCACAATCACCGGCACGCCGGCCGCGCGCGCTTTACGCGTAATCTCCTTCTGTACCCGCGGCACCTGCTCCAGCGGCATCTCCAGGCCGAGATCGCCACGCGCCACCATCACGCCATCGGCGTGAAACAGGATGTCGTCGAGCGTCGCCACCGCTTCCGGGCGCTCCAGCTTGGCGATGAGCGGCAGGTCCGGGGCGCCGGCCGCGGTCGCGGCGGCACGGGCCGCGCGAAGATCTCCGGCGTTCTGCACGAAGCTCAACGCCACGAAGTCCACACCCTGCTCGATACCAAAGCGCAGGTCCGCGGCATCCTTCTCCGTGAGGCCGACAGGCGGCAGCGGCGCGCCGGGCGCGTTGATGCCCTTGTGCTCGCCAAGCCGGCCGCCGTGGATGACCGTCGTCACCAGCTCCGTGCCGTTCCCGCTGTCCACTCTGAGCTCGAGCTTGCCGTCGTCGAGGAGGAGCCGATCGCCGGGGCGCGCCGCCTGCACGAGCGGCGCATACGCGGTGGAGATCCGACCCGGCTCGCCGACGAAGTCGCCCGTGGCCACGACGAGCGTCTCGCCTGCGATCAGGTCAATGCCGCCGCCCTGCAGGAGACCGGTACGGATCTTGGGACCAGAGAGATCCTGCAGGATGCTGACGAACCGGTCCGATTCGGTGGCGGCTGCCCGGATACGCGCGATGACCGCGCCGTGCCCTTCGTGCGTGCCGTGGGAGAAATTGAGGCGGAACACATCCACCCCGGCCGCGATGAGGGCGCGGAGCGCCTCCGGCGTACTCGTCAGTGGGCCAACGGTGGCGACGATCTTCGTGTGCCGCATGCGTGTACCCAGACGTCTCCTGCCGGCACCCAGGGCACCGTCTCCCGCCGTGGGCGCGGCTGTGTGTGGGCGATCGGGTCGCACGCGCGGGCGGTCATGTGACGAAAAGGGAATGGCCATGTGAGGGTGATTGTCCCGGTGAATGCGTCCTGAGCCAAATCGGCCCCGGGCGCGCCGGACGTGAATCGGCGCCACGGTACAATCGACCGGTGACGCTCGCTGACTGGCTCGACGCCGCCCTCGTGGACGCAGACCGCCGGAATCTGCCGGCCCTGCGCGCCCTGCTCGAAGGGCTCGCGCGGTCGACCACCGCCCTGCGCGCCGCCGAGTGGAACACGGACGCCCGGGACCAGGCCCCCGATGGCCGCTAGCTCGACCATCGCCCAGCTCGCGCCTCGCATCCGCGCCGGAGAAGTCTCCTCGGAGCGGCTGACCCGCGATTGCCTCGACCGGATCGAGGCGCAGAATCCGGCCCTCAACGCCTTCATCACCGTGACCGCCGAGGAGGCCGTGGCCCAGGCCCGCGAGGCCGACCGTGAACGGGCCGCGGGCACCTATCGTGGTCCGCTCCACGGCGTGCCGCTCTCGCTCAAGGACCTCGTGGACGTCGCCGGCGTGCCCACCACCGCCGCCTCTCACGTGCGCGACGGACACATCGCCCGCCAGGACGCCGTGGTCGTGGCCCACCTCAAGGCCGCCGGCGCCGTGCTCGTGGGCAAGTGCAACCTGCACGAATTTGCCTTCGGCACCACGAACGAGGAATCCGCCTACGGCCCCGCGCGGCATCCGCTCGATCCCACCCGCTCACCCGGTGGCTCCTCCGGCGGCAGCGCCATCTCGGTGGCCACCGGCATGGCCTACGCCTCCATCGGCACCGACACGGGCGGCTCCATCCGCATCCCCTCGGCTGCGTGCGGCCTCGTCGGTCTCAAGCCTTCAATGGGCGACGTGGATGCCACCGGCGTGGTGCCCCTGAGCTGGACGCTCGATCATGTGGGCCCGCTCTGCCGCTCCGTCACGGACGCCGCGATCCTGCTCGATGGGCTTCGTGGCACCACCCCACGCCCCGAGGCGACGCCACGCGCCGCGTCTCTCACGCTCGGCATCCCGCGCGGGTACCTGATGGACCGGCTGGACCCGGACGTGGCCACCGCCTTTGGCGAGACGTGCGACCGGCTGCGGGCCGCGGGCGTCACGCTGACGGATGTCACCATTCCGCACGCAGGCGATACCGGCACCGTCTATCTGCACATCGTGCTGGCCGAAGCCGCGGCGTATCACGGCGCGACGCTCGACGCGACACCTGAGGCCTACCAGCCCGACATCCGCCTGCGGCTGGAGATGGCGCGGTACGTCTTGGCCGAGGATTACGCCCGCGCGCTGCACGGCCGGCAGGTGCTCACCGCCGAGGTCGATGCTGCGATCGAGGGGTGCGATGCGCTGCTGCTCCCCGCCCTGGCCATCCCCGCACCGCCGCTCGGCGCCACCACCGTCCGCCTCGGCGAGAGCGACGAACCCATTCGAAACGCCATGCTCCGCCTCACGCAGCTCTTCAACATCACCGGGCACCCCGCGCTGACTATCCCCTGCGGCGCCACGCCCACCGGGCTCCCCGTTGGCGCACAGCTCGTCGGCGCCCGCGAGCGCACCAGCGCGCTCCTCCAGGTCGGCCGGTCCGTTGAAGCCACGCTCTGGCCCGACGGCTTCAGCCTCGCCGCGCGGTAGCGCTCGCATGCTCGCGCCGATCTTCCACGCCTGGGAGCGCCATCTCGCCTCCGTCACCAAGGACCGCGTCGTGCGGCCCTTCGAGTGGGGCGAGGCGTGGATGGAGGACGGCCTCGGACCCGGCCGCGTGGCGGGCACCGGCGAAGCCGCCGTACGCGCCTGGGTCGGCGACGTGATGCGGGATTCGCAGGCGTTCTTCAGCGCCCCACCCACGAGCGACTACGTGCTGACGGCGGCATCGCCCGAGGCCGCGGCGAAGGGCGACGGCGGCACGCTCACGTTCCCGAGCGCCTTCACCTCGCCGCACCCGGAGAACAACATCGTCCACGCCCGGTGGTTCCCCGCGAAGGGGCACGAGGCCCTGCCCCCCGAGCAACGGAAGGCCGTGGTGGTGATGCCCCAGTGGAACGCCGGCCCTGGCGACCACATCGGCCTCGCGCAGCTCCTCGCCCGCTTCGGTATCTCGGCACTCCGGCTCAGCAAGCCGTACCACGACGTGCGCATGCCACCAGAGCTCACGCGCGCCGACTACATCGTCAGCGCCAACATCGTGCGCACGGTGCAGGTGTGCCGCCAAACCGTGCTCGACGCCCGCCGCGCCGTAGCGTGGTTGCACCAACAGGGTTTCGGGAGCATTGGCCTGCTCGGCACCAGCCTCGGCTCGTGCCTCTCGCTCCTGACCGGCGTCCATGAACCGCTCGTGAAGGCCATGGCGCTCAACCATGTGTCGCCCTGGTTCGCGGATGTGGTGTGGCGCGGGCTCTCCACGAAGCACGTACGCGCCGGGCTGGACGGCCACATCACGCTCGAGACACTTCGCGAGCTCTGGGCGCCCATCAGTCCGTGGAGCTACCTGGACCTCCTGGCCGGCAAATCCGCGTTGATGGTGTACGCCAAGTACGACCTCACCTTCCCGGTGGATCTCTCGCTCATGCTCATCAACGAGTGCCGCCGGCGGGGGCTGCCGGTGGAGACGGGGGTACTCCCGTGCGGGCACTACAGCACGGGGAATGCGCCGTTCAAGTTCTACGACGCCTACTTGCTGATCTCGTATCTGCGGCGGACGCTGTAAAGGGTCACGCCCCCTTCGCCAGGGCCTCCAGCCGCTGAAGCAGCTCCACCACGCCCCGCGTGTCCTGCGCGCAGTATTCCAGGAGCGCCTTCCGGATCTGCGCCCGTTCGTCCGGCTGCACATCCGCATCAAAGAGGAGCCGGCGCAGCTTCACGCTGGCCAGCCCTCCTCCGGCAATCTCCATCCCGGCATAGCCCGGCCCACCGACCAGTGCGGGATACACGGACTTCAGGCTGAAGCTTCCGTTGAAATCCGGATGGTAGACGTGCGTGCGGACCAGCGGTAGCGCGTCCACGAGCCGGGCGGCCACGTCGCGCAGGGCCTCGGCGCATTCCGGCACGGCCTCGGCAAGCGCGTGGATCACCTGCCGCTCGAAGGAGGCGTTGTAGGCCACCACGACCGCGGCGCCGTGGCTCGCCTCGACGATACGCCTCGCCATCTCGGGTCGTGGGTCGGCTGCCGTGTCCGCGAGCCAGGCGTGGTGTACCACCTGGCCGGAGGCGGCCACGACGTGGCAGCTGAACTGCACGGGCACCTGGTCGTAGGGCCGGCACCCGGGCCACACCGGAATGGCCGGCATCACGGTCTCGAAGTCGAGCACGGCCAACGGGTACTGCACGACACCCAGCGCATCGCGCAGCGAGGGCTCGACGATGAGTCGACCCTCCTGCACCGCCCGGCGCTGACGGTTCGCGATCACGGACAGCGGCTCCTCCCGGGGCAGGTCATGGATCGTGCTCACTCCAGCGGCGCGCCACTCCTCCTCCCGGCGAGCGGTGATCTGGTACAGCGTGCCGAGGCCATGCGCGGGCGGCTCCGGCCAGCAGCGCGACCAGAACGGACACGGATAGGGCTTCTCGCAGTGGCCACCCACGGGCACGTCAGGCAGCGCGCCCTGGAGCATCTGGAACTGCGCCGCGCAGGCTCTCTCCACGTCACGCGCGGCGGCCCTCGCCCCCTCGGTCACATCGGCGCGCACGAACAGGTTGCTGAGGTCCGGGTACCGGCACGCCCGATTGAGGTGCATCAGCTGCACGCGGTCCACCGCCAGCCCTGCACGCTCCACAACATGCAGCTGCACCGCCACATCCGGCAGGTGCTGTTCCTTCACGCCGGTCGTGGACTTCACCTCGACGAGGGTCCACCCCCGGCCGGTGCGCTCGAGAACGTCCACGGCCACGAAGACGTCGTTCACGCAGAACGATGCCTCGAACACGGCCGGTGCGCCGGAGGCGATCGCGGCCTGGGTCTGCGCGAGCCGTGCCTCCACGTCCCGGTGAGAGGCCGTCACCAGCACGCCGCCCGGGAAGCGCGCCTGCGCCGCGGCCCCGACAAGGTGCCCCTGGTCAAAGACGGCCTGCAATTGCGCGTCGGGAGTCAGCTCGGGTGCGTCGGGCTCATGGACACGCCACCACAACTGCTTCTGGCACTGAAGACCAGCCGTCACGCGCGATTTCGACAGTCGCATCTCGGAACTCCTGGGACACAGTCGCACAGGTGGCGTCCTCTCACACCACTGTGCTGCGGCGATGTGACAGGGTAGGTCCTACGCCCGCTGTTCGCCTCATCGCACCCGGCAGTTGCTGTGCGCCCCGGTGTAGCATGCGGCGCGACTCTCACCTGAGGCCACATGCGCACACACGGCCGCTTGCTCCTCGCACTCACGCTCGCCCTACTGCTCACACCGGGCCTCGCGGCCGCGGGCTCCGGCCACCGCGGCACGGGGACACGCAGGCCCCCTCGCCACACGCACAGCCAGACCTCGAAACCGAAAGCCACTGGGACGCATCGAGCGGCCAGAAGGACCACTCACCGCAGCGCGGCGGCCAGGCACGCCTTCGAAGTGCAATCGGGATTTCCCCACGGCCGCCCCGGCTACGTCGTCGACCACATCGTGCCGCTGGCCTGCGGCGGCAAGGATGTAGCCAGCAACATGCAGTGGCAGACGGTGGCCGCTGGAAAGGCCAAGGACAAGGTCGAGCGACGGGGCTGCTAGCCCGGCCGAGGCGTGGGGCCGGACGGACCTCAGCCAACAGGCATGAAAAAAGCCCGCACCCCCGAAGGGGATGCGGGCTTCGTGATGACGCTGACGAACGCGCTACCTTCTGTGCTTGCCGTTCTTGCAGCCGTCGCCGTTCCAGTGGCCGTGGTTGCCGCGGAGGCAGCCATCGCTGTCGTGGTGGCCGTGGCCCTTCTGGCCGTGGCACGTGTCGTCGTGGTGCTTCCCACTCTTGCCGTCGTGGTTATGGTCGGAGCTCTTGTCGTCGCAGCTCTTGCCATCGTGGCTCTTACCATCGTGACCCTTGCCACTCTTGTCGTCGCAGGTCGGCGGGGGCACGACGATCGTGTCGCAGGCGTCACCGATGCCGTTGCCATTCGCATCCGCCTGGGTGGGATTCGCCACCGCGGGGCAGTTATCCACGTTGCCGCAGACGCCGTCGCCGTCCACGTCGTTGTTCGCGTCCAGCGGGCAGGCATCGCAGGCATCGCCGATGCCGTCGTTGTCCGAATCCAGCTGGTCGCGGTTAGCCACCTGTGGGCAGTTGTCCAGGGTGTCGCACACACCGTCGGCGTCGGAGTCGACACACCCGCCTCCAACCGAGCGCTGGAGGATCAGGATGTGGTACGCCTGCTCGGAGGGCTGGCTCCAGCCGCTGTTCGAGTTGAAGAAGCCGGCCGCATTCTGCCGCGAAATCACCGTGTAGGCGAAGTCGAAGTACCAGCGGGCCGGCTCGCGGATGTCCGCGTAGTAGGTCGCACCTTCGGGTCCGAAGAGTGCAGGGCGCGCAGCCGTCGACGGATCAAGGTGCAGCTGCCGGTGACCAAGCGCCGCCGGGGCCGCAGAGTCCAGGAGCAGACCGAGACTGGCCGTCGCGAGATTCGAACCGGCAGGTATGGCACCCGACGAGTCCAGGAACGCCAGCGCCTTGCTGGTTGACCACAGGCCGTAGCCGTAGGACGTGTTCCCCCAGTCGTTGTTGTTGTTGTCCGTGTAGCGATACCGATTACGCAGCCACTCGAGGTAGCTCTGCACGCCCGGGGAGTTCAGCGTGGACCCGCCGACGAGCTGAATCCACGTGCCGGACCCGGTCTGCTGGAAGGAGTTGCAGCTCCCCAGGTTGTAGCCATGTCCGCGTTCCGTCGCCGACATCACGCCAAAGGGCGAGCAGGCCTCCCCTGCCAGGCCGTTGGCCGCATAGGCCGCGCTGGACCGGGCCGTCATCAGCTCGAGCATCGCGAGGCGAGCGGCGTCCGCGTGTGCGACATCGGTGTAGACGGAGCGTGCCGCTGCCAGTCCCGACATCACGAACTGCGTCGTCGACGAGTCCAGGCATCCGGTGTCGCTGTAGCACCAGTACCCGTGCCACGCAGCCACAGCGTCAGGAAAGGTGACGCCCATCGGCTGCGGAATCATGGAGGCCACTTTGTCGAACGTCTGGTTGAGCGCACCCGTGGCGCCGGCCTGATTCGGTCCACCGGTGCGGAGATAGAGGGACAGCGCCATCAGCTCCTGCCCATCGACATAGGCGAAGAACGGGTTGCCCGCCACCGAGATGATGTAGCCGATCATGGCATCCAGCTTCGCCTGGTCTGCCAGCGTCGCACCGGCATAGCCGGTGCCCACCGCGTTCTGAGCAGCGCTGGCGCGCTTCTCCATGAGCGCGAGTGCGACCAGACCGGAGCTGCTGCCGGCAGCCCCGGCCGCGAAATACCCGCTGGTGTTCAGCCAGTTCAACCCGTTATCGATGGCGGTGTTGACGTCCGCGCTGAAGTTGGTGACCTGTGCACGGGCCGGAGCGGCCAGTGACAGGGCGACGATACAGAGTGCTAAGCCGCGCCGGAAGTGAGTGGTCATCGTTGCGTGTCCTCCAAAAGCTGAAGAGGCTGAGGCAGCTGGGCGTGCAGCACGTTCATGCTTGCCAAGTAAGTCCGCAACGATTGCGTAGAACCTCCTCACGACGCTGTGCGCAATTGCACACAGCGTCAGCTGTGGCTATCCCACGCGGGCAAACGCGACGTTGCGCGCGGCGAGATTCGGCCGCGCCGTGCGGCTCGCAGCGTGCCACGCCGGAGCGTAGCGCTCCGCACCGGGCTCGGCCTCCGTCCACCAACTCACGTGCGTGCGGGCCGCTTCCGGAAGCGGTGCACCCGTCAGATCCTCAATCTGCAGGAAGGACAGGACGGCGAGATCGGCAAAGCGGCCTTCGAGATACGACTGGAAGACGGGGAACTCCGACCGCTTCCTTGGGCGCGCTGCCGCGGTGGCCACGGGCATGTCAGCAGTGGGGGCCACTGGCGCCGTCCGCCTGCCACGTTGCATCACCCATCTTTGTATGTGCTCAAACACAGTGGCTCCCTTCAGGTCAGTAACGTAATCAGCAGACGCACGAGCAAGGTGATGGGCGCACCCACCGCGATGATCACAAGCGGAATGGCCAGCGTGACGAGCAGCAGCAGAATCCCCTGCCCCACCCAATAAGCAACCGAGCGGGACGGCACCCGCCTCGGCGACGTGGGCCGTGTTGACACGGGCGCCACGGCGGCAGCCGCTGATGGCGCGACTCCAACCGGCGTCATCGCGGGTCTCCCAGCACCACACGAATGTGATGCACGGCGCCATCGTCCACGAGCGGAATGGCCGAGGCGCGCACGGCCACGCCATCCAGTTCCGCCACGGCCACCCCCCGGCACCGCCGGTTCGGATTCGATACGGCAATCTCGTAACGCGTTGTCATGTAGCACCACACAATCTGATAGTCGGGCCAGGCAGCCGGGATGCACGGGTCGATGCCGAGGACGCTGCCGCGGCGGCGCAGACCGAGCAGGCTCTCAAGGCCCACGCGATACATCCAGCCCGCGGCACCGGTGTACCAACTCCACCCGCCACGCCCGATATGGGGCGGGCGCGCGTAGACATCACCGGCCATCACATAGGGCTCGAGCTTGTAGCGCTGCACATCGGGCCCTGTGCGGGTGTGGTTGATGGGGTTGAGCAGGTGGAAGAGCTCCACGGCTTCATCGCCGCTACCGAGGCGTGCCAGCGCCATCACCACCCAGGCGGCGGCGTGCGTGTACTGCCCGCCGTTTTCCCGGAGCCCGGCTGGATAGGCCTTGATGTAGCCGGGATCCTGCGCGGTCCGATCAAACGGCGGGTCGATGAGCCGGACGAGGCGAGACCCTCGATCGATCAGCGACGTGCGGACGGCGTCCATGGCCCGCTCGGCGAATCGTCGCGGCACGGCGGCCGAGAGCACGGCCCACGACTGCGCGATCGAGTCGATGCGGCACTCATCGTTCTGCGCGGAGCCGAGGGGCGTGCCGTCGTCGTAATACCCACGGCGATACCACTCGCCATCCCAGGCGCGCTCCACGGCGACGGCCAGACGGCTCGCCTCTCGCCGGAAACGGGCCGCGTGCGCGCTGTCACCACGGCTCTCGCAGAGCGGCACGAACCCGGTGAGGACGGCGTGGAGAAAGAAGCCCAGCCACGTACTTTCGCCGCGCCCCTCTGGACCGACGCCGTTCATGCCGTCATTCCAGTCGCCCGCCCCCATCAGCGGCAGGTCGTGCACGCCCGCGGTCAGCCCCTTCGTGATCGCCCGCACGCAGTGCTCGAAGATCGTGCCCGCGTCAGGCCCCGAGGTCGGCTGACCGTAGTCGTCGTCCTGACCGGGCGCCAGCGGCGGTCCATGCAGGAAGGGAACGGACACATCAAGCACGCCGGTGTCACCGGTGATGCGAACGTATTCGTTCACGGCAAAGGGAAGCCAGAGCAGATCGTCGGAGCAGTGGGTGCGGAGTCCGCGGCCTGACGGCTCGTGCCACCAGTGCTGCACGTCGCCCTCCGCGAACTGCCGTGCGGCCGCGCGCAGGATATGGGCGCGCGCAAGGTCCGGCCGTGTGTGCAGCAATGCGAGCACGTCCTGCAGCTGGTCGCGGAATCCGAAGGCGCCGCCGGGCTGGAAGTAGCCGCCGCGCGTCCAGAGGCGGCAGCTCACGTCCTGATAGAGCAGCCACCGGTTCATCAGCACGTCAAAGGAATCGTCCGGCGTCTTGACCTGCACGGCGTCCAGCAGACGGTCCCAACCGGTATGCACGGCATCACGGGCGGCCACCGCGGCCTCCACCGTTCCCTGCGCGCGGATCAACCGACGGGCGTCGTCCTCATCCCGTCCCTCCCCAAGCAGGAACACCACATCCCGGGCTTCGCCGGGCGCCAGACGCACGCACACCTGAAGGGCCGCGCAGGGATCGCGGCCCGCGCCGGTCAGGTTCGAGAGTGTCAGGCTGCGCAGCGCGGCGGGGGCTCCTGGGGACCCATTGCGGCCCACGAATCCCGCGCGGTCACCCGTGACCGAGCGCGGCCGCTCGCTCGCCGCGAGGAAGGCCACACGTCCCGCGAATTCCTGGTTGAAGGGGTTGCGCGCGAACACAGCACCGGTTGCGCCGTCCTCCGTCGTCACCACATGGAGATGCTGACCATCCACGGGTGGCCCGAGCGCCCAGGCCGCATAGGCAAACAGGCTCAGCGTCCGCGGTGTGTCGCCTTCGTTGACGAGGCGCAGCACGGAGAACTTCACCGGTTCCTCCCGGTGCACGAACACATCGAGTCTGTGCAGAAGGCCACGCGTCGTCTTCGTGAAGCGCGTCGATCCAGCGGTGTGCCGGATCACACACGTATCGGACGCCGCAGTCCGACGAGCGGGCCCTGGCGTCGGCGTCCACACGTCACCGGATTCGTCGTCCCGCACGAAGATCGCCTCGGCCGTCGGATCACTCACCGGGTCGTTGGCGAAGGGCGTGAGGCGATTCTGTCGGCTGTTGACCGACCACGTGGAGGCCGCGCCGGAGGCCGTCACGATGGTGCCGAACCCGGGATTGGCGATGACATTTGCCCAGGGCATCGGCGTCTCGGCATCACCGTCGAGCGTGATCACGTAGGCACGCCCGCCGTCGGCGAACCCACCGAGACCGTTGGCCATCGCCAGCGGCGGCACAGGTGCCATGGCCACGGGGCTGACGCGCACCGTCTGCCGCGTGGAGGGCACAAACGGCGCGAGGGGCTGATCGATGGGATAGGGCCGGTCCAACTGCGCGCGCAGTCCGCCACGATTGCCGTGCAGCACCGCGCCGGCCGCCGTCTCCAGCAGCACTCGGTCGGCCTCGCTCATGCGATCCCCGCGAAGAAGATACGCGCCGCCCGGCCGGTCGCGCCACGTGACCCACGGGCCGGACTCGAGCACACTGGCCAACTGCGCCTGCATGGGCTCGAGGTAGCTGCCGGGCTCATCGTTGAGAATCACGACGTCAGCGCCCAGGCCCTTGAGGCGCCAGTACTCCTGCGCCTTGAGGACGGAGCGGGCAAGCGCCTCGCCGCCCTCACCCTCCACACGGACGAGCACGATGGGGAGGTCGCCCGAGATCGCGTGTGGCCAGAGGCCCGACTGCCCCGCCTGGTTCGCGGCCTGGGTGCCCGCGTCCGCCCGGAGCGACGCATCCGTGCCGAGCACACGCGAGGCCAGGCGCTCGAAGAGCGTGGCATCGTCATTGGAGAGGTCGAGGTGGCGCATCCGGCTTTCGGAGTGCGTCAGGGCCAGCGTGAAGGTCCGAGCCGCGGCCGCCGGATCGTGGTACTTCTGCGCGAGCGCCTCAGCCGTCTCGCGGTCGGGTGCCACCCCGGTCGTGAAGCAGAGTGTCACTTGCCCGGCCGGCTGGAGGCGCACGCGCTGCCGGAGGCTGACGATGGGGTCGAGCACCACGCCGGTCGTCCCCGACAGCACGCGGCCGTCCATCGCCAGCGGATTGCCGGGGTCGCGGCCACGACCAAGGAAGCGGGCACGGTCCGTCTCCCACTCCACGGGTCCCTGGGGACGGCTTTCGAGGCTGAGCGCGTGAATGGCCCACACGGGGGCGTCCTCATGTCCGCGTGACCGGCGGTGGCAGAGGAGCGCCGCGCGGTCCTGGAGGTATTCGGTTTCGATGAAGAGATTGCCGAAGGTCGGATGCGCGAGATCCCCGGCGGCCGGTGCCAGCACGATCTCCGCATAGCTCGTGATGTCGAGCTCGCGGGCCTCGGTGCCCCAGTTCCGCAGCGTGACGCGGCGCACCTCAACATCGTCCTCAGTCGAGACGGCGATATCGAGTTCGGTGGCGATGTTGCCGTCGCGGCGGCGGATGCCCACCCGGTCTGGCGTGAAGGTCACGCCGTAATGGTCCGGTTCCCGGCGGGAGGGCTGGTACCCGGTGGACCACACCTCGCCACTCCGGATGTCGCGCACGTAGATGAACTGGCCCGAGGCATCGCACGTGGCGTCGCGCCGCCAGCGGGTCACGGCGAGACCACGCCACACGCTGGTGCCACCTCCGGCATTCGTCACCGAGGTGACGTAGCTGCCGTTTGAGAGGAACTGCGTGTGGGGAAACACAGTGTGAGCCGACCGGAACCGGCGGACCGTGGCGGCCGGCACCGCCGCCACCGCGAGGACATCATCCGGCGGGCGCGGTTGAATGGACGCCACATCGCGCGGCACGCGCTCCTGCAGCACGAGCTCGGTGGCCTGCACGAGCGGCTCACCGTGGAAGCGGTGCACAAGCTGATTGCCGCCAAGGGCGTTGCTGATCGCGACCAGCGTCATGCCGGCGTGATGGGCAAACGTGGTGGGCACGACGGTGCCGCCGAGCGGCCGCGCCGCGCTCCACGCCTCGATCTCCTCGACACCGCGGGGCGTGTAGTCGATCGCGTCATAAAAGCCGTACGCCCCCTCGAGCCCGGCCGCGCTCAGCCGCCGCAGGTTCAGGACGCTGGGCCCCGGCTCCACCGCGAGCGCCAGAGCCGAGGCATAGGGCGCCACGACGATGTCGTCGCCCAGGCCACGCTTGAGGCCGAGCCCCGGCACGCCGAAGGCTCTGTACTGGTAGGTGCCGTGCCGGTCCACGACGTTGTAGGCCGACTCCGAGATGCCCCATGGCACGCCGCACGCGCGGCCGTAGCGCATCTGCCGGTGCACCGCCAGGCGGCACGACTCATCGAGGAGCGTGTCCGGATACGACCGCATGATGAGCAGCGGCATCAGGTACTCAAACATCGTCGCGCTCCACGAGAGCAGGACGGGGGCACCGCGCTCGGTCGTCACGGAGCGGCCGAGGTGAAACCAGTGGCTCTCCGGCACATCGCCCTTGGCGATCGCCACGAAGCTGGCGAGGCGCGCCTCCGAGGCCAGCAGGTCATAGGACGACGCGTCCAACCGGCCCGGGGTGTCGCCCTCGGGCAGCCGATAGCCAATCACGAAGAGTTGCCGCGTGGCATCGAACAGAAAGCCGAAGCGCATCGCCTCGACCAGCGCGAGGGCCCGTGTCGTGAGCCCCGGCGATCGCTCGCGCACGGACGCAGCCACGGCGATGAGGGCACCCGCGAGATTGCCGCTGTCGACGGTCGACACATAGCTGGGCGGGAGCGGCGCAAGGGTCCTGGTGTCGTACCAGTTGAGGAAGTGCCCTTCGTGCCGCTCGAGCCGCTCCAGCGTCGTGAGCGACTCCCCAACGCGACGCGTCAGTTCGGCGTCATCGATGAACCCCAGATCGCGCGCGGCGACGGCCGACAACAGCCCGAAGCCGATGTTGGTGGGCGAGGTGCGGTGCGCCACGGTGAGCGCGCCGGTTTCGACGTCCACCTGGACGTTGTCGGGCGGCAACGCGTGGTCCTCCGCGCCCGCAAACGTCTCGAAGTACCGCCACGTGCGGTGGGCCACCTCGCGCAGGTACTCCCGGTCCGGAAGCGTGAGCGACGCCTGGCGGGCAGACATCGGCCGGCTCAGCACGAACGCCACCCACGGTGCCAGCGCCCAGAGCAGAAGCACCGGCCCCGCGGCGCCGAGTGACGCCGGGCGCGTGAGCGCCAGTACCGCGGTGACGGAGACGGCGAGCACAGGACTCGCTGCCATCGCCTGGACAAAGGCTCCCGGGCCCAGGGCTCCGCCGCGCGCCGCCGTGGCGGCCATCGTTTCCCACTCCAGCAGACGGCGCCTGGTGACGCTCAGCCGGACGAGCGTGACCGCGATCGCGTGGAGGCGCTCCCAGCCATCGCTCGCCATCACCGTGACCTGGAGCGCGAAGCGGGCCAGGGCCGTTTGCAGGTCGGCTGTCCGCGAGCGCACGAAGACGGCCCAGGCCTGTTGACGGCCCGGCCCGCGGAAGAGGCCGACGACCGCGCCTGACAGCGGGAAGGCCGCGGGCAGGAGACCGCAGACCGTCCACAGCACCGGCATGCCGGGAAACACGCTCCATCCGGCCACAAGCCACGCCACCGTCGCCGGCGGCACGAGGCTCCGCCGCAGGTTGTCGAAGATCTTCCAGCGCGCGATGAGTGAGAGCCGGTTGCGTACGAGGCCCGCTTCGGACGGGACCCACGGCAGCAGCCACCAGAGGATCTGCCAGTCCCCGCGCACCCAGCGGTGCTGACGACGGGCGTGAGCCAGCACGCTGGAGGGATAGTCGTCCACCACCTCGATGTCACTGACCAGCGCCGTGCGCGCGTGCAGCCCCTCGAAGAGATCGTGCGAGAGCAGGCTGTTCTCGGGGACGCGCCCGGCCAGCGCGGCCGTGAACGCATCCACATCGTAGAGACCCTTGCCCGCGTAGATGCCCTCGTCGAAGAGGTCCTGATAGGTATCGGAGACAGCGGTCGTATACGGATCGACGCCCGTGTGCCCGGCCCAGGTGCGGGCAAAGAGCGACCCGGCGGCACTCGCCATCGTCACGCTCACGCGGGGCTGCAGAATGCCGTAGCCGGCAACCACCCGCCCGGTGGCGTCGAACTGTGCCTGGTTCAAAGGGTGCGCGAGGATGCCGACGAGCCGGCGGGCGGCGTCGCGCGGCAGCCGCGTGTCGGTGTCGAGCGTGAGGCAGTAGCGGATCGTGGGCAGCACGCTCAGGTCGCCGACCTGCGTCGAGAAACTCGTGTCCGTGGCGCCACGCAGGAGCCGGTTGAACTCCTCGAGCTTGCCCCGCTTCCGCTCCCAGCCGATCCACGCGTCCTCACGCCGGTTCCATAGGCGGTCACGATGAAAGAGAAAGAAGCGGTTTTCGGTGCCAGGGGCGAACCGGCGGTTCAGCGCCTCGACGCCTGCCCGCGCACGCGCCAGGAGCGCGGCATCTTCCGGTGCATCGCCTGTGCGGGTATCGGTGAAGTCGCTGAGGATGGCGACGTGGATACAGGGGTCGAGATTGCCGAGGGCCAGCACCTCCACATGCTCGATGAGCGCATCCACGCCGGGCAGGCTCGTCAGCATGGTCGGGATCACCACCATCGTGCGCGCCGTATCCGGCACGCCGGTCTTGAACTCCAGGCGCAGCAGGCGCCCGGGGCCGACGAGGTGCGCGACCAGGCGCTGCACCACCAGCGTCGCCAGTTCGCTGGCCGGCACGAGCGCCAGCAGGGCCACGAACCCTTCACCGAGCGGCGTAGCGCCCGCATGGCGCGCGTAGGCGTCAAGCGCGGCGAGGCAGCCGAGCGTGACCCAGCCAATGGCGCCGAGGTAGCTGGCGGTGGCGTAGCGAACCACGCGGCGCCGGACTCGCTGGCTCCAGCCCGGCCGGTAGGCCAGGTCTGCTTCGAGAGCCGGACGGCCGACATCGAGCAGGTGGTAGCCCACGTGCACGGCCCGCCCGGGCGCCGCGCCCGCGACCGACGCCTCCCGCGCGCTCTCGATGGCCTTGAGCGCCACGCGGATTTGCCCCTCGCCGGTCGGCTCGGCCAGTTCCTCCACGACCCGCCGTTGCTGGTCGCGGCTCAGGAAGTCCATCCGGCTGTAGACGCCGGCTGGATCGCGCTGCAGAACCTGCTCGACGAGGCTGACGGACTCGAAGAACTCGCGCCAGTCCAACGTGGCGCACAGCCGCAGGCTGGTGATGGCGTTGGCGATCGAGACCTGCGCCACACCCTGGCGCTGGTGCTCGCCACGGACCATGTCTTCCGCCGTCGTGGCGAGTGCCGCGAGGTGTTCATCGACCGCGTGGCGCACAGACACCAGCGGCAATCCGTACTCGCGGAAGCGGTGCAGGAGCTGGACGACGAAGGCCGGATCCGGCCGATCGGGAAACACGCGAGGCCGTGCACCGCCATCGGTGGCCGCCACGTGCAGGTCGGCTGCCTGCCGCGCCAGCCGGGCGACGAGCACTTCGTCCGTCAGGCGCCGGAGGTTCTCGATGAGCGCGAGCCGCAGCATGCTCGGCCACGCCCAGAGCTCTCCGATCGTGAGCGGCGCCACGCGCTGATAGCTCTCCAGGAAGCGCACGAGCTGCGCGCGGTCCAAACGACTGTCGCTATGACGGATGAGTTCGAGGGCGATGACGTAGACGCGGGCATGGCCGCCATGCACCGGGGACGCCAGCGTGGGCAGCGACCGCGCGTATCGGCGCGGCAGACTTCGGCGGATCTCGGCGATCTCGGAGACGAGGAGGTGATAGTTGTCGAGGAGCCACTCCGCCGCAGGCACGACGAAGAGTCCGGCGCGAACGTCGTCGGCAAGGGTGCGGTAGGCCGCGCGCAGCACGCGGACGTTGGCCTCGAAGTGCGGCAACGTGGCTCTGGCGCGGCGCCCGGGATCGGGATCGATCGTGAGGCTCGCGGCCAGCGTCAGTGCCCGCTGCTCGAGCCCTTCGATGCTCAGCAGCTCATCGCGCAGCGGGGTGAGCGCAGGCGCAGGTGGTCCGCGCCAGCGCCGGGGCACACAGCGCGTCAGGGACACAACGGCCGCCGGGCACCCTTGTGCCTGAATCCGGCCACGCGTGTGAGTGATGGAGCGATCAGTTGAACCCTCGGAGGTGCTTCAGTGAGGGCTGGTGGCCGGAGTGGCCGCAGGGCTCAGGAAAGCGGAGCGAGGCCCGAGTATATCGGCCATCTGACGCACGCGTCGGCACTGTTTGCGACATTCCCGGAACTGGGGTCCGAGGTATAAGGGGGGCCGCATGTCCAAGCTGAAGTTCCTCTCCGGCGGCGTCGTGGTGGCCGTGGCGCTTGGTGCCTATGTGGCACACACGTCCAGCCAGACGCCGGAACGTCCCTCCGCGGGGCCCGCGCCGACAGCACCACGGCAGGTTCCCTACTTCGAATACGACGACACCTTCCCCAAGCCGCTGCCCAACCACTGGATCACGGGCACCGTCGTCGGGATTAATGTCGATGCCAAGCAGCACATCTGGCTCGTGCACCGCGGCTCGACCCTCCGGCCGGATGAGCTGCGCGCCGAGCACACGCCGCCGCTCGGCACGTGCTGCGTGACGGCTCCGCCCGTCATCGAGCTCGACTACGACGGCAACGTCGTGCAGGCGTGGGGTGGCCCGAGCAAGGACGGCAAGTACGACTGGCCCTCGCCCGGCGGTCCGAGCAAGGACCCGTACTCGGGCGGCACGCCCTCGGGCATGCACAGCATCTTTGTCGACGCCAAGGACAACGTGTGGCTGACGGCCACCGGACCCGGCGATGGCCAGATGCTGAAGTTCACCCGCGACGGCAAGTTCCTGCTGCAGTTCGGCCATACAGGCCTCAAGGGGCCTGAGAGCAACAGTACCGAGAATCTCGGTCAGGCCTCGGGCATCAAGGTCTTTACGCCAACCAATGAAGTGTTCATCTCCGACGGCTACGTGAATCACCGCGTGGTCGTCCTCGATGGCGACACCGGCAAGTACAAGCGCCACTGGGGCGCCTACGGCAAGCGTCCGGATGATTCCGTGAAGTTCAAGTACGACCCGAACAAGCCGTTCGAGCAGTTCTCGGTCGTGCATGGCATTGGGGTCAGCAACGACGGGTTCGTCTATGCCTGCGACCGCAATGGCAGCCGGGTGCACGTCTTCAAGACGGACGGCACGTTCGTGATGGAAAAGCTCGTCGAGCCGCAGACTTTCAACGGATCGGTCTTTGGTATCGCCTTCTCGCCGGACGCAGAGCAGAAGTGGGCCTACATTCCCGACGGCCGCAACGAGAAGGTGTGGATTCTGGAGCGCAAGACGATGGACATCGTCGGCTCCTTCGGCTGTCCGGGCCACGCCGGCGGCTGCATGACGACGCCGCACAGCATCGATGTGGACGGCAAGGGCAACATCTATCTGGGTGAAACCTGGGAGGGCAAGCGCGTGCAGCGCTTCCTCTACAAGGGCTTGAGGTCGGAATCATGATCGCGCGCGTCCTCGTCGCAGGCATGCTGGCCGGAGGCCTCGTGGCTGCCGGCTGCAACCAGAAGGCTCCCGGCGGCGCCACATCCGGCGGGATGGTGCCGCAGTTCAAGTACGACAAAACCTTCCCCCAGCCGCTGCCGAACCAGTGGAAGCTGGGACAGGTGACCGGCGTCACCGTCGATTCACGCGACCACGTCTGGATCATTCACCGCCCGGGCACCCTCAAGAACTCCGAGAAGGAAGCCACGACGGATTCCTCCTACGGCATCGGGCAGGATGGCGGCGGACCGTTTGCGGTCTGCTGCCGCCCCGCGCCGCCGGTGATCGAGTTCGATCAGCAGGGCCGCGTGGTGCAGGGCTGGGGTGGCCCGAGCCCGGACGGAAAGTACGAGTGGCCGACGCCCGGTGAGAAGAGCCCGGACCCGGCCATGGGCACGGCTCCCTACGGCGAGCGCGGCATCTATGTGGACGCGCAGGACAACGTCTGGATCGGTGCCGACGGACCCGGTGACGGGCAGGTGCTGAAGTTCAGCCGCTTCGGCAAGCGTCTCTTCCAGTTCGGCAAGCACGGCGAGAGCAAGGGCAGCAACGACACGGCCAATGCGAACGGCGCCGTGGCCTTTGCCGTGGATAAGGTGGCCAACGAGGTGTACGTGGCCGATGGCCGGCGCAATCGCCGGGTGCTCGTGCTCGACGCCTACACCGGGGTGTACAAGCGCCACTGGGGCGCCTACGGCAAGCCGCCGGACGACGCCACGCCCACGCCCGAGTTTCAGCCCGACCCGAAGAGCCCGCAGTTCGGCGAGCTACACGGCATGACGATGAGCCGGGACGGCCTCCTCTACGTGGCTGACCGTGTGAACAACCGCATCCAGGTGTTCAAGACGGACGGCACCTTCGTGAAGGAAGGTGTCGTGGCTCCGGGCACGCTCGGGGGCAGCGCCTTCGACATCGCGCTCTCGGCTGATCCCGGCCAGCACTACGCCTATGTGGTGGACGGGATGAACCAGCAGGTGTGGATCCTGCTGCGCGACACGCTCGAGACGATTGGCTCATTCGGCTACGGCGGCCACTACGGGGGCGCGTTCGACGCCGCGTGGGTGATTGCGACCGACAAGAGCGGGAACATCTACGTGGGCGAGGGCTGGGAGAGCAAGCGCATCCAGCGCTTCCTCTACACGGGTATGGGCCCGGCGCCGGCGCCCGCCAAGTAACCGCTCGACACCGCTTTTGACCGGCAGGGGGCCACGCCTCCTGCCGGCCCCCGCACTGCCCTCCCCCGTACGACCCTCTCTCTCCTGCTTCTCTATCGGCCCGCACTTCGTCAGGCGTTCAATCTCCCCCACCGTCCTCCCACTCATGGCCGCCCGCGGTCTCTGCTTTCGTTCGTGCGCTCCGCGACCGCCCGGTGGATACCTGGGGCTCGCCCCACTTCAGTCGCGCTCGATCGAAACCAGACACCGCAGACGTCCATCCCAGTCGGCAGTCACGGGATGCAGCACAGTCCGCTGGCCGCGATACGGATTCCCGTTTGAGCGCGACTGAAGTGAAGCGAGCCCCAAGCGGCCACTGGGCGGTCGCGGAGCGCGTAAACGGGAATGCGTGTCGCAGCCGGCGGGGCAGTTCAGACGAACTGCTGCGACGACGCTGCAGCTGGCTGGGGTGCCTGTCGTCGAGCAGGCGCGACTGAAGTGGGGCGAGCCCTAAGCGGCAACCGGGCGGTCGCGGAGCGCCAGATCGATGACGGGCAGCCAAGACGGCGGTAGCGGGCAGGGACGGCCACGCAGCGCACGAGCAGCGCCAAGCAGCACGGACCAACGTGGCCTGGCGCGAGATGTGGGGCGTTGATGCCCCCTCCCTCTCAGGGCCGCCCGCGGTCTCTGCTTTCGCTCGTGCGCTCCGCGACCGCCCGGTGGATGCCTGGGGCTCGCCCCACTTCAGTCGCGCTCGATCGAAACCAGACACCGCAGACGTCCATCCCGGTCGGCAGTCACGGGATGCAGGACAGTCCGCTGGCCGCGGGTCGGCTCACACGAACTGCTGCGACGGCGCTGGAGCTGGCTGGGGTGCCTGTCGTCGATCAGGCGCGACTGAAGTGGGGAGCGCACCGACGGCGACAAGCACGGACAGACGTGGCGTGTCGCGGGAGATAGGGCGTAATTGCCCCTCCCATTCATGGCCGCCCGCGGTCTCTGCTTTCGCTCGTGCGCTCCGCGACCGCCCGGGGAATACCTGGGGCTCGCTCCACTTCAGTCGCGCTCGATCGAAACCAGACACCGCAGACGTCCCTCCCAGTCGGCAGTCACGGGATGCAGGACAGTCCGCTGGCCGCGATACGGATTCCCGTTTGAGCGCGACTGAAGTGAAGCGAGCCCCACGCGGCAATCGGGCGGTCGCGGAGCGCCAGAGCGATGACAGGCGCCCCAGACAGCGCGCTGCTACGGAAGGCTCGCGATCAATCGACCGTGAGCACGATCTTTCCGAACTGCTCACCCGTCTCCAGCCGCTCATGCGCCTTCACGGCATCGCGGAGCGGGAAGGTGGTGTCCACGGCCGGCTTCAGACGCCCGTTGAAGAAGAACGGCGCGGCCGCGAGCAGTTCGCCCTTCCAGCCCATGAAGGACCCCATCAGCGAGAGTTCGCGGACGAAGAGGAACCGGAGGTCGATCGCGGCCTCCCAGCCCGTGGTGTTGCCGCAGGTGACGAGCCGGCCGCCACGGGCGAGCGACTTCACGCTGCGATCCCAGGTGGCCTGGCCGACGTGCTCGACCACGATGTCGACGCCCCGCTTGCCCGTGAGCTCCCGCACCCGTGCGGGCACGTCCTCGGTGTAGTGGTTGATGGCGGCGTCCGCCCCCAAATCGAGCGCGCTGGCGAGCTTGGCGTCGGTACCGGCCGTGGCGAACACGCGCGCGTTGTGCAGCTTTGCAATCTGGATCGCGGCCTGCCCCACGCCGCTGCCCGCGGCCAGCACCAGCACGTCGTCGCCGGGCTTGAGGCCCGCGCGGCCGATGAGCATGTGCCACGCGGTGAGGAACGTCAACGGAAAGGCCGCCGCGGTCACAAAGTCGATGTGATGCGGAATCGGGATGAGATTCCCGGCCGGCACCTTGACGAGCTCGGCGTAGCCGCCCTGCTCTTTCGTCCCGAGCACGGAATACTGCGCGCACTCGTTGTCGCGCCCGGAGAGGCACTGGCGGCAGCGCCCGCAGCTCCAGCCGGGCTGGAGCATCACGCGCGTCCCCACGGCCAGTCCGCTCGGGCCGGGGTCCACCACTTCACCGGCGATGTCACTGCCGCCGGCCATGGGGAGCGGCGTCTTCAGCCGTTCGAGACCACGCCGATGCCAGAGGTCGAGATGATTGAGGGCGCAGGCCCGCACGCGCACCAGCGCCTCTCCTGGCGCGGGGACCGGATCCGGCGCCTCTTCGTAGTTCAGCACCTCGGGTCCGCCGTGCTGGTGATACCGCACTGCTTTCATCGTCAATCCTCCAGACCAAGCTCGGTGGGCACGCCGAAGCCCAGCGTGCCAAGTCCGGCGGCCACGGCCGCCCGATCGCCGACGACCACCGTCGTCATCAGGGCCGGGTCGAGATATTGGCGGGCCACACGGGCCACATCCGCCTCGGTCACCGCATCCATCGTCGAGACAAACTGCTCGAAGTACGTATCGGGCAGATCGTAGAGCGCGAGCTGCGAGACCGATCGCGCCACCTGGCCAGCCGTCTCGAAGTTGCGGCTGTAGCCGCGCGTGAGGCTGGCGCGGGCCAGATCGAGCTCCGCGCCGCTGACGGGGCGGTCCCCCCGCACGGCTTCCAGCTCCGCCAGCGCGTCCACGACAGCGTCGCGGGTCACGCGCGTTTCCACGCTCGCCTCCAGCGTGAAGGTGCCGGCGCCGCGCCGCCAGTCAAACCCCGTGCGGGCGCCATAGGTGTAGCCCTTTTCCTCGCGCAGCTTCAGGTTGACGCGGCTCACGAACTGACCACCGAGCGCGGCATTGAGCATGATGAGCGGGGCGTAGTCGGGTGTCGACCGCGGCGGCGCGAGCTGTCCGATCGTGAGGACCGACTGCGCGGCCTGATCCCGGTGCACGAGGCCGAGCCGAGTCGAGGGAGACGGCGGCGCGGGTCGGGCCTCGGGTGCGATCCCCGGAAGAGCCGTGCCGGCGCGCCAGGCTCCGAACGCCCGCTCCGCAACCGCCAGCAGCTCCGCGTGCGTGCCGTCACCGGCCACCACGAGCGTGGCCCGGCCGGGTTGAAAGGCGGCCGCATGAAACGCGGTCACGTCGCTGATGGTGAGCTCGCGCAGGCTCGACGCGCGGCCAATGGCCAGATGCCCGTAGGGATGATCGCCGTAGACCACGCCGAGGAACGCCTGCTCACCCCTGGCCGCGGGCGAATCCTTCAACTGCGCCAGACGGTTGATGCGCTGCGTCCGCACGCGTACGAGGTCCTCCTCGCGGAGCGAGGGTCGCAGTACCAGGTCCGCCAGCAACCCGGCTCCGCGGTCGGCGAAGCGCGAGAGCGTGGTGAGGGTCAGGACCGTCGCGTCATCGCGGATGTCGATGTCGTAGTCGGCGCCGATGCGCGCCATCCGGTCGGAGATGTCAATGGCCGATGCGGCGCCGGTGCCTTCATCCAGCATGTCGGCGGTGATCGCCGCCAGCCCTTCGCGCCCGGCCGGGTCGGACCCAAGACCGTCGCGCACAAGGAGCACGAGGGTGACGACCGGCAGTGCCCGATGCTCCACCGTCCGCACATCGAGGCCATTGGCCAGGCGATGCCGGGCGATGGCCGGGAAGCGGAACGCGCCGTCAGGCCCGATGGCGGGCAGGCGCGAGCGGTCAACGGCGGTCACGAGGCCACGACCCTTTCGGCGCCTGGCAGGGCCGCCCCCAGCTGCCCCTTCGGCACGACGGTCAGCGTGATGGCGCGGTCGGGCCGGCAGTGCGCGGCCACCGCGTCGCGCACGGACGCCACGGTGGCGTGCTGGTAGCGCGCCAGGTCCGTCCGGAAGTAGCCGGGGTCTCCGGTCAACACGTTATAGGCGTTCAACTGGTCGGACTTCCCGCCGAAGCCGCCACAAGTCTGGAGACGATAGATGAACTGCGCCTCCACCTGGACGGCACTGCGTTCCAGTTCGGCGGCGCTTGGTCCCTGGGCGGCCAGGTCGGCCACGGTTTCACGGATCACCGCGTCGACCTCGGCCACACTGCGGCCCGGAGCGACCGTGGCCACGATGAGCGCATAGCCGCCGATCTCGCGAGACGCCTGGTGGGCGCCCACATCCAGCGCGAGCCGGCGCTCGAAGACGAGCGTCCGGTACAGGCGCGACGTCTTGCCGTTCGCAAGGATATCGGTCGCAAGATCCAACTCGGCGTCCCCGGGAGCAAACATCGCCGGCGTATGCCAGGCCATGTAGTGCCGCGGCAGCTCGACGCGATCCTCGAGCACCAGGTGCTTCGCCTGGAGGTCCGGCGTGGACGCGCGAACCGGCTCCGGCACCGGGCCGGCGGCGAGGTCGCCGAAGTAGCGCTCCGCGAGCTCGAACGCCTCATCTTCGCCGATCGCGCCGGCCAGGGTCAGCGACGCATTGGCCGGGTGATAGAAGCGAGAGTAGAACGCCTGCACCTCGGCCAGCTCCATGGCGCGGATGTCCTCGGCATCACCGATCGTCATCCAACTGTAGGGATGCTCCCGGGGATAGAGCGCCTCGGTCAGGGCCGCGGTTGCGAGCCCGTAAGGCCGGTTCTCGTAGTTCTGCCGGCGCTCGTTGAGCACGACGGCCTGCTGGGTGGCGAAGCGCTCTGGGGTGAGGGCCGGCAGGAGGTGCCCCATGCGATCGCTCTCCATCCACAGCGCGAGTTCGAGCGCACCGGTGGGCACCACTTCCCAGTAATTCGTGCGGTCGGCGTTGGTGGAGCCGTTGACCTGCCCGCCAGCCTGCTGGAGCGGCGCGAAGTAGCCCTGATTGTGATGGGCGCTGCCCTCAAACATCAGGTGTTCAAAGAGGTGCGCGAATCCGGTGCGCCCGCGCTGCTCGTTCTTGGAGCCGACGTGGTACCAGATATTGACGGCCACCTGCGGCACGCGCGGGTCCGTGTGGACCAGCACCTGAAGGCCGTTGGCCAGCGTCCGCTTGGTGTAGGTGAGATCGGGCGTCGTCACTGCACCTGAATCAGGGGAATCTTGCCCTTGTTGGCGACGACCGCCTTGTGGGCGGCAATGGAGACCTGCGCGGCGGTGCGCTCGGCCAGCTGCATGAACGCCCGGGCCGCGGGCGACCCCGGCTCGCTCACCACCAGCGGCGTGCCGTTGTCCCCACCCTCGCGAATCGCTTGATAGATCGGGAGCCGGCCGAGGAACGGAACCTCCATGGCCGTGGCGAGCTGCTCGCCGCCGCCGTGACCGAACAGATCCGTCTCGTGATGGCAGTTGGTGCAGGCATAGAAGCTCATGTTCTCCACGATGCCGAGGGTGGGAATGTTGAGCTTCTGATACATCCGCACGGCGCGCCGGCTGTCGGCGAGCGACACCTGCTGCGGCGTCGTGACGACGACGGCGCCGACGACCGGTACGGTCTGGCTGAGGCTGAGCGCGACATCGCCCGTCCCCGGGGGCATGTCGACGATGAGGTAGTCCAGGTCGTTCCAGGCCACGTCGCGGAAGAACTGCTGCACGGCCGAGTGCAGCATCGGCCCACGCCAGATGATGGGCGCATCCTCCGAGGTCAGGAAGCCCATCGAGACGACCTGAATGCCGTGCGCCTCGGCCGGCACAATCTGCTTGCCGTCGGTCTCAAGCTGCGTGGCGTTGAGGCCGAGCATCATCGGCACGTTCGGGCCGTAGATGTCGCCATCGATAATGCCCACGCGGCTGCCGAACCGCGCCAGCGCGATGGCCAGATTCACCGAGACGGTCGTCTTGCCGACGCCGCCCTTGCCCGCGCCCACGGCAATGACGTTCTTCACGCCGGGCAGCGGCTGGCGACCCGTTTCCGGCATCGAGGCGGACTGGACCCGCGCCGTCATGCGGACCTCGACGCCGGTCACGCCGGCGAGCGCCCGCACGGCGGCGGTCGCCTGCTCCCGCATCTGCTCCTTGACGGGGCAGGCGGGGGTCGTCAGCTCGATGATGAAGTCCACCTGGCCGCCGTCAGTCTTCAGCTCCTTGACGAAGCCGAGCGAGACGATGTCCTTCTTGAGGTCGGGGTCGATGACGACGCGCAGCGCGGCCAGAACGGCCTCGCGGTCCAGAGTGGGCATACCCGTCTAGCTTACCGCGTGCGTGGTGAAGAGCCGCCGACCGTCGTGCGTCAGCAGCACCCACAGCCCGTAGGCCCCGAGCGCAGTACCGAAGGGCAGTACGAGGAGGTTCAACAGGCCGAGTGCGAGGCCGAGGCCGCGCCCCAGTGGCGACCGATCGGCGAGGAGCGCTCCGCACCACAGGCTCGCGCCGCCCCAGGCCAGAGCAATGAGGCCCACGATCAGGAAACTTCCAGCGGCGAGACCGGCCAGCGCCCCGACCACGTTGGACGGCTGACGCAGGAGCGCCGCCGCACCGCCGGCCAGACAGAGGAGCGAGACGCCCATGATGAGCGCGAGGCCGCCCCAGATGCGGGAAAGGATGGCCAGAATTCGGATGTGCCGTTCCATAGGTCAGTCGATGGAGACGCGCAGTTCGATGCGGGTGACCGGGTGCTGGCGCGGGGTGACCAAGAAGCGGAACCGTGCGCCCTCCTTGACCCGGGCCGGCACCATCACCCGCACGGCGTGCTTGCGGATCTCGATACCCGTGCCCAGGCAGGCCGCGCAGGGATCGGGCCAGCACTCGCCCCGGCCGCCGCAGACCCGACAGGTGCACCGCACGGGCACTTCAAGCGGCATCACCGCGCCCTCAAAGGCCTGACGGGCCGACAGGCGTACGTCAGCCGTCAGCGTCGGAGCTGGTTCCTGCGGAAGAAAGGCGCTGGCCATCGCGTCCACCTCGGCGGCCACGGATGGAAAATCGATGGCCGTTTCGTCGCGCAGCCACGCGCCTGCCGTGCCTGCCGCGGGCGACAATCTCGCACCAACGACGGCATCACGACACGGCGGCAGAAAGCGCTCGGGCAGCATGAATAGCGTGCCTACGATAGGGCCGGCACCGGCCCGCGTCAACGGACGGGAGATGCGGGGGCGGCGCCTTAGCGAGCGCCGAGTGAGAGCAGCAGTTCGCGGCGGGTGACTTCGTCGATCTCGTCGAGCGGCAGTGCGTGGTCGCACTCGTCGCAGAGCAGTTCAAACACAGCGGGACGGCCTTCCTCGGAAACCTCGATGCGTGACTCGCTGACGTGCGCGAGGTGCATCTGGAGGGTCTTTACGAGGAAATTCTGGTCATTACCGCAGCTCGGGCAGGTGAGTGCCACGCGCGCTTCTTCTCCAATCATCACGACTCCTTCCTCGCGATCATATGGGATGGATCAGGGCAGGGCAACGAGAAAGCGCAGGGTTTCTCCGTATTATTCGCCCGAATAAAAGAGGCAGGCGTCGATCACGGCCCCAGGAAACACCCGCATGGCGGCCCGTCGATAGGCCTCAATCTGCGTGTCATGCTCGGGCCGGGGACGCCCGGTCTTGAATTCCAGCACCGTGACGTGTCCGTCCGCCGAGCGCACCAGACAGTCGAGCACCCCCCGCCGCAGCGCACCGTCAATGCGCGCACTGAAGGGCACCTCGTGGTACACCTCCCCGCTGGCCAGCAGCGCGGCCAGCCTGGGCTGCGCGGCCAGATCGCCGTAGGCCGACCTGGCGCGACGCGCGAGTGTCCGCTGGTCCTCCGGGTCCTCGGGGAGCCGATCCGGCCCAAGGAGTTCCGGCAGCCGGTCGACGATGTCTTCCAGTGCCACCGCTTCCCCGCCATAGCGCTCCATCAACCGGTGGACGAGGGTGCCGGCAAGCCGGTCCGAGGCCGCGCCGGCGCGAGCGGATTGCGGGATGGCCCCTTCGTCGCCTCCGGTGACGGTGCGCGCCTCCTCTGGCGCGACGAGCCGGGCGAAGTCGGCCGGCGGCTCGTCCTCCACCACGGCCAGTGCCGCGGGTGCGTCTTCCCCGGATGCCCGCGTCGCACCGCACCGGAAACGATGCCGGGCACCGGAGATCCCCTGCCACTCACGCGTGACCGGGCCCGACGACCCGACGCCGGCCGCCTGGCCAAGCAGCTCCAGCAGCGTGGGCGGCATCACCTCCCCGAGGCTGCCCCGTCCGGGCTGCGACCGGCCCTCTTTCACGACCGTGCCGAGATAGAGACGCTCGCGTGCCCGGGTCAGCGCCACGTAGAGCAGGCGCTTCGTTTCCTCGCGTTCGCGGCCGGGCCGCGCCTCGTCGGCATCCGACTGGAAGGTGCCAATCGCCACGGAAATCGGTTCGTCCTCCGAGCGCGCGGCAGATACGCGGATGGGATCCCGCCAGTTGCCGATGCCGCGACCCAGATTGACCACAAACACGATGGGAAACTCGAGCCCCTTTGACGCGTGAATGGTCATCAGGTTGACGGCGTCGGTCGCATCGATCACGGCATTCGATTCGTCCCCGAGCGAGAGGCGATCGATGTATTCGACGACGCGCGCCAGCGTCGCGTAGCCCCGGTTCTGCAACCGCCGGACGAGGCCGCGCAGCTTCTTCAGATTCTCGCGCGCCTGGGCACGTCTTGGCCCGCGCAGCTCGACGTGATACGCCGACTCTTCCAGCACGCGGTCGAGGAGCTCCGCCGGCGGCAACACATCGACCAGCGCCAGCCAGCGGGCGAGGTCGTGCCGGGCCATCTCCAGGAGCGCGCGCTCCGCTGCCGGGACACCGTCGGGCACCGGCACGCTCTCCCAGACGGCCTTGCTGAGCGATGGTGCGAGCGCGGCCAGCGCCGCATCCGACAGGCCCACGAGCCGTGAGCGGAGCCATGCGGCCACACGCAAGTCCGCGTGCGGATCCGCCAGGCACCAGAGGAGCGCCAGGGCGTCCTTCACTTCGTCGGCGTCAAAGAAGCCAAGTCCCTTGTAGACGTGTGCCCGGATGCCCACGGCCTCGAGCGCCGACTCAAACGCGCGATGGCTGTCGCGCGACCGGAACAGGATGGCGATGTCCCCGGGCCGTGCCTGCCGCGCCAGGCCCGTCTCGCGGTCCCGCAC
>CANKJK010000006.1 GCA_947482665.1 Acidobacteriota bacterium
CCCCACGGTCAGGTCCGTCGCACCCGACAATCGCTTGAGGATCTGCGGCAGCCAGAAGCTCACGCTGTAGAGCGCCACGACCAGCGAAAAATACAGCAGCGAGAAGATCCAGACCGGGCCGTTCGTCAGCGTAGCCCAGACACCCACGTGGGGGCTGCCCGCGCGCTCGGCTTCGCGCCGGGCCGCCAGCCACTCTCGATCCTCCGGGCGCAACCAACGGGCATCCCGAGGCCCATTGGGCAGATACACCAGCACCACTCCACCGAGCACGACAGCGGGAATCCCCTCCAACAGGAACAGCCACTGCCAGCCCGAGAGTCCGTGCGAGCCGTCCAGCGTCAGCAGCAGGCCTGATAGCGGCCCCCCGATCACGCCGGCCAGCGCGTTTGCCGTCATGAACAGCGCGACCGTCTTCGCCCGCTCCCGCTCGGGAAACCAGTAGGTCAGATACAGGATCATCCCCGGAAAGAATCCCGCCTCGGCGACACCGAGGAGCATCCGCAGTGCAAAGAAGCTCCGCACGCCCGTCGTGAACATCATCGCCGCCGAGACGATGCCCCAGGACACCATGATCCGCGCGATCCAGGGCCGGGCCCCGAAGCGCTCCAGCAGCAGATTGCTCGGTACTTCGAACGCGAAGTAGCCGAGGAAGAAGATCCCGGCGCCCAACCCGTAGACGGACGCGCTCAGCCCGAGGTCGCGGTTCATCTGCAGGGACGCGAACCCCACGTTGACACGGTCCACGTACGACACGATGTAGAGCAGGAACATGAACGGCAGGAGCCGCCAGCGCACAAGGGTCAGCAGCGCCTGCTCCCGGCGATCGTCGGCCGTCCCGTCGACGGCCGGCGGGGTCAACGCGCCACCGCGCCGCTGGCGACCAACTGCTCCACCTCGTCCATGACCCGTTCCATCTTCGCGATCGTGAGATCGAGTGGTTCGTTGGTCGTCATGTCCACGCCCGCGTCCTTGAGCAACTCGATCGGATACTTCGACCCGCCGGCGCTGATGAACTGCAGGTAGCGCTCCTGCGCCCCTGGCTCGCCCGCCTGCACGCGCGCGGCGAGCGCCGTCGACGCGGTGAAGGAGGTCGCGTACTGGAACACGTAGAAATCGCGATAGAAGTGCGGGATAAAGCTCCACTCGTGAGCGATCACGTCCGGCACGTGACAGACGCCCTGCTCGTGCCCGTAATACCGGCGCGTAATCCCGATGTAGAGCGCCCCGATGGCCTCACCTGTGAGCGGCTCTCCCCGATCGCCCATCGCGTGCAGTGCCCGCTCGAACTCGGCGAACTGCGTCTGCCGGAACACGGTGCCTTTGATCCCTTCGAGGTAGCTGCCCAGCACGGACAGGCGCGCGGCCGGGTCCGTCAGCCGCGCCAGCATGTAGTCCACCAGCAGTTCCTCGTTGAAGGTGGAGGCGACCTCCGCCACAAAGGTCTGATAGCCGGCCGTCGGATAGGGCTGCGCGCGGTTCGAGTAGAAGCTGTGCATCGCATGGCCGATTTCGTGGCTCAGCGTGCTCACGTCATGGAACTTGCCCAGGTAGTTCAACAGCACGTACGGGTGCACGTCGTAAGCCGCGCCCTCGGAGTACGCGCCCGACCGCTTGCCGTCGTTCGGATACCAGTCGATCCAGCGGTCACGGCATCCCCGGGCCACGACGTCGACGTACTCCCCACCCAGCGGCGCCAGCGACGCCAGCAGGTGCGTGACCGCCTCCTCGGGCGTGTAGGAGAGGTCCACGTCCGGCACCAGCGGAGCGTAGAGGTCGTGATACTCCAGCGTCTCGACACCAAGGAGACGACGACGCAGCCGCAGGTAGCGGTGGAACGACGGAAGCTGACGGTTGACGCCCTCGACCAGCCGGTCATACACGGCCACCGGAATATTGGGACCATCCAGCGCCGCGGCGATGGTCGACGGATACCGCCGGGCCGACGCGAAGAACCGGGCCCGCTGGATACTGCCGTTCATCGCCATCCCCATGGTTCCCTTGAAGGCGCCATGCGCTGCGAAAAAGGTGTCCATCGCGAGCTGGCGGTCCGGGCGCACAGGACTCGTCCGTAATTCGCCGTACCCGGACTGATCGAGACGCATCACGCGCCCGTCCGATGTCGTCACGGTCGGATACGGAAAGTCCGCGTTCGTCAGGATGCCGTAGATGTCCGAGGGCGACGCCGCCATCAGCGTGGCGTCCGCGAGCAGCTTCTCCTCAGCGCCACTGAGGGTATGCGCCGCGCGCCGCGCGATGTCCTCGATGTAGACGCGAAACGGCGCCAGCCGTGGTTCGCCGGCGCAGGCAGCCGCAATGGCAGCGGGGTCACCCGCCAACAGCTCGGGCTCGATGAAGGCCGCCGCCGCGCCGATGGCCGTATACAGCTGCATCATCTGCTGCTGCATGCCCTGGTGCGCGGCCACTCTCGTGTCCTGGTCCGCCAGACAGCTGGCGTAGACATACAGCCGTGTGATGGTCCGGTCCAGATCGAAGCGCAACTCCAGCGCCTCGGCCAGGACAGCCGGGGCCTCAAGCAAGCGCCCCTTGAACGCACCCAGACCGCTGACCCGCGCCGCGAGCCCCTCTCCGGCCTCCCGCCAGGCATCCACGGAGGGAAACAGATCGCCGACGTGCCAGGTATGCCGAATGTCGATGGCCGCGCGGTCGCGCGTAGCCGGTACCGATTGCGGGGTGCTCATCGTGGGCCTCGTCGACGCGCGCACCCAGACGGAAGAGCCAAGAGCCGCGCCGGCAGACGGCGATTGTATCGCAGGGGTTTGCCCCGTCCGCCGGTATGATCCGACACCATGCCTGGCCACTCCGAGGTCCCCGCCGACTGGCCGTCCCTCCCGGACGAACAGCTCCTCGACCTCCGCCTGTGTGACTTGCCCCTCGCCATCGAGGGGAGCACCCTGACAGGGCGCATTGACCAACTGCGCGCCGAACTGGCCGAACGCGATCTGCGCGTGCCGGTCCACTTCTATCTGGCGGATGAGTGGTTCACGCCTGACGGCATCGTCGCCGTCGCCATCCCGTTTTATCTGGCCCACCCGCGCCTTGAGAAGCTGGAGGAGGCGCAGATGCTGGAGGTGGAAGGCGGAGAACACGAGTGGTGCATGCGGATCCTCCGGCACGAGACCGGTCACGCCGTAGACAACGCCTATCGGCTCCGGCTCCGCCGGCAGCGCCGCGCGATCTTCGGGTCGCCCTCGGTCGAGTATCCCGAGTTCTACACGCCGCGGCCGTACAGCAAAAGCTTCGTCCAGCACCTGGACCGCTGGTACGCACAGAGCCATCCCGATGAGGACTTCGCGGAGACCTTCGCCGTCTGGCTCACGCCACACACGCAGTGGCCGGCCCGCTATGCGGGTTGGCCTGCGGTGAAGAAACTGGAGTACGTCGACACGCTCATGCGGTCACTCCGCGGCCGCACACCCACGGTGCTGGCCACAACCGAACTCGACCCTCTACGGAAGATCAAAACCACGCTGCGGCAGCACTACCGCCGCAAGCGGCGTCACTACGGTGTGGAGCCGGCGGGCATGCACGATCGGGAACTCCGCCGGCTCTTCTCGGATGCACCAGAGGCTGCGGGCAATGTCACCGCCGCACAATTCATCGCACGCATGCGCCGCCACGTCCGCCGGGTCGTCGCGCAATGGACCGGCGTGTACCAATACACTATCGACCAGGTCATCGAGGACATGATCGCGCGCTGTCAGGATCTGAAGCTGCGACTGGCCATCCCCGAGGATCAGGCCCGTCAGGAATTCACCGTGTTGCTCACCGTCCAGGTCATGAACCACATGCACAGCGGCGGCCATAGGCTGGTGCTGTGAAGAAGACTCGTATCCTCGCGCTCGTCCACGACCACCTCGTGCCTCCCGCCGATACGACCGGCATGGATGTCGTCAACGCTGAATGGAAGATGGAGCACGACGTCATCGTGTCGCTGCAGGAACGCGGTCACGACGTCGAGGCGCTCGGGGTCGACGACGACCTCGCGAGCATCCGGCGCACGGTTGGCCGCTTCAAGCCGCAGATCATCTTCAATCTGATGGAAGCCTTCGCGGATATCACCACGTTCGACCAGAACGTCGTGAGCTACTTGGAGCTGCTTCGCGTGCCCTACACCGGGTGCAACCCTCGCGGCCTGATGCTCGCGCGGGACAAGGGGCTGTCGAAGAAGCTGCTGGCGTATCACCGCATTCCAGTGCCGGACTTCTTCGTGGTGCCGCGCGGGCGGACGGCGAAGCTGCCGAAACGCCTGACCTTCCCGCTCATCGTGAAGTCGCTCTTCTACGAAGCGTCGGTCGGCATTTCCCAGGCGTCGGTCGTCGAATCCGAAGAGCAGCTCCACCGGCGCGTACAGTTCATCCACGAGCGTGTGGGCACGGCCGCAATCGTCGAGCAATTCATCGACGGGCGTGAGCTCTATGTCGGTGTCATCGGCAATGACCGACTCCGCGTCTTCCCGGTCTGGGAGATGTCCTTCTCGCGGATGCCCGACAACCGGTGGAAGATCGCGACCGAACGGGTGAAGTGGAGCGACCAGTACCAGAAGAAGCACGGCGTCACCACCGACGCGGCCACGCTCGGCGAGGCCGACATCGCCCGGATCTCGCACATTGCGACACGCGTGTACCGGGCACTGGATCTTTCCGGGTACGCCCGCATCGATCTCCGGATGGACGCCTCCGGTGGCGTGTACGTACTGGAAGCGAATCCGAATCCCAATCTGTCGTACGGCGAGGACTTCGCCGAGTCGGGCGAAAAGGCGGGCCTGTCTTACGAGGAGTTGCTGGAGCGGATCGTCGCGCTCGGGCTTAAGTGGGTGCCGGAGCGGACCGGATAACGCTGGTGCGCCGAGCCACCGAGGCCCCGCGCACCAGCGCCGTCAATTACTGTGGGAACGAGGCAGGGACCTTGTCGTGGTACCCCTCTCCATTCAGGGCCTCCATGAAGGCCACCAGCGCATCAATCTCGGCATCGGTCAGCTTGAGCGGCTGCATCTTGGGATCAAGATGCGGGTTCTTCTCACCGCCCTTGTTGTAGAGCACCATCACATCACGCAGCGTCGCCACGGATCCGTCGTGCATATACGGCGCGTGCTTCGCGACGTCACGTAGCGTGGGCGTCTTGAACGCTCCCGTGTCGGACTCATTCTTCGAGATCGCCGCCCGCCCGACGTCCTTGAAGGCCTTGGCTTTCGCGTCCCAACCCACTCCGAGGTTGTGGAACAGGCTGTCCGTGAAGTTGTTGCCAAGGTGACACTGGTTGCAGGCCCCCTTGCCGAAGAAGAGTTCGTGTCCCTGCTTCGCCTGGTCGGTGACGGCGGCCTGGTCCTTGTTCTTCCTCCAGCGGTCATAGGGGGAATTGCCGCTCATCCGGGTCCGTTCGTAGGCCGCGATCGCCTGCGCGATCCGTTCCTTCGTGACCTCTTCGGTTCCGAACGCCTCCTTGAAGTAGGCGCCGTACCCAGTGATGTTCTTGAGCGTCATGACCATCGCCTCGTGGGTATTCCCCATTTCGATGGGATTGGCCACGGGCCCAAGGGCCTGATCCTCCAGCGACGACGCCCGGCCATCCCAGAAGAAATTCGGGTACAGGGTCACCGCGGCATTCAGGAAGGTCGGCGCCTTTCGCCCGCCCTCCTGGCCGTTAATGCCCGTCGAGTGGGGCGTCGGCTCGGAGAAGGCATGCTCCGGCCGGTGGCAGGTCGCACACGCGACCGTGGCGTCCTTGGACATCCGCTTGTCATAAAAGAGCCAGCGGCCGAGTCGGACGCGTTCGGGTGTCGGCGTAGGATTTACGGCCGACAGCTTGATGTCCGTCCCGAGCGGCGCCATCGGCAGCGGCTGAATCGGGTTGTCTGCTTCCCACGCTGGGGTCGCTGCCACCGGCTTGGGCTGTTCGGCGCTTCCGCACCCGGCCACGCCAATGGCCAGACCGAGCAGCCACACACACGAGATCTGTCGCATGAATCCTCCAGAGTCAGTACAGCCTCTCATTCTATCCGGTCAGCTCGTCTGACTGATGGCGGCGCCAGACCTTGATGAGCGCAGCCGCACGGGGCTCGAAATCCGCCAGCGTGTGGCCGTCGAGGACACCGAGGAACGCGGAGGTTGCGTGCTTGAGCACGCCCTTGAGGCCGCAGACCCCGTCAATCGGGCAGGTATTGGTCTCACGGTCAAAACATTCAACCAGGTCGAGGTGCGGCTCCGTGGCCCTGACCAGCGCACCGATATTGATGTCGGCTGGTGGCCGGCCAAGACGCACGCCTCCTGACCGCCCGCGCACGCACTCGACCAAGCCCCGCTCCGACAGCCGCCGGACCACCTTGACGAGGTGATGATGGGACACGCCGTACGAGCGGCTGATCTCCTGGAGCGGCACGACGCGTGACGGGTGCGCGGTGAGATAGAGCAGAACGCGAAGCGAGTAGTCGGAAAACTGGGTCAGCTGCATGGCGCAACGCCTCCGTTGACAGCGGCGGACTTAAAAGTCATATTTACAATACATGTATTCGACCTCACGCTCGCGGGAAGTTTCACTTCTACTGGATTATTCCCCGCGACGCGTACCCCTCGCCTGCAGCCCGCTTGGGAATCCTCCCGATCCGGCGGGCACGGCGATTGCTGAGAGCCTTGCTATGTCCATCCAGCCCACCTCCCTCGCTTCGCGCCGCGCACTCGTCTGCGCGGCCCTGGTGCTTACAGGTTTCTTCGGCGGTTCATCCGCCTGGGCCCAGGCCGCCTCGAACCAGCCGGAGGGCTGGGACTCGGAGCTCCGCCTCAAAGAAGCGGTCGACATCAACCCCGACCCCAAGATTGTCGAGGTCAACATTGACGCGCGCGTCGAGCGGATCACCATCGCACCGGGCAAGACAGTGGAGGCCTTCACCTATAACGGCCAGGTGCCAGGTCCGCTGATCCGTCTCAACGTGGGGGACCGCCTCATTGTCCACTTCACCAATCACCTGCCGATGGCGACCACCATTCACTGGCATGGCGTTCGAGTTCCGATTGAGATGGACGGGGTCCCCGGCATCTCCCAGCCAGAGGTGAAGCCCGGAGGCGCCTTCACATATGACCTCATGGTCCCGGATCCCGGCCTGTTCTGGTACCACCCGCACGTCGCCACCGCAGAGCAGGTGGGATTTGGACTCTACGCACCGCTCGTCGTCGAGGACCCCGCGGAGAAGAGCCGCCTGGGTGTTGTCGATGAAATCGTCGTCGTCCTGAGCGATATCGGCATCGATGAGAACGGCAAGCTCGAAGACCCGGAAAGCGGAGGCACCACGGGAATGGCCTTTGGACGCGAGGGCAACATCGTGCTGGTGAACGGCAAGGTGGGCGGGATGGGCACGCTCAAGGCACGCAGCGGCGCTCCCATGCGCTGGCGGATCCTCAATGCCGCGAAGAGCCGCTACTTCTCTCTGGATCTGGACGGCCAACCGCTCGTCAAGATCGGCTCTGACGGGGGCCTGATCGAGTACCAGACCACGGCAACCAGCCTGGTCCTGGGTTGCGCGGAGCGGGTTGACCTGATCGTTCAGCCGAAGGGCTCGGCCGGAGGCGAACTGCTGCTCCACTCGTTTGTCTTCAACCGCGGGTACGGGTCCGTGGAGTTCCGGCCGGCCGAGGAACCATTGTTCAAGATTCAGTTCGCTGACGGCCCCGCCTACAGCGGGCCAGCCCCCACTCGTTCGACCAGAGCGATTACCCCGTACTCGGCCGAAGGCGCGACCCCGCTTGAACTGCTGCTCACGATCGATCAGCTCCAGGACGGGCGGTTCCAATATGGCATCGATCACAAGCCGTACTGGACCGCAAAAGCCTTCACGGCGAAGCTTGGCGAAACCCAGATCTGGACCATCACCAACAAGACGCCGTGGTCACACCCGTTCCATCTGCATGGGTTCTTCTTCCACGTGGTCGATGAGAAGGGGCAGGCGGTTCACCCCATCGAGTGGAAGGACACCGTGAACGTGCAGTTCGACCAGACGGTCCGAGTCCTCGTGCGCTTCGATGAGCGGCCAGGGACGTGGATGATGCACTGCCACATCCTCGATCACGCCGATGGGGGCCTGATGGGCACCATCCGGGTTGGCCTGCCGGACGACCCGCACGCCACGCACCTTCCCCACCCCCACGACTACAGGTTCTGAGGGGGCCCCGCATATACTGGGCGCGACCATGCGTCGCGCCCATTTTCTGCTGACCTGCGGAGTGTTCGCTGCCAGTGCGACACTGCTGATTGCCCAGCGACCGCCGTCCGATCCGGTGTCCACCCGACACCCGGCCATCGACTACCTCAATAAGCCCGTCACCGACCCTGTCGCCACGCTGAACCAGCGGATCATCAACGGCGACGTGCAGCTCAGCTTCGAACCTGGCGAGCGCGGCTATCTGAAGTCCGTCCTCCAGGCCCTGAAGATCCCGGTCGAATCCCAGATGCTGGTCTACTCCGAGACGAGCCTGCAGTCCGAGCACATCACGCAGAAGACCCCCCGGGCGCTCTATTTCAATGACACGGTGTCGGTCGGCTGGGTCCGAACCGCGGACACGCTGGAACTCGCGGCCTGGGATCCTCAGCAGGGCCTCCAGTTCTATCAGGTGGATCAGAAGCCCGCCCAACGGCCGCACTTCAACCGGTCGCAGCGGTGCCTCGAATGCCACGAAGGCAACATGACGATGGGGATTTCAGGGATGCTCACCATGAGCATGCTCCCTCTGTCCGACAACCCGAACGACTACGCGCAAGGCTGGGCCGTGGACCAGCGCACGCCGTTTGAGGACCGCTGGGGCGGCTGGTTCGTGACCGGCGCCGCGGTCCCGACGCGCCACCTGGGGAACGTGCCCGTCTACCACGTGAAGAAGAGCGGCGTGCGCGCGGCGGTGACACCGAAGCTGACGTCGGTGAGTGGCGCCATTGACGCCACGGCGTATCCGACGGCCCAGAGTGACGTCGTCGCGCTGATGGTGTTCAACCACCAGACCTTCATGACGAATCTCATCACCCGCCTGAGCTGGGTGACGCGCGTGCAGGACTGGGATCGGCTGCACCCCGCTGCGCCGGTGAAGCAGGCGTCCATGCAGGCCTCGGACGACGCGGTCGCCAACGTCGTCTCCGAGCTCGTGGACCATCTGCTCTTCGTGGACGAAGTCCCTCTGCCTGGCAAGGTGCAGGGCAATTCGGGCTATGCAGAAGTCTTCTCTGCCCAAGGTCCTCGGGACCCGAAAGGCCGGTCGCTGCGGGAGTTTGACCTGACCAAGCGGCTGATGAAGTACCCCTGCAGCTACCTCATCTACTCCCCGGCGTTTGACGCCCTTCCCGCCCGGGCCAAGGCCATGGTCTACGACCGGCTGTGGACGGTACTCTCAGGCAAGGATGCAGACCCGGCGTACAAGAAGCTGACGGCCGCGGATCGGCAGGCCGTGATCGAAATCCTCCGCGACACCAAGCCGGATCTGCCAGCGACGTTCCGGCAGGGCTGATCTACTCGGCTTTGGCCGCGATCGAGCGGAGATAGTTGACCAGGTTCCACGTCTCCGCTTCGTTGACCCGATCCTCCCAGGCCTCCATCCGCTGCCCTACGCCCTTCTGGATGGCGACGAAGATCTCGCCATCGCTGCCACCATGGTCCCAGGTCGCGTCAATAAGACTGGGGCCCATACCCCCGCCGCCGGTCTTTCCGTGGCAACTCCGGCACAACTTCTGATACGTCTTCTCACCCGCCGCGACTGACTCCGAAGTCGCCGCGGCCGGATTCTTCAGTTTGGCCGCCTCGGGGTTGCCCTGGGCCAGGACCATCGCCGTCATGCCGAGTACCAGCATCGCAGCCGCCGCAGCCGCTGTCTTCCGAACGCTCATGGTGTCACCCTCACATGCAATACCGCGACGGCATGCATGTACCCGCCGACGCGGCTGAACTCTTCGCGCGCGGCGGTCTCCATGAAGGACCGTGCGCGCACGTGATCTCTCTGAGCATCGTAGAACACACCGACATAGAGCGCGCTGTAGAAGCGGCCGGAGGCGCTTCCTTTCCCCGCTTCCAGGACGTCATCAGGCGTCACCGTCCCCTGGAACATCTCGTACACCTCGCGCATGGGGCTTCGGCGGTCCGGGCCCACCGGAAGCAGCGCACGCCGGGCTGCGGCGAAGGACGACTCGTGGGCAGCGCAGAGGAAGTGCCAGGCCGCATTCTCCACATCGTCAGGATTGACCAGCCGATGCGCCTCGAACTGCAACCGGCAGTCGCGGTACCGGCCGGCGTAGTACAGCGCGATGCCCCGCTGCCAGAGGAACGGCCCGTCCGAGGGCCGGCGCGCGACGATGGCATCAAACGCCTTCACCGCCTCCTCGACGCGCCCGGCTAAGAGCGCCGCATCCGCGCGGGACACGGCATCATCTGCGGTCTGGCCCACGAGAGCCCGGCCGCTCCCAAGGCACATGACCAGCGCCAGAGACAGAAAGAGCCGGCCCTGACGGGCCGGCCCTTTGAAAGTCACGCCCATTGGCTCCTTAGAGATCCGAGAGCAGATTGAGCGCGCCCGTGCTGTCGCCGAAACGGTCCAGCCGAACGCCCATCTTCTCGATCAGGGCCAACTGGAGGTTCGTCACCGGCGTGCCCGCGGCCGCCCGGATGTGCCGGCCCGACTTCACCTGGCCCGCGCCATTGCCGACCACCACCAATGGCAGGTTCTTCGGCAGGTGCAGATTGGAATTGCTCATGCCGGAGCCATACAGAATCATCGAGTGATCCAGGACTGACCCGTCGCCATCCGGCATGGCGGCCAGCTTCTGCAGGAAATAGCTGAACAGCTTCAGATGGTAAACGTTCAGCTTCGCCTGCTTCGCCAGCTTCTCCGGATTGTCCTGGTGATGCGACAACGGATGATGCGGCTCGGTCACGCCAATGTCTGGATAGGTCCGGACCGAGAGTTCACGCGCCATCATGAACGTCGATACGCGAGTCATGTCGGTCTGCCAGGCCAGGGCCCACAGGTCGAACATCAGGCGGGAGTGTTCTTCATAGGAAGCCGGAATACCCGCCGGTTGCTCCACGACGGGCAGGTCCCGCTCAGCCTGCTCCTCGGCCTTCTGGATGCGGCGCTCGATATCGCGGACCGATTCCAGATAGTCCGTGAGCTTCGCATTGTCGCTGGCGCCAATCCCCTTCTGCAGACGCACGATGGACTGCTGGACTGAGTCGAGCAGGCTCTTGTTCTTCTGGTCGCGGGCCAGTCGCAGCTTCTTGTCCGTGGTGCCGGAATCCCCGAACAGCCGCTCGAACATCACGCGCGGGTTGGTCTCCATCGGCAACGGCGTCTTAGGCGTCCGCCACGACAGGGTGCCGGTGTACGCGCAGGTGTAGCCGATCTCACAGGCGCCGACCAGGTCGACCGACTCAAGTCCCATTTCCAGCGAGGCAAACTGCGTCTCGTTCTCGAGCGCCTTGGCCGCGAACTGGTCCATGGTCGTCCCGGCCTCGAAGCCCGGACCGTCGGTCTTCTTGGCGTGCACGCCAGTAAGCCAGGACGACTGCACCCGCGAGTGCTGACCACCGCCGTCCTCGGCGCCAGGCACCGCGGTATCCATGTCGAGACCGGTGACCACCAGCAGGTTCTGCTTGAAGGGCGCCAGCGTCTGGAGCGTCGGCGTCAATTCCAGAGCGCCGGTCCGCTTGGGCGTCCACTGCGCCATGTTCACGCCCATGGGCACGTACACAGCGCCCAGTCGGCGGACCGGGTTCGCGGCCGTCAGACGCGTGGCCGCGTAGGCTGGCACCATCGCGTCGAGGAGGGGAAGGGCCAGCGAGGCGCCAACGCCCCGCAGAATAGTCCGGCGAGCCAGGTGCTTCTGCGTCAGGATCATGATTCCGATCTCCTCATCTGGAACGGGGTACTGCGAACGATACCCAGGATCAAGGCCGACCACCGATAGTCCTTTGCGGCGGCGTCACGGACGACCTTGCGGACCGCCGGCATGTCATACGGCTCCACGCCGCGCCCGAGACCATAGGTCATCAACTTCTCCGTCAAGGTGCTGATGTAGGACGCCCGCTGCTCCAGCAAGACTTTGCGGAAGGCCGCCGGGCCATCGAACTTCGTGCCGTCGGGCAGCACGCCCGAGGCGTCCACGGGAGCCTTGCCGTCCATGGTCCTGAAGCGGCCGATCGCGTCGAAGTTCTCAAGGGCGAATCCGAGCGGGTCAATCTGCGAATGGCAGGTGGCGCACACCGGATTCTTCCGATGCAGTTCCATCCGCTGACGCAGCGTTCCTTCGATCTTCGTATTCTCGAGCGGCGGCACATTCGCCGGCGGCGGGGGCGGCGGCGTCCCCAGGATGTTCTGCATCAGCCACTTACCGCGCAGCACCGGTGAGGTCCGCGTGGCGTAGGCCGTCACGGTCAGCACACTGCCCTGCCCGAGCAGGCCGGCGCGCGTGTCGTCGGGCAGGGTGACCCGCCGGAAGTGGCTGCCGTAGACATTCGGGATCCCGTAGTGCCGGGCGAGCCGCTCATTGGCAAAGGTGTAGTTGGCGGTCAGGAGTTCCACGACCGAACGATCCTCACGGATCTGGCTGGCGAGGAACATATCGGTCTCCGTCTGGAAAGCCGCGCGGAGGTTGTCGTCAAACTCGGGATAGTTCGTCGGGTCCGGCGTCACCTGCGCCACGTTGCGCGTGTAGAGCCACTGTCCGAAGAAGTTGCTCCGGAAGGCGGCGGCCTTTTCATCGCGGAGCAGGCGCTGAATCTGCTGCTCCATCACGACCGGGTCCTTCAATCGGCCCAGCGCCGCCAGGTCGAGCAGCGCCTTGTCGGGAATGCTGCTCCAGAGAAAGAAGGACAGCCGGGAGGCCAGCTCGAAGTCGTCCAACGGATGGATCGTGCCCGGCTTCACCTTCGCACGCGAGCCCTCGAGACGGAAAAGGAAGTCCGGCGCCACCAGGAGCCGCTCAAGCCCGAACTGGACGCCCTGATCGAAGGAGCCCTCGGCGCGGCCCGTCTTATAGAACGACATCAATGTGGTGACATCTTCCGGCGTCACGGGCCGCCGATAGGCCCGGCGGGCCAGCGTCGAGAAGATCCGCCGCGCACACGCCTCCTCCTCAGTGGCGCGCACCGGCCGGCACACGAAGATGGCGCGCCTGGCGGCCGTATCCATCGGCGCTGCGCCGTTGAACGGGCCTTCGACAGTCACGCTGTCAATGCCCATGTCGATCACACCGCCGTCCTGCGAGGTGCGGTCAACCTGCGCGAATGACGTGCTCCCCACCGGCATGCGGGCAGGCCCCCATCCCTCGACCATGGTCGTACCCTTGAGCAGCGCAATCCCGATCGAGTGCTGTCCGGCCGCCACATGAATCCGGGCTTCAAGCGGCGCAGAGGTGTCGGCGACTTCATACCCGCGCGGGCCAGCCTTCGGCACGAGCACGAACTTCAGGCGTTCCCCATCGAGCCGAATGTCGACCTGGTTGTCTTCGGTAAGCCCGCGGACGGCGCCGCTCATCGTGCCGCGCTGGAGATAGACCTTGAGGACGTAATCCCCATCCAGCGGGAAGTTGTGCTTGCCCACCGCACCGCCCCTGGAGCCGAACGGGAGTTCGTCGTGCATCCGGTCGTCCTGCAACAGGAAGACCGGAAGGCGGACGACCGTCTCGACCACCGGCTTGACGGACGCGTCTCCGATCGCCAGCTTCGCGACCTTGCGCGCGACAGACAGATACCGGTCCAGCAGTCCGGGAGTCACCGTCAGGACGTCCGCGATGTTGTCGAAGCCGAAGCCCGAATCATCGCCGGGCAACAGCGCCTTGCCGTCGATCTCCAGGGACAGCAGATCACGGATGGCGTTGACGTATTCCACGCGGTTGAGCCGATGGATGGCGGGGCGACCGGGATTGGGGGTCTTGGCGGCAGCGTTGTCGAGAGCCTGCTCGATTGATGCCGCCAGCTGGTCCACCTCCGCACGGGCTGGCCGTGGCTGGCGGGCTGGCGGCATGGTGCCGGCATGGAGCTTCCGCGCCACCTTCTCCCACGCATCGGCGCGAGCTTCGGGATGAGCCGTGTCGATGCCCTCAAGCACCAGGCCCCCGGTCTTCAGGCGGGCGCTATGGCACGTGACGCAGTACTTGTCGATCAGGGCGCGCTGCGCGTCCGGGGCCATGACCGGGGCACTCTCCGAGGCCGAGGCGCGCGCATTCTGCCTGGGCGCCGCAGACGCCGGCACAGTGAGAACAGTCGAGGTGACCAGCAACCAGCAGGCGAACGATTTTGACATCACAGGCACGAACCTCGTGAGAACGGTGTGCTATCCTACGACCCCAATTTCACTCATGTCAAAGGTTTAGCGTGCGTCCACGTTCAATCCTCCGACGGTCCGCACTCTTGTGTGCCTGCGTTCTGGCCTTGGCCTGCGCGCCGACCGCGGAGTCCCGGGATCTCAGACTGATTCACGCCGTGCAGGACGGCGACCTTGCCGGGGTCAAACGCCTGCTCAGCAGGCCCGGTGTCGACGTCAATGCCCCGCAGGGCGATGGCGCCACCGCCCTGCACTGGGCCGCCCACCGGAACAACCTGGACGTGCTGGACCAGCTGGTCGCGGCTGGCGCTCGTGGCGACGTCGCGAATGATTACGGCGTCACCCCCATCATGCTGGCCAGCACGAACGGCAGCGCGGGAGCGATCACCCGGCTGGTCAAGGCGGGAGCCAAGGTCAACCGGCCGCTGCCGACCGGGGAGACGCCGCTGATGACGGCCGCGCGTGTGGGCCGGCTGGATGCTGTACGGGCCCTGGTGGATGCCGGTGCCGACGTCAACGCCGCCGAACGCCTGAAGGGCCAGACCGCGCTGATGTGGGCCATTGCCGAGAGCCACGATGATGTCGCGGAGTATCTCCTCGACCGCCGGGCCAACCCCACCACAAAGTCCAGCAGTGGATTCTCGCCACTGCTCTTTGCGGCCCGCATGGGCGACCTCCCCATGATCAAGCTGCTGCTCGCGAAGGGCGCGGATATCAACGAGGAAGCCGGGGATGGCAGCACGCCGCTCCTGATCACGACGATTCGCGGTCATGCGGATGTGGCGCTCTACATGCTCGAGCACGGCGCCCTTGCCAATCCTGACAAGACGGGATTCACGCCCCTGCACTGGGCGGTCGGCAAGTGGGAAAGCGAACAGACGCACGATTACCCGGAGATTGGTGGCGAGTGGGGCTCACTCATCGGGATCAAGACCCACAAGGTCGAGCTCATCAAGTCGCTCCTGGCTCACGGCGCCAAGATCAATCAGCGCCTCGTCAAGAGCCCGCCGCGCTTTGGGTACGCGATGTTCGCGCAGATCAAGGTCACCGGCGGCACGCCGTTCTGGATCGCCGCGCTCAGCTGTGACGTGGAGATCATGAAGCTGCTGGTGGCCAACGGGGCCAATCCGCTGGACACATCGGACGAGGGCGTCACGCCACTGATGGTGGCGGCCGGGGTGGGGCGCGTCGCGGGCGACAGCCTGATTTCTGAGGAAGAGAGCCTGGCGGCCACCAAGCTGTGCATCGAACTCGGCGGGGACGTCAACGCGCAGGCCGATTCAACCGGGTACGCCGCCCTGCACGGCGTGGCGTTCTATGGCCTCGACAACGTCGCCAAACTGCTCGTCGAGCATGGAGCCGACCTCGAACTGAAGAATAAGAAGGGTGAGACCCCGTTGAAGATTGCCGAGGGCACGGTCAACCAGGCCATGCTTGTGAGCCATCCCATTACGGCTGAGGTCTTGAGAAAACTTGCGGCAGAAAAGGCCGCCAGAAAGTAATCTGTCGGGTACGAACAGCGTTCACATCGGTCAAAGGAGTAAAGGTTTCATGCGAAAGATTGCAATCATCGCTTGCCTCGCGGCGATGCTCGGCGCAGCAACCGCTCAGGCTCAGACGCCGCAGGGCGACCCCCAGAAGGGGCGCGCCATGTTCTCTGGCGGAGGCGGCAGCGGCCTCTGCATGCTCTGCCATGGCGGTGCCGCACAGGGTGGGTTCGGTCCGGGTCTCGCGGGTGGCCGCGGCCTGACCTTCGAGCAGTTCAAGCGCGCCGTGCAGCAGCCCTGGGGCGTGATGCCCCGCTTCCCGAAGATCACGGATGACGGGCTCGCGAACCTGTATGCCTATCTGAAGAGCCTGCCCGCAGCTCCCGAGCCCGCCAACTGGAGCGTGGCTCCGGCCAAGGCGCCCGCGCCGCTGGGTCAGCAGCTCGGCATTCAGTTCGGCTGCGGCCAGTGCCATGGTCCAGAGATCGGGCACCCGCGGCGTGACCTCGGCGCCAAGATCAAGGAAGTGGACTTCGAGCACTTCAAGAAGATCATCTACGAGGAGGCGCCCGCCCAGATGGGTCTCTTCAACCCGGACCGTCTGAACGAGGCGACCGCGCGCGAGATCTTCAACTACATGCAGCTGTCCGGCTTCCGCGCACTGCTCTTCGCGTCGATGTCCGCACCGACCCAGGCTGGTGGCAATCTGACCTACACCATCACGCTGGACAACAAGGGCAAGAAGGGCATCGGCCTCGCGGCCGAGGACGTGCTCGTCTCCCTCGTCCTGCCGCAGGGCTTCACGGCCGTCAGCGGCACCGGCGGGTCCTACCTCGGGCCCAAGAGTGGCGTTGAGACGGTGACCAACCCCGGTATGCTGGCGCCGTTCCGCGGCATGAATCCGAACCCAACCCCGGTCAAGGCTGCCGTCACGATGGTGCAATGGAAGCTGAAGACCGTCCCCGCCGGCGAGAAGATGGAGGTCACGGTGACGCTCTCGGGCACCGGCACGCCGAACTTCTCCGGTTCGAACATCACCTGGGGAAAGCCAGCCAACAAGCGTCCGGCGAATGTCACGCACAAGGATGATCGCCTGGCCGACAAGGGCGACATCATCTGGGGCCCCAGCCAGGAGTTCTCGCTGCCGCCGGCTGTAAAGCCTGCGTCGTAGTTCTCCCGCCATTCAGCATTCTCAGGGCCGGTCCACCATGCGGTGGGCCGGCCTTTCGTCTGTTCCGGGACCGCCCGCGCTATCCTTCTCCCGTGGACTGGTCAGACCTTCGCCGCAACGCTTCGGACTTCTTCCACGGCGCCGCATACGGGCGCTACGAAAAGGAGATCCGCCGGCAGACGCTGGAACTGCACGACCTGTTCATGCTGCTCTGCTATCTGGAACTGATGGGTGTCCCCAACCCCGCCACGCTGTATCTCCTCGATATGTATCCCCTGCTGCTGGACGAGTTCCACAAGTGGCACCGACGGATGGGCATGAAACACTCCCCCCTCGACTCGATGGCGTGCTGCTGACGTGACCTCCTCCATGCGACATCTGCTCGACCGGCACATCCTGTTCTTCGGGGGCAAAGGCGGCGTGGGCAAGACCACCTGCGCGGCCGCGGTGGCACTGGCCGCCAGCCGAACCGGACGCCGCGTCCTGCTCGTCTCCACGGACCCTGCGCATTCGACATCCGACTCGCTGGGCATCCAGATTCCAGGCACGGAAACCACGGTCGCCCCCTCGCTCACCGCCATGGAGATCGACCCCGCGGCAGAAGCGCGGCAGTACATCGCCGACGTGAAGACCCGCGCCCTCGCGCTCTTCGGAGACGGAGCCACCAAAGCCCTCGGCCAGATTGACCTCGCCGGCGCCATGCCCGGCATCGAGGACGCAGCCCTGTTCGACCGGCTCTCCAGGCTCGTCTCCGAACGCGCCGACCACTACGACCTGGTCGTGTTCGACACGGCACCGACGGGGCACACCCTCCCCCTCATCCGCATGCCGGAGGCCATGAGCGGCTGGCTCCACGCGCTGGCCGAGTCACGCCGCGCCATGCTCCCGAAGGACCGGCTGGAGGAGGACCCCATCATCGCCAGCCTCGAGGAACGGCTGGCCCGGCTCCGGACCTTCCGAGAGCGGCTGACCTCGCGGACGACGACGGCGTTTGTCTTTGTCCTGATTCCGGAGAAGCTCCCGATCGATGAGACGGCCAGGGCCCTGGAGCACCTTGCCGGCAGCGGCGTGGAGGTGGCCGGCCTCATCGTCAACCAGGTCATTCCAGAGTCGGCGGACGGCGCCTTCATCGACGCCAGACGGATCCAGGAGCGCGCCCATCTGGAGCGCATCGACCGGCAATTCGCCAGCTACCAGCGCGTGCGGGTTCCCCGCCGCCCCGCCGACGTACACGGCGTCGAGGATCTCACGGCCATCGCTGCCGTCCTCTTTGGCTGAACGTCAGCGGTTCAGGCGACATTCGTGGCCAATGACATCCCCAAGCGGACGATAATGTTCCCATGGCCGTTTCCGAACGTTCAGGCGACGTCACGACCAGCGAGGTTCGCCGCCTCTCCACGCTCCTGGAGGTCAGCCGGGCCCTTTCGTCGACGCTGGACCTGAAAGCCGCCCTGCACAGCGTTCTCGAGATCCTCGGGAAGCATCACGGCGCCGTGCGCGGCATGATCGCACTCCTCGACGAGGACACCCGGGACCTGCACGTCGAGGCCACCGATGGCCTCATCAAAGCCGGCACGCGGGCGAGGTACGCCGTGGGCGAGGGCATTACAGGCCGCGTCGTGCAGACGGGCCGGCCCATCGTCGTCCAGCGCGTCAGCCGCGAACCCCTGTTTCTCAACCGGGCCTCGGACCGGCCGGAGCTGGCCCGGCAGGAACTGAGCTACATCTGCGTTCCCATCGCGCTGAACCGCAAGACCATCGGCGCACTCGGCGTCGATCTCCGCTTCAAGGCCGACCGCGACTACGACCGCTACGCCAAGTTCCTGGGCGTCGTGGCCGCGATGGTCTCGCAGGCCATCAAGGTCCAGCGCCTCGTTGAAGCCGAGCGCCAACGGCTGCTCGACGAGAACGACCATCTGCGCCAGGAGCTCAAGGAACGCTACGACTTCTCGAACATCCTCGGCACGAGTGGACCGATGCGGCAGGTCTGCGAACAGATCGCGCAGGTCGCGCGCACGAACACGACCGTCATCATTCGAGGCGAATCGGGCACGGGCAAGGAACTGATTGCCCACGCCCTGCACTACAACTCTCTGCGCGCCAACAAGCCCTTCATCAAGGTGAGTTGCGCGGCGCTGCCGGACACGCTGATCGAGGCCGAGCTCTTCGGCTACGAGAAGGGTGCGTTCACCGGCGCGCGGGAACGACGGAAGGGCCGGTTCGAGGCCGCTGAGGGCGGCACGCTCTTCCTGGACGAGATCGGAGATATCAACCTCTCGACTCAGGTCAGGCTGCTGCGGGTACTTCAGGAGAAGGAATTCGAGCGCCTGGGCGGCACAGACACCATCCGCACGAACGTCCGGCTGATCGCGGCCACGCATCGAGACATGGAGCAGATGATCGCCGCCGGAACGTTCCGGGAGGATCTCTACTACCGCCTCAACGTGTTCTCGATCTTCGTGCCGCCCCTGCGGGATCGGAAGTCCGACCTCCTGCTGCTGGCCGACCACTTCCTGGAGAAGTTCTCGCGGGAACAGGGCAAGAGCATCCGGCGCATCTCGACGCCCGCGATCGACATGCTCACCAGCTATCACTGGCCGGGGAACGTCCGGGAAATGGAAAATGCGATCGAACGCGCCGTGCTCGTGTGCGACGGGCAGGTACTCCATGCCCATCACCTGCCGCCGTCGCTGCAGACGGCCGAGGCCTCCGGCACGACCATGCGCCTCTCACTGAAGGACGCCCTCGCGGCCTACGAGCGGGATCTGCTGCAGGACGCGCTCAAGACCACGAAAGGCAACCGTGCCAAGGCCGCGCGCCTGCTCAATACGACCAGACGCATCCTGAACTATCAGGTGGAGCGGCACGAGATCGACTGGCGTCGATTCCGCCACTAGCACGAACCGGGCGGGGCGCCCCGATGGCGCCCCGCGGACCACGCGCCGCTAGGCGTCCCGTTCGCCCGTGCGGATGTGGTAGTTCAGCTCGACCGGCAGGACGAACACGCGACCGTCACCGATCTCACCCGTGCGCGCCGCCGTGATCACCGCCTGGACCACGGAGTCCAGCAGGTCATCGGCCACCACCACTTCAATCTGCATCTTGGGAAGGAGGCTCACGTTGTACTCCTTGCCGCGGTACACCGCGGTGTGCCCCTTCTGACGCCCGTGCCCACGCACTTCGGTGACCGTCATGCCCGACACGTGCAGCTTGTCGAGCGCATCCTTGATGTCGTCAACCTTGTTCGGGCGCACGATCGCCTTAATGAGTTTCATAACCGTCCTCCAGCATGCGTTCCAGGTCCACTTGCAGCGCCATCTGGGCGGCGTCGGTCAACTTGGCCCCCGCCCTGGTGAGATGGAAGACATCGATGGCCTTCTTGCCTTCCGTTGAGAGCAGCACGAGATCGACATCGCATCCGTGCTGTGAGAGCACCCGGCTGATCCGGTGCGCCAGCCCCAGCGCGTCCTCGGTCACGATTTCCAGAACCGTGTAGCGCTGTGAATATTCATTATCGAGCGTAATGACCGGAGCCACCCGCCTGGGGCCGGCCTTGCGGAGCACGCTCTTCGCCTTCCGGCGGAGCAGCGCCGTCACATCCTGCCGCCCGGCCACGACCTCCCGCAGGGTCTCTTCCACCTGCGCGGTGGCGTCCGGGTTGAAGCGGAAGAAACCCTCGTGGTCCGTAAACTGAAAGACATCGACCACGAGTCCGGCCGGGCTGGTCATCGCGCTCACGCGCAGAATGTCCATGCCGTAATACGACAGGACACCGCAGATGTTCGAGAAGAGACTGGGCTTGTCGAGCGTCACGACGGTGAGCTCCCACGCGTCGCGTTTCGGCTCCAGAAACAGATGGACCTCGTCCGCATGGATGTCACGGGCGAGCCGCACGTGTCGATAGATGCGCTCCGCGTCGAACATCGCCAGATAGCGCCGCGGGAATCCGTCGAGCATGCGGGTCAGCTCCGCCGCATCGATATCCTCCGGACGGCTCGACTGCAGCGCCTCGGCCGCATCACGGCCCTCCAGCACGTCGTCGCCGTAGCCACGGGTGATCTGGTTGTAGGCGTCCATATACAGACGCCACAGCAGTTCTTCCTTCCAGGGCGTCAACGTTTCTGTGCTGACCGCCTCGACATCCACGACGGTCATCAGGCAGAGGAGCTTCAGGCGCTCTTCCGTGCCGACCAGCGTGGCGAACTGGCGCACCACGACAGGATCGTCCGTATCTCTGCGGAACGCTGCCTTGGACATCTGCAGGTGCTGCCCAATCAAAAACAGCACCGTCTGCCGATCTTCCCCAGTGATGCCCAGCCGCTCCAGCATGGGCTGCGCCATGCGGACGCTCTCTTCGTCGTGCTTGTCGTCCTTCCACTTGCCGACGTCGTGATAGAGCAACGCCAGCACCAGCAACTCCGGCGCACGCAACTCGGCGACGAGTGACCCCATGCGCTCGCGTCCCCTGGGAGGATTCACGAGCCGCTCGAGTCCGCGGATGGTCAGCAGCGTGTGCTCATCCACCGTGTACTTGTGGAAGAAGTCCCGGATCACCAGTCCTGAAATCGCCTTGAACTCCGGAAAGATCGCGGGCAACAGGCCGCAGTCATGCATCTCGGACAGACGGGCATACAGGCCAGGGGCGGGCCGCAGCAGCGACATCAGCCGACGGCGGTCCTCCTCTGTGGGCATGAAGTCCACGGGCGCATAGCGGACGACATTCCGCTCAAACACGTCCAGGGTTTCATACGACACCTTGGCATTGTGCTCGGCCGCGCGAGCAAACACGTGCAGCCACGACGCGGGCTCCCGGCCGGCTCGGTCCGCGTCAACAAAGCGCACGCCGTCGGCCGAGAGTTCAAGATTCAGCCCCAGCGGCACACTGGTCGTGTCGCGTTCCCCGCTGCCAGCCTGGGAACGCGCGCGATCGAGCGCCCGGTTGACCGCCCGGCTGTGGCGAAAGTAGGCACCCATCAGCGCTTCCACGCGCTGCTGGCGCTGACCGCCCGGATACCGCAGCCGGTCTGCCACGGTCTCCTGCAGCTCATGCGTCAGGACATTGAGATTGCGGCCCTGCTCACGGTGCAGGATCGCCCGAATCCGAAGCAGCATGTCCTCGGCCTGGTCGAGCCTGTCCAGTTCCGTGTCATCAGTCCCGGTACGGTGCCCGGTCATCGCGTGGAAGATTCGGGCGGCTTCGATGTCGCGCAGCCCGCCAGGCGCATCCTTGATGTCTGGTTCCAGTTGATACATGGTGCGGTTGAACCGCGCATACCGCTCGTCACTCAGTTGGAGCAGCGCCTCCAGGACGGCCTCACGGCCAGCCTGGCCCCCGGCGTCGATGCGAGCCCGCATCTGCTCGAAGACGCCCGCATCACCCGCGACGAATCGTGCCGTCTGCAGGGCCAGCAGGTATTCAGGGTTGTCCGGATCAACGGTGTCAAAGTCCACCAGGCTCCGGACGTGATGCCCCACCGCCAGCTTCAGATCCCACAGGGGCAGGAGCACGGCATTGACGACTCGTTCCTCGGCTTCCCGGACCTCTTCCGCAAACACCAGGAGCAGGTCGACGTCGGAATACAGGCACTGAGCCCGGCGCCCATATCCGCCCACGGCGACCAACGCCACACCGGTCGATGCGGGCGTGAGCGCCCTCGCGGCGATCACCCGCAGAATGCCGTCGAGAGCCTCGGCGAGCCTCTGATGCGCCCGACGCCCGCCGGCGCCACGCTCGGCATTCGAGGCAAACTCCTCCTGAGCCTGGCGCAAGACCAGCCGTAAATCCGGAGCAGACGAGGTCACAGGCATGGGGTTCGACATGAAGGCATAGGCCGAGGGCAGCTCCAGACTTAGGCTACCCCACACACTCGCCCGCATGCTAAGACCATGAGCAAGAGGCGCTCCACGCTCGGTGCGGCCATGCCGATGCGGCCGCACCAGCCATGAAACCGTCTGTGCGCAACGACTTGTAGCAAGCCTTGCGCAGAAATGCGGGCCACAAGCATCTGAACATGATTGTGCACTGGCAGTTCAACTGGCACGAACATGTCGGAAACTGGCGCCTGCCCTGCTCGGGCGGTGTTTGACCACGGGACCGTCCGCGCAATAGGCTAGCGCCGGCCGGAACACCGCCGCTTCAGCCGACAGACGCCGCACCCGCGGACAGGCCTTCACCATCGTCCGCGGACGACTTCACTGCACGGAAGAGACGCACTCGGCGCAGCGTCCGCCCGGCCACGAGGTTCCAGATGCATCGCCACCCATCCATGTTCGGGCACGCCGCCAGCGACGGCGTGGCGGGCATCGTGGTGTTCCTCGTCGCCCTGCCCCTCTGCCTTGGGATTGCCGTGGCGTGTGGCGTGCCGCCCATTTCCGGGCTCATGGCCGGTGTCATCGGCGGGCTTCTTATCCCCTGGATCAGCCGCTCCCCGCTCTCGGTCAGTGGCCCGGCCGCAGGGCTCACCTCGATCGTGCTCGCGGAGATCGCGCACCTGGGCGGCCTCCCGCCCTTTCTGACGGCCGTCATCATCGCGGGTGGCCTGCAGGCGGCCTTTGGCCTCCTCCGCGCCGGCCGGCTCGCGGATGTCGTCCCATCAGCCGTCGTCAAGGGCATGCTGGCCGCCATCGGCATCACGATTGTCCTGAAACAGCTACCAGCAATGGTCGGCGCAACCGGCAGCCTCATGACCATCACTGCCGGTTTTCATCCCGGAGCGGCGGCCGTGGGTGCGCTGTCGCTCCTCATCCTGTACGGCTGGAAGCGCACGCCCCTGGCACGCCTCACATTCGCGTCGCCGGCGCTGGTCGTCGTCATCATTGGCAGCGCCCTCGCACAGGCCTTCTCGAAGAGCGCGGGCCTGGCCCTGGCCGCGGATCATTTCGTGCGCGTCCCACCAGGCGGTCTGGCCTCCCTGGCCGCCGCGCTGCCTCGCCCGGACCTCACCGCGTTCGCGCATTCCGCGACCTGGATCACCGGCGTCACCGTCGCCGTTGTGGCCAGCATCGAAACACTTCTCTCACTCCAGGCCGTCGACCGGCTCGACCCTCTCAGACGTCACAGCCCGCCAGACCGGGAATTGCTGGCACAAGGCCTGGGCAACATCGTCTGCGGCCTGGTCGGAGCGCTGCCGGTGACAGCGGTCATCATCCGCAGCGGAGCCAATGTCGCGGCGGGCGCCCGTGAGCGGTTTTCCGCGCTGGTGCACGGATTGCTCCTGCTCGTGGCCGTCCTGGCGGCCGGTCCGCTGCTCAACCGGATTCCACTGCCCTGTCTCGCCGCCGTGCTGATCCAGGTCGGCCTGAGCCTGGCCCGCCCGGCGCTCTTCCGCCTGCAGGCACGACTCGGCTGGTCCCAGTTTCTGCCCTTTGTGCTGACGATCGCCGCGGTCCTTGCCTTTGATCTGCTCAAAGGCGTCGTCGCCGGTGTCGTCATCGGCATCGGCTTCGTGCTCTATGAGAACTCCCGTCGGGCGGTCGTGGCAGAAAGGGATGCCGAGACCGGGATTCTGAGAATCCGCTTCCGGCGCGACGGCACGTTCGTATCGAAACCAGGCATCGTGGCGGTGCTGGACGAGGTGGATGACGGCGAACGTGTCGAGATCAACGGGGCCGACGAGTACATCGACCACGACGTCAAAGAAGTGCTGGCCCGGTTCCGGGCAGAAGCCGCTCACAGGCAAATCACGGTGACGATCCGTGGCGTCGACATGACGCACGCCGAGGGCACCGGCGGACACTGAGGCCAGCGCCCTATGGGACCGGCCTCACTTCAGACATATTTGTCGCCACCCAAGATCTCACGGCCACGAATGGCCGTGGCCACGAGAGAGGCAAACGCGGGCGCGACCCGGCCCGACCCGAACGTCTGCGCGCGAGCGCCAAAGCCAGACATTCCCGTCGATTCCATCGGTCACAGGCACAGCAATGTGCATTGACGACGGTCTGCAACCGCCGCGCACTTCCAAGCCTAACCCATTGCCGTTCAGACACTTGTGGTCCGCGCTTCCCCGCACAGGCATCGGGCCTCCTTCTTGCTAATTCGTGTGGTGGCGTTCATGGGAACGCCACTCGGAAACTCGCGGCGCTTGCCAGTTCAGTTCGATGGCAAGCGCACGCCACGACGCCTTCGCATAGAGGTCCACGATGACACTCAACGCCGCCGACACCGCCTGGATGTTGGTCTGCACGGCCCTGGTTCTCCTGATGACCCCGGCCCTCGCGTTCTTCTACGGCGGCCTGGTCCGCGCCAAGAACGCCCTGAACACCATGATGATGAGCTTCGCCGCCATCGGCTTTGTCGGGGTGGCGTGGGCGGTGTTGGGCTATTCGCTGGCCTTCGCGACCGGCAACGACTGGATTGGCGACTTCTCGCGCTTCGCCCTCAAGGGCGTCGGGCTCGAGGCCCAGGGCACCATCCCGCACTATCTCTTCATGGCCTACCAGGGCACATTCGCCATCATCACGGCGGCCCTGATTTCCGGCGCCATTGTGGAGCGCATGCGCTTCCCGGCTTACCTCACCTTCATTACGCTCTGGTCGCTGGTGGTCTACGCCCCGATCGCACATTGGGTCTGGGGCGGCGGCTGGCTCTTCAAGATGGGGGCCCTCGACTTCGCCGGCGGGACGGTGGTGCACGTGAACGCGGCGGTCGCGGCACTCGTGGCCGTCATCATGGTCGGCCCGCGCAGGGACTACGGCAAGGCGGCACTCCTCCCCCACAATGTGCCCTTCACGCTGCTGGGCGCCGGCCTCCTCTACTTCGGCTGGTTTGGCTTCAATGCTGGCAGCGCGCTTGCCGCCAATGCGATTGCCGGATTGGCGTTCACCACCACCTTCCTGGCACCCATGGCGACACTGGTTGTCTGGACCTTCCTGGACGTCATGCGAGGCAAGTCGCCGACCGCCGTCGGAGCCGCCACCGCGCTAGTCGTGGGCCTGGTCGCCATCACGCCAGCTGCCGGGTTCATTGGCCCCATGAGCGCCCTCGCCCTCGGCGGTATCGCGGCAATCCCCAGTTACTTCGGCCTGCAGTGGCGCGCGAAGACATCGCTCGATGACTCCCTCGACGTCGTCGCGGCCCATGGCCTTGGTGGCACGGTCGGCGCACTGCTCACGGGCGTGTTCGCCCAGAAAGCCCTCAACGGCGTGCAGGACGGCGCGCTGTTCGGGAATCCCGGCCAGCTGGGCATTCAGGCCGCGGCGGTGGGAGCGGCCATCCTCTACAGCGGTGCCATGACGGCGATTCTGTTGAAGGTCATCGGCCTTGTCACGCCGCTTCGCGCCAGTGAAGAGGAAGAGGCCATTGGCCTGGATGTCAGCCAGCACGGCGAGGAAGCCTACATCCACGGGGACGGCGTTTAGTCCCCCGGCGCCCAGACGCCGTACAGAGAAACGGGGGAGGCATCCTGCGATGCCTCCCCCGTTTCCATGTACGCCCGCCGGCCGCTAGGGCTCGACAGTCACCGTCAACGTCTGACACAGACCGGACACGGTCTGATGCAGGTCGTTGCCGGCCTGCAGCGCGAACTTGTGCGGCCCCGGCGTCAACTGCATATCAATCGTCGTATCGCCCTTCCCGAAGTGCACCCATCCCGGCGTGCCCTTGGGAATGGAGGCACCGTCTGGCAGGCAGTCGACATCCACACCCAAGTGGTGATGTCCCATCCCATCGCGCGGGTGTTCCACCGTGCCTTCGGGCACAGGGGCAATGGTGAACCCGTCGACGCCGAAGGCGAAGTGCACGGGACTCTTCACCTTCGCACCCTCCGAGGGCTCGACGAAGTAGACCCGAGGCGAACCGTGCGCTGCGCCGGCTCCCGTCGACGAGTCGCCGTCATGTTGTTTCGGCCCTCCGCCGCAGGCGACCGTGAGCACCAGCGTGCCCACCACACCCAGCCGAGAGCCAATCGATGTCCAGGACCCTGACGCAAGAATAGCGGTCATGGTGCGCACCTAACGGGAACTGACCTGATTGACCATCGAGGGAGGCAGCGCGTTGCTGTAGAACGTGCGCTGCTTGAAACGCCAGCCTTCTGGCGTCTTCACGATGACGTCCTCATAGACGCCCGTCCCCGTGATGGATGCCGGCTTCCCCGTCTCCGGCGTCGGCACGTTGAAGAAATACGCGCTCCCAACGGCACCTTCAGCCGACGGTTCAATCCGGATGTTGGTCGCAAAGTGATGCGGCGCGCCGTTGTTGCCCTTCGCCACGCCGTGGGCAAAACCCAGCAACGCTTCCCGGCCAACGAACTTCTTTCCGCCCCCCAGGTCAAACACGCCGTCCTTCGTGAACGTGCCGGCCCACTGCATGCCGTTGTCGCCGTGCGTGTCGATGCCGTAGTTGTACCGGATATAGAGCTGATTGATCTCCGCGTAGTCCAGCGCGGTCAGCGTCGCCTTCTTCTGCTCGCCCAGCACACCGACCGACAGGCCGGCCACGGCCGCCAGCACGGCGGCGATTGTCCACTTCTTCATGATCTGCTCCTCTGCTCTCTCAGCCCATGTGGGCGATGATGCGGTTCCCGAACTCCGAGGTCGACACTTCGGTCGCGCCCTGCATGAGCCGCGCGAAGTCATACGTGACGGTTCCGGCGGATACCGAGCCGTCAATGCCCTTGATGATGAGGTCCGAGACTTCGGTCCAGCCCATGTAGCGGAACATCATCTCGCCGGACAGAATCACGGAGCACGGATTCACCTTGTCGAGATTGGCGTACTTCGGGGCCGTCCCGTGGGTCGCTTCGAACACGGCGTGGCCGGTCTCGTAGTTGATATTGCCACCCGGCGCGATGCCGATGCCGCCCACCTGGGCCGCGACGGCGTCCGACATGTAGTCACCGTTCAGGTTCAGCGTGGCCACGACGTCAAACTCATCAGGCCGCGTGAGCAGCTGCTGCAGCGCGATGTCAGCAATCGCATCCTTGATGAGCACCTTGCCGGCGGCCAGCGCCGCCTTCTGCTCGGCATTGGCGGCGGCTTCACCCTTGTCCGCCTTCGTGGCTTCCCACTGATCCCAGGTGTAGGTCTGGCCGCCGAACTCACGCGTGGCCAGCGCGTATCCCCAGTTGCGGAAGGCGCCCTCGGTGTACTTCATGATGTTGCCCTTGTGCACCAGCGTGACGCTCTTGCGCTTGTTCTCGATGGCGTAGCGGATCGCCGATCGGATCAGGCGTTCGCTGCCTTCGCGGGACACGGGCTTCAGGCCGATGCCGCTCGACTCGGGGAACCGGATCCGCTGGTACATCTGCGGGAAATCCTGCTTGAGGAACGCCAGGAGCTTCGCCACACCCTCAGAGCCGGCCTCCCACTCGATCCCGGCGTAGATGTCTTCGGTGTTCTCCCGGAAGATCACGACGTCAATCTTCTCCGGTGTGCGGACGGGCGACGGGACCCCCTTGAACCAGCGCACGGGCCGGAGACAGACGTAGAGATCCAGCATTTGGCGCAGGGCGACGTTCAGCGACCGCATCCCGCCACCGACGGGTGTGGTCAGCGGTCCCTTGATACCGATGAGGTACTGCCGAAACCCGTCAATGGTGGCCTGTGGGAGCCAGTTCTGCTCGAGGTCATAGGCCTTCTGTCCGGCGAGCACCTCGCGCCACTCCACCTGCCGCTTCCCCCCGTAAGCCTTCTGAACAGCCGCATCAAAGACCCGGACACTGGCGCGCCAGATATCGGGACCGGTCCCGTCGCCCTCGATGAACGGAATGACCGGATGATCGGGAACGAACAGAACGCCATTCTTCAACGTGATGGGCTGTGCGGACGCATTCTCGGACATGGGCGATGGCCTCGTCAGGATAGGGGCTGCGGGGCGCTCAGCGGCCGCAGACGTTGGTCAGAAGCATAGGGGAAAAGGTCGACAACGGCGCCAGCCCGGATGGCGTCTTGCCGGGCTCGCCAGAAATCTACGTCCAGCAGGTCACGGTGGCGCGCCATGAACGACTCCCGAAGGGCTCCGGTCAGGCCCAGAAACGCGCCGAACTCCTCGGGAAACACGTCCCCTTCCGCCACCGAGAACCACGGCTGTTCGGAATAGGCCTCGATGTCGTCCCTGGCTTCCGGCATCCGCCGGAACCGGCAATCCGTCAGCAAGAGGATCTCGTCGTAGTCATAGAACACCACACGGCCATGCCGGGTCACCCCGAAGTTCTTCAGGAGCAGATCACCCGGGAAGATGTTCGTCGACGCCAGATCGCGCACGGCCGCCCCATAGTCGAGCACGGCTCGCACCGCATCGTCCATGGAGGCCGACCGCAGGTAGACGTCGAGCGGCGTGACGCGGCGCTCCGTGTAAACATGCCGGAGCACAATCCGGTCGGAGCCGACATAGACCGACTGCCTGGCCTGGGCCTCCAGTTCCTCCAGCAGGGACGGCGCGAACCGGCGGCGATCGAACTCCAGGAAGATGAACTCCTGCGCGTCCACCAGACGACCCGCGCGATCGTGTTCGAAGACCAGCTGGTACTTCGACATCACGCCTTCACGGGTGATCGACTTCGGGTAGGCGAACCGATCACGCAGGACCTTGAAGACCTGCTCGGCCGAGGGCATGGCGAACACAATCATCACCATCCCGTGCGCGCCGGGCACGAAATCGAACAGCTCGGTTGTGGTGCGCTGGCGCTCCAGCAGTGCCCGATAGAGTTCCGTCTTGCCCCGCTTGTGATGCCCAATCGCGATGTAGAGGTCCGCGAGCGGCTTGTGCGGCAGCACGAGCTGGAGAAACTCGACCAGCGCCTTCGGCGACGCCACGGCCACCGAGAAATAGGAGCGCGTGTAGCTGAAGACGACGCTGACATCGTCCTCGGTCAGCAGCACGGCATCCACGGTGATGCCGCCGCTGCCGTCGTCGTGACGAAGCGCCACGACCACCGGCATCGGGGGCCCATCGGCCGGGTTCAGACGGCCCACGATATAGGCGCTGGTGTTCCGGAAAAACACGGCCGTGACGATGTCCGCGCTGTCGAGGACCGCGGATCCGATGGCCCGGTCGATACGCTCGGAGGCCAGGCGGACGTCCCGCGCCAGGTCCTCCCACCCTACCGAGAACGCCGCGACACCCAGGATGTCGCGGACGAGGGACTCGATGGAGTCCCTGAACGGCAGGCGCCGGGCAATCGTCGCCTGGGGCGCCGGGCTCGCCGGGGTCTCCAGGAACTCGATATCGGAATCCACGCCGACCGTGCCGAAGTAGCGCCGAGCGGCCGAGCTGAAGAAGGTCAGGGCCAACTCCAGGTCATCGCGATCCCCGGCCAGCCGCAGAAAGGCCTTTCGGACCGAGGGCCAGTGCGGACGCGCCGCGCCCTTGTCGTTGAACAGCGCGCTCAGCGACACCACGACCCGCGACACGAAGTCCTCGTAGAGGGCCAGCCGCGCGACGGAGTCCTGCTGTCCTTCACGCCACTGGCGCCGCTCAAACCGCTGCTGCGCCCGGTCCGTCAGCGCCGCGAAGGCGTGACGGCCAGCCTCGAATCCATCAAGGATGAGCCGGGCAGCGGCATCCCCAAGGGGCGCCCCCAGGTCAGGCGCCACGGTCACTGCCTACAGGACCTCCACGGGGGCGTGCTGCGAGCGATTGGACTTGCGCAGCGGCAGGTCCACGATCAGCAGCGCAAACGCCACGCCGGTGGCAGCCAGGATCGCGCCATAGACGAAGACGCCATGGAGCGACGAGGCCAGCGCGTGTCGCACCGCGCCAAAGACCGGCACCATGCGCTCCACCATCTCGGGACCCGCGGCCCTAAGGCGGTCGGCCATGTGCGGGTCCATCATGACCTGGGGGTTCTCGAACGCCGTCAACAGTTGCGGCGGCACCGTCGCCGCGACCTGTGCCGGGAGCGCCTCATGGAAGGCAGGGCTGAACCGGTTGGTCAGAATGGCACCGAAGATGGCAGCGCCCATCGACCCGCCGATCGACCGGAGAAACTGCAGCGAGGACGTCATCACGCCAACACTGGACGGATCCGTCGCATTCTGTACGGCCAGGGTGAAGACCGGCATGGTGACGCCGAGACCGATACCCATGACTACCATGTTGCGGAGCACCGTGCCATAGGTCGTCTGCTCGTTCATCAGTGCCATGAGTACCATGCCGACAGCCGTCACGGTTACGCCGAACACCGCGATGTACTTGTATTTACCGAGGCGTGTGACCAGTTGGCCTGAGATGATACTCGCGCCGATCAGCGAGAACATCATCGGCGTCACGACGGCGCCGCTCTGCGTGGCGGAACGGCCCACCACGCCCTGAATGAAGAGCGGAATGAAGAGCGTCGTGCCGAACATCGCGATCGAGACAAACGTCGCGGCCGCCGCCGAGGACCAGACCACGCGCGGCTTGAACAGCGCGGGCGGCATCAGGGCGTCGACCGTGCGCGTCTGCAGATACAGAAACAGCCCGGTCATGGCGATGCCGGCCGTCAGCAACGACACAATCTGAGGGGAGTCCCAGGGATAGTCGCGCCCGCCCCAGGAGAAGGCCAGCAGCAGCGGCACGACACCCAGCACCAGCGTGGCGGCGCCTGTCCAATCCACGCGCGGCTTGGTCGCCCGCGGCCGCACCAGATTCGGGAAGTAGAAATAGAGCACCGCCAGCGCTACGAGACCAACGGGCAGGTTCACGTAGAAACACCAGCGCCAGCCGGGTCCGTCCGTCAGCAGACCGCCCACGGCTGGTCCGATGATGCTCGCCAGACCGAAGACCGACCCCATGACGCCGCTGATGCGACCCCGCTTGGCCGGCGGATAGAGATCCGCGATGGTCGTGAAGGCCGTCGCCTGCGAGAAACCGGCGCCGATGCCTTGAAATCCACGGGCCGCGATGAGCCAGGTCATGCTCGTGGCCTGGCCGCACAACAGGCTGCCGATGACGAAGATCGTCACGCCGACAAGCAGGAAGGGCTTGCGTCCGTACAGGTCAGAAAGCTTTCCGACGATCGGCACGACCACCGTCGACGCCAGCATGTAGATCGTGGTGACGGCCGCGTAATGCTGAAACCCCTGCAACTCCGCAATGACCCGGGGCATCGCGGTCCCGACGATCGTGCCGTCCAGCGCCGCCATCAGCATCGCCGCCATCACGCCGGCCATGCTCGCCATCACCACGCGGGGCGGCAGTTCTCCATCCAGAGCAGGGTTCGGCCCTGCGGCCGCAGTCGACGCACTCATCGTGTCGGGGATCTCCGAAGGTCTCCTCGCGGAAGACCATTTGCAGTCCGTCTGGCATGTCCCGCACGAGCGTCCGGGCCACCTCGACAGTGTACTGGATAGCGCTCGGCCGCCGGCTTCGTGCCGGCCCTAGTGGCTTGACACCGTTCCTGGGAGGCCCAGTTGCCGGGCGAGCGCGGCGAAACGGGCATCGCGGCGCAGGGGCGCGAATCGCGGCTCCACGCACAATTGACCCACCGCCGGATCCCTGCGGTCCGCGGCCAGGTTCAACGCGGCAAACGCCCGATCGTGATCGCCAAGCCCCACCCTGGCGATCGCGAGGTGATACGCCGGCACGTCGGTACCCGCCAGTCGCTCCATCAGACTCGTGGCCCCGCCGTCATCCCCCATGGCGGCCCTGGCGTAGACAAGCCAGGCCAGCAGGATCGGCTCGTCACCGCCGGCGGATCTGGCCAACTCGAGCAGCTGCACCGCCTCCGCTGCCCGCCCAGTCTGCAGATACGCCGCCGAGAGCAGACGCCGTGCCAGCGAGTAGCCGTAGTGATGGTCCATATCGATCGAGTGCAGGCACCGCTCGACGACCGTGCCGTAGTCCCCGGCGATGTAGCGCACCCAGGCGGCGCTGGTCCCCACCACCAGACAGAGCGGGTCCAGGGCGGCGGCACGATCCACGGCCTCGATAGCCTCGCCAAACCGGCCAGTCACCGTGAGCAGGACGGCCAGCGCCCGGTGGGCGCTCTCGCTGTTGGGATTCAGGCCCGTCGCCTGGTGATAGGCCGCTTCGGCTGCGGGCCAATCCCAGTCCAGCAGGCGGTGCACATCCCCCAGCGCGACATGCGCGCGCCACTGCGCGGGGTCGAGTGCCAGCGACCGAAGCGCCGCCTCGCGCGCACGCTCCAGCACCGGCGCCGCCGGCTCGTTGTAGTACTCCGCCTGCGCCACCAGCGCCCGCGCCTTGGAGGCGTGCGCCGGCGCCAGCGCGGGGTCTTGCACCAACGCCTCGTCGAAGTACGCAATCGACTCGGCCAGGCCCTCGTCGCCCGGACGATTCCAGTGATACCGGCCCTTGAGATAGGTCTGATACGCCCCGGCCTGGGCCGGATCGAGCCGGGGCATCTCACGGGCGTTCGGCATCAGCTCCGACGCCAGCGAGACGGCAATGCGCTTCGCCACGTCGGCCTGCACTGAGAGGCAGTCGGCAACCGGACGCTCGTAGGTCTCGGCCCAGAGATGGGTCTCCCCTGCCGTCTCGACGAGGCGCGCCGTAATCCGGACACGTTCGCCATCGCGCCGCACACTACCCTCGAGCAGGAAGTCTGCCCGCAGGGCCTCCCCGATCTCGCGGATCGGGCGGACGCCGTCCCTGAACAGCATCGACGACCATCTCGCCAGCACACCGATGCGCGCTCCGCAGAGCCGGCCCAACTGCGCGATCATCTCCTCGGTCAGGCCGTCGCTGAAGTACTGCTGCGATGGGTCGCCGCTGAGATTGACGAACGGGAGCACGGCAAGACGCGCGGCGTGTGTTCGCGCAGCCGGGTCGTCACCGGCGGGCCGCCCCCCAGTCCCGGCGCCCTCCGCCGGCTGCACGGTGGCAATCAGCCGATAACCACGCCGCGGGATGGTCTCGACATACCGAGGCTCGATCGCGTCGTCACCCAGTGCGGCGCGTAGCCGCTTCATCGCGGCATTCAGGCTGTGCTCGAAATCGACGAAGGTACCGTCCGGCCAGAGGCTCCGGCACAACTCCTCGCGCGTGACCACCGTACCGGGCGCCGCCACCAGCGCGCGGAGGATTTCGAAGGGCTGCTCCTGCAGGCGCCTGCGGCCTGCGGCTGAACGGAGTTCGCGCGAGCGCAGGTCGAGCTCAAAGGCTCCCACCCGCACGGTCGCTGCCCACTCCATAGCCGCCCCTCACTCCGGATCACACACCAGGCGGACGCTTGCGGCCGGATGAACACGGTTCGGCGCCTGGGTATACCTACTACGGTACCTGAGGTCCGATGGTTTCAGCGTGAGGTGACACACATGTCACCCCTCGGTCACGCCTGGTGCATTGAGGTACCCGGCACCGGCCCGCACAGTGGCCTACACGCGGCGCGCTTCACACGCTGCGGGAGGTCCCCATGCGCATCCACCGACTGGCGCCCCTGGCGCTCATCCTCGTGACACCGGCCACGGCCACGGCCGGCACACGGCTCCCACTCACGGTCCGCGTCTACGACATGTCCGCTGACCCCACGGACCGGACGCGATCCTTCGCGGCAGTCGCGCGCGTGCTCGCCCCAGCCAACGTCGAGCTCCAGTGGCTCAGCGGACCTCTGGCGACACGTGAGACGCCGGCGCCACAGGACCTCGTGGTACGGCTGGTTCGGCAGGACACGGTCGCGACGCGGCCGGGCCAGATGGCGCTGGGCTACGCCGTAGTGGACGCAGCGGGCCGACGCGGAACGGTTGCGACCATCTTTCTCGAACGGGTGGAATGGCTTGCCCGCATCTCGGGTGCGGACGTGGAGGAACTCACGGGCCTGGCGATCGCGCACGAGATCAGCCATCTCCTGCTGGGCTCACCCACGCACACCGCACGCGGCTTGATGCGGGCGCGCTGGACGACGGATGAAATCCGCGCCGGGCACCCGGCGGACTGGCAACTCGGTCGCCGCGAGCGGGACCAGTTGCGGGCCGGACTCGCCGCCCGGCTCGGGACGCGTCGGACACCGGAGTCGCCGCGTGTCGCCGCGCTGAGCGTCCGCGCCCAGGCCGAGCCCACGCTCCGTTAGCGGCGCGGCTCGAGCTGGGAAAGGTATCCCTGCGCGAGACCGTTGCCGGGTTCGATCTCGATGGCCTTCCGCAGGGCGGTGATGGCCGCAGCGGTGTCGCGCTTGGTGACATACGCCCGCGACAGCGCGATGTACGCATTCGCCGACTGCGGGTTGAATTCCAGGTGCGCCTGGATCAAGGGAATGGCGGCGTCCGGACGTCCCTCAGCCAGGCGAAAACAGAAGGACACGAACTCCTGCTCGCTGAAATCGAAGGTGTCGCGCCCATAGAACTGCCGCCGCAGCCGGCGATATTCGTCGGCCACCGCGTCATTTCCCTTGGACGTAATGGTGGCCACCAGCGTCTCGGTGAGTGTCCTCGGCACGGGGAGACCCTTGTGGCAGGTAGCGCAGCGGACCGTGGCCGCCCCACCGGCCGGGCGTCCGGTGGCGGCCTCGATGCGGCTGTTGATCTCGGCGGTCATCCCCAGCATCTGGCGCGCGATCCCCTTCTTCGGGTTCGCGTCGGACACGAAATCGCCCGCGACATGACAATGACTGCACGGCACGCCAAGCGCCTTGGCAATCGCGCTCATGTCCGGAAGCGGGGCTGTGCGAGGCGCCGCAGCCTGCTCCGCGCCCAGGGCGCCGGCGGCACCGAAACACCCCATGAACACCACGAGCACCCAGACGATTCGCATCAGCGGCCTCCCGACCGGTGATAATAGCCGCCCATGACGTCGCTTGCTGTTCTCATCTCTGCCTCGGATCGACCCGGCACCCTGTCAGCCCTGGCCAAGGTGTTCGCGGACCACGCCGCCAACATCGAGCATGTCGATAGCCATGGGGTCCACGGTGTGTCGGACCTCTACTTCGAAGCGACCGCCGCGCCCGAACGGCACGCCGCCATCCTGACGGAGCTGGCCGCCGTCCCAGGCGTGGTCTCGGTCCAGGACACCGCGTCGCTCACCAACATCTACGGGAAGCGCATTGTCATCATGGGCGGCGGCGCGCAGGTCGGGCAGGTGGCGCTCGGCGCCATCTCCGAGGCCGACCGCCACAATATCCGCGGAGAACACATCTCGGTCGATACGATCCCGCTCGTCGGCGAGCAGGCGCTGGCCGCGGCCGTGCGCGCCATCATGCGCCTCCCCCGCGTGAAGCTCATCGTGCTCGCCGGGTCGCTCATGGGCGGCGAGATCACGTCCGCGGTCGAAGACGTGCGGAAGCAGGGGATCTTCGTGATCTCGCTGAACATGGCCGGCAGCGTCCCTGACGCGGCGGACCTGGTGGTCAGCGACCCGATTCAGGCCGGCGTGATGGCGGTCATGGCGGTTGCCGACACGGCGACCTTCGACATCGTCCGCCAGCAGAAGCGGAAGTACTAACCAGGCACGCGCCGCCGGCCTGCGGCTACTTCGACTCGCCCGGCTTTCCGCCCGGTTTCTCTTCGGCGGCGAAGTCGCGCTGGGTGCCGCTTTGATTGCCGACCTGCTTCTTAATGAAGCCTTCGAGCGTGACCGCCCCCTCCGACTTCGCGCCGAGCGTGCGCAGCAACTCCGCCGTCGTGCGTCGTTCGAAGAAGAAGCCGCTCAGGTTGTTGCCTTCCGCAATCCCAAGCGGCGACTGACCGTTCTTGGCGACCTCGGAGAGCTTCGCGCCTTTGTCCGCCAGGAACTGGACGACGGTGTCGAAGCCGGCGAAGGAGGCGGCGTGCATGGCCGAAAAGCCCGCGTTGTTCGTGCCGTCGAGCGCATCGCCGAGCGTCAGCATCATCTTGACCGCCTCCAGATGTTCGGCCTCCGTCACCCGGCTCTCGTTGTCCGCATGCGCGATGCCCGCCGCGACCATCAACGTCGTGGTGCCGTCCTTCGCCGTGAGAGAGCGGTCTGCCCCCTTCTCCAGCAGCAACTGCATCACCTCGACGTCCGCCACCAGCGTCGCCAGGTAGAACGGGGTCCCGCCGGGCAGATAGTTCCGCTTGAACAGCGAGAACCCGTAGCGCGGCAGGTCCTTCGTCACCCGCGCATTCACGTTCGCGCCCTTGGCCAGCAGCGCCTTGATGAGCGCAATCTTCTGTGTGCGATCAGGGATGCCCGCGAGTGCCGCCCACTCCCCTGGCGCGGCCGGATAGTCGTTGGTGATGACGCCCTCCGACTTGGTGGAGGCCCAGTGCAGTGGCGTGAATCCGGCGGCGGCCTCGTCCCCATCAGGACGGGCTCCCTGGTCGAGCAGGTACAGAGCCAGCGCCGCGTGCCCACGGACCGTGGCGACCAGGAGGGGCGTGCTGCCGTCGTCCGCGGACTGATTGACGTCAGCCCCTTTGGAGAGGAGCAACGAAACCGTGGCCTGTTCGCCTTCGCGCGCCGCGAACAGGATCGGCGTGAAGCCAGCAGAGGTCCGCGCCCGCACATCCGCTCCGCTCTCAACCAGCGCCCGCGCCACGTCCACATGACGCTCGGAGGCCGCCCACATCAGCGCCGTCTGCCCCTTCGAGTTCTGCTTCGCATTGATGTCCGCGCCCTTGGCCAGCAGGACCTGCACCGCCTCGACCTTGCCCGTCCTGGCGGCGGTCATCAGCGCTGTTTCGCCCGTCGGCAAGGCCGAGTTCGGGCTCGCACCGGCCTTGATCAGCACCTCGATCATCCGGGCGCTGCCGTTGGTGGCCGCCAGGAACAGGGGCATGGCGCCGTAATCATTGAGCGCGCCAGGTTTGGCGCCCGCGGCGAGCAACTGACTGGCCATCGCCACGTCATCCCAATGCGCGGCCCAGTGGAGGGCTGTCGCCCCGTCGGCCTGGGGGACCGTCACGTCCGCCTTCTGCCGGATGAGCGCGGTCACGGCGGCCGCATCCCTGGCCTTGGCCGCGTCGGCGACGCGCCGGTCCGGCACGGCGGCAAAGGCCGTCACCGGCAGCAGGGAGACCAGCACCACACCCACCAGAAAGATCCGCGTCAGTCGCATAGCCGCCTCTCGGACCGCCCTGTCCTCTCGGGCGAGAAACGCATTGACCCACCCCGGGGGCGGGCCTACAGTATCGGGTTACCAACGATAGGAGCCTGGGGTGACTATGTCAAAGCATCTGTGGACGTTCGGCCTGCTCTCTGCGGCTCTCGCACTCGGCGCGACCGGCCTGCGGGCTGCCACGCCCGCCGCCCGTCAGACGGCTGCCGCTCAGGCGGCGACAGCACCGGCAATTCAGCCGCGAGCCGTCGTCGACAAGTACTGCGTCGGCTGTCACGGCGAGAAGATGAAGGCCGGCGGTCTCGTCCTCGACAAGCTCGAGGTCGACAATCCCGCCAACGCGGAGATCTGGGAGAAGGTACTCGGCAAGCTGAACGCCGGCATGATGCCGCCGCCGAGCGCGCCGCGCCCGGACCACGAGACCTACCACGGCCTGATTCGCGCGCTTGAAACCTCGATGGACCGGATGGCCAAGGCGGCGCCAAATGCCGGCCGGCCGGCCATCCACCGGCTGAACCGCGCGGAATACACCAACGCCGTCCGCGACCTGCTCTCCCTCGATATCGACGGCAAGGCGCTGCTGCCGGCTGACAACTCCGGGTACGGCTTCGACAACGTGGCCGATGTGCTGACCGTCTCGCCCGGCCTTCTCGAGCGATATCTGCTCGCCGCCAAGAAGGTCTCGCGCATGGCCATCGGCGACGCGGCCACGAAGCCGGCCACGTCGGTCTACGACATTCCCTACATGACGCTGGTGCAGGACGAGCGGATGAGCGAGGACCTGCCGTTTGGTTCCCGCGGCGGCGTCGCCATCAAGCACTACTTCCCGGTTGACGGTGAATACGAGATCCGGATCAAGGTGCAGCGGAACTCGCTCAACATCGGCAACGAGATCCGCGGCCTCGACGTGCAGAACGACATTGACGTCCGGCTCGACGGGCAGCGCCTGAAGGTGTTTACCCTGGGTGGTCGCTCCTACGGCGCCTTCTCCTACACCGAGACCGAGGACATCGCGGACTCCGGCCTGACGGTGAAGTTCCTGGCCAAGGCCGGCATGCGCGTCGTCGGTATCTCCTTCAACCGCGACCAGTGGTACGTGGAGGGCGTCGGTATGAGCCGGCTGCCGCCGGCCAGCGACGGGTACGCCTCGGGCCGCAAGACGGAGACCGCCTACGGCCGGGTGAACATGGGCGTGGACCGGGTCGAGGTGACGGGTCCCTTCAGCGGCAAGACGCCCGTCGACAGTACCAGCCGGAAGCGCATCTTCCAGTGCACGGCCGCCACCGCGAAGGACGAAGATGCCTGCGCACGGACGATTCTGAGCTCCATCGCCCGCCGTGCGTACCGCCGCCCACTGGTGGCCGCCGACACTCAGACGCTGATGGACTTCTACAAGGCCGGCCGCAGCGAGGGCGCCTTCGACAGCGGCATCGAGAAGGGCCTGGTCCGCATCCTCACGGATCCGGATTTCCTGTTCCGTGTCGAGAAGGACCCTGCGGGCCTGAAGCCGGGCACCAACTTCCGGGTCGCCGACCTCGACCTGGCGGCGCGGCTCTCCTTCTTCCTGTGGAGCAGCGTGCCCGACGATCAGCTCCTGACCGCCGCTTCGACGGGCAAGCTCCACGAACCAGCCATCTTCGAGGCGCAGGTTCGCCGGATGCTTGCGGACAAGAAGGCGTCCGCACTGGTGAACAACTTCTTCGGCCAGTGGTTGATGGTGCGCAACATCGCCACCGTGCGGCCCGACGCCAAGGCATTCCCGGACTTTGACGAGAACCTCCGAGAGGCCTTCCAGCAGGAGACGCAGCTCTTCCTCGAGGCTCAGCTCCGCGAGGACCGGCCCGTGACAGAGCTCATCACGGCCAACTACAGCTTTCTCAATGAACGCCTGGCCCGTCACTACGGTGTACCGCACGTGTACGGCAACCACTTCCGGCGGGTGACGCTGCCGGAATCCGCCCACCGCGCCGGCATCCTGAATCAGGGCAGTGTCCTGACGGTCACCTCCTACGCGGACCGCACGTCGGTGGTGCTCCGCGGCAAGTTCATCCTCGAGAACATCCTCGGCACGCCGCCGCCGGTCCCGCCCGCCAATGTGCCGCCACTCGAGAACACGAAGGTCGAGGGCACGCTCCGCCAGCGGATGGAGATGCACCGGAAGAACCCGGTCTGTGCCAACTGCCATGCCCAGCTCGATCCGATGGGCTTCGCGTTCGAGAACTTCAACGGGATCGGCAAGTGGCGGACCGAAGACGGCAAGGCCACGATCGACCCGAGCGGCGGTCTCCCGGACGGCACGAAGTTCAGCGGACCGGCGGGATTCCGCGATGCCCTGGTGGCCAAGAAGGACATCTTCATCAGCACGATGACGGCCAAACTGCTGACCTACGCGCTGGGCCGCGGTCTTGAGCCGGCGGACATGCCGGTCGTCCGGCAGTTGATCCGGGAGACGGAAGCGTCCGGCAACCACTGGTCGACGCTGATTCTGAACATCACGAAGAGCCTGCCGTTCCAGATGAGGAGAGCCGAGTCATGATCATCACGAAGACGCACCTCCCACGCCGCACGATCCTGCGCGGGGTCGGCGCCACCATCGCCCTCCCACTGCTCGATGCGATGGTGCCGGCCTTCTCTCCGCTGCGGCTCTCGGCCGCCGCGCCGGTGAAGCGCTTCGGTGCCGTGTATGTCGGCATGGGCTTCAACATGCCGATCTGGACGCAGCCCAATGCCAACGCGGCCCTGGAGATGAATCCGATCCTTCAGCCGATCGAGGCCTACAAGGAGCGGTTGCTGGTTGTCAGCGGTTGCGACAGCAAGGAAGGCGACGGCATCGACGGCGGCCAGCATCCCCGGATGCAGACCTCGTGGCTCACCGGGTCGCGGGCGTTCCGCACAGAGGGTGTCAACATCCACGCCGGGACCTCGCTGGATCAGGTCGTCGCGCGCAAGTTCGAGAAGGACACGCAGCTCGCCTCGCTGGAGCTCGCCATCGAGTCCACGGACCTGCTCGGCACCTGTTCGCTCGGCTACAGCTGCGCCTACAACAACACCATCGCCTGGCGGACGCCGACCACGCCGCTGCCGATGGAGAACAACCCCCGGAACGTGTTTGAGCGCCTCTTCGGCGCCAGCGACAGTACCGACCCGAAGGTGCGCCTGGCCGAGATTCACACTGACCGGAGCGTCCTCGATTCGGTGACCGCCAAGGTGTCCAAGTTCAAGACGACGCTCGGCACGCACGATCAGTCCCGGATGGCCGAGTATCTCGATGCCGTGCGTGACGTCGAGCGCCGCGTGCAGAAGGCGGAAGAGCAGGTCGCACGCGAACTGCCGCTGGTCGACCGCCCGGTCGGCATCCCCGGCACCTTCGAGGAACACGTCAAGCTGATGTTCGACCTGCAGGCCCTGGCCTTCCAGACGGACCTCACCCGTGTGTTCACGTTCCTGATGGTGCGCGAGGCGAGTGTCCGGTCCTACCCCGAGATCGGGGTGCCCGACTCGCACCACCCGCTCTCACACCACCAGAACAACCCGGAGAAGCTGGCGCGGCAGGCGAAGCTGAATGCCTTCCAGATGCGGATGATGGCCTACTTCGTGGACAAGCTGGCCAAGACGAAGGAAGGCGACGGGAACATGCTCGACAACTCCGTCTTCCTCTACGGGTCCGGCATGAGCGACTCGAACCTCCACCTCCACCGGAACCTGCCCATCACCGTGATGCACGGCAAGAACATGGGCATTGTGGGTAACCGCCACGTGAAGGCCAAGGAGGGCACGCCGCTGGCCAACCTGCAGATGACCCTGCTGGGGAAGATGGGCGTGGGCGTGGAGAAGTTCGGCGACGGGCGGGGCGAACTCGACCTGATGACCGGCATCTAGCCGCGGCCACCACGATCTCGAGACGAGGCCGGCTCGCCACAGGCGGGCCGGCCTCTTTTTTTTTGAGGCGGCGCTCCTTCGGCGGCGCCGCTCTGGCCGTCAGGCGGGCTCTAGGCCAGTGGCCGGCCGAAGGCATCCGGCGGCAGCAACCCGGCCCGGATACCGGCAATCGCGAGGTCCAGCCCCACCATCACCTGCGCGTCAAAGTTGGTATCCGGCGACATGACCTGCACCCGGCGCAGCACCGCGGGTCCGTGCACGGCGGCCCAGAACAGACCAGACGCGTCGGACGTCCCAGCGGGAAACACCCCGGCATCCGCGCAGCGCTGCCAGCGCCGCAGCGTCGCCGTCATCATCCGGACCATCGCCTCAGCCTCGTAGTGCACCCTGGGGGCCGCCGGATCCACGAAGAGCAGCGCGAAGTACTCAGGCTGGGCCTTGGAGAATTCGTAGTAGTTCACGAAGACCGACCGCAGGTCCGCCACCGGGTCCGGTGACTCCGGACCGAGGACCGTCTCGGCCAGCAGATTCAGGCCAATCTCCTGCAACGTGGCGAAGATTTCTTCCTTACTCAGGAAGTAGTTGTAGATGGCGGGTGCACTGAATCCCAGTCGCTGTGCAATTCCGCGCATCGTCACGGCCCCATAGCCCTCGGCGGCGTAGAGGCTGAGTGCCGCGGTCAGGATCGCCTCCCGGGTCCTGGTATTCCGGGATGCCTGCCCACCCCGCTCCAGTGGAGCGTCCCGGACCGACGTGACGCGGCGCTCGCCCGCCCGGCGGGCGGTGGTCTCCGGAATGGGAATGGGCACGGTCTGATTGTTCCGCAGGATCGGAGGTCAGGTCCAGCGACGGTACAATGGACCTATGAGCATCAGTACGACCTCCGCCCCCGCCAGTCCCAAGACGAGTTCGACCGACGCCACCCCGCTCCGCTTCGTCACAGCCGCGAGCCTCTTCGACGGGCATGACGCCGCCATCAACGTGATGCGCCGTCTCATCCAGGCGCAGGGGACGGAAGTCGTGCACCTCGGCCACAACCGGTCCGTCGAGGACGTCGTGCGCGCCGCGCTCCAGGAGGATGCCGACGCCATCGCGCTCTCCTCCTACCAGGGCGGTCATGTCGAGTACCTGAAGTACATGGTCGACATGCTGAAAGAGCGTAACGCCGCCCACATCCGGGTCTTTGCCGGCGGCGGCGGCACGATCACGCCCGAGGAGATCGCCGAGCTCGAAGCCTACGGCGTGGAGCGCATCTATCACCCGAATGACGGGATGAAGCTCGGCCTGGTGGCCATGATCGAAGACGTGGTGGCCCGCACACGCAAGGCCGCCGCGGCGCGCCGCGCGACCGAGGGCACCCGGCCGCCCAAGACCACCGTCGACGTCCAGGACGAGATTGCCGTCGCACACGTGCTGTCTTCGATTGAGGAAGGCCACTACGACGCGGCCGAAATGGCCGCGCTCCGGCAACAGTGGCAGACGCTCGGCGCGGGCACACCGGTGGTCGGCGTGACCGGCACCGGCGGCGCGGGCAAATCGAGCGTCGAGGACGAAATCATCCTCCGCTTCCTGCACGCGTTCCCCGAGATGCGCATCGCCGTCCTCGCCGTGGACCCGACGCGCAGGCGTTCGGGCGGCGCCCTGCTGGGCGACCGCATCCGGATGAACTCGCTGCGCTCACACCGGGTGTTCATGCGCTCCATGGCCACGCGCCGGCAGCACGCCGCCACCAGCGCCGTGCTCAAGGACTGCATCGGCTTCCTGCGCTCGCTGAAGTACGACCTGGTCATCGTCGAGACAGCCGGCATCGGCCAGAGCGACTCGGAAATCGTCGACCTCGTCGACTTCCCCGTCTATGTGATGACCAGCGACTACGGCGCTCCGTCGCAGCTCGAGAAGATCGACATGCTCGATTTCGCCGAGCTGGTCGTCCTGAACAAGTTCGACAAGCGCGGCGCCGAGGATGCCCTGCGTGACGTCCGCAAGCAGTGGAAGCGCAACCGGACGGCCTTCACGCTGAAGGACGACGAGATCCCGGTCTACTCGACCATCGCGAGCCAGTTCAACGATCCCGGCGTCACGTGGATGTTCAGCAACCTCTGCCGCCTGCTCCGCACGAAGCTGAGCCTGGCCGAGGCGGCGTGGACGCCACAGCTCGACACCACGCTCAAGGAACCCCGTGCCACGGTGCTCATTCCCGGTGCACGCCTCCGCTACCTCGCCGAAATCGCCGAGCAGGGGCGCGGCATCAACGGGGACGTGGACCGGCAGGTCGAGGCCGCCACGCGCGCCCAGGGCTTCTGGCAGGCGCTCCACGAACTGGAAGACGCGAAGCTGCCCAAGGCGCTCGACCTCTATGACCCGGCCGATCTGACCGCCGGTGGGGACGGCTCGCTCCTCCGCCTGCGCCAGCGCTACCAGGACGCCGTGAAGGCTCTGACGCCTGATGCCGTGGAATTGCTGCGCACCTGGCCGGCGCGTCTCAAGGGCATCACCGACGAGCAGTATTCATACGACGTCCGCGGCAAGGCCGTGAAGGGCGACAACTACGTCGAATCGCTCTCCCACCAGTCCATTCCGAAGATTGCCGCACCGACGGCGAAGAGCTGGGGCGAGCTGCTCCAGTTCCTGATGCGCGAGAACCTGCCGGGCTCGTATCCCTACACCGGCGGGGTCTATCCGTATCGCCGAGCCGGCGAGGATCCGACGCGCATGTTCGCCGGCGAAGGCACGCCCGAGCGCACCAACCGCCGCTTCCACTACCTCTCCGCGGGTCAGAAGGCCGCGCGCCTCTCGACCGCCTTCGACTCCGTCACGCTCTACGGCGAGGACCCGCAGCCGCGTCCCGATATCTACGGCAAGATCGGCAACTCGGGCGTCTCCATCGCCACGCTCGACGACATGAAGAAGCTCTACTCGGGCTTCGACCTGCTGAATCCGAGCACGTCGGTCTCGATGACCATCAACGGCCCGGCGCCGATGATTCTCGCGATGTTCATGAACACCGCGACGGACCAGGCCGTGGAGAAGCACCTCCGGCAGGACACGAAGAAGTGGGAGGCCGCGCAGGCCTTCATCGCCGACCTCTACAAGGACCGCGAGCGCCCGCGCTACAGCGGTGAGCTGCCGGCCGGCAACGACGGCCTCGGCCTCGGTCTACTGGGCATCACCGGCGACCAGGTCGTGGACCGGGAGACCTACGAGAAGATCAAGGCCGACACGCTCTCGACCGTCCGCGGCACGGTCCAGGCCGACATCCTCAAGGAAGACCAGGCGCAGAACACCTGCATCTTCTCCACCGAGTTCGCCCTGCGCATGATGGGCGACATCCAGCAGTTCTTCGTCGACAACAAGGTCCGGAACTTCTACTCGGTGTCGATCTCCGGTTACCACATCGCCGAGGCGGGCGCGAACCCGATCAGCCAGCTGGCATTCACGCTCGCCAACGGCTTCACGATCGTCGAGTACTACCTCGCCCGCGGCATGACGGTCGACGACTTCGCGCCGAACCTCTCCTTCTTCTTCAGCAACGGCATGGACCCGGAGTATTCCGTCATCGGCCGTGTCGCCCGCCGCATCTGGGCGCGTGCGATGCGCGAGCGGTACGACGCCAGTCCCCGGAGCCAGATGCTGAAGTACCACATCCAGACGTCTGGCCGGTCGCTCCACGCTCAGGAAATCCAGTTCAACGACATCCGGACGACGCTGCAGGCGCTCTACGCCCTGTTCGACAACTGCAACTCGCTCCACACCAACGCCTACGACGAGGCGATCACGACGCCGACCGAGGAGAGCGTCCGCCGCGCGGTCGCGATCCAGCTCATCATCAACCGGGAGCTCGGCATGAATTTCTGCGAGAACCCGTGGCAGGGCAGCTTCCTGGTGGACCGGCTGACGGACATCGTGGAAGAAGCCGTCTACAAGGAGTTCGAGGCGATCAGCGAGCGCGGCGGCGTGCTCGGCGCGATGGACACGATGTACCAGCGCGGCAAGATCCAGGAAGAGAGCCTCTACTACGAGCAGAAGAAGCACGACGGGAGCCTGCCGCTCATCGGCGTGAATACCTTCCTGCCCAAGAACCACGGCGGCGAAATCGCCACGACGATCGAGCTGATCCGCTCCACCGAAGAGGAGAAGGGCCAGCAGATCGCCAACGTCGACGGCTTCCGCCGCGTGCGCAACCGCGTGATCGCCGGAAAGGACCGGGCCACCGCCGGAACCCTGACCAGCCTGCAGCAGATCGCCCGCGACCGGAAGAACATCTTCGCCAGCCTCATCGAGGCGGTGAAGTTCAACTCGCTGGGCCAGATCAGCCACGCCCTCTACGAAGTGGGCGGGGAGTATCGCCGCAACATGTAGCCGGGATGGCTCCTTCGGGAGCCGTCTCCCCTCACGTCAGTCCGATCCATTGCCGGGGCCGTCGCAAGCGGCCCCGGCCTCTCTTGATGACGCTTACTCCACGCATGACCCTGACAGACCGAGCGCTCCGCCTCCATGAGGATGCGCCAGCCGGCAAGATTGCCACGGCCATCACCAAGCCCTGCGCCACGCCAGACGATCTGAGCCTGGCCTATAGTCCCGGCGTCGCTGCCCCGTGCCTCGCCATCGCCGAGGATCCGGAGGCGGTGTATCGCTACACGGGCCGCGGCAACCTCGTCGCGGTCATCACGAACGGCACGGCCGTGCTCGGCCTCGGCAACATCGGCCCCGCGGCAGCCAAGCCCGTCATGGAAGGCAAAGCGGTGCTGTTCAAGCGCTTCGCGGGCATCGACGCCTTCGACATCGAACTGGCCGCCACACGCGTCGAGGACGTCGTCGCGGCGTGCACGATGCTGGAGCCGACCTTCGGTGGCATCAACCTCGAGGACATCAAGGCGCCGGAGTGCTTTGCCATCGAGCGGCTGCTGCGCGAACGCCTCTCGATTCCGGTATTTCACGACGACCAGCACGGCACCGCGGTGGTGGTTGCCGCGGCGCTCCTGAGCGCCCTGGCCTGCACCGGGCGGCAGATGTCCGACATCCGCGTGGTGCTGAGTGGTGCCGGCGCGGGTGCGCTGGCCTGCGCGGCCCATCTGAAGCGGCTCGGCCTGGCCGATGAGCAACTGCTGGTCTGTGACTCGCAGGGCGTGATCTACCAGGGACGGCCGGGCGTCAATGAGTCCAAGGCGCCCTTCGCCCGCAGAACAGCCGCGCGTACCGTGACCGATGCCCTGGTTGGCGCTGACGTCTTCCTCGGGTTGTCTGTGGGCAACAGTGTCCCCTCGGCGGCGCTCGCGGACATGACCGCCAACCCGATCGTCTTCGGGCTGGCCAATCCGGATCCCGACATTCCCTACGGCGAGATTCGCGCGACGCGTCCCGACGCCGTCGTGGCCACGGGGCGCTCCGATTACCCCAATCAGGTGAACAACGTGCTCGGCTTCCCCGGCATCTTCCGGGGCGCGCTCGACACCCGGTCCTCGTGCATCAACGACGCGATGCTGATGGCGGCGACCACCGCGATTGGTGCCGTAGCGCAGGAGCCCGTGCCAGCCTCGGTGCGGGCGCTCTATCCCGGTGAATCACTGATCTGGGGCCGCGACTATCTCATCCCCAAGGCATTCGATCCGCGTGTCGTGGTGCGCGTGGCGACCGCGGTTGCAGCCGCCGCCATGAAGAGCGGCGTGGCCCGGCAGCCCGTTGATCTGGTCGCCTATCCAGGCGAGGTCGCGGCTCGGGTCGAGCAACCGGACGTGCCAGCGCTCACGCGCTGAGCCGCCGCCTCACCTCAGGGCGTTCGGTCGGTCCCGACGCCGTACTGATAGACCAGCGCCCCGCCGCGATCGCCTGTCCTGATCAGGAGTCCCACGCCGGCCAGGCCGGCCAGGAGCAGCAGGACCGCCAGCACCCGCGACGGACCTCGCGCCGGCGTGCGCAGCACCACGAGGCGGACGGCCAGGAACGCCCCGTAGAACCACACCGTGCGGAGCGCCCACGTCCAGTGCTCCCCCACCACGGAGTGCGACATGCCCGGGAGCCAGATGGTCTGCGCCGCCACACGGCCCGTCAGATACGCCGCCGCGACGCCCACCGCCCCGAGTCCATAGAGGAGCGTCGCCGCTGCCCTCGGGAAGGCCGGCTTCGGCCAGACCACACCTGCCAGATCAACCAGCGGCGCGACCACCAGTAGCGCGATCGGAAAGTGGACGACCAGCGGATGCAGGTTCGGCGCCCAGTCTGGCAGGGGCATCATCGCGGCGTCATCCGCCAGGGCGACACGTCGGCCCACGACTCGAGCGCATCAAGGGCCCACCGCGTGGACTTGTCCTTGTGACACGACGTACAGGGATTGGGAATCCCGTACTTGTCGGTCATCGCGGGCGACACGAACCCGAACGCGTGACTCCGCACGTTGACCGTCGCGATGGTCGACGCATTCCTCGGCATGTGACACGCCGCGCACTGATTCCCGGGGCTCCCGGCGCTGTGATGGGAATGCGCCTCCGGCGTGACGCCAGGGCCCGCCTGCTGCCGCGGGGCGTGGCACTGCAGGCACATCTCATTACCAGGAAACCTGAGGAGTCCCTCATGCGAGCTGCCGTGCGAGTCGTGACAGGCCGCGCACCTCACGCCCTTCGCGTACATCCGGCTCGCGACGTACTCGTTCCCCTGCATCCGGTTCTTGTGCGCGGAGCCGTCAGGCCAGTGCGTAAAGGTCGTCGCCCCGAGCGTGTGCTCTTCGAGTGCCCAGGTCGCGTTCAGGCGGTCACCTGGCTGATACCCAACCGCCCAGTCGTAGTACTGCCCTTCGATCGGATTCGCCTTCGGCCGCCCCTGCGAATGGCACTGGATGCAGACGTCGTTGGCCCGCACGTGGTCCAGCCGGGCCGGATTCACGATGTTGCCGCGCGACGGACGCGCCGCGTGCGCGGCGCCGGCGCCGTGGCACCGTTCGCACCCCACATTCCACTCGGTCACGCTGTGCGTCTTCACGTCATAGTTGACTGAGTGGCAGCCATCGCACAGTGGACCGGTCGGCCGCTCCTCCTGTGCCTCGGGATAATGGGCCACCCACCAGTCCGTGTTGGGCTGCACGTGGTAGGGACGCCAGACCTTGTTCTGTACGTCCCACTGCGCGGGCAGCACGTAGTAGTCGTTCCCCTGCTTCTTCCAGTAGCGCTGCTTCCACTTGGTGCCGTAGGTGAACGCGACATCCTCGGGCCTGAACGTCACCAGCGGGTTGGGCGTCTTGAAGTCGCCCAGGATCGCCTCCGGATGTGCCTTTGGGTCCTGTACGACTCGGGCCATCAAGGTTTTCTCCCACCGGTCGTAAACCGCCTGGTGGCAGGGCCGGCACGAGCGCGACCCCGAGAAGGCCGCGACGGAGCCTGCCCCCCCGGCTGGCGCCGACGACTGCGTCGCAGCCGGCGAGGCCGACTTGGAAGCCGGCGACCCGCACCCCCACAGGCCGCCGAGCAGACACAGACCCACGACACCCATACGAGATGCGGTCATTGACGAGGCTCCCTCTGTGGCAGGACTGCGCAGCGACGCGGCCCACGCGACCGCGCCCTCATGCTGCCACCTTTCGCCGAACGCGGGTGACGGCCGCATAGAGCCCGGGCACGGCAAGCAGGGTCACTGGCGTTGAGAGCGCCAGGCCACCGATCACGGCCAGGGCCAACGGTCGCTGCAGCTCCGCGCCCGCCCCGAACCCCATCGCCAATGGCGCCAGCCCGAAGAGCGTGCAGACCGTGGTCATCAGAATCGGTCGGAGACGGATCCGGCCCGCCTCCAGCATCGCGGCATCCGGCGCGAGTCCAGACGCCCGCAGATGTTCGGAAAAGTCGAGCAGCATGATGCCGTTCTTCACCACGAGGCCGACCAGCAGAATGAGTCCCATCGCGGACGAGATGTTCAGGTCCGTGCCGGTCGCGGCCAGCACGGCAAACGCGCCACCAAACGACAGCGGTGCCGCCACGAGCACGAGCAGGGCCGGCATCCACGCCCGAAACTGTGCCACCAGAATCACCAGCACGAGCACGACGGCGAGCCCGAAGACCAGCAGCAGCTCGCGGAAGGCCTGCCCCTGGGCGGCGAACTGGCCGCCGATTTCGTAGGTATAGCCCACGGGAAGCGGCAAGGCCGCCAGGGTGCGCTGCACCTCCGCCACGGTACTGCCGAGATCGCGATGTTCCAGACGGCCCGTCACAGTCGCCATCGAGCGGAGGTTCTCCCGATGCAGCTCACTTTGTCCGTTGGTCCGATGGGCCGTCGCCAGCGCGGCAATCGGCAGCAGCGCACCGCCGGGCGACCGGATCAGGGTTCCGGCCAGACGTTCAGGATCGAACCGTGCCTGATCCGGTAAGCGAACGCGCACCGGCACCGTGCGGTCGGCCAGGCGCAGATCCGTGGCCACGCTGCCAAGCCAGTTCGCGGCGAGCTGCTGCGAGACCTGCTCGACGGAGAGGCCGTGCCGACCGGCCGCAACCGGGTCGACGGTCCACGTCACTTCTGGATTCCCGGCCTGCACGCCGACCACGTCGACGACCCCCTCGATCTTGCGCAGCGCCTCCTCGACCGGCGCCGCCAGCGCGGCGAGCCGCACCGGATCGTCGCCGAAGATCTTCACCTCCAGCGGCTCGGGACTCCCCTCCAGATCGCCGAGCATGTCCTGCAGCAACTGGATGAACTCCAGTTCCACGAGTGGAGCGGCGGCATGGGCCCGCTCCCGCACGTCACTCACGATGGCCTCTGAGGACCGGGACCGCTGACTCCTCGGCTTGAGGCGCACGAGGATATCGCCGCTGTTCTGGGCCGTCGCGAACAGACCCAGTTCTGAACCCGTGCGCCGTGAGTACGCCTCCACCTCCGGCGTCGCGCGGATCACGGCCTCGATGGCCCGCACCTGACGGTCCGTCTCACTCAGGGCGCTCCCCGCTGGCGTCAGGTAGTCGATGACGAACCCGCCTTCGTCGGACACAGGGAAGAACCCGGTGCCAACCCGGAGATACAACCCGCCCGCGAGGGCCGCGAGCACGAGACTGGCCACGACCGCCGTCACCGGTCGCCGGACCACCACCCGCAACAGCGCGCCATAGCCGCGGTCCAGCCAGGTCGGTGCGTCTACCGGGACGACAGCCGCCGGCGACCGCCGCGCCAGCGCTCGTGCCAGGAGCGGCACGACCGTGATCGCCATCACCAGCGAGAGGAGGACGGCTACCGACAAGCTCATGGAGAGCGCGCGGAAGAACTGCCCCGGCACGCCCGAGAGCAGTCCCAGCGGGGCGAACACCACCACGGTGGTCAACGTGGAACTCACCAGTGGTGTCAGTAGCTGCGTGACCGCATCAGCCACGCCGGCCGTCGCATCAGCGGCGCGTCGATGCATGTTCTCGACGACCACGACGGCATCATCAATCACCAGGCCGATGGCCACCGCCAATCCGCCCATCGACATGAGGTTGATGGTGCTGCCGGTCAGCCACATCACCAGAAAGGTCGGGATGACGGCCAGGGGCACCGCCGCCGCGGCACTGGCCGTCAGCCGCCAGTCGCGCAGGAACACGAGCAGGACGACCACCGCCAGCGCGCCACCAATCAGGATCGCGTCACGCACGCCGGCCACCGCGTCTTCCACGAAGGCGGCCAGGTCGTAGACGGGCGTCATCGTGAGCCCCGCGGGCAAGGTCCGCTTCAGCCCCGCCAGTGCCTGCTCCAGCCCGGCCTTCACCTCGAGGATGCTGGACCCCAGCTGCTGCGCGATGCTGATCGACACGGCGTCGTGACCATCGCCCGTGATGAGGAGCGTCCGGTCCGGCGCCCCCCTGGTGACCATCCCCACATCCGACACACGGAGCGTGGTGCCGGGCGTGACACGCACCGGAGCGGCCGCAATCTGCGACAGGTCCTTCCACAGCCCGGAGGCCAGGGCGAGATGCTGCTGGCCGCCCTCCTGGAACCGGCCCACCGGAAGTAGCTGGTTCTGCGCCTTGAGCGTTTCGGCCACGTCGTACACGGTGAGTCCGGATGCGTGCAGCTTCGCGGGATCCAGGACGACCTCAATTTCGCGGGTGTCGCTCGACTGGACCTCGATGACGCCCGTGCCCGGCACGCGCGCCAGCTCGGGCTTGATCACATAGTTGGCGTAGTCGTGCAGATCGGCCGTCGGTAGCGCGCCGCTCAGGCTGAGAATGAACACCGGGAAGACGGCCGGGGTCATCCGCTCGATCTGGATGTCGGTCCCCTCTGGCAGATCGCGTTGGATGTCGGCCACGCGGTTCTGCGCCATCTGCAGCGCCACTTCCATGTTGGTGGCGGGGTCAAACTGCGCCGAGATCTCGGCAGCGCCGCGAATGATGCGGGAACGTACACGCCGCACACCTGGCACGGCCAGCACCGCCTGCTCGAGCGGCCGCGACACGACCAGCGACATCGAGTCCGGCGGCAGCGTGCCGGCATGCGCCAGAATCACGAGTCGCGGGAACTGCAGGGGTGGATAGATGCCGCTCGGCAGGCGCAGCATGGCCACGCCGCCGCCCACCAGCACCGCCACCGTGATCAGGATCAGCGCACGGGCATGCCGGAACGCGAAGGCCGTCGGACTCACTTCACCGCCACATGAATCGTGGCGCCGTCGGGCAGGCCGGCCTGGCCATCCACGATGACGGCCGCGCCGGGTTCCAACCCCGACCGCACCTCGACCACGGCTCCATCCACAATGCCGAGCTGGACGGTCACACGACGCGCCTTGCCGCCCTGCGCCACGAGCACGGCCGTCTCGTCGCCTTCGCGGACGACTGCGGCGACTGGCACCACCAGCACCCCCGTCCGCCGTTCACCGTGGATGGTGACCTCCACCGGCACGCCCAGCGGAAGTGTCACAGGACCCGTGAACGAGAGCCGGACCGTCACGCTGCCTGAGCCGTCGTCGCCAAACGCCGGGTCCGCCGCCACCACGAGGGCGGCGCTGCTCCCGTCGCCAGACGGTGAGCCAGCCTCGGCCGCCGCACCGCGCTTGACGCGCGAGGCAGCCCCGGACGGCACCTGGGCCACCACCTCGAGATGCCGGACGTCCACCAGGCGCAGCACGGCATCGCCGGAGGCGGCTTCGACCGTGTCGCCCGGATTGTGCAGCCGGGCCGTCACGACACCATCAAACGGCGCGCGGACGAGACTGCGCGCGGCGATCGCATTCGCGGCGGCCAGCGCCGACTCCGCTTCCTGCGCACCGGCCTCCGCCTCGGCTGATGCCCGGCCGGCATCTTCGGCCTCGCGCCTGGCGGCCACGCCCTTCTCCACCAGATCCCGCGACCTGAGCAGCGCGGCTCGCGTGTGGTCGACAGCGGCCCGGGCTCTGGCCAGGTCCGCCTGACGACGGGCGACATCCGCCGCCGCGGACGGCACGTCAAACCGTGCCACCAGATCACCGCGGTGCACGGTCTCGCCCGGCGCGAACGGCATCTCCGCCACACGCGCCGGTTCTGGCGCCACGACCACCAGTTCCGCGCCGGGTGCCGGATGCACCACACCCGTCACATGCATCACCGCCTCCACGGTGCCTGTCGTGGCCGGGATCGTCCGGACTTCGACCACCGCGGGCGTCTCGGCCGCGCCCGTCTCATCCTCGGGTTCGGCGGTCCGGTGACACCCCTGGACGAGCACCGAGGTCAGGAGCAGCGCGCCAAGCGCGCGTATGAATGATCTCGCCATCATGGGAGCGGCACCCCCGCCGCGCGTTCCAGTTCGGTCAGGGCCACATGCAATTGCACGAGCGTGTCCAGCGTGCGCAGCCGCACATCGCGTGTCGCTTCCAGCGCCCGCAACAGCGCGGGCATGCCGGTCTGCCCCAGCCGATAGGAATCCTGCGCCAGCGTTTCCAGTTCCGTCGCCCGCGGTACAACGCCGTCGCGGTACCGCAGGTAGGCGCCGCGCTGCGCGTCAACCGCCGCCACGCTCGACGCAACCATTCCGGTCATCGTGACGGACAGGGCCAGCCGCTCCGCCAGCAGCTTGTCGAGCATCGCCTGCTCCACGGCCACGCCCGCCTCGTGCGTGGTAAACAGCGGCAGCGTCACGGACAGTGACGCCCGCCAGCCCACGCTGAACTCCGGCTGCGCGCCTTGCGTCAGCGTGGCACCAGGCACGAGGTCGGGCCTGCGCATCGATGTCGCCAGCGCGACCTTGGCCCGCTGCTCCTCAATCGACCGGTCCAGCATGGCCAGTTCCGGATGGCGCGCGGTGGCGCGCTCGATGAGCCCGGTCGTACCAGCCTCCGCCAGCGACTCAATCGGCGTGACCAGTACCGGCGCCGCGTCAAGCGGCCACTGCAGTAACGCATTGAGGGCAATACGCGCGGCCCGCACCTGTCCGGCCGCGAGCACCACGTCGGTTTCCGCCGACGCGACAGCCAGTTCCGCCTCGACGACTTCCAGGCGGGGCACGTCACCGGCATCAAACCTCACGCGGGCCGTGTCACGGGCCCGGCCCGCCAGCGTGACCAGATCCTGCAACGTCGTCAGCCGCGCCGCCGCCAACGCCAGATCGAAGTAGGCGCGGCGGACCTCGCTGCGCAGACGCGCCCCCTCCACCTCGACTGCCGCCTCCCCCGTGCGCACGGCAGCCTCCGCCACTGCGAGACGGCGCGCCCGCTTGCCACCAAGCTCCCATGGGAACGACACGCCGAAGGCTCGCTTCGGCGTCTCCCGTGCGAGCTCCACCGTGGTGTCGGGATTGGGCCGCTCAGCGGCCACGGCCACGCCCGCCACGTCCACGGCGCGCTGCCGCCTGGCCGCCGCGAGGCTGGGATGCGCCACGAGTGTCCGCGTCACGGCCTCTTCGAATGTCACCGCCTGCGGCACCTGTGCGCCCGCCGAGACCGGGAAGGCCAGGGGCAGGGCCAGGAGAGCCAGAACGGCCAACGGGTGTCGCCTCATCCGCTCACAGGTCGCGCGATCGTTCACAGCCAGGCCACGACCAACGCGCTACGGGAGGACGTAGTCCGTCCACTCCACGATCTTGCCGTGCTGCACGTAGAACATCCCTGTATTGACGCGGATGGTCATCGCCGGCTGTCCCGCTGCCGCCGCGACGATGTCGTCACGCTCGTTGAGCACCACCGGCCCCAGCACGACCGACTTCAGCACCTTGAACTCAATCCCCCTCGCGACGAAGCCCTTAATCGTCTCGACGACCGCAGCCTTGCCAACGACGGGCGGCCGATTCTGGAGGAGACGGTACGTGCAGTCATCGGCCAGCAGCGACGCGATCGTGTCCATGTCCTTCTTCTTGAACGCAGCGCAGAACGCATCGACGACTTTCAGATTGGCCGCCTCCACGTCGGCACCCACAGGCTTCCCCATCGTGGCGGGCGACTGAAGCGCCAGAAGCGGTGAGGCTCCCAGTGCGGCAACGGTGGCAAGGCTTCCCGCGGCAAATGCGCGGCGCGTGACGACCTGACGGGACTTCGACATGGAGGCTCCTCTCACGTGAGCCCTCATGGTCCCACAGCGCGCCCCGGTGGAACAGGCACTTCCGGCTAGCTGGCGCACCCGGTCATGACGCCGCCCAGAGTTCCGCCGGCCCTGTCTCCAGGTCAACCAACGTCGCCGCGTGGTGCGAAGGGCAGGTCGAGCCACGGCGCATCCACGGGGTCATCCTCACGGCGGGTCAGGTCGCGGTCAAACACGCGCGACACGGCATTGCCGGCGAGGTCCTCCAGCCGCGTCCGCACACGCAGACGACACGGTGCACCCGGCCATGGCTGTGCGGGTACGAACCGCCACGCTCGCCCGTCCGGCTGTGCCTCGCCCGCTCCAGGGATCGGCTCCGACTCACCACCCGGGTGATCGGCCAACGCCCGGAGACTGCCGTCAACCAGGACCCGATCGAGCGGGCGCTCAAAGCGGACCACGAGGGGATCCCGGGTTCCTGCGGCTGGGAGGTCGAGCACCCACCAGTCGGGCCGCACGCGGGCACGCACGGCCGGGCCGACGACGTAGGACCGCGCCGCGCCCTCGCCCAGCGGTTGCCCCTGGGCGTCCGGCCATGCGGCGTCGATGGTCACGACACACGTGCGCCCCTCCTCGAGGGGATAGCCGGACTCCTGATGCGGCACGAGGCCGCGCTTGATCCGCCCGGGGTCGAGCAGCAATGTCAGCCGCGTGCGCGAGGCGTCCCAGAGCTGCGGCGTCATGTCCAGGAAGACGCCGTCCCGCCGGGCGCCTGTCGCGGCATCCGTCACGTGCACATGCCGCAGGGCGCAATCGTCACGCATCGGCGCCGAGAACTGCACGGAGACTCGCAGCAGATTGAGAGGCACCTGCGGCACGTCCGGTTCAATCGCGACGACGCGCGTGGTCGCGCGGAGCGGACGGGCGGGCCGGGTGAGTGCGGCCACGCGGCGTCCATCGCAAAGCACCGCATAGGTCACGCCCGCCAGGAAGGGGAACCGCGGGTCGAATCGCAGGCCGTCGCCTTCGCGGCTCCACTGCCCCGCCATGGACGGCCACGCCACGGTCTGCCGTGGCGCCGCCGGTTCCACGGTGGACTGCGCTCCGGCGGGCGCGGTCACGAGCGCGTCAGGTAGCACCGCCCAGTCGCCCTCCGCCGCCACCCCGTCGTCTCCGGAGGCGTCCACGACCAGGGCGGTTCTGTCGCCCTCTTCCCGCCACGAGAGGCGCACAGCCGCCTCAGAGCGTGTCGGTCATGTAGGCGTGCAGGTGATAGTGTTCGTGCGCGTCCATCTGGAGCATCAGCACACGATCCGGGCCGAGGTTGGCCATCTTGCTGACACCTTCCTGCGGCAGGTTCTCACGCGGCACGCCAGTCGGTTCGTGCGGCTCGGTCAGCGGCGACTGCTGACGAATGTCGGACTTCTTCAGCTTCATCAGCGGGTGCCGCACGTTGGACACCAGCAGGTACTCATCCGCACCCCTGGTGAAGGCCACCATGTCGAGCGGCGTATTGCCCCCGCCGAGCTCGGCCACCGTGCGACCGGTGATCTTGTCGCCCGCCGCCACATCCTCGACGGAGAAGTGCACCACCGGCGTGCAGGTATAGCTCGCCAGAATGCTCGCATTCCCGTCGTAGGGCACGAAGGTGCGAATCGGCGAGGCTGTTTCCCACTTCGCGTGCGACACATGGAAGATTTCGAGCGCGTGCGCCTCGGCGCGCCCCGTGAACGGGAAGGGAATCCGCCGCAAGGTCGACGAGAACTCCTGATTGGAGGCGCCCGCTACGAGAAGTATGCCGTCAACGAACGCGAGGTCCGTGATGGTCACGGTGCGCAGCGGCTCACGCGCCACCTGCAGGGAGAAGTCCGCCTTGACGACATACGGGCTGCCTTCGCGGCTGCCCTGCACGACACGGCCCTCCACGCGCTCGTCGCCCTGCACCGGCGCATCCGCCAGCTCCATCCGCGCGAAGGGCACGCCCGTGAGGTTCACCTCGGCCACGGCGCCGTCGGCTCCGACCGTGAGCAGCGCCGGCAGCGCCTCGGCACCACTGCCCCGCATCACGGAGAGGTAGACCTGACCGGTCGTCGGGTGCACCGCGAGGTCGCGGATGAAGACCTGTTCCCGGGTACACCCGAGGAACGCCGCAAGCCGCGCATCGAGATCCGTCACATCAAAGGAGGCCGGCGGCGCGGACGGTGCGCCCGCGCCCACATCGATGGCCACGATGCTCGCCGACTGGTTGTCCGCGACAAAGAGCACCCGGCCAAGCCCGAACGTGATCGCGCCAACCGACGCCAGCGTGGGCGTGCCGACGGTCATGCCGGACAGCGTCGCTCCTGATGCGGTGTTTACCGATGTGCTCATTCGCCTCTCCTCGTCGCCACGGTCAGGGCCGGGCCAGCATGTCGTCCACGATCTGTTTCGCGATCGGCAGGCTCACCGAGCAATGCGGGTCATCCACGCGGCAACGTGCCACGCTCAGCCCGCACCCACACGTGCAGCCTTCCGTATTCAGCTTCTGCAGGGCTTCCCCTCGGCGCGACGGGCTCAGCTTCGCCAGCTCGACGCCGGGTATCTCCCGCACCTGGGCGGCATTCGCCAGGCCCACGGGCCGATCCGCCTCGATGCGCTCAACGGTCACGTGGGTCGGCAGGCCGGCAAGCACGCGCGTCTCCTGCTCGGTGAGCGCGGCATTCAGCATGCCGACGTGCTTCTGTACCACCAGGCCGTCCCGGTCCACGATGAGCGAGGTCGGCAGGCTCGACATGCCCGGGAACGCCTTGTAGATCTCGGGCGTCGCCATGGCCACCGGGTAGTTGACGTTGAACGCCTGGAGGAACCGGCGGACGTCGTCGGCCGGTGACTCATCGAGCGAGATACCCAGCACGACGACCTGGTCGCGGTACTTGGCCTGCAGCGCCACGAGATCCGGAATCTCCGCCCGGCAGGGCGGACACCACGTCGCCCAGAAGTTCAGGATGAGCACCTTGCCCTTGAGGTCGCTGCTCCGCAGCACCTTCCCGTCGAGCGTCTCGACCGAGAAGGCCTTGACCGGCGCGGGCGCCTTGTAGAACTGCACCACCGCCGGACCGCCCTCCGCGGCCTCTGGCGGTGCCGCGGTGACCGGCTGCGCGCCCGCAGCGACCGACGCCTCACCGGCCGCCTGCCTCCCGCGGACGAAACGCGCGGAGGCTAGTGCCGCCACGATGAAGGCGACGGCCACGAGGCCGAGCAGGAATGCACGTGTACGGGTCATCAGGGGGGCTAGAGGGGTTATACCAGAGGCGACCGGGGCCAACAATCGGGTACCCTGACAGCCATGTCCGCAGCCCTCGACCGCCTCCTGGTCATTCTCGGCGAGATCGCAGACCTCCAGAAGTCCGCCGCCCTCCTCGAGTGGGACGAACAGGTCTACATGCCGCCCGGCGGTGCCGAGACCCACGGCCAGATGGTGGGCACGGTCCGGAAGCTGGCGCACGAGATGTTCGTGACCGACGAGGTCGGGCGACTCCTGGAGCAGCTCGCGACGGATGACGCCGGTGGGGATCCGGACTCGGATATGGCCCGGCTTGTCGCGGTCACCGCACGCGACTACGACAAGGCGCGCCGCGTGCCGGCCAGTTTCGTCGCCGAACAGGCGCGCATCCTGTCCGCGAGCCAGCAGGCCTGGTTCCAGGCGCGTGCCACGAGCAGCTTCGCGACGTTCCAGCCCCATCTCGAACGCTTCATCGAGCTGAAGCAGCGCTACATCAGCTTCTTTCCGCCCGCGGCCCATCCCTACGACACCTTGCTCGACGAGTTCGAGCCCGGCACCACCACGGCGGACGTCCAGGCCGTCTTTGCGACCCTCCGGCCGCGTCAGGTCGCGCTCATCCGTGAACTGGCCCAACGGCCGCAGATCGACGACACCTTTCTGCACGTGCCCTACGACGAGGATGCCCTCTGGGCGTTCAGCCGGACGGTCGTCACGGCCATGGGCTTTGACTGGACGCGCGGCCGGCAGGACCGCTCCGCGCACCCGTTCGCCACCGGCATCGGGAGCAATGACGTGCGCATCACGTCGCGGCACGTCCCGAAGGAACCGCTCTCCCTCATCTTTGGTTCCGTGCACGAAGCCGGGCACGCGCTCTACGAACAGGGGATCGCCCCCGCCTTCGCGCGCCACTCACTGGGCGCCGCGACATCGCTCGGCATCCATGAGTCCCAGAGCCGGCTGTGGGAGAACCTCGTCGGCCGCTCCCGGCCGTTCTGGTCGCACTTCTATCCGGCCCTGCAGCAGCACTTCCCCGCGCAGCTCGGAGGCGTGCCGCTCGACCGGTTCTATCGCGCCATCAATCGTGTGCAGCCCTCGCTCATCCGTGTCGAGGCGGACGAAGCCACCTACAACCTGCACGTGATGCTGCGGGTCGAACTGGAGATCGCCCTCATCGAAGGCCGGCTCCAGGTGCGGGATCTCCCCGAGGCGTGGCGCGCCGCGATGCAGGACTATCTGGGGCTGACGCCACCGGACGAGGCGACCGGCGTGCTCCAGGACATCCACTGGTCCATCGGCGCCTTCGGCTACTTCGCCACCTACACGCTCGGGAACCTCATCTCGGCGCAGCTGTGGAATGCCTTCGGCGCCGCGCATCCCTCACGCGACACGGACATGGCGGCGGGTGACTTCTCGGCCCTGCTGGCATGGCTGCGAACCACCGTCCATGCGCCCGGGCGCAAGTACGTGCCGAAGGAAATCGTGCAGCGGGCGACCGGTGGCGGGCTGGATGCGGAGCCGTATCTCCGCTACCTCGAAGAGAAGTACCGCGCGGTCTACGCGGGCTGAGTCCAGGCGCCAGGGTCTGGTGGCTATTTCACGTCGGGAAGCGGAATCACCTCGCTCGAGGTGACGCCGAATTTCCGGAAGCGGCCATAGGTCGCCTTGCCTTTGACCTCGGAGCGGCGGAGCGTGTAGATCTCCTCCATCTCCTTCGGCACTTCCACGCCGAACCGCTCGTCGAAGGCGAAGGTGGTCGAGACCAGCGCGCGGAGTCCGGCGTCGAGAAACGCGATCTCGGTGCGCACGATCTCGCCGGTCGGCACGATCCAGAGCGTGCCGCTCGCAAACAGGCTCCGCCCATCCGGCGTCGTCACGACGGTCGGCTTGTCCTTCTCCCGATAACTGACGGCCCACGCGCCTGGCCGGACCGCCGGATCTTCCTTCTCCACCTTGAACGTGAAGCGGCCCTGCTGGCGCGCATCGAGGAAGCCCATGGCCAGCAGCGGCATGTTGATGGTCCGCTCCAGTTCGCCGATGTTGTACCGGGCGCTCTCAGCCACGATGGCCTGGGCCATCATCACGGCCGAGTCTGCCGGCTTCGTCAGCAGTCGCAGGAGCCGCTCCTCGCGCTCGCGCACGGGACGGCCATCCACCTCGAACACATCCCGGAGCGGAGCCCAGCGGTCCTCGTCTGGCAGCTTGATGAGCAGAAAATCCGAGACCAACTCCCGGCGCTGTGCACCGGAAATGACCGGCGCGGCCCCCCGGCCAGACCCGGTGACGGCCGCTCGGCCCGTGGCCACCTGGAGGTAGCGCTCTTCCGCCACGACCGAGACAAACGCGGCGCTGAACCGCTCCATGTAGACAGCGGCGTTGTGCAGGAGGTCGGTCTCGGAGGGCCTGGTCGCTGTCTGCGCCACGAGCGGTGCGGTCAGCGCGAGCCACACCCCAACGCCCCACGACAGGGCGAAGGCGGCACGGGCGGGCCGATTCCGCATGGGCAGGCGTGTCCGCGGGATCAGCAGAATTCGTCGAACGCGGCGGTCAGCACGGACGCGATGTCCGCGGCTGAACGATTCTCGATCTGGTGGCGTTCAAGGACGAAGACGAGCTGCCCGCCCTTGAGCAGGCCGACAGAGGGCGACGACGGGCGGACGCCCGTGAAATAGCCCCGCGCACGGTCTGTGGCGTCCACGTCTGCTCCCGCGAACACCGTCACGGCGCGGTCGGGCTTCTTCGCATGCTGCAGGGCGAGACCGACGCCGGGCCGCGCCTTCCCGGCGGCACAGCCGCACACGGAATTGACCACGATCATCAGTGTGCCGGGTGTGTCGCGGACGGCGGCGTCCACATCAGCCGCGGTGCGCACTTCGTCGACGCCGTGCCGCGTCAGATCCGTCCGCATGGGGGCCACGAGCATCTCGGGATAGGGCATGCGGGCATCATAGCAGGCACTACAATCTCCGCATGACGCTTGGCGACATCGCGGCCGCCCTGGGATGCACGCTGCACGGCGACGGAGGCCTGACCATCACCGGCGTGGCCACGCTGGACGCCGCGGGCCCGACCGACCTCACCTTTCTGGCCAACCCGAAATACGCCGCCCGCGCCCGGACATCACAGGCCGCCGCCGTGCTGGTCTCCGCGCCACTCGACGGCTCCCCGATGGTCTCGGTCGTCTCGAAGAACCCGTACCTCGACTTCGCCCGGGCGCTGGCGATGTTCTATCGCGCGCCGCGTCCCGCGGCCGGCATCCACCCACTCGCGTCGGTCGACCCGACCGCTTCAATCGGTGAGGGCGCGTCCATCGGCCCGTTTGCCGTGGTGGGCGCGCGCGTCACCCTGGGGCGCCACGCCGTGGTCCATCCCCATGTGGTGATCTACGAAGGCGTCACCATCGGTGACGATTTCACGGCGCATGCCCACGCCTCTGTCCGGGAGTTCTGCCGGATCGGCCACCGCGTCACGCTGCAGAACGGCGTCGTGATCGGCGGTGACGGCTTCGGCTTTGCGAAGCGGGCCGATGGGTCACACGAAAAGATCGTCCAGTCCGGCGTCACCGTGATCGAGGATGACGTCGAGGTCCAGACCCTCTCCTCCATCGACCGCGCCACACTCGGAGAAACCCGCGTGAAGCGCGGCGCCAAGGTGGACAGCCTTGTCCAGGTGGGACATGCGTGCGTCGTCGGCGAGGACAACATCCTCTGCGCCCAGACGGGTCTGGCCGGCAGCAGCGTGCTGGGGAAGAATGTGCTGCTTGCCGGGCAGGTGGGCGTCGCCGGTCACCTGACCATTCACGACAACACCATCGCCTACGCCCAGAGCGGCATCAACAACGATGTGCCGGCGGGTTCGGTGGTCGCTGGCACACCCGCCTACGATGCGAAGGATTGGCGGAAGACCTCGGCGGTGCTGCCGAGGCTGGCCGAGCTGCAGCGCGACCTGCGCGCCATCAAGGCCCGGCTCGCCGAGCTGACACCGCCCGAGGCGCTGTAGCCCGATTGCCGTGGCGGCCGGGGCGCACCACGCACCCCGGCCCCCTGTCATTGGTCTAGCGCAGACTCGCCGGGCCCAGGCCCTTGTAGAGGAAGCGCTGCACGCGCTTACTCTCCCAGGTCTCTCCCACGTAGATGTTGCCCTTCGAATCCGTCGCGATCACATTGGCCGCGCGGAACGCTCCGCCCTGCGCACCGCCAAACCCGAAGCGCCCGAGCGTCTTGAGCGACTGCCGGTCCAGAATCCAGACCTTCTGGTTCATGCCGTCGGCCACGTAGGCGAACTTCTGCTGCGGGTCCGCCGAGAAGGCGATGTCATACACGGCGCCGCCGAGGGTGTTCGGCGCCACGACCCCTTCCTTCACGAACGTGCCGTCCGTCTTGAACACCTGAATGCGGTTGTTCACGCGGTCCGCCACATAGAGCAGGCCGTCCTTGCTGAGCGCCATGCCGTGGATTTCGCCGAACTGCGGGCTCTTCGGGTCGGGCTTGTACTGCTCCACCTTCACGGAGTCATCGGGCTTGTTGCCATACGCGCCCCAGTGCCGCTTGTACACGCCGGTGTAGGCGTCAAACACGATGATGCGGCGGTTCCGCAGCCCATCGGCCACGAAGACCTCGTTGGCCTTCTGGTCCACGGCAAAGGCCACGGCGCCGTTCAGGTTTGCCGTATCGTTGCTGCCCTTGCTCTGGCCGTGCTTGCCGAGCTGCACGAGCTTCTTGCCGAAGCGCGTGAACTTAATCGCCTGCGCATCGCCGGGACCGTCAGCCCCGACCCACACGTTGTTGTTCTCGTCGACGTAGATGCCGCGCTCCCCGAACGGACCAGAGCCGAGTCCTGAGTCTGGGCTTCTGGGCGCAGGCGTCGGCCACTCATAGCCCGGGCCTGGACCGCCCCACGCCTGCACGACGTTGCCCTCCTGATCGAACTCAATCACCGGAGGCGCGGGCCGGCAGCACATGGCGAAGGGGCCGCCACCGTCCTGGCCGATGCCGTAATTGGAATCGTTGGTCGCCTCCTTCTCGGAGTTCTTGAGGCTGGCCGGTCGCTGAATGATCCAGATGTGGTCGCGGGCGTCCACGTGCACGCCCGCCACCTGCCCGAGCTTCCAGGCGTTGGGCAGCGGCTTCGGGAACGTCTTGTCGTAGGCGAACTGCGGCACCAGCGGCGCCGAGGGATCCGGCTGCGTGATTGCCGCCGCCACCGGCTTCGAGGCCGCCGGGCGTTGCTGAGCCTGCAGGAGGTGCCCCGCCGCCGCGATCGCCGCCAGCGACACCGTGATGACCATCGTACGCGCGCGTGTCATGAACGTGTCCTCAAACCCTTATAGAGATAGCGCTGCACGCGCTTCCCTTCCCAGGTTTCGCCAATGTAGATGTTGCCGCGCTTGTCCACGTCGATGCTGTGCGGCGTGGTCATGCAGCCACCGGCATGTCCGGAACACCCGAACGAGCCGACGATCTCCAGGGTCTTCCGCTCCAGAATCCAGACCCGCTCATTCCGGCCATCGGGAATGTAGACCCAGCGCTGTCCCGGCTCGGGCGAGAGTCCGACGCCGAAGACCGACCCATTGAGGGTCTGCGGCTCGATCATCCGCTCGGCCACATACGTGCCGTCGAGCTTGAAGACCTGCAGGCGGCTCGCGTTCCGGTCGGCCACATAGACGAGGCCGTCGCGGCTGACCTCGATGCCGTGTGGCGTCGAGAACTGATCGGCCGGCTTGTTCGGGTCGTACTTGAAGGGCTTGGAATCATCCGGCCTCTTGCCGTAGGCGCCCCAGTGCCGCTTGTACTTGCCCGTCTCCGCGTCATACACGACCACGCGACGGTTGCCGTAGCCGTCCGAGACATAGACCTCGCCGCCGGACACCTTCACGCCGGACGCCTTGTTCATCGTGTCCGGGTTGTTGCTGTCGGGCTTGCCGACGCCGGTCTTGCCGATCTGCAGCACGAACTTCCCCTTGCGGGTGAATTTCAGCATCTGGCCGTCCTGGCCGCCGGTGGCCGTGATCCAGACGAAGTCCTTGCTGTCGACGTAGACGCTGTGCATCCCCGAGGGGCCGCCGCCGCCGGTCGGGTCGGGACTCGGCGCTCCGTCGGTCGGCCAGTCGTACTCCGGGGCTGGACCGCCCCAGCCCTGAATCACGTTGCCGGCATAGTCCAGCTCGATGACAGGCGGCGCCTTCACGCAGCACTCGCCCAACGGCGGGTTGTGCTGCGCATTCAACTCATCGGGCCGGATAGTGCCGCCACGATGCACGAGCCAGATGTGGTCCGTCTTCGCTTCCGTCGCAATGCCCACCACGGTCCCCAGCGTCCAGTTGTTCGGCAGGGGCTTCGGAAAGGTCTCGTCGTACTCGAAATAGGGAATCTGCTTCGCGCCTGCCTGGGCGGGCACCGGCTTGGCGCCGTCCGCCGCGTCCACGCCCGTCCGCAGCAACCACGAGCCGGCGGCCAGTCCCGCCACGAGCATCACACTGGTCAATCGTCCTGAGGTCATCACACCGTCCTCCGTTGGCAATCCTACTTCCGGCCTGGTGGTATCGCGGCCATTCTCTCGACCGCCACTTTCTCGACTGCCGCCTTCTCCGCGGCGGCCTTCGGTGGCGGATAGGCGGACGCGACATAGGCCGCCACATCCACCATGTCGTCGTGCGTGAGCTTGGCCACCACCAGCCGCATCAGCTGCACCGACGGTCCGTTGCGCGCCCCCTGCTGAATGTCGAAGAGCTGCCGCGCAATGTAGCTGGGCGACCGGCCCGCGATGGGCGGCACGTCGGCCACACCCATGAGATCAAGCCCGTGACAGGCCGTGCACGCGGTCGTCTTGCCCTGCACGATCTGGTCTTTGACGATCGTCATGCCCCCAAGCGTGACGAGCGCCTTCCCGCGAGCGAGGCTGCCCGGCGGCACGTAGGCCACGAAGCCCGCGCGCGGGTCGCGCAGGGTCTCGGTCCGCTCTTCGTTTTCCGGCACCTCGATGATGCGGGAACCGATCGGCTCGGTCGGCGTGGGCTCCAGCGCCAGGAAGAGATTGCCGGCAATCTTCGTCTTGGGCACGAGCGGACTCTCGATCACCCGGACACGCGGGCTCCAGCGGATCGTGGAGAAGTAGTCCGCCGCCTGCGCAACCTCCTCGTCACTCATGGCCTTCGCAAGGTCGATCATCGTGTTGGTGTTCGGCTTGCGCGGGTCCGCGCTCCGACGGGCGCCGCTTCTGAAGTCGCGGATCTGGCGGACAAAGTACTCCTTCGGCAGCGCGGCCGGGGCGGCGTTCTCGGGCCGGCCCATGCCGTTGGGCAGGTGGCACGAGCCGCACCCCCGCGTCTTCTCGCCGAGGCGGGCCGGTCCGTGGCGGATGACGTCGGGCATCGGCGGGTGGTCCTCCGGATGCCAGTCGATCACATGCTGTCCGTCGCGCACGTCCATGAGCGAGTAGAGCGCCGTGCTCCCAGCCAGGGTGCGCTTGCGCGTCTGTTCCTCTTCAGGCTCATTGGGCCGGAGCTTCCGGCTGGGCGCCCCCTGCGGCTGCGCCTTCTCGCCCGGTTCGGGACGCCGCTCGAAGCCATAGGCCCAGAGCGGCTGCCCGGCGAAGTCGACCACGGCCGGGGGCGGCGGCACGACCACGTCCAGCCCAAGGCCACCGCCCGGCGCGGCCGGCGCCTGCGCCACGGCCGCCGCGGGTCGGCGCCGGCCGCGCAGGCGGTCGACATTGCTCATCACGACCATCCCCAGGATGAAGCAGGTCATCCCGAAGACCAGGATTCCGACACGTGAACGCATAGTCCCTCCGGCAGCGCTGTCGCCGCGCCTCGGGACGATAGCGGACACGCCCCCTCAAACACAAACGGCGGGACCGGACACCGCTGTCCGATCCCGCCGCAGGTCGTACCGCGCCCCATGGGGCGCCGAACGGCTGTCCTACTCGGTCACTTCCACGCGCGACACGCGGGCCGTCCGCATGTTGGTGAACCACATGATCGGCTTGTCGCTCTTCTCGGTGCCGGGCTGGTAGTTGATCTTCTTCGTGTCGAACTCCGTCGGCCAGACATACGCGATGATCTGGTTGGTCTTCGGGTCGATCCGATAGAGTCGCTCGGCCATGTTGCTCGGCGCGTAGACGCGGCCCTTCTTGTCCGGGTGCGAGGAGGTGTAGGGACCGGCGTAGGGATCGAGCTTCCAGCGCTGGAACTTGCCGGTCTTCGTGTCGACCTTCACCACGGAATCACCGCGGTACTCGCCGTACCAGAGATTGTCCTCATGGTCGATGGCGCCGCGGCGGCCCATCGCGTTCTCCACCGGCCACCAGATGCCCTTCTTCGCGGCCACGTCGTACCCCATGGCGCCGCCGGGACCAATCTGCGTGAGCATCCAGGGGTTGCCCTTCGAATCGATCTCGGTGTTGCCGGCATAGCCCGCGGCGCCCTTCGGCACCAGGTCCGGCGTGGAGTACGGGCTGAACTGCCCGTCCGCCTTCAGCGTCACCGGGTCCACGCGCGTGAAGCCCGCCCAGATCTTGCCGTCCGGGCCCTTCGAGATGAACTGCGCCTGCACACCCTCGATGAAGGAGTACTTCTCCGTCTTCGGGTCAAAGCGCAGCAGCTTGGATCCGGCCTTGTCGACACGGGTCGGCATCCAGATCATGCCGTCGTCGCCCACGACCACATCGCGCGTGCCCGGGATACTGCCCGCGGGAACGTCGGGGATGGTCGGCGGCAGGTATTCCTTGAAGGTCTTGGTCTTGGTGTCAAACCGGCCGAGGTAGTTCCTGCTCTCGTCCGTGAACCAGAGCACGCCGTCCTTGTCGATGGCGCTGTCGTGGGTCGAGGTCTTCGCGGTCGGGATGTCCCACTCCGTGATGATGACCTTCGTGGCCGCACCCTTCGGACGGGGCAGCGTCTGCTTCAGCTCGAACGGCAACGCCGTGCGGCCGCCGCTCAGGTTGAGCGAAGACCAGAACTCCGCGACTTCCGTGCGCGGCATACCTGGGGACGCGCCCCAGTTCGGCGACTCCTCGAGCATCTTCACGCGGCCCGGTTCCTGGATACGGGCGATGTTGCCGCGGCGGTTGTCGTCGGAGACGGCCGTGCCATCGGCGTAGTACTTCGCCATCCGGTGGATGACCGGCATGAACTGCTCGGCCGAGTACTTCGTGATCATGATCCGGCGGTAGGTGTGGCAGTAGTTGCAGGACAGCAACTGATGGACCATCCGGTCCTTCTGCTCGGGCGTCCTGCTCGTGATGTTCATCAGCCACTCAATGTTGGTGAGCTGCTGGCCGAGATTCTTGGCCTTCACCAGCGGCAGATCCGCCTTGGCGGACTTCCCTGCCGCCACGGTGACGGCGCCCGTCTCGGTCAGGTCATACCCGACCGCACGGATGCTCAGCTTGTAGGAGCCGGCATCGAGATGCGTGGCCGGAAACGCGTACTTCCCGTCCTTGTCCGAGACTACGGACACCTGCGAATTGCCGCCGTCCTTGCGCGCCGTCACGACGACGCCTTCCATCTTGCCTTCTTCCTTCGACGTCACCACGCCGGCGATCGCCGAACCGCCCTGCGCCTGCAACGACACCGGCGCGAACCGGAGACCGGCGAGCACCGTCACGGCCAATGCCGCAACGACAAGTCCCTTCATTCTCATCAATCTCATCCTCCTCATCGGCCGGCAGACGCCGCCCGAGCCCATCTACTTTACCCCTAGGCCGCCTTCTTGGGCGCGTCCGTGGACTGGTGCGATACGAGGCGCCAGGCCCCCTTCTGCCGGATGTAGACGCGGGTATACAGCAGGTCGAATTTGAAGTCGCGGCCCTTGAGCGACCCCTGCATATGGCCGAGGACGACAGCGGTATCGGCTCCGTAGAGCCGGACGGAGGTCACCTCGCTCTTGAGCGACGCGATCATGCAGGCGCCGATGCTGGCCATCTGCTTGGCCTTGTTGTCGATCATTCCGTTGTTGTGAATGAACACGACGTCCTCGCCCAGCAGGGCCTCCCACGTCTTGACCGTACAGGCCTGGTAGGCGTCGCCCCAGCTGCGGTCTGCGGCCTTGACCGCGGCCACGGCCGCGTCGTCAGCGCCGGCTGCCAGGACCACCCGCGGCGCAAAGGTCGCCAGCCCACCCGCGATCACCACCACCAACAGCAGTCTTTTCATGTCGCTCTCCTCCGCGCCGGCTCACCGGATTCCCCGGGACACCTCTCCGCGCCGCGACAGCATACGCCGAACCCTGGCCGCTCGCGGGGCCGAAGACGCGGGGCCCTCCAGACGCCAGCGCCCTGCCCGGGGACCACTGCGCGATGCCCCTCAGTGCGTCGGGTTCCGCCGGAACGCGACGCCGAACATGTCCCACGCCGCCACAAAGAGTGCCGCAAGCACGGGCCCGAGGATGACGCCCATGGCGCCAAAGAGCATCAGCCCGCCGAGCGTGGAGAAGAAGATCAGGAGTTCATGCATCGCCGCGTCGCGGCCCACGAGTCTGGCGCGCAGCAGGTTGTCGACGCTGCCGACGACCAGCCCGCACAGCGCCACCAGCACCAGGCCGCGCCACAGATGACCGGTGACCAGGAGCACCACGGCAGCCGGTACCCAGACCAGCGGCGCCCCAATGCCGGGAATGATCGACACCACCGTCATCACCATGCCCCAGAACACCGCGCCATCCAGACCCACGGCCCAGAAGGCCAGGCCGCCCAGCGCGCCCTGCGCCAGACCAATGACCATCGAGCCCTTGAGCGTGGCCCGCGTGACGGACATGAACCGCTCGACCATCCGCTCGGTGTCGGCCTCGGGCAGCGGCACGTAGCCCAGGACGGTCCGGAGGAGTCCCGGGCCGTCGATCAGGAAGAAGTACATCGTGTAGAGCAGCACCGTGGCCTGAAACACGAGCACGGCCCCGGCCTGCGTGGTGGCCGAGAGCGTCGCAAACATGAAGGCGCTCGTGTTGCCGAGCAAGTCACCAGCGGTGGCCAGGATCTGGCTCCGGAACGGCGCCACGAGGCCATAGCCCGGGACCGCCCGCAGCCGGACGTCCAGTTCGCCTGGCTGGTCCACGAGCCTGGCCAGCAACGGTCCGAGCGTCTGTGCGACGCGCAGGGCCTCGTTGGCTCCGGCGCCGAGCACAAACAGGAGCGGTGCCAGCACGACCAGCACCACCAGCGCGAGCGTCGCCAACGCGGCAGGCATGGCGTGTCCACGCAGATGACGAAGGCACCAGCGATAGATGGGATAACTGAGACTGGCCCCAATGGCGGCGAGCAGGATCGTCAGGACGAACGCGCGGATCATCGTCAGGAAGATGACGGTGATCGCCACGACCAGCAGCAGCAGGAAGGCATGGCGGATGCGGCGTTCAGTCACAGGCTGCTCCTCACCCTAGTCTGCCACGCGCCGAGGGACGTGTGCCGTTTGCGACAGCGCCGGCCGCAACAGCCTGCCTAGGATGGACCATTCCACATATGTCTCTGTCACCCACCGGCCGCACACGCCTCGACTGGGTGGATTACGCGAAGGGCATCTGCATCTTCTTCGTGGTGATGCTGCACGTCAACGACCTGGTGGAGAACCACGTCCACGCCGTCGGCTGGCTGGACTACGTCGTCCAGTTCGCCCGGCCGTTCCGGATGCCCGACTTCTTCCTGATCGCGGGCCTGTTCCTGCCCCGCGTCATCGAGCGTCCCTGGCGCCACTTCGTGGACAGCAAGATCCTCCACTTCTACTACTTCTATCTGCTCTGGATGACGACGGAGTTCGTGCTCCTGGACACCCGGCACATCCTCGCCGACGGCGGCGGTCCGGCGCAGCTCGTGCGGGCCTACGGCGCACAGCTCGTGAACCCGAGCGGCTCCCTGTGGTTCATTCACATCCTGCCAGTCTTCTTCGTGGTGACGCGCGTCACGCGCAACGTCCCTCAGTGGCTGGTGTGGGCTGTGGCCGCGGCGCTCCAGATGCTGCAGCCTCACACAGGCTGGGTCGTCGTCGACCAGTTCGCCGCACGCTACGTCTACTTCTACTCGGGCTACGCGCTCGCGGGGAGCGTGTTGAGCGGCGCGGCATGGGCGGGGCTTCACCCGGCGGTCTCGCGCGGGTATCTTGCGGCGTGGGCCGTCCTCAACGCTGCGTGTGTCAGTGCCGGATGGGCGGCTCTGCCTGGTGTCAGCCTCGCGCTCGGATACGCGGGCGCGATGGCTATCGTCGTCCTGGCCGTGCAATTGTCGGCGCTGCGCGGCACAGTGGCCCTGCGCTTCATGGGCCAGCACTCGCTGGCGATCTATCTTGCGGATTATCTCGTCAGTGTCGTGGTGATACGGGTGTTCCTGCCAGTCCTTCCGGACATCGGCTCCGTGGCGCTCATCTCGAGCGTGACCACCATTGCTCTGGCGCTCATGCTGTGGCGGACCGCACTCCGGACGCCGCTCCGGTTCCTCTACGTGCGCCCGGTGCTGCTGCGCATTCCTGTGCGCGACACCCGCGCCCGCTGACCGAGCCCAGTCCGGCGAGACTGTCTCACGCGCAGGCAACAGTCCAGGCGCGGTCCAGCCGGCCGGCCGCGTGCGGCCGCTCGAGCAGCAACCGCACCGTCGCCAGCAGGAGCGAGCCCGAGCAGGGTTTGCCCAGCACAACATCGCAACCGGATCGCTCCGCCGCGACTCTCGCCTCAGGACTTGGATCCCCGGTCACCAGCACAATCGGGACGTAACGGGTGGCGTGGTCGGCCCGGAGGCGCTCGCACAGTTCGAAGCCGTTCATCACCGGCATGGTGATGTCGGCCACTACGACATCCGGCACCGCCGTACGCGCCACATCCAGCGCACCCTGGCCGTCCCCCGCAGTGTAGACCTCAAAGCCTGACGCCTCGAGAAAGCGGGCGTGCAGTTCCTGGATGTCGGGACAATCGTCCACCACCAGCACGTTGCACTTCCCACGGGTACGCCTGCGCACTTCCGGTGTCATGGTGCTCATGGCGTCAGTCTACGGAACACACACGGACCGGGCTGTTCACTCGGATACACGTCGCGCGATCTCATCGCGGACGACCCCACGTTTTCCGAGACGCACCATGGGGTTCTCCTGGGCTGAATGCGGGATCTCACGGATTGCCGCTCGGTACCCGCGGCCATACCGTGAGCAGGTCATTGCAGTGATGACGTCGGACACGCCGCACACAGCACCGGAGGCCTCATGGCAATCACCACCCCGCACACGCGCAGCAGTCGCCTCCGCCTTCTTGGTGTCGTATCCCTGCTGACACTCGCAGCCGCGGCTCAGGCGCAACAGGCGGTGACGCTCCTGCCGTCGTTGACGCTCTCGACCACCAGCGACTCCAACGTGCTCTCGTCGAATCGGGCGCCTCAGCCGGACGTCGTCGAACGCGTCACCCCGGGCCTGCGCATCAATGGCCGCTCGCGGCTCTGGACGCTGGCCGCAGGCTTTACCGTCGACGCGGAGCGTTACGAGCGCCACCCCGAGCTGAATGACACGCTCTCCCGTCAGCTGGCCGACGGACTCTTCATCCGGACGGGACGCACCGTCACCTTCCGGGCGACGGCTCTCTATCTGGCCACGAACGCCCCGCAGGAAATCAACCTGCAGACAGGCCCCTCGCTCAGCGTGGCCCGCGGCCCGGCCACCGAGTTGGCGGCCACTCCCTCGATCGTCGCCCGTGTATTCGCAAGCCCGACGCCGCTGGTCGCCTTCGCGAGGCTGCCTTCATCCGCGCCATCGCCGCTGTCGCCGACTGTCACACGGAGCCGGCCCCCCTGCCGGACGGCCTCCACACGCACCCAGCCCTGACGGCTGTGCGGCGCCACGCCGTGCCGGATCGCGTTCTCCACGAGCGGCTGCAGCAACAGGCTCGGCACGTCGGCGCTGATCGCCTCGTCGTCGATGCGGAGTTCGACCTGGAGCCGCGCGCCGAGGCGCGTCTGCTCAATCTCGAGGTAACTCCGCAGCGTCTCCAGCTCGGTCTCCAGCGGCACGACGGGACGATCTCCCGCGCGCAGCGTCAGCCGCAGCAGTCCGCCCAGCTGCTCAATCATCCGGTCGGCCGCTGAGGCATTGGTGCGGATCAGCGCCGCAATCGTGTTGAGCGTATTGAACAGGAAGTGCGGGTGGAGCTGCCGCTGCAGCGCCTGCAGCCGCGCCTCCACGAGCCGCGTTTCGAGCTGCGCGGAAGCGAGCGCATGCCGCTCGGACTGCCCGCGGTAGGTGAGAGCATGGGCGAGGCCCACCAGGAACAGGTAGGTCATCAACAGCCAGTCAAACTGCCGCACGTATTCGTTCGAGGTGAACCACCAGAACCCGCGGGCCATGCCGGCGTGGCCCGACAGGTAGCCCAGCGCCACCCGGCCCGCACCCATGGCGGCGGTATGCGTGACGCCGTACACGATGACACCGACCGCATGGACCAGCGCCTGCTGCCAGACCGGCGTCGTGTCGAGCGAGAAGCGGCGCGCCAGGCGCATCACGACCGGCGCCAGCAGCGCCGGCACATACCAGTACCAGACGTTCAGCAGGGCCATGTGGAGCCATCCAACCCAGTCCTCGTGGGCCATGGCTCCACGGTCGAGAAACGCGGCCTGGAGCGTCGACGAGACACCGAAGACAGTGGCGACCAGAAAGAGCGTCCGGCGGGACACGGCGGGCGGCGCGACGGCCTGCTGCACCTGAGCACTATCGGGTGAATGCGCCGTGGGCGCAAGCGGGGGATCAGGGGCTGGCCGCCATTCGTCACAGCTCTCCGGCCGTTCGTCCCAGGAAACTGCGGGCACGGTCACATCGCCGTAGCCAGGTGCCTGCTATCGCGGGAAAGCTCTCGTGCCATGCCCGAACTCTCCGCGCTTGGCGTCGCGGTGCATCTCCTGATCGCCACGCCCGTACCCGCCGATGTCGACCTGGTGATGATGGCCGCCGAGCTGCGCCGCATCTGGCAGCCCGCGCTCACACTCACGGTGGACGCACCGGGCACAGTCCCAGACGGCGGCCGCACGATTTGGCTGCGCTTTGCGGACACGCTCGGCCCCGACGCCCATGCCCGCGCCCTGGGCTGGACGCCCTTCACCGAAGGTCGGCCCGGCGCGGTCATCACGATCTCCCCCTCACGGATCCGGGTGGTCGTGGCACACGGCCCCTCGAGGCCGTGCGGTCGCCGGACAGGCAGCGGCTGCGTCACGCGCCTTTCCCGCGCCGTGGCACGGGTCGCCGCGCATGAAGTCGGACACGTGCTGCTGGGCGCCGCCGGTCACGACCGCTCGGGCCTGATGCGCGCGGGCTTGGACCGCAACGAACTCCTCGACCCGGAGCCGGCGGGACTCACCCTGCCGGCGGGCATCCGGAATCTGTTGCGGGATCGTAAGGCCCTTGAAGCCCGGGCTGGCCGGACCGGGCAGGGCCCGTCTTCTCAGTAGGGGCCGTCGCCCTGATAGGCCCGCACGCGGGCACGCAGCGCCGGCAGCAGGTCCGGATGATCACCGACGACGCTGCGCGTCTCGCCCGGATCGGCGACCAGGTCGTAGAGTTCTTCCTTCCCGTAGGCGGGTGTGGCGATGAACTTCAGCAGGCCGCCGTCGTGCGGCAGGAGCACGGCGAAGCGGTTCGGCAGGAAGTAGGTCTGGTGGAGACTGTACGGCTTCACGTCGGCCCGCATCAGGGACCGCCCTTCCCAACTCGCCGGTGCGGGCAGCCCGAGGCGGTCCAGGATGGTGGGCGCGATGTCCACCTGCGAGGCAAACGCGAGATTGGCGTAGCGCGTGCCCGGCCGGTCGTAGATGAGGAGCGGAATGTGGATGTCCTCGTTGAAGAGGTGCCACCCGTGCGCCCAGTGCCGCTCACCGAGGCCCTCGCCGTGGTCGCCCGTGATGACCACCAGCGCATCCTCGAGATAGCCCTTCGCGCCGAGCTCGTCGAAGAGACGCCTGATCAGCCCGTCCGCTTGCCGCACCTTGTCGTCGTAGCGGTCCGGCTTGTTCAGCCGTTCGAGCATCTTGTAGGGCTCGAGGCCCGGCCGCACCTCGTCCTCGGGCCGCGTGAAGACGTGCGACTCCGGCAGCTGCACGCCGAGGTAGTGCGTCGACATCAGATGCACATAGAAGAAGGACGGCCCCGCCTGCGCGGCCGGCGGCACCCGCTCCAGTCCTTCAAAGACGAGCCGGTCGTCGTCCATGCTGTAGCGCCGCGTCATCGACCCGTCGAAGAAGGTGCCCGGCTCCGCCCGGTAGAAGCGCGGCAGCCCGTTCCACGCTTCGTGATTGCCCGAGAGCAGGAACCAGGTCTGGTAGCCGACCTTCCGCAACACATCCGGCAGATGAAACATCGTCGGCGTGATGTCGCGGAAGGTGCGGCTGGCCAGCGTGCTCGTGATGCCGCAGAAGGACTCCGGGCAGGTCGCGAAGGCCTGCGCCACCTGCGCCATGCGGCCGCTCGCTACCATCTCCGAGAGGAACGGCGTCGTCGGCCGGCCGTAGCCATAGGCCTGCATGCGGTCGGCGCGCAGCGAATCGACGATGACCAGCACGACATGCCGCCGCGTGGCGCCCGCGACCGATGCGGGATAAGCCGCCCGGAGCGCCGCGTCCTCGTGGGCCACGAGACGCCGCCGCTCGGTGGGCTCGAAGGCAAAGCCGTCCGTCCGGAGGAAGCTAGCCACGAACTCCGTCTTCCACGGCAGGTCGTCGCTCGCCACGGCGTGCGTCACCGTCGCGGTGAAGAGGACGACGGCCCCGAGGGTCACGGCGATCGGACGCAGCGCCGCCCGTGAACCGCCGGCCTGCCGGACGCCAGTGGGCGTGACCCACTGGCGCAGCGCCGCGTCAAGGGGCGTGGCCCACCACCGCGAGAGGGCCAGCGCCAGGGCGAGGGTCCCGAGCGCGAACGCGCTGATCCCAAGGCGGCCGACAGGAAACGGCTCGCGCCCCGACCAGATGGTGGGCGCGAAGGATGCCACCAGGTGCCCGGTGATGTTGCGCCCCCACGAGAGATTGCTGACGAGATTGAGCGCGTAGAGGTAGACCTGCAGGCTGAGCGTCAGCGCGGGCAGAACTCGGCAGGTCCACCGCGACCAGGACGCGCGGGCCGGCGGCACCACCGCGGTCACCGCGGCCAGAACACCCAGCAGCACCACATCCCACAAACCCACGACCGCCAGATGCCCCGCGACCGGGTGAAAGCTCTTGCCGAAGGCGGCGGCAAAGGCGGCCGCAATCGCGCCACCGAGCACGAGGTGAGCACTAACCAGGAGCAGGAGGCGGACGCGAGGACCAGACGACCAGGACACAGATCCCATTCTGGGCGATCCGTCGCGTATCTGATAGAAGGGGACATGAATCAGCGCGCGCTCCTCCACTGGGTGGCCGAACGCGGCATCGCCTATCGCGAGTCGGTGGCCGCCGCCCGCGTCACGCCGTCCGCGTCACCCGCCGCACTCCGCGAGGCCCTTGGCGGCCCGCTGCCCGAGTCGCCCGCCAACCCGCTGGCCGTCGTGCACCATCTGGCCGACACGCTGGAGGCCGGCGGCCTGATGGGCATGGCCTCAGGGCGCTTCTTCGGCTTCGTCATCGGCGGCGCGGTGCCGGCAGCGCTGGGCGCCGACTGGCTCGTCAGCGCCTGGGATCAGAACAGCGGCCTGTTCGCGCCCACGCCCGGCACCGCCATCGCGGAGGAGATCGCCGGCCAGTGGATGCTCGATCTGCTCGGACTTCCCGCCGGGTGCTCCTTTGCGTTTGTCACCGGCGGACAGATGGCCAACACCACGGCGCTCGCCGCCGCCCGGCACCACGTGCTGGCGCAGGCCGGCTGGAACGTCGAGACGCAGGGGCTCATCGGCGCGCCCGCCCTCCGGATCCTCGTCAGCGATGAAGTGCACGTCACCATTCCCCGCGGCGCGCGCCTCCTCGGACTCGGCACCGATTGCCTGGAGCGCGTGGCCGTCGATGCCAACGGCGCCATGCGCCCCGACGCGCTTGAGGCCGCGCTCGCCGCCCGGCCGGACGGGCCGGCGATCGTCTGTTGCCAGGCCGGCAACATCAACACCGGCGCGCTCGATCCGGTCGGTGCCCTGGCCGATGTCGCCCATCGACATGGCGCCTGGCTCCACGTGGACGGCGCGGTGGGCCTCTGGGTGGCCGCGGCCGGGCCTGATCGGATCCCGGGTCTGGACCGCGCGGATTCCTGGTCGACCGACGCCCACAAGTGGCTGAACGTGCCCTACGACTGCGGCATCACGATCTGCCGCCACACCGAACCGCACCGCGCGGCGATGACGGTGACGGCGTCCTACCTCGTGCAGGCCGCACCGGGCACGGACCGCGACCCGGTGGACTGGAACCCTGAGTTCTCACGCCGCGCGCGGGGCGTGCCGGTGTACGCGGCCCTCGCCTCGCTCGGGCGGGCCGGCGTCGTCGAGATGGTCGAGCGATGCTGCGCCCATGCGCGCCGGTTCGCGGCGCTGCTGGGTGCCGAATCCGGCATCGCGATCCTCAACGAGGTCGTGCTTAATCAGGTGCTGGTCCGCTTCCTGGTGCCGGATGGCACGGACGCCGAGCACGATGCCAGGACCCGCGCCGTCATCGCGGCCATTCAGGCCGACGGCACGTGCTGGCTGGGCAGTTCCGTGTGGCGCGGCCAGACGGTGATGCGCATCTCGGTCAGCAATCAGGCCACCACCGACGCGGACGTCACGGCCTCGGCGGCTGCCATCCTCGCGGCGGCGCGCATCCCCTTCCTTCCGCGGGCCACGGCCCGGTAGAATCCCGCCGTGGCTCACCACTTCCGGCACGCGTTGATTCTGGGCGGCCTGCTCATGTGCGGCCTCGCCTCCGGCGTCCTGGCAGGCTGCAGTTCGACCCACAGCCCCACCTCGCCTTCCGCCACGGCCTCGCCGTCGCCGAGTCCGAGTCCGAGCCCAACACCCACGCCGACGCCGAGCCCGACACCGAGTCCGACGCCGTCCCCAACGCCGTCCCCAACGCCGAGTCCGACGCCGACGCCCACTCCGACGCCAACGCCTGCCCCGGTCACCACGGTCACCTTGAGTGGGTTCGTGCGCAATGCCTCGGATGGCAAGGTCGTTGAGAACGCGCTGGTGGAAGTCACTACCGGCGCGAGCGCCGGCCGCGGCGTGCGCAGTGACGCCGCTGGCGCCTATCGGCTGGAAGGCCTGGCTCGCGGGTCGGCACGCCTCCAGGTCACCGCGACGGGCTTCAGCTCGGACGGCGCAACGCTCGACCTCGCGGCCGACACCGTCTTCACCTTCCAGATCAGGCCGGCGAGCTAGCGCTCGCCGCCGGTTCGCCCCGTTCGACGGGATTCGGCATCCCGCTATACTCCGCGGCGATGGAACTTCCGCTCACGCCCCTTGAATTCATGCGCCGGGCCCGGCGCCTGTACGCCGGCCGCGAGGCCGTCGTGGACGGCGCCGATCACTGGACCTACGAGGCGTTCTTCGACCGCTGCGACCGCTGGTCCGCCGCGCTCCAGACGCTCGGCGTGCGCCAGGGCGACCGCGTGGCCTACATCGCGCCCAACACCCACGGCCAGTTGGAATCCTTCTACGCCGTGCCGCAGATCGGCGCCGTCCTCGTCCCGATCAACTTCCGCCTCTCGGCGCAGGAAGTGGCCTACCTCATCACCCACAGCGGCGCGACGGTGGTCTGCGTGGCCGAGACGCACCTCGATCTGGTTGAGGAGATCCGGCGCGACCTCCCCGGCGTGCGCCACTTCGTCGCGCTCGAGGGCGCGCGCCACGGGTGGGACGACTACGAAGCCCTGCTGGCCGCGGCCGCGCCCGAGCCGGTGCGACCCGTCATCGGCGAGCGGGACCTGCTCACGATCAACTACACGAGCGGCACCACGTCCCGGCCGAAGGGCGTGATGATCACGCATCGCAACGCCTGGGTGAACGCCGTCGGCACGCTCCTCCACTTCCCCCTCGGCGTCGGTGATCGGTATCTGTGGACGCTGCCGATGTTCCACGCCAACGGGTGGACCTTCACCTGGATGGTGACAGCCACCGGCGCCACGCATGTATGCCTGCGCAAGGTCGACCCGGCGCAGATCCTGCCGCTGGTCCGCGACGAGCGCATCACGGCGCTCTGCGCCGCGCCCACCGTGCTCATCGGGCTCGCCCACGCACCGGCCGCGCTCAGGGACGGCGTGCCCGCGGGTGTTCGGGTGCTGACCGCCGGCGCGCCCCCTGCCGCGACGACCATCGACGCCATCGAGGGCGGCCTCGGCTGGCGCATCACGCAGGCCTACGGCCTCACCGAAACCGCGCCCTTCATCACGGTGTGCGAACCACGGCCGGAGCACGACGCGCTCACCCCGGCGGCACGGGCCACCATCAAGGCGCGGCAGGGCGTGGAGCTCATCACGTCCGGCGAAGTGCGCGTTGTGGATACGGCGGGCGTCGAGGTGCCCCCCGACGGCGAGACCCGCGGCGAGATCGTGGTGCGCGGCAACGTGGTGATGGCCGGCTACTTCAACGATCCCGACGCCACCGCACGGGCGATGGGCGACGGCTGGTTCCACACCGGCGACGTCGCCGTGGTCCACCCGGACGGGTACGTCGAGATCCGTGACCGGCTGAAGGACGTCATCATCAGCGGCGGCGAGAACATCTCCTCCGTCGAGGTCGAGGCCATGCTGCTCGGACATCCGGCCGTGCAGGAAGCCGCGGTCGTGGGCCTGCCCGATGAGAAGTGGGGTGAAGCGCCGCACGCCTTTGTCGTCCTCAAGGCCGGCGTGACGGTGACCCCAGACGAGCTGCGCACCTTTTCCCGCGCGCAGCTCGCGCACTTCAAGACGCCGCACAGCTTCCGATTCGTGAACGAACTCCCGAAGACCGCCACCGGCAAGATTCAGAAATACGTGCTGCGGGGCGGACGCGCCAACCTCGCCACGCAGTAGAAGGGACCTACGCATGACCCCCCGCGCTCTCCTTGTCGTCGTCTTCTCTGCGGCCGGTGCCGTCGCGCTCATTGGCGCCCAGACTGGGAGCGAGGGCGCTTTCACGGCCGCACAGGCCGAGACTGGGCGCGCCGCCTACACGGCCCGCTGCGCCACCTGCCATGGGGGCCGGCTCGAAGGCGCCTTCGAGGCTCCGGCGCTGGCTGGCCCCAATTTCCTGAACGTGTGGCGGGCGCGGACGACCCGCGAGCTCACCGACCTCATCGCCACACGGATGCCGCCCGACAAGGCCGGCACGCTCGACGAAGCGACCAGCACGGCACTCACCGCATTCCTCCTCGCGGCCAATGGCGCACCGGCCGGCGCCACCGCCCTCGCCCGTACCGCTACGGTGACCATCGGCACGGTCGCGTCTGGCGCGGTGGCCTCCGGCGGGCCAATAGCCGCACCGCAGACGCCCTCGGCACCCGGCGCGGGGGCACCACGCGCCACGGCCAGGCGCGGCGTCACGGTCCCAGGCGAAGTACGGCCGTTCACACCCGTGACCGACGCCATGCTGCGCACTCCCGCTCCGGGCGACTGGCTGATGATCCGGCGCACCTATCAGGCGTGGAGCCACAGTCCGCTCACATCCATCACGCGCGACAACGTCCGGCATCTGCAGCTGGCGTGGGTGTGGGCCATGACGGAGGGCGCGTGGAATGAGCCGACGCCCATCGTGCACGACGGCGTGATGTATCTGGTCAACGTCGGCCACACCGTGCAGGCGCTGGACGCCGCCACCGGCACCCTCATCTGGGAGAGCGTGGCCGGCCCCGAGGCGCTCGGCAACCTGAGCGCGATCCGCAGCATCGGTCTCTACGGCGATCAGCTGTTCGTCTCGACCAACAACGCGCGCCTGGTGGCGCTGGACGCCCGCACCGGGGCCATCCGGTGGGACGTGGAGGTGGCCGACTCCACCAGGGGCTACAAGAACACGAGCGGTCCACTCGTCGTCAACGGCAAGGTCATCACCGGCATGACCGGCTGCGAGATGTACACGGGCATCGGCTGCTACATCAGCGCCTACGACGCGGGCACCGGACGGCTCCTGTGGAAGTTTCAGACGGCCGCTCGGACCGGCACGCCCGGTGGCGACACCTGGGGCAGCCTTGCCGACACCTTCCGCGCCGGCGCGGACCCGTGGATCACCGGCAGCTACGACCCGGAGTTGAACCTGCTCTACTGGGGCACCGCGCAGGCCAAGCCCTTCATGCCGGCGAGTCGTGGCCTGACCGTCGAGGACAAGGCGCTCTACTCCAGTTCCACGCTCGCGCTCAATCCCGACACCGGGCATCTGGCCTGGTACGTCCAGCACGTGCCGGCCGAGTCGCTCGACATGGACGAGTCCTACGAGCGTGTGCTCGTGGACGTGGACGGCCGCAAGACGCTGCTCACCGCCGGCAAGCACGGCATCCTGTGGAAGCTGGACCGCACCAACGGTACCTTCCTCGGCTTCAAGGAGATGGTGATGCAGAACATCTTCAAGAAGATCGACCCGGCGACCGGCGCCGTCACCTATCGGGACGACATCGCCCGCGCGCAGGTGGGTCAGCGCCTCTCCGTCTGCCCCAGCACCGCGGGCGGCCACAACCGCGACGCGATGAGCTACGCCCCGGCGTCCGGCCTCGTCGTCGTGCCGTTGAGCCAGACCTGCATGGAGTTCGTGGGCCGGCCCGTGGAACTGAAGGAAGGCTCGGGCGGCTACGCCGGCGAGCGGGACTTCCGCGAGATGCCGGGCACGGCCGGCAAGCTCGGGAAGCTCGCGGCCTTTGATGTGCGCACGCTGCGGCAGCTCTGGAGCGTCGAGCAGCGCGCCTCGTTCACCACCGCCGCGCTGACGACGGGCGGCAACGTGGGCTTTATCGGCGACCTGGATCGCACCTTCCGCGCGTTTGATGTCGCCACCGGCAAGACGCTCTGGAAGACACGCCTCGGCACGTCCGCGCAGGGCTTCCCCATCGCCTTCTCGGCTGGCGGCCGGCAGTACATTGCCGTGGCAACCGGCATCGGCGGCGGCAGCCCGCGGCGGGCCCCGCAGGCCCTCGCCCCGGAGATCCATCACCCCGACCACGGCAGCGCGCTCTACGTCTTCGCACTGCCCGAGTAGCGCGGCGCCCATGATCGAGATTCGCGAGGCCACACCCGACAGCCTCGAAACGGCGCGGGCCATCATCGCGGAATACATCGCGAGCGTCTCCGACGTTGCCGGAGAGAGCTTTGCCCACCAGCGCGTCGACGAGGAACTCAGCACCCTGCCAGGCCGGTATGCACCGCCCGGCGGAACCATGCTGCTGGCCTGGGACGCGGAGGCCTGCATCGGCTGCGTGCTGGTCCGGCCGCTCGAGGGGGCGACCTGCGAGTTGAAGCGGATGTATGTACGCCCCACCCATCGCGGCCACGGGATCGGGCGACGCCTCTGCGACGCGGCACTGACCCGGGCGCGGGAGATGGGCTATCAGGCCATGAAGCTCGATAGCGACCCGGCCCTCAGCACGGCACTCGACCTCTACCGGCGGCTGGGCTTCGCCGATACGCCGCGCTACAACCAGGACCCTGACCCGGCGACGGTCTATCTGGCGCGCGCGCTCTAGTGTGCCCGGGCCTGGGTGTGGCCTGGCACGGCTCGCCCCACCGTTGCACGGCCAGACCGCCGATGAAACACGAGTGCCACCCCTGCCCGTCGCAGAATGCCTGAAGGTCAGCGGCCGCCCGGATGACTTCGGTCACCCGCGGCGGGCCCGGGCAAACACCCGCTGCTGTGCCACCAGGCCCGAGGTTGGCTTCGGCGCGCGCGGGGCCACGCGGTAATCCGCCGGACCGCAAAGTAACTGGATGGCCGCGTAGGCGTCGAGCCTCCGCAGTTCATCCCGGCGAACAGCCTCAAGCGCAGGTGCCGCGCGCTTCCACGCCTGCACCCACCGACGGCCCTGTTCTACTTGCTCCGGGGTCCACGCGTCCAGCGCTGACGGCCTCGTCACCCGGCTATCGTAGCAGCACGAGGACTGCCATCCGCGCACTCCACACGCCAGCATGCCTGACTCCGCGACGACTCTCTGTTAGTCTCTGCAACATGGCCCGCCCGCCCGCGTTCCCCGAACTCGCCGCCTTTCTCGCCCAGCCGGTCCGCCCGGAAGGGACCCTCTCGTACCACGAAGTGCAGGGCCTGCTCTTTGCCGTCGCCTGCGCGCCGGACGTGGTGATGCCCCCCGAGTGGATCCCGATCATCTTCAACGACCACAACCCAAACTACGACGACATCGACCAGGCCAACGACATGCTCGGCCACGTGATGGCGCTCTACAACGAGGTGGCGGCGTCCGCGCGTGGCGACGAGCCCGCCCTGCCACCCGACTGCGTGTTCCGCCTGAATACGCTCGCCAACCTGGATCCGGATGCGCCCGTCGCACAGTGGTCGCGCGGCTTCATCGCCGGTCATTCGTGGCTGGAGGAACTCTGGGATCCCGCCTTTACTGAGGCGGATGACGCCCCCAGCCCGTTCGGGGCCACCCTCCTCACGCTCAGCTTCTTCAGCTCGCGGTCCATGGCGGAGGAGTTCTGCGCCGAGATCACGGGCGCCACGCTCAGCACAATGGCCGGCACCATGCGGCGCCTGCTCCCAGGCACCATGCGCGAATACGCTCGGCTGGGCCGCTCAATCGAAGAGGCTCGGCGGCACGCCGCCACCCCCGTGACACACGACGGTCCCCAGGTGGGTCGCAACGACGCCTGCCCGTGCGGCAGCGGCAAGAAATACAAGAAGTGCTGCGGGACCGACAGCGGTCCACATACCGGGATTCGGTAATTGACTCTCCCGGCCGTTGGCCTACACTCCGATCCAAGGCCTAGTCAGCCTTCACTTCCCTTCCTTTGAGGGCCTCTTCGGAGGCCCTCCTTTTTTTGCCGGAACCCGCAGCGATCAGCGCCCCGCCCGAGACCACGAGATGCCCGCACGCCCCGTTCTGGAACCACCCCTGCCCGACCGGCTTCATTTCCCACGCCTGACACCCTCGCAGCGCCGCTGGCTGGCCACCGGGCTGCTCGCCCTGTCCCTGGTCCTGTGCCGGCCGCCGGGCGCTCGTGCCCAGACCATTGACGGCCCGCCGCCCCCGGTCGCTCCGGCGGTCATCACTCGCGGCGCCGACGGCAAGGCGACGCTCCGCGCGGTGAAGGTCACGGACGGTTTCACCTTCGACGGCCGGCTCGACGATGCGGTGTACAAGAACACCCCGGCGCTCACCGGCTTCACGCAGACCATCCCGGACACCGGGAAGCCCTCGTCGCAGAAGACCGAAGCGTGGATCTTTTTTGACCGCCGCTACATCTACGTGGCCTGCCGCTGCTACGACGCGCGTCCACAGTCCGAGTGGACGGCCAACGAGATGCGGCGCGACCAGCTGGGCCAGCAGGACAACTTCGGCTTCATGCTGGACACCTACTACGACCGGCGCAACGGCTACATGTTCTACACGAACGTGCTCGGCGCGCAGGCCGACGTGCAGGTGACCAACGAAGGCAATACCAACGCGGACTTCAACCCGCTCTGGGAGGTGAAGACCTCGCGCTTCGAGGGTGGCTGGATGGCCGAGATGCGCGTGCCCTTCACCTCGCTCCGCTACAAGCCCGGGACCTCCCAGATCTGGGGCGTGCAGATGCGGCGCACCATCCGCGCGCGGAACGAATGGGCCTTCCTGACACCGCTCCCCGCCGCCATCCAGACGCAGGGCCTCGTCCGGATCTCCACCGCGGCCACGCTGGTCGGCGTGGAGGTGCCCTCGGGCGGCCGCAACCTGGAGGTAAAGCCTTACGCCATCTCCACGCGCACCACGGACCGCGTGGCCGTGCCTCCGGTATCGGGGCACCTCGGCACCGAGGCCGGGTTCGATGTGAAGTACGGCGTCACGCAGAATCTGACCGCGGACTTCACGGTCAACACGGACGTCGCCGCCGCGGAAGCCGACGACCAGCAGATCAACCTGACGCGCTTCAACCTCTCGCTCACGGAGAAGCGCGACTTCTTCCTCGAGGGCCGCGGCATCTTCACCTTCGGCAACGGCTCGGGGCCGTCGATCTTCTACAGCCGCCAGATCGGCCTCAACCGCGGCCGCACAGTGCCCATCATCGCTGGCGCCAGACTCACGGGAAAGGTCGGACGCACCACGATTGGGCTCCTGAATATCGAGACTGGCCAGGAGACCGTGACGCACGCGGTCGATACGAACTTCACGGTGGCCCGCGTCCGCCAGGACATCCTGCGCCGGAGCTCGGTGGGCGCCATGGTCACCAACCGCTCCTCCTCACTCGTCCGCCCCGGCGAGGGCAGCGCGGTCGCAGGGGTTGACGCGACGTTCGGCTTCTACAAGAACCTCTCAATCGACGGGTCTTACGCACGCGCCAACACGCCAGGCCGCCGCCCGCTCGAGAACTACGTCCTCGCCTTCGCTCTGGATCCGGATCGGTGGGGCGTCACCGCGACGCATATCTACGTCGACAAAGGCTTCAATCCGGAGGTGGGTTTCGTGAACCGCGACGACATCCAGCAGACCGTGCTGACGGCGCGGTTGAGCCCACGGCCGGACCATGTGCCCCACGTCGAGCGCTTCAACTGGACGAACACGCTGACCAACACGCCCAACACGGCCGGCCGGCTGGAGTCGCGCACGCTCACGACCGGCTTCTCCACCGAGCTCGAAAACAGCGACGTCGTCAGTGTGGGCGCGAGCTACGACTTCGACCGGCTCCTGGCGCCGTTCACGATCACGAAGGGCATCACGCTCCGCCCAGGCAGCTACACCTTCAACACGGTGCGGGCGTCCTACTCGCCCGCGCCGAGCCGCCCGGTCTCGGGCACGATCGCGTTCGACTACGGGGGCTATTACGGGGGGACGGACTCGACGGCCAGCTACTCCGGGCGCGTCTCGCTCTCGAAGGCCTTCCAGCTGCAGCCCAGCGTGAACATCCACTGGATCCGCCTGCCGGTGGGCAACTTCACGTCGCAGCTCTGGCGGTCGCGCGTGATCTATACCTTCACGCCCGAGATGTTCCTCTCGGCCCTGGTGCAGTACAACACCGCGACGCACACGCTCGGCACCAACGTCCGGCTTCGATGGGAATACAGCAAGGGCAGCGAGCTCTTCGTCGTCTATAACGAGAACCAGAACGCCGCACCGGTCCGGGCCGGCTTCGCCGACCTGCTCGACCGTTCCATCGCCGTCAAGGTCACAAAGCTATTCCGGTTCTGAGCCGCGGCGGGGTCCGCCCTACTCGGTCGCGCCCAGCTTCTCGAGCACGGCCGCGGCCTTGGGCCGCATGTAGAGCAGGAACATGTCCTCAAACCCGCGGGCCTGCTTGAGCGGCGTCTCGCCCTTCTTGTTGCGGGCGTTGATCGCGGCGCCGTGCTCGGCCAGGTAGGCCACCATGTGCTCCAGCCCGGCCATCGTCGCGGCATGCAGCGGCGTATTGCCCGCCTCGTTGGCTTCATTGATATCGAGGCCGAGCTTCAGCAGCATCTCCACCGCCTCGATTTCCCGCTCCTCCGGCACGCGCGTCTCCTGCTCCACACGGGCCAGTCCGGCCGCCATGATGAGCGCCGTGTTGTTGTTGGCCGCATGCAGCTTCGGGTCGGCGCCCTTGGCCAGCAGCAGCTGCATGGTCGGGATGTCCGCGGTCACCGCCGCCAGATAGAAGGGCGTGGCGCCACGAATCAGATCCGTCTTGAAGAGCGCGAACCCAAAGCGCGGCGGCGCCTTCTCCATCTGGGCGTTGACGCGTGCCCCGTGCGCGAGCAGCGCGTTGATGAGATCGTGCTTCTCCTCCTGCGAGGGAATGCCTGCCAGGACGCCCCACTCCTGGGTCTTGTTCACGGCGACTTCGTTGAAGATGTAGTCGTGCGAATGGCCGGATTCCCACGTCCCCGCCACCCAGTGGAGCGGCGCAAAGCCGGGCGTCGCATTGTTCGCATCCGCGCCGCGATCGAGCAGCAGCTTGGCGATGCCCACGTGCCCGCGCACCACGGCCACGTGGAGCGCTGACAGGCCATCCTTCCCGGCCTGATTGACGTCGACGCCCTTCTCAAGGAGCAGCCGGACCATGGGCAGGTTGCCCTCCCGCACGGCGAAGAGGAACGGCGTAAAGCCGCTGTCGGACGCGGCCTTCAGGTCGGCCCCGGCGTCGACCAGCGCGCGGGTCACCTCATCGTGCCCCTGCCAGATGGACCACATGATCGCGGTCTGCCCCTTCACGCGCTCCCGGGCGTTGACGGCCGCGCCGTGGGCCAGCAGGGCCTTGACCGCCCCCACGCGGCCCGTGTGGGCCGCCGTCATGAGCACCGTCTCCCCGGTGGGCAGCGCCGCATTCGGATCGGCCCCGCCCGCGATGAGCCGCTCGATCATGGTGTCGCTGCCGTTGGTCGCGGCGAGCATGAGGGGCGTGACGCCGTAGTCATTCTGGAGGTTCGGCTGCGCTCCGGAGGTGAGCAGCAGAGCCGCCAGCTCGACCTGGTCGCGCTCGGCCGCCCAATGCAGGGCCGTGGCGCCATCGGGCTGCCGCCCGTTGACGTCCACTTTGCGCGCAATCAGTTGCCGCGCACCCGCGACGTCGCCGCGCTTCACGGCTTCAATCAGCCGGGTATCGCGGACGACGGGGGCCGCGCCGGCAGGCGCCGCGCCAACCCCGGTGGCCAGGCTGGTGCCGCCCAGCCATGCGGCAAGCAGGGTCACGGCATATCGGTGTCGTCTCGTGCTCATTCCCGAACTCCTCCCACGCGCCTCGCCCCTGTGGGGGCGTCACGACGTGTCCGTGTCGACCTCGAGCATGGCCAGCGCGGGTCACGCGTGCGGCGCCATGGCCGCACCCACTCGGGCAGTATGTGCCCGATTCTGAGCGAACTCAACGACCGCCCCAGACTGGAGCCCACGCCGGCGGCAGGGGTACGATGCGGCTCTGATGACCGACGCCGCCCAGACACGCCACCCCATCGATGACCTCTGCGAGACCGCACCCGGCTACATCCGGGCCATCGCCCCGTACCAGCCAGGCCGGCCCATAACGGCCGTGGCCCGCGAACTGGGCCTGGACGTCTCGGCCATCGTCAAGCTGGCGTCCAACGAGAACCCGAGCGGCATGTCGCCGCAGGCCCGGCAGGCCGTCGCCGACGCCCTCGGCGGCGTCTCCCGCTATCCGGACGGCTTCGAGCTCCTCCAGGCCGTTGCCCGTGTGGTCGGCGTCACCCCCGGCCAGATCGTGCTGGGGAACGGCTCCAACGACCTGCTGGAGATGGTCGCGAGCGCCTTCCTCGCCCCCGGGCGGTCCGCCGTGTTTTCGCAGTACGCGTTTGCCGTCTATCCCCTGGCGACCCAGGCCCGTGGCGCGCGCGCCGTGGTGGTGCCGGCCCTCAACTTCGGCCACGACCTCCCGGCGATGCAGGCGGCTATCACCGAGGACACCCGCGTCGTGTTCATCGCCAACCCGAACAACCCGACGGGCACGCGCCTCTCGGCCGCCGACCTCGCGGCGTTTCTCGATGCGGTGCCGCCCACCGTCATCGTGGTGCTCGACGAGGCCTACAACGAGTACCTGCCGCCGCCAGAGCGGACCGCCAGCGTGGCCTGGCTGGCCGCGCATCCGAACCTCGTGATCACCCGCACCTTCTCGAAGGCGTACGGCCTCGCGGGACTCAGGGTCGGCTACGCGCTGGCCCATCCGCGCATCGCGGATCTGCTGAACCGGGTCCGCCAGCCCTTCAATGTGAACAACCTCGCGCTGGCCGCCGCCCAGGCGGCGCTGGGCGACACAGCCTTCGTGGAGCAGAGCTACGCGCTGAACCAGCAGGGCATGCGCGAGATCGTCTCGGGTGTCACGGCCCTTGGCCTGCCCCACATTCCGTCGCAGGGTAACTTCGTTTGCATCGGCCTCCCCCGCACGGGCGCCGAGCCGCGCGCCGGTGCCGTCTTCGAGGGGCTGCTCCGTCGGGGCGTCATCGTCCGCCCGGTGGCCAATTACGGGATGCCGGACCACCTGCGGGTGACCATCGGCCTTCCCTCTGAGAACCGCCGCTTCCTGGACGCGCTGCGCGACGCGCTGGCCTGACGCGCCTCGCGCGCGTCACATGCGCCACGGACACGACGCGGCGCTATGCGGCACCATGCGGCGTCATGCGGCCAGAGCTTACGCGCACCCACCCCCGTACAGCAGAACGGCGGCGAGCACCCCTGGGGGACCCGCCGCCATTGTTTGGTCTTCCGTGATCGGGCCCGACGGCCCGGCCGGTGTGACTAGAAGTCCACCTGCAGGCCGAACTTCAGCATCCGGCCACCGAGAATCTGCGTCGGCCGCAGCCACGCGGAGCCGGCAGACGCCCGCGTCCCGTAGGTGTTGTTCCACAGGATCACGGTGTTCTTGTTGAAGAGGTTGTAGAGGTCGATCATCCCCTTGATTTTCGTGCTCCTGGCCTTGAAGGTCCGGGAGAAGCGGGCATCGATCTGATTCACCCGATCGCCGAACACCGAGTTCGGACGAATCAGCGGCACCGTGGCGGTCGCATTCGCACCAGCCGCGAGATTCCGGCCGAGCGAGGCGGCGATATCCGCACCGGTCGCCACGAAGTTCGCCAGGATCTGCTGTCCGGGAATGCTCTGGAACGTCGCCGCCGCGGAGATCCCGTAGGGCAACTGGTAGGAGCCGAGCAGCTTCACCTGCGTCAGCATCGGCGACTGCTGCTTGCAGTGATTGCCGCCGAGGACGCCCCCGATACCCGCGACGCCGGCTTCCGGCACCTTCGCGAACACCTCGCAGTTGTCCAGCAGGCTCTTGCCGGAGCTGACGCCACCCTGCAGCACGGCCTTCGCCAGCCGGACGTTGAGGCTCAGGTCGAAGCCGTTCCACTTCTCGAGCTGCTTGCCGTAGTTCTTGGCACTCGTGCCGAGCTGCTGCAGGCGGCCCAGGCTCCCGGGATTCAGATCGAGCAATCCGCAGATCTGCTTGCCCGAGACATCGCCCGGCAGGCGCGCGTCGGTCGGCGCCGTGACGCAGAACGAGTCGTAGTTGCTGGCAGCCACCAGCGTGTTGTCGACGACCGTCAGGTCACCGAACGTGCGGCGGAAGTAGGCGAAGTTCGCCGAGACGCGCGGCATGAGCTCGCGCTGCACACCGGCGGTCATCTCCCAGTTGTACGGACGCACGTTGTAGCCCGAGATCATCTTCGGGTCGTAGGAGAAGGTCGTCCGGGGCTGACCCCACAGCGCGTTCGGGCTCGGCCCAATCTCGCCGTTGGCGGCCGCGATGGTCGGGTCGCCCTGTGGGAGGAAGTCGCCGTTGGTGTCCGTCCACTGCCGGGTCAGACCGCCGCCGGCCGTCGACGTCGGGTCGACCGTCCGCGTCAGGTCGAGCGCTTCCTGCACGACGTAGCGCGACGCGCTGACCTTGACGGCCGTCTTGCCGTCGCCGGTCACATCCCACGACCAGCCGAGGCGGGGCGAGAGCGACTTCCAGCTCACGACGTCAGCGCCGGCGAATGAGCGCGCCGGGAGGTACGTGGTCTTCTGCATATTGACGTCGGCGTACTTGGTCCCGATCCCGTCGTAGCGCAGGCCGTAGTTGAACGTCATGCGCGAGATCTGCCACTGGTCCTGGGCATACAGCGCCGTCTTCATCATCGAGTCGTGGTACGAGTACGGCGTCGGCAGGAAGTTCACCTGGTTCGGAACGCCGTTCAGCAGGTTCACTTCGTAGTCCGACGGCGCCGAGACGTTGTTCTTCAGATCACCCGTCTGCACCTGACCGCCGAACTTGAAGTTGTGCGAACCGGTCACATACGACACCGCACCGCGGTACACGTTGTTCAGGCCCACCTCGTGCACGTCGGCCTGCGGCGCGATGCCGCCGGCGCCGAACGCGGGCGCCCCGAAGCGCTGGCCGGTGGACAGCTCAAGCTTGGTGGGCGCCTGGGCGATGTCCTTGGTGATCTGCGCGCGCGGGATGCGGGTGACCGACATGCCGGCGTCAAACAGGAGCCGGTTGGTGACCGGTGCGGACCAGGTCCCCTGATAGATGGAGGACTTGTAGGTCTGGACGTAGGTGGCCTCGGTCGACGACAGGGAACCGCCGCCGGCGTTGCCCTCCCACTTGCTGTTGTAGTCGTAGAAGAAGGACAGCCGGTTCTTGCTCGATGCCTGCCACGTCAACCGGTTGGCACTATCTTTCGTGACCTGATCCGAAACGGGACGGAAGCTCAGGTCAGGCACGAACTTGAATGGGTTGGCGCTGATGTTCTTGCTACGGACGGACTGCTCCGTGTAGGTCACGCTCCGCTTGTCGCGGTAGGCCACGAAGAACCAGACCTTGTCCTTCTTGAGCGGCCCCCCCAGAGTCGGGTTCAGATCCGAGATTGTCTTGATCGGCAGCGGCGCCGTCACGCCCTTCGCCTTCAGGCCGTCGTCGTAGTTGTTGGCCTGCGTGCTCTCGTTGGCGAAGTTCGTGAACACGTTGCCCGAGAACTTGTTGCCGCCCTGCTTCGGGATCAGGTTCGCGATGATGCCGCCCGACTCGACTTCCGCGGAGTGTCCGCTGACGCCGAGCACGGTCTGGTCGACCGTGCCGTCACCGAGAGAGGCGGGCGTGATCGAACCGCCGAAGAACGTCATGAACGCGACGGACATGCCGTCCACGAACGTCTGCTGGTCGTTCCGGCGCGCGCCGTGGATGGACATGCCCTGGAAGTTGTCGCCGCCGGTGCCGCCGACGTCCTGCGCCGCGCCCGTGCTCGTCTGCGCGACGACCACGCCCGGCACGAGGGCCGCCAGATTGACGAGGGCCTTGGCCGTCGGAATGGCGTCGAGCACCTCGCGTGTCAGCACGCGCTGCTCACGGACGTTCTGCACGTCCACGATCGGGCTCAGCCCGGAGACGACGACCGTCTCTTCGAGGCTGCCGACCTTCAGGTCCGCGTTCACGGTCGCGGTGAAGCCGCCAACCAGGCTCACGCCCTCGCGCTTCGACGTCGAAAAGCCCGTCAGCGAGAACGTCACCGTGTAGTCGCCCGGCCGGAGGTCAACGACCTTGTACTGGCCCGAGCCATCGGTCACGACCGTGCGCACCTTTTCGATGAGCGCGGGGCTGCTGGCTTCCACCGTCACGCCGGGCAGCGCGCCGCCCGTCGCATCCTTTACCGTGCCGGCAATCGTGCCGGTCTGCGTTTGTGCCTGCGCCACGCCGGCACAGAGCGCCAGCCCGACAGTCAGCGCCACCCACTGCGACCATTTCCCTTGCATAAATCCTCCCGGTCTCACATCGACCGCGTACAAACCGGCTCACAGCATGGGAGCCGAACTGGGCGATTTTACCTCGCCCCCCCCCCCCCGCGCTACACATTCGCGCATGCGTGCGCGTCGGCCGCGAGCCCGTGCGACAGGGGTAAGATGCGGGCCGATGCGGGCTTTCCTTCGTACGGGCGTACTGACCGGCGCGGCCCTGCTCTGTCTGGCAGGCGCCACGGTAGCCGCGGCCGACACGCCGCCACGCGTCACCTACGTGACGCCAGGCCTCGGCACAGGGTCTGGCCACCTCTTCAGCTTCGCCTATGCGGATGATGACGGTGCGGGGGACCTCGCCACCGGCGAGGTGCTCATCCAGCACGGTCCCGACATCCGGGGAGAAGGCGCCTGCTACTTCTTTACCGACGGACAGCGCGTCTGGCTCCGGGATGACGGTCACACCACGTGGCTGGGCCCGGTGACGGCTGGCGCCACCGGCACACTCAGGAACGCCCAATGCACGCTCAGCGCCTCGGCCATCACGATCGCTGAATCGGGCACCACGCGCACCGTCACGCTGACGCTCAGCTTCTCGGCCGCGTTTGCCGGTCCGACGGTGGTCAATATGAAGGCCACCGATCAGGGGGGCCTCTCCTCCGGCTGGATTCAGGCGGGCACCTGGTCCGTGGCGCCGATCAGCCCCACCGAGACGATCCTGACCTCCACCTGCCTGGACGCCTCCCGCGAGGCGGACATGGCGCTCGACCTCGTGCGCGACCCACGCGGCCAGAACCTGCGCTACGACTGGACGCCCAGCTGCTTTCCCCGCTACAGCGACTACCAGTTTCAGGAAGGGAAGTTCCTCACGGACCACACGCCGGTCCCCATTCTAGGCAGGACGTGCGGGCACTTCGACGTGCTCGTGGTGTTTACCGACACGGAGCCCAACCGGCGCAAGCTCCTCGACAACACCTTCATCCCCGACGCCATCAAGGCGCAGGTGGCCAGTGGCGCCGTGGTCGAAGGGCTCCGCACGCTCTTTCACAGCTACACCGCGGCCGACATCATGTCCGGCCTGCGGCGTGAAGCGGCCAGCGTTGTCTCCTTCGATTTCACCGTCGCGCTCACACACACGTCGCGTGGACGGTTTGAATTCGGCAATGACGACGGTCTCGGTTTCGCCCGGTACGACGCCGTGCTGCTGCTGGATGACCTCACGCCCAATGCCGGCCACGGCGTGCACCGGTGGCCGAGCTTCCCCGACATCCGTCCGGTCTTTCTGGGCGCCGGCACCGGCGTGGTGTTCAACATCGATCCGTTCTGGCTCGCACCAGGGCTGGTCGGCAATGAACTGCTGCGGCGCAACACGCCGACGACGCTCGCCGAATATCAGCTGGGCCCCACGACGCTGGTGAGAGAAGGGGGCGTCACCTACGACCGGACGCCCATCATCAACCCGAGAACCGGCGAGAACATCGAGCCGCTCATCCGCTCGTACGAGGGCCGCACGTCGACCTTTGTGTATCTGAACGGATGGGGGGATGTGGACGGCGACGGCATCATTGACTGCGTGGACCCGGTGATCACGCCGACGCCAGACAACGTCGATGGGGATTTCGTGCCTGATCGGTTTGATCCCGATCTCGGGCTGAAGCACCAGCCCTACTCCTGGCGATACGCCCCGCGGGCCCCGCTCCCCCGCTGAGAGCGCGACAGCGGGCGTTACGGCTCTGAGTCAGTAACGGAGGAAGGCTCCCACCCGTCGCAGCGGAGCACGGGCAGGGTTGGATACTTGCGATACCGGCTGTCGGTCTTCGCGCGCTCGCAGAGCTGAAACGCCGAGCCTCTTGAAGACGCAACGCGTCGCCCATGCAGGCACGTCTCGCACAGACCGGTCGTGGAAGGCACAGGGCTCCTCCCTAGTTGAAGCGATCCCGCTGGCTGTCGGCGCGGTTCTCCATCAGCCAGCTCTGGCTGACGATCCCCATATCCTTACCGGACGGAGCCGCATGCCTCAGGCGCCGAAGCCCGAGGAGCGCGACGCCGAGAACCGTTGCCGCAAGCGCCACAAATCCGATAGTCACCCTTCAACCCTAGCCGATTTCCGGCCGGCCTGACTGCGCAGAATAGAACACCCCCGGAAACGTGCGGAATTCACAGGGTTGGCGGGGCGCCGCCCAATGCTGGACGCGCACCCCGCCCCACACATCATCGAAGGTCGAACCGGTCCAGGTTCATCACCTTGGTCCAGGCCTTCACGAAGTCCTTGACGAACTTCTCCTTCCCGTCGGCCTGGGCATAGACCTCGGCCAGCGCACGCAGTTCGGAGTTCGAACCGAAGGCCAGGTCCACAGGCGTCGCGGTCCATTTCACCGTGCCGGTCGTGCGATCCACGCCTTCGTAAACACCCTCGGCCGTCGGGGACTTCTTCCACGCCGTGGACATGTCGAGCAGGTTGACGAAGAAGTCGGGGCTCAGCGTGCCGGGCTTGCTCGTAAAGACACCGTGCGCCGCCTGACCCGCGTTGGCGTTCAGGACGCGCAGGCCACCCACCAGCGCGGTCATCTCCGGCGCCGAGAGCGTCAGCAGGCTCGCGCGGTCGACCAGCGCTGCCGCCGGTGACAGGCGCTGGCCCGTGCGGTAGTAGTTCCGGAAGCCGTCGGTGACCGGCTCCAGCGGCGCGAAGGAGGCCACGTCCGTCTGGGCCTCGGAAGCATCAGCCCGCCCAGCCGTGAACGGCACGACGACGGTGGAGCCCGCGCTCCTGGCGGCCTGCTCGATCGCGGCGCCACCGCCCAGCACGATCAGGTCGGCCAGGGAGACCTTCTTCCCGCCGGCCTTCGTGCCGTTGAAGTCCTTCTGAATGGCCTCCAGCCGCTGCAGCACCTTCGCGAGCTCGGCCGGATTGTTGACCGCCCAGTCCTTCTGCGGCGCCAGGCGGATGCGGGCACCATTCGCGCCACCGCGCATGTCCGTGCCACGGAACGTCACGGCCGAGGCCCAGGCCGTCCGGACCAGCTCCGGCACCGTCAGCCCGGAGGCCAGGATCGTCGCCTTGAGCTTCGTCACGTCCTTCTCGTCCACGAGCGGACCGACAACCTTCGGGAGCGGGTCCTGCCAGATCAGGTCCTCCTTCGGGACCTCGGGGCCGAGATAGCGGGAGCGCGGACCGAGGTCGCGGTGTGTCAGCTTGAACCACGCCTTGGCGAACGCCAGGCGATACACCTCCGGGTCGTCCGCGAACCGCTTCGCAATCACCGCGTAGGCCGGGTCCACCTTGAGCGCAAGGTCGGTGGTCAGCATGGTCGGCGCGTGCCGCTTCGCCGGGTCATGCGCGTCGGGAACCGTACCCGCGGCCTGGCCATTCGCGGGCACCCACTGGGTCGCACCGGCCGGACTCTTCTCCTTCACCCACTCAAAGGCAAACAGATTCCGCAGGTACTCCGACGTCCACATCGTCGGCTTGGACGTCCACGCACCTTCGAGACCGCTGGTCACCGTGTCCACGCCGTGGCCCTTGCCGCAGGTGTTCAACCAGCCCAGGCCCTGCGCCTCAATCGGCGCGGCCGCAGGCTCTGGACCGACGCAAGTCGCCGGTGGATGCGCGCCGTGGGTCTTGCCGAAGGTGTGGCCGCCCGCGATGAGCGCCACCGTCTCTTCGTCGTTCATGGCCATCCGGCCGAAGGCCTCTCGAATATCCTTCGCCGCAGCGAGGGGATCCCCATTGCCGTTTGGCCCCTCGGGGTTCACGTAGATGAGGCCCATCTGCACGGCGGCCAGCGGGTTCTCCAGCATCCGACCGCCGGTGTGGCGCTCGTCGGCGAGCCACTTCTTCTCAGGCCCCCAGTAGACAAGATCGGCTTCCCAGTCGTCGGCGCGGCCGCCCGCGAAGCCAAAAGTCTTGAAGCCCATCGACTCGAGCGAGACATTGCCGGCCAGCACCATCAGGTCGGCCCACGACAGCTTCTGCCCGTACTTCTGCTTGACGGGCCACAGCAGCCGGCGCGCCTTGTCGAGATTGGCGTTATCCGGCCAGCTGTTGAGCGGCTCAAACCGCTGCTGCCCGCCACCAGCCCCGCCGCGGCCATCGGCCACCCGATACGTGCCGGCGCTGTGCCAGGCCATCCGGATGAAGAACGGTCCGTAGTTGCCGTAGTCGGCCGGCCACCACGGCTGCGAGGTCTTCAGGACCTTCGCGATGTCTGCCTTCACGGCGACGAGGTCGAGGGTGGCGAAGGCCTTGGCGTAGTCAAACTGCGGGCCGAGCGGATTCGACTCGACTCCGCGCTGCCGCAGCGGCGAGAGGTCGAGTTGGTTTGGCCACCAGAACTGGTTGGACTTCGGCTCGCCCTGTGCTTGCACGGCCGCCATCAGCGGCAGCGCGACAACAGCGGCTGCGGCCAGCCACATGATCAGTTTCATGTTCATTGCTCTCTCCTTGAGGGAACGGATGGTCCGTCCGGAAACAACGGTAGGACGCGGGACCGCGATCGTCCTCATACAAGGATTGGATGGCCGCGATAGGTGCAGGCTCTGACCCTCGCGATGGTAGGTCGGCCACACCTGTGCGCAGTGTCACGAACAGCACACACACGGTCCCGCTCGTGCGCGCTCCGGGATGCGGTGTCCCTGACCCACATCCGGACGGTCGCCGCGCCACCCGTGCGCAGCGGCCGTCCGCCCACCCGACGCCCGTCACTCACTGCGGGACGAATCCCGCCTGATCGCTCAGCACGAATTCATCGAGCACGAACGCGGCAGAGGTCGTGGCCGCCTTGGTGAACACGACCGTGTTGACGCCGGCACGCAGGTCGACATTGCCGACGGGCAGATTCACCCACCCCTTGGTGTCGCGGCTCTCATTGCTCCACCGGAGCGCCAGGGCGCCATTGACCGCAATCTCCACGCTGCGCGCACCGGGCGGATGCACGCCGTCATCGTCAAACCGGATCCAGAGCGCATACCGGCCGGCCGCCGGCGCAGTCACGGTGTAGGTGGCACTGGCCCGTCCATCCCCAAGGTAGAGGTAGCCGGCACGCCCGCCAGGGCGATTCGACGACTTGCCAATCGACGTGTACTGCCCACCGCCCGCGAGCTGCGCCGTCTCGCCCGGGACGATGATGGGAGCGCGGCCACCCCGCACGGATGGTGGAGGAGGAAAAGGCGGAGGAAAGTTGCCGCCCCCACCCCCGACGGTGATGCCACCGCCCGTCGTCACGCCCCCGCCGCCCCCGCCGCCGCCCCCACCTGGTGCGGGCGGGTTGCACGCCACCACGAAGCCTCGATCCGTGAACGCCGCGTTGAAACCGGCCCGGCACACGACCGGGGCATTGGCCTGATCGCGCAGGTTGCCATCACGTGCCACGACGCACGATCTGAGCCGCGCGATGCCGGGATAGAACTGGATCAACCCGCCGGCCCTGCACTCGACCGACACGCCAGGACCCGGCAGCAGAAACGGCGCATCCGCGCCGAGTGTGCAGCCTGTGACCGTGGTCGGCCACGACCCGAACGGCTTCCCGGTCCGCTGCAGATTGCTATCGAGCCGGCACAGCACCGTACTGTTGCCGCCATCGATGGGAAATTCTCCCGTCTGGGCGAGTGTGTTCGTCACGCCGAGCGTGCACATCGCAGACAGGCCGAGGAAGACAAGTGTGTTCCGCCTCATCGCATCCTCCCGTCTCTTCCACTGCACGCCGGAAGAGTGCAAGAGATGCTCCGGGAGCGCGACCACCGCCTACCGGCGGGAACCGGGTTCCCGGACACGGCACAGCTGGGCTTTTCAACGACCGGAGAGGGATTTCACGCGACGCGTGGCTCTGCCGCAGCTGTCGCAAACGGAACAGGTCTGCTACGCCGTGCGTGGTACGGTCGAGCCCTGACTCCCTGACATCTCTAGAAAGAGGATGCGATGAACACAGCCATTGGCGCAGCCCTGATCGTGCTCGGCCTCCTCGGTCTGGCCTGGGGCGGTATCAACTACACCTCGCGAGACACCGTGGTTGACCTCGGGCCGATCCACGCGACGGCCGAGCGGCACCACACCCTCCCGATTCCCCCGATCGCCGGGACCATCCTCCTCATCGGAGGCGTGGCCCTGCTGGCGATGACCCGCAAGGCGTAAGCGCGCTCGCCCGTCACCTCACCCTGGGCCCAGTCCGCACCACAGATGGCCCGCTCGATGTGCGGTTCGGGATAGTTCGCGATGGCAGGGTGCCGTAAGATCGCCCGGTGACCACGGCCCGGCGCCTCCGCGCTGGTGCGCTCGCGCACCAGGATCAATTTGCCCACTACGCTGCCCGCAAGACCGCGGCCGCGCTGGCCGCCACGCTGCCGCTGCTCGTCACGGACTTCGACCTCGCCGTGGACAATCTCCCCGCCATCGGCAACGCCTGGACCCGGCGGCGCTTCGACGGCGGCTTCTATCTGTCGCCCGCGGTCAACCCGGACTGGCCGGCGTGCAGTCTGGTGTTCGTGCAGTCCGTTGACGGCAACACCGGGACGCCCAGCCCAGCCGCCCTCGGCGGCGGCGCCACAGACACCCATGTCATCTACGAAGGCCTCAGCCAGGTGACGGCCGACGCCGTCCTCGCTGGCGCCGACACCGTGCGTGGTGGTGATGTCGTCTTCGGGGTCTGGCATCCCCACCTGGTCCGCATGCGCACCGCCCTGGGCCAGCCGCGCTACCCGATTCAGATCGTCGCCACGCTCCACGGCATGGACCTCGACGCCCCGATGCTCTTCAACCTGCCGGAGTTGCGTGTGCAGGTCATCACCATCGCAGCCGGCGCCTACAAGATGCACGACCAGCTCAAGGCGCGCCCGTGGATACAGCCGATTGTGATGAAGCGCGCTGAGGACCTGCCACGCGTCTTCGAAGCCCTGCGACGCGCCGGCGTGGCCCGCATTTCCGCGGTCGGCGGGCGACACCTCGCGACCCAGCTCATCGATGCCGGCCTCGTGCAGGACCTCTACGTGACCACGTCGCCACGGCCGGGCGGAGAAGCGGACACGCCGTTCTACCCGGGGTCGCTCCCGGCACGCGTGCTGGTCCGCAAGCATGGGACCGGAGCCGACGCGGGCGTGACCTTCGAGCACCGCGTACTGCTCAACTGACCGATCAGCAGACGCATCGCCTCGCTCGGACGGCCAGGCGGCGACCTCAGGACGCGGCGGGCCTGTCGGGGATTCGGATCAGGAACGTGGTGCCACGCGCGCCGCTGGCTTCCACGGTCACTCGCCCACCATGCTGGTGCATCACGTTCTGCACGACGGTCAGGCCCAGCCCGGTACCCTTCTGTTTGCCGTGACTCACAAACGGCTCGAAGAGGGTGTCCGTGATCGCGGCTGGAATCCCTGGACCATTGTCGATGACGCGAATCTCCAGGCCATCGGCGCTACGAGTCGCCTGCAGGAGGATTTTTCCGGTCGAGGGCGACACGGTCTCCGCGGCATTGAAGAGCAGATTCAGCAGGGCCCGTTCAAGCTTGGCCGGGTCAAAGAACGCGGGCTCCTCGCCACCGTCCGCCTGGATGGTGACGTACTCATAATCCGGCAGCGCCTTGACCGTCCGGATCGCACGGTCCATCACGTCGGCCGGCCGCGCCTCCACGCGGCTCAAGGCTTCCCGCTCGTGCGAAAACCCGAGCAACGAGTTGATCTCCTCCAGCATGCGGTTGATCGCGATGCGGATCTCCTCCAGATAGTCCTTCCGCTGCGCAGCCGAGAGTTCGCGTTCGGCCAGAAACTCCGCATAGGCCTGGATCGCCGTCAGGGGATGCCGTAAGTCATGTGAGATGGTGTTGGCCATGCGCCCGATCGTGGCCATGCGCTCGGCCTCGAGGAGCTGATGCTGGGTCCGCTGGAGCTGCCCGCGCATCGCGGCAAACGCCGTCGTCAGGGCCGCCACTTCGTCACGGCCTGACGCGTCGAGAGGATAGGCGTAGTCGCCCCGTTCCAGCGCGCGGACGCCGCTCACCAGCGTCTCGAGTGGACGGGTAATCGTCGTCGAGACGAAGAAGACGAGGATCGAACCCGACAACACCGCCACCGCGCCAATGCCGATGATCCACTGATTCAGACTCGCCAGAAACGCCGTGGCGGCGTCGAAGGACTTCAGCACCGTCAGCGTCACCGGCGTCTCGGTGGGCGTGGAGAGCCTGACCGTGGACGCCAGGAACACCTCGGGCCCGAGCCGCACCTCACGCGAGGCCTCCCTGCCGGCGGGCGCCGCCATGAGCGCGGCCCCCTCGGCCCGCGCACTGGCAGGCAGCGTCGTCGCCACGATGCGTCCGTCGTAGCCGAACGCCACGGAGCTGGCGGCCACGCGGCCGACCTCGGCGGCCACCTCGTCACTGACTTCGTAGCCCACACCGAGCAGGCCCAGGGCGTACCCGCCCTGTGGGGTCTCAAGCGTGATCGGCTGGAAGAACACCTGGAAGATCCGTCCCCCCCCGTACCACCAGGCCGTGGATTCGTGCCGCTCCAGATAGGCGCGCAGGCCAGTCTCCGCCGTCTCCGCCGGCACCTGCGCCGAGCTCGCATGAAAGGCCGCCAACCGGCCGTCACGATCCGCGAGCACGAACAGCTGGCTACCGGCCAGCTCCCAGAAGGTCGACGACGCATCCTGGATCGTCGCCGGGTCGCCCGACGTCATCAGCGCCTTGAGCGTGGGCAGGGCGGCGAGCAGGCCCGCCGTACGCTCCAGCATGCGCTCCCGTTGCGCGTGCTGAAAACGGAACGACTCGATGGACCCCGCCAGATCGTCCGAGAGTTGTTGCCGCACGCGTACCTCCACCCGGTAGCGCACGGTCAGCAGGACGGCGGCCGTGAGCAGGGCGGAAATGGCCGCGAAGGCGAGCAGAAACTTGCCCCGCAGCGTCAATGCGGGGATGAAGGTGCGCAGGCTCACGGGACGAACTTGTAGCCGGCGCTATAGACGGTCACCAGATGCGCCGGGCTTGCCGGCGCGCGCTCCAGCTTCTGCCGGAGCGTCAGGATGTGCGAGTCCACCGTCCGTGTTGAGGGGTAGGAGTCGTAGCCCCAGACCTCACTCAGCAACTGGTCGCGTGAAAACACGCGATTGGGATGCTGGGCAAAGTATTTCAACAGCTTGAATTCCTGGGGTGTCAGCGAGACCGCCGCACCGCCACGGGTGGCTTCCATGCGGCCGAAATCGATTGCCACATCGTCAAAATAGAGCTGCTCGACCGGCTGGCTGCGCCGCGCGCGCCGGAGCACGGCCCGCACGCGCGCCAGTAGCTCCTTCGGACTGAACGGCTTGGTGACGTAGTCGTCCGCGCCGAGTTCGAGCAGCAGCACCCGGCTGACCTCATCGGGCGAGCCGGTGAGGATGATGATCGGCACATCCTCGGACAGGCGCCGGATCTGGCGGCAGGCATCCTGGCCCCCCATCTGCGGCATCCGCAGATCGAGGATCACGAAATTGGGACGCGCTGACGAGAACAGCGCGAGGCCCTCGACGCCATTCTGCGCCGTGAGCACCGTGTAGCCCTCGTCCTGGAACAGCTCCTGCAGCGCCTTGCGTGTCGCGCGGTCGTCCTCGACGACAAGGATCTTCTCCATTCGGGACTCGGGCGATAATAGCAGTTCACCCATGCAGGTCCCCTTCCGGCTTCGACGCGCCGCGGTGCTGTGCCTCGGGTGCGTGGTGCTGCTGACGATGCCGGCCTTCGCGCAGACACCCGCGCCGGTGGACGTCGCCGCGCAGATCGCCGCCCTGCAGCGCGCCATCGAAACCCTCCAGCGTGAGCTCGCCACATCCCACCAGCACACACTGGAACTGGAAACGCAGTTGCGCGCCCTGCGGGCCGAGCTGGACGAAGAGCGCGACCTCATCCAGGCCGAAGCGAGCACGCTGGACCAGACCAAGGTGGAGAGCGGCTCCAAATACCGCGTGCGCCTGTCGGGCCTGGCGATCACGCACGTCTCGATGACCACCGGCGCGGTGGATGGCACGGACCTGCCGCTCATCGCCCGCGCCCGCGACGAGGCACAGCCCGGCCACACGGTGACCGCCAGCGCCCGCCAGACGCAAGTCGGCATCAGCGTGTTCGGCCCGGAGGTGCGTGGGCTGCGCACGGCGGCAGAGGTGCGCTTCGATTTCTTCGCGGGCTTCCCCAGCGCGGCCGACGGCCTCAGTGCCGCCATCATGCGGCTGCGCACCGTGTCGCTCGCGGCCGAGGGCACCACGACCTCGATCCGCGCCGGTCAGGAAGCGCCGTTCTTCTCGCCGCTCAGCCCCACCTCGGTGGCGTCGACCGCTTATCCGGCCCTCGCGGCGGCTGGCAACCTGTGGACCTGGACGCCGCAGGTGTATGTCGAGCATCGGCGCGGCGTGCCGGGCACCGGACAGTTCGTGCTGCAGGGCGGCGTGCTCGATCCGCTGACAGGCGAATCCCCCGCGAGCGAATACGCCCGGCAGCCCACGGCCGGTGAGCGAACCGGGTGGCTCGCCCCCGCGGGCCGCCTCGCCTGGCATCGCCAGCTCGCGGGTGACCGCCGGGTGAGCGTCGGAGGCGGCGCGTTCTCCTCGAATCAGGATTGGGGCCTCGGGCGGCGCATCAATGGCTGGGCGCTCACCGCGGACGCCGAGGTTCCGTTGGGTGCGCGCCTCACGCTGAGCGGAGAGCTGTATCGGGGCACGGCGATGGGCGGGCTCGGTGGAGGCGCCCATGCGAGCGTCCTGTTCAGCGGCCCTGCGGCGCTGGCCACCACGCGGGTGCACGCGCTGACGAGCCGTGGCGGATGGGCACAGCTCGCCTGGCGCGTCTCGCCGGTCCTGCGGGCTCACATCGCCGGAGGCCTCGACCGCTCGCACCCCGACGCCGGCCTCGGCCCGCTGACAGCCCCGGACACGGACGTGCCACAGGCGCCGCGCAACGCGAGCGCGTTCACCAACCTGGTGTGGCAGCCGCGTTCCAATCTGCTGCTCTCGGCGGAATACCGCCGGCTCTGGACGACACCCCTGGCTGGCCCCGCCGTCACGGCCGGCCACCTCACCTTCGGGTTTGGCATTGCGTTCTAATCGCTGGCGGCTTCTGCTGCTCGCCGCCCTGCTGGTAACGCCCCTGGCGGCCCAGCGGGGAGAGCCCGTCACGGTCACGGGCGCCATCTCCGTGGAAGGGGCACCGGCTGGCCGGCGCGACTGGAGCGGTGTCGCCGTCTGGCTGACGCCACAGAGCGAGGAGGCACGCCACGCAGACGGCGCGGGCAAGCGGCTTCGGATCCTCCAGCACGGCAAGGAATTCGAGCCACACGTACTCGTCGTGCCGGTCGGCGCCACCGTGGACTTCCCCAATCTCGATCCGTTCTTCCACAACGTGTTCTCGCTCTTCGATGGACGCCGGTTCGACCTCGGGCTCTATGAGAGCGGCGCGTCACGCAGCGTGACGTTTCCCCGGGCGGGCATCTGCTTTCTCTTCTGCAACATCCACCCGAACATGAGCGCGACCGTGGTCGTCGTCGATACGCCCTACTACGCGACGACGGGGCGCACCGGCGCCTTCACCATCACCGGCGTGCCGCCGGGTCGCTACCGCTTGTCGCTCTGGCACGATCAGTTCCGCCCGACACGCCCCGCGGACTTCCCCCGCGACGTCGTCGTAGGCGCCAGCCTCACGCTCGATCCGATCACCCTCGTTCAGGCGCACGACCCGATGACCGGGCACCAGAACAAGTTCGGACACGAATACACACCCCCGGCCCACAACCCGCTCTATTGACGCCATCGGGTCGCCGGCGGGCGCTCCCGTCGAGCACACGGACCAGCCCGTGCACATCACGCCCGGCCAGCGGATGAGATCAACCCAGATCCCCGGCCGCGACAACAGTCGAAGTCTCGGCCACGCGCTCGCCGAAGGCACACGGCGTCGCCTGGTCCTGCGCTGCCCATCGGGGACGCACAGGCAGGACTAGACGGCCCCGACGGTCAGGGCTGCAGTGGTCTCGCGCGCCACCGCCACGATCACGATGATGTGAGCCGCTGGTCTGGGAGTTGTCAGAGCCGTGTCAAGAACTTGCAAAGACTGGCGCCGGCGCTGAGCGCTCCGGGCACAGGAGGCGGGGCGTCCGCGTTCAGCGGGCGTGCGGCAGGGCGGTGCGGCGCGTGGCCAGGAGGAGATTGCTGGCCATCATCTGCCCGTATCCCACATGAAACGTGAGCGGGTGCACATGGGCGCCGTCGGCGTAGGCGGCCGCGAGCGCCGGCTGAAAGTAGTTGTGAAACCGGGGAATCGGTTGCTTGTACAGGCCGAAGTACTGCGTGTCCCACGTCGCCTGGTCAAAGGAGCGCAGCGGCACACCCGTGTCGTCCTGCAGCACGGCCTGACTGCGGGTGAGCACGAAGTCCCGGATCGTCGAGAACAGCGGGCCATGCATGCAGTAGGACGCCGCCTTGGTGAAGGTCACTGGCGGGGAGAGCGTGCGCATGAACGCGAGCAGCCCCCCGTGCTTCGCGAGGCCTGCATTGGAGATGTCCGCCCTGAAGTAATAGAGCGTCCGCACTGTCGGGTCGTGGTCATCGACAAAGGTGATGCGCCCGCCTGGCGTGCCCCGGCCGCTCGCGGACCCGGCCGGCGTCACATGGCCATCCGCGGAGAGTTCGATCGTGTCCACCGTCAGGATCTGGTGGTGGGTGCCGCCGACGAAGGTCACCAGCAGCGTCAGAATCCCGTCCTGATAGAGATCGCTCTCCATCTCGCGGGTGTAGAAGAAGCTGCCCGTGAGCAGCGGCGTCACGGCCTTCTCGACGCGGGCATAGGTCGCGGCCACGGCACTGGCCGGCAGTGCATCCAGGTCACTCACCTTGCCGACGCGTTCGAGCCCCGCCAGCACGTACGTGTGCGCGCGGGGAAAGAATGCGTGGGGAAAGAGGAAGTCCGCGCCGGCAAAGGGATAGAAGACCGTCTCGAATGACTGCACCGGCGCGAGCGCCTCTCGGGCCCAGGGCCGGACGCGCTCGGCCACAGCGGCATCATGGGGCGCCCAGAGTACGGCCATCGCGGCGGCATGCGTGGCAAAGGCCTCCTGTGTGCGGAGGGGATCGTCAGCAGGTCCCTCCGGGTCCTGGACGCCGGCGAGCAGTCGTGCCGTTCGTGTCAGCCGACGAGCCGCCTCGCGCCCGGCGCGGGAGAGGGGCGCAGGGGTGGCCGACGTTGAGCGCGGCGCCGGCGGGGTTCCACCCGAGCATGAGGTGAACAGTCCCACGGCGAGCAGCAGGACGAATCGTGTGAGGAAGGTGTTGATAGGACTATCTTACGGGAGACGCCGCGGCGGCGTACGACGCACGCCCCACGCAAGGAGCCTCAGGTGACGCCAACAACGCTCGGACGACTGGCCAGACGCGGGCGGCACGTGGCCGTCTGGGCGGCGATCGCTGGCCTGGTACTCGTGGCGGCACCGGCCCTGGAGGCAGGCGGCATTAAGCACGGCACGGTTCGCCTGCGGGACGGCGTCACCATCCACTACCGGGCCACTGCGAAGGGGCCAGGCCCCACGCTGGTCTTCGTCCCGGGCTGGATGATGACCGGCGCGATCTGGGAACCCCAGCTCACGCACTTCGCGGCTACACGCCACGCGGTGGCCCTCGACCCCCGTGGCCAGGGTCGCTCCACCAAGACGCCCGAAGGCCTCCAGCCCGCCGCGCGCGCACGGGACATCAAGGGCGTCATCGACCGGTTGAAGCTGGCCCCCGTCGTCCTGGTGGGCTGGTCGATGGGGGCATCGGAGGTGGCGCAGTTCGTGGATCAGTTCGGCACGGCCGACCTCGCGGGCCTTGTGCTCGTCGACCAGTCGCTCGGCGGTGAGCCGAACCCGGCGGCCCGGTCGGCCGTCATCCAGTGGCTCGGCGATGTGCAGGCGGACCGGCTGAAGGAGACGACCGCCTTCGTGCGGGGCCTCTTCAAGCAGCCGCAGCCCGAGGCCTATCTCGCCAGGGTCACGAAGGACGCGATGGCGACCCCCACGGCCACCGCCGTGGCGCTCTACGTGGGGTCGATGGCCTCCAGCAGCGCCGCCGCCCTTGCCCGGATCGACAAGCCCACGCTCATCGTCTACGCCTCGGACCTGGATCCGGACCCGGCCTACGTCCGCATGCAGGCGCGGATTGCCGGGTCGCGGCTCGAGCGGATCGAGGGCGCCGGCCATGCGCTCTTCGTGGACCAGGCCGACCGCTTCAACCGTGTGCTTGACGCCTTCGTAAGCGGCCTGCCGGACGGACGCGCAGCACATCCACGCTAGCGCGCGGACCGCTCGGTGCCGTGCCTCCGCGCACGCCTCGGTCCGTGGCGCAGCCCCACACGAAGGCGCTATCCTCGACAGGCCAGAGACACTGCATGTTCAGGATGCGCCTACTCGGGAGACGAACCAGCCGCGCCATCGCCGGCGCGCTGATGGCGGCGGCGTCGTGGACGACCGCCTTGGCGGCGCCCGTACCCGCAGCAGGCGCGCCAGCGGTGACCTTCACCCGCGATATCGCCCCGATTCTGCTGACGCACTGTGCCGGTTGCCACCGTCCGGGTGGCTCCGCCCCTTTCAGCCTGCTCACCTATGCGGATGCACGCCGCCGTGCGCGCCTCATTGCGACCGTCACCGAGCGACGGGTCATGCCACCGTGGCAGCCGCTGCCGGAAGGCCCGCGCTTCCAGGGTGAAAGGCGGCTCGACGCCGAGGACATTCGCCGCATCGCGCGGTGGGTCGAGGACGGAACGCCGGAAGGCGAGGCGCGCGCCCTGCCTCCGGCGCCGGTGTTCACCAACGAGTGGCAGCTCGGCACGCCCGATCTCGTCGTCTCCATGCCGGAGCCGTTTGAGGTGCCGGCCGGCGGGCCCGACTTCTTCCGCAACTTCGTGCTGCCGGTGCCGCCACGCGCCGGGCGATACGTCCAGGCCATTGAATTCCGGCCAGGCAACGCCCGCGTGGTGCATCACGCCCGCGTGCTGGTGGACGACACCGGCGAATCGCACCGGCACGACGCAGCCGACCCGCAGCCGGGCTTCGGTGGCATGGATACCCCAGGCGCGCGGTTTCCGGACGGGTACTTCCTCGGCTGGGCACCCGGGAAGCGCCCCAAGCGTGAGGCCACGGCGTGGCCCCTGGCGCCTGGCACTGACCTCGTCGTGCAGCTCCACCTGCGCCCCTCCGGCCGTGCCGAGCGTGTGCAAGCCAGCGTGGGCCTCTACTTCACGGACACGCCGCCTGCCTTTACGCCCGTGATGCTGCAGATGGGCGCGCGCACGCTCGATATCGCCGCAGGCGATCAGCAATACCTCGTCACCGACAGCTACGTGCTCCCGGTGGCCGCCAGGGCCGTCCGCATCGCCCCGCATGCCCACTACCTCGCCCGCGAGATGCAGCTCCAGGCGACCCGGCCCGGCGAGACGCCGCTCACGCTCCTCCACATCCCCGACTGGAACTTCAACTGGCAGGACGACTACGACTACGCGCAGCCGGTCGAGTTGCCCGCCGGTACGCGGCTGGAGATGCGGTTCACCTATGACAACTCTCCGGAGAATCCGCGGAATCCCAACACCCCGCCGCGACGCGTAACCTTCGGCTCGCAGGCCAGCGACGAGATGTGCGAGCTTCTGCTGCAACTGGTGCCCGCCGCACCAGAGGACCTGCCCCGCCTGCGGGCCGACATCAATCGGAAGTCGCTCGAGATTGAGACCGCCGAAGCCGAAAAGCGCGTCGTGGACCAGCCGGAGGACGCCGACGCGCGGACGGCGCTGGGCGCGATCTACATCCAGACGGGCCGCTTCGACCAGGGGGCGCGCGAATTCGAAGCCGCTGTCCGCCTCGCGCCCGACCAGGCGGTCACCAACTACAACGCCGGCCAGGTGGCCTTTGCCCGGCGCGATTACGACCTCGCGCAGCGGCGGCTGGAGCGAGCCATCGCGCTGCGCCCGGAGCTGGTGGAAGCGCACACCACGCTGGCGGAACTGGCAGAGCGGCGCGGCGACGACACGGTGGCTGCGGCCCGCTATCGCGCCGCGTTGGCGCTTCGGCCCGGCCATGTGCCGGCCGCCGCGAATCTGGCGCGCGTGCTCATCGCCCGCGGTGCCTGGGACGACACCATCGCGATGCTCGAGGATGCGCTCCGCGCCCAGCCACGCGAGCCCGTGCTGCTCGACGCGCTGGCCGCCGCCACCACGGGAGCCGGACGGCAACGCGCCGTGCTCGACCTTGATGGGGCGCCCGTCACCACGCAGATAGCCGGAGCCCGGGCGGTCGTCATGGTGTTCGTGGGCACCGACTGCCCCGTCTCCAACCGCTACGCGCCTGAAGTACGACGCCTCGCGGAACGGTTTGCCCCGTCGGGCATCTCCTTCGTCACGGTCTATCCCAACCCGGCCGAGACGGCTGCCACGATCCGTCAGCACCTGAAGGACTACGGGCTGCCGCCCCGCGCGGTGCACGACCGCGAGCAGGCGTTGGTGGCGCGCAGCGGCGTCACCATCACACCCGAGGTGGTGGTCTACGACGCGCGGGGTCGGATGGTCTATCGCGGCCGGATCGACGACCGCTACACGAGCGTCGGCGTGGAACGGCCCACCGCCTCCCGGCACGATCTGGAGGAGGTCCTCTCGGCCATCATCGCGGGACGCACACCGCCGCTTCGCACGACCAGCGCCGTCGGGTGCTTCATCGCCGACACCGCTCGCTGAGGCGCGGCATCGAGATGGCGGACACCGGACAACCCGACCCGTTTGCCGGCCGCGACCAGTTCGAGGACGAGACCTTCACGGACGTCGAACTCCCACAGGGCGACCTCTCCGGCAAGGAGTTCATCCGCTGCCGGTTCGAGCGCGGTCGATTCGAAGCCTCACGGTGGCAGGGTGCCCACCTGGAAGACTGCGTCTTCGAGGGCTGCGACCTGGCGCGTATCCAGCCTGCGAAGCTCGGCGTCCGCGGCGTCGAGTTCCGCAATTGCCGGCTGACTGGCGTGGACTGGAGCGATATTGGCGCCAACCCCGCGATCGCGTTCATCGGCTGCAATCTGCAGTACGCGTCCTTCGTCCGGGTGAATCTCACGGGCACGCGGTTCACGCGGTGTCGCCTGCTCGAGGTGAACTTCGTCGAGTCCCGGCTCGTGGATGCGGTCTTCACGGAGTCCGACCTGAGCGGGAGCCGCTTCGACCACTGCGACCTGCGCAAGGCCGACTTCAGCGGCGCACAGGGCCTGCTGCTCGACCCGGGCCGGAACACGGTGAAGGGCGCACGGATCAACCTCGCCGCCGCCGTCTCACTCGCCACTGCCGCCGGACTGAAGGTCAGCGGCTTCGACGACGCCCCGGACGAACGGCGATAAGCGTGGCGTGGTGCGCCCGGCAGGATTCGAACCTGCGACACCCGGCTTCGAAGGCCGGTGCTCTATCCAGCTGAGCTACGGGCGCGTGTGGGATCGGCGTGTCGTGGGGCCGTCAGCGCGGGCTCCAGTGTACCCGGGCTCGCCGCCCCCAGGCCGCGCGACCGGGCGACGGTATCATCACGGCGCACATGCCGCCGCCTCTTCGTTCAGCGTCCGTCGCCGTGGCACTGGCCACGCTCCTCGCAACCGCCCTGCTTCCGAGCGCCTGCGGCCGCTCGACGCCGACGTCGCCGACATCGGCCTCAGGTTCCGCCAACTCCGCCCCCGGTTCTGCGCTGACCGTCTCCCCGATCGACCCGGGACTGATCGACTTCATCGTGCCGCTCGGCAATCTCGGCCCGACCGCCCACACGCTTCCCACGGACCACATCTACTTCTACTGGCACGGCCCGGAGCCCTCGCCGCTCGTGGCGCCGGCCGCGGGCACCGTCGAGAACGTCATCTCGACCGGCAACGACGGCAAGCTCGTCGTGCGCGTCAACAGCACGTTCGTCTACTACCTGGACCACGTGACGTTCGCACCAGGCATTGGCGTCGGTACGCGCGTCCAGGCCGGGCAGGTCGTGGGTTCCTCGGCGCGGCTGGCCTTCGACCTGGGCGTGCACAACTTCAGCGCCGCGCCCCTCGGCTTCGTGAACCCGGTGCGGTACGGCGGCCTCAACAGCTACAGCATCTACTCAGACGCGCCGCTCAAGTTCTTCGCCGAACCGCTCCGGTCCCTGCTCTACAGCAAGGTGCGCAGTGATGGCGTCAACCCGGATGGACGCATCAACTTCGACGTGGACGGCACGCTCTCGGGCGGGTGGTTCCGGGAGGACCTTCCGGCGACGGCGATCCAGGACGGCTCCGTCAGTACCGGTTCCCGGCAGCTGGCCTTTGCGCGCGACAACTGGTTTTCCGACCGGCAGCGCATCTCCATCGGCGGCTTCGGCATGACGGGCGTCTACGGCGTGCCGCCCGATGCGACCGACTTCGCGTCCGTCACGCCGGCCTCCGGGCGCGTCACCTACCGCCTGCTCTACACCGGAGAGCCCGGTGGCCCGCCCACGCCGCTCCAGGCCGGACTCCTCATCGTCGAGATGCTCGATGGACGGCGCATCCGCGTGGAGGCATTCCAGACGCAGGCCTCGACGGGCACCTTCAGCGAGCGCGCAGAGATCTATCTGCGCTAGAGCACGGTGAAGGGGGTTACCGTGCCGTTCCGGTGGCGACAAACCGCTGCGCCCGGTTGCCGGGGCCCACTTCGGCTGTGTAGACCGTGCCGGCTCTGTCCACCGCTACGGCGTGCAGCCCCCGGAACTCCCCCGGACCTGCCCCCAACTGCCCGAACGACGTCAGGATGGTGAGCGACGTCCGGTCCATCACCACCACGCGGCCGCTGCCATAGTCGGCCACGTAGAGGTAGCGCTGTGCGGGATCGGGCGAGAACGCGAGGCCGGCGGCCGATGGGTCGCTCGTCCGGCTGACGAAGACCTGGGTGAGGTAGGTGCCGTCGGTCTTGAAGACCTGAATGCGGCGGTGTGTGCGGTCGCACACGTAGACGAGCCCGTCAGTGGACACCACGACGCAGTGCACGGGATTGCCGAAGTGCTCCGGCCCGTCGCCAGTGGGGGCAATCGGGTCCTTCCCGGTGGGGCCGTGATACACGGGGCCGGCATCCGGTGGTTTGCCGAAGGCGCCCCACATCCGCTTGAAGGCGCCGGTGACGGCATCGAACACGATGAGGCGCCGGTTGCCGTAGCCGTCGGCGACGAAGACCTCGTGCGTGGGCGGATAGACGGCCACGCTGGTGGCGCGGCCCAGGTTCTTTGTGTCGTGATTGCCGGCCGTGGGTGTACGGCTGCCAATCTGGAGGCGGAAGGCGCCGGTGCGGTCGAACTTCAGCACCATGCTGTCGGTGGGGCTCTCCTTCGACGGCGCCGGGTTCGGGCTGCTGCCGGTCACCCAGAAGTTGCCCTCGAGGTCCACGTGCAGGCCGTGCTCGGTCGTCGGCCAGTCGTAGCCGGCACCAGGCCCGCCCCAGCCCTTCACGAAGGCACCCCGCTCGTCGAACTCGAGCACGGGCGGCGCCACGTGCGCCTTCTGCTCGGGCGCCACCAGGCCGGGCCGGTGCAGCACCCACACATGCCCATTGGCGCCGGCCGACACCCAGGCCACAGGCCCCATCACCTGCCCGTCTGGCAGCTTCGGCCAGGCCGCGTCCACCCGGTAGGTCGGCGCGACCGCCGTCTGGCCCGCTGCCTGGCCCGCTGTCTGGCCCGCCTGCACGCCTCGCGTGCCCGTCAGCGCCACGAGCGCCAGCACGGTCAGCGCCGGCACCGCCCACCCGCGTCTCATGCGATCCCGCACGTCTCCGCCCTCGCTACTTGCCAGCCGCCGCGCCCGCAGGCGGTGCGGATTCGGTTTCCACGACGACGGTGTTCAGGTTGTTGTTGCCCCGCACGCCAGAGGCCACGAACATCTGCCGCAGTTCCGCCGGGCCGAACACCTTGCCTTCCGGCAGGCCCCGCTCCGCGAGGAGCTTCCGGATGAAGGCCTCCGTCTCGGGGTGGTACTGATCGATCTGGCCCTGGTAGTCGAGGTGGGCCACGGCCAGCGGTGACTGGCCGTACTTGTTCACGGCGTCGAGCTTTGCACCCTTGTCCACGAGGAACTGCACCACGATGTTGGCCCCGGTAAAGGCCGCGCCGTGCAGCGCCGTATCGCCCTTCTCGTTCGCGTCGTTCACCGTGCCCCCGGCGGCCAGCGCCACCTTCACCGCTTCGAGGGCCTCTTCGGGCGGCTTGCTGTCTTCGCCGACGAACGTGACGTCGCAGCCGGCCGCCGCCATCAGCACGGTGGTGCCCTCGCGGTTCCGGTCCTGGACGTTGGCGCCGTGCTCGAGCAGCACACGCATCAGCTCCGCGTCCGCGCTCTTGGCGGCCATCAGGAGCGCGGTGGCGCGGATCACGCTGAAGCGGCCGCGCTGATTGTCCGAGCGGCCCCAGGCCTTCGTCACCCGGGCGTGCACATCCACGCCGTGGGCGAAGAGGCTCTTCACGAAGTCCATGCTGGACAACCGCCCCGTGGGCACGGGGTAGGCGAGGCGCGTCACGTTGAGACCCCGCGTCCGGGCGGTCTGGTGCAAGGCATTCCAGCCCTGGTCGGCCGCGTTCGGGTCCGCGCCGCGGTCGAGCAGCAGCGCGCCCAGCTCCCAGTGCGCATTGGCCGCGGCGATCACCAGGGCGCTGGCGCCATCCGGCGCCTTCTCATTCGGGCTCACGCCGGCATCGAGCAGCGCGCGCACCACGTCGAGGTGCCCGCGGCGCACGGCCATCAGGAGCGGCGTGTATTCGTCGAACCGATCCTTCCGGTTGTAGTTCCCCCGGGTGAACTCGGCGGCATCGAGCGGCGGCGTCGCCGGCCCATGCGAACGGTCCGTGGCCCGCGCGCCCGCCTCGACGAGCGTCTTCACGACGGCCGCATTGCCTTCGACCGCGGCGGCCATGAGCGCCGTCTGGCCGCGGCGCGCCTCCCGCGCGTGCACGTCGGCCCCGTGGGCGAGCAGCACTCGCACCGCCTCGGTAGACCCGCTGCGCGCGGCGGCCATCAGCGGCATCTCGCCACCCACGCCAGGGGCGTTGGCCTTCGCGCCGGCGGCCAGCAGCGTCTCGAGCAGCGGCCCGTTGCCGTTGGTCGCCGCGTAGAACACGGGGCTCGCGCCGTACCGATTCGCCTTCGATGGGTCCGCGCCGGCCTTCAGCAGCAGCGTGGCCAGCTCCTGCTGGTTGCCCCGCACGGCCCACGTCAGCGCCGTGGTGCCATCGGGCTCAGTCGCAGTGGCACCGGCCTTCTGCCTCAGCAGGGCCCGCACCGCCGCGACATCCCCACTTTTCACGGCCTCCAGCAGCGACGTCTCGCGGTCCGTGGCGCCCAACCCCGCGAGCACCACGACCGCCAGCAGCGCCATCACCGTGCCACGCACGCGCGTCGTCGCCATGACCTAGATCCCCGCCAGCCGGCCCGTGCTGTCGCCGACGTGGTCGACGTGCACGCCGGCCTTGTCGAGCAGCGCTAGGCCGAGATTCATCATCGGCGTGTCGCGCTTGGCGCGCAGGTGCCCGCGGCCGACGTGCTGGCCGTTGGCGCCACCGAGCACCACCAGCGGCAGATCGCGCGGACTGTGCTGGTCGCCGTTGCCGAGCCCCGCGCCGTAGAGCATCAGCGCGTGGTCGAGCATGGTGCCGTCGCCCTCGGGCGTGGCCTTCATCCTGGCCAGCAGGCCCGCGACCAGCGACGCGTGGTACGTGTTGATCTTCGTGTTGAGCGCCATCCGCTCCGGAAGGTCCTGGTGATGCGACACATCGTGGTGCCCATTGGGCACGCCGATGTGCGCGTAGGTGCGCAGGCTCTGCTCGCGCGCGATCTGGAAGGTGGAGACGCGCGTGGTGTCGGACCTGAAGGCCAAGTACTGCAGGTCGAACATCAGCTTCGCGTAGGTGTCGAAATCCTGCGGGATGCTCAACGGCTTCTCGCCCGTGTCCACCGAAGCGGCCAGCCGGCCCTCCGTCTTCTGGAGCCGGTCCTCCACCGACCGCACCACCGTGAGGTATTCGTCCACCCTGGCCTGGTCGGCCCGGCCAAGCGAGCCTTCGAGCCGGCCCATCTCCTGGGTCACCGAATCCAGGATGCTGCGCTGCCGGCGGATCTGCACGCGCCGGGCGTCGCGGTTGCGGCCGTCGCCGAACAGCCGCTCGAACACGGCGCGCGGATTGTTCTCCATCACCAGCGGCTGCGTCGGCCCCTTCCAGGAGAAGGTGTTCTGGTAGATGCAGGCGTAGCCGTTGTCGCAGTTGCCCACCAGATAGCTCGGCTCGAGCGCCAGCTCCAGCGAGGCGAGCGGTGTGTCACCCGCCAGCTGCCGCGCCGCGATCTGATCCAGCGTAGTGCCCGCCGCGATGTCGGCGCCTTCCGTCCGCTTCGGACGCACGCCCGAGAGCCACACCGTCTGCGCCCGGCTGTGCGGGCCGCCGCCGGAATCCTCCGCCTGCGCGTTGGCCATGCCGCTCACCACCGTCATCTGGTCGCGGAAGGGGCCATAGGGCGTGAGGATGGGCGTCAGCTCGAAGTCGCGTCCCTCCGCCTTCGGCGTGAAGTGGGCCATCGTGCAGCCGTTGGACACGTAGAAGAACGCCATCCGGATGGGCGGCGCCGCGGCGCGTGCCAGGGCTGGCTGCATCGCATCGAGCAGCGGGAGACCGATCGCCGCGCCAAGCCCGCGCAGCAGGGTCCGCCTGGGGAGATGGAGTTTCCGGATCGTCATGGCTGATGTCTCCTGAGAACTGACGCTAGAGGCGGCCGCCGGCCGGCAGGGCCTGCCGCCGCTGGAAGGCGGGGCTGGCCACGACCCCGCGCACCAGCGACGAAAACCGGTAATTGGTCGTGCGGGCGTCGCGCACCACGGCGCGCACGCGGGGCATGTCGTAGGGATCGAGTCCGCGGCCGAGGCCGTAGACAAACAGCTTCTCGGTGAGGGTCGTGACGAACCGCTCAGGCCTGGCGAGCAGCAGCGCCCGGAACTCGGCCAGGTTCGCGAACTTGCTGCCGTCCGGCAGCACACCCGAAGCGTCGATGGCGTTGCGCGATTCATCCACGTCGCGCCACTGGCCCACCGCGTCGAAGTTCTCGAGCGCGAACCCGGGCGGGTCGATCATCGCGTGGCAGCTCGCGCACACCGGGTTGGCCCGGTGCTGCGCCATGCGGTCGCGCACGGAGAGCACCGTGGCGCGGCTGCCGGCTTCCTTCTCCTTGAGGGCCGGCACGTTGTCGGGCGGCGCAGGGGGCGGCGTGCCCAGGATGTTCTCGAGGATCCACTTTCCGCGCAGGACCGGCGACGTGCGGATGGCGTGCGACGTCACGAGCAGCACGCTCCCCTGCCCCAGCAGGCCCCGGCGCGGACTCTCCTCGGGCAGTGTCACGCGGACGAACCGGCTGCCCTTCACGTTGGGGATCCCGTAGTGCCGCGCCAGCCGCTCGTTGACGAAGGTGTAGTTGGCCGAGAGCAGGTCCAGCGCGCTGCGGTCGTCGTGCACGATGCTGCTGAAGAACAGCTCGGTCTCCGTGCGGAACGCCAGGCGGAGCGCGTGGTCGAAATTGGGGAAGAGGAAGTCCGAGGGCGACCGTGCCTCGAGGTTGCGCAACTGCAGCCACTGTCCCGCGAAGTTCTCGATGAAGGCCTGCGACTTCGGGTCGCGGAGCATGCGCGTGACCTGCGCATCGAGCACGGCCGGCTGCCGCAGTTGCCCCCGCAGGGCCGCCGTCATCAACGCCTGATCCGGCACCGAGCTCCAGAGGAAGAACGAGAGGCGCGAGGCCAGCTCCAGGTCCGTGAGCGCGTAGCTGCCGCTGGGATCGGCCGGCCGGTCAGCTTCGATGCGGAAGAGGAACTGCGGGCTCACGAGCATCCGCTGCAACGCCGCCTCGATGCCGGCCTCGAAGCCCTCCTCGCGGGCCGCGTCGTCGAACTGCACCAGGAGCGTCTCCAGGTCGGCCGCGACCGGCGGACGGCGATAGGCGCGCCGCGCGAGTGACGTCAGGATGCGCCGGGCACACACGCGGTCCGTTGGCGAGGCCGGCGTGCACGAGAGGATGGCGCGCCGGCTCGGTGTGTCGCCGGGCCCGGTGGCGCTGAAGGGACCGGTGAGGGTCAGCGCCGCCACGGCCGGCTGATACGTGGCCAATGCCGGCACCGTGTTGGCCACCGTGAGGTAGACCGGCTTCCTGAAGCGGAGGTAGTTGGATTCGACCTCCTCGAACTCCGGCGGCGCGACGAAGGTCACCGTGACCGTGCGCGGCCCCGCCTTCACCGGCACGCGGATGGACCAGCCGTCCTTGCGCAGGCTGCCGAACGGCGCCGGCTCCAACACGAAGGTCTTGATGGGCCGGCCGTCCACGCTCACGTCCAGTTCGTGGGTATCGGCCCAACCGCCGGATCCGTCACACACGGCCACCGCGTTGGACGAGCCGCACATCAGATCCACGGCGAAGAGGTACTCCCCATCGAGCGGGAACGTGTGGCGCACCGACAGGCCGCCACGCGTGCCGAGCGGCAGGCCCTCCACGTGCTGGTCCTGCGGGAAGTCGTTGGGCAGCCGGAACTCCACGCTCGCCGGGGCCACCGGACGGCCCAGCGCCGTCTTGCTGATCTGATCCGCCGCGGCGAGATAGCGCTCGAGCAGCGCCTGATCCAGCTTCAGCGTGCCGGCCACGTTGTCGAAGCCGTAGCTGCCGCTGTCGGCCGGCAGGAGGGCGGCCACATCGATGTCGAGCGCGAGCACGTCGCGGATGACGTTGCGATACTCGGCGCGGTTGAGCCGATGGAACGTCTCGGTTCGCCCCGCGTTGGGATGCTGGGCCGCATTGGCAGTGAGCGCGCCCTCGAGCCACCCCAGGAACGCCTGATACTGCGCCTCGGGCGGGCGCTTGCTGCCGGCCGGCGGCATCAGCCGGCCCTCGACCTTCTTCACGACGCGCTCGAGCAGCGGCGCCGACGCCGCCACATCCGCGAGGTTCACGCCGTCGAGCGTAAGCCCCCCCACCTTCACCCGTGCGTTGTGGCACGAGACGCAGTAGTCCGCGATGAAGGCGCGTGCGTCGTCCGGCCCCGCCCACGCTGAGGAGACCCCGCCCATGAGGGCCACGATCACCGCCCCGACCACACCACGCAGCATCGATGGATCTCCTGCCAGGAACGGCCGGGCATCCCGGCCGGCACAGATTGTAGTGGCGCGAGGGTCCGGGAGCATGAACAGAATTCCGGTAGAAGATGCCCGGAGAGACGACGCGATTGGCGCGCACACGCTGATTGCCGCCGCGCACGCGCAGTGGAACAATGAGCGCTCCCGGAGGCCTCACCATGCACAGCGTTGCTCCTCAGCGGTTACCCGGCCCCGGTGTCATCGCCGCCGTGCGAGGCCTGGCCCGGAGCGGCTTCCTGGCCTACATCGGTGAGGCGTGGAAAGCCCATGGGGATACCTTTGAGCTCAACCTGGGCATCCGGAGGCTGATCTTTGCCATGCACCCGGACGCGGTGCGTCAGGCCAACATCACCAATCGCCAGAGCTACGACAAGGTCCGGAGCTACGACGGCGTCCGCAGGTACCTGACGGGTGCCGGCCTGGTGGCCAGCACGGGCGACCTCTGGCGCCGCCAGCGCAAGCTCATGGCTCCGTTCTTCACGCCCAGGGGCGTGGAGGCCTACGCCGGCACCATGCTCCGCGACGCCACGCGACTGGCCGGCCGCTGGGACACGCTGGCCGCGGACGGACGACAGATCGACATGGGCGACGAAATGATGCTCGTGACGGCCTCGATCATCCTGAAGGCGATGTTCAGCACGGAGACGGACGAAGCCATCGTGGAAATGAAGGATGCGGTCAGCACGATGATCCGCTACACCAGCAATCTCGAGCAGGGGTTCAGTCTCCCGCCATGGGCACCCACGGCGGCGAACCGCGCCTACCGGGCCGCCCGCGAGCAGGTCTACACCTACATCAACGGGCTCATCGCCAGCCGGCGCGCCATGCCTGACGCGGCGTGGCCGGACGATCTCCTGACGCGCCTGATGCAGGCCAGGGACGAAGAGACCGGGGAGAGCATGGCCGAGGGCCTGCTGCGGGACGAGTCCATCACGACCTTCTTCGCGGGCCATGAAACCACGGCGCGCACCATGAGCGCCGCCTGGTATGCGCTGGCCGCCAACCCGGATGTGGCCGCACGCCTACACGCGGAGCTCGATACGGTCCTGGGCGATGACGAGCCGACCGTGCAGGCGCTGCATCGCCTGCCTTACACGCTCCAGGTGGTCAAAGAAGTGCTGCGTCTCTATCCGCCGGCGCCCTTCTATGTGCGCGACGCGGTGGCGGCCGACACGATCAACGGGTACGCCATCCCGGCTGGGAGTGCGGTGATGCTCTCGCCCTACTACACGCATCGTCATCCAGACTTCTGGGAGGACCCGGAGCGTTTCGACCCGGACCGCTGGACGCCCGCGCGCGAGGCCGCGCGTCACCCGACGGCCTACCATCCGTTTGCCACAGGTCCGCGCATCTGTATCGGCAACAACTTCTCGCTGCTCGAGTCGCACCTGCTGCTGGCCGTCCTGGCGCGCCGCTTTGCCCCGCGTCTTGCGCCGGGCTACACGCCCGAGTGGGTGATGGAGGGGACGCTCAGCGCAGCCAACGGCTTCCCCTTGCTGATCGAGGCCCGCTGACCGATAAATGCGGCGCCTCAGCGCCGCACGGCCGCCACTCGCACTAGACTCACACCGTCCCGCTACCCGAAGGAGGCAGTCATGCGCATCGTGCTCAGGATTATTGGTGTCGTTCTCGTGCTGTTCGGCGTGATCTGGTTCTTCCAGGGCATCAACCTGCTGCCTGGGAGCTTCATGACGGGCCAGATCAAGTGGGCCTACAACGGAGGCATCGCGGTGGTGGTCGGCGTCGCGCTCCTCGTGGCGGCACGCCGGAAGCGGGCATAGCCAGTCGCCACGCGTCATCGCACGGTGGGACGCAGCCGCCCCCACCGTGCACGGTTCGCACTATTCCCGCACCACCACAAGAGCGGCGCTGCGCGCGGCGGGCGCGTTCGTGCGCGATGAGCCACCGCCACGCGGCCGCACGGCTACCGCATCATCACGCCGCCCATATTACCGGTCAGCCAGAGCACCACGACGATGACCAGCACGAGACCGAGCAATCCGCCCCCATAGTGGGGCGCTCCCCACCCGGCACCGCGGCCGTAGAAATAGCCGCCGCCACCACCAAAGAGCAGGACCAGCAGAATAATCATCAGCAACATAGGGTGCCTGTCTCCATCCGCGTTCTGGGTGACGTGAAGCCGTCACCACGGCCAGCATGGCGCAGTCACCTCGCGGTGACTGTGTCGGAGTGAGCACCCTGAACGGAGCCCGCCGTCAGTCTTCCTTCCACGGGTTGTTCGCGAACACGGCCACCTCAGGCCACAACACGCTCGGCGGCATGTGCAGGGCGGCCATGATCGTCTCCGCGATGTCCTTCGCGTAGAGCTTGTTGGGATTGTTGCGGCCCACTTTGCCGCCCCATGCCGTCTGGACTTCCGACGGACAGACGCACGTGACCCGGATGCCGTGCGGCCTCAGCTCCGCCTGCCAGCACTGGCTGATGCCTCTGACGGCCCACTTGCTGGCTGCGTACGGGGTGCCCCCTTTGCCGCCTTTCATGCCGGAGGTGGAGGCGAGGTTGACGATGTCGCCGTGTCCCTGCGCCTTCATGAGTGGCACCACGCGATTGGTGAGATCGACCATGCCGAACACATTCGTCTCAAACAGGGTCCGCATAGCCTCGACGTCGAGGGCACCAATCTCGGCCGAGTACCCGAACGCGGCGTTGTTGACGAGCACGTCAATCCCACCCATCCGCTCGCGGCATACCTCGATGGTCCGTGCGTTGTCGGCGCCCACCGACACATCCGCCCGAAGTCCGTGCGCCCCGGTCTCCCTGCCGACCTGTGCAACCAGTTGCTCGTTTCGGCCCGTGAACACGACGTCGTGCCCCGCCGCGCGTGCCAGTGTGACGATGGCGGCGCCAATTCCCTGGCTGCCACCGGTCACGAGGAATCGTTGTGCCTGCATGCGTGCAGAGTACACGAGCCCGGCTATGGGCACACGTTCACGTTCGGGCCGCGAGTCAGCCCTTGCCAGCGGTCACCTGCCGCAGCAGTTGCAGCAAGTCGATCGGCAACGGAAAGATGATGGTCGAGTTCTTCTCCGCGGCAATCTCGGTGAGCGTCTGCAGATACCGCAGCGTAATGGCGACCGGCTCCTCCGACATCACCCGCGCCGCCTGCGAGAGCTGCGCCGATGCGTCCAGTTCCCCGGATGCGTGAATGATCTTCGCGCGCTTCTCGCGTTCGGCTTCGGCCTGCTTCGCCATCGACCGCGCGGAGCATACAGACGGAGTACGGCAATACCGGGCGGTTGGCTACGGCACGAAGCGCAACAGGATCCTCTTCTGCGCCGCGGGCGCTTCCGGCAGCGGAGTCGAACCCGCCGGCAGGCCATTCACCTTCAGGATGTAGCTGACCGCATCGGCGTACTGAGCCCGGGTGAGGCTGCCGGGGTGCTTGGCCGGCATCAGTTCTTCCATCGTCGAGAACAACGCGAGGATGCTCTGCCCGCCCCACTTGGTGGTAAACGGCAGCCCCCGCAAGGGCGGCCCGCCATCCGAGCGGCGTCCGGCCCAATCTTCCCGGTGACAGGTCACACATTGCTCGGTGAACAGCCGCTCACCGCGTCCGGCCTGCTCCGCGGTATAGATTCCTGCCTGCGGCGCGCTGTACACCGCGCCGGCGCCGACGAGCATCACACCGAGGGCGCCAACCACGATCCAAGCGCTCTTGCGAGCGCTGGCTAGACTGCATCTCTGCATCTCAGGCTTCCCGCGAAGCTACCGTCGGTCATCGTCGCCGTGATAGTGGTCCCCGCCCTGCTCACGGCCCCTGTCCTTCCAGCCAATCGTGAGCGGGCTGTCCAGGCGGAAGGTCACGAGCGACTCGGCGGGCAACTGCACGAACTCCCCGCGCACGTGAATCTGCGTGACCGCGCCCACGCCCGCGCCGGCCACGGCACCGACCGCCGCCCCCTTCCGACCACCGACAATGGCGCCGAGGATCGAGCCGATCACGGCCCCGCCCCCCACGTGCTGGGCCGTCTCGCGGTTCTTGCCAATAGTGCTGTCGACCTCTGTCTCGCCCTCGATGCGACGCGAGACCACCTCGACGCCATACCAGGAATCGCCGACCCTGATCGACTCGACGTCGAGGAAGAGGTCGCCGTTTCGATCTCTGCGGATCGTGAGTTCCGCGGCCGCCCCGCGCGGGATGGCCAAACGGCCCCGTCGGTCGCGTACGTCTTCTTCGACAATGCCGGGATACACCCGTCCACTGGGTCTGCGTTCGTCGATGTCGCGTGTCGTCCGCACTCGAATCTGCGTGCCTTCTTCGATGGACGCCTGCGGCTTCCATGCGCCGTGACGCTGCGTGGCCACCACCGACGGGGCCAATGCCACGAGGGCCGCCGCGAGGGCGAGGGTAGTCATCGTGGTGCCGACAATCTGTCTGGTGCGCATAGGGCCTCCGAATAGTGATGGCGAGTGCCGCGGCCCACCAGGGCCGCACGTCGACCTTAGTCGGCCGGTTCCATGCGCGCTGTTCCGTGTGACACATCACGGTCGTATGGGTGCTACCTGTCACGAAGTGAACGGCCCGCTGCGGTCGGCGCGAGTTACGGTGCGAGAGCAGGCGTCAGAAGGCATGACGTTTCCAGGACTGGAAGAGGTAATCACCATGACCGCAACATCGCGCGCGCACGGCAGTCGGCACGTCCTCGTCACACTCCTCCTATCGATCGGTGTGCTGGCGAGCGGCACGGCCGCCAGGGCTGAAGGTTTCATCAGCCCCTTCGCGGGCTACGACTTCGGCGGCGACACGAAGTGTCCGCAGTTGACCAACTGCGCGGACACACGGCTCAACACGGGCGTGTCGCTTGGTGTCATGGGTCACGTGCTGGGGCTCGAAGAGGAGTTTGCCTACGCGCCGGACTTCTTCGGCGTCACGCCCGGCCTCTCCTCGAGCGTCGTGACGCTGATGACGAATCTTATGGTGGTGCCGAAGATTGGCCGCGTCCGGCCCTACGTGCTGGCCGGCGTTGGCGCCGTCAAGACCCATGTGGCGCTGAACACGGCCAGTCTGCTCACGACGGACAACACCGCCATCGGGTGGGACATGGGTGGTGGCGTCATCGTCTCGCTCGGCCGTCACGTCGGCGTGCGTGGCGACCTGCGCTATTTCCGCGGCTTCAAGGACATCGCCATCGCCGGATTGACGTTGACGAACTCCACGCTGACGTTCGGGCGCGGGAGCCTCGGACTCGTGTTGTCGTTCTAGCAGCCCCGGTGGCGTTGTGATCCAGACAATGGGGCCTGGCAGAGAGCCTGGCCGCTAGAACGGCGGCAGTGCTGGGCGAGGAATCGTTCACCGGCCTCTCGTGACGCGGCACGAATCGGCCGCCCGAATGCCGTCCGCACGCTGAACTACGTATCCCGCCGGCCCGCCTCGCAATTCTTCTGCGTTCGAAACCCACGATGTCGGTAGGAATTGGCGCGCCCGGCAGGGCTCGAACCTGCGACCCCCGGCTTAGAAGGCCGGTGCTCTATCCAGCTGAGCTACGGGCGCGTCACTGACGAGTGTAAACCGAGGTCCCGGGTCATCCTCACCAGGAGTCGGACGTTCGTCCCGCTCGTGACGGCGATAATGGATGCCGTGCCCCCCCCTGCGCGAACCCGCGACTCAGGTCCCGCGGCCGGTCCGGCGGTCGCCGCGCCGGCCTTTCGTCGGGATATTCAGGGGCTCAGGGCGCTCGCCGTCCTCGCGGTGGTGCTCTTCCATGCGTTTCCCAGCGCGGTGCCAGGTGGCTTCGCCGGCGTGGACGCCTTCTTTGTTATTTCGGGCTTTCTCATCGCCGGCATTCTGATGAAGGAGCTGGCGGCGGGGACGTTTTCGCTCAGAGCCTTCTACATCCGCCGCGTCCGGCGCCTCTTCCCCGCCCTGCTCGTACTGCTGGCGTTTGCCTTTGCCGCGGCGTATGCGCTGCGGCCACCGCGGGAATTCGATGAATTCGCACGCACGGCGATCTCGGCCGTGCTGTTCGTGTCCAATTTCTATTTCTGGCGCCTGACGGACTACTTCGCCGAAGGCGCCGCCGAGAAGCCCCTGCTCCACACGTGGTCTCTGGCGGTGGAAGAGCAGTTCTTCATTCTGTTCCCGCTGTTCCTGTTCCTCGCGTGGCGTCTGTCACGCCGCGCCGTGCCGGCCACGCTGATCGCGGCGCTGGCCGGCTCATTCCTGCTCAGTGAATGGCTCGTCCGAACAGCGCCCACCGCGGCATATTTCTTCAGCCCCGCGCGCGCCTTTGAACTGCTCATCGGCGCCGTGGCCGCCGTCGCGGTCCCGCGGTGGCGGCCCGGGGGGATGGCTCGTCGCGTCGCGTCCGGCATCGGACTGGCCGGACTGCTGACCGCCTTCTTTGCCTACGGTCCGTCCACGCCCTTTCCCGGCATCAGCGCGCTGTTGCCGTGCCTGGGGACGGCCCTGATGCTGGTGGCGGGGCGGGAGGAGCCGACGTGGGCGGGCCGCGCCATTTCAGGACGCCCGTTCCAGTTCTTCGGCAACCTCTCCTATTCGCTCTATCTGTGGCACTGGCCCATCCTGGCCTTCGCGCGAGACATCGCGGGATTCGACTTTTCGCCGTGGGTCGCCGCCGCCGCCGTGGCAGTCTCGATCCTGTGCGCCTGTGTCTCCTACTACGGCGTTGAGCGCCCCTTCCTCGACCGCCGCCGCGATGGTCTGCCATTTTTGGCACTCGGCGCCGCGACGATCGCGCTGGTCGTGCTCGCGGGAGCGACCGTCGTGCTGCGCCACGGCCTGCCGGGGCGCTATTCGGACGCGGCGCTGGCCATGTTTGCGGCCCGCACGGACTTTGACCCGCGGCGCGACAGCTGCCACACCTACGACCACATCCCATACGACCAGACCTGCCACTTCGGCGATGCGTCGGCCCAGCCCGATCTGGCAGTGTGGGCAGACAGTCAGGGCACGGCGCTGGTCGTGGCACTGGGTGAGGGGGCGCGGCCGGCCCGGCGCTCGGTGCTCGCGATCACCGCGTCCGCCTGCCCTCCGGCTGTGGACCTCGACCTCCCCGAGCGCAGAACCTGCCGCGAGCACAATCGCCAGACCCTCGCGTCGTTGACGGGGGATGCGCGCGTCACCACCGTCGTGCTCGCCATCCAGCCTGATCGCTACCCGGACCAGGATGCGCTGATGCGGTCCTTTGAGACCACGGTCCGGTCTCTGAGAGAGGGCGGCAAGTCGGTCATCGTGATCGATCCCATTCCAGTCATGGTCACGGACCCGCCCCTGCAGGTTGGCCGCGCGGTTCAGCGGGGCATGACGCCTGCCGAGCTGGGCCTGCCTCGAGCGGTGTACCAGGCCGCCTCCGCTCCGTGGCGTGCGTTTCTGATGACGCTCCAGCGCCGCTACGGCGTGCAGGTCTTTGATCTAGTCAGCCGGCTGTGCAGCGATGTGCGCTGCCATGTCTTCGATGCCCAGGCGGGCGTGCTCTACCTCAACGCCTCGCACCTGACGCTGGCCGGAGCCCGTCTCGTCTTCGCACCCCTGGTCTCGCGGCTGTATGGGCCGGCCTGACAGGTGCTCATGTCGATGATGCGTCGCGTGTCATCGCGGAGTGTCACGTGGCTCTTGGCCGCCCTGGGTCTCGCGTTGGTGGGCGGCGCCACGGCGATCCTGATGCGGGGTGTCCCGCTGCGGGACACGCGTGCCTACGACGCGCACGCCCGCCTGGTGAGCCGCACGGGCACCATCGAGGTCGCCTGCCCGGCGCAGAGTGGTGAGACGGCCGTGATCGTGGCCCTGGGCCAGTCGAATATCGCCAACACCGCCGCCATGCGCGTGGTGACGCGCTATCCCGCGCAGGTGGTCAGCCTCTTCGCCGGACGGTGCATGGTCGCCGCCTCACCGCTGCTCGGGGCCAGTGGCCAGGACGGCGAATTCCTCACACTCCTGGCCGACCGCCTCATCGAGTCTGGCCGCTATCGTGGCGTCGTGCTGGTGCCCCTCGGCGTGGGCGACTCCGCGATTGCGCGGTGGCAGGACGGCGGCGATCTCAACGGCGACCTGAAGGCCGCCCTCGCGGCGATGCCCTCGGGCTATCGGGTGACACACGTGCTGTGGCATCACGGTGAAACCGACGCGCGCCACGGCACGTCGGCCGAGGGCTATCGGGCCGCGTTTGCCTCGCTGACACAGACCCTTCGCTCGGCCGGCGTCGACGCTCCCATCTTCCTGGCGATCTCGACACGATGCGGTCCGCACTGGACCCCGGAGAATCCCACAGCGTTGGCGCTTCGCTCGCTGGTCGCTGATGGACTGGCGCGCCTGGGCGCCGACTCTGATCGGCTGCTCACCTCCGTCGACCGTCTTCCGGACGGCTGCCACCTCAGCGCGTCGGGTCAGACCCGCACGGCCGATGCCTACGCAGCCGCCATCGCCGCGGCTGGCCGCCGCTGACGTACTCCGCTTCGCTGGACTGATTCCACTCCCATGGGATGCGCGCGATGCACGCTGCGCGTCTGGTGCGCATCGCAACACCTGGTGCCGGCGTGTCGATGGCGAGGTCGGGTCGCGGGCCGACTCTCGACGCACGGTGCGCCTCGTCATGCGCGGACGGCGGATGGGAGGCCCCCGCCGACGAGTGTCGGCGAGGGCGTACGGCTCGACGGTCTGGGGCGGTTACTTGGCCGCGGGCCAGCGGGTGTCGATCGGCTTCTTGGCGTCGGCCGTGATCTGCAGGTCCGCGCAGTGGTGATAGGAGTAGCCGCCGGGCTGGTTGTAGCCGTGGTCCGCCATGAACTGCACCACCTGCAGCGTGCAGCGCGGGCAGCTGATGTTCGGCAGCTCGATGTCGGTTTCCCACGGCGTCATGGGCGTCGTCGGGCGCGCGGACGACGGTTCACCCGGCTTCGGATAGTGCTGGAAGATGCCGTCCACCAGCACGGGCAGCTGTGGCGGGCTCTGGATGGCGGCCCACACGGAGTAGACGCCCCGGTCCGTGTACTTCTCGAAGGTCATCGGATCCGGCGGCAACTCGTTGCGCGAGTTCACGGCCAGCGCGACGCGGTAGTGACCCGAGTGGAACACCGTCTCCTGAATCTTGATGTGGAGCTTCGAGCCGCCGGTCACTTTGCCGATGGCCCCGGTCAGGAGTTTTTCATTCTGCCCCTTCGGGTCGCCGCCGCAGGGGCCGAGCTTCTGGGGATCACCAAGCTGGTCCTCGACCAGCCACGAGGCGGGCTCAAGCAGCTTGAAGTGGGCGTCGATGGCGACGGGGAGCGCCGTCGCGGCCACGGCGACGGCAAAGAGGGTGCGGAATCGAGCGGTCATGAAGGAGTCCTCCTGGCTGGCGGGCACCGCCAGCGGCGTGACCGGATTGTGGATCAGATAGAGCCCCGTAGCTGAGCCGTTCGAGCCACCACTCACCCCGGCGATGTGCCCTACACTCGAAGGTGATGATGACCCTGCGAACGCTGGTCTGGGTCTCCCTGCTGGCCTGGTGCCTGTCCCCCGTCGGGACCGCCGAGGCCACCGCGGGCCGCAAGCTGTCGTTCCCGTTGCGCGGCCACACGCTCTCCCTCACGATCTATCGCCCGACCGCTGCTCCCAGGGGCACGATCATCATGGGCAGCGGCGACGTCGGCTGGGTCGGACTGGCGGTGAAGATGTCGGAGTTTCTCTCTGACGAGGGGTTCGCGGTCGTCGGCGTGAACGCCCGGGAGTATCTCTCGGCATTCACGGATGGACCACGCCACGTCTCACCGGCTGATGTGGGTGCGGACTATGCCGAGCTGGCGCGGATGCTCGACAAGGAAGGCTTGCTCCCGCACCCGGTGCTGCTGTCCGGAGTCTCCGAGGGTGCGGGACTCGCCATCCTGGCCGGCGGTCACGCGCCGAATCACGCGTGGCTCGATGGCGTGGTCGCCATGGGGCTCCCGGCCACGGCGGAACTGGCGTGGCGATGGACGGATGTCGCCGCGCTGGTCCGGAAGAAGGATCCCGACGAACCGTCCTTCGCGCCCGAGGCGTTCGTGGGCCGCATCGCGCCGCTTCCGCTGGCGATGATTCAGTCCTCGACCGACGAATACATCTCAGACGCCGGACGGGAGCGCCTGCGCACCGCCGCGGGTCAGCCCAGCACGATGCAGATCATCCCGGCAGCCAACCACCGCTTCACCGACAAAGTGCCCGAGGTGAAGGCCGCGCTGCTCAACGCTGTTGTCTGGGCGATCTCCCACGCGCCCCGTCGGTGACCCGTGACAGACACTCCTCGCTCCACCGTCTCGCCATCCACGCAGCCGCGGCAGCCTGACGAGCCGGAGTCGTCGACGGCCGCCCGGGGACGCCGCCTGATCGCGGGCCTCGAGATGGCGGGCATCTGGCTGGTTGGCCACGCCTCCGCCATCTGGCCCTTCCTGCTCGTCGGGACCATGCTGGCGCTCTCGTGGAGCGCCCTGCGCGAGATCCATCCGCGTCAGGTGCGCGCGGCGTTTCACGCGCTCGACCTGCGCTGGATGGCTGGAGCCGCGGTCCTCACCGCCATCAACGTCGCGGTCATGGGGCTCTATGACGTGGTGGCGTTCCGGCACACTCGCACGTCCGCCCTGCAGCGCTGGCGGTTTGGAGCGGTGGCCTTTGCCTGGAGCAACTTCCTCACGCTCGGCCCCGTGGCCGGGCCCACGATCCGGCTCTGGCTCTATCGCGATGGCGTGGACCGTCGCTCCGATCTGCACGGCGGCATCGCGTCGGTGGCGTTTGCCTTCACCTCGGGACTCGCCGGGTGGGTGGCCGCCACGGCGCTCGTCTCGCTCGCGGGCGGAACCGCGCTCCATCTGGTCCTGCTCTCCCTGCCACTGGTCTTCTGCATGGTCTGGCTCGGGCGGATCGCGGTGGGGCGCCTCCCCATCTTCTCCAGCATCGACGTCGGCGTCGGCGCCGCCTGGCCACTCGCGCTGGTGGGCTGGCTCGACTGGCTGCTGGCCTCCGGCGTCTTCGTCGCGTGCCTCCGCGCGTCTGGGGTCCCGGGAGCCGCGGACGCACTGGTACGCACCTTCTTCAATGGTCAGGCCATTGGGCTGGCGAGCCTGGTGCCAGGTGGCCTTGGGAGCAGCGACGCGTACTGGATCGCGAGCCTCGCCACGTCACACAGCGCCCTGGTGGCGGCACTGCTGGCCTACCGGGCCGTCTACTACGTCATCCCCTGGGCGATGGCCTCTCTGCTGCTCCTCGCCGACGCGACACGCCACGCCGCCCGCCGGTTGGAAGTGGCGCGCCGGATCATGGGGGGCCTCGTTGGGGGAGCCGGCGCCCTCATGATCCTGAGTGCCGCCTCGCCCGCCCTGCGCACGCGACTGGCCATGCTGGAGCAGACGGTGCCGCTACCCCTGGTCGAAGTCGGCCATCTGGCGGCCGCACTCGCCGGAGTCGTGCTGCTGGTGCTGGCCCGCGGCCTGTCCCAGGGGTACCGCGCGGCGTTCCGCGCCACGGTGATGATCCTGACCCTCGGTTCCGTCGCGGCGCTCTTGAAGGGACTCGACTGGGAAGAGGCCGTCATCCTCGGGCTGATCGCGCTGGCGGCGCGATCGCAGGCCGCGCTGTTCGATCGTCCGAGCCGTGGCGACTGGCTCGAGGCGCCGGACCTGGTGCTGGCCTTTGGCGCCGTCGCCATGCTGCTCGCCTTCGGTACGTTCTCCCACCGCATCAACCCCGCCACGCTGGACCACTGGGCCGCGGTGGGCTACCACCTCGAGTCGGCGCGGTTCATGCGCACGGCTGCCTCCGTCGTGCTGGCCGTGGCCGCCGCGGCGGGCTACCTGCTGATGCGGGTGCCGATCCGGTTCTCACGGACGGATCCCGGCACCATCGACCGCGCGCTCAGCCGGCACGCGGAGATCGGCAGCGGCACCAGCGCGATGATCGTGGCCACCGGCGACAAGTGCGTGTTCGAGAGTCCGCACGGCCTGTGCCTTTATCGCACGATCGGACCCTACCTTCTGGTGTTCGCCGATCCTTCCGGACAGCCGGCCGATCGCGGCGCGCTGCTCGACGACGTATTCGCCTTCGCCCGGACGATCGATCGCCGTCCCGCCTTCTACCAGATCTCGGCCGAGTGGATTCCGCTCCTGCACGACCGCGGCTATCACTTCTTCAAGCTGGGCGAGGAAGCCCTCATCCCGCTGTCCCGGGTCACGCTCGAGGGCCACGCCGGGAAGATGTACCGTCAGGTGCTCCGCCGCGCCGAGCGCGACCGCCTGACCTTCCGCGTGCTGCAACCGGCCGACATCCGGCCACGGCTGCGCGAGTTCGCCACGATCTCGCGCGCCTGGCTCGAGGAGAAACAGCTCGCGGAGCGGCAATTCTCCCTCGGGTTCTTCGACGAGACGTATCTGCTGCGCTTCCCGTGCGCGGTCGTCGAAGACGCGGCCACCGGCCACCTCGTCGCCTTCGCGAATCTGCTTGAGGGTCCGCGCCGGGAGGAACTCTCCGTCGACCTGATGCGACACGGGACCGACCCGCGCCAGGTGATGGACTTCCTGATCCTCTCCGTGCTGCTCGATGGGCAGCGGGCCGGGTACCGGACCTTCAATCTCGGCATGGCGCCGCTGGCCACCGTCGGCGCGCACCGGGGCGCCCATGTCCGCGAGCGGCTCGCGCATCTCTTCTTCCAGCGCGGTGAGCACTGGTACAACTTCCAGGGCCTCCGCTTCTTCAAGGAGAAGTTCGACCCGGACTGGGTGCCACGGTATCTGGCCTATCAGAACCCCTGGGAATGGCCGGCGGCCATTGCCCACGCCAGCGCACTCATCGCAGGCGGCTGGACCCGTATCCTGCTCCCGCCACGTGACCTTGAGGCAGAGGCAGGGCCGGCCGTCGAGCTCCCGCCACCGGCGCCCGCGGCGGGACTGTGACATGAGACCGCGTCACCTGGGCCTCCTGCTGCTCGCCGCACTGACGCTGCAGGGCTGCCGGCTACAGACCCCAGGCGCCAGAGCCGGCACGAGCCGCCTGGACCAGCTGGTGACGGTCAACGGACATGCGCTCGTGATTCACCTGGCCTACGCGGCACATCCGGCACATCCGGCACAGCCGGGCCCACGGCCGCTGCTCATCTACACCACCGGCGATGGCGGCTGGCGCGGCAAGGACCGGGCACTCTTCGAGGCGCTCGCCTCGACGGGCTATCCCGTCGCCGGCATCTCCGCCCCTGAGTATCTGAAGCCGCTGCACGGCGAGCACGAGACCACCACGCCCATCCAGCTCGCGCAGGACTACGACCTCGTCCTGGAGACGGCCCGAGCCACACTCGGCCTGCCCGTGGGCCCCGTCATCCTCGTCGGCGTCTCGCGCGGCGCGGGTCTGTCGGTGGTGGCAGCGGGCTCACGCGTGATGCGACGCGAACTGAGCGGCGTGGTCGCCATCGCCCTGACGAAGGAGGAGGAATACGTGCGCTGGCGCGGCCGCCGGCGGCGCCGCCGCTCCGCGCCAGATCCGGTCATGGTGCAGGTCTACGACTATCTCCCGCAGCTCAGGGACCTGCCGCTTGCCGTCGTGCAGTCGACCCACGACAACTACCTGCCGGCAGCCGACGCGCGCACCCTCTTCGGCCCCGACGGCCCGACGCGCCGCCTGCGCGCCATCGAGGCACGTAACCACAGCTTCTCCGGAGCCCGCGAGCAGATGTACGCCGCGACGCGAGAGGCACTGGAGTGGATCCGCCAGACAGCCGGGCCCCCGCGCATCAACTGACCCATCCCCGGCCGTCTCGGCCACCCCAGCCGCCCACGTGTAAACGGACCCGCCGCTGGCTATCATGGACGGCTCGTGGCCCGTTCCCGCTCCGCAGCCCGCTCACCCACCCCGGCGCAGGCGTCGCCCTCGTCACCCACGCCGTGGCTGGCCGTGCTCGCGCTCGTCATCCTGGGCGTGGCGGTCTACGCCAACGCGCTGGGAGGCCCGTTCCTCCTGGATGACCACCGTTCCATCCGGGAGAACACCTCAATCCAGGACCTCGGCAACCTGGCGGCGATCCTCCATCCGCCGGTGCAGAGCCCGGTCACGGGCCGGCCGGTGCCGAATCTCGCCTTCGCCCTGAACTACGCGCTCGGGGGCGAGGCCGTGGCGGGCTATCACGCGGCCAACATCGCGATGCACATCCTCGCGGCCCTGGCCATCTTTGGTCTGCTGCGCCGCACGCTGCCCCGGATGGTGGAGGGCGAATCCACTGCGCCCTCGGCCTCGCTGGACCTCGCGGCGCTGGCGGCCGCGGCGCTCTGGCTGGTGCATCCGCTCAACAGCGAATCCGTCAACTACGTGACGCAGCGGACGGAGTCGCTCCTGGGCCTCTTCTTTGTCACGGCGCTCTGGGCCTCGACCCGCGCGCTCGACTCGCGGCAGCCCCTGCGCTGGGAGCTGGCCGCGATGCTGGCCGCCTTCTGCGCGGTCGGGTCGAAGGAAACCGCGCTCACACTTCCGCTGGTGCTCGTCCTCTGGGACCGCGCGTTCGCGTTCGCCTCCCTTGGCGAGGCATGGGCGGCGCGCAAGCGGCTCTACCTGCTCGTGCTCGCAAGCTGGCTGCTCTTTGCCGGCTTCGCACGCGAACTGCCCTTCTTCGCGGAAAAGGGCTTCGAGCAGCACGTCTCGCGATGGGCCTACCTGCTCCATCAGGGGCCGATGGTCCTGCGCTATCTCGGGCTCACGCTCTGGCCGGACCGGCTGGTCTTCGACTACGGCGCGCCCGGGGCCCTCACGCTCGGCGCGGCGCTCCCGGCGGTGCTGGCCGTGGCGGGCCTCGGGGTGCTGACACTGGTGGCCCTGGTGCGCTGGCCGCGTCTCGGCTTCTGGGGCGCGTGGTTCTTCATCACGCTGGCACCGGCCTCCAGCTTCATTCCGATTCCCACGGAAGTCGGGGCCGAGCGGCGCATGTATCTGCCGCTCATCGCCGTGCTGGTGCTCGCGGTCTGGCTGGTGCGCGGCCTGCTGCGGCGCCTGCCGGCGCAGCCACTCCGCACGCGCGCGGGCTGGGCGGTGGCCGTGATCGCGGTGGTGGCGCTCGGCGGGGCGACCGCGGCCCGCAACCGCGACTATCAGGACGGCCTCACCATCTGGCAGACGTCGCTCGACCGCTGGCCACAGCCGCGTGCCCACGAGCACATGTCGATGTTTCTGCGTGATGCCGGACGCCTCGATGAATCCCTGGCGCACCTGCGGCTCGCCCTGCCCGAGTCACCCAATGCCCGCCACGCCCTGGCCTCGGCCCTGCTCGAGCGCGGTGAGGTGCAGGAATCGATCACGCATTTCCGGGAGTATCTGCGGCAGTGGCCCGGTGACCCGCACATCATCATGGGCCGCGAGGAGTTTGCGGTGGCCCTGCTCCAGGCCAAGGACGCCGCGGGGGCGGCCGAGCAGTTCCGCGCGATTATCGCCCTGGACCCGAAGTACGCGCGGGCGCGCATCGGCCTCGGCGATGCCCTCATCAAGCTGAATCAACCGGCCGCGGCCCGCGACGCCTATGCGGAGGCCGTGCGTCTGCAGCCGGGCAACCTGGCGGCGTTGCGGAACCTGTCGGTGCTCCAGCGAGGCAGCGGAGACCTGGTGGGAGCCATCTCGAGCCTGCGTGGCCTGGTGCGGGCGGAACCGCGCGATGTCCAGGCGCGGCAACAGCTCATTCAGCTGCTCCTGGCCACGCGCGACTTTGCCGGTGTGGAAACGGAGGTGCGGGCGCTGCTCCCGTTTACCCCCGAGGATCCGACGGCCTACAACCTGCTCGGCGTGTCGCTGGCCTCGCAGAGCCGGGTCGGCCCGGCGCGCGACGCCTTTGAGAAGGCGCTGGCCCTCAATCCGAACGACCCGCAGGCACGCGCCAACCTGGCGCGTCTGCGCTGACCGGCCGGCCTCGCGCCTAGAACCGCACCAGCCGGTTCACCTTCACGATGACCGCCCGGTTCTGCAACTGGGGAAACCCGGTGGGCGTCGTGTCGCGCTGGTCGTTGTAGACCACGAAGACCTCGCTGCCCGGGGAGTATTCCCACCGCAACCGCGCGTTGGTGCTGAAGGTGCGCGACGCCGAGTTGTACTGCACGAGCGCGCTGAAGAACATCCACGGCGTGAAGGTCTCGGTGATCCGGGACCCGATGAGCGTGGTGGTGAAATCCCCCTGCGGCAGCTGCACCTGGTTCACGGACAGGGTCGGCTCCATGTTGAGCCGCTTGGTGAACTCCAGGCGCCCGGAGGCCAGGCTGTAGGTGGTGCGGTGCCCGCTGTAGAAGGAGCCCACCTGCACCGACGCCGTTCCGGAGAAGGTGCGCTTCTGGCCGAGCGTGAAGGCCAGCAGGGCGTCGTTGAAGGGATAGCCGCCCACCGGCAGCGTCACACCGCGCGCGATCTGGAAGGGGCGCGGCAGGAATTCGTAGGTGTGGTTATAGGTGCCCGCCAGCCGGTCCCCGTTCTGGAACTCGATGGCCGCGATGGCCTGGCCGGCCTCGGACTCGCGCCGGCCCTTGGTGTTGTCCACGATGAGGTAGGAGCCGGTGTAGGAGTACTTCCGGACGAGCCTGGCCTGTTTCGGCCGAGGGCTGAAGCGGAACAGCCCCTGCGTCTTGCGCATGTCCAGCCGGCGCACGAACCCGACGGCGGGATCGAACCGCGGCCCGACCAGCAGGTGCTCGGCCTGCACGCCGTAGCGGTCGCCGGTGTAGTCCAGCTGGGCGCGATAGCTGCTGTCATCACCCGCGACGCCCCTGCTGTCGCTGTGCGCCCAGTAGGCGTTGACGTTCATGTCCCGGAAGAAGCTCAGCGTGCTGTCGAGGGCGACGAGCGTGCTTCCACCCGCGCGAGTCTCACCGACCGACCGCTGGGTGGCCAGCATCCCGATGCTGCCACGACGCAGGATGTCGCGCTTCACGCGCACCACGCCGACGTTGGTGCGGGGACTACCCGTCGCCGCATCCTCCTTGGAGGCGATGTCGATGAGACCGACGACGAACCGGCCGGCCCGGCCTGTGAGGCGACCGCCGCCGAGCAGCGGCACCGACAGGCCGTTCCGAAGGCCGATGCGGCGACTGTAGAAGAGCGTCGGCACATCACCCGACGACCCGCCGCCTATGTTGAACACGCCCTGGTTCTCGAGGAAGAACTCGCGCTTCTCCGGGAAGAAGAGACTGAAGCGCGTCAGGTTCACCTGCTGTTCGTCGGCCTCCACCTGCGCGAAGTCGGTGTTGTAGGTGAAGTCGGCGGCCAGATTGTCGGTCAGGCCCCACTTGGCATCCACGCCGGCGTCGCCCGACGGGTCGTTGCTGACCGGCGGCCGGGCGACGCGGTCCGTCGTCAGGCTTCCGGTGACATAGGGCTTGATGTCGATGCGGGGACCGCGAGGTGGGACCTCGAGCCCTTCGAGCGTGGCGTACTGACTGACCACCTGCAGCGCCCGGGTCGCAAACGAGCGCGGCATCGGCGTGATGAACGTGGTCTCGTTCTTCCACTTGTTCTCGCGGCGCAGCTGCATGCCCCAGGTGTGCCCGGCGCCGGATGGGTACCGGAGAGACTTGAAGGGAATGCGCGTCTCGGCCGTCCAGCCGCCCTCGAACCGGCCGGTCTGGAACTGCCACACCGGATTCCAGTCGCCGTTGTAGGTGCGCTCGTCAGTCACCTGCCCGTCCATCCGTCCGCCGATGGGGGTCACGGTGAAAAGCAGCCCGTTGCGGTGGTCGTGAAAGGTATCGAAGGCGAAGCCGATGAAGTCCTGCTGGGCGAGCGTAAAGGAGTCGCGCCGCATCTCATCGGCCACCATCCGCTCCAGGTGGTCCTCCCAGCAGCGGGCGCTCACATAGATCGCATCGTTGTCGAAGAAGATCCACATCTCGGTCTTCTGCGAGGCGGGCGGACCATTGAGCGGCTCGGCCTGGATGAACTGATCGATGGCGGGCACATCGCGATACACCGCTTCGTCCAGCTTCCCGTCCAGCTTCAGGGGAGCCGTGATCCGCACGGCGTGCAGCGTGGTCTTGCCGGCGGCATCCCGCGTGAGGACCTGCGGCACCTGCCCCGTCTGGGCCGGCGCTGACGCCGCGGCAGGAGCGGGTCGCGGGGTCGGCCGGGCCGCGGTCTGAGCGCCCACGATGGCCGGCGGGAGGGCCTGCAGCCCGAGGAGCGCGACGAGAACCGCGACGTGGCGGCTGGATCGATGCATCGGCATGTTACGATTGGTGATTCCTGAGGGCCTCCACGGCCCGTGTGTGGTGGGCGTAGCTCAATGGTAGAGCACCGGCCTGTGGCGCCGGACGTTGCGGGTTCGATCCCCGTCGCCCACCCCAGTCTATCGAATCATCCGTAAGCTATGCTGGCCGTGGGTCCATGGCACACGCCCACGCCGGTCACGCGCATTCCCACGACCACGCACACACCGTCCCGGACCGGACGATGGGCGCCGCACTCGGCCTCACGCTGAGCTTTGTGGCCCTCGAGGCCCTCGGCGGGTGGCACGCGCACAGCCTGGCGCTCCTCTCAGACGCCGGCCACAACCTGGCCGATGCCGCCGCGCTCGGACTCACCTGGTACGGCATCCACGCGGCCCGCAAACCCGCGCACCACGGCATGACCTTCGGCTACCACCGCGTGGGCATCTTCGCGGCGCTGGTCAACGGGATCGGGCTCCTCGTCATCGCGGCCTTCATCCTCTGGGAGGCCGTGCAGCGTCTTCGGCATCCCGAGCCGGCCAGCGGCGCCATGATGATGGGCGTGGCCGCCGCCGCGGTGGTGGTCAACCTCCTCATCGGCCTCTGGCTGCACGCGGGTGCCCGGCACAACCTGAATGTGCGCAGCGCCTATCTGCACATGCTGGGGGATGCGGCCTCGGCGGCGGGCGTCGTCCTCGCCGGCGCACTGGTGGTCATGACCGGCACCACCCTGGCGGACCCGGTCATCTCGCTGCTCATTGCCGCGCTGATCATCTACAGCAGTTTCGGCATCCTGCGCGAAAGCGCCACGGTCCTGCTCGAAGGCACGCCCCTCGGCGTGGAGATGCCCGCCGTCATCGACGTCATCACGCGCGTGCCGGGTGTCCTCGACGTCCACGACCTGCACATCTGGATGGTCGGGCCCGGCATCGTGGCCTGCAGCTGCCACATCGTCGTGACCGATCAGCCCATCAGCGACGGCCAGCAGGTGGTGCGGTGCGTGGTCCAGGCCCTGGAGGAGGGGTTCCAGATCACCCATGCGACGGTGCAGGTGGAGGCGGAGGGCTGCACGGCCTCGGACCTCTACTGCATGGGCGCGAGTGCGACTACGGGCGCGTAAAGATCAGCAGGTGCTGCCAGGGCAGGTCGTTCAGCACCTTCGCGAGCACGAACCCTTCGTGCTCGATCTCGAGCTTGGCCACCTGCACCGACATCTTGTGCAGGGTCTGGATCGGGACCTTCGGATCCTCGGCGCGATACTCCAGCAGGATCAGGCGTCCACCGGGCTTGAGCGCCTCGCGCAGATGCGTGAGCACGGCCTGCGGCTCGTGCAGCTCGTGGTACACGTCCACCATCAACGCCATGTCGAGGGTATTGGGCGGGAGCTTCGGGTTGTCCTCCGCGCCGAGCACGAGCGTGACGTTCTTGACCGGGGTGTAGCCGAGCTTGGACTTGATGATGTCCAGCATCTCCTGCTGGATGTCGGCGGCGTACACACGGCCCGTGGGTCCTACCAGCTCAGCCATCTTCAGCGCGAAATAGCCTGAGCCCGCGCCCACGTCCGCCACGACGTCGCCCGGCTTGAGCCCCAGGAGGGCGATGGCCTTCTTCGGCGCCTCTTCGTCCTCGCGCTCGGGGCGGTCCAGCCACGACGCACCAGCCGCGCTCATCGTGTTGGCGAAGAACCGGCCACTGACGGGGTGACGCCCGTCGTCCTGTGCCCGCGCAGGCGCCGTGGCGAGCGCCACGGCCAACGCCGCGAGCGCCAGTGCGCGAAGGAGACGCAGACGCATCGGGTGAGTGAAGGTGGCCATGGCCTTAGAACCCGATCCGGACTTCGCCCACGATCTGCCGCTTCAGCACGTCGCCGAAGCTGTGCTGCAGCACCGTGCGGTTGCCAAGGTTGTTCACCTTGAGGCTCGTCGTCACCCGGCTGTCGAACCACTTCACGCCCAGTGTGCCGTTCACCGTCGTGAAGGCGTCGGTGGCGGCCGAGTACCGCGAGTCGAGGACGTCCTGCCAGAAGGCGTCGCCGGTATAGCTGACATTCATATTGCCGAGCCACCGCTTGTAGCCGAAGTCGAATCCGGCGTTGAAGCGGTTCTTCGCGGGAATATTGATCTCGGAGAGCGCGAAGCCTTCGGCGAGCGGGGTCCACTGATGCGAGTAGTTCGTGAACACATTGAGATACCGGTTCACCGCCATGTCCACGCCCAGCTCGACGCCCTTGTCCTTCACCGTGCCCAGGTTGCGGTAGGTGAAGGCAGAGGGAAGCCCTGCCCCGCCGGTCTGCGCAGCCAGCAGCTCAAGCACGACAGGCGGCAGCGGCCAGTTGGGCGGCGGCGCCGCGGCCGTATAGCGCGCGGACTGGCTGAAGAAGATCGCGTTGTCCGTGGCGTTGCGGTAGACGGCCGCGGTGACCGTGGCGCGGTTGCGGATGACGCCCGTGTACCCCAGCTCGACGGCCGTCATCGTCTCCTGCTTCAGCCCCGTATTGCCCGCCGCAAGAATCGGGAAGTTGAAGACCTGTCCCGCCAGCAACGGATTGATGGACCCGAGATTGAGCTGGTTGATGAGGCCCTGCTGGATGTTGTTGTTGATATAGGACGGCGCCCGGAAGGCGCGGTTGACGGACACGCGAATCGTCTGGCTCTTCCGGGGCTTGACGAGAAAGGTCGTGCGCGGCGAGAAGACCGCATTCGCAATCGACGAGAACTTGTCGACGCGCCCACCGACCACCCACCGGAACCTGTCGCTCAGGAAGATTTCGTCTTGCACATACGCGCCGCCTTCATTCCGGTCGGCACGACCGGGTGCGATCGAGATGTCGAACGTGTTGTGCCGGTAGTTGCCACCGTAGGTCAGCACGTGGCGCTTGGCGAGCGCCTTCGTGTCCCCGGCCTCGACGTCGAAGGTCTTGGTGTCGAAGACGAGCCCGAGCGGGCGGCCGTTCGTCGCAACGCTCAGCAGATTCGCGGCGTCGCCGTTGAGGATATTGGTGAAGAACGCGATGCGGCGCGCACCCTTCGTATAGCGGCTGGAGAGATACGTCAGTCCCGACCCCTGACGGATGTCGAAGGGACCGATGCCGGAGTGGATGATGCCCTCGGTCCCGGCGTAGCCGCCTGACAACGAGAGCGTGCCCTGCTGATTCGGCAGGTCGTAGTCGAGCCGGGCATCCACCTTCGGCTGCTGCGTGCCCGTGTTGGTGAACGCGGGATAGGGCGTCTTGAAGCTGTTGGGGATGACACCGGTCGGCCGCGGGAGCGGGTCCTGCGAGAGATACCCCGCCGAGACCTTGAACGCCACCCGGTCGTTGACCGCCTGCGCGTGCGAACCGGTGATCGAGAAGATCGACCCCGCACCGGGCTTCGACGTGCCGACCGTCCGATCAAACCCTCCGAAGGTCACCGTCATCGCCGAGCCGCCCTGCGCCGCCAGCTCGCGCGGGGTCTTCGTGATCACGTTCACCACGCCGGTCATGGCGTTGGCCCCCCAGACGGCCGACGCCGGTCCGCGGATCACTTCAATCTGCCGGATGTCGTTGACATTGCTCGGGACCAGGTCCCACATGACCATGCCGAAGAAGTCGAGATAGATGCTGCGTCCATCCACCAGCGCCAGTTGCGACGTGGCCAGTGTGGATGTGGCGCCGCGAGCCGTGATGTTGATGTCGCGGGCCGAGACCTGCGTCACATTGACGCCCGGCACGGATCGGAGCAGATCGCCCATATTGGCCGCGGGCGAGCGCTGAATCGTGCTGGTCGTGACCACGCTCACGGTGGCCGGCGCATTGACCAGCGCCTCCTCCGAGCGCGACGCCGTGACGACGACCTGCTCTTCGAACGCCGGCTTTGGATCCGCCTCTCCGGCCTGAGCCGGAGCCTGCGCCCAGAGGGGCAGCACCCACGCCAATACGCCACCGATACCGAGTACGACAGACCGCATCCGCATCATCGCTCTCCCTCGCGCGTCCATGCGCACACCTGCCACGGCAAGGGCCTATTCTGGGCGCTCAGGCCCAGCCCGTCAAACGTGGGCGCCGATCGCGCCAGGGACCGCGTGGTATCATCTGGCCTTCCGTTCGCAGGCAGCATCGCTGCCACCCGCGCCGGATTCCGCGTGCCACCGCACCACCCGCACGCGCCCGTAGCTCAGCTGGATAGAGCGTTGGCCTCCGGAGCCAAAGGTCGTAGGTTCGAATCCTACCGGGCGCACCACCTCTGCAAGGATCTCGCATGCGCACGACTGCCGTGACCTCCCTGGCCCTGTTGCTCGGCCTGGCTGCCGCGTTCACCTCGCCCGCCCTTCGCGCGGCCGCGCCCACGGGCAGCGAACGCGTGATGGCGCCGGTCTTCGAGTTCGATCCGACGTGGCCGCGACAGCCCTTCCCGAACAAATGGATCGTCGGCAACGTCATCGGCGTGGCCGTCGACGCCAAAGACCATGTCTGGATCCTGCATCGCCCGTCGGGCCTGACCGACGGCGAGAAGGCGGCGGCCCTGAATCCGCCGGCGGCCGAGTGCTGCATCCCGGCCCCGCAGGTAATCGAGTTCGACCAACAGGGCGCGCTCGTGCAGGCCTGGGGCGGCCCCGGCGAGGGCTACACGTGGCCCGCGCCCGGCGGCGAGCACGGGCTGAGCGTCGACCATCAGGGCAACGTGTGGGTGGGCAATCTCAACGACTCGCACCTGCTCAAGTTCACGAGCCAGGGCCGGTTCCTGCTGCAGTTCGGGCGGCCTGGCGCAGGCAAGACCGCGAGCACCGACCTGACGGCGCTGGCCGGCGCGACAGCCTCGGTCGACCCGACGGCCAACGAAGTCTTCGTCGCCGACGGCTACCGGCACCGGCGTGTCGTCGTGTTCGATGCCACGACTGGCGCCTACAAGCGTCAATGGGGTGCCTACGGCAAGTCGCCCGACGATGCGCTGCCCGTGAAGTACGTGCCGGACCCGGCGGCGCCGCTGCCCTCGCAGTTCGATCTGGTCACCTGCGCGCATGTCAGCCACGACGGGCTCGTGTATGTCTGCGACCGGAACAACCACCGCTTCCAGGTGTTCAAGACAGACGGCACGTTCGTCACGGAGAAGGTGATCTCACCGCGGACCCTCGGTGGCACGGTCCACGATGTCGCGTTCTCCCATGACAAGGAGCAGCGCTTCCTCTACGTGCCGGATGTGCGCAACTCGAAAGTGTTCATCCTCCGCCGAAGCGACCTGGCCATCGTCGGCTCGTTCGGGCATGCCGGTCACTTCCCCGGCGGCTTCACCAACGGCAGCAGCCTCGCCGTGGACTCGAAGGGCAACATCTACGTCGCCGAAGGCGCCGACGGCAAGCGCGTGCAGCGCTTCCTCTACAAGGGCCTCCGGCCGTCATCCATCCAGTAACGCTGCCCCAGAGCGGCAGTGCGCCGCGCCCCACGCGAACCCGCTGCACCCAAGGCCCGACACACCGTGACCCGACGCGCAGCGCCGGGGTGCGGCTGAAGATCGCGTGGTCGCTCCAGTAGAATGCCGCCCGGAGTCGACCTGATGACACGCCTCGCCCTGCTTGCGCTGACCACCCTCGCCACCGCCTCTTCTGCGTGGGCGCAGTTCACCGTGCCGGCCACCGCGCCGCTCGTCTACGCGCAGCGCTGCTCGCAGTGCCACGATCACCCCGAGACGTCACGCGCACCCGGCCTTTCGGTCCTGCGCGCCAAGACGCCCGAAGCGATCTATGCCGCGATGACCACGGGCCCGATGCGCCCGCAGGCGCAGGAACTGCCCGACGCGAGCAAGACACTGCTGGCCGAGTTCCTGTCGGGCCGCACGATGGGCACGGCCGTCTCCGGGACCGCGGCATCCATGCCGAACCACTGCAGCGCAACGCCGATGGCTCCGCTCCCTCAGGGCGTGACGTGGAGTGGCTGGGGCGTGGACGTGACGAATACGCGCTTTCAGCCCAATCCTGGTCTGCCAGTGAGCGGACTGCCCCGGCTGCAGCTCAAGTGGGCCTTCGGCTTCCCAAACGCCACCTCCGCCTACGGACAGCCGGCGATCGCTGGGGGCCGCCTCTTCGCGGGATCTGACGCGGGCTATGTGTATGCCCTCGACGCGGCGAGCGGGTGCGTCTACTGGTCGTTCGCGCCAAAAGCCGGCATGCGGACCGCGATCAACGTCGGTCCGATCAAGGGCTCGCGCAACAGAACGGCCGTGTACTTCGGCGACCTGAAGGCCAACGTCTACGCCGTGGATGCGGAAACCGGCGCCCTGATCTGGACGCAGAACGCGGACACGCACGCCTTTGCCCGCATCACCGGTGCGCCCGTGCTGTACGACAACCGCCTCTACGTGCCCGTGACGTCGCTGGAGGAATCCGCCGGCGGGCTGCCCAACTACGAGTGCTGCACGTTTCGCGGCAGCATCGTCGCCTACGACGCCAGCACCGGCAAACAGCTCTGGAAGACCTACGCGATAGCGGACACGCCCAGGCCGACGCGGAAGACCTCGCTCGGCACGCAGCTCTACGGCCCGTCCGGTGGCGGCATCTGGTCCGCGCCAGCCGTCGATGCGAAGCGGAAGCTCCTCTACGTCACCACGGGCGACGCCTACAGCGAGCCCGCCGATATCGGGACCGACGCGATCCTTGCCCTCGACCTCGACTCAGGGAAGGTCCGATGGAAGCAGCAGATGCTGGCCGGCGACGCCTGGCTCGTGGGCTGCGCGCAGGACCCCAAGGCGCCAGGGCGATCCGAAACCTGCCCGCAGAAGCAGGGGCCGGACGCCGATTTCGGCAGCAACGCCTCGCTCGCGAAGCTGCCTGGCGGCAAGGAGATTGTCGTCGCCCAGCAGAAGTCTGCCGTCGTCTGGGGCGTCGACCCCGACACCGGCAAGGTGATCTGGTCGACCAGGATCGGGCGCGGCGGCCCGGTGCAGTTCGGACACGCGACCGGCGACGGCGTCGGCTACTTTGCCGCGCCCGATGCACGGGCCACCGAGGAATTTGGCGGACTCTGGGCGCTCGACCTGGCAACCGGCCAGCGCGTGTGGCGCACCGCGATTACCTGCGCGCCCGAGGAGAAGGGCTGCTCCTCCGCGCATCTCGGCGCTGTCACCGCGGTACCTGGCGCGGTACTCGCCACAACTGCGGACGGCAAGGTCCGCGCCTACGACGCGGCCGACGGGCACGTCACGTGGGAATACAACACCGCCCGCGAATACGAGGCCGTCAATCGCATGCTGGCCAAAGGCGGACAGATCAGCGGTCCGGGCCCAGTCGTCGCCGGGGGAATGGTCTTCATCACATCCGGCTACTCGGCGATCGGCGGGACGGCCCCGGGCAACGTCCTGCTCGCGTTCGAAGTGAAATAGCGGACGTCCCCACCCTCGGGCGCGGCCCGATGTTCGAAGACGCCCACCCCGGCGTTAAGGACCAGTAGCAGGAGGAGGCGTTCACTCAGGCCGCCGCTCCAACCTGCGGCATCCAGCCACCGAGTTGTCACAACTTGAGGGCGACGAGTTATGGCACTATCGTTCTAGTCCGAGCTGGGCCTTCTTCGCACATGTCCACACCACCCCTACACTACGGCCAGGCCTCCGGGTTCATTCTCTGGTTCACAGGCCTTCCCTCCAGCGGAAAGACCTCTCTTGCGGAGGCGCTGGTTGACACGCTGCAGTCGACCATGCGGGTCCAATTGCTCGACGGCGACGTCCTCCGGCACACGATCTCCCGAGACCTCGACTACTCCCGGGCCGACCGGCTCATCCAGGCTGAGCGCACGGGCTATGTGGCCCGCATGCTGGCGGCCCACGGCGTGGCGGTGGTGGTCGCCACGATTTCGCCCTATCAGGAGGCCCGTGAACAGGAACGCGCACGTGCCGAAGCGGACGGGCTCCCGTTTCTCGACGTGTTTGTGGAGGCGGCCCTCCCCACGCTTGAGTCCCGGGACCGCAAGGGGCTCTACCGCCGCGTTCGCGAGGGTGAGAACCTGCACCTGACAGGCGTCACCGACCCCTACGAACCACCGGCCCACCCCGATGTCCATGTCCGGACAGACCAGGAACCGCTTGAGGTGTCGCGCGACCGCGTCCTGGCGGCCGTGCGTGCCAGAGGGCTCTGCCCACCCCCGCGCCAGGCCTGAGGCCGATCAGGCGGCCTGCCGCTCGAACAGCCCCAGCGCGTAGTCGTAGAGCGCGAGGTCCAGTGCGTTGGCGGCGCGGATGGCGTCCAGCGTCCGGCGGTCCAGGTCCGCCGCCTGCACGCGAAAAGGCGTGATGTTCTCGCGAGGCGTGCCCGTCCGGGCCACGCCGATGAGATCCGCGAACCGCGTCATCGATTCCTCCATCCGCTCGAAGAGACCGACGTGCCGGATGCGGTCACGCAGGTTCCGCTTGGCCTCGTCAAGCGCATCGCGCCCGACGGTGTCGCGCCGCATGAACCAGTGTCGGCCTGCGCCGTCCACCCCGTCGAGGTCGTAGCCGATGAGGCGCCGCACCTGGGCGTTCTGGGTCACGGCCGCGATGGGACTCGGCACCGACGCGTAGTCGCGCAGCGTGATGTGCTGGTCGTGGATAACGCGGTGCATCGGATGCGCGGCGGTGTTGTAGAGGTGGTAGTAGTCCGAGACGAACCGGTCCACCGGGTCGCGCAGCACCACATAGTTGGTCACCTCCAGTGACACGCGCTCGGCGATGCCGAGTGGCATGTGGCCATGCACCGCGCCCCACCGCCCGGGCCGCCAGTCCCGCAGGAACGCCTGGTAGTCGTCGCGGTTGTTGACGTAGGCCACGCCGTCTTCGCCGAATCGGGCGATGAGCAGCCGCTTGAACGAGTGGCCACCCGTCTTGGGCATGTGCAGAAAGCCCACCATCACGCCGCCTGCCGTTCAAACAATTCCTGGGCGTAGTCGTACAGCTCAATGTCCAGCTGATTGGCCGCCCGGATGGCCGCCACGGTCTCCCGACCCAGGCTCGAGACCTCCACGCGCTGTGGGGAGACGTTCTCGCGGGGGCTTCGCACGCGCGACAGCCCCAGCAGGTCGGCGAAGCGCGACATCGATTCATCCATCCGCTCAACCAGACCGATGTGCCGCACGCGGTCCCGCAGGTTCCGCTTGGCCCGCTCCAGGGTCGAGCGATCCGCGTCCCACGCACCGGACCACCAATGGGAGCCGTCGGCCGCCACCGTATCCAGGTCGTAGGTCGCCAGGCGCCGGACCTGCCCATTCTGGGCGCCACGCGACACCGGATGACAGGGCACCGCGGCGTATTCCCGCAATGTGATGCGCTGCTCTACGACGACGTGATGATTCGGGTGCGCCGGTGTATTCACCAGGTGGTAGTAGTCGGACACGAAGCGGTCGACCGGATCGCGCAGCACGACGAAGTACTGTTCCGGGACGCCAAGCGCGGCGGGCACGCCAATCGGCATGTGCCCGTGCAACGCCTGCCAGCGGCCAGGCTGCCAGTCGCGCCGCAGCGCACGGTAGCCGGCCAGACCGTTCGCATACGCCACGCCGTCAGGGCCAAAGCGATCCACGAGCAGTTGCTTGAACGAGTGACCGCCCGTCTTGGGCAGGTGCAGGAAGGTCAGCACGCGAGCCAGCCCCGCGCGTGCAACGCCTCCACGACACGCCCGGCGCTCTGGTCCACGGTCTCGGCGTCCGAATGCAGCGTGACGTCCGGGCGCTCGGGCCGTTCATAGGGATCGTCGACGCCGGTGAACCGCGTCACCTCACCCGAGCGGGCCTTGCGATACCACCCCTTCACGTCGCGCTGCTCGCAGAGGGCGAGCGGGCAGTCCACGAAGACCTCGAGGAGGCGCCCGACCTCTCGCCGCACGTCATCCCGCGCGTCCTGGTAGGGCGAGACGACCGCCGCGATGTTGGGCACGCCGCCCCTGGTGAGCGTGCCGCACACGGCGCCGATCCGGCGAATGTTCGTCTCGCGGTCCTCCCGGCTGAATCCGAGGTCCCGGCTGAGGACCGCCCGTACCTCGTCACCGTCGATGACCTCTGGCCGACAGTGCGTGCGTCCGGCGAGCACGTCAGCCAGGCGCCGCGCGACGGTGGTCTTTCCCGCGCCGGACAAGCCCGTCAGCCAGACTGTGAACCCCTGCTCCGTCACGCTGCTGCCCCTCCTGAATAGCGTCGGTCCACCGACAGCCCCGTCACGACGCTGGACGTCCGACCACGCCCTGGCGCAGTTTTCCGCCGCGAATTGACTCGCGCGTGCGGACGACCAGACGCCATCTGGAACCGTGGCAACATTGGTGCCGATGTCCCACCCGCCACGGCCCCTGGAGACGGTGATGGAAGAGGCCGAGGTGCTCCGCGGCGCCGGACGCCTCGCGGAGGCCGCGGCCGCCTACGAACAGTGGCTGGCATCTGCCGAAGGGCCCGGCAGGGCCGTGGCCCTGTTCAATCTCGGGGTGCTGCGCGCGGACCTGGGCGATCTGCCCGGGGCCGAGACCGCCTACGGGGACGCACTCACGGCCAATCCGCGCCTCCACCAGGCCCGCATCAACGGGGGACTCGCGGCCGAGCGGCAGGGTCGCGATACCGATGCGGTGCGGCTGTGGCTCTCGGTCGCGGAGGCCGTTGCCAATGGCGACCCGGACGCGGTGCCGCTGGCCGCCGTCGCGCTCAACCACGTGGGCCGGCTTCAGGAAGCCCGGCGGCACTTCGCGGCGGCCGAGTCCGCCCTGGCCCACAGCCTCCGCCTCGACCCCACGCAGCCGGACGCGATTCAGCACTGGGTGCATCTGCGTCAGAAGCAGTGCACGTGGCCGGTCTACGCGCCGCCGCCCGGCCTGACAGTGAACCGCCTGATGGCCGCCACCTCGCCGCTCGCGATGCTGGCGCTGGCCGATGACCCGGCGATGCAGTGGTTTGCCGCGCAGTCCTTCGTGGCGCGGAAGTACCCGGCGCCGGCCGAGCGGCTCGGCCCCGGTCCGCGCGCGGCGGACGGCCGCCTGCGGATCGGCTACCTCTCGGGTGATCTCTGCACGCACGCCGTCGGGCTCCTGCTGCCGGACCTGATCGAGGCCCACGATCGCACGCGCGTGCACGTCACGGCCTTCGACTTCAGCCCGGAGGATCGGACCGCGCACCGCGCGCGGCTCCTGGCCGCCTTTGATGACGTCGTGCCCGTGCACGCCCTCACGGATCGCGCGGCTGCCGACGCCATACGTGCGCGCGGCCTCGACGTGCTCATCGATCTGCATGGACTCAGCTCGGGCGCACGCCCAGGCATCCTCGCCTACCGGCCCGCACGGGTCATCGCGACCTATCTTGGCTTCATCGGCACGACCGCGCTGCCCTGGGTGGACGTCGTGGTCACCGACCGCTGGACCATGCCCGAGTCGGTGACGCCCTACATCACCGAGACGCCGCTCTACATCGACGGCTCGATGATTCCGCTCGTGCACCAGCCGGTGGGACCGGTCCGCGTCTCCCGCGCCGACGTGGGTCTGCCGGAGGGCCGTGTCGTGGTGGCCTGCTTCAACAACATCTACAAGCTCACGCCCCAGATCTTCGGCGCCTGGTTGCGCCTGCTCCAGCGCGCGGACGAGACGGTGCTCTGGCTCCTCGACGACAACCCGTGGGCCACCGCCGCCCTGCGCGGGCACGCCCAGGCCGCCGGCATCGACCCGGCGCGGTTGGTGTTTCTCTCACGCGCCACCCACGCGGAGTACCGCGAGCGGCTCACGCTGGCCGATCTCTATCTGGATACCTTCCCCTACAACGCGGGCTCCACCGCGCGGGATGTCCTGGATGCGGGCGTGCCGCTGGTGACACTGGCCGGCCGCACACCGGTCTCACGCATGGCTGGCAGCCTCCTCCACGCCGCGGGCCTGGATGAACTGGTGGCCACCAGCTGGGAGAGCTACGAGCAGCTCGCGCTGCAGCTGGCCACGGACCCGGCGCGCCGGCTCGCCATCCGCGATCGGATGCGCGCGCTGGCGCCGACGTGGACCTCCGCGCCGGCGCGGCTGATGCGCAGCCTCGAAGATCAGCTCCTACAGCTGGTCTCCAAGGCCTCCTGACCCGACGCCGCTAGGCGAGGCCCAGAATCGAGAGCTGGTCGGAGCTGAGCGCCGCCACCTGCGCCGGGGTGAGCGCAGCGATCTGACCTGCGGTGAAGGCGGCCAGCTGCATCGTATTCATCGCAGCCACCTGCGCGGCGTGCATCGCCGCAATGCCCTCGAGCGTGATGAAGGACACCTGGCCCGGCGTGAAGCCGCCGATCTGCTCGTCACTGAGCACGCGGAGCTGCGCCGTGCGCAGTGCCGCGACACCCGTGTCGCTGATGGCGCCGAGCTGGTCGGACGAGAGGGCGCCGACCTGCGCGGTGGAGAGCGCGGCGACCTGTGCGGACTGGAGCGCCGCCACCTGTTCCGCGGAGAGCGCCTGCACGCCGGAGACGGTCAGCCCACCGATGGCCGATGTCGTCAGCGTCACGAGCTGCCCGGCGCTGATCGCCGCCACCTGGTCGGTGCCCAGCGCGGCCACCTGCTGACTCGCCAGCACGCCGAAGTCGTCCACACCCAACGCGCCGACCTGTTCCGCGGTGAGCGCGGCGACCTGGGTGGTCGTCAGCGCGGCAACCTGGGTCGTCGTGAACGCCTCGACCTGCTCGGCTGAGAGGGCGCGCAAGGCCGCCGTGCCGAGCGCATTCAGATCCGCCGTCTCGAACGCCGCCACCTGTCCGGTCGACAGGCCCAGCACCTGCGCGGTCGAGAGTGTGGCGGCCTGCGCCGTCGTCAGCGCGGCCACGCCGCCGTTGCTGATGGCGCCCAGCTGGGCTGCGCTCAGCGCACCAATCTGGGCGGTGGTGAAGGCCGCCACCTGGTCGGTGCCGAGTGCGGCCACCTGCGCCGTCTCCAACGCCGCCACCTGACCCGTGCTCATGACGGCCAGGTCGACTGTCTCGATGGCCGCCACCTGACCGGTGGTGAGCGACGCGACCTGCTCGGTCGTGAGCGCCATCACCTGCGCCGTGGTCAGCGCCGGCACGACGCCGGCGTCGAGCGCGGCCACCTGGTCGCTGGTCAGGGCCGCAACCTGGCCGGTCGAGAGCGCGGCCACCTGCGCCGAGCCGAGGATGCCCACCTGGGCCGTGCCCAACGCGGCGATCTGCGTGGTCGTCAGGGCCGCGAGCTTCGTTGGCGAGAATCCGGACACCTGCGCCGTGGTGAGCGCCGCCACCTGATCGGTGTCGAGCGCGCCCAACTGCGTGGTGGAGAGTGCGCCGACGCTCGCCGTGCCCAGCGCGGCCACCTGCGCCGTGGTGAACGCGGCCACCTGCGCCGTGCCCAGCGCCTGCACCTGCGCCGTCGTCAGGGCCGAGGCCTGTTCCGTCGTCAGGGCGGCAATCGACCCTGCCGGGAGCGCCGCCACGCCGGACGTGGACAGCCAGGTGATCTGGTCCGTCGACAGTGCCACCACCTGCGCGGTGGGCAGCACGCTCACCTGCGCGGTGCTGAGCGCGCCGATCTGGCCGGAGCCCAGCGCCGCGACCTGCGCGGTCGTCAGCGCATCGAGCTGGGTCGTCGTCAGCGCATTCAGCTGGCCACTGGTCAGCGCCGCTACCTGGTCGGTCGTCAGGGCCATCACCTGCCCGGTGCCCAGTGCCGTCAACGCGCTGGTCGTCAGGGCCGCCACGCCGTCGGTCGCCAGCGCGGCCAGCTGGGCCGTGGTCAGCACCACGGTCTGGTCCGAGGTCAGACCGGCCAGGTCCGCCGCCTCGAGATTGCCCATCTCGGCCACCGGCAAGGCTTCGATCTGCGCCGTGGTCAGGGCCGCGTATTGCGTCGAGGTCAGCGCGCGCAGCTGGTCGCTGGACAGGGCCGCGACCTGCGCGGTGGTCAGCGACACGAGGTTGTCCGTCGCAAGCCCATTCACCTGCGCCGTGGTCAGGCCCGGCAGCTGCGTCGTCAGCAGCTGCGGCAGTTGCGCCGTGCCGAGCGCGTTCACCTGGCTCGGCGTCAGGGCCGCCACCTGGTCCGTCGAGAGCGCGTTCAGCTGCGCCGAACTCAGCACCGCGAGGGACGCCGAGGTCAGCGCCGCCACCTGATCGCTGATGAGCGCGGCCACCTGGGCCGTCGTCAGCGCACCGGTCTGATCCGTGGAGAGCGCGGCGACGTGCGCCGTGGTCAACGCCTGCATTTCATCGGTCGTCAGGGCCGCCACCTGCTCCGTCGCAAGGCGACCGAGCGTGACCGTCGTCAGCGCCGCCACCTGCGCGGTGTCGAGTCCAGCCACCTGCGCGGTGGTCAGGCTGGCCACCTGGTCGCTGGTGAACGCGTTGAACTGCGCGGTGGTCAGCTCGCTCAAGCGTGACGCCGACAGCGTCGTCACCTGGTCGGTGCCGAGCGCCGCCACCTGGGTCGTCGTGAACGCCTGCAGCTGCGCGGTGGAGACCGCGTCGAGCTGGGCGCTGGTGAGCGCCTGCATCTGTCGCGTCGTCAGCGCGCGGAGCTGGTCTGTTTCCACGGCGACGAGCTGCGTCGTGGTCAGCGCACCAATCTGGTCAGTCCGGAACGCCGCGACCTGGTTCGTCGCGAAGGCCGTCAATTGCTCGGTCGTGAACCCGACCACCTGCGAGGTGGTCAGCCCCGCGAGGTCGAGCGTCTCAATGGCCCGGACCTGCGCGGTGCCCAGCGCGCCCAGCTGCGTCGTGGTCAGCGACGCCCACTGCGCGGCGGTCAGCGCGACCAGGTCGCGCGTTTCTACCGCGGCCATCTGCTCAGTGGTGAGCGCAGCCACCTGGTCGTTGCTGAGCGCCGCGTACTGCCGCTCGGTCAGCGCCACGACCTGGTCTGTCGTCAGCGCCGCCAGCTGCGTGGTGCTCAGTCCGGCAAGCGCCCCCGTGGCCAGTGCGCCGAGGTGCGTACTGTCGAGCGCGGTGAGCTGAGCCGTCGTCAGTGCCGCCACCTGGCCGGAGGTGAGCGCGGCCATGTCGACCGTCTCCATCGCGTCGAACTGGCCCGTGGTCACGACGGCGACCTGCTCGGGCGTCAGCGCGGCGACCTGCGCCGTGGAGAGCCCGATGATCTGCGCCGTCGTCAGCGCCTGGACCTGCGCGCTCCCCAGCGCCACGACCTGCGCTGTCGAAAGACCCGGCAGGTTGATCGTCGGAATGGCGGCCACCTGATCGGTCGTCAGCGCCGCGACCTGGTCCGTGGCCAGCGCGGTCAGCTGCACCCGCCGCAGGGCGCCGATCTGGTCCGTCGTGAGCGCGGCCACCTGGGCCGTGCCCAGCGCGCGAATCTGCGCGGAGGCGAGCGTGCGCACGTCATCCGTCTCGAGGGCGGCTACCTGCTCGGTGGTCAGCGCGCCCACCTGGTCCGTCGTCAGGCTCCGCACCTGCCGGGTCGTGAGGGCCACCACCTGGTCGGTCGTCAGCGCCGCCACGCGGTCAAGATCCAGTGCGGCCACCTGTCCGGCGGTCAGCGCCGCGACCTGGGCTGTGGTGAACGCGGCGACCTGTTCGGTGGCGAGGCCATTGAGCTGGTCGGAGGTGAGCGCGGGAACGTCGGTGACCTCGAAGGCCGCGACCTGCCCCGTCGTCAGGGCCAGCAGCTGGCTGGTCGTCAGCGCGCGCACGCCCGTGCTGGTCAGCGCTACCACCTGATCCGTCGTCAGTACATTGACCTGTGTGGTGGTCAGCGCGGCGAGCATCGCGGTCCGGAAACCGGCCACCTGTGCCGTCGTGAATGCCGTGATCTGATCCGTGGTGAAGGCCTGCACCTGCCCGGTTGTGAGCGCCGCCAGCGTCCCAATCGTCAGCGCCGCCACCTGGTCGGTCGCCAGGGCCGCCACCTGTGTCGTCGTCAGCGCGCGCACCTGGTCTGCCCGGAGCGCCGCCAGCTGGCCGCTCGCCAGGGCGGTAACCTGGCCGGTCGTCAGCGCCGCCACCTGCGCGGTCGCCAGGCCGCGCACCTGCGTGCTGAGCAGGCTCTGGACCTGCTCGGTGGTCAGGCTCTGGACCTGGTCGGTGGTGAGGGCAACCAGCTGGAACGACCTGAGCGTCTGGAGGTCGCCGGTCTCGATGGCCACCAACTGCGCCGTGCCGAGCGCACTCAACTGCGCGGTGCTCAGGGCGCCCACCTGATCGGCCGTCAAGGCCCCCACTTGGTCGCTCGACAGCGCGTTCAGGTCATCGGACTCGATGACAGAGACCTGCCGGACGCTGAAGCCCTGGATCTGGTCGGTGGTGAGGGCCGCGGCCTGAGCCGTCGAGAGCGCGATGACTTGCGTGCCCGTCAGACCGCGCATGGCCGAGGGGTCGAGCGCCGCGATGCGGGCCGTGTCGAGCGCCGCGATCTGCGCCGTGGTCATGGCGCCGAGCTGGCGTGAGGTCCAGGCGGCCATGTGGTCCGTGGACAGGGCACCCATCACCGCAGTGCGGATCGCCGCCACCTGGCTGACGTCGAGGGCCCGGAGTTGCGTGGAGTCAGTCGCGCCGAGCTGATCACTCGACAGCGCCGCCACCTGCGCGGTCCCGAACGCCCGCACCTGCGCCGTCGAGAGGGATGCCAGATGGCCCGTCGTGAGCGCCGACACCTGCGCGGTGGTCAGCACGCGCACCTGCGTGCTCCGGAGCGCACCGACCTGCCCCGTGCCCAGCCAGCCCACCTGGTCGGTCGTCAGGGCCTGAACCTGTGGGCTGGTGAAGGCCGCCACGCCGGCCGAGGACAGCGCCACCAGGTGGTCACTGTCGAGCGAGACCACCTGGGCGGTGGTCAGGTGAGCGGCCTGATCCGAGGTCAGTGCGCCGATCTGCTCCGTCGTCATGACAGCGAGACGCGAGGCCGCGATGGTCGCCACCTGGTCCGGCCGGAGTCCAGCCACCTGGTCGGTGGTGAGCGCGGTCAGCTGCTCTGTCGTCAGCGCCGCCACCTGGGCCATCGTGAGGCTCTGCAGGCGGCTGCCCGTCAGGGCCGCCATCTGGTCCGTCGTCAGCGCGGCCACGGCCGTGGTCGACAGCAGCGCAAACTGCGCCTTGCGGAGGCTGCTCACCTGGTCGGTGGTCAACGCGTGAATCTGCGTGGTCGACAGGGCGTCCCACTGCGTCTTTTTGAGGGCCGCCAGGTCCGTGGTCTCAATGGCCGCCACCTGACCATCCGTCAGGGCCTGGACCTGCGCCGAGGTCAGACTCGCCGTCTGCGCGCTGGTCAGAGCGGCAATCTTGTCGGTCGACAGACTCGCGACGTCCGCTGTGTCGATGGCGGCAATCTGGCGCTGCGTCAGGGCCGCCAGCTGCGACGTCTCCAATGCGTCGAAGGCATCGCTCGAGAGCGCCGCAATCTGGGCGTTGGTGAGACCGGCCAGCTGCGCTGGCGAGAGCGCCCGCAGCTGATCCGAGGTCAGCGCGGCGACGCCGGCGGTGCCCAGGGCCGCCAGCTTGCCCGGTGTCAGGCTGGCGATCTGATCGGTCGAGAGCGCCTGCACCTGCGCCGAAGTGAGCGACGCCATTTGCTGGGCCGACCAGGCGGCCAGATCCCCCGTCTCAAGGGCCGACACCTGCGACGTGGCGAGCGCCGCCACCTGGGCATAGGTGAAGGCCGCCATCTGCGGACGCGTGAGCGCGGCCAGCTGACCCGCGCCCAGCGCCCGAAGGTCCGCGGTTTCGATCGCGCGGATCTGCGACGCCTTGAGGCTGGCCACCTGATCGGTCTCGAGCGCGCCCACCTGCGCACTGGCGAGACCGGCAATCTGCGCGGTCGTCAGCGCCTGCATCTGGCCGGTGCTCAGCTGCGCGAGCTGGTCCGTGGCGAGGGCAGCCAGGGCCGCCGTGCCCAGCGAGGCAATCTGTCCAGTGCCAAGGGCGGCAATCTGGTCGGAGCCGAGTGCGTTGAGCTGGTCGCTTGAGAGCGTGGCCATCTGCGCCCGCGTCAACGCGTTCAACTGCCCCGTCGAGAGGGCCTGGATCTGGTCCGTCGTGAGCACGGTCACGCCGCGAGTCGCCAGGGAGTGCAGGTGCCGGCTGCCCAGGCCCGCGATCGCACCGGTCGCAATCGAGGCGATCTGCGCGGTCGTCAGCGCCGCGACCTGGCGATTGCTGAGCGCGCCGATCTCGGCGGAGGTAAACGACGAGATATCCGTCGTCGTGGAGACGGCCGGCGGTGTGGTGTAGAGGCCTCCGCCAAGCGGCGCGACGCTGCCCACTTAGCGGGTCCTCCCGGACGGCCCGCCGACACACGTGTCGGTACACCGGTCCACCGGGCACTCTCGGCCGGCGTACCGGGCCTGTTTTCCACAGGAACCCGACACGAATGCGAACGAACCTCTCACCTGAGGGGGCAGAGACCAAGATCCCTGCCACCTGTACGGCCCGCGCTTGCCGGCCTGCTCCTGCTCGACGAGAATGACGCCTCCGGCGCCCGCGTCACTCCGGTGCGCGCGCCCGGTCGAAGAGGAGTTGTCCGTGATGGGCTCGTTCCGGATTGCGTCGTTGCTCAGTCTTGCAGCGGGCGTGGTGGTCAGCACCGCCCAGGCACAGACGCCTGCCAGCGTCGTCGTGGCCAACCCGACCTACGTCACCGTCCCGCTGGAGGTCACGGTGAACAAGCCGGCCGCCGAGGTCTGGGCGCGGATCGGGAAATACTGTGCCATCCGGGACTGGTTCCCCCTGCCCTGCACGATCGTGAGCGGGAACGAGGAGGAGATTGGCGCGATGCGCTCGGTGGCGAGCGAGATCATGGTGGGCAAGACCGCGCTCTCCTACACCTACACACAGGCGCCGAAAGAGGGCAAGCCCTACAACCTGTACCACGGCACCCTGGAAGCGCGGCCGCTGACCGCGACGACCTCGAAGCTGCTCTACACGCTGTTCTACGACAACTCGATGCTGCCCGATGAGGCCGCCAGGGCGAAGGATCGCGCCGGGAAGGTGGCCACCTTCCAGAAGGGGCTGGAGAACATGAAACTGCTGGCCGAGGGCGGAACGCTCCCGCCGGCACCGGCCAAGTAGGACCGCATCGTCCTGCCGTGGCGAGGGGCGCGACGGCAGGACGGACGGGTGTGACGCATCGGGGCGTGTCTACTGCTCCCGGGGCGAGTACTTGTTCAGCAGGGCCAGCAGGGGCGCAGCCATCGGAGGCGCGACCGTTCCCTTGCCCACGATTTCCCTGGTCTCCATCCCCCGGCCATACATGGCCGCGTTCTCATCCACGTCCGGGCGGAGCGTGGCGCCCTGCAGGGCGACGCCTGCGAAGAGGCCCCGGGTCCTCGACCACGACAGGATGTCGGCGTGCATCTGCGCATCCGTCTGCGCCGCCGCGGTGCGTCCCACGGGACCCGCTGCCACCGAGGCCTCACCGCCCAGGGTGAACTTGTTCTCCATCAGCTTGTCCGCGCCGCGCTGGTTCATGACCAGCATGACCAGGTCGGTCGAGGACCCGCCGATCTGAAAGCCCACGCTCCCGCCCTCGATCCGTACGGTGGCTGGCGCCGACCAGCCGACATTGCCGGCCTGCCGGCAGATCACGTAGCCCTTCCCGAACTTCGCGCCGACCACGAACGCGGCCGTCTTGAGTTCGGGCACGATCACGACGCAGTGGGCCTTCTCCAGCAGGTCCACGGGAATACCCTTGTCCGGCGTCTCCATGACTTCGGACAGCACCGTCGCCGCATCCCTCAACCGGCGCGCCGGTTCGTCATCAGCCGCCAGCAGCGGCGCCATGGCCACACTGGTCAGCAGCACCGTGGCGATTATCTTGTTCATTGGATTCCTTTCGGCATTGCAGGTCTCACGCTCCGGGCAGCGCGGCGGCAGAAGAGCCTTCTCATCCTGACGGCGCACTATTCCGCACGCCTTCGACAGTAAAGGGTTGCGGCGGCGACGGCTGTCCCGGGTGGGACACCACGCGGGCGCCAGGCGTCAGGCGTCAGGCCGCGATGGTCCACTGCGGGAGATCGACGCGCTCGGGCATCCCCTCCCACGTGGCCACGGCTTCCGCCGCCACTTCTTCAGAGCCGCTGATGGCCTCGCGCACATCTGCGCCATCAAGGCTCTCGGCAATCAAGAGCCTGCCGGCGAGGCCTACCAGCGCGTCGCGGTAGGTCAACAGCAGGCGAGCGGCCCTGTCGGACTGCTCGCCCACGATGCGCTGGATCTCGGCATCGATGGCGGCGGTGGTCGCCGCACTGCACTCGCCAGGCTCCTCCGCCCCCCCCCGAGGTACCGGGCGCGACCACCCGCATAGCGCACGGCACCCAGCCGCTCGCTCATGCCGAACTCCGTCACCATGCGGCGCGCGATCTGCGTGGCGCGCTGGATGTCATCCGCCGCGCCCGTGCTCACCGTGCCATGCATCAGACGCTCGGCCTCCCGGCCGCCCATCATGACCGCCACATGGCCTTCGAGCTCTTCTCGCGACAGGAGATACCGGTCTTCCGTCGGCATCTGCATCGTGTAGCCCAACGCCCCGCGGCTGCGCGGAATGAGGCTGATCTTGCTGACCGGGTCGCCACCGGGCAGCACCGACGCCACAATGGCGTGGCCGCATTCGTGGTACGCGATCGTCTCGCGCTCGCGGGGATTGAGCACGCGGCTGCGCTGCTCCAGTCCACCGACGACGCGTTCGATGGCGGCTTCGAAGTCCGCGAAGGTGATGCCGGTGCCGTTGCGCCGCGCTGAGAGGAGCGCCGCCTCATTCACGAGGTTCCCCAGGTCAGCGCCGCTGAATCCGGGGGTCACCCGCGCGGCCCGTGCGACGTCGAATCCTGGCGCGAGCACCACGCGCCGGCAGTGGATGCGCAGAATCTGGATGCGGCCACTGAGGTCCGGATTGCCGAGCACGACCTGGCGGTCGAATCGCCCCGCGCGCAGGAGCGCCTGGTCCAGGACCTCGGGCCGGTTCGTCGCCGCCATGATGATCACGGGCCGATCCACGCCCGTGTGAAACCCGTCGATTTCGGCCAGCAACTGGTTCAGGGTCTGCTCTCGCTCGTCATTACCCATGAAGCGCGCGACGCCGCCTCGACTCTGGCCAATCGCGTCAATCTCGTCGATGAAGACAATCGCCGGGGCGGCTGAGCGCGCCTGCTCGAACAGGTCGCGCACGCGGGCCGCACCCACACCCACGAACATCTCCACGAAGGCCGACCCGCTGGTCTCAAAGAAGCGGACGCCCGCTTCACCGGCCGTGGCCTTCGCAATGAGGGTCTTGCCCGTGCCGGGCGGGCCGACCAGCAGCACGCCCTTCGGAATCCGGCCGCCCAGCCGCGCGAAGCGCTCTGGTGTCTTCAGAAACTGGATGATCTCCTGCAGTTCACCGATCGCCTCGTCTGCGCCGCCCACATCCGCGAAGGTGACGCCGATCGTCTCCGCCTTCACTTCCGTCGCCTTGCTCTTCCCGATGCCGAACATGCCGCCGCCGCTGCCCATCCGCTCCGAGAGCCCGCGGCTCACCATGGGCCAGAGGGTCACGACGAGCAGCACGGGAAACAGCCAGTTGAGTGCCAGTGCCACGAGCGGACTGGGCGGCGGGTCGGCCTCGTATCGCACCCGTGCCGCCCCGAGTTCCCGCAACAGATCCGGATCGCCGCCCGGCGGCATGACCGCCGAGAACCGCGTGGCCGGCACCGCCGGCGGCTTCTGATTCGCGGCCGTCATCAGCCCGGTCACGGCTAACCCGACGGTGACGTCGGCCACCTGGCCCGACGCCACCTTCGTCTTGAACTCGCTGTAGGGAATCTGCGTACTGCGTGACCATAGCGGCCCCGCCAGCAACTGAAACCCCCAGGCCACCGCCATGGCCACCGTCAGATACCAGAGTCCCGAGTGAACCTGACGCGACACCGGGGGGTCCGATCCCGGACCGGCCCCCGGTGGCCCTGCGCTCAACGACGTCCGCATCGTGTCTTACGCCAGCACGCGGACCACGACGCGACGATTCTGCGCACGGCCCGCGGCCGTGGTGTTGGGCGCCACCGGCTTGGTCGACCCGTAGCTGATGACGCTCATCTTGTGCAGCGGCACCTGATGGTGTTCGTAGAGATAGCGCTTCGCTGCCTCGGCCCGGCCGAGACCCAACCGCTCGTTGTAGTCCGCCGCACCCTGGCTATCCGTGTGTCCCTCAATCTCGATGAACACGGACCGCGCGTCGGTCTTCAGCCCGCCCACCATCTGGTCCAGGCGCAGCTTCACGTCGTCCGGCAGATCCGTGGTGTTGGACTTGAAGCGGTCCTGGCCCTCGCTGAGCGTCACCTCATAGATCAGCTTGCGTGACGCCTGTGCCGCCTGCTCCACGCCCGCCACTCGGCCCGTCAGGCGTGTATCCACTTCCTTCGAGGCCGAGGCCGCGCCGTCCGCTGCTGTGCGCGCATCGGTCGCCGAACGCCCCGCCGCATCCGCCTTGGCATCCACCGCGGCGATGCCCTTCTCGTTCTGCTGGGTCCGCGCCTGCGTGCCCTCGAGGGCCGTGGTCAGGCTCCCGACCTTCTTGTTCACATCGTCGACTTCCGCGTGCACGAACTTCTTCGTGGCACAGCCGGACACGGCCATCGCCGTCACGACGATTACTACTGCTCCGGTTGCGATATGTCGCATGTTGTGTCTCCATCTGGATCATCCGCACGCTGCGCGATCACCCGTTCCGGAGCATGGCATGGCGCTGTCACGCTGCCTGTGCACAACTGCACGACTCGCTCGCCAGGCTGCGCCGACTGACGTGTGACTGTGCATTCGCGCGGGCGCTTCAGGGGCGCGCGTCACCAGGCGGGCAGGCACCTGCCAGTGGAGAAGGGGGCGGAGTACGGTGCGCATCGCCATGCCGTGATCCCCGCGGGCACCCGGCTCTTCGACACTCCCCGGACCGCGTGTGACGCTGTGCTGAATCGCACAACCTGAGGCGGGCTAGCCGCGCCGATGGTGGGCGCTCATGCCGAGCTGCTGCAGGTGATCGATGATCGCCTGCGCGTGCTCCGCGCCGCGCGTCTCGAGCACCACCTCCACCGGCACGACCTGGACCGGCAGGCTGCTGAAGGTCCGCTGGTGGACGATCTCCTGGATATTGGCGCCCAGCTCGCTCAGCGCGGCGGTCAACTGCGCCAGCGCCCCGGGGCGATCGGCGAGCTCGACCGTCAGCCGCGTGAGGCGCCCCGCGCGCACCAGGCCGCGCTCCACAATCCCTGCCAGGACCAGCGGGTCGATGTTGCCGCCGCTCAGCACCACGCCGACGCGACGACCGCGGAAGCGATCCGGGTGCGCGAGGATGGCCGCAAGGCCCGCCGCGCCCGCACCCTCGACGACGGTCTTCTCGACATTGAGCAGCAGCAGGATCGCGTGCTCGATCTCACGCTCGTCCACGAGCAGGATGTCGCGTACGTGCTCCCGGATGATCGGCACGGTCAGCGTGCCCGGCCGCTTGACCGCGATGCCTTCGGCAATGGTGCTGCCGCCCCAGGTGGCGGGCAGGCCGCGCACGGCGGCATATATCGAGGGGAAGCGCGTCGTCTGCACGCCAATCACCTGCACCTTCGGCGCCACCGCCGCCGCGGCCACAGCGATGCCGGCGATGAGGCCGCCGCCGCCCACCGGCACCACGAGCGTATCGAGGGTCGGGTCCGCCACGAGCATCTCCAGGGCGACCGTCCCCTGCCCCGCCATCACGGCCGCGTCGTCATAGGGGTCGATCCAGACCAGGCCACGGGCCTCCGCGATGCCCTGCGCGTGCTGCCGGGCGTCATCGAAGACCTCGCCGTGCAGCACGACCTCGGCGCCGTGCTCCTGCGTGTGCTCCACCTTGACGGTGGGCGTGAAGCGCGGCATCACGATGACCGCCGGCACGCCGAGGCGCTGCGCGTGATACGCCACGGCCTGCGCGTGATTGCCGGCCGAGGCCGCGATCACGCCGGCTCGCCGCTCGGCCTCCGTCAGCGCGAGCAGGCGGTTCAGCGCACCGCGCTCCTTGAAGGAACCGGTGAACTGGAGGTTCTCGAACTTGAAGGAGACGGTCGCGCCGGTCAGGTTCGAGAGCGTGCGCGAGGCCAGCAGCGGCGTCCCCAGGACACTTCCCGAGATGGCCGACCCGGCGCGGCGCACGTCGTCGATGGTGATGGGCATCGTTCGACCGGAGTATAGCCGTGGGAGAGGCTGCCCCTCCTCATTCAGGAATGGCTGTGGTAGCGTCCACGCCTGAGCCGATCATCCTCCAGGCTCCCCAAGGAGACAGACCGCATGAAAACGCACGCGATCCTCGCAGCCGTGATCCTCACGACCGCGGCATCCACGGCGCTGGCGCAGACCCCCGCGCAGCCCATGAGCTTTTTCGTCACCAGCACCGGTGCCGGCAACGGCGCCAATCTCGGCGGGCTTGAGGGCGCCGACAAACACTGCCAGACACTGGCCACTGCCGCTGGCAGCACGAAGACGTGGCACGCCTACCTGAGCACCCAGGCCGAGGGCGGCAAGGCCGCCGTGAATGCCCGCGACCGCATCGGCGCCGGTCCGTGGGTCAACACCAAGGGCATGAAGGTCGCAGACAACGTGGCGCATCTGCACGGCGACACGCTGGACCAGGCGCGGCTCGGCAATAACCTCAGCCGCACGACCGTCATGACGGAAAAGGGTGAGACGGTGAAGGGCGCCGGCGACACGCCGAACCAGCACGACATCCTCACGGGCTCGAAGCCGGACGGCACGGCCTTCCCAGCCGGCGAGGACCGCACGTGCAAGAACTGGACGAGCGGCGCCGACGGTACCGCGATGCTCGGCCACTTTGACCGCACCGGCGGCGGCAACACCTCGTGGAACTCCGCCCACCCGAGCAAGGGCTGCAGCCAGCCGAACCTCGTCGCCACGGGTGGCGCGGGCCTGCTGTACTGCTTCGCGACCAATTAGGCCTACGAGGCCTGCTCGACGCCGGGATCAGGCCGACCGGCCTGGTCCTGGCGCGCACACTGCGCGAGCAGCTCGCGCACGAGCCGGCGGCTCGCCTGATACCGCGGGTGCGCCAGCACCCCGGCCCGAGTCCGCGGTCGCGTGAACGGCACGTCGAACACGGCGTGCACGCGCGAGGCCGGGCCATCGGTCAGCAGCACGATCCGATCGGCCAGATAGAGCGCCTCATCCACATCCCCTGTCGCCATCACGAGGCTGCGACCAGGCTCCTCATCCCACACCTGCGCCAGCAGGTCCTGCAATTCACAACGGCCCGAGGGCGGCAGGGGCGAGAACGGGTCGTCCAGCAGGAGCACGTGCGGCGTGAGCGCAAGAGCCCGCGCCAGGGCCACCGCCTGCAACGTGGCCGCATCCAGTTCCGCCGGCCGCTCATCGGCCACGTTCCCGATACCCATCAGGTCGAGGTATCGCTCCACCCGCTCCACACGTTCCGCCCGGCTCTCCGTGCTGCCGCCCTCATCAACCGCGAGCCGCACATTCTGCCGTGCCGTCAGCGATGGCAGCAGACTCGGTGAGGACGGCACGAGCACGCGCGTTGGACCCGCCCCTCCCGAGCCCACCCCTCCCACCAGCACCTCGCCCTCTGTTGGCGCCTCCGTCCCGGCCAGTAGTGCGAGCAGGGTGGATTTGCCGCACGCGGCATGCCCCAGCAGGCTGACGCACTCACCCATTCTGACGGCCAGACTGACCGCTGCGACGGCCGTGACGACTGCGTCCTGGGTGGAGAAGACCTTCGTGACGTGGGAGAGTTCAAGCAACGCGGACATGGGTTCCCCTTCCACCAACGCGCGTCTGATTGCGCGAGCGTGGGTCAACGTGCGCAGGGCCGTGGCGCGACGGTGCCAGACAGGGGCGGGGGTCAGACTCTGGGGCTGACCACACGTCTACGGCAGCAAGCACCATTCCGGAGCGCCGCCCCCCCCGCACGCGCAGCCCAAGCCAGACGTTCCTTCGAAATCCGGCCCAACCTCAGCGGAAATGGCCTTGAAGGCTGCGGGCGACCTATGTGGCCATCTTTGTTCCGCTATTTATTTTGCGAGACATATCCGTCTCTCCTGAGATTCCCTCGCCAGCCGCGTCTCCCCGGCCGGGTGCCGACTGGCCCCAGTTGGAGGGGCGCGAATGCCACGCCGACGACCCTGCGTGGCCACTCCGCACACGTTAAGTACATCTTCGTCCGATTCGATTTCCGAACAGACCTTTTCGTCAGGCTTAGAAACTTGCCATCACGGGAGCCGGTCGCTACCGTGAATAGGCCGATGCCCCTGCTCCGCGACGAACCGGGATCCTGCGACGGGCATCACGCGGATACCGCCAGGAGCGAGCCACACGCCGCGCGGCCGGCGGAGGACTAAGTGATGTTGCAGGACCACACGCCCAGGACGACCGTTCTCACCGCTACTTCCGACGCCACCGCGGCGTCCAAGCTGCAGCTCGTCCACGAAATCGGCAGCCGCCTGGCCGCCGACCTCCCACTGCACTCGGTGCTCCAGCGGATCGTGGAGGTGGTCTCCACCATCGTCCCGGGCGACTCGTGCTTCATCTACGTGCTGGAGGACGACGCGCTGGTGCTGCGGGCGTCGATGACGCCCCACCCAGACGAGTTGAACCGGCTCTCACTCAAGATGGGCCAGGGCATCACCGGCTGGGTGGCCGCTCACCGTGAGCCGGTGGCTGTGTCCACGCACGCCTTTGAGGATCCGCGCTTCGAGATCTTCACGAACCTCCCGGAAGACCGCTACGAAGCCATCCTCTCTGTGCCGCTCTTGAGCCGCGGCCAGGTCGTGGGCGTGATCAACGTGCAGCACCGGCAACCGCATGCCTACACGGCGACCGAGGTCCGTGCCGTCGCCACGCTCGGGTTTCTCGTCGGGGCGGAGGTCGAGATGGCGCGGCTGGAGGCCGCCAACTCTCAACTCTCGGAGCAACTGGAGACACGGAAGATCCTCGACCGCGCCAAGGGCATCCTGCAACGCGACATGGGCCTGACAGAGGAGGAGGCGTATCTGACGATTCAGCGCCAGAGCCGCCAGCGGCGCCGCTCCAAGAGGGAAATCGGCGAGGCCATCATCCTCGCGGAGGATCTGCGCCGGTCACGGTAGGCGCGACAGGCACCGCGCGACACCAGACCCAGCGCCACGGCGCTTGCGATCTGGCGAGCCCGCTGGGTAGAATAGGGGTTCGTCGGTTCCGCACCAATCGCCACAGGAACCGGCAAGCCCTTCCCCCAACGGGCCGGTAGCTCAATTGGCAGAGCAGCAGACTCTTAATCTGCGGGTTGACGGTTCGATTCCGTCCCGGCTCACCACTTTGCGTACGTAAAGTGCTTCACCACCCAGTCTTCAGTCTGACTGGCTTCAGACGCTGATCGCGCCCTGATCAGGGCAACTCCTTACGGGCCCGCCACGGCTGCGTCGATACGCTCGCTCGCACCGGTGGGCCGTGCGCGCCTGAACGAACGGAAGAAGAAGAAGACGCTCTCTCGACGTCTCGCCCCTCGCCGTCACCCCGCGCCATCCGGCGCCGCAGGCGTTCTGCCTGTCTCCACGGGTTCTCACGTCCTTCTCATCTCAGAGGTCCACGATTCACCAGAGACCCTGACGATGACTACACCCGATCTCGCGGCGTCCGGATGAGGTGTCACCGGCGCAATCGGTAGCAGTGTCCACAATTTTCAACCTCAGCCTTCTGCGGGTGACACATGGTGAATCGGCGATTTGTCGGGTTTCTGTGGACAAAGGTTCACCTTTCATCGCGCAGTCGCTCATGGCCCCGGCCTTGCAGCCGAGGCGTGCACCTCTCGAGGGCGTCGTCATGCTGACTGAAACCACTGGTCCCGCTTCGCTCACGGCGCTGCATCTCGCACTCGGGATGTTCAGACGCCATCGCGCTGCGGGGCGCAGCTGGTTCAGTCCGTTCGTGTTGCCGTCGTTTCTCTTCATCCTGGTTCCGTGGGTCTGGCCTACACCGGCGGGTCTCGCCGCAGGAGTGGCCGCACATCTGTTGTGGCTGCTGCTGTGTGAACGCATGGCGCCCACCCCGAAGCACCTGACTCCCGCGCCGGAGGCACACATGCACGCGCCGACTCCCAGCGTCAGGCCCGTGCCCGCGCCTCCCACCTCTGGCTTCACGCCCGTCTCCGTGCTGGCGGTGCTCGAGGAAGCACCGGGCATCAAGACCTTCCGCCTGGCGCGACCGGCGGGCTTCGACTTCCTCCCAGGCCAGTGCGTACCAGTCCGCGTCCAGATTGACGGGCGACCTCACGTGCGCTGCTACTCCATCAGCTCAGCGCCGGACGTGGCCGGCTACATCGAAATCTCTGTCAGGCGTCAGGGGCTCGTCTCCGGCGCCCTGCACGGCACCCTCCGGTCCGGCTCGACGCTGACCATCGGCCACCCCGCTGGGGCGTTCACCTATCCCGCCGGGGATGACCGCCCGTTGGCGCTCGTGGCCGGAGGCATCGGCATTACGCCGCTGCTCTCTATGGCGCGACATGCCATCGCGGCCCAGCCGTCCCGTCCACTGACGCTCCTCTACTCGGTGCGGGGTGAAGGGGACGTCGCCTTCCGCAGTGACCTGCAGCTCCTCGCCGAGCGGCACCCACAGGTCCGCGTGGTCATCACGCTGTCGGACCAGCCCGACTCAGTACGGTTCCGCGCGGGCCGCATCGACGCCGACCTGCTCCGGCAGCATGTGCCCGCGGCCACCGACACGCTCTTCTACCTGTGCGGCCCGGAGCCGATGATCCAGGCCCTGCGCGGCGTACTCATGGGCATCGGCGTCCCGGACGGCCAGATCCGGTTCGAGCGGTTCGACATGGCGATCGCGGCCGCCCTGGTCAACGACGCGGACGGTCCGGTCTCATCGCCCAAGGCGTCCGCGACGGTCCAGGTCACCTTCGGTGCAAGCCACCGCACAGTGGCCGCGTCCTGTTCGCGCACGCTGCTGGAAACCGCGGAGGACGCCGGCGTGGCGCTGCCGTCGATCTGCCGGTCGGGCGTGTGCCTCTCCTGCCGCACCCGGCTGACGTCCGGCACGGCGGACTGCCGCTCCGATGTGCTGGATGCAGCGGACCGCGCGGCCGGATTCGTGCTGCCGTGCGTCACCCGCCCGACGAGCGACTGCGTCCTGGAGGTCTGACGGATGGCTCGCGGCACTCCATCGGCACGCGCCTTCAACGCACTGGCGTTCGCGGGACTCTTCTGCGCGGTGGCGGTTCCGCTGGTGTTGTTCACCTTCGGAGGATGGGAGTACTACCGGGCACCGATTGGCACGCGCGGCTACATGGAGGCCCATGCCCTGCTCCGGCCCTCAGGCACGATCGGCCTTCCGCTGGGCATCGCCGGTGCCGTCGCGATGTTCTGCACGTTGCCCTACGCAGCCCGGAAGCGCTCACGCCTGCTCGCCAGGTTTGGCTCCATGCCACGGTGGCTGGAGGTCCACATCTTCTTCGGGACGGTCGGCCCCGTGCTCGTGACGCTGCACACCTCCTTCAAGTTCAACGGCGTCATTTCGGTCGGCTACTGGCTGATGGCCGCGGTGTGGTCCTCCGGATTCGTGGGGCGCTATCTCTACGTCCGCATCCCGAAGACGCTCAGGGGCATTGAGCTGTCCCAGGAGGAGATGAAGGCCGAGATGGCCGAGGCGGACGCGGCGCTGGCCGCCATGGACCTCCCGCCGGATGCGCGGACGGCGCTGGATGCGTTCACGCGGGCTGCGTCACCGCAGGACGGCCGCGCCCCTGGGATCGTCGATCTCTTCTTCGGGGAGCTCGCCGTCCGCATCCGCCTGTTCACGATGCGCAGCCGCCTGCGCGCGGCAGGGGTAGACCTCGCGGTGCTGGACACGGCCGTGGCCAGCGCCACCAGCCGCGCGATCCTGGCGCGCCGGGTGGCACACCTTCGGCGCACCCGGCAACTCTTCGGTCTGTGGCACGTCTTCCACCGGCCGCTGGTCTACGCGATGTTCGTGATCGTCGGGCTGCACGTGGGCATCGCCATCTACCTGGGTTACGCCCAGCTGCTGGGATTGGGGGCGCCGTGAGTTCCGTGCCGCGCCCGCGCCACCGTCTGACGAGGCTGACGATCGCTGTGGTGGCACTGGCCTGCCTGCTGGGCCCGCGCGCCGCGTTCGCGCAACTCGGGGCGCTGGTGTCGCCAGGCCGGCTCCATCGGACGCATGCGGCCCTCGAGGGCCTCGACAAGTGCCTGCAGTGCCACTCGAAGGGGCGCCAGGTGTCTGTCGAGAAGTGCCTCTCCTGCCACAAGCCCGTGGCCGAACGCATCGCCCTGAAGAAGGGCATCCACCGTGCGGCAGCCGGGGACTGCGTGCGGTGCCACGTGGAGCATGCCGGAGCGGATAGTCAACTGCGGCCCTTCGATCAATCGAAGTTCGATCACGCCCGCGACACGGGCTGGGCCATCGACGGCCTCCACGCACCACTGGCGGCCAAGTGCGTGACCTGTCACAAGGAGCGTTCGTTCCTGACAGCGGGGACGACGTGCATCTCGTGCCATGCGGATCCGCACAAGCCATCCCTCGGCGCACAGTGCACGACGTGTCACAGCACGAGCGCGAAGTTCAAGGCCGCCACCGAAACATTTGATCACGCGCGCGCGAGGTTCCGGCTCTCCGGGGCGCATGCCAAGGCGGCGTGCACCGCGTGCCACGTCAAGGGTCAATACAAGGGCGTCGCCTTCGAGACCTGCGCAAGCTGCCACAAGGACCCGCACCAGTCGCGGATGGGCACCGCCTGCCAGTCCTGCCATTCGGACACCTCGTGGCGGACGGGCAAGCTCGATCACGCCAGGACGGCCTTCCCCCTGCGCGGCAAGCACGCGGCCGTGGACTGCGTGAAGTGCCACGTCAAGCCGGCGGCGGTCGTAAAAGTGCGGGCAGACACGTGTGCGGTGTGCCACACGGACCCGCACCAGGGCGGATTCAAGCAGGACTGCGTGGCCTGCCACACGGAGACGACCTTCCAGAAGGGCACGTTCGACCACGGCACCACGAAGTTCGCGCTGGCCGACAAGCATGGGGGCCTCACCTGCGTGACGTGCCACAAGGCCGTGCAGGGGAAGAACCTGGACTACCGGGGCCTGAAGACCACGTGCGTCTCATGCCACGCGGACGTGCATCAGGGCGAGCTGGGCGCCACCTGTGAGAGTTGCCACTCGGCCAGGACGTGGGACGTCAAGGCCTACACGCACCTCAAGCCGCGTAGCTTCTTTGATGGACGCCACCAGCCGTTGACCTGCACGCAGTGCCATCCCAGCACGCTGCAGCCCACGCGGACCTCCGCGGCGGTGCCCGCCTTGCGCGTCGGCTTCCCGGGAACGGCCACGGCCTGCGTGGCGTGCCACCAGGATGTGCATCTGGGCCAGCTCAAGACGGACTGCGAGCGGTGCCACACGATCGACACACCGAAGTTTGCCGTCGCGGTGTTTGACCATGGCCGCACGGCGTTTCCGCTCACAGGGAAACACGGCCCCGTGAAGTGCGAGGGGTGCCACAAGACCGAGACCGGCGCCTTCCCGTCCGGCCATGGTTCGGCGCGGAAGTTCACTGGCGTCGGCACAGCCTGCGTGGCCTGCCATGTGGATCCCCACGCCGGGCAACTCGATCGCGCCTGCGAGACCTGCCACACCGTCGACCGCTTTACGCTGCCGGCCTACGTGCATCGGAACGCGAAGGGACTCAAGAGCTTCTTCTCGGGCCAACACGCTTCCGCGAAGTGCGCGGCGTGTCACAAGCCATCGCCCGCGGACCGCCCTGACAGGCGGGTGCTGGCCAGCTACGCCACCGTCACGACGTGCACGTCGTGCCACACCGACATTCACCGCGGCGCGCTCGGGCCCGCCTGCAGCAATTGTCACAAGCCATGACGAGGGCCACCATGACGCGCCTGCTCCGTCTTCTCACGTTGCTGTCCGGCGTCTGGCTGATGGCTGCGCCAGCGTCAGCGCAGTTCGACACGCCGAATCGCCAGTTCCACGACAAAACCACCTTCCGGCTCGAGGGTAAGCACCTCTCGACGCCCTGTGCGTCCTGCCACCTGAACGAGGTGTACAAGGGCACGCCGCGGCAGTGTGTCGACTGCCATTGGGTCCGCCGGCAGGATGACCGGTTCAAGCTCCAACTCGGCCGCCAGTGCGAGCAGTGCCACCGGCCCACGGCGTGGACAGGCGCGCGGTTCGACCATGCCGCCTTGACGTCCATGCCACTCGGCGGCGCGCACCGGCAACTGGCCTGTCAGACCTGCCACAAGAACGGCGACTTCCGCGGCGTACAGGGTGGCGGCTGCGTGAGTTGTCATCTGAAGGACTACCAGGCGGCCCGCACGCCGAACCACGTCACCGCTGCGTTCCCCACGACCTGCGAGGTCTGCCACCGGGTCAATGACACCTCATTCCACCAGGCTGGGTTCAACCACGCGGCGGCGTTTCCCCTGGTCGGCCCGCACGCCACGCAGACCTGCGCGGCCTGCCACGCCAACGGCGTCTACAAGGGCACGGCCCGCGACTGTGTGGGCTGCCACCGCACGGACTACAACCGGACCACGACCCCGAATCACGCCGCCGCTGGCTTCTCGACCGACTGCCAGTCGTGCCACAAGGCGACAGAAAGCAGTTTCCGCGGGGCCGGGTTCAACCACACGGCCGTCTTCGCGCTCGTTGGCCAGCACGCGACGCAGACCTGCACGGCCTGTCACGTCAACAACGTCTACAAGGGCACGGCCCGCGACTGCGTGGGCTGCCACCGCACAGCCTACGACCGGACCACCACGCCCAATCACGCCGCCGCCGGCTTCTCGACCGACTGTCAGTCGTGCCATAAGGCGACTGAGAGCAGCTTCCGCGGGGCCGGGTTCAACCACGCGGCCGTCTTCGCGCTGGTTGGCCAGCACGCCACGCAGACCTGCACGGCCTGCCACATCAACAACGTCTACAAGGGCACGGCGCGCGACTGCGTGGGCTGCCACCGCACGGCCTACGACCGGACCACCACGCCCAATCACGCCGCGGCCGGCTTCTCCACCGACTGTCAGTCGTGCCATAAGGCGACGGACAGCAGCTTCCGCGGCGCGAGCTTCAATCACGCAGCCGTCTTCCCCTTGGTCGGCCAGCACGCCTCACAGACGTGCACCGCCTGCCACGTCAACAGCGTCTTCAAAGGCACGGCCCGCGACTGCGTGGGTTGTCACCGAGCCGCCTACAACAAGACGAGTGCGCCCAATCACGCCGCCGCTGGCTTCTCCACCGACTGTCAGTCGTGCCATAAAGCGACGGACAGCAGCTTCCGCGGCGCAAGCTTCAATCACGCGGCCGTCTTCCCCCTGGTTGGCCAGCACGCGACGCAAACCTGCGCGGCCTGCCACGCCAACGGCGTCTACAAGGGCACCGCACGCGACTGCGTGGGTTGTCACCGCTCGGTCTACGACAAGACCAGCGCGCCCAATCACGCCGCCGCCGGCTTCTCCACCGACTGTCAGTCGTGCCACAAGGCGACGGACAACAGCTTCCGCGGCGCGAGCTTCAATCACGCGGCCGTCTTCCCCCTGGTTGGCCAGCACGCCTCGCAGACCTGCACCGCCTGTCACGCCAACGGCGTCTACAAGGGCACCGCCCGTGACTGCCTCGGCTGTCACCGCTCGAAGTACGACCGGACCAGCTCGCCGAATCACGCCGCCGCCGGCTTCTCCACCGACTGTCAGTCGTGCCACAGGGCCACCGACTCGTCGTGGGGACAGGGCACCTTCAATCACCGGTTCCCGATCGCATCCGGGCGCCACAAGGCGCCGTGCTCGAGCTGCCATCAGAGCGGCACGGCCTACGCCAACTTCACCTGTCTGACGTGCCATGAGCATGCCCAGGCGTCGATGGATAGCAAGCATCGAGGCCGCAATGGTTATCGCTATGAGTCACGCGCCTGTTACAGCTGCCACCCGACCGGGCGCGGCGACTAGGACGAGGAGGAACACGCCATGATGCGCGACCGCTTTCACTGGCTGGCACTCGGGATGACCCTTGGTCTGGCCGCGCCGCTCTGGGCACAGTCCGCACCGCGCCCTGACGCCCGCATCTCGTTCTTTTTCACCACGGCACGACGGAGCCCTGAGGGCGGGCCGGCACACAACGATGCCGACTTCGCGACCTCCTTTACGTTCAGGACACCGGACCAGGATGCGCCCGGTCTCGACGCGGGGATCGATATGCGCCACACGGCCTACACGGTCACCGGTCGGCCGCAGCGGATCTCGCTCTACAACCTCTTCGCCGGTGCCCGGCTCGGGGATCGGGGGCAGGTTCGCGTCCGGGCAGGCCATCTCTGGCTGCCGGACCTGGGCACGGCGGGCGCACTGGCCGGAGGCCTGGCCGAATATCGCAGCCAGCCGGCCGGGGCGAAGAGCCGACTGGTGACGGGCATCTTCGCCGGGGCAGAGCCCCTCGGGTATGAAGCGGGCTACGCGCCAGGAGTCCGGAAGTTCGGCGGCTATGCCGCGCTCGAGAGCGGGTTCCTCCGTCGGCATGTGATCGGCTTCGCGAACATCTCGCAGGCAGGCATCACCCAACGGTCGCTGCTGACCGTGACCAACTACCTCCCCGCGGGGAAATCCTTCTTTGCCTACCAGGCCCTGGAGTACGACCTGCGCGGGCCGGCCAACGGCGCGGCCACGGGCGGTCTCTCCTACTTCCTCGTCAACGCCCGTCAGTCCGCGGGCTCAAAAGTGGAGGTGCAGGGCACCTACAATCGCGGGCGCTCACTCGATGTCCGGCGCCTGGCCGACGACGTCCTCAATGGCCGCGCGCTCACACCCCAGGCGGTCGACGGTCTCCGCTACGAAAGCGCGGGAGGCCGGGTGAGCGTGAAGGCCTGGCCGCACGTTGAGGTCTACGCGGGATACGCGCGCGACCGCAATAACAGGGATGACGCCCCGACCGGCCGCCTGACCGTTGGCGGCTACGGCTCGAACCTCTTCGGCGCGGGGCTCGACATCTCCGCGTCGGACGCACGGATTGATCGGCCCACCGGCCCCTACCACTCACGCTACGTCTCGGTTGGCCGGGCCATGGGCCGGTCGCTCTACGTGTCGGGCGACTACTCGACGTCACTGGCCGTCGTGCGCTTCCTCCGGAGCGACGGGGTCACCATCGAGACGCGCCCCTGGTCTCGGCGGGTCTCCGGCAGCATCTCGGCCACACTCACCCGACAGCTCTCCCTCACCGGCGTCGTCGATGTCACCCGCGATGCGGACATGACCGACGTGCGCATGATGACCGGACTCTCCTATCGCTTCAGGTAGCCCCCATGTGCATGCTTCGGATCATTCGCGTCTGCTCTCTGGCCGCCCTGGCGGCCATGCCGCTCCTGGCCCGCACGGCCGGGGCACAGTCCGCTCCCCCTCACGGCGCCAGCAACGCCACACAGATGGTGCGCGCCGCGGGCATGCCCCTCAATGACGGAACCCTTCCTCCTGGCTCCCTGACGGTCCGCGTGGTGGCCGGAGCCTTCACCGGCGACCTGCGCGGCATCAGCGTCGCACTCGCCGTAGAAGGAGCGCCCGTGCAACGGGCGCTGACCGGCGAGAAGGGCCGGGCCGAGTTTGCGCACCTGCCGGTGGGTTCGCGGGTTCGAGTATCGACTGTCGTCGGCTCGGAGCCGTTGCAGTCCGAGCTCTTCCCGATGCCTGCGGAGAGCGGCGTGCGCATCCTGCTGGTGGCGCAAGGCAGCGCCGAGGGCGGCGAGGCTGGCGCCACACCCTCTCTCCCGCTCCCGGCACCGGCCACCTCGCCCGCGGCACCGGGTGCACCCGCACCAACGGTTCCTGGCCCAGTCGCTGGCCACACCACGGGAGACATATTGATCGTGGCGTTCTTCGGACTCGCCACGCTCGTCGCGGCGGTCCTGTTTCTGCGCCGGCGCCCGCGCCGCACTCCCGCCGGCACAACGACGCACCACGACACGGCGGCCCCACCGTCGTGATCGGGACGCGCCCTCGTCCTGCCTCCTGAGGAAGGCAGGCCCGGCCGGTGCCACATCGGCTCCGCCCTCATTGGTCCCCTGTGGTCGCCGCTTGACCGGCCACGGGCCGCCTGTCGCACCGCCTCGCCTCATCCCGCTTTCCTCCTCATCCTGGTCCGGTCAGAGACGGCCACCAGCCCGTACAATCCGTCATGTGACCGTCGGCCATGACCTTTGCTGAACTCGTGCTCTTTGGCGTGGCCCTGGCCGGCCTGATCCGACTGCTACGGCCGGTCGAACACAGACTGGAACGGGTGTTCCGCCGTGCGCTGAAGCCCGCGCGGCGGGCGTCGTCGCGCCCCATCATCGACATCACCGACTACAGCACGAAGGATCACGACCATGACGCCGATTGAATATGACCCCGCAGAACTCTCCGCGAAAGTCCTGAGCAAGGCCGGCGTCATCGTCGTGGCCATCGCCGTCCTGGCGTTCTTCTTCAGCTCCTATTCGATCATCTCGCCCGGTAACACCGGCGTGATCTTCAACGTGTGGACGGGCTCGCTCCGCACCGTGCCCCAGGGCATCGCCTGGCGCGTGCCGTTCATCACCCAGGTGCAGAGCTACCCGACGGCGCTGCGCACCTACACGATGGTGCGGCGTGCGACGGAAGGCTCGGCCACGGGTGACGACAGCATCGACCTGCCGACCCGCGAGGGGCAGCACATCACCCAGGACATCTCAGTAACCTTCAACACCTCGGAGGGCCAGGCGGCGCAGGTCTTCAAAGCCTTCCGTGGTGCCGACATCTCGGAGATTGAAGCGACGTTCATCCGCCGCACGATCATCACCGTCGCGCAGAACACCGCCGGGCAGATGGACCTCTCGGAGGTCATCTCATCGAAGCGCAGTCAGCTGCAGGAAGGCATCCAGGCCAACCTCGGCGCCGAGCTCACCAAGATGGGCTTTCACCTCGACAAGGTGAACCTGGGCGCCAGCCATCTGCCCCAGTCGCTTGAAGTGCAGATGCAGCAGAAGATGGCGGCGCAACAGCAGGCCCAGCAAGCCGAGTACGAGCTCCAGAAGAACCAGATGCTCGCCAAGGCGGAAGTGGCCAAGGCCGAGGGCGAGGCGCAAGCGACGCTCGTGCGGGCCAAGGCGCAGGCCGAGGCGAACCGGCTGCTCCAGGCCACGCTCACGGCCAACCTGATCCAGGGGAAGGCCATCGACAAGTGGAACGGCGTGCTGCCGCAGGTCTCCGGTGGCGCCACGCCGTTCATCGATCTCCGCGCGCTCGCCACCACGAAGTAAGACCACCGCCTCTCGTATCGCGCCACTGGCCGTCCACCAGCGTCATGCCACAGCTTCGTCTGCTCGCCTTCGCAACCGCGGTCTGGGCCGCGCTGTCCCTGAACACCTTTGCCGCAGGCCCTCCTCCGTCGGTCACGCCCACGCGGGCCACGACGCCGCCGCAGATTGACGGCCGGCTGGACGAACCCCTCTGGGCCACGGCTGCCCGCATCACCTCGTTCACGCAGCAGCAGCCCGTCGAGGGCGCACCGGCCTCCGAGGCCACGGAGGTGCTACTCGCCTACGATGCGTCGTTCATCTACGTGGGCCTGCGCGTGCACTACTCGGACCCGTCGCTGGTGCGCGCCAACCGGTCCGACCGCGACCAGACCTCGGCGGACGACACCATCACCATCTCCATCGACCCGTTTCGCGACGCCCAGCGGGGCTACGCCTTTTCGGTGAACGGGTACGGCGTGCAGGCGGATTCGCTCCTCATCACGAACCCTGCGGGCATCACCGTCGACACGTCCTGGAACGTGCTCTATCAAACAGCCGGGCAACTCGTTGCGGACGGGTGGGTGGCCGAGATGGCGATCCCCTTCAAGAGCTTGCGCTATCCGGCGGTCGGCAAGGGCAAGGCCCACCGCTGGGGCTTCCAGATCCAGCGTGATATCCGCGGCAAGAATGAGCTCGCCACGTGGGCGCCGCTCCCCAACACCTCGGCAACAGCCCTCGGCCAGATGGGCCTGCTCGAAGGCATGCAGGATCTCGCGATCCAGCGCATCACCGAACTGATGCCCACGCTCACGAGTCAGCGGGTGGACGTGCGGTCGGCGTCGGGTGCGCTCACCACCACGAGCGTCACGGAGGCCGGTCTGACGGCCAAGTACGGCGTGACGTCGAACCTGACGCTGGACCTCACCGTGAATCCGGACTTCTCCCAGGTGGAGACGGACATCCCGCAGATTCAGGTCAACCAGCGCTTCCCGCTCTTCTTCACGGAGCTGCGGCCGTTCTTCCTCGAAGGGCAGGAAGCCTTCCGCACCAACGGCCCCTTCCCCTTCCTGCACACGCGCACGATCATCGACCCGCAGTTCGGGGTGAAGCTCACGGGCAAGATGGGCCGGTGGCTGATTGGCGCGCTGGCCGCCAGCGATGCGTCCTCCGGCAAGGTGGACGACCCCGCCGACCCGGCCTCTGGCCACAGCGCCACGGTCACCGCACTGCGCCTCCGGTACGACATCTACCGCGAGGCCTACAGCGGCATCCTCCTCGTGGACCGGGAGTTCATGGACACGCACAGCCGGCTCGCCATGTTCGACAACAACCTCAAGATTGGCCGCAGCCGCACCCTCGGCATCGCCGGCGTCCTGACCGACCACCGCGACGCCGCCGGCATCAGCCGCACGGGGCACTTTGTCGACATTGGCTTCATCGGCCAGAGCCGCCACACCGGCTACAGCGCGGCCTATCACGACGCCAGCCCTGACTACCGCAATGACTCGGGTTTTGCGCAGCGCGTGGACTACCGGCGCATCTTCGGCAATGCGTCATACCGCTGGTGGCCCGAAGGCACCATCGTCAACTGGGGGCCACGCGGAAACTACGAGCGCTGGTACGACTACGCCGGAACCCTCACCGACGAGATTCGCGGGGCGACGTGGAACACGCTGCTCGCGCACAGCATCACGCTCTCGGCCTCGGCCAACCGCAACATGGAGCGCTACCGGGGTATCGACTTCGACAAGACCCGCTGGCAGGCCAAAGCCGTCATCAACGCCAGCCGCAAGGCGGCCCTGACCGTGGACTGGAACCACGGCGGAGAGATCCGCATCGTTGCGTCCCCCTTCCTCGGCAGCACCACGGCCTACAACGCCACGCTGGTGCTCCGGCCCACCGCGCGATTCCAGAGCGAGGTCCGTCTCAACACCACGCGCTTCCTCGACGTCCGCACGGGCAGTGAGGCCTTCAACGTGAAGATCCTCTATGCCAAGTCCACCTACCAGCTCTCACCGCGCCTGCTCGTCCGCAACATCGTCGAGTTCAACACGCTCACTCGCACGGTACTGGCGAACATCGTGGGGACGTATCGCGTCAATGCCGGCACGGTCTTCTTCGCCGGCTACGACGACCGCTACAAGGACTTCGGCGCAACCACCCCCACGACGGCCGAGGACCGCACCCAGGGCTACGAGCGGACCAACCGGGCCATCTTCGCCAAGCTGCAGTACCTCTACCGGCGCTGACACTCAGGGGCCGTGCGGCTCCGCGCCTGATGCGTGACCGGTACCCACTGCCGCCCCGGCATAGGACTGGGCACGCGCCCACCGCCAGGTGCGCGCAACTCCTGAATCGCCGCAACCCTCCGTACACAGAGAAACGGCAGGCGCCCCCGAGGGAACGCCTGCCGTTCAGTGGAACCGTTCAGCCGGCCGAGGCCGGCCCGCCTGCTGTTACCAGGCCACCTGACCGCCGAACTTGAAGAGGCGGCCGCCGAGAATCGAGAGCGGGAACTGGAACTGGCCGGGCGCGCCGACGAAGTTCAGATTGCCCTGTGACACGCGCTGGTTCATCGCGTTGTAGACGTCCAGCACCGCCGTGATCTTGCTCTTCCCGACGCTGACCTTCTTCGTGAGGCGCAGGTCCGTCTGGAAGAGACGGCTGTCGTGGTACGGCGAAATCGCCGCGCCGCCGCCGATACCACCCGGGTTCCCGATCGGGATGATCGAGGCCGGCAGGAAGCCGAACGGCAGCGTGAAGCCCTTCGGGTCAAAGGAGAACTGCGTGGCCTCGAGCGGAATGCCGGGCAGCGTCTTGAACGTGCCGCTGATGCTGAAATCGAGCGGCAGCGGGTAGATGACCTGCGCCTTGGCCTGCGAGCCAATCCCCAGCCACCACGGCGTGTTCACGTTGCAATAGGTCTCGCCGCTGCCCGTGGTCTGCGGATAGCTCGGGAACGTGGTGATGGTCGACGCGTAGACGTAGGTGCCGTGCATGCCGAACGGCCGGAGTTCCGGGTGGCCGTTCGCGTAGCACACGTTCACACCCTCACGGCCCACCGTCACGCCGCCCGTCACGAGACCGCCCTTGCCGAAGCGGGCATTCACCGCGATGTCGACGCCGTTGTAGATTTCCTTCGGCTCGGGGAAGCCCGCGTCTGTCACCTTGACGATCTGGTAACGCGCCGCGGCCAGGCTCTTCGGCGCGTAGTAGCCGCAGATCGTGGAACCCGACACCGACCCAAGGGCCGGGTCGGTCGGCGCCGTCACGCACATCTCGTTGAAGGCGGCAGCACTGGTGTTGGTCAGGTCCTTCAGCGCGGTGGCATTGCCCCACGCGGTGTGGAAGTAGCCAACCGCCAGGCCGATGCCCGGGTGGAGTTCCTGCTGGAGCTGGATGGACAGCTGGTTGTTGTACTCACGGTTGCCCCAGCCCTGGGAGGTGGCTGGCGAGTAGCTGATGATCGGGTTCGCGCTGCCGAAGCTCGGGTTCGCAATCGCACCGCATTCGCCGTTGGCGCCGGGATTGGTCAGCGTGCACTGCGGAATGAAGTCGCCGTTGGCGTCGGCCCACGTGCGGCTTGTCGAGGTCACGATGGAGGTCGCCGGGTCGATGTTGCGGGTTGTGCCGCCACCCTGCCCGTAGAGGTAGTGACCCCAGGAGACCTTGACGGCCGTCTTGCCGTTGCCAAACACGTCATACGCCGCGCCGATGCGCGGGCTGAGGTCCTTGTAGTTCGGGATGCCCTTGACGGCATCCACGTGACGCGCGGCCACGAACGTGCCGGCCGGAATGTCCTGCGCCAGCGTGCGACCGGTGAAGTGGTCGAAGCGGATGCCGGCGTTCACCGTCAGCTTCTTCAACGTCCACTGATCCTGCGCGTAGAGGCTCTGGCCCGCCACGCGCGTCTTCGACTGGAACGGACCAGCCAGCTGGATGATCGTCGTCGGGACGCCACCGTAGAACTGGTAGTTGAACTGGTTCACGCTGGAGGGCTGACCTGAGGTGTCGTACTTGCCGAAGATGTTCTGGAAGCCCAGCTTCATCGCGTGCGAACCGGTGATGTAGGAGGCCACGAACCGCTGGTTGTAGTTGTTCGAGTTGTCGCCGTCGCCGTAGGTGTCGGTGCTCCCGGCCAGGCCGTTGAACGCCATCTGGGTCAGGTTGTCCTTGATCGGCACATGCTGCGCATCCGGCAGAAACGCCGTGCCCTTACCGGTGAAGTAATTCGGATTCACGCCGCTGCCGTTGGTGAAGTTCACGCCCTGCAGCATGAACGTGGCGCCGGCCTGAAGGAGGAGCTTGCTGGTGCGCGCCGAGCTCCACGTCGTCTGAATCAGATACTGCGGACCGTAGTTGAAGTCCTGCGTGGCTTCGGGCGACTGCGTGGCACTGACCGAGTCCATGCACTGGCAGCCGTGCTGGAGGTGCAGTTCCTGGGTGAACTTGTTCTTGTCGTTCGCCTGAATGGTGAAGCGGACGGCGTTGTCGACGAAGAAGTCGTTGCCGTAGGCCGGCTTGCTCAGGTCCGCCTCGTACTTGTACCAGACTTTCGACTTGTTGAAGTAGGCGCCGGGCACGTTGTTCTGCGCGCCCCACCACCGGTTGGCCGTGTAGAACCAGACCTTGTCTTGCTTGATTGGGCCACCGACGCCGACGCCGTAGTCCCAGATCTGTTTCACGGACGCGGTCGGCTGCACGCCCCGCTTGGCCAGGGCGTCCGGAATGGACTTGCTGGAGAGGCTGGAGTTGGTGAAGTTGGCCGAGCCGTAGACGGACAACTTGTTGCTGCCGTCCTTCGGGACGATGTTCATGTTGGCGCCGCCGGTCTCCGTTTCGGCCGAGGCCGTGCCGGTGTCGATGACGACTTCTTCGATGCCGACGGCGTTGAACACGTAGACGCGCTGCTGGCCGCCACCGTTGCCGAAGAACACGTTCGTGTTCATGCCGTCGTAGTTCAGACGGCCGTCGTCACCACGGCTGCCGTGCAGCAGGATGCCGGAGCTGAGCTCGCCCTTGTCACCGCCGACGTCGTTACGGCCGGAGCTCGACGGCACGGCGCCAAGCGTGAGCGACGCCATAGCCGCGACGCTGCGTGTGCCGGGGAGCTGGTTGAGCGTTTCGGACTTCATGACCTGCTGCGTGCGGACGTTCTGCACGTCAACGATCGGGCTCGCGCCAGACACGGTCACGGTCTCTTCGAGGCCACCGACCTTGAGTTCGGCATTGGCCGCGGCCGTGAAGCCGGAGGTCAGGTTGATGCCCTCGCGCTTGAACGGCGCGAAACCACCGAGCGTGAACGTCACCGTGTAGGTGCCCGGACGCAGGTCGGTGATCTTGTAGTTGCCCTGACCGTCAGTGACGACCGTACGGACCTTCTCGATGAGGGCCGGGCTGGCCGCCTCGACGGTTACGCCAGGCAGTACCGCGCCGGACGCGTCCTTGACCGTACCGGCGATACCGCCGTTGGTCTGGGCCGCAACGAGGTGCGGCAGAAGCAGCAGGAGCGCTGCACAGCACGAAACACGCAAAAACCTAGTCAGCATCAAGGCGTCCTCCAAACGGGCGTACGAGGCCCGGCGGGAGATAGTAGATCACGCCCACGGTGCCAATATCAGGGAATCCCGTGACTTTCTTGGGTTGACGTCTGAGCGAGGCGGCACCATGGCCTTCGGGGAAAGACGGAAGAGTCCGTCACATGCGCACTGCGTCACCCTGGCTCGGCCAGGACTTTATGGCCGGCACTCAACAGTCAGGCCGCGCTAAACGTGATTCCGGAGCATCAGCTCCTTCGGATGGGGCTCAAGGTAAACCTGCCCCGCCAGATATGCCACGTTGTAGAGCCGCACGAAGTGGCGAATGAGCGTGACCGGGACCACCAGCGGAATCTGCCCGAGCCGGTAGTCGGTGATGGTCTGCGCCAGTTCCGCGCGCGACGCCGGGTCGAGCGCGTCCGAGAAGTAGCCGACCATGTGCTGCAACACGTTGGCCTGGCGGCGCGGCGTCGCCATCACGCGGAGTGCCGCCATGAACTCGGAGATATAGCGCGATCGCAGCGTCTCGCGGTCCATCCCTTTGGCCTGGGCCACCAGCCGGCCGATCTCCTGATAGGCCTTGGGTGAATGCGCCATCAGCACCAGCTTCTGGCGCGTGTGGAAGGCGACGAGGCCTCCCATCGTCCAGCGTGGCGCGAAGAAGTCGCGCACGCGGCGGTAGGCAAACACCCGTTCGATGAAGTTCTCCCGGAGACGTGGATCGGAGAGTCGGCCCTCCTCCTCCACCGGCAGATCGGGATAGGCATCCAACAACGCGCCGGTAAAGACCCCACGGCCATGCCGTCCTGCCGAGCCCGTAGTCCCGGGCGGGCCATACACCTTCACGCGCACCATGCCGCAGCTGGGCGAATCCTTCTTGACGACGAAGCCCGACAGCTCTTCGGCGGCCAGCTCCCGCACGCGCCGCGCGGCCCAGGTGGTGAGCGAAGCGGTGTGCTCGATGCCGGTGCGCACCGTCAGCACCCGAAGCCGTCCGTCCTCCTCGACCAGCCGGATCGACTCGCGGGGAGTCCCCATGCCGGACTCCACCTCGGGGCACACCTTGAGCCACTCGACGAACGGGCCGACGGTATCAATGAGAAACGGGTCCCGCTTGTGGCCACCGTCGAAGCGCACCTGGTCGCCCAGGAGGCACGCGGAGATGCCGAGGCGAATAGGAGAGGGGGGCGCGGTCGTCATCCCCCGATCCTCCCACGACTTCACCCGCGATGACGGTGCTAGCATCACCAGCCATGCGCTTCCCCATCCGCTCACGCGTCCGCGTGGCTGTGCTCCTGGTGCTTCCGCTGACGCTTGTCACACTCTCGGGCCGGCAGACCGAGACCGTGCGCGTCGACGCCGACGACATCGGCGGCGTGGTCACCGGCCCCCACGGCCCCGAAGCGGGCGTGTGGGTGATCGCTGAAACCCAGGAACTGCCGACCGGCTTCCGGAAGATCGTCGTCACCGACGAGCGTGGGCGGTATCTCGTGCCGGACTTGCCGCGAGCGAGCTACAACCTGTGGGTGCGAGGCTACGGCCTGGTCGACTCTTCGCGCACGCCGGCCTCGCCCGGGCGCACGGTGAACCTCACGGCCGTGGCCGCGTCCACGCCACGCGCGGCGGCCTTCTACTACCCCGCCAGCTACTGGCTCTCGCTTATCACCATCCCGGCGGACCGCGAGTTTCCGCCCACACCGGCCAATGGCTTTGGCGAGGCGATGAAGAGCCAGGCGCACTGGATGGACCTGATGAAGAGCCAGTGCATGCAGTGCCATCAGCTCGGCACGAAGGCCACGCGGGAACTCCCCGCCGCGCTGGGCACCTTCCCCACGTCCGTCGCCGCCTGGGACCACCGCGTGCAGGCGTCGCAGGCCGCCCCGGTGATGACGGGTGCGATGAATGCCTTCGGCCGCGCGCGCGGGCTGGCCATGTTCGCCGACTGGTCGGACCGCATCGCCGCCGGCGAGGTGCCGCAGGCGCCGCCACGCCCGACGGGCGTCGAGCGCAACGTCGTCATCACGCAGTGGGACTGGGCGAATGACAAGTCGTTCGTGCACGACATCACCGCCACCGATCGCCGGCACCCCACGAGCAACGCCTACGGCATCGTCTACGGCAACGACCGCTACAACATGCCGGACATCCTCTCGCTTGATCCGACCCGGAACATCGTCGAGAAGAAGATCGCCCTGCCGGTGGATGCGGCCGCCAGCTACTCGCAGCCGCAGTCGCTGCTGGGCCCCTCTCCCTATTGGGCCGACGAGCTCATCTGGCGCGGCAAGGCCAGCATGCACAACCCCATGCTCGACAGCCGGGGCCGCGTCTGGATGACCTCCGTCACCCGCGCGGCCGCCAACCCGGCGTTCTGCCAGGCCGGGTCGTCGCATACCTCGGCGGCGGCCTTTCCGCTCGCGACCAGTTCGCGGCAGGCCTCGATGTACAACCCGGAGACCGGCCAGACCATCCCGATCGACCTGTGCTTCTCCACGCACCATCTGCAGTTTGGCCACGACCCGGACAACACGCTCTGGTTCAGTGGCGGCGGCCAGGTGATCGGCTGGCTCAACACACGGGTCTTCGAGGAAACCCACGACGCCGCGAAGGCGCAGGGCTGGTCGCCCTTCATCCTCGACACAAATGGCAATGGCCGGCGCGATGCCTACGTGGAGCCCGGTCAGCCCGCGGATCCCGCCAGGGACACGCGCGTCGGTGGACGCAGCACCGGGTATGAGACGGGCTTCGGCCTGGGGCTCTACGGCATCGAGCCGCATCCGTTTGACGGCAGCATCTGGGGCGCGATCAGCGCCGTGCCGGGGATGCTCGTCCGCTTCGACCCGAAGACCGGCCTCTCCGAGGTTTACGAGCCGCCGTTCGGCGAAGGCAATGCCGTGCGCGGCTTCGGACCGCGTGGCGTCGATGTTGACCGCAACGGCCTGGTGTGGACGGGACTGCAGAGCGGCCATCTCGCCAGCTTCGACCGGAAGAAGTGCCACGTGCTCAAGGGACCGACCGCCACCGGCACGCACTGCCCGGAAGGCTGGACGCTGCACCAGACGCCGGGCCCTCGCTTCAAGGGCGACACGACGTGGGGAAGCTCCGACATGCACTATTACAACTGGGTCGACAAGTTCGACACGTTCGGGCTCGGCGCCAACACACCATTCGTGAATGGCACCAACTCGGATTCGCTCATCGCGCTCAGGCCCGACGGCCACTTCGTCACGATCCGAGTGCCGTATCCCATCGGCTACTACAGCCGCGGCCTCGACGGCCGCATCGACAACCCGAAGGGCGGCTGGAAGGGGCGCGGGCTCTGGTCCTCCTACAGCAGCCAGGCGCCGTGGCACACCGAAGGCGGCCGCGGCACCACCAGCAAGGTCATGCAGATTCAGCTCCGGCCTGATCCTCTGGCCCGGTAGCCGAAAGGACAACACGCGATGCGTTCGAGTGGCACGAAGTGGATGGTGCGCGCGGTGGCAGCCGTGGCGCTGATGGGATTGGGCGCCGGGCTGGAGTCGCTGCGCGCCCAGAAGACGCAGACCTTTGACGGCACGTTCCGCCACGTGGGCTTCGTGGTGAAGGACGTCGACGCCTCGGCGCGGCACTTCGCGGACGTCTTCGGCGCAACCTATGCGCCAATTCACGCCGTCGTGCCGCCGGGGCCAGTGCCCAAGGGCTACCCGGGCGATCCGAAGGCGGGCGTCAAGACCACCGAGATTCGGACCAACGGCGTCGAGATGCACCTGCTGGAACCGACAGGCGGCAAGAGTCCGTGGCGCGATGGGCTGGAGCGCCACGGCGACGGCTCCATCCAGCACATCTCATTCGGCGTGAAGAATCTGGCGGGAACGGTCGCGACGCTGGAGAAGCTCGGCGGCCACCTGACGACCGGCTCCGGAGACAGCTTCTTCGCCTACGTGGAATTTCCGAACCTGCCCTTCACCATCGAGCTCGAGAAGGTGCCGTAGCTACTTCCAGTACGTGATGTCGCGGCGCTCGAGCATCAGAACCTGGGCCCCCTTCATCGTGGTGCGATTCACCCAGTTGCCGCGGGCATCGAACCGATAGACCCACGTCGTCTCGCTCCCGTCCGGCTCGACCCGCTTGATGATGTTGCCCAGGACGTCGAGCTCCACGACTGGTTCCAGCGTGCCGTCAACCACCAGGTGAGGCCATCGGGCCTCCTCGTAGTGCCAGCGCCGGATCACGGCCGGGGTGTCACCCGTCTGCGCGCGTTCCTCCACGAGACGGCCCCGCTGGTCGTAGGCCAGTTCGCGGATGCCCCCACCGTGCAGGTCGGTGGCCCTGGTCCGGCTGGCGTCGACAGGGACGAAGCGCCACGTGTAGAGCAGCGTGTCACCCTCAAAGCCCGGCTCGGTCTCGAGGCGTTTGTTGTCGTCGTAGAAGTACCGGACCGCCGTCCTGTCATCCGCGAAGGACTTGTCGACGAGCTGACCGATCTGGTCGAACCGCAACCGTGTCCACGCCTCGAGGAGCGCTTCACGGTCCGCGCGTCGCTCCGCTTCGGAGGGCCGCATCGTTCTGCCGTACTCCGCGACGAGACGGCCCCGGCGGGTCGTCAGACTCTCGGGCGAGTACGTGGTGACGAGCTTGACCTGTCCCATCAATTCGTTTCGTTCACGATCATCGGCGGCACCCCTGGCCATTCTCGCCAGGGGCTGCACCGCTCCTCGGTTGGCGAGCAATGCGCGAACGAAGCGGACCGGAGCGGCGAAGTTGATCGCCTGCCCGGTGATCTGGATAGCCGTCACCACCCCGATGACCTCGCCCGATGGCGTCATGACGGGGCTCCCGCTGCTGCCGGGCGAAATTGGCGCACTGATCTGCAGCCGGTTCTGATTCGCGTCAGGCGCCGCGCTGACAATCCCCGTGGATAGGGTGCCACTCAGCCCGAGCGGTGCGCCATAGACCGAGACCGCGTCGCCGATCTGAGGCTCGGCCGTCGCCAGCGCCAGTTGTGCGGGCCCCGGCCGCACCGTCTGCAACGCGACCAGGTCATGCACCCGATCGACCGCGAGGACCCCGGCTATGGGAATGGTGACATTGCCCCCGACGGTCACGGTGGCCTGGATGCCGCCATCAATCACATGGTGGTCGGTGATGAACACGTCCGGTTCGACAAAGAACCCGGACCCCTGCGCGAGATTCCCGCCCGCCTGGTCGAAGACACGCACCACCCCGCTGGCCGAGGACACCAGGCGGACCGTGTCCACGCGGGGGAATCGGAGGTACGCGCTCACCGCCCCCAGCACCACCACGACGGCCAGCACCGTGACCCAGAGACCTCGCCGGGCCAACACGCCGGCGACGCCCTCGCGCCACCGTCCCGCGGACGGCGATTCGTCCTCCTCCTCGAAGGGCACGCCACTCGAACGCGCGGACCACTCGCGCGCTTCGATGACCGCCTTCAGCACGGTGGCCTTGTCGAGCGGCTTGACGATGTACTCGATGATGCCGGGCTTGAAACTGGCGCTGGCGGGCACGTCGGCATCGGCGGTGGCCAGGATCATTGCCGCATGGGGGGACGCCAGTCGCACCTGGTCCGCCAGCCAGAGTCCGCTCCGGCCCGGCATGTGAATGTCGATGATGACGACGGCTGGCCTGAACCCGTCCAGCACGGCCAGCGCCGACTCCGCATCGTGCGCCGTCTGGACCACATAGCCAGCCGGCACCAGCATGCGCCTGAGGAGCTCGCGGATCCCCTCTTCGTCATCGACGACCAGTACGTGATTCGTGCTCAGTGCTGGCATCCGTTACTCCCGCCCCGGCCTGCCCTGCTTCAATTCGGCCTGGAGCGCCGGCAGCATGGCCTGCATCTGCTGCAGGGCCTCGTGAATCCGCTGTGCATCCTCGCGCCTGACATCGCCTGGCTCAAGGTCCTCGATCAACAGCCGACAGAACCCCTCGGCAACCGCCACCTTGTTCTTGAACCTATGGATCAGGTCTGGCTCGAGCGTGTCCGCCACCGGGAACTCCTTCTTCGAACGGCCTCACTCGACCGGTTCAGTTCATAATAGCTACCAACTCCGTCGGAGTGCCATGCCGATCTTCCTCTACTGGTTCTCCGTGCCGACCTGCTCCTCGCACGAAGGAGGACCGCACCGACTGGGGCCCACGCCTCCGAGGTTCCGCGCGTGACGGCCATCACTCTGCTACGCGATGCGACCCGCCTCCTGTTCGAGGAGCCGCTGGGGCCAGAGACGCTACAGCGGCTGGTCGACCACCTCGCGGCCGCCTGCCGGTTTCCCGCGCTCTGCTGTGCGCGTATCGCCATCGGGCCGATCACCGTCACCTCGGGTGCTGGTCCGCGCGCATCCGCCGTCATGGCCACTCAGTTCGCGGTGGCAGGCGCAACCGGCACCATTGAGGTCTGGTACACCCAGGCCGATCTGCCAGTCGCGGACGAGGGCCCGTTTCTGACGGAGGAACGGCAGACGATTGAAGCGCTCGGGGAGTTGATCCGCCACGCATCCAGCAGCCGTGCCTCAATCGAGGACCGGCGCACGCTGGACGCGAGGTGGGACCAGGCTCAGAAGATGGAGACGCTCGGCACGCTCGCCGGCGGAATCGCCCACGACTTCAACAACATCCTGGCGACGGTGATCGGCAATACCCGGCTCGCCCTCGAAGAGACCGGAGACACACCGGTCCGCGGGTATCTGCAGGAGATTGCGCGAGCCGCACAGCGCGCGGCGGATCTGGTCCAGCGGATCCTGGTGTTCAGCCGGGCCACCCACGGCACGCCGGTTGCCATCGGCATGGGCCAGGCCATCGAGGACGCCCTTGGCCTGATCAAGGTGGGACTGACGCCCACCGTGGAGGTGACGACGGACATCGCCGCCGACCTCCCGCTGGCGCTGGTCGACCCGGCGCAGCTGCGCGAAGTCCTCATGAGCCTCTCCAGCAATGCGGCCGACGCCATGCGCGACACCGGGGGAGCGCTGCGGGTGACCGTTCAGGCTGTGACCGTCACCAGGAACGACGCGCCCGCCCCGGAGCTCACGCCCGGCCGCTACCTGTGTCTCACCGTCGCCGATACCGGACGCGGCATCGCACCCGAGCACCTGGACCGCATCTTCGAGCCCTTCTTCTCGACGAAGGGTGCGCGGGGATCGGGACTTGGCCTGTCCACGGTGTACGGCATGGTGCACGACCATCACGGCGCGATTACGGTGGAGAGTCACGTCGGTGTGGGGACTGCCTTCCACATCTATCTGCCCACCGCGCCATCCGCGACGCCCTCGGCCTCGGCGACACCGACCGGCATCGTGCGCGGACGCAATGAGCACATCCTCTACGTCGACGATGAGGAGCCGCTTGGCGTGCTGACCACGCGGGTGCTGACCCGCATGGGCTATCGGTGTACCAGCTTCAGCGATCCACGCACGGCGTTGCGCGCCTTTACCGCGGACCCTATGGCGTTCGACGCCGTCGTGACGGATCTGGCGATGCCGGACCTTGACGGCGCCTCCCTGCTCAGGGCCATGCGCGACATCCGGCCCGACGTGCCGATGGCCGTGACCTCTGGCTTCGGAGACACCGCGGCCGAACAGGCCATGCACGGCCTGGTAGTGCCACGCATTCCGAAACCGGCGTCGCCCGAGGCACTGAGCGCGGCGCTCTACGCGCTGCTCGCACCACGCCGCCAGGGGTAGCCCCTTACGCCTGGTGCGCCGCGCCGGCCTCTCCTGCGGCCCCGGAGGACGAGTCAAGCGTCCGGCGGATCTGGGCCGTCAACGCATTCGGAACGAAGGGCTTGGCAATGAACGCGGCGCCCGACAGCGCCTCTGGAGGCAGACGATCTCCCGTGTAGCCGGACATGTAGATCACTTTCAGCAAGGGCGTGCGGGCGGTGAGACGCGCCGCCAGTTCCACCCCGTTCATGCCAGGCAGGACGACATCGGTCAGCAGCAGATGGACCGCCCCCTGGCCACGCTCGAACATCTCCACGGCCTGCTCGCCATCCGATGCCGCCAGCACGGTGTACCCAGCCTTCTTCAACATGCGCTCGGTGAGCGCCTGGAGCGCGACGTCGTCCTCCACGAGCAGGATGGTCTCGGTGCCGTGGCCGCTACGCACCTGGTCTGGCGGAGCCGCTCCGGCGCTCCCCGCCTGTTGCGGCAGTTCGATCGTGAAGACGGCTCCAGCGCCCGGCTCGCTCGTCACAGAGACCGTGCCCCGGGACTGGCGCACGATTTCGGCCACGGTCGCCAGTCCCAGCCCCGTCCCCTTCCCATGTTCCTTGGTCGTAAAGAATGGCTCGAACAGATGCGGCAGGACGTCGGGAGCGATGCCTGTTCCGGTATCCGAGACCGTCAGGCGGACCATCTGACGGTCGCCCCCCGATGCCGCAGGGTCCGACCACGCCGAGTTGACCACCTGCGACGCGACCGTGAGCACACCGCCAGACGGCATGGCGTCGCGCGCATTGACCACGAGGTTCATCAATAACTGGTCAAAGTGCCCCGGATCAATCCGGACCGTGTCGGAGCCGCCACCGGATTCGACCACGAGATCGATGTCCTCGCCGATGAGACGCTGCAGCATCTTGGCCGACGCCCGGACGTGATCGCTGACGCTCAGGATGACTGGCACCGCTATCTGCTTCCGCGAGAAGGCCAGCAATTGCCGGGTGATGCCGGCTGCGCGATCGCCCGCGTCCTTGATCTGCTGCAGATCCTCCCGTGCGGCATGGTCAGGTGGCAGGTCCTCGAGCGCCAGCGCGCTGGTACCGGCGATGATGGCCAGCAGGTTATTGAAGTCGTGCGCAACGCCCGCAACCAGACGACCGACCACCTCCATCTTCTGCGCCTGCAGGTACGCCGCGCTCCGCTGCTTCTCCTCGGTCAAATCACGCTTGATGGCGATGAAGTGCGTGATGGCACCCTGGCCGTCACGGACGGGCGTGATGCTCTGCTGTTCTGGATAGTGGCTGCCGTCCTTCCGCCTGTTGGTCAGTTCGCCCGTCCACACAGCACCGCCGGTAATCGTCGTCCACAGGTTCTGATAGAAGGCCTGGTCGTGCACACCAGACTTGACCAGTTCACGGGGATTGCGGCCGACGGCCTCGTACAACGTGTAGCCGGTCATTTCGGAGAATGCCGCGTTCACCCACACAATCGTGCCCGCGACATCCGTGATCGCGATGCCCTCGGCGGCCGCCTCCAGGGCGGCGCTCTGCAACTGAATCAGGGCCTCCCGCCGGTTGCGCTCGGAGATATCTCGGATGATGCCGGTGACATAGGTCCCCTCCTGCGCGGTCCACACGGACAGGGACAACTCGATCTCGACTTCATGCCCGTCACGACAGAGGCCCACCAGCGCCAAGGGCTTCCCCTGATGTTTCAGGATTCCCTGGCTATGCATCTGCGCCAGGCCGGCTTGATGCGCCGCGCTGAATCGCTCTGGCATCAGTCTCGTGAGCGACTGACCAAGGATGTCGGCCTCGGCGTACCCGAAGATCCGCTCCGCGGCGGGGTTCCAGCCCACGAGGCGGCCTTCGCGGTCAACCGTCAGGATGGCGTCGTGGGCTGACTCGATGACCGACCGATACCGGGCCTCGCTGGCACGGAGGCGTTCGTCGGCCGCCGCCCGGTGCAGTGCGATCTCAATGGCGGAGCGGAGGGCACGCTCATCGAACGGCTTCGTGAGATAGCCGAGGGGTTCGGCCTGCTTGGCCCGCTCGACGATGTCATCCGTCGCGTAGGCCGTGACAAAGATGCTCGGGATCGTGAAGCGCTCCCGGATGATCGTCGCGGCCTCGATGCCGTCCATCGTGCCCGCGAGGTGGATGTCCATCAGCACGAGCGCGGGCTTGAACTGCCCGGCAAGCGTGATTGCCTCCTCGCCCGTGACGGCGACGCCGACGGGGCGATAGCCAAGATTCCGTAACTGCCACTCGAGATCAGTGGCCACGATGCCCTCGTCCTCTGCGACCAGAATGGAGATCGGATCCATGTGCCCTAGCTCCTGACGGGCGCCGCGTCAGCGGCCACCGCGGGTTCAAACGACAGCGTGACGGAGGCGCCGGGCGCCTGTCCAAATGCGAGCGTGCCCCGCAACTGTCGCGCGAGGGATGCGACCAGCTTCAGGCCCAGGGTGTCGCCATGCAGCGGGTCACACCCTTGAGGAAACCCGACGCCCGTGTCCGCTACCGACAGATGCACGATCGTCCCTCCGGGGTCTGCCTTCAGGCTCACTGTGACCTGTCCCTGCCGGCCGTCAGGGAAGGCATGCTTGAGGGCGTTCGAGATCAACTCGTTGAGCAGCAATCCGCACGGAACCGCCGTGTCCATATCGACAGACAGCGGGCACAGGTCGACGGCAACGGTCACGCCCGAGCGCGGCGCCACCGTACTACCCAACTGGCTCACCAGGCGTCCCAGGTATCCGCCAAGGTCGACCGTGGCGAACGTGCCCGTCCGATAGAGCATCTCGTGCAGCAGCGCCATCGACAGCAGGCGGGTCTGCATGTCGTCTGTCACCCGCGTCACCAGCGGACTCGCCGCCCGCGCACTCTCCAGCCGCAGCAGGCTGACGATGACCTGCAGGTTGTTCTTTACCCGGTGATGGACTTCCCCGAGCAGGGCATCCTTCTCGAGCAACGCGCGCTGGATGGCGGCCTCGGCCACACGCTGCTGCTCGGCCAGCACGAATCGGTCGAGGGCGAGGCCCAGATTGGCGGCGAGCTCCGTGAGCAGCCGACGGTCATCAACGTCAAACGACGGGACCGCACTGGTATAGAACATCAGCGCACCAATCGCCCGCCCGCTCCGCCTGATGGGCAAGGCCACCGCCGCCGCCCACCCATATTTTCGGCCCCGCTCGTGCCACGGCCGCATGATGGCGTTGGTGGAGAAATCCTCGACCCAGACAGGTCGGCCTTCGCGGATGGCGGTGCCGGCCGGGCCCTGTCCGTGCGGATCGTCGACGCGCGCTGTAATGACAATGTCCTGAAGGTAGTCGGTCTCCCCTGCGGTGGCAGCGACCCGCACACGCCCAGTCTCGTCATCGGTCAGGCCAACCCAGGCCAGTCCCATGCCGCCGTAGGCGACGGCCGCCTTACACACTTGCGCGTAGAGCTCCTCTGGCCCGGAGCACCCGACCATGGCGTCGTTGCTGTGGCTGAGCGTGGCGTACAACTGGGCAAACCGGAGGCTCCGCAGCTCCGCGAGCTTCAAATCCGTGAGGTCGGTTGTCAGGCCAATGGCGCGGAGTGGATGCCCCTCAGGATCTCTCTCTGACAGGTGCATCCGCAGGTTGAGCCAGGTCCAGGGTTCGCTCCCGGCCCCCACTCGGAACAGGATGGGCTGTTCATCGCTGTCGCCCTTCCGCAGGGTGTCGAGCAGGCCCCTGACCACTGGCTGGTCAGCAGGATGCACGCGGTCCATCAGGGCCGCAAAGGGCTGGCGCTGGAACACGGGGTTCAAACCCAGCTGGGTGGCGAACTCAACACTCACGTCGGCATCGCCGGTCGCGATGTCCAGTTCCCAGATCGCATGTCCGCCTCCACGCGTGACCATCTGGAGCTGCTCCAGCTGTTGTTGCACCACCACGGCGAGGCCCAGTTCCCGCTGCAGATATGCCGCGCGCTGACCACGCGCGACCACCCAGCGGATCAACAGGCCGACGAACAGAATCAGGACCACCGAAGAGGAAATCGCAATCCGCCACTGTGAAAGCGGCGCCCGGATCTCCGCGAGGTCCGACTTGGCCACGAGATACCACGGGCTCTCGGACACGGGGAGGAGCGAGCCGAGGACCCTCCCCCCCCGGTAGTCCCTTCCCTCCCTCGGACCGATCTCCCCCATCGCGGCCTGAACGGCGAGCACATCCTGACGAGCCATGGGTATCCGCATCCTCAACGCGGCTCCAGCATCGAAGCGAGTCGGGTTGAGGAAGAGGACCTCAGCGCCCTCGCGCCTGACCAGGAGCGTTTCCGAACTTTCCGTCAACGTCGGCCAGGATTGGAGGTAATCGTTCAGGAAGAGCGTGGGATTGATGCTCATCACGACCGTGCCCAACACCACACCCGCGTCGTCGAGCAGCGGCGCCAGCACGGCCAGACGCACGGTCTGGTCGCGCTCATCTCGAAAGAAGTCCAGCATCCTGACTCGGCCAACTCTCTCGGTGTCCATCGACGCACGGACGGCGAGCGGCACGAGGACTCTCCCGGTAGGAACCGACACCCGCACCCGGCCGGCCTGGTCCACCAGATAGATCGAGTCGTATTGTCCGTAGGCCAGCCGGCTCCCCAGCCACCGCGCGACAGGGGCGGCCCCTGGATCGCTCGCGGCTGTTGCAGGGGTGTCTTGTAAGAGGCGCGCGGCCACGACGCTCCCTGGACTCGACTGCATCACCTGCCCATCGGCCAGACGTTCCCTCCGCCAACGGGCAAGCTCCGACGCCTTCAGAGCCGAGACGGTGGTCAGATCCCGTCGCGCCGCTGACTCTATCTGAGCGGCGACCCGGCGGTAGAACGCATACGCGCCCGCCAGCACCGCAGCCACGATGAGCGCGGCAGCAATGGCCTGAGCGCGGCGCGCGGGCAGAGGCTTACGCAGGCCTCTACGCAGACCGGTTGTGTTCTGCCCCTGGGAGGAGTGATCGCGGTGCTGGGTCATTGGAGGACCCTCCGCCGCTAGTATGCGCCCCTCACAGCCAGCCGCAGAGGCTCTCTCGGATGGCCCCGTCGCCAACCGCCAGCGGATTCAGATAATGAAGCAGCCGAGGTGCCCCTCGAAGCCCTGCTCGACACGCCCGTCCGGCCAGACCACAATCGGCACCGCATCGCCGTAGGACCGCGCCTCGTCCAGCGTGGCCTGGCTCAGCTCTGCCCGGCGCTCCTCATAGGCCCGGCCCTCCGCGTCCCACGCCGCCAGCAGCTTCACGCAGGCGTCACACCCGCGAATCGTATAGACGACCGGCACCTCAGCCATGGCTAGAGCCCGGGCACGGTCCGCGTGAGCAACTCGCGGATCTCGCGGATGGTCTCCACCTGCCACTCGGGATAGAACTGCGGCAGTCGTGCATCGAAATAGCCGGTGACGATCTTCATGCCGTCCGGACCGGGCGCCTTCAGATTGACCTCGGGATGCGCCGTCGCGAAATCCGCCTTGATGCGGGCAAGGGCCTCGTGTGCCACGGCCGGACGCTCGGTCCAGTGCGCAAGATAGCGGTGGTCCCGCGTGTAGAACACGGCGACAGGCACAGCCCGGGCGGTGCCGTTCAGCAGGAACTCATTCATGATGTCGGGATTGTCATCGCGCCCGACGACCCGCATGGTCATGCCCGCCGCCTCGGCCATCGCCGCAAAGACCGGCACGCCCCGATAGACGTCCGGGCACCACGGCTCACCAATCACGAGCATCCGCGCCGGACCCTCGGGCAGCGCCGCGGCGCGACGGAAGAACGCGGTGTCGTCCTCCGACAGCGTAAACGTCTTCGCATAGCGGTCGAACTGATCGCGGTTGATGACCAGCGACGCCAGATAGTCGGCATAGGTCACGGCCTGGTCAAACCGTTCCGGGGTCACAACGCTCGTGGAGGTCGGCATAGGGCTGATTATGCACGGCCACATCAGTCTCCTGCAGCCGCGGCGCCTGCTATGCTCAACGGAGATGTCCATCGAGCAGGAGACCCAGATGCCAGTATCGGGCTCAGGCGTTGGCCCGATCCTGTGCGCCGTGGATGGTTCGACCCACGCCCAGGCAGTCGCCTACACCGCGGCCGGACTCGCGCTGCAGTTGGAGACCAGCGTCACGCTGGTGCGCGCCGATGAGCGCGCCGCCGGGTCCGAGGCGGCACAGCTCCAGGCGCACGCAGAGCTGGAGACATTGGTCAAACAGTCCATGACACGGCCCGCCGGGAATCGAATTCTGGTGGCGCCCCGCGTGGTAGCGGGCCACCCCGGTGACGTCATCAGGCAGGCTATTGAATCCACGCACCCCTCGATGGTGGTCATGGGGTCGCGAGGACGCCGCCTGCTGTCGCGGTCGCTCCTGGGCTCGACCGGCCTCGCGCTGCTGCGCGACACCGCGGTGCCACTGGTGCTGGTTCCACCGTCGGATCCCGAAGTGATGTCCGTGGTGTCGGCCGGCTCACGGCCGCACGTCGGAGGGATTCTGATTCCCGTGGATTTGAACGGCCCGGCTGATGCACAGCTCCGCCTGGCGGGCCTCTTCGCACGCGGGGGCAACCCGCGGGTGACGTTACTCCATGCCACCCGCGAGGCTGACCGGGGGCACGCGGAAACGATGCTCAACGGCCTGAAATCGCGCATCCCGTTCAGTGAATCGGTGGACGTCGTCGTCGTGACTGGCGACGCCACATCGGCAGTGACGAACCTGATCTCGGAGTTCGAGTTCGGTGTGGTGGTGCTCGGTCGCGACCGGCATCACGCCGGCGCGCTGGCGTCCGAGATCCTCCACAACTCCAACGCCCTGGTGGCGATCGCCCCCTAGACCGGCGGGCTCGCCCGCCCGCCACGCACGCGTGGCACAATCGACGGCGTGTCCCTGATCGACTGGGCCGGCATCGCGTGCCGAGGCATCGTCGGCGCCACCTTCCTCATCGCGGGCCTTGCCAAGCTGTCGAGCCCCCGCGCCTCCGCCATGGCGGTCGCCGAATTCGGCGCGCCGGCGTTCGCGCGACCTCTTCTGCGCGGTCTCCCTCTCGTGGAAGTCGCCGTCGCCATTTCGCTCGCGCTGGCGGTCTCCTCCTGGTACGGGGCCTCGGTCGCGGCGGTGCTCCTCGTCATCTTCATTGTCGCGATGCTGGTCAACCTGGCGCGTGGCCGGCGGCCCGCCTGTAACTGCTTCGGGCAGGTCCGCCCGTCGCCCATCAGCGGCGGCACCGTGGTCCGCAACGTCGTGCTGCTCGGCCTGGCAGGCTGGCTCATCGCCGCCGGGCCACCCGCACCGTCGGCCGACCTCTGGCACTGGGTTCGCAGCCTGAGCAGCCACGCCCAGCAATCAGCCGCGCTCGTCAGCGTGGGACTCCTCATCGCGTTGCGCCTGCTCCTGCCAGGCGACGCTGAGGCGGAGCCAGAGCCCGAGGACGACGAGGCCGCGCCAGCCCCGAGAAGGCCGAGCCCCGCGGCCCCCGCCATGAGTACCGCCGGAGCTGTGCCCGCGGCGACGCCCACGCAATCGGCCAACGCCTCGTCGGGCCGGCGCCTGACCGGCAACGGCCTGCCAGAGGGCGATGCGGCCCCGGTGTTCGCGCTGCCCGATCTCTCGGGAACCATCCACACGCTCGAAAGCGTCCTGGCACAAGGCACGCCCGTCGTGCTGATCTTCAGCAGCCCGGGCTGCGAATCCTGCCAGGCGCTGGCGCCCAGGCTGCCTCCGCTGGTGGCCACGCACCGCGACCGCCTGACAATCGTGCTGGTGAGCCGCGACACGGCGGAACGCAACCTGGCCAAGCTCCCGGATCCGGGCGACCTGCTGGTGCTGCGTCAGCAGAATTACGAGGTCGCGGAGGACTACGACATCACGACGAGTCCCGCGGGCATTCTGGTCGGCACCGATGGCCGAATCGCGAGTCCGTTGGCCTGGGGTGGCGTGGCGATCCTGGATTTGATTCGTACGCACGGCGCAGACACCGCCCATGCTTGAGACCCTGCACGGCGCGGCATCGCGCCTGCTGCAGGCGACCGGGGCCACGAATCCGCTGCGCCGGCTCTCGCGGCCGATCTCCCGCCGCATTGCGCGGTACTACGACCGCCACGGCGTGCGCACCCTGGTCAATGGCGACTACCTGCGCCTGGATGTCTCCTGCGGACAGCCCTATGGACGCTTCGCCGCACAGGGCTACGAAGACGCGCTCTATCGGGACTTCGTCGCCCGCATCACCCGCGCGTCACAGGTGCTGGACATCGGCGCCTATGTCGGCCTGTTCACCGTCGGCGCGGCGTTGCGCGCGGGTCGAGGCCGCGTGATCGCCTTCGAGCCCACGCCGGCGTCTGCCGCTCTCGTCCGCCGGCACGCCCTGCTCAACGGCGTGGCAGGCCGCGTCCGCGTGGTCGAGGCCGCCGTCGGCCGCGAGGCTGGCACCACGCAGCTCCATCTGCCCCCCAACGCCAATATGGCGTCCCTGGTGCGCGCGAACACGCTCACGCTCAATGCCTGGGACACCTCGGCCGTGCGCGCGCTCACCGTCGCGCTGACTTCGCTCGACACGTTCGCCGCGTCGGAGGCCTCTGCACCGGAGGTCGTCAAGATTGATGTGGAGGGCGCCGAACTCGACGTGCTGACCGGCGGGCGGGACATGCTCCTGCGACACCGGCCGCTCGTGTTCTGCGAGATTCACCCGTCGGAGCTTGCGGGGTTCGGTGCGACGCCTGCTGATGTGCACGCCTTCATGGACAACCTCGGCTACCGGGCTCACCCCATCGGCACACCACGCCCGAGCGGGATCTACCACATCCGCTTCGAACCCTAGTCGCCGCACGGCATAATCAACGGACCCGATGCGTCTCTCGACGGCCCGCGCCACCGCGGCCTGCATCCTGCTCACCGCCCTGGCCCTTGCGGGCGGCGCCTGCTTTAGCCGTCCCGGAGGGCCACACGCCCCGCCCGGATATCTCGTGGGCGCCTATTACTACCCCTGGTACTACTCGGGCCATTGGGCCTCGCACGACTACGTCGGCAAGCACCTGCCAGAACCGCTGGAGCCGCAGTTCGGCGAGTACGTCTCGGACGACCCGAAGGTCATCGCGAACCATCTCGACCTCGCGTCGAAGTACGGCATCGATTTCTTCATTCTCAGCTGGTCCCTGAAGGACAGCTTCGCGGACCTGACGCTGCGGAAGTACGTCCTGCCCGCAATGGCGCAGACAGCGGTCAAGCACGTGGTCTACCTGGAGGTGCCGGCGTACAGGAAGCGCGACCTGGGCGACCCGGTGTTCCGACAGCGGCTGTTGGACGACCTCCGGTTTCTCGGCACCGAGTTCCTGTCGCATCCCTCGGCGCTCAGAATCAACGGCCGGCCGGTCCTCATCCTCTACGCCTCGCGTGTGCTCACGGGCGACATCCCGGGATTGATGAAGGAGGCTCGGGCCATGTATGCCGGCATGGGCCTCAACCCGTTCATCATCGCGGACGAAGCCTTCTGGTACCAGCCGGATGTCACCCGGGTCAAGGCCTACGACGCCATCACGTCCTATAACGTCTACGACTGGCCGCGCACCGGCGACAAAGGCTACGCGGCCACGTCGGGCTTTCTCGCGGGAGCGGAATCCCTCTTCACGACGTGGCAGGCCGCCACGCGTGCCGCGGGTACGGCGTTCGTGCCCAACGCGATGCCTGGCTTCAACGACCGCGGCGTCCGGCTCCAGGAGAACCACTTTGTGATTCCACGCCGCCTGAATCCCGAGGCCTCGCCCACCAGCCTCTTCGAGCGGTCCGTTGATCTGGCAAAGCGATTCGCTGACCCCTCGCTGCGGATGATCACGATTACGAGCTTCAACGAGTGGAATGAGTGGACGGCCATCGAGCCGACGCGCAAGGCCGTTACCCGGACGCCACTGCCCAACCCCGAGGCCTACACGCAAGGCTACCCGCACGACGACTTCGGCACGGCGTATCTCGAGGTCGTGCGCGATCGGCTTGGCGATGGACGGCCCGCCCCACCCCCTGGCGCCGCGGCCCCGCCTGCGCACTGAGTCAGATGACGCGGGTCATGCGACACAACACGACGAAGCGCTTGCGCTGAACCCGGCGCCGACCCTCTATAGTCGAACGGATATGCGCGTCGTTCGGTCCCTGCTCTGCACGCTGATGCTGGCGTGTGCGGCCACGCCCGCCTGGTCACAGGCGCCAGCGGTCCCAGCGTCTCTGCCTGGTCCGCCCGCCCCGGTGGCGCCTGCCGTGCTGAACCGTGACGCCGAGGGCCGCGCCACCGTGCGCGCGGTCCGCACGCCGGTGTCCATCAAGCTGGACGGCAAACTCGACGAGGCGGTCTACCGCGACATCCCGCCAATCTCGGGATTCATCCAGACCGAGCCTACGGCCGGTGCGCCCTCGACCGAGAAGACCGAGGCGTGGGTCCTCTTTGACGATAAGGCGCTCTATCTCAGCTTCCGGTGCTGGGAAACCGAAGTCGGCCATCGCGCGGCCAACGAGATGCGACGCGACTCTCTGGCCCTGATCGACAACGACAGTGTGGCTTTTGTCCTCGACACCTTTCTCGACCACACGAGCGCAGCGTTCTTCCTCGTGAACTCGCTCGGCGGACGCATGGATGGCCAGTTTGCCGGCGCCCAGTACAACGGCGACTGGAATCCCGTGTGGGACGCCCGCGCCGGGCAGTTTGAGGGCGGTTGGACAGTCGAGGTCGTGATGCCCTTCAGCTCGCTGCGCTACCCGCAGGGCCGTGAGCAGACCTGGGGCATCAACCTGCAGCGGACGATCCGGCTGAAGAACGAGCTCTCGTATCTGACGCGTCTCGGCAATGCGCGCGGGCCGTCAGCCATCAGCCAGTTGAACCAGGAAGGCACGCTGGTCGGACTCGAACTCCCGGAGGCCTCGCCGCATGTCGACGTCAAGCCGTACGCCGCGTCGAGCCTCACCACGGACCGCACGGCGCGGCCGCCCTTCAGCAATGACGGCGCGGCCACGGCCGGCCTGGATGTGAAGTACGGCGTCACGCAGAACCTGGCCGCCGACCTGACCGTGAACACCGACTTCGCTCAGGTGGAAGCCGACGAGCAGCAGGTGAATCTGACGCGCTTCAGCCTCTTCTTTCCGGAGAAGCGCGATTTCTTCCTCGAGAACCAGGGCACGTTCAACTTCGGCCTGGGCGGATCGGCGTCTGGGACGAGCGTGTCCTCGACCTCGGACTTCCCCGTCCTCTTCTACAGCCGCCGCATCGGCCTGCAGCAGGGGCTCGAGGTCCCACTGCGTCTGGGAGGCCGGCTGACCGGACGCGTCGGTAAGTTCGCTCTGGGCGTGATCACGATGCGCACAGGCGAGAGCGAGGCCCTCCACACACTAGGCACGACGTTCGCTGTGTTTCGACTGAAGCGCGACATCCTCCGTCGGAGCGCGATTGGCGCCATCGCGACCAGCCGGTCCCGGCAGGAGGGACGCCCCGGCCGGAACGATGTGGCCGGCGCGGACGGACTCTTCTACTTCTACTCGAACCTCTCCATCAACACGCTCTTTGCCCGCAGCATCTCCACCGACACCGCGGGCACTGGCAACACCTACCGCGGCCAGCTCGACTACTCGGGCGACCGGTACTCCGTACAGGCGGAGCACCTGACGGTCGACCCGTACTTCCGGCCCGACACGGGGTTCCTGCGCCGGGCCGACATCCGGAAGAACTACGGCAGTTTCAAGTTCAGCCCCAGACCGAGGAAGCGAAGCCGCGTCCGGAAGTACTACGCGCAAGCCTCCGTCAACCACATCGAGAATGCGGCCGGCCGCCTCGAACTCCGCGAGGGCACGACCGAAGCGGGCATCGAGTTCCAGGACGGCGGGAAGCTTTCCGCGGGCACGCTCAGCACGTATGAATACCTGCCGCGGCCCTTTCCCATCGCCACCGGCATCACCGTGCCGACCGGCGGCTACAGCTACGACGTCCTCCGCCTGAGCTACCTGGTGGCGCGCCAGAAGAAGGTGTCCGGTCAGGTCACCCTTGAACGCGGCACGCTCTACGGGGGCGACCGCACCGGGCTCAGTCTGACCCGGGGGCGGCTCATCGTCTCGCGCCAGCTCTCGGTCGAGCCGTCAGTGACGCTCAATCACGTGGCGCTCACACAGGGCACGTTCACCAACACGCTCGTCGGGTCGCGCATCACCGACACGCTCTCGCCACGGCTCTTTGTGAGCGCCCTGATCCAGTACAACTCGGGCACGACGAGCCTGGCCAGCAACGTCCGCCTGCGGTGGGAGTATCAGCCGGGCAGCGAGCTCTTCGTCGTCTACAACGACGGGCGCGATACGCGCGGCGCGGGCGTTCCCGACCTGCTGAACCGGTCGGTCATCGTGAAGCTGAACAAGCTGGTCCGGTTTTAGGGGTTCGAGGGCGCCGCGGGGCAGTTGTAACGCAGTCGTAACATCAGGGATACGGCCGTGAAACGCGCGGGCGTTACAACGTATTCACACATGCGACAGCGCCGGATCGTCCTCGCGTTCCTCATCCTCGGTCTCGCTCACACCGCCTCGGCCCAGAAGGCCCACGCCAGCGTCTACGACAAGGCCTGGAAGCGGGTGACGGACCTCTACGTGAACGACAAGAACCCCGTCGTGGAGAAGGTCCTCTTTACGGGCCGGTTCCAGTACGACTTCAACCTGCTCGATGCCGACCAGGGGCACCGCACGGAGCACAACGTCCGCCGGATGCGCGTCGGGCCAAAGATCACGTTCCTGCACACCTGGACCCTCCACGTGGAGGCGGACCTGAATCCCCAGGAGCACGACCCGTTCTATGCGCGCCTGACCGACGCCTACGTGCAGTGGAGCCGCAATCCTAAAGCGGTGGTGACGCTCGGCAAGCACGGGGTCGCGTTCACGATGGACGGCGCCACATCGTCCAAGGAATTGCTGACCATCGACCGCAGCAATCTGGCGAACAACATCTGGTTTCCCCAGGAGTACATCCCCGGGGCGAGCGTCTCCGGCAAGGTGAACCAGTGGACCTATCGCGGGGGCTTCTACTCCGCCGGCACCGCCAACCGGGAGCTCGGGCGGTTTGACGGGAGCGTCTTCTACCTGGCATCCGGCGGCTACGACTTCAAGAAGCCACTCAAGGCCAAGGAGGCGCTGCTGTCCGTGAGCTACGTCCACCAGCCGGCGAACACGCACAATACCTTCACCCGCCAGCTCGAGGACGTCGTCTCCACCAACTTCAAGTTCGAGCGCAAGACCTGGGGCCTCCGCGCGGATGTCGCGGCCGCCTCAGGGTATCTGGGGCAGGGCGGACTGCGCAGCATGATGGTGATGCCGTTCTACAACCTGACGCCGAAGCTGCAGGGCGTGGCGCGCTACACCTACATCTCGAGCCCCGTGGCCAACGGTGTACGCCTGGCGACCTACGAGACACGCCTCGCCTCCGGGCGCGGCGACCGGTACCAGGAGACGTATGTGGGCGCGAACTACTTCGTCTACGGCCACAAGCTCAAGCTGCAGACGGGGCTCCAGTGGACGGATCTGAAGGACCACACGCGCGGCCGCTCCATCTTCGACGGCTTCTCCTGGACGTCTGGACTTCGGGTCGGCTGGTAGTCGCCGGCGAATCGGACCACGGGCTGAGCAGGCGGGTCGTGTTACAATCTAAACTTTCCTGCTCGGAACGGTCCTCCCACGTGCGGAAGTGGCGGAATTGGCAGACGCGCTAGCCTCAGGAGCTAGTGGGGGCAACCCCATGAAGGTTCGAGTCCTTTCTTCCGCACCACTCATCAGTCATCCCAGGTAAATGCCACCGGGACAACCCGGGCGGCCCCAGGCACCCGGGACTCGCCCTCTCAAGACACTGGAACGCGTGATCTCGAAGTCCGGCCTGGGTTCGCGGACCGAGGCGCGGTCCTGGATCCACGCGGGTCGCGTACGCGTCAATGGCCGGGTCACCGAGAATCCGGACCAGTGGGTCGACCTGGTCCTCGACGTCGTGCTCTTTGACGACAGGCCGCTGGCGAAACGGGAGCACGTCTACGTACTCCTCTACAAGCCGACCGGCTACATCACCACCTACAAGGATCCCGAGGGCCGGCCCACGGTCTACGACCTGCTGGCCGATGTCGACACGTTCGTCGCGCCCGTCGGCCGGCTCGACCTCGACACGTCAGGGCTGCTGCTCCTGACCAACGACACACAGCTGACCGAGCGCATCACCAACCCGGACTCCCATGTGCCGAAGACCTATCTGGTCAAGGCGTCGATGCGGCTCTCCGATGAACAGCTCCAGCAGCTGCGGGATGGAGTGCTGCTCAGCGACGGCCCGACGCGGCCCGCCGAGGTCACCCGCGTACGGGACTCCGGCAAGTACACGCACCTGGAAATCACGCTCACGGAAGGCCGCTACCGCCAGGTGCGCCGCATGATCGAGGCGCTCGGCGCCGTGGCCCTCAAGCTGGTCAGGCTGCGCATCGGATCGCTGCGCATCGGTGCCTTGCCCATCGGGCACTGGCGGCCGCTGACGGCGCGCGAGGTCAGCCAGCTCCGAGGCGAGACGGCGGCGCCGCCTCAGCGCTGAGCCAGCACGCCCGGGGCCAACAGCGCCCGCGCGATCGCGTCAGCCAGCAGGTCGTTCCCCAGCCTGGTGTAGTGGCAGCAGTTGTCCAGATACACCTGCGCAGGGGTGCCATCAAAGATGCCGGTGGCGTCGAGGAAGCGGACACCGTGCGTCCGAAGGAGGCGCTGCGCCGCCTCACCTTTCAGCTGCGGATAGCCGTGCTCGGCACCCGGCTTGAAGGGTGACGCATCGATGAAGGCCACCTTCCGCTCCGCCTCGGAGAAGGCGCGCGTGGAGGCGTATTGATTCGGCTGCAGCACGTGGAGATAGGCCACGCCGCGGGCGGCGAGCAGCGTCTGCATCTCGCCAGAGGCCTCGGCCCATTGCCGGGCAATCTCGGCGAAGAAGGCCTCTCCCGTCCGGTTCGCCGTCTTCGGCGTGACACGGATGAGGGAGGCGTTGACCGACTGTGACGGCAGCTGGCTGAACCGGAGCACGGCCGCACGGTACCGTTTCTCGACGAGGGCGTAGATCCGGTCCGCGATGAGGTGCGTCGCCGCAAACCGTGCGCCGTTGGAGCGGCGCGCCCAGCGGGCGAGCGCGCGCCGGCCGGTGCTGATCTCCCCGAGTGTCTCGGCCTTCTCGGGTGTGAGCGTGCCCTGATTGATCAGGTTCACCATCGGGTCCAGGTGCAGCACGCTCGGCATGCTGGAGTCGAAGCCGCGCTGGTCGTTCATCGCACCCAGCGCGACCTCATTGAAGCCGTCGATGGTGACGACCAGGTCGAAGGGCTGCCCCATCGAGAGGAAGTAGGCGAGCACGAGCAGCTGCTGCGGCTGCTTGTAGCCCTCGTGGGCGAGGCAGACGGGCACCAGCTCGCGGCCGGCGAGCGCGGGCTGACGGTGGAGCTGGGTGAGCAGCCGATCAGCTCCGAGCTGGCAGAACCAGAGACCGACGGACCCACCGAAGATCCCGACGAAATACTGCCGGTCGCTGGTGCGCGGGATCGGATAGTCCGTCGTCGAGACAAACCCGAAGTTATTGGTCCGCGCGGCCACCGCCGGTCGGTGGGCCGGTGTCGCGCCCTGCAGCTCGGGCGGCATCTCAAAGGGCAGCCCGGGCTGATGGGTGGGGCCGAAGTAGGGATGCAGGGCGTCCCCCGTCAGTCCCGCCTGCACCGAGTCCGACCCGACAGGCCGGGAGACGCGATGTGGATTGAGGTAGAAGAGCCACCCTGTCTCCGCGTAATGCAGCACCAGTGCGGCCGCTTCGGCGAAGACCAGCAACGCCACGAGGCTGACGGCCAGGCGCACCAGGACGCGACGGGACATTGGCCACCGAGATTACCCCACCCAGGCAAAACACGCCCTGGTCCGGGCTATACTTTAGGTAGTCAGGAAGCAGCCCAGCCGCCTTACCCGCACAGTGTCGATTCGAGAGTTGGTTCTTTCGATCTCTTCTGCGCCCGTGAAGCCCGAGCATCCAGCTCAGGCGAGCCGTTTCCGTCCAGTGGCATCCGCAGGATGCGAAAGTGAGCCAGTCTCTCCATGGGTAGCAAGCTCTACGTCGGCAATATCCCGTACGACACGAATGAAGCCGACCTCGAGGCGCTCTTTGCTGACGCGGGCGCGGTGGACTCCGTGACGGTTGTACGTGACCGCGATACTGGCCGTGCGCGCGGCTTCGCGTTTGTGACGATGGTGAGCGACGATGACGCCCAGAAGGCGATCTCGACGCTTCACGAGAAGCCCTTTGGTGGCCGCACGCTGACCGTCAATGAGGCCCGCCCGATGCAGCCCCGCGCGGGCGGCGGTGGTGGTGGTTTCGGTCGCGGTGGCGGCGGCGGCAATGACCGCGGCGGCGGCGGTGGCCGTCGGTCGGAACCCCGCTGGTAGGCTCACTCGGCAGAACCTTCTCTATCGATTCGAGGCGTTGCATGGCGACCTTCACACCCGGTGACCGCGTGGTCCAGGCTTCCTATGGGCCCGGCACCATCACGGCGACCAACGAACGGCACACCGTCATCGACTTCGACGACCACGGCATCAGGATGTTTTCCACGTCGGTCGTCCGGTTGGAAATGTCCGATGTGCCCGCGCCGGGCCGTCCGGTCAAACGCAAGACCACCCGCAAGCCCAAGGCGAAGGCGGTCGTTACCGAATAGCATGGGTCGCGCATCCGTGCGCGCCGCCATCCTGACACTGGCCGCCGTGACATCCGTCGCGGCGGCCGCTTTTGCGCAGACCGCGCCCTCCGGCGCCGGCGCCTACTCCCCCTCGCTGCACTGGCACGACGGCCTCAGGTTCGACTCGGCCGGCGGACGCCTCCAGTTGCAGACTGTCTCGCTCGTCCAGCTCGACACCCACACCTTCGGAACCCCGCGCCCGTCTGGCACAGACACGGTGCTGCTGCGCCGGTTGCGCACCACCATCTCCGGCAGGTTCGGATCGCGGGTCGAGTTCCGATTTCTCCCTGAGTTCGCGCAGGCACGCCGCGTCTATGACGCCTACCTCGATGTGCGCCTCACACGCGCGCTGCACCTGCGAGTCGGCAAGGACCGCACGCCGTTCGGCTACGAGATGAGCCTCGGCGCACCGTACCTCGCCTTTCCTGAGCGAAGCCTCGTGACCGGCCTGGCGCCCAATCGGGACGTCGGCGTCCTGGTCATGGGCGAGGCGGGCCGGGTCTCCTACGCCGCGGGCCTCTTCAATGAGTCTCCCGACGGGACGAACGGCCCCGTGAGCCTTCACACCGGCGGCCATGGCGATTGGGCCGGACGAGTCGTCGTCCGCCCGTTTGGCGCCCGCACGCGCGGGCTCGGCGGCCTGAAGGTGCAGCTCGCCGGCACGCATGGCACACCGGACGCCGCGCCGCCGGTCTATCGCACGGCCGGACGCGCCACCTACTTCCGGTATGCCTCGGACGTCACACACGCAGGCTGGCGCGGCAGACTCACACCGGCCGCCTCGTGGTTTCAGGGTCGCGTCGGCGCCTATGCGGAAGCCGTGCGGTCCTCCACCGGCCTTCAGCAGGATGGGCGTACCGCACGCACCGCAGGACGCGCGTGGGAGGCGACGGGCCTCTGGGTCGTCACCGGGGAAACAGCCAGTGAACGCGATGTGACGCCGCGCCATCCGGTTGGTGCGGGAGGCTGGGGCGCGCTGCAAGTGCAGGCGAGGCACGCCGAGATCTCACTGGGTGAGGCGACCACGCTCGGCCCCCTCATGGCGCCCGGTTCCAGCCGGAGAGCCCGCGCCACGTCGCTCGGCGTGCTGTGGCTCCCAACGCACCTCGTGCGCGTGGACGTGGCCTGGGATCACACCGCCTTCGAACCGGGGCCTGACGCCGCACGACCCACGGAGCAGGCGTTCACCGTTCGCTACCACGTGACGTTCTAGTCCCCGAGGATGCGTCCCTCGGTTACAAACCGACGGTAGTTCGAGAACACCTGGCGGATGCGCATGCGCGGGATGCCGGCATCGCGAAACACCGTCAGCGTCTCGACCTCCGCCGGCAGCAACACCGTCTCGTCCGGATCATGAAACCGCACCGGGCGATAGCGGATCGATGAATCGGACCGCTCCAGCGTCATCGATGGCGCTCCGCCCTTGCGCTGCTGCGCGGCCGGCACCGGGATGTCGTACATCCCGATCAGGTGCTCGTCGACGCGCAGCACCTCGCCCGACTCGGGGTCGGCCCAGACACGGCCCACGGACCGGCCCGGCAGCTCGATGCTGACGCAGTCGTCGTGCCACGTGATCTGCACGGCGCCCTTTGTGAGCGGCCGGTAGTCAATCATCAGCGCCGCGCGGCCGCCGACGCGCCCGGGCTTGAAGGGCGTGAAGGCGTAGTCGCGCTGCTGGCCGGGCAGAAACATCGCAAGCGGCTCCGGGGACACGCCGCGCGGATCCGAGCACCCGGGTTCGTCCTTCGGACGGGGCGGGCGGCCGTTCACCTTCACGAGCGTCCGGTGCACCTCGGCCTCACCAGACTGGCCGTCCGCCGAGGGCGTCCACTCGACACGCAGGTCGTATTCGAGGCGCCGCGGAAACTCGGCCGACGACAGGTCCGCGCGCAAGGGCTGGAGTGTCACCGTCTCGACGGCGACGAGACGCTGGGCGGTGGCGTAGTAGCGCCCGACATAGGCCCCGATCCTGGTCAGCACACCGTCCACGCTGACCGGCGCGCCGGCACCCGGATGCGCGAGGCCGGGCCCTGCGAGCACCCAGGCCGCACAGACAATCACCCCTGAAAATAGCGCCGCGGGCCTGAATGACATTCGCGTAAACTGTGCCCCAATCCGTGGGGTTGTCAGTCTAATGCCACGGAGTTCATCGCCGACGGCGCACATCTGGCTCTGCCACGTGCCGGCGACCCACTCGCTCGAAAGGAGCTGACATGGCCCGGATGCGTGCGCTCGTCGTGGTCTTCCTCGTGGCCCTGTTGGGCACCGCGCTTCCCGCCCAGGCTCAGCAGGCCGAGGATGCCGACATCAGCGGCGTCTACCGGTGCGACGGCGTGAATCCGCAGGGGAAGCCCTATCGCGGCATGGTCGAGATCGTGAAGATGAACGATGCGTTCCAGTTGCGCTGGACCTTCCCGCAGAGCGACGACGCCGCGCTGGGCATCGGCATCGTCAGCCACGGCGTACTGGCGGTGAGCTACTACGGCGGCGACACGGCGGGTGTGGTCGTCTACAAGATCAACGCGAACAAACCCATGGTCGGCACGTGGACGGTGGTGGGTTCCGAGGGTGGCGTGTTCCAGGAGACGCTGACCCGCCTGCCCGGCCACGGGGGGCCGAGCGACAGCGGTCAGCCGCCGTCCGAGCGGGCACCTCGGCGGCCGTCGACGCTGGGTGACCCCTCCACCGTCATCCAAGGTTGACACGCACGCTCGTCGCGTTCGCGGCTGCCTTCGCGGCCGGCGCGATCAACTCCGTGGCAGGTGGGGGCACGCTCCTCACCTTCCCCACGCTCGTCTGGCTGGGCCTGCCCTCTATCGTGGCCAATGCCACGAGTACCGTCTCCATCTGGCCAGGCTCCTTCGGCGCGATGTGGGGCTTCCGCCGTGAACTGCGCCAGGCGGATGCGCCGATCCTGGCGTTTGTGATCCCCAGCCTCGCCGGCGGCCTCCTGGGCGCGATGCTGCTGCGGCGGACACCTACACCGGTCTTTGACCACCTCGTCCCGTTCCTGATCCTCTTCGCCACGCTGCTCTTCATGGCGCAGGATCCGCTGCAGCGCCTCATCGGCCACAGCCCCGACCGGCATCGCGATACCCGCTGGCTCATCGGCGCGATGGTCTTTCAGTTTGCCATCGGCCTTTACGGGGGCTACTTCGGCGCGGGCATCGGCATCCTGATGCTGGCCGGCCTCGGCATCCTCGGCATGCGCGACATCCACCAGATGAACGGCGTGAAGAACCTGCTCGCGCTCTCCATCAACGGCATCGCCGCGTGCTACTTCATGTCCACCGGCATGGTCCGCTGGACCGAAGTGGCCGTGATGGCGACGGGCGCCATCGCTGGGGGCATCGGCGGCGCGGGCCTCGCGCGCCGCGTGGGGCGGAAGACCGTGCGAGCGACGGTCATCGCCATTGGCCTTGGCATGGCCCTCTCGCTGGCGCTGCGCCAGTAGAATGGTGAGGGCCCCTCCCTCATAACCCATGCTTCACGATCAACTCAAAGACGCCACCGCAGACCAGCACGCGCGGCTTGATGCCCTGCCGTTCTTTCAAGCGCTGCAGGCAGGCACGCTGCCCGCGCCGGCGATTGTCACCCTGCTGCGCGGCCTGGCGATCGTGCATGCGGTCCTCGAGCGGGCCGTCACCCAGAGCGCTGATGCCCGGCTCGCCGCAGTGGCTTCAGCCACATCCCCGAAGTTGCCACTGATCGTCGCGGACCTGGAGCGCCTCGATGTCGCACAGACACCGAGCATCACACCGGCCATTCACGCGGCCCTCGACTGCGGGGCCGCGATCCTCAGGCGTGCCGAGAATCCCCTGAGCCTGCTCGGCACGCTGTATGTGCTGGAGGGTTCGCAACGCGGCGGTGACGTCCTTCGAAAGGCCTACGCACAGTGTCTCGCCGTGCCGGCCGACCAGCTCTCGTACTGGGGTTGCTACCGGCAGGACACTCAGGCGCGCTGGGCGCAGTTCACCCTCAGCCTGAATGCCCTGACCTGCGACGAAGGCGACGTCGCTGCGGTGACGGACGCCGCCGTCCGCGCCTTCGAATGGTTCACGCGTATTTGTTCCGCGCTCTATCCGTACACCGAGCAGCAACTGAAGCAGCACGTCACGGCGGTCAATTTCGAAGCCGGCGACCACGCGATGCCCCAGGCCCCAGGAGAGATGGAGCTGGCCTTGCGCGCCGGCCGGGACGCCTGGGATCGGAATCCCTACCTGGAGATGCGCTTCGGCGACCGCGGGCGGCGATTCACCAGCAGTGACAGCTGCTGGCTGGTCACCCTGATCCATCTGCCAGAGACGCAGGGGGTTCGCAGTCTGGAATGGCTGCGGTCGGTACTTGCCAGCCGGGGCATTTCGACGGTCATCCTTGGAATCTATCTCCAGTGCATCCTGCGCCTCTGGATGGACGAGGGCTTTGGCGCGACAGCCTCGGGGCCCGGCTTGGCCAGGTTTCTCGCTGATCGGGAGGCAGAGCGGGCATCGCTCGGCTATGCGGTGCCGGTCGTCGAGCGGTATGAGCGGAGGCTGGCACGGTGCTCGGGACTCACCGTTCCATCGGCGGCGACACTCATCGCGTCCGCCTGGGTTGATGAGCGCGCCGGGATCGTCGGCGCCCTCTCGTCAACCCTCGACTGGTTCACGGACCAGAACCGTTTCACACCGGAATGGACGGACATCGTCCACAAACTGCTGGCGGAACTGGACACACTGACGGGGGCCGTATGCTGAGGTGGTGCGGATACTGCCAGACGTTTCTGGGCGAGGCGCCGCCCTTCGACAAACTGGTGATCACGCACGGCGTGTGCGAGACGTGCGCCGAGCTGGCGCTAGACTTCACGCCTCAGAACATCGAGCACGCACATACCCTGCAGGACATCCTCGCGGAACTGTCCCTGGCCGGCAGCCGCGCAGATATGCAGGCCGCCAAGGCGGCTATTCGCACCGCGACCGCCGCGCACATGCAGCCGGTCGACATGTTGCTGGGCCTGGTCGCACCGCTGCTCTTCGAGATTGGAGAGGAGTGGCGGAAGGGCCGCATCACGGTGGCCACCGAGCATCGGTTCACAGAGTTCTTCGAGCAGGTCTTCGCACTACTGGAGCCCCGCGCCCTCGCGCTCGTGGGTACCCCCAGTGGCGCAACTGGGCAGCCTGATGCCCTGGTGATGAATGCCTGGGGCAATCGGCACACGCTGGCCGCTCGTGTGCTCTCGCTCTGGCTCGGGGCCAGGGGCCTTCGGACGCAGCTGCTGGAACCGCCGCCACCGCCGGAGGAAGTCGCCGCCATCATCATTCGCCTCCAGCCACGGATGGTCTTTGTCTCCGTGGCGCTCTCCGAGCACATAGAGAGCGTGCGAGCGCTCGCCGACATGGTCTCGTCGATACCCGAATCACACCGTCCACGATTCGTCGTCGGCGGAAGCGCCGTGAAGATGGGCCTGGTCCCGGACACGCCGGGCCTGGAACTGGTGCCGGACATTCACGACTTGAACCTCGAGGCGGCTGTCTAGGCAGGCGAGCCCAGCCTTCGCAGCCGGCGCGGCCTACTTCGCCACGGTGAACGGGAAGACCACTTCGGTCTTCTCCCATCGCATCGTGATGGTGCCGCCGGCCGGGGTGTCGGTCACGCTCAGGGTGAGCTGCTCGACGGGCGCCGCAAGACTCCCCGGCTTCGCCTTCAGGCTCGTCAGGTCCTTCGATGCCTCACGCTCCAGGCCAGACATGCCGGTCTCGCTGTTGATGATGAGCGTCCACACACCCTTCTCCGGCTTGGCGAAGAGGGAATACTTCCCCGCCTTCAGCCGGTACGTCCCGAATACGAGTGGCTTGTCCGTCACCAGCTGGGTCGCCTCGTCGGCACCCATGCGCCACACGTAGCCGAATGGCACCAGCTCGCCCATGATGGCGCGGCCGCGCATGAGCGGCCGGCCATAGGCGATCGTCAACGTGGCGCCATCGACGGTCGCCGTCGTCGACTCATGCGGGCTCTGGCGTGGCGGGGGCGCCTTCTGCGCCAACGCCATCGCCGGCATCAGCGTCAGGCCGAGGATGAGGAGCAGGCTCACGCCATTCGACCGGGCCATGTGCACCCTACTCAATCACCAGTCCGAGCGTGTCGGACCAGTCGAGATACGCGAAGAAGCTGTCGGCACCGCCGTTGGTCCACTTGCCGCCCTTCTGCTGACCGATCCGCAGCCACTCGTCGCGCGGGATCTTCCCCATGCCGACGGCGATGTGCATGATGGACGTGCCCTTCTGCTTCTCGATGTGGTGCGTCCACGGCGTGGGCGAGGCCACCGACATGATGAACTCGATGTTGATCCCCTGCTGCGTGAGCTGGTTCGTCAGCACGTAGGAGGTCTGCGACCACTTGTGCCCGGGCGGGTACGGGAACCAGCCCTCCGGCGGGAAGCGGCGGACGGGCACGAGCGACATCCCGAAGACCTCGATGTACTTCTGCAGCGACTTCTCGATGTCGAGGTTGGCGAGGCCAACGTGCCTAATAGCCTGCGCGCCAAAGAGACCCGTCTGCGTGGTGGGGGCCGGCGGCATCGTGGGCCGCGCCGTCGGGCCGATTTCCAGCGTCGCGCCAATCTCGGTGTGCCGGAAGTCGACGAATGCCTGGGTGCCGCCCTTCTTCCCGCCCGTGACCTTCCCGTCCTTGGAGACCAGCTCGGCCACGACCGCATCGATGTTGCCGTCCACGCCAACGCCCAGATGGTGCACGCCCAGGCCGAAGCGCTTCAGGTGGTCATAGATCGGACCCGACTTCGTGACCGGTTCCAGCAGCTCCAGGTAGAAATTCGGCATCGGCACGTAGGCGACCTTGGCCTCCACCTTCTTGCCGTCGGGCAGGTCGAAGGTGATCTTCTGAATCTCCGGCACCGGAATCCCGAAGATGTCCGCATAGCCCTTCACGACCGGACGCAGATCGGCGCAGACAATGCCGAGGTGTGTGAGCGGCGACTTGGTCAGCAGGGTCGGCTTCTGCGGGATGGAGGTGGTTTGCGCCGGCGGCGCTACCGAACCCGGCGTCTGCATATGAGCGGGTTGACCTGAGCCCAGCGCCAGCGCGAACAGGGCCACAACACAGACGTGCTTCAGACTACGCATCAATTCCTCCAGAGGACGCCACTATACGCGGCGGAACGTGACCGGCCAAGCTCTCCCGGCACCACGGATGCCTCTCGGTCGTCATCGCGCGGCTGCAGGCGCCGCTCCCGGTGCGTGCACCTGCACTTCGGCGACGTGCCAGGCAGGCGAGGCCCTATCCAGACGGCGAACCCGAAGATACCGCGCCGGCCGTCCATCGAATCCGAAGCGCAGTTCGGCGTTGCGGGGGCTGCGGATGAAGCCCAGGAAGGTCGGCGCGAAGCCGGGCCCCTCCCAGGCAGACGCCCAGGCCTCTCCGTCGAGCGACGTGTCGATCGCTAGGCGTCGTGGAAAGTCGAAGAAGGCCCGGCCCATGGACAGCGTCAGCCCGCCGACGTCCTGCTCGGCACCGAGATCCAACACGATCCATCCGTCCGCCTTCGGGGAGACGTCCGTCCAGCCGGTCTCAGGGTCCCCGTCGTGCATCAGCCGAGCGAGTTCCGGCTCGCGCACCGCGCGCACGTCCGCCAGGGGCAGCGCAGGCCCGAGTGAGGGAGGGGCCGAGGCCTGCGGCAGGCGATAGAGCGTGCGCACCCCGTCGCCACCGATGCGCGTCACCCCGGAGCCTGCCATGACGTAGCGGCCGATGGCGCCATCGGCGTCCGCCGCTCCGTCCACGACGACATCCATCGGCCCGAGGGTCGCCACGGCTGCCAGCAGCGCCGGGTCGTGCACGGCCAGCCCCTCGCGCAGCGCAGCGTAGTGCGGCGGGTCGTAGCCGCTGATGCCGTTCATCACGCGCCGCCGATGGATCGCGGCACGCAGCGTGGCCCCACCGTCGAAGTCGGGTCCAAGCGGCAGTTCCAGGAGCGGCGTGGTCTGCCCTGCCGGCTCCACGCCAGGCCAGAGCACCTGCGGGTGGGCCATCGGCACGGGCAGCAGCCACCCATCCAGCACCACCACGGCCGCCGCGAGACCGGCCACCATCCGCGCCCGGCGTGGGTCCGCCGGACGACACGAGGCGAGCGCCAGACCTGCCGTCACCGAGAGGCACAGGAGGCCGATCATCTTGATCTGGGTAGGCACGCGCAGTTCATCGAAACCCGGCAGATGCATGAGCCAACCATAGGGGGCCGGGTCGAGCACGACCTGGCCGTGGACGCGCAGCACCGGGCCACACGCGAGCACGCCGAAGAGAACGATGCCCACGCCGTAGAAGAGCGACGGCCGGCGTTCCGCCAGGGCGCGCCGGAACGCAGGCGTGGTCCACAGGAGCCACCCACCGGAGAGCCCGAGCAGCAGGAGCGCCCGGTCCAGCTGCCGCAGCTTCAGAGGCACCGGGCCCAGCGCGGTGTTGATCGGTCCCTGCCACAGGACCCACGCCACCGCGGCGGCACTGAGTGCCGGCAATCCCGCCAACACCACGCGACCGGTCGTCCACGGTGGCCAGCCACCAGGTGCGTGCCCCTCGCTGCCCGTGCGACGCACGCGCCACGCCACCACAGCCACGAGCAGCAGCGCGACGGCGGCGAGCCCCGGAAAGAGGTTGTCCTTTCCGGCCGGGAGCAGCGCGTGCCACAGCCGCGAGAGCTCCCCGACCTCCCACCACGATTGCGGACCCGCGCTGAAGTAGCCGATCTCCTCGAGCGAACGCCGCGCACCGGCCTCGACATGCAGGGCGCGATAGCGCAGCAGCATCGGCACGAGCGGCAGGCTCGCCACCACGCCCGTGACCACCATGGGCAGCAGTGCCCGTCTGGCCGCAGACGTCGAACCGAAATAGAGCAGCCACAGCCCCACGATTAACCCGCCGTAGAGGATGTAGTAGCCATTGGCGAAGCCCTGATGCACCCAGGCGAGACCGAAGAGCAGGAGCCAGGGCCAGCGGCCATCACGCAGATACCCGTGCAGCGCCACCAGGCAGAGCGGGACGCCAAAGGTTGCCATCGTCTGGATGTGCGGCAGCGCCACGGCCCGCATGGGCGAGAAGGCAAAGGCCAGCCCCGCCACGACGGCCGCCGCCTCCCACGCCGTGAGCGCGCGCACGAGCAGATACACCGCGAGCCCCGAGAGGGGCCACATCAGGAATAGCGTGAGGTTGTAGGAGAGGACCGGATTGCCCGTCGCCCAGTAGAGCGGGCTCGCCAGCGGGTAGAGGCCGAGCAGGTTTTCCGTGAAGGCCACGACGCCCGTGGCCGGGAAGAAGTGCGGGGCGTTCCACCAGGCTGCCGTGAGCGGCGTCACCGTGGCGTTCCAGACGAGGATGGACGTGTTCAGGATCGGGTCGCCGATGTCCGACGCAATCAGCGACCGGGCATCCCGCAGCAATGGCCACGTGACGGCGGCCGCGACGAGTGCATAGAACAGGAAGACGCCAAGCACGCGCAGGGCCCTGCTATCATGTGGCCCGCGAGCCCCGCCCCTGGCGTCCGACCTCATCTCCATCATCGTCCCGGTCTACAACGAGGAAGCCACCATCGGCCAGGTGCTGGCGCGTCTGCTGACGATTGATCTGCCCGCACGTCGGGAGATTATCGTGCTAAACGACGGCTCGAGTGACGGGACACGTGGCGCACTCGATGCCTTTGGCCGTGAGCACCCCGAGGTGCAGATGGTCCACCTGCCCGAGAACCGGGGCAAGGGCCACGCCGTCCGCATGGGTATCACGCGCACCACCGGCACCATCGTCGCCATTCAGGACGCGGACCTGGAACTGGACCCGGCGCAACTGGTCGAGCTCGTGGCCCCGGTGATCGCCGGCGAGGCGGACGTCGTCTACGGCTCGCGGTTTCTCACCGGCTCCACGCCGATGAGCATCAGCCGGTTCGGCAACTTCTTCCTGACCTCGGTGACCAACCTGCTCTACGGCGCGTCGCTCACCGACATGGAGACCTGCTACAAGGTGATGCGCGGGGATGTGGCGCGCGGCCTGCGCCTGACCGGGAACCGCTTCGAGATCGAACCCGAGATCACGGCCCGCCTGCTGCGCTCGGGCATTCGGCTCATCGAGCTGCCCGTGCGCTTCTCTCCCCGCTCGAAGGCGGCCGGCAAGAAGATGCGGTGGCGCGACGGCGTCACCGCGGTCCGCACGCTCGTGCGCTGCCGCGTCGGCGGCTAGCAGCCCGTGGTGCAAGTCTCACGGCATTCGACGAACGATGCATCCCCACTGGCTGCGTGGCTCTTCCGTCAAATACTCCCGGTATTTTCGGTCATCGCGCCTTGCCATCGGGGCGCCTCGTCCGTCTCGGTGCAACGCGGGACTTGCACCACGGGCTGCTAGCCGACCGGCGCGCCCGGCTCACCCAGGATGAGCCGGTTCTTCGGAGTGATCGTCTCGGGAATCGTCTGCGTCCACACCCGGTACCCGCGCTCGGCCAACCGGGTGGCCCGCAGGGCGTCAATCGCGAGCGCCGCATCCATCCACCCTTCCAGCACGCCGGCCTCGCAGGTGGCGGTGTCATGGCAGCACGGCAGCACCGCGACCCGCGCCCGCGCGGACACCGCGCCGTGCAGGACCAGATCCGTCAGCGCGCCGCAGGCGTGGCAGGACACCACAAGGTCGCCCGGGTGCACCTCGCCGCCGGTGAACGGTGTCGCACGGTACTCGATGCGGCCGGCCAGCCGAGGCCACGCCTCCACGAGCGCCGTGTGGATGCGCGTCGCCGAAGGCGGCAGTGACGGGTCGACCACGACCGCACCGGGTGATGAATCATCGAGCAGCAGCAGAAGATGCGCCAGGAGTCCGTGCCCTCCAGCGACGTCGACGACGCGGCCCCCGCGCAGCACGCGGCGCACCCGCTTCGCCATCTCCCACGCCTCGTAGAGCTCCTTGCGCGGCAGGCACCCGGCCGCGCAGACGGCGCGGGCCGCGCGGTCGAAGAGCGTGTCACCGGGAAAGCGGGCCAGATCCCGCGGCGTCAGGCGGGCCTTGGAGCCCGGAGAGAAGGTCACTTCACGCCAAGGAAGATCGTGTGCATCGGTCCGCCCTTCTTCAGGCGGGCCCGGACACGCGACACCGTCACACGGAACCCGTTGTAGCGGAGGCGCTGCTCGAACTTGCGGTCTTCCCACGCGGACCACACGGCGAGCGTTCCCGGTGTGCGGAGCGCCGCATGCGCGGCCGCCACGCCGCGGTTGTCGTAGAGCCCGGCATTGGCTTCGGCCGTGAAGGCCGACGGGCCGTTGTCCACATCCAGCAGGATCACGTCGAAGCCGCCGACGTTGCCCCGTAGCGTGAAGCCCACATCGCCCAGTTGCACGCGCACCCTGGGGTCCTGCAGCGGATGGCCGGCAAGCGGACCCAGCACGCGCCGGTTCCAGTCGACGACCGCCGGGACCAGTTCCGCCACGGTCACGATGGCATCCGGGGGCAGGACGTCGAGCACGGCCCGGAGGGTAAAGCCCATGCCCAGACCGCCGACCAGGACCCGCGGCCGCGGCGCCAGGCGAGCGGCCTCGCAGGCCAGCGTGGCCAGCGCCTCCTCGGAGCCGTGCATGCGGCTGGACATCAACGGCTTGCCGTTGGCCAGGATCACGTATTCAGAACCGGACCGCCCGAGGCGCATGTCGCCGCCTTCAGGCGTGACGGCTTCGCCCAGTTGTTCCCAGGCCTTCACCGGCGTCGACTACCGCTTGACGCAGGTAACGAGCGACCAGATGCGGGGGATGTTGACCTTTTCGATCGACTGGGGCTCAAGCTTGGCCTGAGCCAGGAATGCCGGGAGATCCAGGTCGGCCTTGAAGCCGATGTGGATCGTCATCGGCGAGATCGCGCGTTCGATGGCCGCCAGAAACGGATTCGAGCTGCGGAAGTGATTCAGGATGATGATGCGGCCGCCCGTGCGGCACACGCGACGCATCTCGTTGACCACGGCGACCGGGTCCGGCACCACGCTCACCAGGTACGGCGCGTAGACGATGTCGAAGGATTCGTCCTCGAAGGTGAGCGCCGTGGCGTCCATCTCCATCAGGCGGACGTTGGTCAGCTTCTCGCGGGCCACGCGCTCACGCGCCTTCTCCAGCATCGGCCGCGACAAGTCGATGCCGGTCACGTGGCAGGTCTTCGGATAGAGCGAGGTGTTGATGCCGGTGCCGACGCCAACTTCCAGGATCCGGTCGCCGGCCTGGAGGCCCATGCGATCGCGCGCCTGGATGCGCCCCGGATGGAGCGTCGGGCCAAAGGTGAGGTCGTAGACGATGGCGAGCTTGTCGTAGACACGCTCGACGAAGTCGCTCTCAACGGCTGTCACCGACAGTGCGCGGGTCGCAGCGTCGGAGCCGAGAGTTTCAGGTTCCCGAGGGAAAGGCGCCATGAGCGGTCGACTATAGCCTCAGGAGAGAGGGAGCCACAAGGCAACCTTTCGGCGCCCACAAGGAATAGACATCACCACCCATGCTACCGCTATTGAATGCGGTCGAGGACATGAAGAGTCGACTCGAGCGCATGGGCTGGCCCCGACAGATGGACGCCCTGCACGAGGCCTCGCAGCCCGCGACCCACCTCGGCCGCAATCGCGACGCCCTCTTCGGCCGCCGCGTCGGGCGCCGCGCGCCGCATGCGGTCGACCACGGCGGCTGGCACCTGCACGCCAGGCACTTCGTTCGCCATGAACTCGGCGTTCGTCGCGGAATCAAAGGGCCAGAGCCCGACCAGCACTGGAATCCTGAAGCCCTCGATCGCCTTCATGAACCGTTCGAGGGCCGCCACGTCGAACACCGGCTTTGTGACCGCGTATTCGGCGCCGGCTTCCACCTTGTAGGCAAAGCGCCGCACCTCGGCGTCGAGGATCTCGGCGCCCGGGTTCACCATCACGCCCACATGAAAGGCCGTGGCGTGCCCGATGGACTGCCCGCCGATGTCGTGGCCGTGATTGAGCCGCGAGACCACGTTGGTCAGGCCCACCGAATCCACGTCGAAGACGGTCGTCGCGTCGGCATAGCCGCCCACGCTGCGCGCGTCGCCCGTGACGAGCAGCACGTTGCGGATCGCCAGCGCGTGTGCGCCAAGCAGGTCCGACTGCATCCCGAGGAGATTCCGGTCACGGCAGGAGTACTCGAGGACCGTCTCCACACCGGCATGCTGCTGCAGCAGCACAGCCAACGCGAGCGGACTCATCCGGGCACCACGGGGGCCGCCCAGGATGCTGATCGCATCCACGCCGCGGGCCTTGAGCGCCCGCGCGTGCTCCAGCGTGTCGGCGTAGTCAAAGCCCTTCGGCAGCGGCAGCGAGACGACCGTGGCGAACTTCCCGACGCTGAGCGCCTGCCCCAGCGCCGACTTCTCCGCCGGCGGCACCACGACCGGCGGGGGCTCCACCTCGTGGTGCGCCACGCCGCCACGGGCCGCACGCGCCACCGCTGACCCGCCTGTCGCCTCCAGCGCATGGACGGCCCCGGCCATTTGCCGGATGTGATCGGGACTCGTGCCGCAGCAGCCGCCGACCAGCCGCACACCGGCCGTCACGAAGCGCCTGGCGTAGCTGGCGAAGTAGTCGGGCGAGGTGAGGTAGATATTCCGGCCCTCGATGTCGCGCGGGCGCCCGGCGTTTGGCTGGGCGGAGAGGCGCGTCTTGGTCACGGCCGCGATGCGCTCGACCGTCTCCAGCATGGGCGCCGGTCCGATGCTGCAGTTCACGCCGATCACGTCCGCCCCGAGCGCCTCAAGCGCCGGTGCGAACTCCTCGGGCGGCGTGCCATCGAGCGAGTTGCCGTCCTCCTCGATCGTCATCTGTGCCACGACCGGCAGCGCGCAGGCCGCCCGCACGGCGCGGATGGCGGCGCCAAGTTCGGAGAGGTCGCGGAACGTTTCGAGGACAAAGAGGTCCACGCCGCCCTCAAGCAGCGCATCCACCTGTTCGCGGAAGTAGGCCTCCGCTTCATCGACGCCGGTCTTGCCCCAGGGCTCGATACGCACGCCCAGTGGCCCGATGGCCCCGGCCACGAACACCTGTCCGCGCGCGGCCGAACGGGCCAGGCGCGCGCCTTCCACATTGATCTCGCGGAGTTTGTCGGCCAGGCCGAAGCCGCGCAGCTTCACGCGGTTGGCGCCGAAGGTGTTGGTTTCGAGGATGTCGGCGCCCGCGCGGACGTACTCGCGGTGAACGCCGGACACCAGGTCGGGCGCCGTGAGGTTCAGCGCGTCGAAGCAGCGATTGACGAAGATGCCCTTGGTATAGAGCATCGTGCCCATCGCGCCGTCGCAGACGAGCACCCGCTGGTCGAGTGTCTCAAGGAATGAAGCCATCGTGGATGGCGGACAGGCGCCGCGAGGCGCGCCGTCAGCCTAGGCGCGGTTCGTGGCCGGCGCGGCAGGCGCCTGCACGAGCAGGTCGGCCTTGTCCCACACAAAGTCGTTCTTGTTATAGACCGCCAGCTCGTAATCCTTGCCCATGAAGATCGCCGACACCGGGCAGGCCTCTTCGCAATAGCCACAGAAGATGCAGCGCGTCTTGTGAATCTGGTAGATCTTCGCGTAGCGCGGACCCGCCATCACCGTGCCGTCGTTTTCGGCCGGCTCCAGGTAGATCGCGTCCGCCGGGCACGCCACCGAGCACAGCCCGCAGGCCACGCATTTCTCCAGCCCATTTTCGTCCCGCATCAGCACCTGCTTCCCGCGGTACTTCGGGAACATGGGGACCTTCTGCTCCGGATAGTTCACCGTGACCGGCTTCCGGAACATGTACTTGAGCGTGGTGGCGAATCCGATGATGAAGGGCTTGATCATGGGTGTGTGAGGCCTGATTCTATCACCTACAATTGCAGCTCTGATGCCTCAGGGTCCGCGGCTCCTCTCGGCCGACCAGTTCCTGCTCACGGAGCTGGTGGCCAAACTGGCCGTCATGGCCGTGACGGCCACGATGGTGGCCCGATATCGCCGCTTCCGCCACATTCTGATCTTTGAGCGCCGGGCCTGGCCGGATCGGCTCGTCTTTGCCGGGGCCATCGGCATTCCCCTGGCCGTGGGCGTCCTGGCCCGCCTGCTCCTGGGCTACCAGGCAGCGGACCTCTCGCTGGAGGGCGCGTTCCTCGCCGGGCTCATCGCCGGACCCTATGCGGGAGCCCTGGTGGGCCTGCTCGTCAGCGTCCCGGCCATGACCATCGGGGGCGAGTTCATCGCCCTCCCCTTCGTGGTCGGCTGCGGCTTCGCCGGCGGCGGGCTGCGTGAGGTCTGCCCGAAGGAAGCCATCTGGCTCTTCACCCCGCTCGTGTTCGTGGACCTGCGGCGGCACGTCTGGCACTCGGTCCGCCGGCTCGAGGCCAACTGGCAGATCGTGCTGATGGTGTCGCTGGTCGCGCTGGAACTGCTCCGGCAGGCGCTGGGGGCGCGGTTCGGCATCGACCGGCTCTTCTATCTCCAGGGCGGCACGTGGTGGACGACACTGCTCGTCGTGCTGACCACGGTGCTGGCCGTGGCCACGCCCATCCGTATCTGGAACAGTGCCCGAATCGAGCATCGGCTGCAGGAGCAGGAGAAGCTGCTGCTCACGGCGCGGGTCGAAGCCCTCAAGAGCCAGATCAACCCGCACTTCCTCTTCAACACGCTGACCTCGATTTCGTCGCTCATCCGGACCAACCCCGACACCGCCCGGACCGTGCTCACCAAGCTCTCGGGGCTCCTGCGCCGGCTCATCCGCCAGCATGAGCACTTCGTCAGTCTGCGCGACGAACTGGATGCGATCGATGAGTACCTGGACATCGAGGTGGTCCGCTTCGGACCCAAGCTCACCGTGAAGAAGGACATTGCCCCGGATACGCTGGACATCATCGTGCCCAGCATGCTGCTGCAGCCGCTGGTCGAGAACTCGATCAAGCACGGTTTCTCCCGGAAGATCGGCCCCGGCTGCCTCACCATCCGGAGTTGGCGCGAAGGCGGCCGCGCCATCGTTGAGGTCGAGGACGATGGCCTGGGCATGCTGATGGAGCGACTCAATGAGCCGATGTCGAGCGGGATTGGCCTCGCCAATGTGCGCGAGCGTCTGCGGGTCGTCTACGGATCGGCCTACCAGCTGACCATGACCAGTGAGCCCGGCAAGGGTACGTGCGCCCGCATCGAAGTGCCCGAGTTGACCGACGCCAAGGCCCTGTCGGCATGAGCACGATCCGGGCCCTCATCGTGGATGACGAACCCCTCGCCAGGGAGGACCTCCGCTATCAGCTCGCCGAACTGGGCGACATCGAGGTGGTGGCGCAGGCCACCAACGGCCCCGAAGGCCTCGAGGCCGTGGCCGAGCACCGGCCTGACCTTGTGTTCCTCGACGTGCAGATGCCCGGCCTGACCGGCTTCGAGGTGGCGCGCCGGCTGGCCGCGTCCGATGCACCGCCGCATGTCGTGTTTGTGACGGCCTACGACCAGCACGCCATTCAGGCCTTTGAGGTGAATGCCGTCGACTATCTCCTGAAGCCGGTGGACTCAGCGCGGCTTGAACAGGCCGTGCAGCGCGTCCGGAAGCGGATCGCGACCCCGGCCACACCCGCCGATCTACCGCTGAACGATCAGCTCGCGCAGCTCGTCCGCGCCATGGCGGCCAAGCCAGACCGCCGGGAGCAGGTGGCCGTCAAAGTTGGTGAGACGTTCACGCTGGTGCGGGCCGACGAGATCATCTACGCGTCGCTCGTGGACGAGTCGATTACCATAGTCACGGGGCTGGTCAGCGGCACATCCAACGACCGGACTCTCGACGAACTGCAGGCGCGGTTGGACCCGGAGATCTTCTGGAGGGTCCACCGATCGCACCTCGTCAACATCAACAGGATCAAGGAGATCGTCCCGTGGTTCAGCCGGAACTACATCCTTCGGATGAAGGACGCCAAGAGCACGGAGATTCCGGTCAGCCGGTCGCAGACCCGCCGGCTCCGGGAGTATCTGAAGCTCTAGCCGCCGCACCCGATGCGGGTCAGGCCGAACCTGTCCAGGCCGTCGCCCTCGAGGCGATCAGCGTCCCCGGGGAGATCGCCCGCGTTCATGCCGACGCAGTGGTGACCCTCCCGGGCGAGGCCGTCGAGGCCACCAGCACGCACGAGCCGATCCTTGCCGCCGAGTCGCCCCTGGTCGACGACATGGCGACGGCGGTGCCAGACGCGATCGGGCAGACCCTTGAGGGCACAGACGACCTGGGCGCGGAAGCGGGACCCGGGCCGATACCCGCGGACCTGCAACCCGACGCCGCCGCGCTCGCCCGTGAGCAGCTGAAGCTCTGGCGTGACGAGCTCGTGGCCTGGTTCAAGACGCTCGCCTCGGCCGCTGTGTACGCCACGCTCATCGTGACCTTCGGCTTTCAAGTGGCGCGCGTGGAAGGCCAGAGCATGGCGCCCACGCTCGAGGACCAGGATCGACTCATCGTCAACAAGCTCATCTACCGCGTGGCCGAACCGCGCCGCGGCGACATCGTGATGCTCTACTACCCGCTCAACCCGGATAAGAGCTTCGTGAAGCGGGTGATCGCCGAGGAAGGCGACACCGTCCGCATCGTGGACGGCCAGGTGTTCGTGAACGACGTGCCGCTCGGGGACGACTTCGTGGCCGATGAGTTCAAGAGCCACGATGACTACGGCCCCACCGTCATCCCCGAAGGCTACGCCTTCGTGATGGGCGACCACCGCAACAACAGCTCGGATAGCCGCCACTGGGGCTTCGTGCCGAAGAAGTACATCATCGGCAAGGTCCAGGTCCGTTGGTGGCCGCTGCCGCAGTCGCGGATGTTCTAGGGCCCTCCATGCCAGCCGCATTCCGACTTCAGCGCACACTGCATGTCACGTCGCATGCCGAGGTTGAACGGACGCGGCCATCGCTCCGCTACTGGCTCACGCGTCCACCAGCCGAACGCGTCGCCGCGGTCGAGTTTCTCCGCAGGCAAATGAATGGAACTGGCACCAGACTTCGACGAGTTCATCGCCTCGTTGAATGCCCATGGGGCTGAATTCCTGATCGTCGGGGCTTACGCCCTGGCGTTTCACGGTTCGCCGCGTTTCACCGGCGATATCGATGTACTCGTACGACCGACACCCGCGAATGGCCAACGCGTGCTCGACGCCATTCGCGACTTCGGTTTCCCTGTCGACGAGTTGACGCCCGCGCAACTCGTCGATACGCGCACGCTTCTCCAGATGGGCGAAGCGCCCGTGCAGATTCACGTCATGAGCGCCATCAGCGGCGTCACGTGGGACGAAGCCTGGCGTGACCGAGAGGAGGGCCCCTGTGGCTCCAACACCGTCGGCTATCTGGGTCGTGCGTCGTTCCTGAAGAACAAGCGTGCGAGCGGACGCCCAAAGGACCTTGCGGACATCGACGCACTAAGCGAAGGCCAGGCAGAGTAACGCGTCGCGTCCCGCCATCCCCTACGGCGCCAGCGACGCCGCGTAGGCGGAGAGGGCCAGGATGTCCTCGTCCGTCAGCTTCTCTGTGGCGGCTTTCATCAGGCCCGACCACGCACCGTGGCGGGCGCCCGTGCGGAAGTCATTGAGCTGACGCCCCAGATAGCTCGTGCTGCGGCCCGCGATGGCGGGCACCGGACCGATGCCGCGCAGGTCCGCCCCGTGGCACGGCGTGCAGGCCACCGTCCGACCCTTGCCTCCCGTCGTCGCGAGTTCGCGCCCCTTCTTGATGCTGCCCGGCGGCACATAGGCCACGAAGCCACTCCGCGGATCGCGATAGCCCTCGAAGCGCGCCGTGTCTTCCGGGCCTTCGAGAATCTGATTGCCCAGCGCCTCGGTGGACTCCGTTCCCACCTTCACCCAGAGCTGACCGAAGTAGATGTGCGCCGGCACCTTCGCGGCCTCGATCACCTTCACCCACGGCGTGTACTTCATGGAGCCGAAGTAGCGGGCGGCCTCGCGGATCTCGTCGTCCGTCATCGCCTTCGCGAACTGCCCCATCTGCACGGCGTTGCCCTTCTTGGGGTTCGCGCTCTTCCGCGTGCCGTCGCGATAGTCGAGCATCTGCTGGATGAAGTAGGCCTCTGGGAGGCCAGCCACGGCGGAGTTGTCCGGCTTGCCCTTGCCGTTTGGGTAATGGCACACACCGCACGCGCTCACGCCCGGCTTTCTGCCGTTCTTCACAATCGGTGGCATCGGCGGGTGATCCTCGGGCCACCAGTCCGCGGCGTTCGTCATGTCGGTCAGCGCCGCGCGCGTCAGCTTCGCGGGAGAGCCCGGCAGCGTCAGCTCACCCTCGGGTCGCTGAAACGGCAGCTCCGCAGGCTTCTGCCCTGGCGCGAGCACCGGTGGAATGCCATAGGCCCAGGGAATGAGGTGCAACTCAGGCTGAGCAAGCAACGCCGCAGTGCCCGCCGCAACGAGGGCGATGGCAGCGACGGCGGCGGCAGCGGTGCGGAGTCGGAGCGTGGGCGTCATCGCGGGAAGCCTACACCCACGAGCTTCTCGCTCTCCACCCAGAACCGCTCCAGCACCGCCGCGTCCTCAACCAGGGCATGCGGCGTCCGCGGCTGACGTTCCTTCCAGTAGCCACCCGTGCTCTGGCCAGGTTCCTCCGCCGTCGCGAGCCAGATGAGTGTGTCCGCGCCCTGTTCCTCAGTCACCTTGGGCAGGTCCTTCGTGTACTCCTGCACCTGCTGTGAGGCGTAGGTGAAGAAGAGCGACGCGGTGGGCCCGGGCGTCATGGCGTGCGTCACGATGCCGGTGCCGGCCAGGCGCGCGGCCAGCGCCTTGGTGAAGAGCATGTTGGCGAGCTTGCCGGCCGAGTAGGCGAAGCCGGCATCGTAGTGACCGAGCCCCTGCATGTCGTCGAGGTTGAGCCCGGGGATCATCTCGTGCGCCTCGGACGAGGTCTGGATGATGCGCACGGATCCGGCCGGCGCATCGGCCGCGGCGGACTTCAGCAGCGGCAGCAAGCGATTGGTCAGCAGGAACGGGCCGAGATGGTTGCCGGCGAAGTTCGCTTCGAGGCCTTCGCTCGTCATCACGAGGCGATCCGTGATGCCGCCGGCATTGTTGAGGAGGACGTCGACGCGGTCGGTGAGCGCGGCAATCTCTTGGGCAAGGCGCTCGGCATCGGCCATGAGGGAGAGGTCGCCGCGGAGCATGTCGACGCGGCCGCCCTGGCTGGCCGCGCGAATCTCAGTCGCGGCTGCGGCGGTGCGCTCGGGATCGCGGCCGGTGGCGATCACATGCCGGCCCTGCGCAGCGAGGGCTGTGGCTGCCACTTTCCCGATGCCAGAACTGGCTCCGGTGACGACGGCGACGCGCTGACGAACTGCTTCCACGGTGTATTCCTCCTCGAGTTCGCAGGGAGGCTACCACGCTACCCGCGTCAGGCGGCGCAGCGCCCCTGCAATGTCACCGCGCCTGGAGAGCTCGCTCGACGACCGTGACCAGCCGCTCGGCCTGGTGTTCGTAGGCGAGCACTGCGTTCGCCTCACGATGGAGGCGCTCGCGGCCCGCCCGCAGTGCGTCGCGACGCGCGATGCAGTCGTTCAGCACCGAGGCGAGGCCAGCCGCATCGCCGGAACGGTACGTCGCACCGCCACCCGTCAGGAGGCCCAATACTTCACGCTGCCCCGCCGTCGCGCTCGCCACCACGAACAGGCCATTCTGCAGATACTCGAAGATCTTGTTACTGGCGGTCAGGTCCTTGCTCTGAAAGCGGGGGGACTCCAAGGCCAGGCCGACGTCGTGGCGGGCCACGGCCGCAGAGAGCTGGTCGGGTGGCACCACGCATTCGATGTGCACCCGTGGCCACAAGTCCGCCGGCACGAGACCGCGCATCCACGACACGGCCGCCTCCGACGCCCGTGCCCGGATCTCCACTTCCCACTCGCCGGTGAGCAGCGGCATGGCCGCGCACAGGTCCTCGAGTCCGCGTCCCGCGCCCAGTGTCTGCGAGAACCAGACAAAGCGAACCGCGTCCGTGGCCGGCGGCGGCGTAGAGGGCCGCACAGCCACCGCGTTATAGATGGTGTGTGGTGTGGCGCATCCATATGCAGCGGCAAGAGCCGCGGCCATGGCATTCGACGTCGTGGTGACGAACGCCGCACGCGGGAGCACCGCACGCTCAAGGCTGGACAGAAACTGCTTCTGCGCGTCGCCGCCCCAGTCGCATCCGGCGTCGTTCTCCGAGTGCCAGTCCTCTACATCGACCGCTACGCGGTAGCCCTCAGCCAGGAGCTGCACGCCGGCCCAGAGCGCGGGTTCCAGGTGCAGGATCGTGAGGTCCGCGTGCTCCTCACGCGCTGCGGTCAGCAGGCTCGTCGCGGCGTAGCCGAGCGCGGAAGGACTCCTGACGCCGTAGCGCAGAAGCGCCCGGCCCACGCGAGACGTCGCGCGGTTGACGAGCCGCCAGGCCTGGACCGGCAAGGAGGTCCCAACCAGATTCGCCGAGATGCGGTGGCGCCAGCGTCGTCCCACGAGCATCTCGGCATCCAGCGCCGCGTCACGGGCGTTGTAGGAGGCACCGATGACGGTGACGTCGTGACCGTGGGCGGCGAGGGCGTCCGCCTCTTTCCAGACGCGCGGGCTGGTGCTGAAGTGTCCGCTGGTGACGATGGCTACTTTCGCCATGCCGCCGCCCGGCGATAGGTTCCGGATCGGCCGCCGCGCTTCTCCACCACGCACAGACCGTCCACGACCATCGTCTTGTCGACGGCCTTCACCATGTCGTAGATGGTCAGCGCGGCCACGGACGCAGCCGTCAAGGCCTCCATCTCCACGCCGGTCTGGCCGGTCGTGCGCACGGAGGCGTCAATGCGATAGCCACGACGCGTGGGCGTGATCTGCACGTCCGCGTGAGAGATGGGCAGCGGATGGCACAGCGGAATCAGTGCGGACGTCTGCTTGGCGGCCATGATGCCGGCCAGGCGCGCCGCCTGGAGCGGGTCGCCCTTCTTCACCGCACCGGTGCGTATCGCCTTGCGGGCTTCGGCACTCATGGTGATCTCGCACCTCGCCGTGGCGGCACGGTCGGTCACGGACTTGGCGGTGACGTCCACCATCGTGACGCGTCCCTTGGCGTCCACATGCGACAGTTTGTGTGCAGCCACTAGGCCTCCGCCTCATTCGCGAGATAGAACGAGAGACTCTCGAGCGACACGGTAAAGTCCACGCTCTTCACCTTGACGTTGGGTGGAACGGTCAGCGACGCCGGGGTGAAATTCAGGATCGCCTTGATCCCGAGGGAGACGACGTGGTCAGCCACGACCTGGGCGCTGGTGACCGGCACCGCGATCACGGCAATGTCCACGCGCTTCCCCAGTCGTTTCAGGTCACGCATGCCGTAAATAGGCACGCCGCCCTTGGACTGCTGGCCCACCTTGCTCACCGAGGCGTCAAAGAGGGCGACGATCTCGAAGCCTTCGTTCTTGAAGCCCTGGTAATCCGCCAGGGCCAGGCCCAGGTTGCCGGCGCCGATGATGCCCACGCGCAGGCTCTTGTCGAGACCGAGAATCTGCCGGATGTGCCTCTTCAGGTCGCGGACGTAATAGCCCACGCCGCGCACGCCGAACTCGCCAAAATACGCGAGGTCCTTCCGGATCTGGGCGGCGTTCAGACGGAACTGCTCCGCCAGAGACTGGGAGGACACGGTCTGCACCCCGGCGATGTCCAATTCTGAAAGGCACCGGAGATAGACCGAGAGCCGGTTGGTGGTCAGCTCCGAGATCTGGTCCGATGAGGTCCGCCGCCTGTGCGCGCTCTTCACGGGTGCTGGTGATTGTACCGAAAGCCCACGACGGCGCCCCCGTACAATCAGCACATGCGGCAACGTGCTGGCCGGTTGGCCGTCCTGCTTCTCCTCCTCGTGCCCGTGGCGGCGCAGACCCCCTCGCGACTCACCACGCTCGAGGGCCTGCGGCTGTTCCCGTCCTATTTCCACCTGCAGCCAGTGGTGGTGCACGGGACAATCACGCGGTCGCCTACGCGGGTGACGCTCCGCACCGAGACGCACGAGATGCGGCTCCTCCTGCCAGCCGGGATGGCGGCGCCGGAGGGTCCGGCCGAAGCGCGGGGGCTCTTTCTCGACGTCGGCAAGCTTGAGCGCAATGACCCCCGGTTGACCGGCTACGAGAGGGCCGCGGATGACGCATGGCCGAAGCCTGGCGAGGAGCTGCTCCTGCGCGTGGAGCGCGTGTCGGAGACACCGGCGCGCGCCGTGCTCTCCATCCGCGCGCTGGCGCTGGAGCCCTGGACATTCCTGGGGCAGACGGTCACGGTCGTCGGGCAGTTTCGCGGACGCAACCTCTTCGGCGATCAACCCGGCGCCCCGAAGGCCAGCACCTTCGACTTCGTACTCAAGGCGGGCGACGCCTCGGTCTGGGTGACGAATCTCAGGCCCAAAGGAAAGGGCTTCGACCTGAGCGTCGATGCGCGAGTGGACAGCCGCTACTGGCTTGAGGTGACCGGCACGGTGAAAGTGACCGACGGTCTCGTGCGGATCGACGCGACCAAGCTGGCGGAAGCCAAGGAGCCCTCGGCCGCAACGACGGAGCGGGAAGCCCTGCCACCGCCTCCCCCGCCGTCACCCCCGGTCGAGGTGGTTTTCAGCGACCCCACGCTGGACGACATCGACGTGCCGCTGACCGGGAAGCTCCGCATCCAGTTCTCGCGGAACATCGATCAGGCCTCGCTCGCGGAGCATGTTCGCATCACCTACGCCGGCCCCTCGGACCTGACCGTGTCGGCCTGGAAGGTGCACTACGACGCCGGGGCGCACGCGCTCGAAATCGTCTTTGCCCGCCCGCTGGATCCGGGCATGACGGTCACGGTGACGTTGACGGCAGGCATCGTCGGCTTCGACAAGGTGCCACTGATCCCCTGGACGATGACGTTCAAGACCGCGCGGTAGCTCTTTCCTCGTCGAGCAGCACCTGGATGGCGGCACGCACGCGCGCGATGAGGGCTTCCTTGTCTGAAATGGAAAGTCCGGCGGTAGGAATCGGGTCGCCCACCCGCACACGCACGGTGACCGGATAGACGAAGGCACTGCCCTTCCGCATGGCCGCACGGCCGCCGGTCACGGCGACCGGAACGATCGGCACCTGCGCCTGGAGCGCCATGATGAAGCCGCCCTTCTTGAAGGGCAGGAGTTCCCCCGTCCGGCTGCGCGTGCCTTCCGGGAAGATCAGAAAAGACAGGCCCGACCGCAGCGCGGCCGCGCCCCGCGCGATGGAGGCCATCGACTTCGTGCGGTCCCCCCGGTCGATTGGCACGAAGCCACCAACGTCGAACACCGTGCCCATGACTGGGAACTTGTGCAGTTCGGCCTTGTACAGCACATGCAGTTGCGGGTGCAGCACCTTGAAGAGCACCGGCGGGTCCACGTTGCTTTCGTGGTTCGAGCAGAAGACCACGGCGTCGCGAGGCACGCGCTCAAGGCCCGTCACGGTGTACCGGATCCCCGCCGAGCGCAGCGCCAGCCAGGTGCCGGCATGCCCCAACCGGTAGAGGCCCCACTTCCAGCGGAACACGATGGCAATGAAGACGCCGACCGGGCCGGCGATGGCGATATAGACCAGGGTCACCAGATAGGCGGCGATCGAGCGGATCGCGGCCAGCGGCGTGCCCGCCGCACGGGCGTTGCGGGGTGGGGTACTCACCGCTGAGGGCATCAGTGATTTCGAGCGTACAACAAAAAGCCCGGGCTGGTGGTGCCAGCCCGGGCTCACGGCATCGGAGTGGTATGAGGGCTACGATGCTCGAGCGGCAGTCCGCCGGGGCGCCGCGGCACTCACGGCGCTCGCGGGGATCACCTTGGCCTTGGCGGCCTTGGCCGTCTTGGCGCGCGCGGCCGACCGGGCGACATTGCGAGCCTTGACGACAAAACACTTCTCAAGGGCGCTGTCCACCTGGGACTCGATGTCCACGGCCTTCGCGCGAATCACTTCCGAGATCTCGGACACGATCAGGGCCTTCGCCCGATCCAGCATCCGCTTCTCCCGGAACGAGAGACTCTTTGATTTGGCCAGGAAGGTCAGACTCTTGAGCACATCGGTCATGTCGTAGATCGACCCGGTGCGCATCTTGTCCGAGTTGTCCTTGAACCGGCCCTTCCAGTTCTGGTGGTTGTCGATCCGCCCATCACTCAGCAGACCGAAAATCCGTTCGACCTCTTCGTCCTCGATCGCCTTGCGGAGACCAACACCGTCGACATTCGCAACAGGCACGAGCACCGTTGTGTCGTTGCCGACGATTCTGAGATGGAAGAAACCGCAGGTCGTGCCAAGGATGGTCTTCTCTTCAATCCTTTCAACGATCCCGAGACCATGGTTCGGGTAGATGACCTTGTCACCAACCTTGAATGTCACGCGTCCCCCGTTGCTGGAAATGCTGTGGATGGCAGGAAGAAAACCCCAAGAAACTGCGTTCATTATACGGGGGACCACAGCCCGTCCGCAATGAAAATTGGCCGAAAATAGGCCGTTTTTAACAGTTTATCCCTGATTCCTGCCCCTCCGCTGCAGTCCTGGTCCACGAAGTGGAGGCAGCCGTGAGGAGCTAAGTCCGTGTGGGAGTGAGGGTTGTCGAGCCAAGGCCCGCGGATATCGCGCATCGTCAATCTCATGACGGTGCGTGACGAAATCGTGGTTCCCTGGAGGGAGCCTGACTATTGGTGTAGCGCCCCTCAGGGCCTGGCGAGGGCCAGCTCGATGATCTCCATGACGAGCTGCGGATAGGTACGTCCCGCCTTCCGCGCCGCCATCGCGAGCTCCGCCCGTGAGCTCAACCAGGGGTTCGGATTGACCTCAATCACCTGGACGGCGCCGTCCGCCTGGAGCCGCATGTCGACTCGGCCGTAGTCGCGCAGTTCCAGCGCCTGATACGCGGCGATGGCCGTACGCTGTGCCAGCACAACGGTTTCCTCGGGAAGGTCCGTGGGAATCACAGACTTCGTATCGCGGTAGGCGCGGGTGCCCTTCCCCCACTTCACCTCGGCAGCGGCGATCTTCGGCGTGCCCTCCGGGAGCTTCGAGAGGTCCAGCTCCACGATCGGCAGGGCTTCGGGCTTGTCGTTGCCCAACACCCCGACGTAGATCTCCCGGCCCTCGACGTACTCCTCGATGAGCACTGGTGAGTCAAAGTGCTGGTGGAGCCAGTCGATCCGCTCCATGAGTTCCTTGATGGAGCTGACGACCGCACTGAACTCGATACCGATGGAGCCGTCTTCGCGGGCTGGCTTCACGATGACGGGAAACTGCAGGTCGTGCGAGAAGTCGAGCCGGCCGCGGAAGCTGCTCGCGAAGACAGGGGTGCGGATGCCATGGAAGGCGAAGATCTTCTTCGCGATGGCCTTGTCCTGGGCCAGCATCAGGCCGTGGGTACCTGAACCGGTATACCGCTTGCCGAGCAGTTCGAGGTAACCGGCAATCTTGAAATCCGCCGTGTCGTCCTCACCGAAGGATTCGGTGAGATTGAAGATGAGGTCGCAGTCGAGGCGGGCCAGGGCCTGGAGGCTCTTGGGGGTGCCATCCAGCTCCACCAACACGGGCTGATGCCCCTGCCTGGTGAGCACATCGGCCACCTCCTCCTCGACCTCCTTCTTGTCGAGCGTCCGGGTCACCGGCGCCTTGTCGGGTGTGGCTGCGTGGTCGTCCTCCTCGACCAGAACCCGGTCAAAGAGGACGGCCACCTTCAGCGTGCTCACGCGGAGCACTCTCCTTCCATGACTTCCGGATTGAACTCCGTCGTCTGGTCGAGGTCAACGTAATCTTCCGGCTTCACGTCGGTGATCGTCAGGCCTTCCAGATCGCCGAGCACGCGCTTGGCATCCTCGATCGTCATCGAGCGGAAGAAATCTGCCGCGGGCTGGTCGCCCTCGTGCGTGTCGCGATAGTGCACGACCAGGCGCTCAACGGCGTCGGTCAGCCGGCGTGCCGGGATCTTGGCCACGACGCGGCCAAAGTCAGCCCGTTCGGCGCCCACGCGGCCGCCGATCATCAGGAAATACTGCGGGACGGCCTTGCCGCCCAGCCTCCGCACGCTGCCCTGGAAGCCGATCGCGGCGATGTGATGTTGACCGCACCCGTTTGGGCACCCGCTGATCTTGATGTCGGCACCGTCCGCCGCGCTGACCAGGTCGGGCCGGTTGGAGAGGAACTCGGTCAGCACGCGGCCCAGGCTGCGCGAGTGCGTCACGGCAAGGCGGCAGCTCTCTGCGCCTGGGCAGCTGGTGACATCGGCCACGGTGTCCGCATCGGCCGCACCGAGCCCGGCCTGCTGCAGCGCCGCCCAGAGCTTGCGCAGGTTGATCTCGGGCACCCAGCGGATGACGAGATTCTGCTGCGGCGTCACGCGCACTTCGCCATCCCCATAGGCGCGGGCGATGGCGGCCACGGCACGCATCTGGCCGGCCGTGATGTCACCGAGCACCAGCCGCACGGTCGCCGCATGGTAGCCAGCCTGCTTCTGCTTCCGGACGTTGGTCTCGGCCCAGCGGGTGTAGTTCTCCGTGAGCACGTTCAGCTTGATGTGGCCGGGGTGCAGGCCAGGCCCGGACGTCTTGGTCGCGGTCACCATCGCCACGATCTCGGTGTGGCTCGGCGCCTCTGGCCGCGTCCAGTCGGGAGCCGATTCGACAGGCGGATGCTCCGGATCGAACGGCAGCGGCTTCCGCCCTTCCGCCCGCACCTCGAGGAGAGCCGCGTCGTAGGCGGCCCGCCACTTCTCCCAGCCGAGCGTCTTGATAAGGAACTTCAACCGGTTCCGCTGGCGGTGCTGGTAGTCACCCAGCCGGTGATACACCAGCAGCATCGCCTCGATGACCTCGAAGATCTCGTTGGCCGGGAGGAAGTCATAGAGCTCGTACCCGGTCGTGCACATGATCGACGTGCTACCGGCCACGGTGATGCGGAAGCCCCGGACCTGGCGGCCCTCGACCTCACGAATGCGGGCGCGCAGACCCACGTCGTTAATCGACGTGACGGCGTGATCGACGGCGCACCCTTCAAACGCAATCTTGAACTTGCGCGGGAGGACTGCCGCCAGCTTATGGCGGAGGAAATACCGGGTCGTCGCCTCACCGTAGGGACGTACGTCGAAGATCTCGTCGTGGGCCACACCCGCGAACTGGCAGGCCGTGATGTTCCGGACCGCGTTGCCGCACGCCTCGCGTGCGGTGATGCCCGTGGCCGCGAGGATGCGCTGCGCCGCTTCTACGTCGTGCAGCTTGACGAAGTGGAACTGGACGTTCTGCCGCGTGGTGATGTGGCCGAACCCACGGGAATAGCGCTCTGCCACCTCGGCCAGCGCCCCGAGTTGCTCGCCATTGGCCACGCCCTGCGGCAGCTTGATGCGCAGCATCGAGTCCTCGGGGCCGCGCTGGCCGTAGGTGCCCCGCACCAGGCGGAATTTCCGCCAGTCGTCGGCCGACACCTCGCCGCTCTCGTACTTGCTGAGCACATCCACGAACTCGTCGATGTCCTTCTCGTCCGAGAACGAGAAGGCTCGCCGGCCGAGCGTTGCCGGATCTTCACTGACGGCCATGCCGTACCTCCACACTGTCCTGCTGTTCATTTGTCGTAAGCCGGGCCAGGAGCCCACGCACACCCACGACTTCGCCAACCACGATGACCCCGGGCTGCCCGCTCAGGGGCGCTGCCGCCAGGTCCTCCAGACGGCCCGTCCACACGGATCCCGCCGCCGTTGCCGCACCGCACACGATGGCGGCCTGGGCCTCCGGCGCCCACCCCCTCGCGACCAGCGCCTCGACTATCGCCTGGCGCCGCGCCAGGCCCATCATCACCACGAGCGTGACCCCGTCGGGTCGCACGCCAGAGAGGGCCTGCTCGATCGCCTCGAGATGGTGTCCGGAGACGACCATGAATGCCGTCGCGACGCCACGATGCGTCACGGGAATGCCCGCAAGGCCGGCAGCGGCAATGGCGCTGCTCACTCCCGGGATCACCTCGAATGGGATCCCGGCCTCCGCGAGGGCCACGGCCTCTTCCGCACCACGGCCGAAGACGTACGGGTCACCCGCCTTCAACCGGACGACGCGCTTCCCTCGCGACGCGGACCGGATCAGGAGGCCGTGAATCGTGTCCTGACACACCCCGCGGCCACCCGCGCGCTTCCCCACCGAAAAGCACTGCGCCTTCGTCCTCCCGGCCAGGGCTTCACCGTCGGCGAGGGCGTCGTAGAACACGATATCGGCCTCGGCAATCCGCTCCGCCGCCCGCACGGTCCAGAGTGCCGGGTCGCCAGGGCCCGCGCCGACCAACGACACGAACCCGCGCCCGGCCTGCATCGCCGACGCCGCTGCGCCGGCGTCGTCGAGTACGGCGCTCACCCGCGCGTCCAGCGTGGCCGCCTCGGTGTCGAGTGTTCGCCGCGCATAGAGGTCGATCAGGCGCTGCAGCAGACGGCCGCGGCGCTGCTCCATGGGCACACCGTCACGCTTCCAGACCACGCGCTGCTGGATCGACTCCTCGACCCACGCATCCAATTCGGCGGGCAGCAGATCGTCCAGCGCCTCGCGCAGCAGGCCCGAGATGGCCGGCGCCAGGCCTGCCGTCGAGAGGGCCACGGTGGCGCGGCCGCGTGAGACCACGCCGCCGGCATACGCCGACGCATGGTCGGGGTCATCCACCGCATTCACGAACAACTGCCGGGCATTGCCGGCGGCAAGCACGGCCCGATTCACCTCGGGCGGCGCGGCCGCGACGGCCAGCCACACGCCGTCCAGGTCCGACTCCTGAAAGGCGCGACGGACAAAGGTTGCGGACAGCGACGCGGCCTCCGCGCAGATCTCCGGCGCCACGATCGTAACGTCGGCGCCCGCCGTCACCAGTCCGGCCGCCTTGCCCGCGCCGACAGGACCCGCGCCCACGACGAGGACGCGCCGGCCAGTCAACTTCAGGAAGAGGGGGAACAGCGGGTCACTCATCCGGCTACTTCACCAGCGTGACAGGCGCCACGTGCAGTCCGCACTCGGTCTTGTCGCGCCCGCGCCAGCGGCCCGAGCGAATGTCCTCGCCCGTGCCGATGGGCGATGTGCAGGGTTCGCACCCGATGCTCGGGTACCCCTGGTCATGCAGCGGGTTATAGGGCACGTCGTGGACCTTGATGTAGTCCCACATCTCCTCGACCGTCCACGCCGCCAGCGGGTTCAGCTTCACGAGGCCAAACGCCTGATCCCACTCGACCACCTGGGCGTGCTTCCGCGTTTCGCTCTGCTGACGGCGGATACCGGTAATCCAGGCCTGACGCACGCTGAGCGCCTTGCGCAGCGGCACGACCTTGCGCGCCCGGCAGCACTGATCCGGCTCACGCTCCCAGAGACGGTCAATCTCCGGAGCCGTGGGACCGCTGTCGGGAATCAGATCCGAGCGGAGCCCCTCGATGCTGATGCCGTACTTCTTCTCGAGCCGGGACCAGAGCGCGTACGTCTCGCGGAAGAGCACCGCCGTATCGATCGTCTGGATCCGAATGGGAAGCCTGTGCCGTCCGATGACATCCACCAGCACGCAGTCCTCGGCACCAAGCGCCGAGAGACACACCAGCCCGTCCCCGAAACGTTCGGACGCCCAGGTGAGCAGATCCACTGGGCTCATGCGCTCCCAGTCAGCGTGGCGGGCTTCGATATCGGCAGGCAGCATATCGGTCAGGCGTCTCCCCTCAGCGTCCGGCGAGTTCTGGCGTACCCGCCATTACGGCTTCGAAATCCTTCAACCCCTTGCCCACCTGAATGGACTCGGGCACCCGGTCGCGCATCACATCGGCGGTCTTGTAGCCGTTGCCCGTGATGACCACGACGACGGACTCGTCCCGCTTGATGGCGCCGCGTTCGATCAGCTTCTTCGTGCCGGCGAGCGTCGTGCCGCCGGCCGGCTCGGTGAAGATGCCTTCGGTATGCGCCAGCAGCTCGATGGCGTCCAGAATTTCCGGATCGGTCGCGGCCACGCCACTCCCCCCGGTGCGCTTCAGCGAGGCGATCACCTGGAAGCCGTCTGCCGGATTGCCGATCGCGAGCGACTTGGCGATGGTGTGCGGACGCACCGGCTCCGGGAAGTCCAGCCCGGCCTCAAGGGCGTTGATGACCGGCGAGGATCCGGCCGGCTGCGCGGCGTGAATCTTGGGCAACTTGCCGCTCACCAGGCCCAGCTCGATAAACTCCTCGAAGCCGCGCAGGATGCGCGGCAGCAGTGTGCCGCCGGCCACCGGCGAGACGACGTGATCCGGGAAGCGCCACCCGAGCTGTTCCGCGACTTCAAAGCCCATCGTCTTGGCGCCCTCCGCGTAGTAGCTGCGGAGGTTGATGTTCGCAAAGCCCCACCCGTAGCGGTCCGCCAGCTGCGTGCAGAGACGGTTCACATCATCGTAGTTACCGGCCACGGCGAAGACCTTCGGGCCGTAGATGGCCGAGCCAAGCACTTTGGACGGCTCCAGATCGTTCGGGATGAAGACCATGCAGTCCAGCCCGAGACGTGCCGCGTGCGACGACACGCTGTTGGCCAGATTCCCGGTCGAGGCGCAGCCGAACACCGTGCATCCGAACTCGATGGCCTTGGTGGCCGCCACCGAGACGACGCGGTCCTTGTAGGAGAACGTCGGATGGTTCACCGAGTCATCCTTGATGTACAACTCGCGGACGCCCAGGGCCTTCGCAAGGCGGTCGGCCTTCACCAGCGGCGTGTAGCCGGAGTAGAAGCCGGTCTTCGGCTCCTCGACCGGCAGCAGCTCGCGATACCGCCACAGGGAGTGCGGCCGCGATTCAATCAGCGCACGTGTCACCACGCCCTTCATGGCTGCGTAGTCGTAGGTCACCCGCAGCGGACCCAGGCACTCGCTGCACACCCACAACGCCTCCGCGGGATACGCCTTCCCGCACAGGTGACATTCCAGTCCTGTCACGAAGCTCATCGTCTATCCTCTCGCTCCGGTCGCCACGGCGTCTGCCGTGACGGGCTCGGCACTCACATCACGCACGGTCACGGGCGTCCCCGACGCCCGGTAGATTGCTTCCAGCTTTCCCGCGATCCGGTCGCGCCCCTCCGTCGCGAACGCGACGATGGACGGCCCCGCGCCGCTCAGGCACACCCCGAGCAGGTCCGGGTCCTCCAGCGCAAGCGCCGGCGCCAGTTCCGGAATCAGCGCCGCCCGCTGCGGCTGATGCCAACGGTCCTTGAGCGCCTCGCGCAGTGACGCGCCATCCCCAGTGGCCACGGCGTGCATCAGGCGCGCCACGCGCTGCAGATTGAAGAGCGCATCGGCCCGCGAAAACGACTGCGGCACCACTTTCCTGGCCTCGGCCGTCGGCAACGGACGCGACGGCGTGGCAATCAGCATCCGGATCGAGGCCGGCCATGCCAGCGTCGCCACGCTGACGCGCCCGTCCTCGTGCTGGAGCGCGGCCACCATGCCGCCGCGAATCGCCGCGGCCGCGTTATCGGGATGCCCTTCAAGCGCCGTGGCCGCGGCCAGCAGGTCCTCATCCGGAAGCGGCGCGACGACAGCCTCGAACAGACGCAGGCCGGCGACCGTCGCGGCCGCGCTACTCCCCATCCCCGAGCCGATCGGAATGTCGCTCTCGATATCGATTACGACCGACGGCAGGCCGGCAGGCGCGCGCGACGCGAGCGACCGGTAGGCACGCTCAACGCCGTTCTCCGTGGGCACCGGCGGATTCGCCTGGCGCACCGTGACCGTGCCGCGACCGTCCGGCGTCTGCGACACCAGCCGCACGCGCAGATACACCTGCACCGCCACGGCGAGCGTGTCAAAGCCGGGGCCGAGATTGGCCACCGACGCCGGGACGGCAATCGTCAGCATCCGCTCTCCACCTTCGCGCGAACCATATCGGGCTCGGGCTTCGGCTCGGTCGTTCCCGGCTCCTTCAGCAGGTGTCCGGTCAGGATGCAGATCACCCGCTCCTGCTCGCCGATCCAGCCCGAGGCGCGCAGGCGCTTGATGCCGGCCAGCGCAGCCGCAGAACCCAGCTCGCAGCCAATCCCGTCTCGGCCGATCACCGTCCGCGCTTCGGCGATTTCATCGTCCGGCACATCGATCGTCGTGCCGTTGGTCAGCTTGAGCGCCCGCACGGCCTTGCGCCAGGAGACCGGCGCGCCGATGCGAATCGCCGTCGCAATCGTCTTCGGGTCCTTCAGCGGCGTGAGTTCGGAGGCGCCGCTCTGCCACATGCGCACGAAGGGATTGGCGCCTTCCGCCTGAATCACCGCCACGCGCGGTACTCGGTCAATCAGCCCGAGCGCCAGCATGTCCTCGAGCGCCACACCGACGGCGGAGACGTTGCCGAGGTTGCCGCCTGGAAGTGCAATCACGTCAGGTGCCTTCCACCCGAGTTGTTCCATCAACTCGACGGTGAAGGTCTTCTGGCCGGCGACCCGGAACGGGTTCAGCGAATTCAGCACGTAGGTCGACTCGTCCGCGCCCTCGAGCATCCCGGCCAGTGCGTCATCGAAGTTGCCGCCCACGCGCACCAGTTCGGCGCCGTAGGCCTCGGCCTGCGCCACCTTCGCGGAGGCGACCGACTGCGGGAGGAACACGCGCGCCTTGAGGCCCGCGCGAACGGCATAGGCCGCCATGGACGCCGCGGTATTGCCGGTGGAGGCACACGCCACGAACTTCGCACCGCGCACCGCCGCGCGTGTCACGGCGGCCGTCATCCCGAGGTCCTTGAAGGAGCCCGTGGGATTCCAGCCGAGGTGCTTGATATAGAGATCGTTGACGCCCGCGAAGCGGCCCGTGGCCAGCCCACGCAGGACTGGTGTATTCCCTTCGCCGAGCGTGACGATGTCGTTGACGTTCTCGGTCAGTCCGGCGAGCAATTCACGGAAACGCCAGACGCCGCTCCGGTCCGCCGGCTCAATGGACGAGCGGCGCTCCGACCATAGCGCACGCAGCTCGGCCGCCGACGCGGTCGGCCGTTCCGGCACCAGTTCGAGCGGGGCGCCGCACTCGGGGCACACGCGGTCCTCGCGCAGCCGCGAGGTCTCCACGCTACAGGGTTTGCTGCAACGCAACTGCATGGTCACTCCCCAGGAAGCACGGGCATCACGAGCACCGGCTCCGCGTGGAAATCTTCAGCATCGATCTCACGCATGGCGCCGGCCAGTGCCGTCGCCTCGCACGGTTCCACCGTCACGACAAACGGCAGGTGGTCTTTCGGGAATCCCGACTCCTGCAGCACCGCGTCCACGTTGATGCCGTGCCGCGCCAGCGCCACCGTGATCGACGCCAGGATGCCCGGCCGGTCCTTCACACTGAAGCGGATGTAGTACGGCCGCATCGGCGCCGCCGATACGGACGTGGGGGTCCACGCCGGCTCCGCACCCGAGCGCGTCTGGCGCGCCAGTGCGACGAGGTCGGACACCACCGCCACGGCTGTGGGGTATCCGCCGGCACCCTGGCCGCTAAAGGTCGTGTTGCCGCCGAAACGGCCCGTCAGCGTCACAAGATTCTGCGGGCCCGTGTTCCGCGCGTAGTTGGAACTGTCCGGCACAAGAGCCGGCCCCACGAAGGCGCGCACCGCGCCGCTGGCATCACATTCCGCCATCGAGATCTGGCGGATGGTGCCACCGAGCCGCTTGGCGTAGCGGAAGTCGATGGCGTCAATGCGCCGGATGGAACCTGTCGAGATCTCCGACGTGCGGATGTAGCGCTTGAAGGCCACGCCGACAAGCACGGCGAGCTTCGCCGCCGCGTCATGGCCGTCCACATCGGAGGTCGGGTCGGCCTCGGCGAATCCCAGGCGCTGCGCCTCGCCGAGGGCGTCGCTCATCGAGTCCCCACCGGTCATGCGGCTCAGGATGTAGTTGCAGGTGCCGTTGAGGATGCCGACCACGCGCGTGAAGGTGTCGCCCGCGAGGCCCGTGCGCACGGCGTCGATGATGGGGACGCCACCCGCCACCGCGGCTTCGAACCGGAGCCGCGCCCCGCTCGCCGCGGCCAGGGCCAGCAGTTCGGGCGCGTGCGCCGCGAGCAGGAGCTTGTTGGCCGTGACCACCGAAATGCCCTGCGCGAGCGCCGCCGACACCCATCCGTACGGCAGCTCCACGCCCCCGACGGTTTCCACGATCACGTCGGGCTTGGCCGTCAGGACGGCCGCCGCGTCGTCCGTCCAGGTGACCGACGGCGCCACCCAATCCGCCCGCTTGCGGGCGACATTCCGGTTGAAGATCGCGACGAGCGCGAGCTCCGAGGCAAGCTCCGTGCGCTCCGTCAGGATCCGCACAACCGACTGGCCGACCGTGCCGAAGCCGAGCACCGCCACGCGCAGCGGGCTGGAGGCCTCTGCTGCCGTCGACGACTGTCTCTCTCCTGCTGCTGCTCCTGCCACGTATGCTCCGAACTTGAACTGAACCGGCGTAAAACAAAAAACCCGCCTGACCTTGGCTGGCCGGCGGGCGTTGGAGTCCCGATGTCGATGCGTCCCTATGCCTGACTGGGGACGCCCCGGGATCCGCCGCAACCCGCCGTGGGCACGCACCAACAGGCGCGCGTGGGCCGTGCCGTGCGGCATCCCGTCGTCGTCGTGGCGATCACACTGAACATCGTGAGAGGAATGGTACACCGCCCCTCCCTGATGAGGCAAGGGGCCGCGCGGGGTCCGTTTCCCCGGAACCGCTTGCCAACGCACGGCTTACGGCACCATGTCCGGCCCTGCGTGAGACAATCGGGCGTGGCCCCGGACGACCCGGTCTTCGCGCGCATTACCCGCGCCCTTCGCCACCGTAACTACCGCCTCTTCTTCGGCGGCCAGTCGGTGTCGTTGGCGGGCAGTTGGATCACGCGCGTGGCCACCAGCTGGCTGGTCTATCGCCTCACGGGGTCGGAACTGCTTCTCGGCGTGGTCGGCTTCTGCGGCCAGATTCCCGCGCTCGTCCTGACGCCCTTCGCTGGCGCCCTGGTGGACCGCGTGGATCGGCGGAAGGTCCTCCTGTGGGCACAGTGGCTCTCGGCGGCGCAGTCGGCCGTCCTCGCGGCGCTCACGCTCGCCAATCGCATCACCATCCCCGAACTCATCGTCCTGCAGCTCATCCAGGGTGCCGTCAATGCCTTCGAGATGCCGGCGCGCCAGTCGTTTGTCGTCGAGATGGTGGAGGACAAGCGCGATCTGTCGAACGCCATCGCGCTCAACTCGATGATGGTCAACGGCAGCCGGGTGATCGGACCCTCCATCGGCGGGGCGCTCATCGCCGGCGTCGGCGAAGGCTGGTGCTTCGCCGTGGACGCGGTGAGCTATCTGGGCGTCATCTGGTCGCTGATGGCCATGCGCACGACGCCGTCGACCGTGCGCACGCTCGCACCCGCCCTTGAGCAGATCCGCGACGGGTGGAACTACGTCCGCTCCTCCGCGCCGATCCGCACGTGCCTCACGCTGGTCGCCATCTCCAGCGTCATGGGCATGCCGTACATGGTGTTGATGCCGGTGATGGCCAAGGAGGTGCTGGGCGGCGGACCGAGTACGCTCGGCCTGCTCATGACCTCGGTGGGTGTCGGCGCGCTCGCGGCGGGTGTCTATCTGGCGTCGCGGACGTCCGTCCGCGGCCTGAGCCGTGTCATCCTCACCGGCACAGTGCTCTTTGGTGCCGGGCTCGTCGGCTTCTCCTTCACCCAGCATGTCGGGATGGCCGCGTGCATGCTGGCCGTGGCCGGAGTCGGCTTCATCTCGCAGATGGCGTCGAGCAACACCCTGATTCAGACGATTGTGGACGAGCAGTTCCGGGGGCGCGTGATGGGCTTCTACACGATGGCGATCGTAGGCACGATTCCCGTGGGGAGCCTGCTGGCGGGCGTGGTGGCCGAGCGTGTCGGCGCGCCGCTGACGATCCGTCTCGGTGGGCTGGTGTGCCTGGCGAGCGCCGTGTGGTTCGCGACCAGACAGTCGGACCTGCGCGACGCCATCAGAGAGGTGTACCGGCACGAGGGCCTGGTCCGGCCCGAGCCGGTCACGGCGGAGACAGGACCATGAGCGGACCCTCCTATAGCGTGGCGGCGTCGGTCGCCGGCCGCATCCGAGAGCATCTGCGGGTGCACCGGGAGTCAGAACTCGACACCGCCGATCTCCCGGACGCGGCGCCGCTGCCGGACCTCGACGTCATCACGGCGATGATCGACGCGGCATTCTGGACGAGCCTGCGCCGCGAGGAAGGCACGCTGCCCAAGATCTCCCTGGCGCTCGTGCCGCCGACGGCGGGTGTGCAGCCGCTCCTTTTCGCGCACGCCATCCCGCTCGACGCCGCCACGCTCGCCAAGCTGGCCCCCGCCGTTGAACGCTCGGGCATCCACCTCGGCGCCTGGCCAGTGGACGGCCGGCTCATGGTCTGGGGCACCGCGCGGCTGCTGCCGCCGCTCTCGTTCATCGTGGAAACCGTGGCGCCGGGCCTGCTCGTCATCAAGCATCGGCCGTGGGCGCACGCCGCGAAGTTCGTCAACGTCGCGGTGCTCGAGGGCGACCGGATCAAGGTCATCGACGAACGCGCCTCCACGATGGCGGACTGCCCCCCGCTGCTCGACGCCCTGCTGCGGTTCGACGCCCATGGCTCCGCGCTCGCGGCGGACAACATGCTCGTGCGCCTGGCCGTCTCCATGCGGCTGCACAATCGAGGTGGGACGCTCATCGTCGTGCCGGACGAATCCGACCAGTGGCGTCAATCTGTCCTGCACCCGATGGCCTACAGCCTGATGCCGCCCTTCCGGGACCTGGCCGACCTTGGGCGCGACCCGCGCAACGAGGCCGACTGGATCGAGCGGCGCGATCGCGCCGTGGATGCCATCGCGGGCCTCACGATGGTGGACGGCGCCACGGTCATTACGCACCGCTACGACGTGCTGGCCTTTGCGGCCAAACTCGGTCGCCGCAAGGGAGCCGACCCGGTCAGCCGCATCATGATGACCGAGCCCATCGAAGGTGCCACGGCCACAGAGGTCGACCCGGGCCAGGTTGGCGGCACGCGCCACGTCTCGGCCGCGCAGTTCATCTCGGACCAGCCCGATGCCCTGGCGCTGGTGGCCTCGCAGGACGGACGCTTCACGGTGTTCGCGTGGTCGCCCTGCGCCAGCCGGGTCTACGCCCACCGCGTCGACGCGCTGCTGATGTAGGCCGCCGCCCGGATATCCCTCGGTCGCCCCCTGGAGGCGATGCCAACCCTCGAGGGGAGTCCGACGTGCGATACTAGGACCGCACTTCCCCCGGGGCCTGAGTGGCGGAACTGGCAGACGCAGGAGACTCAAAATCTCCCACCGGTCACCCGGTGTGTGGGTTCGATTCCCTCCTCAGGCACCACCTTCTTCATGACACCACTCACACCGGGCACCCTCCGCGACGTCGCGCACCTCGACTCCCTCGTCGCGGATTCCTTCGACAAGCCGCTCGTGATCTTCAAGCACAGCCGGAGCTGCGGGACCTCGCACGAGGCACAGGATGAACTGCAGGCCCATCTGGCCCAGGCACCGCGGGACGCCACCTACGTGATGATCACGGTGCAGGAGCAGCGGCCGCTCTCGGATGCGATCGCTCAGCGCTTCTCGTTGCGCCACGAAACGCCGCAGGTGCTGGTCGTACGGGACGGCAGGTTGGTCTGGTCCGCCACGCATTTTCGTGTCACCGCCGACGCCCTTGGTAAGGCCATCGATCAGGCCGCGGCCGCCCAGGCGGCGCTCTAGACCCGAGACTCCGAGAGCCGCCGCGCCATCGCGGTGCCGGCGACCCAGCCGGACGACCATGCCCACTGGAAGTTGAAGCCACCGAGGCGACCGTCCACGTCCAGAATCTCCCCGGCCAAATAGAGTCCAGGGCACCGGCGCGATTCCATCGTGGCGGGGACCATCTCCTCCAGCGGCACACCGCCTGCCGTGACCTCGGCGTGCTGGTAGCCCCGGCTATCCGTGACAGTCAGCGGCACCTCCAGAAGGCCCCGAATCGCCGCGCGACGGTGTTCGCGTGAGAGTTGCGAGAGCGGCACGACCGGATCCGCGCCCGCGTGCCGAAGCAATCCCTCCAGCACGGCGGACGGCAGCATCCCAGCCAGTTCGCTCCGAAGCGTGCCCCTGGGGTGGACCCGCACGGCCTCGATGAGCAGCTGCTCCAGCCCCTCGAAGGTGAGGCCAGGTAGGGCGCTCAGCAAGACGTCAGGTCTCCGGCCCTCTTCGACCGCACGGTGCCAGTGACGCGACGCATCGAGCGCGGCTGGGCCGCTCACGCCGGTGTGCGTCCAGAGCAGCGACCCGGCCACCACGTGCCGGTCTCCCCCATCGCGAACCGTCAGGGCGGCGGGATGACTCACTCCTGAGAACGCGGCAAAGGGCGAGTTCACGATAACCAGCGGTACCAGCGCGGGCGTCGGCGGCACGAGGCTGTGCCCGAGTGCGCGGGCCAGCGCATAGCCGAAGCCGTCGCTCCCGGACTTGGGCAGCGACTTGCCGCCCGTTGCGAGGAGCACCGTACGGGCGTCAACCTCGCCGGCCGAGGTGACGATGCGGAATCCCGCACCGGACGGGTGGACCTCCGTCACGCGGTGGCCGGTCCGGATCTCGATGCCGGCGCCCTTGCAGGCGCCCAGCAGGGCCTCGAGGACGGTGCGGGAACGGTGCGTATCCGGGAAGAGCTTGCCGCCTTCCTCCTCGTGAAGCGCGACGCCGGCGACGCGGAACCAGTCGGCCGTGCGCGAGGCCGGAAACGCCCGCAGCACATGGCGGACCACGCGCGACGGGCCACCCTGGAAGTCGCGATCGGTGACCTCCGTATTGGTCACGTTGCAGCGCGAACCGCCACTGACGAGAATCTTCGCGCCCACCGACTTCGCGCCGTCCAGGCAGACCACGCGCACGCCGGGCACAGCCGTGGCGGCCGCGATCGCGGCAAAGAGCCCCGCCGCGCCCGCACCAACGACCACGATGTCGGTTACTGTGTTGTCCTCGCTGACACCCATGTCTGCCCCGACGCCTGCCTCGTCGCCGCGCACGCTCGACATCATCGGCGGCCTCACCACGTTCGTCACGATGGCCTACATCGTGATCGTCAACCCGGCCATCCTCTCGACGCCGGGCACCGGCATCCCGTTCTCCGGTGCCGCCACGGCCACTGTACTCGTGGCGGCCTCGATGACGCTGCTCATGGGCCTCTACGCGCGGCTGCCCTTCGCCGTGGCCCCCGGGATGGGCATCAATGCGTTCGTCGCCTTTACGATCATCCTGCGCGACGGCGTCGCCTGGCAGACCGCCTTCGGGATGGTGTTCTGGGCCGGCGTGCTCTTCCTGCTCATCTCGCTGACGCCCCTGCGCGAGCAGATGGCGCGCGCCATCCCGGTGCCGCTTCGTCTCGGCGCCGCCGCCGGCATCGGCCTGCTGCTGACGCTGCTTGGGCTCAAAGCCGCCGGGCTCATCGCCGCCGACGCCGTCACGCTCGTCAAGCCAGGCACGCTGGACCACCGCGCCGTCTTCCTGCTGCTGGGGCTCGTGGTCTCGGCCGCGTTGATGCGCCGCAACAGCCCCGTCGCCTTCCTGGCCGGCATCTTCAGCGTGACAATCGGGGCCTGGGCACTTGGCTACGCCCGCCCACCCGCTCAGCTCGTCAGCGCGCCGGACTTCTCGTCCGTCCTCTTCAAGCTGGATATCCGTGGGGCGCTGGCTCCAGCGCTTCTCCCCTCGGTCATCGCGATCCTCTTCACGGATCTGTTCGACTCGGTGTCGACCTTCATGGGCGTTGCGACGGCCTCGGGACTCACGGACGAGCGAGCGGAGCCGCTGCGGTTGCGACAGGGCCTCATCGTGGACGCCTGGGCCACGCTAGGAGCGGGCCTGGCGGGCACCTCCTCGGGGACGGCCTTCGTGGAAAGCGTGGCCGGCATCCGGATGGGCGCGCGCACGGGCCTGGCCTCGGTGGTGACCGCGCTCTGCTTCATCCCCTGCCTCTTCATCGCGCCGCTGGCGGCCGCCGTGCCCGACTACGCCACAAGCGCGGTGCTCGTGCTGGTGGGTGTCGCGATGTTCAGGACGGCCAGCGGCATCCGCTTCGACCACATCGAGGAGGCGCTGCCGGCCTTCCTGACGCTCGTGCTCATTCCACTGACGCTGTCGATCACGCAGGGACTGCTCTGGGGCTTCGTCGCGCATGCCGCGCTCTCTATCGCGACCGGGCGCGCCCGCGAGATCAGCGTGGCGATGTGGGTGCTGGCCTCCATCGCTGGCGGGCTGCTGCTGATGGGCCGCTAGTTCGATGCGGCGGTGTCCGGCTCCTGCCAGCCGTCCTTGAGCAGGATGCTCTTCACGTGGTCCGCGCGGGCGAGCGCCAGGTCAAGTGAGTCGTAGTTCTCGGCGCGGTCCATCAGTCCGTCCACAAACCAGGTGACGGTGATCGGAGGCGCGGTGCCGATCACGGTGGCGTGCGCCACCGAACGGCCACGCATCAGGCGCCAAAGCACGGTGGGCCCGTCCATCCCTACTCCGGGCGGGCGGCGTCACGGCCGGGCATGGCCACGACCTTTCCGGCGTGATGGTCGTCACGAACGCAGCCACTGCCGCGCTCGAGAATCGTGCCGACGAGCCGGCCGAGGAAATCCCGCGAGGTCGCCACACGGCATCCGCACAAGAGCGCAGCGGCGGGCCCTGCGGAGGGAGGGGCACCGGGAGGGGGTGGGGTCTGGTCCGTCACGGCGACATTGTAGCGGGCCGATCACGCGGACCCCTTATGATCAGCCGATGCCCGCTCCCGTTCGCCTCCACAAGACCGTCGGCGTCAAGGTCGGCCACGTCCAGGTGGGCGGCGGCGCCCCCATCGTCGTGCAGTCGATGACGATGACCGACACGGCTGACGCCCGCGGCACCGCGCAGCAGTGTATCGAGCTGGCCGAGGCCGGCTCCGACCTGGTGCGCATCACGGTGAACCTGCCGGAGTCAGCCGCGGCCGTGCCCGAGATCAAGCAGCGCATGCTCGATGCCGGCTGCACCGCTCCGCTCATCGGCGACTTCCACTACAACGGGCACCTCCTGCTGACGAAGTTCCCGGCCTGCGCGGCCGCGCTGGACAAGTACCGGATCAATCCCGGCAACGTCGGCACGGGCGCGCGCCGCGACGAACAGTTCGCCACCATCTGCAAGGTGGCTGTCGACCACGCCAAGCCCGTGCGGATCGGCGTCAACGGTGGGTCGCTCAACCAGGACCTCGTCCTCGCCCGCATGCAGGAGAACACGGACAAGGACCTCGGGCTCACCTCCGAAGACATCCTGAACGACTGCATGGTGCGCTCGGCGCTCCAGTCAACCGACCTCGCGCTCGACGCCGGTCTCCGGAAGGACCAGATCATCATCTCGTGCAAGGTCTCGCGGCCGAGAGATCTCATCGCCGTGTACCGGGACCTCTCGCGCCGCACCTCGCAGCCGCTCCACCTCGGCCTCACCGAAGCGGGCATGGGCATGAAGGGCCTTGTGTGGTCGGCCTCCTCCATGGGGGTGCTGCTCAACGAGGGCATCGGCGACACCATCCGCATCTCTCTCACCCCGCGCCCCAACGGCGACCGGCGCGACGAGGTGTATGCCGCCTGCGAGCTCCTGCAGGCGCTCGGCCTGCGCGCCTTCGCGCCGAGCGTGACCGCGTGCCCTGGCTGCGGCCGCACCACCAGTTCCACATTTCAGGAACTGGCCGAACGCACGCAGGACTACATCCGGGAGCAGATGCCCACGTGGAAGCGCGAGTACGAGGGCGTCGAGAACCTGACGCTGGCGGTGATGGGCTGCATCGTCAACGGCCCCGGCGAATCCAAGGCCGCCAACATCGGGATCTCCCTCCCAGGCACGGGCGAGGAGCCGCACTGCCCCGTCTACATAGACGGCCGGCACGCGACGACGCTCAAGGGGACGTACGAGGAACTTGATATCGCCTTCCGCCAGCTGGTCAACGACTACGTCGCGTCGCACTACGCGCGGCAGACAGAAGAGGTGCGGTAGTGGCGAGACCGTCGATGACAGCGAAGCGGTGGGTCCTGCACGGAGTATTGGCGCTGCTCTTCATCGCCTCGGGCATCGGCAAGTTCTTCACGCCGATCGAGCTGCTCACGTCCGGACCCGTCGCCCTGCCCGTGTGGTTCTACTACGTCATCGGCGTCTGCGAGACGCTGGGTGGAGTGGGTTTGCTCCTGCCGGTGGCAACCGGCATCGCGCCTGGATTGACGCGACTCGCCGCGGCGGGCCTGACGGTCATCATGGTGGGTGCGACGGCGATGACGGCCATGGGCACACCGAAGACCCTGGCCGCGCTGCCGTTTGTCGTGCTGTGTCTGGTGGCCTCCGTGGCCTGGACACGCCGGTAGGACTCACGAACGGTCGGGGGCCGACGGCCGGCCACCCGGCCGTCTGTGGTCAGAAGCTGAAGGCGAGGCCAATCGAGAAGACCGGAAGCACCTTCAGCACATCGATCGTGTCGTTGATCTTGGCTTCCTGCGCGCGCACTTCCGCCTGAAGCCCAGCGTCGGTCGTGATGCTGCGGCAGGTCAGGCCCCGCGTATCGCAGGCATTCCCCGAGAGTCCCAGCACCGCCGTCGGCGCCTTGGCGTAGACCACGCCGAGCTCAAACGGCACGCTCCAGTGCCTGCCGCTCCTGGGCACGATGTTGCCCCACCCGAGCATCAGGCTCGGTGCGACGCGGCGCTCGAATGTAATGGCCACGGTACCGGTCACCGGCTTCGCGGGGTCGCTGGTGAAGTCCTGATTGCCCAGCGTGAAAGTCCGCCCAGCCGGCACACTGGCCACCGCCGTGGCCTCGTTGCCGTTATAGAGCATGACGCCAGGGCTCAGATGGAAGCCACCGCCAAGCGGAAACCAGTCAAGCGATGCGGACGCTGTTCGCAGCTTCAGGCTGGCGTCCAACGTGATGCCATCATTGTCGAACGCATGGCTGAGACTGAACCCGCTGAAGCCCGCGCGGACATTGACCTTGTGCCCGACGGGAACCGCGACATCTACGCCTGCGCCCAGGACGCCGATCTTGACGGCCACGCCACCGTGCGCCACCGATGACTGCGCCGCCGCGCTCGCGGCGATGGCCAGCGAGGAGACGACCCACAGAACCATTCCTGCTTTCTTCATGACGACACATCCCTCCCGAGAAATTGAACCTGCATAAACTGTGCAAAGGCACGGCCAACGCCGCGGATGATTCGCGCGACGCCCCGACTGTCATCAGGCCTGCCGTCGCACGGTATCACCCACGCGCACGGTGCCAGCCCGGACAACTTTGGCATTGATGCCACGCAGGTTCAGCTCGCGGCCGACAACCGAATTCACGAACGTCATCGCATCACGCCCGAAGCGCTCCACGAACTTCGCGCAGCCCGTGTGCGGCTGGTTGGTCACCTCAACCACCGCTGAACCGAGAGTGAGTTGCGTCCCTGGGGGAAGGTTCGCCGCACTGAGGTCCAGGTCCACATAGAGCTGGTCGCCCGCCAGAGGCCAACGGTCCCGCTCCCCGGCCACGAGCGCCACGGCCCGGGCGTTCATCAGATTGAGCTGCATGTCCGGATGACGGCGTCCATCCGCGGTGCGGGTGCTGCCCCGGTCTTTCCAGGTGTCGCCGACCAGCCCGTCCGCGAGGTCAAGCTCTCCAACCTCCAACACCTCGCGTTGACCCATGGCCGGTCGTCGGACGATCAGCTCGAGTACGCCGGCATGCCTGGGCGCTTGGCGTACGTGTTCGAGACCCGCGCGTAAGGCATCACTGGTGGCATACGTCATCGTGCACCTTCCTCTCGTGCATCCGCGCCCCCCTGTGCCGAGCCGGCCGGGATGTCGCGCGGTCGACCCGTGATGAGCCGCACGCTGCGCTGACGCGTGACGTAGGCGCCAGCCCACTGCAAGAACACCGACGCCCGATTACGGAAACCGATGAGCTGCGCGATATGGAGAAAGAGCCAGCCCAGCCACGCCACGAACCCCGTCAGCCTGAGCCATCCGAAGTCCGCGATCGCGCTCCCGCGGCCCACGATCGCCATGCTGCCGTAGTTTCTGTACCGGAACGTCGTCGTCGGCTGCCCCGCAATCCTGCGCCGGATCATCGTCGCCGCGTGCGCGGCTCCCTGCATGGCCACCTGCGCCACACCGGGCAGCGCCGTCCCACCCTGCTGGAACGATGCGGCGTCTCCCACGACGAAGACTTCCGGATGCCCAGGGAGCGAGAGGTCAGGCTCCACGATGGCCCGGCCCGCGCGGTCGAGCGGCACGCCCAAGGTCGCGGCCAGGGGCGACGCCGCGACGCCGGCTGCCCACACGATCGTCCCTGCAGCCAGATACTGCCCGCCGATCTGCACGCCGTTCGGGTCAATCGCCGACACGGAGGTCCCTTCGACGACTTCCACGCCAAGGCGCAGCAGCGACTCCCGTGCGACCTTCCGCAGCGGTTCCGGGAACGAGGGCAGAATCGTCGGCCCGGCATCGACGAGCACGATGCGCGTGCGGGACGTGACGATGTTGCGGAACTCTTCCCGAATGGTGCGCCTGGCCATCTCAGCCAGCGTGCCCGCCAGCTCCACTCCTGTCGGTCCCCCGCCGACGATGACAAACGTCAGCAGCCGATCGCGGGCGTCGTGATCGGCTTCGCCCTCAGCTTTCTCGAAGGCCGTCAGCATCCGGCGGCGGATGTCGAGAGCATCATCGAGCGACTTCAGCCCGGGCGCCACGGCGGCCCAGTCGTCGTGCCCGAAATAGGCATGGCTCGCCCCAGGCGCCACGATGGCGTAGTCGTAGGGGAGCGTCCCGCCATCTGCCAGGACCAGCTGTCGCGCGGCCGTGTCCACGCGCACCACATCGGCCATCAGCACGCGCACGTTGGCGTAGCCACGCAGAATCCAGCGGATCGGCGCGGCGATGTCGCCTGGCGAGAGCAGCGCGGTCGCCACTTGATAGAGCAGCGGCTGGAAGACGTGGTGGTTGCGGCGGTCCACCAGCGTGACCTCCACGGGTGCGCCGCCCAGCGCCCGCGCGGCCGAGAGACCCCCGAAACCTCCGCCGACAATCACGACTCTCGGGATCTGGGCCATCGTCTCTTCAGCGTACCTCCAACCAAGCAGGATGCGGAACATCGGCGAGGCCGTCCGGCCGTGTGACACAGCCGTGACACGGTGATGACCGGGGTGCGGCACACACTCGCCGCGCCAGGCACCCGAGAGATGACACCGTCACCAGACGAGGGCGCGGCAGCCAGCGATGACCCCTGATGGGGTGCCGACCGGCAGCGTCACAGGCCACGGGGCATGGCCACGCTCTTGCACTCACCCCGGCTAAATCGCCGCTGCCTCAACCGTTCGCCTATTGCAACGCTTGGGGCACGACCGTCATGGAGCCTGACTCAATGCCCATCGCCCACACCCACGTGCGCACCCTGGCCGCCGTGCTGGTGCTCTCATGTGCCACGCGCTCGCTCGCGGCCTCGCCCGCGGTCGATCAGCGCGCCTCGGCCCCCGTGCCGCAGCCCTCGCTCTCGCAGCTCAGCCTCTCGATCGAATCGCTGGTCACGCGGGTGTCGCCCAGCGTCGTGCAGGTGCTCGTCACCGGGTATGGCCCCATCCAGAGTGGTAATGAGCGGGACGCCGATATGGTCCTCGGCCGGCAGCGCAGCATGGGGTCCGGCGTCATTATCGACGCCGCGGGCCTCATCATCACCAATGCGCATGTCGTCGCAGGGGCGCAGCGCGTGCAGGTGATTGTGCCGGCGCCGGCACCGACTGGCGGCACCTCTCCTCTGCGGTCTCTGGTCAGCGCGCGAGGACAGACGGTGGACGCTCGGGTCGTCGGGACGTCTGAGGAGGTCGACCTGGCCCTGCTCAAGGTGGACCTGACGGACCTCCCGGCGCTGCCGCTGGCCAACTACGACGCGCTCCGGCAGGGACAGATGGTCTTTGCCTTCGGCAGCCCGGAGGGCCTCCGCAACTCCGTGACGATGGGGGTCGTCAGCGCCGTGGCGCGACAGCCCGACGTCGATCACCCGATGGTCTACATCCAGACCGACGCTCCCATCAACCATGGCAACAGCGGCGGGCCGCTCGTCAACGTCAACGGAGAGGTCGTCGGCATCAACACCTTCATCCTCAGTGAGTCAGGTGGCAGCCAGGGACTGGGCTTCGCGATTCCCAGCGCGGTGGTGGCCGCGGCCACGCCCCAGCTCCGGCAATTCGGGCACCTCCACCGTGGCGGCATCGGTGTGAACCTCCAGGCCATCACCCCCGAGATGGCGCACGGGCTCGGCCTGGCCCGCGATGCCGGGCTGGTCATTGCGGACATCCTGCCGGGAGGCCCTGCCGACACGGCCGGCCTGCACATTCAGGACGTGATCGAAAGCATCGACGGGGTGCCGATGGACAGCCTCCTCGCCCTGGCGTTCCACTTCTATACGCGGCACAACGGCGACGCCGTGTCGGTCAATATCCTCCGCGGGTCGGAGCACCTGACCGTCCGCGTAGGGGTCATCGAGCGGTCCCATGACCAGGACCAGCTCGGCCACCTCGTCGACCCTGAACAGGACAGCGTGCCCGCGCTCGGTATCGTGGGACTGTCGATTGACGAGCGCGTGGCGCGCTTGGTGCCCGAGATGCGCCTGCCCTCGGGTGTGATCGTGGCTGCCCGCGCCTGGGACGCCCATGCCGCGGATGTCTCGCTCTCGACGGGCGACATCATCCACCGCCTGAACAGCACACCGATTGCCGACCTGGGCGACCTGCGCCGGTCCCTGGCCGCGCTCAGCCCTCGTGCGCCGGTCGTGCTCCAGATCGAGCGCACCGGACAATTGATGTTCGTCACCTACGAGACGAACTGACCGCGACGCCCGTGGGTGCCGGCCCGTTTGGTACACTCCACAGCTATGCCCCTCACGCGCGTGGAGTCCGCCTGTCCGCTCGACTGCCCGGATGGCTGCAGTCTTTCGGTCACCGTTGAAAACGGCAAAGTCACGGTCATCGACGGCTCGACCGCCAACCCCACGACCGGCGGCTATATCTGCCACAAGGTGCGGCGCTTCGGCGAACGCGTGTATGGGCCGGACCGCGTGCTCTATCCGCGGGTACGAAAGGGCCCGAAGGGCCTCGGCCTCTTCGAGCGGGTCTCCTGGGATGAGGCACTGGCCCGCGTGGCGGAGGGACTCGCCAAGGCCCGTGAGGAGTGGGGCGCCGAATCCATCCTCCCGGTGTCCTACGGCGGCTCGAATGGCCTGCTGACCCAGGACACGAGCGACGCGGCGCTCTTCGCGCGCCTGGGTGCGTCGCGCCTCGCCCGCACGCTGTGCGCGGCGCCGACCGGTGCGGCCAACATGGCCCTCTACGGCAAGATGCCGTCGGTCACCTACGAGGATGTGCCGGACGCGCGCTTCATCATCCTCTGGGGGCTGAATCCCTCCGCCTCGGGCATTCACCTGGTGCCCTTCGTGCGCGAGGCGCAGAAGCGCGGCGCCACACTGGTCGTCATCGACCCGCGCAGCACGCCATTGGCAAAGCAGGCGGACATCCACCTCGCCGTCCGCCCGGGCACGGACCTCCCCGTCGCGCTGGCCATCCACCGGTTCCTGTTTGAGGGCGGCCACGCGGATACGACCTTCCTCGCCGCGCATACCACCGGCGCCGAGTCACTCCGTGCGCGCGCCGCCGAATGGACGATCCCCCGCGCTGCCGAGGAGGCGGGGATCACCGCCGCCGATCTGCAGCGTGTGGCCGAGGGATACGCCGCCGCATCGCCTGCCCTGATCCGCTGCGGCTGGGGGCCGGAGCGCAACCGCAATGGCGGCAATGCCACGCTCGCCATTCTGGGACTCCCGGCCGTGGCCGGGAAGTTCGGCGTGCGGGGTGGCGGCTACTCGATGAGCAATTCGGCCTCGTGGGGCTTCAACCGTGCGTGGACGGAGTCCGCGCCGGCGTCGAGCCGCCTCGTCAACCTGAGCCGGCTTGGGCATGCGCTCACGGAGCTCTCAGACCCGCCCGTCAAGGCGCTCTTCGTCTACAACTGCAACCCGGCCGTCACGGTGCCCGATCAGGCGCGCGTACTGAAGGGACTCGAGCGCGAGGACCTCTTCACGGTCGTCTTCGAACAGGTGATGACGGATACGGCTACCTACGCCGATGTCATCCTGCCGAACACGACCTTTCTCGAGCACTACGACATCGCCCGAGCCTACGGCCCGCTGTCGATGGTGCTCGCGCGTCCGGTCATCGAGCCCGTCGGGGAATCGCGTCCGAATGCCGAGGTGTTTGGCGAGTTGATTGACCGGCTGGGCCTTGGCCGCGATGGTGATGCCCGCGGCGAGCTGGAAGAGATGGTCAGCGTGATGGGCGCCATCCCCTCTCCCGCTGGAGACGGGCTCAGAGAACACGGCGTGGCCACGCCAC
>CANKJK010000007.1 GCA_947482665.1 Acidobacteriota bacterium
CTGACCAGATGGCGACCGTCTTCAGTGGGCATGAAGACGCCCTCAAGAACACGCTGCTCATCGCCGAGCGCTGCAACGTTTCGATCCCCAAGGGCATCAACCATGTGCCGACCTTCGGGGTGCCGGACGGCCTGACGCTCGAGGCGTACTTCGAGCGCGTCGCACGCGAGGGCTTCGCGCAGCGGCTCACGCGCCTGCGCCAGCTCCAGAATGCCGGGCAACTCCGCCACACGATCGACGAGTACGAGACGCGCCTCGACTACGAGATCGCGATGATCAAGAAGATGGGCTATACCGGCTACTTCCTGATCGTGTGGGATTTCATCCGGTACGGCCGTGAGCAGGGTATTCCCGTGGGGCCCGGGCGCGGGTCCGCCGCCGGGTCGCTGGTGGCCTGGTGCCTCCGCATCACGGACGTGGACCCGATCGACTACGACCTGCTGTTTGAACGCTTCCTCAATCCGGAACGCGTGTCCATGCCCGACATCGACGTGGACTTCTGCGAGCGGCGCCGTGGAGAAGTGATCGACTACGTCACGCGGAAGTACGGCCGCGAGAACGTGGCGCAGATCATCACGTTCGGCACGATGAAGGCCAAGGCCGTGATTCGCGACGTCGGCCGCGCGCTCGACATGCCGTACGCGGACGTGGATCGGATCGCGAAGCAGATTCCGCCGGCGCTCGATATGACGCTGGAGAAGGCGCTCGCCGAGAATCCTGTCCTGAAGGAGATGGCAGCCAAGGATCCGAAGGTCAAGGAAGTCATCGCCATTGGACAGCGGCTGGAAGGGATGTCGCGGCATGCCTCGGTGCACGCCGCAGGCGTGGTGATCGCGCCCGGTCCCATCACGGACTACGCGCCCCTCTACAAGGGGTCACGCGACGAAATCGTCACCCAGTGGAACATGAAGGAGGTCGAGCGGGTCGGCCTCCTGAAGATGGACTTTCTGGGCCTGAGCACGCTCACGCTCATCGACGACGCGCTGAAGGAGATCAAGCGGACCGAAGGAGTCACTCTCGATATCGACAACATTCCGCTCGACGACGCCAAGACCTACAAGGTGTTCCAGGAAGGCGCCGCGTACGGCATCTTCCAGTTCGAGAGCTCGGGCATGCGCGAGCTCCTGCGGAAGGCGAAGCCCGAACGCCTCGACGACCTGATCGCCCTGAACGCGCTCTACCGGCCGGGCCCGCTGAAGTCGGGCATGGTGGACGACTACATCGCGCGCAAACAGGGCACCAAGGAGGTCAAGTACGACCTGCCGCAGCTGGCGCCGATCCTCCAGGACACCTACGGCGTCATCGCCTACCAGGAACAGGTGATGCTCATCGCGCAGGCGCTGGCGGGCTTCTCCCTCGCCCAGGCCGACATGCTGCGCAAGGCCATGGGCAAGAAGGACCCGAAGGTCATGGCGAAGATGCGGGCCGACTTCATGGCCGGCGCCTCCGCCAAGGACATCAACGAGAAGAAGGCCACCAAGATTTTCGACCTGATGGAGTACTTCGCGGGGTACGGCTTCAACAAGTCGCACTCGACGGCCTACGCCTATCTGGCGTACCAGACCGCGTACCTCAAGGCGAACTACCCGTGGCACTTCGCGGCGGCGCTCCTGACCATCGAGGCCCAGAACGCCGACAAGCTCTCGACCTATCTCGGGGAGTGCCGGGACCGCGGCATCCCCGTTCTGCAGCCGGACATCAACCAGAGCACGCTGCGTTTCTCGGTCGAGCCCGGCCGGGGCGTGCGCTTCGGACTGACGGCCATCAAGGGGCTCGGCGAGGGTGCCATTCAGTCGATTCTCGAGGCACGGTCAGCCCTTGGTGGGCGCATCCCCAGCCTGCAGGCGCTGTGCGAGATCCTGGACATGCGTCTCGCGAACAAACGCGTCTTCGAAGCGCTCGTCAAGGCGGGCGCCTGTGACTCTCTGCTCCCCGAAGGGCACGCGGATGGCGTGGCGACCGACCGCATCACGACGCTGGCCCGCGGACGCGCGCGCCTGTTCGCCGCCATCGAGTCCGCCACCGAACACGGCGCCCGCACGCAGCGCGACCGCGCGCTCGGACAGTCGGACCTGTTTGGTGGTGACACGCCGGAGGCCTCGCCGACGCAGACGCTTCCGGACGCGCCCTCGTGGTCCGAGGTGGACCTGCTGAATTTCGAGCGCGATACGCTGGGCCTCTTCCTCACGGGCCATCCGATTGATCGCTGGGCCGATGACCTTCGGGACTACGGCGCGCGTTCAATCGCGGACCTGGGGATCAAGCGCGGCGGCGATGCGGAGGCTGAGGCGGCCGACGACGCCGGCACGTCTGGGCCACCTCCGGTCATGGAGCGTGTGGCCGAAGACGTCGCGGTGGGCGGGATCGTGTCGGGGCTTCGGCCGCTCAAGACCCGCAAGGGCGATCGCATGTGCGTGTTCATGCTGGACGACCGCGACGGCGGCGTCGAGGTCGTGGTGTTCCCCGAGACGTTCCGCAACACGGGTCACCTGGCCGAGAATGGCGCCATGCTGCTGGTAAAGGGCAAGTTCGAGCGGGACTCCGAGTCCGCCCGGATCGTGGCGAGCGAACTGCAGTCGATCGAGCGTGTCCGCGACAAGCTGAGTACGGCGGTGTCCATTACACTCTCGACGCCGAAGCATGGCCGGCAGACGTTTGAGCGGCTGTGGGACATCCTGGCCCAGCACAAGGGTGATCGGCGCGTGGCCTTCTTTCTCCGTGATGAGGAGCGGGGCCTGCGCGTCAACGTGAAGGTGAATGCCCAGATCCGTGTGCGGCCGTCCGACCGGCTCGTCGCGGATGTGGAGCAAATCTGCGGTGCCGGTTCAGTCCGGCTGCGCTGAGAGGAGTCCTGATGGCGGCTGACACGCTGGAATTCGAGGAACCGATCACCCTGCTGCAGAAGGAAATGGCGGCCGTGGCCAGCCTGCCGTCAACGCCCGAACGGCTACGGTCGATTGCGAGCCTGGAGGCCAGAATCCAGGAACTGCGCGCCGACATCTACAAGCATCTGACACCGTGGCAGCGGGTCTCCGTGGCGCGGCATCCGAACCGTCCGACGGTGCTCGACTATGTCGACCGACTGTTCACGGAATTCGTGGAGATCCACGGGGATCGTCGGTTTGCCGATGACCATGCCATGGTCACGGGGTTCGCGCGCTATCACGGTGAACCGGTGCTCATCGTTGGACATCACAAGGGCGGGGGAGACACCAAACAGAAGATCTTCCGGAATTTTGGCTACGCGAAGCCGGAGGGGTACCGGAAGGCGATGCGCGCCATGGAACTCGCCCAGAAGTTCGGCCGGGCGATTCTGGCGTTTGTTGATACGCCCGCGGCGTTTCCCGGCATCGAGTCCGAAGAGCGCGGCATCGCGGAGGCCATCGCCGTGAACCTGCGGGACATGGCGGCACTGACGGTTCCGGTCATCGTCATCGTGCACGGCGAAGGCGGCAGTGGGGGTGCGCTGGGTATCGCTGTCGGCGACCGGATTCTGATGCACGAAAACGCCGTCTACAGCGTGATCCCACCTGAAGGGTGCGCCGCCATCCTGTGGCGAAGCTCCGAACGGAAGGTGGAGGCCGCCGATGCACTCAAGCTCACCGCGCCGGATCTCCTGAAGCTGGGCGTCGTGGATGAAATCGTGCCCGAGCCGATCGGGGGCGCGCACATCGATCACGCCGCCGCCGCGGCGCTGCTCGACGGCCCCCTGCGCGCGGCGCTGTCGGCGTCGTCCGCGCACGACGCCGACACCCGGCTCGAACTCCGGTACCGGAAGTTCCGGCAAATGGGCAGCGTGGGGATCGCCTGACGTTGCCACACCGCCCATGATCCCGCGTATCTGGCAGGCGCGGTCCGTCGACACCGGTACGGTGGAGACCCTGGCCCGTGCGCTGGGCGTCTCGCGTGTGACCGCACGTCTGCTTGTTCTGAGAGGTCTCTCGGACCCGGACGACGCGCGTCGATTCCTCTCGCCTTCGCTGGACCAGCTTCACGACCCCATGCGGATGGCCGGGATGGCCGCTGCGGTCACGCGCCTCGAGGCCGCCATTGCCTCCGGAGAGCGCATCGCCATCCACGGCGACTACGACGTGGACGGCGTCACGTCCACGGTGATTCTGCGGCGGGCCCTGGAATTGCTCGGCGGCAATGTGACCCACTTCATCCCGGAACGGCTCCGCGATGGGTACGGTCTTCAGCCGGCGTCCTTCGAGCGCCTGGCCGCTGAAGGGGTCACACTCGTGGTCTCGGTGGACTGCGGAATCCGGGCCGCCGAGGCGGCCATGCGGGCGCGGGAACTCGGCGTGGACCTCATCATCACGGACCACCACGAACCGGACACTGAACTCCCGGACGCCTGCGCGGTCGTCAACCCAAAGCGCCCTGACTGTACATATCCGGACAAGCAGCTCGCAGGCGTGGGCGTGGCGCTGAAAGTCGTCCAGGCGCTCTGCGGTCGGGCCGGCCACGCGGCCTGGCTCCCCGCGTTCGTGAAGATCGCCGCCATCGGCACGCTGGCGGATGTGGTGCCGCTCGTCGGAGAGAACCGCATCATCGCCAAGGTTGGCCTGGCGCTGCTGTCAAAGGGTCCACATAAGGTGGGCCTGCGGGCCCTGCTCGACTCCGCAGGCCTCACCGGTAAACCCATCGATGGCTATCACGTCGGGTTCGTCATCGCGCCGCGCATCAATGCCGCCGGCCGCATGAGCACCCCGGACATCGCCGCCCGGCTTCTGCTGGCCAGCGACGAGGCGTTGGAGCCCGAGGCCCGCCAGCTGGCCGAGCAGCTGAACACCGAGAATCTGCGACGTCGCGAGGAGGAGGCCGCCATCGTGCAACAGGCGCGCGCCCTGGTCGAACGGGATCCCGCGATTGGCGCGCGGACGGTGCTGGTCGTGGCCGGCGACCACTGGCACCGGGGCGTCATCGGCATCGTGGCCTCCAAGCTGGTCGATGCCTTTCATCGCCCGGCCATCGTGCTCTCCCTCGATGAGGGCGTCGCACACGGATCATGCCGCAGCATCGCCGGGTTCGACATGCTGGGTGCGTTGGAGTCGTGCGCGGATCTCATGACGCGGTTCGGGGGACACCGCCAGGCCGCGGGACTGACCATGGATGCCTCCCATGTCTCGGACCTGCGCCACCGCGTGAACGTCTTCGCCGACGAGAGGCTGGAACCTGACGACCTTCGGCCCCGCCTGACCGTGGATGCCGAGCTCTCGCTGTCCGAGATCACACCGGCCCTGCTCGGGGAACTGGAGACGCTGGCGCCATTTGGGCCCGGCAACCCGCGGCCGCTGTTTTATTCATCGTCAGTGGCCATCGCCGATGGCCCGCGCGTCATCAAGGATCGCCACCTGAAGATGGCATTCCGCCAGGACGGCCGCGTCGTACGGGGCATGGCGTGGCGGGCCGCGGGCCGCGAGGACACGGTCTCGGAGAACAAGGGCGGCCTCGACATCGCCTATGCAGTCGGAGAGGACGCCTGGAACGGTGAGCGGTACGTGCAGCTCACGATTGAGGACTTCCGCGCACCGGGGCAGTCGATCGTTGAACTCGCCGGCGCCTTCCCGCAGGCGGACCCGTCATGAGATGGCCCACGGTCGCACGCGCGGTCGCGGCTCTGGCGGCTGTGGGAGCCGTCGCCCTGATTGCGCTCAATATCGGATCGCGTCCAGCACGCGTGGTACAGCCCGCACCGACCAGGATTGATCCCGAGGCCCGGGTCGAGACGACTGGCGCCATCACGACGGAAATCCGGGGTGTGAAGGAGGACTACCAGGTCAAGGCCGAGCACCAGTTTGTTTATGCCGATGGCACGTCGGTGTCACGCGCGGTGGAGATCACCGTCAAGGACCGCGGCGGCCGTGACTTTCAGATGTCTGGCCTCGAGGCACGTGCCGGGAAGAACAACAGCTCGCTGGACCTCACTGGCAAGGTCCATCTGAAGGCCAGTGACGGCTTCGAGATCGACACAGAAGAGGCGCACTATACCGAGTCCGACGGGCTCGTCCGCGCACCCGGCGCCTTCTCGTTCCGGCGAGGCCACATGGAGGGCTCCGGGGTGGGAATGATCTACGACAAGGCCGCCGACCTGCTGACGATGACCGCGGAGGCGCACGTGGTCTTCCACGACGATGCCGGCGCCGTCACGACGGATGTGGCGGGTGGCAACGCCGCCCTCGACCGCGTGGGCCATACATTGATCATCGACGGCCGCGCCCATGCCCTGCGGGGCGAGCAGACCATCGATGCCGACCGCCTCCTCGCCCGCCTCACCGATGACAACGATCGCATCACCTTCATGGAGTTGCGCGGCGACGCCAGAGTGGCCGGTGGTTCCGCAGCCTTCGACTCGATGTCGGCCGCGAGCATGGACCTGGCCTATGCCGATGATGGGGCAGCGCTGGAGCGCGTCGTCCTCGACGGCAAGGCCGCGGTGGCGCTGGCGGGGGCGGAGAAGGGCGCACCCGGCCGTCAGTTCTTCGGCGACCATCTGGCCTTCACATTGACGGATGGCGCGTCCGTCACGGGTCTGTCCGGTCAGGGCGCCGTTCGGCTCGACCTTCCCGGCGCGCCTGGCGCTCCACGCAGGAGTGTCACCGCCAGGCAGGTCGCAGCCACGGGTAAGCCCGGAGCCGGACTGAACGCCGCAGCCTTCTCGGGCGGGGTGACCTTTCAGGAGGCGCTGGCCGGGTCGGGTGCCGGGACACGCACGGCCCGGTCCGCCTCGCTCCGGCTCGCGCTCGAGCAGGACGCCATCTCGCGCGCCGCCTTCGGCGGCGGGGTGACTTTCGAGGAGCAGGGGCTCAAGGCCGCAGCGGCCACAGCTGACTACGACCCGCGCGGTGGCACGCTGGCGCTTGACGGCCGGGATGGCCAGGGGTTGCCCCGCGTCGAGGACGCCAAGGTGCAGGTCAGCAGCGACCACATCGCCCTGACGCTGGACTCGCACCAGATGACGGCCAAAGGGCACGTGCAGACGGTGCTGCGCGAGGGACAGGGAGCCACGGGCGGGGCACTGCCCGGCCTGCTGGACCGAGGGCAAGCCGCCCGCGTCAACGGCGACAACTTCACCTACGCAGGTGATGACGGGGGACAGGCCGTCTACGTCGGAGGCGTCCAGCTCTGGCAGGGCGAGACCACCGTCAGGGCCTCGCGGCTCGTGCTGGACCGCGACTCCGGCGACCTCGACGCCACCGGGGCCGCCCGCGCCACGCTCACGCTCGACAACGGCGCACTCATCGGCAGGGCCGACCGCATTCACTACACGGACACGGGGCGGACGCTCGAATATGCAGGTCCCAAGGGCACCGCCGGTGCCCAGTTGAGCGGACCGCAAGGCGACCTCCGGGCGGAGCGGATTGTGCTCGTGCTCGCGAAGGACTCGCAGTCGCTGGAGCGGATGCAGGCGACGGGCCGTGTCGGACTCAAGGTGGATGCGCGCACGATTGCCGGCACCCACCTCCGCTATACCGTCCGTGACGAGCGCTACGATGTCGAGGGCACGCCGGCTTCGCCGGTCTCGGTCACGCAGGGGTGCGACCTGACGACCGGGCGGGCGTTGACCTGGTTCCGAGGCACCGATAGGATGCTCATCGACGGTCGCGCCGACGCACGCACCCAGACAAAGAGCCGCGGTGGCCCGTGTCCAGACCCCAGCAAGCCCTGATGCCCACGCTCCAGACGATCAATCTCACGAAGTCCTACGGTGGCCGTACCGTGGTACGTGGCGTCAGCCTGAGCGTCGCCGCCGGCGAGGTCGTCGGCCTGCTCGGACCAAACGGTGCCGGCAAGACCACCACCTTCCATATGACGGTGGGCCTCACCTTGCCAGACTCCGGCCGGGTCCTCCTGGATGACGAGGACGTGACCGCCGCGCCGATGTATATCCGCGCCCGCAAGGGCATCGGCTATCTCCCGCAGGAGCCCTCGATCTTCCGCGGCCTCACCGTCGAGCAGAACATCCTCGCCATCCTCGAATCGCTTCCGCTCTCCAGGGCCCAGCGCCGGACGCGTCTGGAGGAACTGCTCGAGGAACTCCATCTGACACCGCTGGCCAAGTCGCCGGCCCACACGTTGTCCGGGGGTGAACGCCGGCGTACCGAGATCACCAGGGCGCTGGTCATGTCTCCGCGCTTCATCCTGCTGGACGAGCCGTTCGCCGGCATCGACCCTATCGCGATCACCGAAATCCAGGGCATCATCGCGCAGTTGAAGGCACGCGGAATTGGCGTACTGGTGACCGATCACAACGTGCGAGAAACGCTCCGCATCACGGACCGGGCCTATATCGTCAGCGATGGCGTGCTCTTCCGCGGCGGGAGCCCGGCATCACTCGCCTCTGACGAAGACGTGCGCCGGATTTACCTCGGGGCCGACTTCCGGTTGGACTAGAATCGAAGACGCAGTGGTCCCTTAGCGGGCACCCTCGGATGGCGATTCACCAGAAACTCCACACACGCCTCGTTCAGAAGCTCATTCTGACGCCCTCGCTGCAGCAGGCCATCAAGCTGCTGCCGATGTCGACGCTTGAGCTCTCCGAGCTCCTGAATCAGGAGATGGTGGAGAACCCGATGCTGGAGGAGGTTCCCACCGAGGATCTGCAGACGCCCGAGGCGCAGGCCGAGACCGAGAAGGCGGACGAAGTCGCCAAGAAGCAGGACGAGAAGGGCGACACCTGGGACGATCAGGACTTCGAGTACTTCTTCGGGGATTACCTGGACGACGGCTATCGCCCGCGGACGCCGACCGAGGTCAAGGAACTTCCGCCCATCGAGAATACGCTCTCGACCTCAGACTCCCTGGCCGACCATCTCCTCTGGCAGCTCTCGATGCAGACCGACGAGCCCCTGATCCGGAGCATCGGCGAGGCCATCATCGGCAATCTGAACGACGACGGACAACTGGTGGCGACCATCGACGAGATCGCGTCGATGGGCACCTGGTCCACCGAGGACGTGGAGCGGGCGCTCAGTCTCGTCCAGACCTTCGACCCCGTGGGCGTCGCAGCACGGGACCTGCAGGAATGCCTCGCGATCCAGATTCGCCATCACGGACTCGCCGGCTCGTCTGCGGAGAAGATCGTCACGGAGCATCTGCGCCTCCTGCAGAACCATCAGATTCAAGAGCTGTCCCGCAAGATGGGGATGTCAATCGAGGAGCTGAAGGAGCCGATCGAAATCATCCGTCACCTGGACCCGAAGCCCGGCGCCAGACACAATCCTTCCCAGTCGCAGTACGTCATCCCGGACGTCTACGTGATGAAGGTGGAGGAGGAATACGTCGCGGTCCTGAACGAAGAGGGCTTGCCCCAGTTGCGGATCAGTCCCGTCTACCGCCGACTGCTCGACAAGGGTGGCGAGAACAGTGACGAGACCCGGAACTATGTGAAGGACAAGTTCCGGTCAGCGCTCTGGCTCATCAAGTCCGTCGAACAGCGTCAACGGACGATCCATAAGGTCGCGACCAGCATCATCAACTTCCAGCGCGAGTTTCTCGATCACGGCATCGAACACCTCCGCCCGCTGGTGCTTCGCGATGTCGCCAACGACATCGGGATGCATGAGTCCACGGTGAGTCGCGTGGTCACGAACAAGTACATGCACACGCCCCAGGGCGTGTTCGAGATGAAGTACTTCTTCCACAGCGGGATTGCCAGTCAGTATGGCGATGCGGTCTCCTCGGTCACGATCAAGCAGCGGATCCGGAAGATCATCGAGCAGGAAGACCCGCACAAGCCGCTCAGCGACTCCAAGATCGTCAGCATCCTGCAGCGCGAGGGCCTGGAACTGGCCAGGCGCACCATCGCGAAGTACCGGGAAGAGCTGAAGATCCCGACGTCCAATCAGCGCAAAGTCCTCTACTGATGCCGGCCCCGCGCGCCCGTTCCGCACGACAGTCCCAACGCTTCATCATCGTGACCGGGTTGTCGGGGTCCGGGAAGTCGCATGCCATCCGGGCGCTCGAAGACCTCGGGTACTTCTGCATCGATAATCTCCCGACACAGCTCATTCCAACCGTGGCGGATCTCGCCCTGCGCGAAGAGGCCGGTATTCCCCGTGTGGCTATCGTGGTGGACGTGCGGGAAGGTGGGTTTCTCACCGATTTCGCCCGCGTCTACCGAAAGCTGCGACAGAACCAGACGCTCCAGCCGTCGCTCATCTTTCTGGAGGCGAGCGATTCAGCGCTGATGCGCCGTTTCAGCGAGACCAGACGCCCGCACCCGCTCGCCAAGGATCGGTCGGTGGGGGAGGGGATCAAGGAAGAGCGCAGTAAGCTCAACGCCATCCGCACGATGGCGGATCTCATCGTCGACACGTCCAACCTGACGGTCCACGAGCTGCGTGACGCGTTCATGCGGTTGTCACACGGCCAGTCCGAGCGTGCGGCCATGGTGGTCACCGTGATGAGCTTCGGCTTCAAGCACGGCGTTCCGCTTGATGCAGACCTGGTCTTCGATGTGCGGTGTCTCCCGAATCCGCACTTCGTCCAGGCCCTGCGTCCTCTCACGGGCCGTGACAAGCCGGTGGTGGCCTATATGCGCCGCCACGCCGCCACAGGCGCCTTCCTGAAGCAGCTGACCGCGTTCCTCACCTTCGCGTTGCCGCAGTATGTGAAGGAAGGCAAAAGCTATCTCACCGTGGCCATCGGCTGCACGGGTGGGCAGCATCGCTCCGTGATGATGGCGGAAGCACTGGTCCGCGCCCTGAAGACGGTGCCCAGTATCCGGCTCAGGGTCAATCACCGGGACGGTTAACCGTCCCGGTGGCTATCGCTGGGGTGACTCCGGCGCGCGCCCGTACCGATCCTCAAGCCGCACGACGTCATCGAGTTCCGGCGTCGAGGCTTCCAGCACGTCGGTATCCTCGATGGCTGTCATCCGGTGGATGGTACCCGGCGTGACATGGAGACTGTCTCCCGGCCCCAGATCGAGCGTCGTCATGACGCCGTCCCGTTCGATCTCATAGCGGAGACGGCCACGTTCCACGTAGACCGTCTCATCCTTCTTGACGTGATACTGCAGGCTGAGCGCATGCCCAGCATTGATATGCAGGATCTTGCCGACGTAGCGTTCGGTGTGCGCCCAGTGGATCTCGTATCCCCAGGGCTTCTCAACGCGCCTCACGGATGACGACACGCCCGCGCTCCTAGAAGGGAATGTCGTCGTCGGTGATGGGCTCCATCGGGGGCTCGTCACTGCCGCCGCCTTGCTGGCCCATACCGCGGTCCATTGACCGGCCACCACCACCGCCACCGCCGCCACCAAGCAACGTGATGCGATCGGCCTTGATTTCCGTCGTGTACCGCTTGTTGCCGTCCTTATCGTCCCACTGCCGCGTCTGCAGCCGGCCCTCGACGTAGATCTGCTTGCCCTTCGTCAGGTACTCCTGGAGGGACTCCGCCTGCTTGCCCCACAGGACAATGCGATGCCACTCCGTCTTCTCCTGCTTCTGGCCCGACTTGTCGTTCCAGACCTCGGTCGTCGCCATGTTCAACGTCGACACGGCTGCGCCTCCCGGCGTGTACTTCAACTCCGCGTCACGGCCCAGATTGCCCACCAGAATGACCTTGTTCACACTACCCACGGTTCCTGTCCTTTCCGCCGCCCTCAGGGCTTGCGCGCCGCCAGGCGATCAAGGCCCTGCTTGGCCAGTCGCCCCGCGTCGGTATCCGGATATGCCTTCACGGCCAGCTGCCACGACTCGCGGGCTCCGTCGACATTACCCATTCGTTCCATCGCCAACCCACGCTTGTAATGCGCATCGGGTGCGGCATTACCGGTGGGGTAGCGCTTGATGACCTCGCTATACGCGGCCACCGCGTCACTGTCCTTGCGCGCGGCGAACTGGGCCTCGCCCACCATGAACTGTGCGTCATCAGCCTGGTCAGAGGCAGGGAACGTACGGAGAAACGCCTCATACCCCTGGACCGCCAACGCGTATTGCCCGGCTGTGTAGTCAGCGAACGCCTGCTCCATCATCCGGCGCGGCGACAATCCGGCAGCCGAGGGCACGGGCGCGGGTGCCTGATTATCAGGAGACGCTCCCGTCACGCGCGCATCTCCCCCGGGAGCCGCCCCCGCCACAGGCAGGGCTGCGCGCAGCGCTTCGATCTCCTGATCGAGCGAGGAGATGCGGACGTTGGTTTCATCCGACCGCTCGCGGATCACCTTCATATCGGATGCGATGGCGTCGAGGATCAGCTTCTGGTCTGCGGCGGCCTTTCTCGCAGCCTCCGCTTGCTGCTCGAGCCGCTGGTCCAGGCGGGCCGTGGCGGCCTTGAGTGCGTCTGCGAGAGCGGCGATGGACAACGCGATCTGCTGGGTCTGCTCCTGCAGCATCCGGATGTCCGCCACGATCTGCTGATGCTCACGGTCCGCGGCCGTGGCAGGAGCCGCGACACCCACGACAACCAGGGCGGCGGCCAGCAATGCCCGATGGCGGGCCGAGATCATTTCGCCGTCACCACGAAGTGACCGCGCCGGTTCTTCGCGAAGGCCGCCTCGTCCCGCCCGGGATCGAACGGGAACTCCTTGCCGTAACTGACCACGCGAATCCGTTCGACGGAGATGCCGAGCGACACCAGATACGTCTTCACAGACGCCGCACGCCGCTCGCCGAGGGCCAGGTTGTATTCAGCCGTCCCGCGCTCGTCGCAGTGCCCCTCCACGGTAATGACCCAGGTCTTGTTCGTGCGGAGCAGCGCCGCATTCGCCTGCGCGATCTTCTGCGCTTCTTCGCTGAGTTCTGCGCTGTCGTAGTTGAAGAACACGGGCTTCAGCGGTGAGTCCCTATTGAGATCATCCAGCGACTTCCCGGACACACGGTCGTCAGTCAACGGCTGGGCTGGAACCGGCAGCGAATCCCGGCTCGAAGCAGGCTTGGCGGCGGCAGGCGAGGATGGTGGTGCCGGAGCCGTCGACACGGCCTGAGGTTCTGGCGCCGGTTGCGGCGTCTCAGGGACGGGCTTGCCGCCACAGGCCGCAGCCATGAGAGCGGCGGCCACCGCGAGGCTACCCGCCAGTCGTCGGATCGATATCGTGAAAGTCTTCATGCGCCCTTCGCACTCCTCATCGTCGCCGTGAAACACGGCTCTCTCAGTCTACGCGCTCACGGCCTTCAGTTCGACCAACTTGGCGTGTAGTTGTTGCCGTCCCGGGTGATTTGCCGGAGGTCCTTGCCATCGCGGGCGACGGTGAACACCTGGACCTTGCCGGCACGAGTCGAGGTGAACGCCAGGTGCCGTCCGTTGGGCGCGAACGCGGGGCTTTCATTGCTCCCCTCGCCAAAGGTGATCTGCCGCGTCTGACCCGACGCGATGTCGTAGATCTTGATGTCAAAGCCAGGGCCCGTGCGGGCCGCGAAGGCGATTTCGTTGAAGGGGGCCGCCGACCACGTGGGTCGATCCGCGTAGGATTCGTTGGTAGAGATCCGCCTGGCGCTACCGGTCCCCTCGGCGCTCGTGATGAAGATCTGCGGGGAGCCTGTGCGGTCTGAGGTAAAGGCGATTTCGGTCCCGGTCGGGGACCAGGTGGGCGTCGCATCGTTGGCGGGATGATTCGTCAGGCGCCGGACCGCCGAGCCATCGACATTCATCACGTAGATTTCCGGATTTCCGTCTCGGCTCGACATGAAGGCCAGTCGCTTGCCGTCAGGGGAGAACGCAGGCAGGAAGTTGCTGCCCTTGCCGGCTGTGGGATTCGTCGACGTGCCGTCGAAGGGCCGCATGATGTAGAGGTCCGGGAACCCCCGGCGGTACGACGTATAGGCAATCGCCCGCGCATCCGGTGCCCACACCGGAGTGATGTTCAACTGGCGATCAACCGTGAGCCGGCGAGGATTTGCGCCGTCGTAATCGGCGAAATACACCTCTTTCACATCCCGATTCTCGGTGGTGCCTGCGACCTTCTCGCGGTTGCGGTCGGAGGTAAAGGCCAATCGGGTCCTGGCCACGCCGCGCAGGGCCCGCTGCTGCAGATGGAGTTCATCCGCCACGGCGTGGGCGAGCCCCCGAGGATTGGCGCTCGGCCCAGAATATTCGCGAGCAAAGACCGACTGGCGCGTGCGGATATTCAAGAGCCGGACCTCAATTCGGAGGTTACCGCCCATCCGCTGCACAGTGCCGAAGATCACGCCGTCCGCACCCAGTTCGCGCCAGGCCGCGAACGGCACCTGATCGGCGGTCCGCGCGGCAGGCACCGACGCGTAGGTGTCCCGTGGAATCAGATAGAACTCGCGCTCGAATGCCAGGTCGTCCCAGAGCACCTCGCCCAGCACCTTCGCCGCGTCCTCGACATCCGGCGCGGCGGCCACGAATGCCGGCACGGCAAATCGCGGCGGGGTGCCGCTGTCACCGCTGATGGCCAACTCGACGTCGGAGGGCTGCGACCGCTGGCCACCGGCTGTCTGGAAGGCGGACGGGTGAGCCCAGAAGAGCGCCAGCAGAAACAGGGGAGCGCACCAGCGGGTGGTTGTCATCATCAGCGTTGATAGTCGAAGCGAAGATGGATGGTTAATTCCGCATTCGGAAAGGCCGCCGGAAGCGGCGGCACCCGGTCAGTCAGCAACAGTGCCCGCTGCGCAGCCATGTCCAGCACCGCGAAGCCACTCGGACGCTCGACCTGGACAGCCGTCACCTGCCCGGTTCTCATGACGGTGAACTTCATCAGGGTTTGTCCCGCGGCATTCTGCTTCGCCACCCAGTTCCGCTGAATGACTTGCATCACGTTCTCCAGATAGTCAGGGCAACAGAAGTCTCCCACATCCAGGTACGCACCGGTGCCCGATCCGCCGCCACCGGTGAGTCCAAATCCCTGCCCCCGGGCCCCGGTCTGCGCGCGTGCGGACCCCTGCTGAACCTCTTCACCAGCCGCCAGCCGCTGTCCCACCGCATCCTGCGCCGCCCGCTCGGGCACGTCGCGTTGCTTCTTCGGGCGCTGGACCTTGCCTGGCAGCGTCATCTCGGGCGGCTTGGCCGCGGGCGGAGCCTCCGCCCTGGGTTTCGGCTGGGACGGCGTCACCGTCTGTACTTCCCGCCCACCCATTGGCGTCATCCCGCCGGATCTGGGACCGGGCGCGCCCCCGAGACTGATCGTCATCACCGTCTTGGGGAGGTCGGATGGGTCGTGCCCCATCGGGACCACCAGCACCGCCACGATCAGAAGCCCGTGCAGGACCAGCGACACGGCCAGGACAGGCGACCACCGCTCGTCGGCGGCGCGCCGCGCCGTGAGCACTCCGGTGACGGCGTCACTGGTAGTCATGCGATGGAGTGCCACACGACGCGCACGGGTTTACCGTTCGCCGGGAAGGGCCGTCACCAGACCAACGTTCTCGACGCCGGCCCGCTTCAGAATATCGACGATCGTCATGAACTCGTCGTACCGGATGCCGCCGTCGCCACGCAGGAACACTTGCCGGTCGGACCGATTGACCAGCTTCTGGCGAACACGCTCGCCCAGCACCGCCTGGGCCACCGACTCCTGTCCGACGAAGACGCGTTTGTCCTGTTGGTAGGAGAGAGGCACCGACACGAACAGGCGTTCGCTGGCAATCTCCTGCGCTCGACTGGCCACCGGAAGCTTCACGTCAATGCCGCGCTGCAGCATCGGCGCCGCCACCATGAAGATGACAAGCAGGACGAGCATGACGTCGACAAGGGGAACGACGTTGATTTCGGCGAGTGTTGGCGACACGCGACGTCCGCGACCCCGCCCACCGCCGGCACCACCTGCGATGACCTTTGGCACGTCTGGCCCTACGTGAAGTTCCGCTCCACGATGTTGAGAAACTCCATCGCGAAGTCGTCCATGGCAGCGGAGAAGTCCTTCACGCGGTGCGTGAAGTGGTTGTAGGCGAGCACCGCAGGAATGGCGGCAAACAGGCCCATCGCGGTCGCCACGAGGGCTTCGCTGATCCCAGGCCCAACGACGGCGAGATTCGTGGAGCCGGTTGAGCCGATCCGTTGGAACGCGATCATGATGCCGACAACGGTACCGAAGAGTCCGATGAACGGCGTCACGCTGGCAGTGGTCGCCAGGAAGGTGAGTCGCCGCTCAAGGCGCCCGACTTCGGCCGATGCCGCGCGCAGCAGCGCCCGATCGACTGCTTCAAGGCTCTTGAGGCGAGGCTTGGAACCGGCAACCGCAGCGCCAGTCAAACGGAACTGGGCTGACATCTCCGTGTAGCCCGCCTGGAACAACCCGACAAGGGGAGAGGCTTTCGAGGCGTCGCACGCACCCTGCGCCTCGCTGAACCCGCCCTTCCGAAAGGTGATCAGGAACGCATCGGACTGGCGACCGGCTGTTCGATAGGAGAGGTACTTGATGAGGATGACCGCCCAGGAGGCGACCGAAAACGCGACCAGGATCGCCAGCACGGCCTGATTGACCGGCGTGCTGCGGGTCACGATTCCGACCAGATCTGTCCCAGCCTCAGGGGCTACATCCGGCATCTGGAGTGCCAGTATGCAGCTGCCACAGGTGAACACCACGACCTCCGCTCAGGGATAAACGGCGCCGCTGGGACAGCGCAACGTCGGTACGCTAGCACGCCGACGATACCCTGTCAAATATATGATACGATGGAAGTTCCGGCTACATGCTCCGTTCCATCTCCATTCGGAATCTGGCCGTGGTGGCGGCGGCTGACGTCGAACTGGGACCGGGACTCACGGTGCTCAGCGGCGAGACGGGCGTCGGCAAGTCCATCGTGCTCGACGCCGTTGAACTCGTGCTGGGCGGACGCGCCTCGGCGGACCTGGTCCGGACAGGGGAGGCAGCCGCCAGTCTCTCGGCCACCTTTGAGCACCAGGGCCGTTCACTCACACTGAGCAGGGAACTCTCGGCCACCGGCCGGAGCAGAGGGTCTATCGACGGCGTCGCGGCCACCGGCACGAGCCTTCGCGATCTGGCCCCGAACCTGGTCGAGATCCATGGCCAGCACGCCCATCTGGCGCTGCTGGACCCCGCGTCGCATCTGGGCCTTCTCGACGCCTATGTAAGGCCCGGCGAGGCCCTCGCGGCGGTCTCGTACACATGGCAGGTGCTCCGCCAAGCGCAATCCCGGCTGGAGCGCGCCCGCATGAACACCGTCGATCGACAGCGCCGCCTCGATCGCATCGCCGAGGAACTCCAGGAGATTGATGCCGCTCGTCCCCGGTCTGGCGAGATCGAGGAACTCAACGCCCAGCGGGGAGTGCTGATGCACGCGGACCGGATTCAGCGCCTGTGCCAGGACAGCTACGACGCCCTGTACGGACAGGACGACGCCGCAATGTCCGTACTCGCCGGGGTGTGGAAGCGGGTTGCAGAGCTCGCGGAGCTCGATCCGGCGTTCCAGACACATACCGAGGCGCGGGCGGCAATCAAGGGACAACTCGAAGACCTGGCCGAATCCCTGCGGCACACAGCCGAACAGATGGATGGAGCCGCCGCCAAACTGGACGCCGTCGAGTCACGACTGACAGCGCTGCAGCGTCTGGCGCGGAAGTTCGGTCCGACCATCGACGACATCCTGACGCTGGCGGACGCCCATCGAACCGAACAAGCGCTGCTGACCGGACCGGAAGGGGAGGAGTCGGCGCTCCAGGCCGCCCACGACGCCGCCCGGCGGGAGTATCTGGATGTGGCCCAGCGGCTGTCTGCACAACGACGGCGTGAGGCCCCGCGCTTTGCGCGTGAGTTCGAACGCCTGCTGCAGCAACTCGCCATGGAGCACGCACGCGTTGAGGTCAGATTTGACGACCGGGCACAACGGGACGATGAGTGGACGGAACGCGGCCTCGATGGCGTTGAGCTCTACCTGTCCGCCAATCTGGGGGAGTCGCCCAGGCCGCTTGCGAAGGTCATTTCTGGCGGCGAACTCTCCCGGGCGGTACTTGCCCTCAGAACGATCTCCGCATCCGTTCACGAAGGCCGGACACTGATCTTTGATGAGGTGGACGCCGGTCTCGGTGGACGCACCGCCGACGTGGTGGGCCAGTGCCTGAGAAGCCTCTCCAGTCGGTTCCAAGTCATCGCCATCACGCACGTGCCGCAGATCGCGGCGTACGCCGACCAGCAGATCCGCGTTCGGAAGGAAACCGCGAACGGCCGCACCGTCACCAGAATCGACCACCTGACACCGGACGGCCGACGCGACGAAATCGCCCGCATGCTGGCCGGCTCCCACATCACACCAGCCGCGCTCGACGCGGCCGACCAACTACTCGCGGCCGCACGAGCCGGGCTGGTACCGGCGAGCGAAAGCAAACACAGGGCGAAAGCGAAACCGTAAATGTCTCCCCGTTACTTCATCGAAACGTACGGCTGCCAGATGAACGTCCACGACTCTGAGCGGATGGCTGGCCTCCTTGAGGAAGCCGGGTATCAGCCGGCCGCAACGGACGCCGACGCGGATCTGATCGTCGTCAACACCTGCAGCGTCCGCGAGCACGCCGAGGACAAGCTCTACACCCGCCTTGGCGAAATCAATGCGCTCGAGGAGCGGACAGGGCGACGACCGGCGGTCGCCGTCGCCGGATGCGTCGCCCAGCAGGAGGGCCGGCGCCTGCTGACGTCTACGAACGGTCACGTGATCGATGTTGTGGTCGGCACGCAGCGCCAGCGATTCCTTCCGATGCTCCTGGAGCGCGCGCGCACCGACCCATTCGCTCTGGTCGACACGGACCCGCTTGACGACGTGTCCTTCCCGCTCGGCATCGTGCGCCGCCAGGATCCCGTCCGCGCATACATCACCATCATCGAGGGCTGCAACGATCACTGCGCCTTCTGCGTCGTGCCGACCACCCGCGGCAAGGAACGCATGCGCCGGGCAGCCGACATCGTGGATGAGGCCACGGCAGCAGTTGCGTCAGGCCGGCGGGAGATCCACCTGCTCGGCCAGATCGTCAACCACTACCAGGACCCGGCGGACCCGAACCTGGACTTCGCCGAACTCCTGGCCCGAGTCGACGCGATTCCCGGCGTCGAACGCATTCGCTTTGCCAGCCCTCATCCGCGGCACACCAGCGAACGCATCATTGACGCCATCCGTAATCTGCCACGCGTGTGCAAGCACCTGCACCTGCCGATCCAGTCCGGCTCAACGCCCATCCTGGCGGCCATGCGTCGCCGGCACACCCGCGAGGACTACCTGCGATTGGTTGACCGCGTGCGAAGCGCCGTCCCCGACATCCAACTCTCGACGGACGTCATCGTCGGGTTCCCCGGCGAGACGGACGAGGACTTCGAAGCCACCATGAGCCTTACCCGAGAGGTCACCTTTCACGCCATCTATTCGTTCAAGTATTCGCCCCGGCCAAACACATTGGCCGCCATGCGACTACAGGACAACGTGTCTGAGACCGAAAAGACTCAACGGATAGTCGCGCTGCAGCAACAGCAGCGCGAAATTCAGGAAGGCCTGCACGGCGCCATGGTCGGGAGGACGTTCGACGTCCTCATCGACGCGACATCGCGGCGGCGGCCGGAGGAGTTGTCTGGCCGCACCTCCGGGAACACGACCGTGAACTGTCCCGGCGAGCCTTCCTGGATTGGCCGGACGGTATCGATCACGATTGAGCGGGCCGGTCCCTACAGCGCGTGGGGCAGGCCGGCAACCTAGAAGGGGAAGCACAATGCAGGTAGAGATGACGATCAAGGGCCTCATGGTGGACCCGGTCACAAGCACTCCCATCGTCATCCTGCAGGAACGGGACGCCAGTCGCGTCCTTCCCATCTGGGTCGGCGTCGTGGAAGCCAACGCCATCGCCCTCCAGATCGAGAACATTGCCCCCGCTCGTCCCATGACGCACGACCTGCTCCGCAACATCATCTCCGACCTCGAGGGGACGGTCAGCCGCGTCGTCGTGACGGATCTCCGGGAGCACACCTTCTTCGCCACGATCCATATTGACCGCTGCGGCGAACGCCTCGCGATTGACGCACGCCCCAGTGACGCCATTGCCCTGGCACTGCGCACCCGAGCCCCGATCATGGTCGAGGACGCCGTCTTCGACGCTGTCCGCACCTCCGATCTCGCGACCGAGACCGCCGACCCACACCGGCTACACGCCTGGCTGGACAACATGGACCCGTCCAGCATGGGCAAATACAAGATGTAATGTCGGCCGGCCGACAATTCGTTTTACCCCCATAAATTGACAGGCGCCCGGGCGCTCCCTAGAATGGCCCCAGTCCGATCCCGTCACACACCGCGCCTCAATGATTGTTGCCATAGCCAACCAGAAGGGCGGAGTGGGGAAGACCACCACCGCTATCAACCTTGCCGCCGCCCTCGCCATGCGAGGTGGCCCCACGCTACTGATCGACCTCGACCCCCAGGCCAACAGCAGCATCTCCTTCCTGGATCTTCGAACGATTGAGGCGAGCACCTATGACGCCATCGCCGACTCGGATCGGCCACTGCGTTCGATTATTCATCCGGCCACGCTGGCCAATCTCTGGGTCGCACCTGCCAGGATTGCGCTGGCGAAGTTGGAGTCCCGGCTCGTCGGAGAACTGGACGCCCACTTCCGCCTGAAGGACAAGATCCAGCAACTCGAGGGGGAGTTCACCAACATCGTCATTGATTGCCCCCCGGCGCTTGGACTGCTGACTGTGAACGCCTTGGTCGCCGCCACGCATTTGCTAATACCCATCCAGTCGTCCTACTTCGCCCTGGAAGGCACGGACGATCTCCTGGAAACAGTCGAGAAGGTGCGAGCGCGGCCCAATCCCGCGCTGGCGATCCTGGGCGTCGTGATCACGATGCACGACAAGCGGACCGCGCTCGGACGGGACATTCGCAAGCAGATCCAGAAAGTATTCGGGAGCAAGGTCTTCAAGACCGTCATCAGCAAGAGCGTCCGGCTGGAAGAAAGTCCCGCATACAAGGAATCGATATTCACGTACGCACCGGATTCGGTCGGCGCTACCGACTACTACAGCCTGTGTGAGGAGGTTATTGAGCGTGTCCAAGCGCGGACTACCTGATTCGGTGCAGATGCGTCACGACCAGCATTACGTGGATGCCTTGGTGGCATCCACCGGCGCGCCGATCGGTCGCATGCTGCCCCTTGATTTACTGGATCCGAACCCCAATCAGCCACGCCAGCAGATGGGGGATCTCTCCGAGCTCATCGCCTCCATCGGCGAGAAGGGCATCCTCGAGCCCCTCATCGTTCGCGCCCAGGGAGGCCGCTACCAAATCATCGCGGGGGAGCGCCGCTACCATGCCGCCGTCCAGTCCGGCCTGACCGAGGTTCCCGCCATCATCAAGGATGTCGACGACCTTGAGGTGATGGAACTCGCACTCATCGAGAACCTTCAGCGCAAGGACCTCACGCCCTTCGAAGAAGCCGAGGCCCTGGCTCAGCTCGCAGACCGCTGCCGGTACACCCATGAAGACATGGCCCGGAAGCTTGGACGATCGCGCACGGCGGTCACCGAAATCCTGTCGCTGAACGGCATGCCCGAGGAGGTTCGGAGCCTTTGTCGGCTGGCCGACATTACCTCGAAGTCAACCTTGCTCCACATCGTCCGCCAGGGTGATCCGCAGAAGATGCTGGCACTGGTCGAGAAGCTCGCGGCTCAGGGCACGTCCACACGCGCCCAGGCCCGCGCGGCGACCGGCACCGAAGACACAAAGCCCAAGCCGCGCGCCTTCACGTTCAACTTCAAGCCCACCACCAAGTCGTTCAGTCTCAAGATGACGTTCCGCAAGAGCCGCGTCGACAAGTCCGAGATCATCGAGACCCTTGAAGGCATCCTGAAAGAGCTGAGAGCGAGCCGGCGCTAAGGCGCCAGCGTCCGTTTCGGCCCATTTCCAGGCTGCATCCACAAGGTCGCATAATAAGTGTTATGTTAACTAAAGAGTAAGGAACGGGCACGCGCCGCTGGTAAGCTAGGCCTCACCCGGTGCGTATCCTCGATCGCTACATCATCAGACAGGCCCTCTGGCCCGCCCTGCTCGGCCTGATGGTCTTTACGTTCCTACTCATCATTCCCACGGTTCTCAAATCAATGGAGGACCTGGTCGCCAAGGGCGTGCCTGCGCCGGTCATCGGCCAGTTGATGCTGACGCTGCTTCCGTCAGCGCTTGGCCTCGCAATTCCGATGGCGCTCCTATTGGGACTCCTCGTGGGGTTCGGGCGACTTTCAGCAGATCGGGAGTGGGTCGCGCTGCAGGCCTGCGGGGTCAGCCTGGCGAGGCTTCTATGGCCGGTCGGAATCCTCGCGACCGGGGCCGGGGCGGCCACGCTGTATGTGCTCCTGGCGGCATTGCCGCAGGCCAATCAGGCTTTTCGGGAGATCATGTTCCGCATCTTGTCGGAGCGCGCTGAGGGCGAAGTGCGGCCCCGCGTGTTCTTCGATGCCTTCCCTGGGGCAACGCTGTATGTGCGTGAGCTGCCTCCCTCCGGGGGATGGCGGGATGTGTTTCTGGCAACGGGTGGCCAGGGGCAGCCCGAGGCCGTACACGTGGCCAAGCGCGGACGTGTCCTGATCGACCGGGTCAAGCGACGGGTGGAAATCATCCTTGAGGAGGGTGTCACCCATACCGTCGGCGAGGCCAACAACTATCGCCCCAGTTCCTGGGCCCAGACGATTCTGAGCGTTGACCCTGAGACGATCTTTCCGAGGGCGGGCCCGGCCAAGGGTGAGCGCGAGATGTCGATCGCGGAGCTGCGCGGCCGCATCGCGGACCGGGCGTCGCGAGGAGAGTCGACCATCGGCGCACGTGTCGAGATCCAGAAGAAGTTCTCGATTCCGGCCGCCTGCCTGGTGTTGAGTCTCTTTGGATTGGCGCTTGGGGCGAGTCATCGGCGCGAGGGCAAGCTGTCAAGCTTCGTGATCGGCGTGGTCGTGATTTACGGCTACTACGCGCTCCTCGAGAACTCCTCGAACCTGGCGAAGGGAGGCTATTTGCCTCCCTGGATTGCGGCGTGGCTCCCCAATCTGGCCTTCGGACTAGCCGGTGTTGCACTCTTTCTTCGGCGCCGCGCCGCTATCGAACGCACGCGGATTCGCCCCGGATGGTGGGTGGCTCTGATGAACCGATCACGGCGGTCGGCGGCGGCGTCAGCCCCCAGAAGGGCCACTTCCCTGCTTCGCGTGCCAGGTCTCAGCCTGCTCGACCGCTACGTCGTGGCGGGCTACGCGAGAGTCTTTGTGCTCTGCGTGGCTGCGCTGGTCGGCCTGTTTCACGTGTCCACCTTCATTGACCTTTCGGATGAAGTGCTCCGTGGAGACGCCACGTGGACGCAGTTGTTCTGGCACCTCTGGTTCGCAACGCCCCAGGCGCTCTATTACGTGCTGCCGATGTCGGTGCTACTGGCGACACTGGTGACCATCGGCCTGCTGACACGGAACTCCGAACTGGTGGTGATGAAGGCATGCGGCATCAGCCTGTACCGGGTGTCTCTCCCCCTCTTCCTTGCGGCCGGCCTCGTGGCCGGCGCGGAGGGGTGGATGCAGGAGACTCTGCTGGGGCCTGCCAACTACCGCGCCGAGGCGATCCGACACGTCATCCGCGGAGGGTCACCTGAGACCTTCGACGTTCTGCGGCGGAGGTGGGTGGCCGCTCGCAATGGCGAGATCTACCACTTCGGGTACTTCGATCCCCGCTCGCAGACCCTCGTGGATCTCGACACGTACCAGATGGACTATGCCAAGGGCACGCTCGCCAGTCGTTCCCACGCGACCCGCGCCTCGTTCCGCGTGGATCGAGGCGCGTGGATTGCTGGCGACGGCTGGAAGCGGAGTTTCTCCGCACAGTCGGTCACACTCAGCCCTCTGAAGGACGAGCTCATCAACATCGAAGCGCCGGCGTATTTCTCGGCTCAGGCCCCGGACCCGGACTTCATGAACTATCGGGAACTGTCGGAACATATCGCCCGCCTTGAGCGCGGCGGCTTCGACATGATCCGCCAGCGTGTGGCACTTGAGCGCAAACTCGCCTTCCCCCTCGCGACGCTCATCATGGCGCTCATCGGTATTCCCTTTGCCACCACGACCGGAAATCGGGGCGCGATGTACGGGATCGGCGTCGGGCTCGTACTGGCCTTCGGCTACTGGGGTGCGCTGTCGGTCTTCGGTGCCATGGGGGCGGCCACGCTCATGACTCCAGTCTTCGCGGCGTGGGCGCCCAACCTGCTGTTCTCATCCGCCGCCGCCTATCTGCTTCTGACTGTTCGAACCTAGGCTGCCCGCCTAGTCCAATCGGACGAGTGATGCCGCCTCGATCCAGATCTGCCCGTTTCTTCCGGACGGCGTGTTGACGCCATCGACCACCACGAGGAGTGACCGGACGTGTGCGGAATCCAGCTCGACAGGTCCGTCATCTCCGACCCGGATCAGCGACTGTGTCGGAACCTGAATCTCTGTCGATGTGGCATCGAGATAGATTGAACGCCGCCATCGCTCTTCAGTCTCGCCGTTCATCAGACGCAACTCCACCGACACCCGCATGGGCCGATCTGCCCGGCACCGGAGGCTGATCGCGTCTGCCCCTCCCATCCCACGCAGGGGCAGCGCCGCCGCCGCGAACGGGCCGGTTGATTCCGGTCCCGCGAGCGCGTACCGGAGCAGTACAGCCTCCACGCCGTTCTGCCTCACCACATCCACGGCAACGGCTGAACGCTCACTATGCTCAGCAGTCCAGTCGGCTCCCTTCGCCGCGACGACCACTCGCCCGGAACGTGCCGCCTCTAACGCCGGTTGACCTCCCCACTTCTCGTCTCTGCCTACCCAGATGGGGTTGGATAGCAGCCAGGGCACCGGCGGCATGCCTGGCGCACCTGGCCGCGTGACCTCGACACGATAGGTCGCGGCGGTCGGAGGAACCGTCACGTGCAGTTGAGGCTCCGCACCCTCACGCACCACGTGACCGTCGCGCAACAGCTGTACGACTCCACCCGCGTGGTCGGGCACCCTCACGTCGATCACGACATCGCCGACGGTCTGAATCGTGTCACCCTGCCCCACGCGCCGACCGTCCCCAGCCGCCTCAAATCGCATCCAGCCTGTGCCGGCGAGCGCATCAATGCCGGTGTAGCTATGCCCGTGCCGGAGGGCAGCCAGCACGGCATCCGCGTCCACTCGTGGATCGCCCGTGAGCCGCACGCCCGTCGCTACGACCGAGAAGGATCGAAGGAGAGGCTCGTACCCCGGAATGGCCAGTGACAACCGACGCCACCAGCGCGGGTCATCCTCCTGGCTGCCGCCGATTCGCGCATGGGCATCGGCGGCGGCGATCGTCACGAGGCGGCGGCTGGCGCTCTGCTGGTCCCAGCGGTCCAGAGACACCACAGGCCGGTCCAGGATCCGGGACACGGCCTCAACCGGCCGGACCAGATACTGGGGCAGGAGCGTCGTCAGCGAGAGCGTGGTCTCATCGCGCCACTCACTATCCGCGTTCAGCCACTCAAACCCCGTGAGCGCCGCGTCCCAGGCACGCCACGTCAGAGACCGCTTCGGTGAGTCGACATGGGCGGCGATCGCGAAGCCCCCAAGGCGATTGATGTCATCCACGACATCAACGCCTCTCCCCCCGAGCCGGTACGGTGCCTGTCCGATTCCGAGGGCCAGCACATGGCCGTCAAACGTGGTGACCTCGACGCCATCAACCACGAGTACGCCGTGGCGGTAGACCGGCGGATCCGGCACCCTCGTCCCATCCCCGTGGTCGGTCACGACAACAAACCGGAGGCCGGCGCGGGACGCCGCCGCCGCAACCTCGTCCACGGTGCCACCACCATCGGAACGCACCGTGTGAATGTGCACGACTCCCCTGACGTCCCCAGGTGGCGCCTGGCTGTCATCGGGAAGGCTGAGCGCCCGCGGGGGCAGCGTGGCCCAGAACCCGGCAACTGCCAGAAGTGGGACGGCGAGCCAGATCAGTCGTCGTGTCATGCGCGTGGATGGAATCGTTCGTACACCGACCGCATCCGGTGCTCGAGCACGTGGGTGTAGATCTGCGTCGTGGAGACGTCCGCGTGCCCGAGCATCAACTGAATGGCTCGCAGATCCGCACCGCGCTCCAGAAGATGGGTCGCGAACGAGTGACGCAGGACGTGCGGGCTGAGGTGGGAACGGACTCCGGCCTGACGTCCGTACGCCTTCAGCAATCCCCAGAATCCCACCCGGCTCAATGCCGCCCCGCCGCGCGCGTTGATGAAGAGTCGTGGACTCTTCCGGGACCCCAGCAGCGCCGGCCGACCTGCCCGTGTGTAGCGCGCGACCCAGTCGGCGGCCTGGTCCCCGAACGGTACGATGCGCTGCTTGCTGCCCTTCCCCGTGCAGGTCAAATAGGAGGCGTCAAGATTCAGGTCGGCGGGCCGCAGCGACAGCAACTCTGAGACCCGCATGCCCGTGGCATACAGGAGTTCAATCAACGCCCGATCCCGCAGACCCTTCGGCGTTCGAACGTCGGGAGCCGACAGCAGCCGGTCCACATCCTCAGGAGAGAGGAAGGCAGGCAGGGCCTTCCACGCCTTCGGCGGCCGCAGGCCATCCGCGGGATTCGCGGCCACCCGCCCTTCCACCGCCATGAACCGGTAGAACCCCCGGACACACGCCACCGCCCGCGCCACCGAGTTGGGAGAGCGGCCTTCGGACATCAGGACCCGGACGAATTCATCAAGTTCCCCCGGCGTCAGACTCGCCAACGCTCGCGCTCGAGAGGCGGCATGACGTCCGAGCAGCGTGAGATCGCGGGCGTAGCTTTCGAGCGTATTCGGAGACAGGCGCCGCTCGACGGATAGATGAGCCAGGTAGGCATCCACGGCGGCGGCCGAGGAACCGTCAGCCGGTCGGGGCTTCTCGTTGGAAGGCACGGACAAATTGATTGTAGGCTATGTGTATCGACTGATGCCGACGCATCGAACCCGTTTTCAATCGCTGCCGACCGAGGCCATCAATCGCGCCACCCTCAACCTTGACCGGCTGACGGCGGACGAGATTGTCGACGTGATGCTGGCTGAAGATCGCCGGATGCTCTCGGCCGTCCTGAAGGAGAAGGCGCGAATCGCCACCGGCGTTGAGTTCATCGTGACGGCCCTGCGGAAGGGCGGCCGGCTCTTCTTCGTCGGGGCTGGCACGAGTGGACGTCTGGGCGTGCTCGAGTCGGCCGAGATGCCGCCGACGTTCAGCACGGATCCCTCATTGGTGCAGGCCATCATGGCCGGCGGGAAGGACGCCTTCTTCTCCATGCGCGAAGGCGTCGAAGACGACTACGAGGATGGCGCCCGTGCACTGTCACGCGTCGTGCGGAAGCATGACGTCGTCATCGGCGTTTCCGCCAGCGGGATGACACCGTTCGTCCTCGGTGCGCTCACCAGCGCGCGGAAGGCGAACGCACGCGTCATCTTCGTCACCTGCGATCCAGCTACGGAACTCCAGATGTTCGTCGACCTCACGATTGCACCGGCCGTCGGTCCTGAGGTCATCGCGGGCTCCACACGTCTGAAGGCCGCGACGGCCACCAAGCTCGTTCTGAACATGCTGACCACGGCCGCAATGGTCCGAACCGGGAAGACCTACGGCAACCTGATGGTGGATCTCCAGCCCACCTCGGAGAAGCACAAAGAGCGTGCAGCGCGCATTGTCCACATCGCCACGGGACTGCCGATCGAGGAAGCGGAACGCCTCTTGCGGCAAGCCGGCTGGCATGTCAAAGCCGCCATCGTCATGCAACGGACCGGGCTCTCCTATTCGAAGGCGCTTGCGCGACTGCGCAAGGCCCACGATTCGATTCGCGCGGCAGTCGGCGGTGACATCGAGGCGCGCGTGACCCGAGAACTCGATCGCACGGGCATCCGACCCCGCCGGACGCGCCGACCGACGCCCGGTCGCTGACCCCATGTTCCGATCCGCGCGCGACCTCCTGGAGCGAGCCGTCGCCGCACGGGCCTTTCCATGCGCCGTCGCCGAGGTCGGCAACGCGACGGGCGTTACCTGGCGCGAGGCTGTCGGCGCGGTGACCTATGAGCCCGGGGCTCGGCGTGCGGACACGGCCACGGTCTTCGACCTGGCATCTCTGACAAAGGTCCTGGCGACCAGTCTGAGTGCGATGCAGGCGGTTGACCGTGGTCTTCTCGGTCTCGGAGACCCGGCCTCGAAGCACCTCCCTGTACTGGCTGTCGGCCACCTCGCCACTGCCAGCATCGAGGACCTTCTCGCCCATACCGCGGGTCTCCCCGCCTGGCTCCCGCTCTATCGCGGCATCCGGGGCGTCGATCCCGCCATCGATCAGATCCGGCATGAGCCCCTCGCCTACCGGCCTGGTTCAACCTCGGTGTATAGCGATCTTGGCTTCATCGTGTTGGGGCGCCTGCTGGAGGTCGCTCGTGGGCGCCGGCTCGACCTGCAGTTTGAGGACGTCGCCCAGTCACTTGGCCTTGCCGACTCGATTGGATTCCGGCCCGCGCGGGTGCGAGGCGTCACCTTTGCACCAACGGAACTGGACCTGGCCTGGCGTGGCCGCCTGCTCGAGGGCGAAGTCCACGACGAGAACGCCTGGGCCCTGGGAGGCGTCGCCGGGCACTCGGGTCTGTTCGGCACCGCGGAGGCCGTCGGCGTGCTGGCGCGCCACCTCCTCCAGGTAGTGGGAGGCCGCTCCGGGCTCGTGTCCACGGCCACCGCGCGCCGCTTCACCACACGAAGGCCCGGGATTCCTGGGAGCTCGCGCGCACTCGGCTGGGACACGATGCTGCCGACCTCGTCCTGCGGGCGGCTGATGTCACCCACCGCCGTGGGCCACACCGGATTCACCGGAACCTCACTCTGGGTTGACCCGGAGCGAGAGCGCTACGCCGTTCTCCTCACCAATCGCGTCCACCCGACCCGGCACAACGACGGGATCCAAGGTGTCCGGATGGCCTTTCATGAGGCGGTCTGGGCCAGTTAGGCGGCCTTGGCCTGCGTTACGGCTTGGGCAACCGGGGGGTTCGGTTTACCATGGACACAGCATGTTGCGCTCTGTCCACCTCGCGGGTCTCGTCTTGTTGGCGGTTCTTACCGCGGCGTGCGACAAAGTTCCACTGTTCGCCCCCTCCCAGTCGACGATCACCGTCACAGCGGGACAGCGCATTCTCCCGCTGAACGCGAGCGTCGAGGTCACGGCGGTCGTGATTGAGTCCGGCGGCACTCCGGTGCAGAACGGCACGACGGTCCGGTTCACCACGTCGCTCGGCCGTGTAGACCCGGTGGAGGTGGAGACCAGGAACGGCGTGGCCACCACGACGTTCTATGCCGGCGATGCATCAGGCGTCGCCGACGTGCGAGCGTTCTCAGGAGCCGCCGGGAACAGTTCCACAAGCGCCGCCGGAAACGGGAATGGAAACGCTCCGGCCACCAGTTCCGCCACGAACGTGATCACCTTCACCATCGGGTCGGCGGCTACCGACACGGTGACCATCAGTTCAAAGCCCTCGAGCGTCCCCGCCACCGGCGGCACCGTTGAACTCAACGCGGTGGTCCGTGGCACCAATGGTCAGGGACTCGCCGGGGTTCCCGTGACGTTCTCTGCCAACCACGGCACACTTACCAGCACCGTGGCTGTCACCGACGGCAACGGCGTGGCCACCGTTGGCCTCTCAACCAATGTCGAAACGAGCGTGTCGGCTGTCTCTGGTAGCAAGTCCACGACCGCTCCTGCGGTCATTGCCATCCTTGCCACTCCCTCCGTCACACTCACCTGCCAGGGTAGCGGCGCCTCCGGCCTCACATCCTGCTCACAGGCCGTTGGCCTGGCCTTTACGTTCACGGCCACAAGAGTGTCGACCAGCAGCGTCCTCTCGGCAGCCCACTTGGACTTCGACGACGGCAACCGGATGGACCTCGGCACGCTGACGTCCGCCGTGACTGTCACGCATACCTACTTCTCGGTGAACCCGTACACCGTGGCGCTCGTGGCCACCGACATCAACGGGCAGACAACCCGGTCGGCCGTCGCAGTCAATGTCACGGCGGCGACGATCAAGGCCCCGCTCACGGCGACGTTCTCAACGCAGACAATCAGCACCGCCACGACGACCGGCCAGTTGGCCAGCTTCGCCGTCACGGTGACCGCAGCTGGTGAGTCCAATATCCCTATCGAGTCTGTTTCCTGGAACTTCGGTGACGGGATTTCTGCGACGACGTCTGGACTCTCTACCGCCCACGTCTATGATGCGGCCACCAGCGTGCCTGCGGCGAGCTCAGCCACGACGCGCGCTTATACCGTGACAGCCACGGTCCGCACCCAGGATGGTCGAACGGGGACGGCACGCACCGAGATCCAGATCAAGCTGCTTCCGTAGACCGCAGCCAACCTCTCTCGTAAAAGGAGAACCGGACGGCCTACGCCGACGAGCCTCCACAGCACGCCTAGTAGCTGGAGAGCATGGCGAGTAGCGGCAGAGGCAGAACCGGGCCGACCGGGCCAGGCGGGAGCCAGTCTCGCTTACGACGCCAGTTCTGAGGCGTTCCCCTCTACCACTCCGCGTATTTCGTGCCGTCGATCGAGGCGCCCTGGGCGCCGCTTTTCACATTGGACACGCCTGGGCTGTCCGCGGGGTTTGAAGCATCCGGCTCGGACATCTCAGTCTGCCAGCTGTCCGACGACTGCGTAAAGGGATCGACGGGCAGGGCCCGCAGGTACTTCTCTTGTACCAGTTCATCCAGGCCGGACGGATACTTCCCCTTATCCGCGTGGAACTGATCGAGAGCGTCCCTCAGGCGGAAGAGATCTTCCTTCAGGACCGCTTCCTTGGACCGGGTAATGCTGTTCGTGTAGGTGGCCAGACCGATACCGGCCAAGATGACGATGATGGCCATGACCACCATCAACTCGATCAGCGTAAAGCCGTCATGCCGACGCCACGTGGCCGCAGTGCGTTCCATCACCAATCCCGATACCTCGTACCATCGAGCGCTGTGGCGTCGCTCTTGGAGTAGACGTCAAAGACGCTCTTCCCACCCCATGTCGTCGCGTCCGGCTTGTCGGAGTAGGCGCGCAACCCCCACTCGTCGCTGTTGGTCATCGGATCAATGGGAATCCGCCGCAGGAACTTGAGCTTCCGGCCCGACGCATCATTCGCCATCCCGATACCTTCCACGAGTACATCGAGGCTCTTCGGGTAGCCCTCGCTCCCAGGCTCTACCTCGGTCGTGGCGATCCGTCCCAGATCTACCGCATCCTTGAACTTGTCGATCGCCACCCGCATTTCACGGAGGTCCCGCCGAAGCTCCTGCTCCCGCTGACGCCGTGCTGCGACCTGGGCCAGTGGCATCACGGCGGATGCCAGGACCAGCACGATCGTCGTGACGACGAGCAGTTCGATGAACGTAAAGCCGCGAACGTCAGCGGCGCCCGTCCAGCGGCACAGCACGCGTCGCGCCATGTGTGTCGTCCGCAGGCCTCAGCGAGCCGACACCGAGGCAGGCGCGAACGAGAGACCCGACGCGCCGCCACCTGGCACCGTCGCCGAACCGGTCATCGCGAAATTCGCGGCACCAGGCGCCACGACATCAAACAGCACGGCCGCCAAGAGCCCGGCACCTGACGCCCCTGTCTGGTCTTGTGTCCGGGTCACAGCCAGGTCAATTCGACCCGCAGGCGCATCCACCTGCTGCGTGAACTGGGCGGCGTTTCCGCCTTGCCGCATGAAACTTCCTTCCTGCACGGTACGGACCCGCAGGACGGCCGGGTTGAAGGTCAACGTCAAGGAGAGAGTCGATAACCGGGCCGCGTTCGACACTGAAATCGGCACGGTGTACGGGCCGCCTCCTACACGCAATTCCGGAGAGGGTGATGTCAACAGCACCTGCGTGGCTGGCGGCGCGGCCACCTGCTGGACCACCGACGGCGGCGGCTGCGGCAGCCGCTGCCCCTGGGCACCGGCCTGCGGCGTCGTCGTCCCCGGCACGGTCGAGCTGCCAGGAGGAATGACCGGAGCGGGAGGCGCCGTGTCAGCGGGCACTACGGGCGTGGAAACCGGGACCGGAGCCGGAGCCGCATCAACCGGCGCGATGAGCGGCGGCGGTCCACCCAGCCCCAGGTTCTGTTGGGTTCCAATAAAGATGGGGCTGAGATCCTGCTGCGTCAGTTCGTGTGTGCGAACCAAGCGCGGCGTCAGCAGCATGACAATGTCCGTCTGCTTCACTTCCCGGTCATTCGATGACAGCAGCTGCTTCAGAATCGGCAGCCGCAGCAGGCTCGGGAATCCCTTCAAGGACTTCCGCTCGTCCTCTCTCAGCAATCCCGCCAGCAGATTCGACTCGCCGTCCCGGAGCCGGAGCTTCGTCTGTACCTTGCGCGTGCCGAATGAGGGCAGCGACTGCCCCCCGATGGTAATGCTGGGCCCGAGGGAGCTGCTCTCGACGGTGAGCTCGAGAATGATGTCGTCCTCGAAGGTGACGCGTGGCGTCATCTCAACGACCACGCCGACCGTCTTGTAGTTGAACGACGTTAACGGGTTGATGTTGGCGCCACCCTGGGCGAAGGGCGTGAACACTGTCGAGGGCACCGGAATGTCGTCGCCAAGGTTCAGCGTGATCTTCTGTCCTTCGGCCCCGCGAAGCTGCGGCTTGGCGATGAGCTTCGTCTCAGTATCGTTCTCAAGGAACCGCACGACCGCCGACGGTACGGACAGATAGAAATCGCCGGTATTGATACCTCGCGAGATCGAATTGAGATTAAAGGACCCCGCGGACGATGAGCTGCTGGCCGCCGCCGCGCCTGCCGCAGCCCCCGCCGCGCCTGCGGCGGCGGTGGCGCGGGGGTCCGACTCTGGCGAGAACGAACCGCCGATGGCATACGTCGACAGGTCCAGCCCGAACTGCTTCGCACGACTGCGGTTGATCTCGAGGATCTGGACATCGACGACCACTTCCGCGCGTGGGTTGTCGTTGGCTTCGATGACCTTCTCAATGATCGCGGCGACGTTGGCGGTCGCGCCCACCGTAATCGTGTTGGCCGCCTTGTTCGCGACGATCCGCGGCTGCACGGCCATATTGGGCAGCCGGATCATCGTCGTCAACAGCTGCGCAAGCTCGGTTGCGTCAGCATGGGACACATAGAACGTCCGAATGACCTGCTCCTCGTACTGCGCCCGCTTCTGCGGCGTGTCAGGCACGATCGAGATCGTGTGGTCGTTCACGACCTTGTAGAAGTACTGGTTCGCCGACAGGATCTGCGTCAGCGCGTCCTCAAGCGTGATGTTGTCCAGTTGCACCGTGTACGAGCGGTCCTGAAAATCCCGGTCGTAGAGGACGTTGAGGCTGGTCGACGTGCCGATGAAGTTCAGGATGTCCCGGACACTGGAGTTCGTGAACTTGAGCGCAGGCAGCTTGGTCGTCAGATTGAGCAGGGGTGGCGGCCCCTCTCGCCGGGCCTTCTCCCGCATCTGCTGGATGGACGACTTCGGCTGTGACGCCTCCAGTTGCTCCCGGACGCGCCGCTCAAGCTCCTGCACCTTGGAGGCAATGCTCCGGCTGGTCGGATTGAACTCGTTGGCCCTCCGGTACTCTCGGAGGGATTCCTCAAACTGGAGCCTGGCCTCGAAGACCCGCGCCTGGTCCATGTGGACGCTGGACGCATTGATCATTGCCCGCTCCAGCGCGATCCGGTAGTCGCTGCGGGTCGGACTGGTTTGAACAGCGCTCCGGTAGAAGTTGACCGCCGAGTCCCAGTCTCCAGCCCTGGAGGCGCGGTCACCGTGCCCGTAGGCCCGGCCACCTCCGCACGCGGTCATCATCACGGCCGTCAGCAGGACAGCCAGCATCACCACCGGGCGGAAGACGCCACTGGCGCGGGCGACCCTTTCGAACATACTGCCCTGTTTCATTGTCCAGACAACCTCAACACCTGCCGCCCACGCCCATCGGTATAGGCGAGTTCCGCCTGGTCGGCCGCGACGCGCAGGAGCCGATACCGTCCGTCGATGATATCGCCTTCCCTTCCGTAGAAGACGCCGCCCTTTGAGTCACTCAAGACGGCCACCTTGCCGGCCTGGCCGGCCATCTCCACCAAACCCACGAACTTCAGCGGAATGGGTGGGGGCGGCGGGACCGGTGCGGGTGGGGGCGGCGGCAGGGGGACCGGAGGCCCCAGCATGATCGGTGGCGGCGGCACGACAACCTTCGGCACTGGAGGGGCCTGCCTGAAGCGAAAAGGGTCCCGACCGTTCTCAGCAAACTCGGGACTCCCATGGCCCAGGCGCTCAAGCCGCAGGTCCGCCACCTCACCCGGGCGCACGACCGGCACGCCTGGCTTTGGAGTGACCCGCCCAGGAACCGCCGCGACACCGGCCTCAGGTGCCATCAGGCGCTGGCCGATCACGACCGCGGCAATGGCTACCACGACCGCTGCCAGTCCGATGGCAGCCAGCCGGCGCCGATCGCTCATGACGCCACAGTCCGGAAATAGGTCGACAGCTTCAACGTCACGACCAACTCGCCCCCCGAAGCCGCTCCCTCAGCCAGGCCCAGGTCGTCCAACACCACGAAGTCCTTTGACATCTCGACCTGATGGACGAACTTCCTGACTTCGGCGTACGTGCCGGTGAGCACCAGTTCCCCTTTGACCCGCGTCAGCGAACTGCCCTTCACCGGCTCAGGCTCGAAGCTGAAGCGCTCAAAGGTGAGTCCGGAGTCCCGGGCTATCTGCGCCAATCGGAGATGGGTCACGCGCCGCGCACCGGCAAGGTCGGCCGGCAGGACGTCGCTGTAGAAGACGGCAAGTTCCTTGACCGCCCGCTCCTTGCCCGTCAGGGCACCCGTGGCGCCCTTCTGCTCGGCGGTGGCCTGACCGAGCGCCAGATCCGCACGCCGGTCCCGGTCCTCGATGGTCGCCACCTTCAGCGCCAGAGGACGGACCACCGCCACGTAGGCCAGCACGTTGATCACCGCCAGCGCCGCCAGCACCGCGGCCGGGCGCTGGTGCTGGCCCACGACACGCTGCCACGCGGCGTTCATCGAGTGCCTCCGGCCGGCACGGGCACCTTGTAGAACCCCTCCACCACGGCATCGATGACACCGGCGTCGCCGCTGGATTCCTCCACCGGGCTGACGCCGGAGAAGTTCCCCGTGCGTTCCAGATTCTCGATGAAGGTTTCGATATCCTCCACGCGTTTGGCCTGCGCGGAAATCACCACCCGGAACTGGCCCTTCTCGACACGCGGCTGCACGGCCCGGACACGCACGTCCGCCGGCAGCGTGGCCTCCAACTGTGCGAACAGGCCAGTCCAGGAGAACGTCCGTTGATCGATCAGCGTGTTCGCCTCACGGGCCGCGCTGGCGACCGACTCCAGTTCTTTGGGATCGATTCGCGTTCGGATCCGCGTGGCGTCGGCGCGGAGCCGCTCCGCCTCGCGCTCGGTCTCCACCGCGTGCGTGCTCAGGCGGGACTGGCTGAGCGACAGCCGCACCAGCATCACGCCGTTGTACAGCGTCAACACACCGAGCACGACAGCCGAGACCAGCGCGACCGCGCGCAGCACGCGGTCGTCATAAAAGGGGCGGCTGGCGAGGTTCGTCTTCAGCATCACGCGACCGCCAGTTCCAGAGCCCGGAGCGCCATCCCGGTGAGCGGAATCAGCACATCGCGCGATGCCACCGGCGACACCGCGCCTGGCAGGGCCACAAAGCCGCCAGGATCGAGCAGCAACGCGGTGGCACCAATCCGCGCCTCAATGTTCTGGCGCACGACGTCGACGGGCCACTCGGCGCTCCCGCCGCCGGCCACATAGACCGCCTGGAATCCCTTCCCCTCCAGGCGATCCTGGTAATACATCACCGCCTGATGCACGAAATCGCCGACGTCGACCCGGTCCTCATCGGTCCGCGTCCGATAGAACAGGACGCGATCCCCTCGAAGCACGACGACCGCGCACGCATCTTCCCGGACATGTACCAGCAGCCAGTCCCCCGACGGTGCAGACCCGGACAGCCGCAGGTTCACCGCCGCTGTCGTCGCGATATCGACGAGGCCTGCCTGCAACCCGGCATCCGCGCACACTTTTTCGTATTCGGCCAGTACACCCGCCCGCACCACCGTCGCCAGGAATTCGTGGCCGGCCGCTGTGCTCGTACCCGGGACAAAACTGACGCGCGCCTCTTCCGGCGCAAACGGCACGCCCTTTCGCACCTGCCACTGGACCAGTTGCGCCAGGTCCTCGCGTCGCGCCGGCAGGTGTTCGAGCCGCACCAGGGAGACGCGTGCCATGGCATCGGGTACCACCAGAGCAATCCGGCGCACCCGCGCGCCCAGGCGCCCTACCACGTCACCGATCGCCGCCGTCACGGCGGCGGCATCGTGGATATTGGACGCCACGAAGCCGGGCGTCACCGCTCCGGCACGCACCACACTTGTCGCGACGGCAGTTACCGTGGGCCTCCCGCTACGGACATCGATGACCAGCGCAGACACACGGTCCGCGGTGATCTCAACGGTGGCGTCAGGGACAGGACGAGCGAACCAGGCTGGACTCATCGCGGGCTCACTCGACAAAGGTGACTTTATTAATCTCGCGCAGCGTCGTCATGCCGAGCATGACCTTCTCGACGGCCGACTCACGAAGGAAACGCATCCCTTCGTCGTGCGCGGCGCGCTTGATCTCGGAGTTGGGCCGCCGCGCCAGGATCATCTCACGGATGGGATCGGAGAGATTCAGCAGCTCACAGATCGCCGTCCGCCCCTTGAAACCAGTGCCCCCGCAGTCAATACACCCGGCACCTTCGTAGAAGGTGTGCGTGCGGGCCAGGTCGGGATCCATGCCGGACGCCACCAGCAGCTCCGGCAACACCGTCGTCGCCCGGCGGCAATGGCTGCAGATCAATCGGACGAGGCGCTGCGCCATCACGCAATTCAGCGCGGAGACAAACTGGTACGGCTCCACGCCCATGTTCAGGAAGCGACCCAGTACATCGACCACGTTGTTGGCGTGAACCGTCGTGAAGACCAGATGACCTGTCAGTGCCGACTGAATCGCAATCTGCGCGGTCTCCGAATCGCGGATTTCACCGACCATGATCTTGTCCGGGTCATGGCGCAGAATCGACCGCAGCCCGCGGGCGAACGTCAGTCCCTTCTTCTCGTTGATCGGGATCTGCGTGATGCCCTGCAGCTGATACTCAACGGGGTCTTCAATCGTGATGATCTTGTCCTCGACGGACTTGATCTCCGATAGACCCGCGTAGAGCGTCGTCGTCTTGCCGCTACCCGTCGGACCGGTCACCAGCACCATGCCGTACGGCTCGCGGATGTACTTTCGAAAACGACGCAGCTCCAATTCAGGAAAACCCAGAATATCGAGTGTGAGCTCCGTAAACTGCTCGCTGATCGACTCCTTGTCCAGGATACGGATGACCGCATCCTCTCCATGCACGCTGGGCATGATGGAGACACGAAAGTCGATGGTCTTCCCCGGCGTCCGCACCTTGAACCGGCCATCCTGCGGAATGCGCTTTTCCGCGATGTCGAGCTCCGCCATGACCTTGATACGCGAAATGATCGGACTGTGGAACTGCTTCGCGATCGGTCGCATCGCGGGCTGCAGCACACCGTCGATGCGGTACTTGACGTGCACGGAGTCGTCGCCGGTCTCGATATGGATGTCGCTGGCCCTGCGCTGGATGGCGGTAAAGATCGTCGAGTCCACGAGGCGGATCACCGGGCTGACGTCGCTGGTCAGCTTGTCGACGGTGAGGTGTTCCTCCCCGTTGTCGTCCTCCTGCAGCACCTGAAGCTGAAACCCCTCCGTCGCCTCTTCGAGGACCCGCTGCGAGCTCTCGCTCTTCTTGAGAATGGACTGGATCGCAGAGGGCGCACCGACCATGACGGTGACCGCCGTGCTCAGCACCGTCCCCAGCTCATCGATCATCGGGAGGTCGGTCGGATCCGACACCACAATCACCAGCGACCGTCCATCCCGGCGCAACGGCACGAACCCGTAGCGCAGCATGAGGTCGGCCGGAATCGTGCGGAACAACTCCTGGTCGATGCGGAATGTATCCATATCGACAAAGCCGACGCGGTACCGCTCGGCGAGGGCTCGCGCGCGCGCGACCTCCGCGGCATAGTCCTCGACGGGTTGCACAAGTGTCTGGCTGATCGGGTCTTCGGACATCCGCTTATTTCATCACCGAGCTGAGCTCGAAGAGTGGAAGATAGAGGGCCAATACGACGCCCGCGATGACGACGCCCATCACGACAAGCAGGACCGGCTCCACGAGCGCGATCGCGCGAGAGACCTCGGTTTCGATTTCCTCATCGTAGAAGTCCGCCAGGCTCTGCAGCATCTCTTGCAGGGCGCCTGTGGACTCTCCGACTTCAATCATCTTGATCGCCACGTCCGGCAACACCCGGCGGTCGCGAAGCGCGGCCGCGAACGACTGCCCCTCCCGGACCCGGCCGGTAGCCGAACGGACTTCCCTCGCCATATACCGGTTCGTGAGCGAGTCCGCGCCAGTATCGAGCGCGTTGACCAGCGGAATACCTCCGCCAAGCAGCGTTGCCAATGTCCGCGCGAACTGCGTGGTTGCGAACTTTCGCAGCGTCGGCCCCACGCCGGGCATTTCCAGAAGAATCCGGTCCAGGCGCTCACCCTGGCCCGGCCGCCGATACCAGTGCAGTGCCAACGCGCCCAGCGCCACCAGCCCGCCAAGAATGAACCAGAAGTAGTTCACCAGGACATGGGAGACCGCCACGATCATGCGCGTCGCCAGCGGAAGTTCGGCATTGAAACCGGCATAAAAGTCGCCGAAGGCCGGCACGACCTTCAGCACGATGATGCCGACCAACCCAAACATCATCAACACCAGCAACGCCGGGTACATCAACGCCGACAGGGCCTTGCGGCGCACCGTCCCCACGATCTTTTCGTAGCTGACGTAGCGTCGGATCACGCCATCCAGATCGCCGGCTCGTTCACCGGCCATCAACGTGGCGGCATAGATCGGAGGAAACTGCGCCGCATAGCTGGCGAAGGCCTCCGACAGTGCAGAACCGGCCCGCACCTTCGCGTGGACGTCGTCGAGAATCGCTTTGAGGGTGGCGTCCTCGACGCGCTGGCGAAGGATGTCCAGCGACTGGACCAGCGGCATGCCGGCCTTGAGCAGCGTCGCCAATTCCTGATTGAACACGAGGAACTCCCGGGCATTGACGCGTCCCCCGCCCGACTGCGTGGAGAACCGAAAGGCCCCGCCCTTGCGCTCCACCGACAAGACGAGGAGCCCGCGCTCCTCCATCAACTGCCGGAGCCGGGCCTCGCTCTCCGCCACATAGACGCCGTCCTGGATCTCCCCGGTGGTTGTCGCCAGCCGGCAGCGGAACTCCACGAGTTGCCTGCGCGCGCCTAGCGCGCCTCCACGAACGCCCTGAACACGCGCACGCCGAGTTCCCGGGTATCGCGGCTCGCCGCCCCTGGCACAGATGCGGGCACGAAGGTGCGATCGACGGCGACCTGCACCTCGGTTGCGTCGCCATCCCCGAGTTGGGCCGGACTCAGCGCCACGCGCCGCAACAGTGCCTCACCGGAATGCAACGGAAAGGTATCGACAACCGTGTCGCCGATCCGAACCGTGACCGTTTGCGCTTCGGCAAATCCCCCGGGACGGTCCACCTCCAGATAGAGCAGCGCATTGCGCTTCGGATTCCTGAAGGCCAGCGTCCCGACCCCCTTGGACCACTGCCACTCTCGGGCGCTGCCCTCGGCCTGCTCCGTCGCGTGCCAGCCGTCCTTGAACACCACCAGCAACGACTCCCCCTGGAGCTGCAGGCTCAGGCGGCCCGCCTCATAGGAGCGCTGCCCCTTCGTGGTTCCCGCAAGCGGGAGGCGCTGTCCACTACCTCGCGCGAACGCACCCATCTCAATCCGCAGCTCCCCCACGTACGGGAGCTTGGGAGCAAACGTCGTCCGTGTGTACTCAATGGTCTGCCCGGGCTTCCACCCAGCCATCGACCCCGGAGGCTGGTGGTCATCCGTCCACAGGAGCTCACCGTCCGCATCCAGGAAATGCACAAACACCCAGCCATCCTGCGGAAAGGCCGGCGCATCAGACGCCACGGTCCACTTGTAGGACATTTCAATCGGCCCACCCACCACCGCGTCCGGGCGCACCAAGGTCACCGTCGGCGTCGCCACGGGTGGCACGGTGTCGGCCTTGCGTGCGCAGGCCGCCCCCATCGTCAGGGCCAGCAGGCCCACCCACACCGATAATCTGCTCATGTGCTCTGGCATGTTACTCCGCAATTCTGGTACAGTCCTCCTCGCCAATGACTGGAGACGCACTCGGCCTGGTCGAGACCAAGGGACTTATCGGCTCCATTGAGGCCGCCGATGCCATGGTGAAGACGGCGCTGGTGCGCCTGGTCCGCACCGAGCAGATCGGTGCCGGATACGTCACGGTCATGGTCCGCGGCGACGTCGGCGCCGTCAAGGCCGCGACAGACGCGGGAGCCGCCGCCGCCCGCCGGGTGGGCGAACTGGTCAGCGTCCACGTCATCCCCCGCCCTCACGCCGACGTCGAGCGTATCCTGGCTCTGTAGCCATGGCCGCGGACGCAGCCATCCCCCTCCAGCCGACGGACCGGGACCTGGCCTCCATGCACGAGGCTCGGACCCTGGCGAAGGCCGCACGCCGCGCTCAGGACCAGCTCGCCGAACTCAGCCAGGCCCAGATTGACGCCATTGTCGAGGCCATGGCCGAGGCCGTCACGCCCCACGCCGAGGCCCTCGCACGGATGGCTGTCGAGGAAACCGGGTATGGGGTCCTCGCCGACAAGGTCCAGAAGAACCTGTTTGCTGCCACGAGGGTTCGCGACTTCATCCGGCCGATGAAGACGGTGGGTGTGATTGCCCGTCACGATGACCGCCGGGTCGTGGAGATCGCCGAGCCGTTTGGCGTCGTGGCCGCGATTGTCCCGTCCACCAATCCCACGTCCACGGCCATCTACAAAGCCCTCATTGCCGTGAAGGCCCGCTGTGCGGTCGTGGTCAGTCCCCACCCCTCGGCCGCCAAGTGCATCACTCGGACGATGGAGATCCTGAACGAGGCGGCTCTCAAGGCTGGGGCTCCCGAGTCCACACTCGGCTGGATGCGCACGGTCACCCTCGAAGGCACCCAGGAGCTCATGCGCCAGCGCGAGGTCTCCGTCATCCTCGCAACGGGAGGCATGGGGCTGGTGCGCGCCGCGTACAGCGCCGGCAAGCCCGCCTATGGCGTCGGTCCCGGCAATGCCCCCTGTTACATCGAACGGACCGCGGACGTGCCAAAGGCCGTGGCGGACATCATCCTGGGTAAGACGTTCGACAATGGGGTCCTCTGCTCGTCGCCCAACTCCGTCGTGGTCGATGAGTCCATCTCGGAAGAGGTGCGCCGGACGTTTGTGGCCCAGGGTGCCGTGTTCCTGGACGACCGGGCCGCCGCGACACTCGCCGCCGCCCTGGTGACGGCCCAGCGTCTCCCCAATCCCAAACTGGTGGGCAAGTCCGCCGTTCATATCGCGCGGGAGGTCGGCCTGACCGTCCCCGAGGGTACCCGGGTGCTCATTGCGCCCCTGACGGGCGTCGGCCGGGACTATCCGCTGTCCATCGAGAAGCTCTGCCCGGTCCTCTCCTTCTACGTGGTCAAGGACTGGCACGAGGGCTGCGAACGCTGCAAGCAGATCCTCCGGTATGGGGGCATGGGTCACACGATGTCGATCCATTCCCGGACGGATGCCGTCATCATGGAGTTCGGCCTCAAGAAGCCCGCGGGCCGGATCTGCGTGAACACGCCGACCACGCATGGCTCAATCGGGCTGACGACCGGCCTTGCCCCAGCCTTGACGCTTGGCTGCGGGGGTTGGGGCGGCAACAGCACCTCCGACAACATCACGCCGCTCCATCTGCTGAATATCAAGCGCCTGGCCTACGAGCTCAGGCCCGCCGTTGGAGCCGCCCCCATCCGGGAATCCAGGGTCCCAGAGGCCCAACTCCCATCACTGCCCGCCCGACAAGGACAGAGCGGCGTTTCCGCCGCTGCGCTCTCGACGCGGATCGATCAGTTCCTCGCATCGCGCGGTCTGCGTAGCGGCGAGGCGCGCACGGCACCACCCGCAACAGCCTCACCTGAGCCCCCGCGTCCTCAGACGGCAGCCGCCGTCGCCTTCGTCTGTGAAGAGGATGTGCGCGCCGCGCTGAAGGCCGGCACCACCATCAGCATCTCGGATCGCACGATCGTGACGCCATCCGCTCGCGAACTCGGCGACGCGCACCGTCTGCTCGTTCATACGTCCGGCCCTGCGGCCACCCGCGCGTCCTGATGGTGGGCTGCCCGGTGCGTCTGGCGCTGCTCTGTGCGGCGTTGGCCTCCGCCGCCTGCGCGACGACCAGCGCACGGCCCACGGCCGTGCCCCCGCAGCCTGGCCCCTCCTCTGGACGCAGCCTTCCATCCACGCCGAGCCCCGTTCCCGTGGCCAGCGCGCCGGACCCGGTCTCGGACCTCGTCGCGGCCAGCGTGGCGGCGGAAGCGCGAGCCCAGCGCGAGTTGCAGGACGGACACCAGCGCGAAGCCGGGCACGCCTTCGATGATGCGCTCGACATGCTGCTGACGGCACCAGCTGAGATCCGCCGTGCGCCGGCGGTAGCCGATCGGATCGAACGCCTCGTGACCCGGGTGTCGGCGTTGGAACTGGACACGCTCGAGCGCCAGCCCAGGCCTGCGCCCAACCCTGACGGCAGCCCGCTGGACTCCGTGCTGGCCGCCCCGACCTTTGCGCCTCCAGACCCCGTCACCACATCGCGGGTCACCGAGGACCTGACGCACACACCGCATGACATCGACATTCCGCTCAACGCCCGGGTCCTGAGCTTCGTCGAGCTGTTCACCGGCAAACTCAAAGGCTTCCTCGAGGAGGCGCTGGGGCGCAGCGTCCGCTACCTGCCGATGATCCAGCGCGCCCTGACGGCCGAGGGCCTACCCACGGACCTCGCCTTCATCCCGCTTGTCGAGAGCGCCTTCAATCCCAATGCGCTCTCACGGGCCAACGCTCGAGGATTGTGGCAGTTCATGCGGGGCACGGCCGTGGAGAACGGCCTGCGGCACAACTGGTACGTGGACGAACGGGCTGAGCCTGAACGCGCAACACTGGCTGCGGCGCGCTATCTGAAGACGCTGCATGAGATGTTCGGCGATTGGCACCTGGCGATTGCGTCCTACAACGGCGGACCGGGACGCGTGCAACGGGCGTTGAAGCAATCGGGAAAGACAGACTTCTGGATGCTCTCCGCGAACAGCCGGTATCTGCCCAGGGAAACACGCGACTACGTCCCCCTCATCCTCGCCGCGGCTATCGTGGCCCGAAACCCAGGCCAGTACGGACTCACCGTGCCTTCGGTGGAAGCCCTCCCGGACGCAGAGCTCGTCCAGCTGCAGAGCCCCGTCGACCTCCGCCGGCTCGCCGAGGCCCTTGAACGCCCCGTGACCGAGTTGCAGACCCTCAACCCGGCCTTGCGACGGTGGGTCACTCCACCAGGGCCGGAAGGCTATCAACTGCGTGTGCCTGCTGGCAGCGCGCACCAGGTCTCGGCATTTCTCGCCTCAGCCGATGCCACTGAAGATGCGGCGTTCTTGTTTCACACCGCGCGGAAGGGCGACACGCTCGCCAGTCTCGCCAACCGGCTCAAGGTCCGCCGGCAGGATCTGGCCGACGCGAACTTCCTGCCTCTTCGAGCGGTGCTGCGCCCTGGCCAGCGCCTCATCATTCCGCGCGCACCCGGCGGACTCGCCACCGCCGTGCAGGCCCCAGCGGACGACGCTCGGCCGGTGTCCCGGCCAAGAGTGTCGGCCACCCGGCCCGGAGCCGCGGCCCCTGTGACCCACACCGTCAGGAAGGGCGACACCCTCGCGACCATCGCCCGTCGCTATCGGACGACGGTTGCGGAACTCCGCCGCTGGAACAGGAACGCCGGAGGCCGCCTCACGCCAGGCGACCGCCTCACCATCAGGCCGCCTGCAAATCGGCGCTGATCAGGCCACGCCAGAGCCCTGTCGTCCGGGCTCGTCTCCCTGCAGGGACCTGGCCCGCAACTGCTGCAGGCTGGCGGCAATGCGCTGCGCCAGTTCCCGCTCCTGCTGAAGCGCGCGCAGCACGCCGGTGGCCTCCTGGCTGGCGAACTGAATCCCCGCCACCTGCTCGGCCACGTGCTCGACGACGGCCTTCTGCTCCGTCAGGGCATCCAGATTGATACGCACGTCAGACAGCAAGTTCGCGATCATGCCGGACTTGGCCTGCACTTCATCCACGCTTCGGCGCCGGGCATCGATCATGGCAATCTTGCTCTCAGTGGACGCGGCGGTCTCCAGCAACTGCTGCACCTGCTTGCGCAGCCGCACGACATCATCGCGCTGCGACGCAAGGTAGTCGAGGTCCTGTCGGCTCTGCGCGCTCACCTCGTGCACGGCCTCCACCTCGCGCTTGACGGCCGCGACGAGGGTTTCGCGCTCCCCGATGGCCTTGAGGCGCTGTTCGACATCCGCGGACAACTGATCCAGCTCGGCCAGGCGGGCCTCCACGCCCTCGACCTTCCGTTCCGAGAACGCGATCTGGCTCCGGCGCTGCTCCAACTGCCGGAAGATCACCTCGGCACGCTTGAGCTGATCTTCGGTGGCCGACACCTGTGACACGGCTTCCCGCTGTCGTCCCTGGGTCCGCGTCAGCTCCTCGACCAGCTCGTCCTTGAGAGCCGTCGAACGTGCGAGCTCGGCTGCCAGAGCGGCCAATTCCCGTGACCGCACCTCGGTCTCCGTTGCGATGCGTCGTCCATCCTCGACCAGCGTCGCCAACGCGCGGCCCTGCGCCTGCACATCGGCGTCCTCCCGCTTGAGACTTCCGATCTGCACGCCCGCGTGCGCGAGCTGCGACTCGAGCGCCGTGAGCCGATCGACCACCGGCGCCAGCCTCGTCTGGGCCTGCGCCACGGCCTCGGCACGCTGGTGCACATCCAGCATCTGGAGCGCCACCGCCTCGGCCTGCGTCTTGACTCCGTCCAGCTCGGTCCTGCGCTGGAGCTGATCCGCCATGCGGCGGTCGACCTCGGCGGACAGCGCCTGAAGCTCACCGACCCGGCCTTCCACCCGGGAGACGAACTCCGACCGCGCACTCACCCGCGCCACCTGCGCCTCCAGGTCCCGCACGAGCTCTCCCAGGCGGTCGGCCTGCCTCAGCCCTTCCTCAACCAGGCCCAGCCGCGCCTGCACGCCGGTCACACTCGCCTCAATCTGTGGCGCTCGCGTCAGGAAGTCACCCATCCGGGTCGCAAAACCCTCCAGGGCCACACGGTCCGCGCCCAGCCGATCCCGCAGCTGCGCCGCATCGGCGTGAGCCTTATGGAACTCCGCAATCTCGCCGCCGAGTGCCGCGAGATCCTGACGGGTCAGCGCGAGTGCCTCCGCCTGCACGGCGGTCTTGCGACTCAGTTCGTCCACGTCAGCCAGGCGACCACGCAGGCCATCCAGATCCGCCTGTTTCCGCGCAAGGTCGTCGGCGTTGACGTGGAGGTCCTGGACGCCCTGGCTCATTTCATCCAGCCGCTGGTGCAGCACGGCAAGGCCGCGCTCCTTTGCGAGGAGCGTCTCCATCCGGCCTTCCGCCTCGCCCACACCGGTCTGCAGCGTCCGCAGCCGCTCGTCGAACGCCTCGAATTCACGCTTCTCGAGATTCAGCCGATCAACGGTCAGACCCAGGGCGTCTATCAACGTCCGGCCGTCGTGGTCGAGCCGGCTCACCTCCCGGGCCACGTCGTCCCTGGCACGCATGGCCTGGTCCACCTTGGCCGCGGCCTCCCCCACCAGGGACTCCACCCGGGCGATGGTCTCTTCCGTCTGCGCGACCTTCTGCAGGCCCTCGTTCAACGACTTGACCTGGATGTCCATGCTCCAGACCATCTCGTTGAGGCGCCCAGCCTCCACCAGCGCACGGTCCACGGCGTGCTTCTGACTCTCGAGCGCCTTGACCTTCTGCTGGACGTAGGTAGAGAGCGAATTTAGCTGGGCGAGCCGCTCTTCCGTGCTCCGCACCAGATCCTGGAGCTGCAGCAGCGGCTCCAGGCGCCGCTCCATCTCCCGTGTCACCTCGTTCGCGGTCGTCGCGTCCTCGCGCGCCTCTCGCGATGTCTCCCGCAGCTTCGTGATTTCCTGGGTGAGCTGACCGGCGGTCGTCCGGACCACATCCAATTCGCCCCGTGCAGACCGTGCGTCCGCCACCACGGCCATGATTTCGTCCCGGGTGCGCCGGAGTTCGCCACGCATCTCCTCGACGTCGCGACGCTCCTCCTTGAGGGCGTCGAGGCTGGCACGGGTCTCCAGGGCCTGCGAGGACAGATGCTGGAGGGCCTTCCGATGCTGCGGCAGTTCCCCGTCGGGTCCCGTCATCGACCGGACAGTCGCTTCGGCCTCCGCGATGGTCGCGAGCAGTCCCTGTACCCGGTGCTCGGCTTCGGCAATGGCGGTGGCGCGCTCTTCCAGCGCATCAATCCGGGAGACGATGCCTCCAAGGCGTCCGGCCGTATCCGCGGCCTTCTGGTCAACCTGCTCGAGGGATTTGCCGACCTGGGACAGCTTGGATCCCCGGACGGACAACTGCGTGAGCATGGCGCTCAGCGCGCCGTACTCCTCTTTGGCCGATGCGATCAGGCTCTGCAGTTCATCGCTCTGCTTCTGCGCCTTCCCGCCAATTCCCTTCAGTCCGTCGAGCATCGGTAATCTCCAGCGGCTGGCACCAGCCGCACCCGCACAGGATACAACGGTGGCGCACGGTAACCCGTTGCCAATTCAGCGGATGGCGTGGCCAACCCGTGCGCGGTTCCTGCCACCTCTGGGACGTGCGGCCCCTCCACCCGGGCAGACCATGGGCGCCAGACACCGGCCCGGACCTTGCCAAGGCCATCCCCATGCTTGCCACCATCCACAGCACAGTCCTGGTCGGGATCGAGGCGCTGCCCGTGCAGATTGAAGTTGATGTCTCGCATGGGCTGCCGCAGTTCGCCATGGTCGGTCTGCCGGACATCGCGATTCGTGAGAGCCGCGACAGAGTCCGGGCCGCGATCCGCAATTCAGGATTCGAGTTCCCGCCCCATCGCATCACGGTCAACCTCTCGCCGGCCGACGTGCCCAAGGCGGGAACGTCCTTCGACCTCGCCATCGCGATGGGCCTACTGGCCACCAGTGCCCAACTCGACCCCGCGAATCTGCCCGATACGCTGGTCCTCGGGGAACTGTCGCTCGACGGCGGCATCAACCCCGTGCGCGGCGTACTGGCGACGGCGCTGGCGGCGCGCAAACGGGGCATCACCCGTGTCCTGGTTCCCGCGGCGAACGCGGCTGAGGCCGCCGCGGTCCATGGCGTGCGCGTGCTGCCCGTGACGTCCTTGCCACAGGCCGTCCAGGCCGTCACGAATCCCGAGACGGCCCTGGTGTCCCTCCCAGAACCACCTCGCCAGGCGGCACGAACGGCCGAGGTCGACCTGGCGGAGGTCAGCGGACAGCTGCTGGCGCGCCGCGCATTGGAGATCGCTGCCGCCGGCAGCCATAACCTGCTGTTGGTCGGGCCGCCCGGAACGGGCAAGACCATGCTGGCCAGGCGGCTCGGGACCATCCTGCCGCCCCTTGTCGTCGACGAGCAGCTTGAGGCCAGCGCGGTGCACTCCGTGGCCGGCACGCTCCGCGCGGGCTCAGGACTTCTGGAGGAACGGCCGTTCAGAGCCCCGCACCACACCGCCTCCCACATCGCGCTCATCGGAGGAGGCCTGATTCCGCATCCGGGAGAGGTCACACTCGCGCACCACGGCGTCCTGTTCCTGGACGAATGCCCCGAGTTCGGGCGCCGAGCCCTCGAGGCCCTCCGTCAGCCTCTCGAAGAGCACTCCGTCACCATCGCCAGGGCGGCAAGAGTGGTGACATTTCCGGCCAGATTCCTGCTGATCGCTGCGATGAACCCGTGCCCGTGCGGCTACCGGGGCCATCCCACGCATCCGTGCGCATGCAGCCCCGTGCAGGTGACCCGGTACGGGATGCGCCTGTCGGGGCCGCTCCTGGACCGCATTGACCTGACCGTCCGCCTCGGCCCGATTCCGCCAGACGCCCTCTCGGCTGAGCCAGGGGAATCCTCCTCGACGGTCCGCCAGCGCGTCATCGAGGCGCGGCACAGGCAGAGAGCCCGCCAGCACGATCTCGGTGTGGCGGTGAACGGCGACCTCCGCGGAGGCACCGTCATGAAGGCGGCCCAGGCGACGTCGCCCGCCATCGCCCTCCTACGCCGTGCATCCGAGAGGCTCGACCTGAGTGCCCGCAGCCACCACCGCGTGCTGGCCGTGGCCCGCACGGTCGCCGACCTGGAAGGCCACCCCAGGGTGGATACCCAGCATCTTGCCGAAGCGCTGCAGTTCCGGAGTTGAGCCTAGAGGGTGTTCCGGGGAACCGCCGAAACCCGGACCCGGCGATACATCCACACGTCATCCCGGCTATCGGCAACCTCCTGGATACGAGCCTCCAGCCCCTGCCAGAGCGATCGCAGCGGCACCCAGGCAGATACCCTACTCGGCCGACCCTTGGCCACGGGTTCAAGGCTCCCCTGCACCCCGGTAATCGCCAGCGCCAAGGGCGCGGCAGAGCGCCACGCCCGTACCAGATCGTCACGCAGGTACGTGATCACCACGCGGGTCAACTGGGGCGAAACCCCCTCTGCCCGGAGGCCCAGCGCGGCCCTCGCCAGCGCCACGTCCAGCGACCCATAGAGCCGCGTGCGGCCATGCACTCGGTAGGCCGCGTCAGCGCCCACTCCGCCCGTGATCAACAGGTAGCTCACCTGCCGCTCGCTCACCGTCAGACCGCTCAGATCCGTGAGTAGGCGGGTGACCTCCCGCAACGTCAACGCGCGAACGTTTCTGCCCATGGCTACATGAAGGTTTACGACTGCCAGAGTTTTGTCAATCGATATCTTGGGGACCGACGCAGGCCCGCCCACAAGCACGCTCGATTCGTCGCGACTGGAATTCCCCTCGGCCGCCAGCCACCGAATGCCTGCCGATCGGTCGCAGCAGCCGCGGCCACCGACCCACGCAGAGCGGCCCGCGTCACCACCGCTGCTCCGACCATTCATCGCGATCGAAACAGCGGCGCCGACCACGCGCGGGCGCCGCTCAGACTTTCGCTTTTGGCATTCGACCCGCGCTACTCGCGCAGGACCTTCACGTCGACCGGAACCGCTCTCGGGCCTGGGCTCCCGCGCTCGATGCGGTAGGTCACGCGCACGCGACCAGACGGACAACACTCGCTGTCGCCGGACCGGTATCGCGCAAACTCCGCGGTCACGACATCGTCCGATACAAGCCGGATGGTGCCCACCACACCGTCCTGTGCCGTCGTCATCTCAACCGGCGACAGGGTGCCGGCAAAGCGGCCGCCGACAAAGACGAACGCCTGAAAGTCGGCGGGAGCACAGTCTCCAGTCAGGTCCCGCAAGCCGCCCAGGACCAGGAGTGCGCCCCGCGCAATGGGCCGGTCGAACAACTGGAATGGGCGCCAGCCGGCCGTTCGGAGCTGGTCGGCTTCCGTGGAAGCAGGCGAATCGACCAGGCAGGCTCTTCCGGACGAGGCACTCCTGGCGGCGGCCGCGGGCACCGATGGCCCGGATGCCCATGGCGCCAGCGGCTGATCGAGCCAGGAGGCGGCGGGGGCCGTGGCTGGCAGTGCGGCCACGAGTATCAGCGCCAGCAGGAACATGACCAGGCCTCTCTCCCGCCAGGGCCGAAGGTGGCCCTACCGGGGACGTTCGATGAGTTCAATGACCATCCGATCGGGGCCTTCGATAAAGGCCGCCATCGTGTGTGAGGTCCCGAAACGGTGGGGCCCCTCAAGAACCGTGACGCCCTGTGTTTTCAGGCGCGACAGCGTGCCCTGGAGGTCGCGCACGCTCAGGCCCACATGATCCAGTACGCGCCCCTTGGGCGACACCAGCGGTCCTTCCGAGTCCACGGCCACCTGGCTCAGGGCTGTGAGCCGCTGGTGGGGGTAGATCGACACCAGGATGGACCCGGCCAGCAGCCTGACGTTCGGTTCATGAATCTGGTTGGCGGGGTCATGGCGTGGCCGGAAGGGCACGTGGCAGTCACTGCCGCCGTCGGGATTGGTGATACCCACAAGGCCCAGCCCCAGCACCTTCTGATACCAGTCCGAGGCACACACCGGAGCCTCGCTCATCAGGTGGACGTGATTGAACGAGCTGGAGGTGAGCCCTCCGCTTGTCCCACCTTTCCCGGGCGCGATTTCGATGTCGTTGCCGTCCGGTCCGACCATGTGGCCGGAGGGCGGAGGCACCCGGAAGAACTTCACGCCCAGGGAGGACAGGCGGTCGTAGTCCGCCTTCGCGTCGGCCGTGTTCCAACCGAAGTGCCAGAAGGGGGTATCCCACTCTGCGGACGCCTTGGTGGCGACCTTATTGAACAGGATGAGCACATTCTCGGAGCGCACCCCGGACATGCCGGCCTCGACGTGCCGGGTCGCCTTCCAGAAGGATGTGACATAGAACGCCGTCGACGCTTCCGGGTCGACGACGTTCATGTGGACGTGATGGAAGTCGATGTCCCCGGCTGACCCTGGGACTGGCGCTGATCCGGAGACCGGCGCCGCCCCGGACGCCGGTGGAGTCTGGGTGCGGACGGGACTCGCCCCGAGCATCAGGACCGCCACGACGGGCAGCCAGAGGGTGGAACGCATCGGTGTCACGGTTGCTCCTCTGCCGGCCACGCCGCCGTGTGCCGCCTACTTCGCTGCCTTGCCTCCGACCGCCAGGGCGACCATCTCGGTCGTCTCGCCTGCGCCAATGGCCGTCACGATGTACTGCCGGCCCTGGTGGAGATACGTCATCGGAGGGGCCGCCGACTCGCCGTCGAGCCGGATCTCCCGCAGGAGTGTACCGCTGGTCTTGTCATAGACGAACAGCAGCTTCTTCATCATGTCCGGGTCGCCGTACTTGACCCAGGGCGGCGGAATCGACTGACCGGCTGATTCCAGGCGCTGCGCGTTGATGAACAGCAGCGACTTGGTCAGCAGCACACCGAGCCGTGGGATCTCGTCACCCATCGGGCCAACATTCAACCCCTTGAGCAACGGGTGATTGATCGGGCCATTCCCCACGGGCGTTTGCCACCGGATCTCGCCCTTGTTCATGTCGATGGCCGACACGCGCGAGTACGGCGGCTTGAAGATCAGGAGTCCGTCAATCCGTTGCAGCGCGTTGAGATTCGGGCCTCCCGGAGCACCACCGGACCGGAAGAAGAAGTTCGTCTGCTTCGGATCCCCGGGACCTACGCGATAGACCGTCGGCAGCATCCGAGACGGCACGTAGAACATCTGCGTCTCGGGGTCGAACGCACCGCCGCCCCAGTTCGCCCCACCGAACGTGCCAGGCAGGTACAGGGTGCCCTTCTCCGAGGGCGGTGTGTAGACCGGTCCGTGCTCGAAGAACTGCAGGTTCTCCAGTGCCTGCTTCCGCAACGCCGGCGTGAAGTCAATCAGGTTGTCTTCCGTCGTGCCCTGCATGTCAAAGGCCGGCGGCTTCGTCGGATGCGGTTGGGTCGGTGACGTCCGCTCCCGGGGCACCTTGGACTGGGGTACGGCCTTCTCGGGAATCGGCCACACGGGCTTCCCGGTCTTCCGGTCGAACACATAGGCAAACGCCTGCTTGGTCACCTGGATGACGGCCTTGATCTTCTTGCCGTCCACGGTGATGTCCGCCAGCACCGGCTGCGCGGGCAAGTCGTAATCCCAGAGACCGTGATGCACCACCTGGAAGTGCCAGACGCGCTTTCCGGTCTTCGCATCCAGGCACACCAGCGTTTCCGTGAAGAGCGTGTTCCCAGGCCGATGGCCCCCGTACGAATCGTTCGTTCCGCCGGACACCGGCAGATAGATGTAGTTCAGCTCGGGGTCATAGCTAATTCCGGCCCACACGTTCGTGTTCCCGGAGTACTCCGCGGCCCCTTCGAGCCACGTCTCATAGCCGAACTCCCCCTTATGGGGCACGGTGTGGAACGTCCACAGAAGCTTGCCCGTCCGGACGTCGAAAGCCTTGACGTCACCTGGCGGCATTTCCTTTGTCGAGGTCGGGTCCATGATCGAGTTGCCGATCACGATGACATTGCCGGCAATGAGAGGCCGGCGGCCCATGAAGTTCTTGGTGCGGACAGCGTCGCGAATGCCGAGTGTGAGGTCGATCCGGCCACTCTCACCGAAGGCCGGATCGGGCTTGCCCGTCTTTGCGTCGATCGAGATCAGATAGGCGTCGTTGGTGCCTTCGAAGATGCGCTCGACCTTGCCATCCGTCCAATAGGCCAGGCCCCGGTGGATGAACCCTGAATTGGCAGGCTTCCCGCTCTTGTACACCTCAGGGTCATAGACCCATCTGGTCGTCCCGGTCGCGGGATCAATCGCACCCACCATGCCAAGCGGCGTGATGCTGTAGAGCGTGCCGTTCGCGTAGAGCGGGGTGTCTTCGTTTCTGGTCGACTTCATCAACGGGTCGGAGGTCTGCACACCCCGGTCCGGTGACGGCCACCGCCACGCGATGTCCAGCTTGTCCAGATTCTCCGCATTGACCTGCGTGAGGGGTGAGTACTTGGTCCCGCCGAGGTCGCCGCCGTACTCACGCCACTCCCCGTTGCCGGGGGCGCCCTTCTGGGCGCCCACCGGCAGCGAGAACATGACGCACGAGGCGACCGCGACCGAGGCCGCGAGGAACACCGTGCGTGTCTTCGTCATGACTAGAAGTCGATCCGCGCGTTGAACTTGTAGAGACGCGCCGCCAGAATCGAACTCGGCCGCCACAGACCCGTGGCCGTCGAGTTGGCGTAGGTGTTATTCAGCACGAGTACGTCGTTCTTGTTCATCAGGTTGTAGATATCAAACCCGACGCGGAACTTCGCGGACTTGGTGAGGTCAAACGCCTTCGTGAAGCGCACGTCCAGCTGGCTGGCCCGCGCTTCCCGATTCGTGAAGGGCTCAAGCAGCCCAATGGTCCGCGTCAGCGTGCACGTGCCGGTCGCAGGGCACCCGGACAGGTTGCGGCCGAGCGACGGCGCGATCGCGGCATTACCGACGGCAAACGTGGCCGACCGCTCGCTGCCCGGCAGGTTCTGATAGATCACCGAGGCACCGATGCCCCAGATGATGGGATAGGTGGCGTTGAGCTTCACCTGATGCTGGGCGTTCGCCGTCTTGCAGAACCGATCGTTCACGTTCGGCGCCGCCGTCTCCAGATAGAAGTCCGGCCGATCGACCACCGTGCAGTTGTTGATGTCGGACACGCCAAGGCTCACGCCGCCGTTCAGCATGCCCTTGCCGCCCTTGCCGAACTTCGATCGGAAGGCGATGTCCATTCCGTTGAACACCTCGGTCCGACCATCTTCGGTCCGCACCAGGCGATTCACCTGACCGAACTTCGCGGGGTTGAGATCGTAGAGACCGCAGATCTGCGACCCGCTCGTCGAGCCCAACCGCGTGTCGGTCGGCGCCGTGATGCAGAACTGGTCGTAGTCGGCCGAGGTCACCGACAGGTTGTCCGTCACGGTGACGTTGCCGTACCAGGTACGGAAGTACCCGACCGACAGGCCCATGCCCTTGCCGAGTTCCTGCTGCACGATGGCATTCGCCTGATAGTTGAACGGACGCACGCCGAAGCCCTTCAGGAAGTCCGGGTCATAGCGCAGGTTGAACACCGAGGTCCCGAAGGTCGCGGAGCTGACCGCGCCGCACTCACCGTTGGCCGCATTGCTCGTGAGCGCGCAATCCGGCACGAAGTCACCGTTCGCATCCGCCCACGACCGCGTCACGCTCGCAGCCAGCGCAGCAGCCGGGCTGGTCGCCGTCGCGATGTTGAGCGACTCGGAAATCACGTACCGGCCGAACGCCGCCTTGATGGCCGTCTTGCCGTTGCCGAATACGTCGTAGGCCGCACCGAGACGCGGGTTGATGTCCTGCCAGTCGGGCACGCCCTTCACCGCGGCAAACTTCAGCTCGCCGAGGAATGGACCGGCCGGACGCACCGTGGCCGGATTGGTCACGTGCAGCTTGTCGTAGCGCACACCCAGGTTCAACGTGAGACGCTTCAGCGTCCACTGGTCCTGGATGAAGAGACCCATATTGAGGTCGACGTTGCTCCAGAACCCGCCTTCAGGGCCGGCGATCTGGGTAATCTGCGAGGGCGTCAGCGAGCCATCCGCGTTCTGCCGGAACTCGTACCGGACAGGCGGATTGTTCGCCTGGCCGAACGCCGGATTGCGGCCGGAAAGGGTCTGCCACCCCATCTTCATGGCGTGCGAACCGGTGATGTAGCTCATCGCACCCGCGGTGTTGTACTGATCCGACCGACCGAAGTTGCCGAAGCCGCCGGTGCCCGGCACGCTGATGAACGCGTTGTACTGGAGACCGGTCGTCAGGTTCAGCATCGCGATCGTCGCGGGCGTCACTTCCTTCTGACGCTGATTGATCACGGGCGCATTGCGTGACGCGAAGCCCAGCTCAAAGAGCAGCTTGTTGGTCTGCGGGCGGTTCCAGTTGATCTGGGTCAGGAAGGACGGCCCGATGATGAAGTCGATGGTCGTCTCGGGTGCGCGCGTCGCGCTGATACCGTTAAAGCAGGAGCACGACTTCTGCACCGTGAACACACCGGAAATCTTGTTCTTGGGTGACGCCTGGAACGTCAGGCGCGAGGTCGTGTCCTTGACCCAGGCCTGCGTCTCGCCAGGGCGATTGGCGTCCGCCCGGAACGTCGAGGTGCCACGGAACGCTTCCTGGTTGTAGAAGACTCCGCCGAGTTGTTCCCGATTGCCCCAGAGACGCAGGGACGTGTTGAACCAGAACTTGTCCTTCTTGATCGGACCGCCGATCCCAACGCCGACCGCGTAGATTTCCTGGATCGCGTTGGACAGCGTCAGGCCGCGGCCGCGCAGTGCGTCACTGAGATTGGTGCCCTGCAGAGAGTCGTTGGTGTACTCAAAGTCGCCAAGGCCCTTCACGGCGTTGCCACCCTCCCGCAGAATCAGGTTGGTGGAGACGCCACCGGTCTCGGTCTCAGCGGTCTGGCTACCCGTCTCCAGCACGGATTCCTGAATGGCCGCCTGGTTGGGATGGAAGCGGCGCGACGCGCCCGTCGCGGAGAGGGAGTTGGTCTTCATGCCCTCGATGTTCAACGCACCGTCGGTCCGGCTGCCGTGAATCTGCGGCGCCGTCACACCCTCGCCGTTGTTGCCGCCCACGTCCCGGTTACCCGACGGACCGGTAAACCCACCGCCGCCGCTGGCGCCCAGCGTCAGCGCGGTCATACCGATGAAGTTGCGCGCGGTCGGCACATCGTTCAGCACCTGCGCCGAAATCACGTTTTGCGCGCGGACGTTCTGGACGTCCACGATCGGACTCGCGCCCGTCACCGTGACCGTCTCCTCCATCCCGCCGACCCGCATCTCGGGGCTCACGTTCGCCGTGAAGCCGCCTGTCAATTCAATCCCCTCACGCTTGAAGGTATTGAAGCCTGGCAGCGTGAATGTCACCGTGTAGGTGCCGGGGCGCAGGTCAACAATCTTGTAGTTGCCCGACTCGTCGGTCACAACCGAACGAACCTTTTCAATCAGCGCCGGACTGGCCGCCTCAACCGTCACACCGGGCAACACGGCCCCGGTCGTATCCTTCACCACGCCGGCAACGACACCCGTCGCTGACGACTGGGCGAACGAAGGCATCGGGGCAAATGAGATCACCGCCGCGAGCACTGCTCCACACAGTCCAAAAGTACGCATTCTGGCCCTCTCCCTTTCCAGTCAAGACGCGAAGTACCCGTACAACCGCCACACCCCGTCCAGGACCGGGCGGAAAGCCCAGCGATTCTGGGCGGACTGAGCCGTTCGATCAAGTGGTATGCACAAGGAAACCGTTGTATCCGCCCGCAGCCCTCGCTAGGATTCAGCATGCCCGAGGCCCACGCAGACGACGCCAGACTCCTGTTCCAGCGTCTCGGCGAGAAATGGACCATCCCGCTGCTGGGCGCCCTCTCCGAGCACGCCCACCGGTACTCGGAGATCAAGCGACGTTTCCCACTGACCTCCAAGGTGCTGAGCCGCACCCTGTCGGCCCTGCAGCAGGACCACCTGGTCACCCGGGTGGAGTCGCCGTCCGTGCGCCGCTCAGTCACCTACGAACTCACGCCGGCCGGCCGGCGGCTCATCGAATTTGTCCGCGGTTTTGCCCAGGACCTGCCCGCCGCATCGTCAGCCGTGGCACCCGCCCTGCGGCGAGGCGGCGCCACCCGCGAGACGCCCGTGCATTCCGCCGGGCCCAGGAACCACTCGCTCAACCAACTCGATACTGACCTGAACTTCCGGATGATCACGATCGCCACGCGTGACCTCGTGCCCCACGCCCACCGCCTCGGAACCATCCTGGGTGTCACGCCGCTCGCCGGCACTGACCTTCCGATTGAACTCCCGTCTGGGGGGAGCGCCCAACTTCGGCTCTCCGGCCTGCCACTCGGCGCGTTTTCCATCACACTCGCGCAGCCGCTCGACGACCGGCTGCCCCACGCCGCCTTTCTGTCCACCCACGGCACAGGCATCCACCATCTCGGTTTCGATACCACGGCCAACCTCGATCAGGTGGTCCCGGAACTGCGCGGCATGGGGGGCACCTGGACTGTCGGAGGTCGCGGCGCGGCCTATGCCCAGTTGGACTTCCGCGATCAACTGGGAGCCGCCATCGGCATCCTCAGCAGTTGGGGGCGGGAGGCCACGCCCGTCTCGGCGCCCTCGACCCAGGTCCCCGGAGGGATGGAACTCCCCTCGCGCCACCGCGTGACCAACGTGGGGGTGATTGTCCGCAGTATTGAGGAGACGGCGCGCGCCTATGCGGAGATCTTCGGACTGGGGGTCTCGCCAATCCGGGCCGTGGATCTGGCGTTACCTGGTGTCTCCATCGTGAGCCATGGGTCCGCACGGGTCGCCTACCTCCGCCTCAGAGGCGTCGCGGTCAAGCTGATCGAACCGCTCTCCGAGGGGCCCCTGTCGACCGTGCTCGACCAACACGGAAACCGCGCCCACCATCTGGGCTTCGATGTCGGCCGCTCCTTCACCGCCGTGCTGGAACGGCTGGAGTCGCTCGGTGGATTCATCCTGTTGGGCCGGCGGGATCTGGGCTATGTCCTCGTCGACTTCAGGGAATCGATCGGCCTCGTGCTGGAGCTCACGGGCTCTCCGGTCCACTGATATGCGGCGGACACTGCTCCTGGCGTCGCTGGCCGCCCTCCTGAGCGTGGTCACCCCACTCTCCGCCGAGGATGCCCTCGACGGCCTGCGCAATGCCGTGTTCCAGGCCCGCTCCGCCATCGCGTCTCTCCGCACGGGAGACTTCCGCCTGCGGGGCGAACTGACGCTGGACCTTGATGCCGCGCAACAGGCCCTCGATGCGCTGGCCGCTCGTGCTGCCACAGGTGCGATGCCCGCCCCGGCCGAGGTGGCGGCGATCCGGCAGCGGATTGAAGAGGCGCGGCGGCGGGCCAGGAGCACTGAAACTGTCACCGGCCAGGGACTTGGACCATCTGCCGTCGCGGGGCCAGCCCCCACGACGCTCCAGCCCCTCGACCTCCCCGCAGGTACTCCAGCGCGCATCCAACTGTTGCAGCGCGTGGACCCGGCTACCTCACAACCCGGGGACATCGTGGAAGCGGTAGTGGTGGACGCGGTGACCGTCCAGGGCAGGATCGTGGCGCCCGTGGGCGCCCTGCTGAGGGGAGCGGTGGCCGACGTGGCGGGTCACACGCGCCTGGCGCTCAACCAGATTCAGATCGGCTATGCGTCGTTTCTGGTGGGCGGAGGCACCGCCCTGCCATCCGAAGCGGTGCTGTCTGCGGGCTCCATCCTTCGGGTGGAGCTGTCACCGCCCGCACGCGCCACGGACCGCCGGTAGCCGCGGCTACTTCTTGCCGAACAGGATCTGGGCGGAATCCGCCGGATTCTCACTGAGGGCCTGCCCCGGCTGGTATCCGTTGGCCTTCAGCAGGAACGCCACGATATCCGCGTACTGCTGCGGCGTCAGGGACCCGGGGTTGTCGGCAGGCATCGTCGCCTTGATGATCTTGTGCAGGTCGCCGAGCTTGCCGTTCTCCCAGCGAAGCCCGAACGCATCGCCGTTCAGCGCGGGCGCAAAACTCTCGCCCCGCAGGTCGGACATGTGGCAGGAGGCGCAGGCCTTTTCGTAGGCCTCGGCCCCGCGGGTGGCTTGTTCTGCCGTAAAGACGCCGTCGCCGACCTTCCTGCCCTGCGCGTGAGCAACCAGCCCGGTCGCGGCGAGGGTGGTGCCCAGCACCAGATAGCGAAACGACTTCGTCCGTATGTGCAGGTTCATGGGTTTCATCTCCGCGGTCCGGCGGGCCATCACCAGTGTCGTGCGCTCACCGCCCCGGCCGCCCGCATTGTAGCCGGAGGGCGCGGGCAGCGCCCTCTCCCTCCGGCACGGATCGCACAGGTCTAGTACCGGAGGAGCTTGGTCAGTTTCACGACGAACGTGCGGTTCTGCAGTTCCGCGAAGCGATCCGGAATGGCGGTCGTCCGGCCTTCGGTGTAGACCACATACAGATCGCTGCCAGGGATGTACTCCCAGCGCAGCCGGGTATTGGTCGAGAACGCGTGTGTGGCCTGGTTGAACTGGAGCAGCGTGCCGAGCGTGGCACGCGGGCTGAGCGTGTAGCTGACCCGGCTCTGCCACAGGTGGGTCCTGAAGGTGCCGGCCGGCAGATTGACCCAGTTCAGCGAGACCGTCGGCTCGACGATGAACTGCTTGGTCACCTCGATCCGCCCGGCGTAGGACACGGTCCGCTTCGTCCCGTTGTAGAACTGCCCGAGGTCCGTCCGGATGGTGCCGCGGATCCGAAACGACGGCGGCAGGGTCAGCGACGCCTGGGCATGCGTGAAGCCATAGCCCCCGACAGGAATACGCACGCCGCTGGCGACCTGGAACGGCTGCAGCAGGCCTTCGTACTCCTTGTCGACCGAGGACGTGAATGAGCCGCCGCTCACCAGGTCGGAGTTGAAGCCCGCGGCAAGGCCACGCGACTGCAGATTCCCTTGGTCGTCGGTCGTGTAGTCCCCGTTGAACGTGTAATAGAACTTCCTGAACGGCCTGAAGTGCGTGCCGCCTCGCTTCGGCCTTGGGCTGAACCGAGCCGTCAGTGCCGAGGTCCGGAAGTTGGTCCGGCGCAGGAAGCCCATCTCGGGATTGAAGTTCCGGTCCACGACCAGGCGCTGAACGTTCACCCCGTAGCGGTCCGCGTTGTAGTCATAGCGGGCCATGTACGACAGGTCGTTGCCGTCCCGCCCCGGAGTATCGGTTCGGGCCAGATAGGCATTGACCGTCGTGAGTCCGATGGCGATGTTCGCGTCAGCCCCCATCAGCACGTTCTCGCGTCCGCTGGACGGCGCCCGGCGCGTTGCCATGACGCCCACGTAGCTCTTCCGAAGGATGTCCCGCCGCAGGCGAACGACGCCGAAGTTCGTGGACGGCTCCTTGATGGCCCCGGCCGCCTCCGACTGAATGTCGAGCGCGCCGACGAGATAGGAGCCGGCCTTCCCCGTCACGCGGCCGCCGCCGACGATGGGCACCGGTGTGCCGCGCGCGAGGCCAATCTGCCGGCTGAAAAACATCGTCGGAATGTCGCCGCCGCCGGCCGTGCTGCTGCCGCCACCGAAGTCGAAAATCGCCTGGCCTTCCAGGAAGAACGTGCGTTTCTCCGGGAAGAACACACCAAAGCGCGTCAGGTTCACCTGCTGGAGGTCGTCCTCCACCTGGGCAAAGTCCGTGTTGTAGGTGAAGTCAGCGGTAACACCCTTCGTGACACCGACTTTGAGGTCTCCACCGACATCAGCCGCGCCCTTGTTGTTCACCGCTGGCCTGACGACACGGTCGGTGGTGGTGCGGGCTGTCACATACGGAATCACATCGAGCGTTCGGCCTGCGGCGGGCACCTTCAGCCCTGTCAGGGTGGCCTCATCCTGCAGCCGGTACACGCCACTGGCCCCAATCGAGGTGGGGATCTTCGTCAGGTAGGTGGACTCGTTCTTCCATCGGATGATGCGACGGAGGTTGAAGCCCCAGGTCTGGTCGGTGCCGGCCGGATACCGGATCGACTTGAACGGAATCGCCACTTCCGACGTCCACCCGCCCTCGAACCGCGCACCCTTGGGATTCCAGACCGGGTTCCACTCGCCGTTGGCCTGCGTCTCGCTCTGAAACTGCACGTCCCTGCGGGCACCGAGCGGGTTCGTCATGAAGTAGTACCCGCTGCGGTGGTCGTGGAACGTATCGATGACGATGGAGATGTTCTCGTTCTGAACGATGTCCTGGGACGCGTCGTGACGCATCTCGTTGATGATCATCCGTTCCGGATGGCTGTCCCACATCCGGAAACAGAAGTAGATGTTCTTGTCGTCGTAGAACACCCAGAACTCGGTCCGCTCGGTGGAGGGCTTCCCGGCGTCGGGCTCCTGCTGAATGAATTCAAACGGCGCGGGCGCGATGGTCTTGTAGATCTCCTCGTCCAGGCGGCCGTCGATTCTGAGGCCGCCCGGCGGCACCGGGTGCGCCTGCACCACGGGCCGCACCTCGCTTGTCGGCGCAGGCTGGGCGTGTGCGGCCGCTCCGGCGGCGAGGAGAAGAAGCAGAACGGGGTACGGCGCGACGATGCGTGGCATATACCCGCCCATTCTCCCACGCGGAGGACGCCCGGAGGCACCCGGGCCCGGCTCAGTATCGGAAGAGCCGTGTGGCCTTGACGACGAACGTGCGGTTCTGAAGGTCGGCGAATCGATCCGGGATCGCCGTCGTGCGGCCCTCGTTGTAGACCACGTACAGGTCGCTGCCCGGGATGTACTCCCAGCGGAAACGTACGTTGGTGGAGAGGGTCCTGGCGGATGAGCTGTACTGGACGAGCGCTCCAAACGAACTGCGCGGCGTCAGAGTGTAGGTGACGCGGCTCTGCACCAGGTTGTTCTTGAAGGACCCCGCCGGCAGGTCGACGAAATTGAGCGACAGCGTCGGCTCGACCGTCAACTGCTTGGAGAGCTCGATGCGCCCCGCGTAGCTCACCGTCTGTTTCGTGCCGTTGTAGAACTGTCCCAGGTCCGCACGCACCGTGCCGCGCACCTTGTAGTTGGCCGGGAACTGATACGAGGCCTGCACATGCGTGAAGCCGTAGGCGCCGATCGGGATACGGACGCCAGGCGCAATCTGGAAGGGCGCCTCGAGGCCTTCGTGCTCCCGATCGATCGAGGATGTGAAGATGCCACCGCTGTTCAGATCGAAGTTGAAGGCGCCGGTGACGGACCGCGACTGGAGGAAGCCGGCGTTGTTGGTGGTGCGATCCGACTGTGCCAGGTAGTAAAACTTCCGGAACGGCTTGAAGCGGGTGCCGCCCCTGGCCGGCCTCGGGCTGTAACGGAACGACCCAGACACCGTCCGGAAGTCCTGCCTCCGCATGAACCCCATCTGGGGGTTAAAGTTCTTTTCCACCACCAGGCCCTGACCCGTCGCCCCATACCGGTCGGCGTTGTAGTCGTACTGCCCCATGTAGGAGCCGTCGTGCCCAGAGCGTCCCGGCGTGTCGGTTTTGGCGTAGTACGCATTGATTGTGGTCAGGCCAATCCCGATGTTCGTGTCGGCACCCACCATCAGATTGTCCGCGCCTCCTGAGGGGTTGCGTTGCGTGGCGAGCACACCGATGTAGCTCTTCTTCAGAATGTCCCGCCGCAACCGGACCACACCGAAATTCGTCGACGCTTCCCGAATCGCATCGGCCTTCTCCGTCTGAATGTCGACCAGGCCGATCGTGTAGTTACCGGCCTTGCCCGTCAGGCGGCCCCCGCCGATGATCGGCACGGCCGTGCCGCGCGCAAGACCAATCTGGCGGCTGAAGAACATCGTCGGAATATCTCCAGCGCCGGCATTGTTTCCGCCGCCTGACTGGCCACCGAAGTCAAAAATGCCCTGCCCTTCCAGAAAGAAGGTGCGCTTCTCCGGGAAGAAGACACCGAAGCGCGTCAGGTTGACCTGCTGGAGGTCGTCCTCGACCTGCGCAAAGTCCGTGTTGTAGGTCAGGTCCGCGGACAGCCCCTTCGTCACGCCGTACTTCAGGTCGGCGCCGACGTCTCCCGCGCCCTTGTTTGTGATGGGTGGCCGGGCCACCTTGTCCGTCGTCGTCCGCGCCGTCACGAACGGGATGATGTCCAGGTTCTTCCCGGCCGCGGGCACCTTCAACCCCACCAGCGTCGCCTCATCCTGGAGGCGATAGATGCCCCCCGCGCCCGTCGACGCCGGCACCTTGGTGATGAACGTGATCTCGTTCTTCCACCGGACGGCCCGGCGGAAGTTGATACCCCAGGCCTGGTTCGTCCCGGCCGGATAGCGGATCGACTTGAACGGGATCGCGACCTCCAAGGTCCAACCGCCCTCGAACTTCTGCGCCTTGGGATTCCAGACCGGGTTCCACTCCCCGTTGTTCTGCTTTTCGCTCTGGAACTGGACGTCCCGGAGGGCGCCCAGCATGTTCGTCATGAAGAAGTAGCCGCTGCGGCTGTCGTGGAACGTGTCGAGGACAAACGACATGTTCTCGTTGTTGTAGATGTCCAGGGCCTGATCCCGCCGCATCTCGTTTGCGATCATCCGTTCCGGATGGCTGTCCCACATCCGAAAGCTCAGGTACAGGTTCTTACTGTCAAAGAGCACCCAGAGCTCGGTCTTCTCCGTCGCCGGTTGACCTTCGAAGGGCTCCTGCTGAACGAATTCGATGGCGCCGGACACGGTCGTGTAGACCGCCTCATCCAGTTTTCCATCCACTTTGATGCCGTCCGGCACCTCAATCGCCCGGATCACGGGTTTCGCCCCGGGGGCTGCCGGGGGCTGAACCTGGGCTCGTGCCGCAGCAGACAGCAGGAGCAGGACGGAGAAGGCAGTGGCGGTCCGGGCGAGGCTCGGTGTCATGGCAGGGGGCTGCGGTCGGCAGAAAAAGGGGGTTTCCGGGGACGAAAAATCCCGGCAAGTATAGCTCCGTCCAGCACTTCCCCGCCCGGTCCCCGGTGTGATACCGTCAACAGATTCCGGGCCGTCTGGCCCCAACCTCACATGGCAGCACGCCGATACACCATTCTGATCGCTGATCGCACCACCGGCACGGTCCGTCGGATGACGCTTGCGCGCCGGTCGACGCTCTCCGTGGCGGCCGTGATTCTGGCGCTGCCCGTTCTGATTGGTCTTGGGGCCGCCTGGAAGGCCAAGGCCGACGTCGCAGATCTGGCCGAGAGCCACGCCGCCCTGCAGATGGAGAACGCCAACTACCGCGCGGCCACCGAGGCCCTGGCCGAACAGATCGCCTCGCTGCAATCTGCGGTGTCTGACATCAACTCGAACACCTCGCTCGACCCGAGCGTCGCCAAGTCGCTCGACAAGCTGCCCGCGATCGTGAAATCCCGTGCCATCGGCGGTGGAACCGAGGTGCAACGGACGGCACAGAACGCCGCCTTCGCGTCGATGGTCAATACCGAAGACACCTTTGGGCTGATGCGGACGTTGCTGGAGTCGATCGAATCTCGTCTCTCGTTGGTCCGAACGGCCGTCGACCGGCGGAACGCACTCGCGGCGGCCACGCCCTCAATGTGGCCGGCGCATGGCTGGCTGACGTCAGCCTGGGGTCCGCGCACCGACCCGGTCAAGGGCGGCGCGGACTTCCACCCCGGTCTGGATATCGCCGGTGAACGCGGCCAGGCCGTTTTTGCGACGGCCAGTGGCAAGGTGACCTTCTCCGGCTCCAACGGGGATTACGGCAACATGATCGTGCTCGACCACGGCTTCGGTCTGCAGACCCGTTATGGTCACCTGCTCGCCTCAAAGGTCAAAGTCGGGGACCCAGTCAAGAAGGGCGACCAGATTGGCCAGGTTGGCGCCACGGGTAAGGCCACCGGGTACCACCTGCACTACGAAGTACTGGCCAACGGCCGCCTGCTGAATCCGCTGCAGCTGCTGACGCAGAAACCCGAGCCCAAGTAGGCGCGACTTCCGCCGACTTCCGCTCTCAGACACCCTTCGTGCATGTTCGGTCAGATACTCACCAAAATCGTCGGTACCCAAAACGAACGTGAACTGAAGCGCCTGCGCCCGCGGGTCGGCCAGATTGGCGCGCTCGAACCGGGCCTGCAGGCCCTCACGGACGAACAACTCCGCGCGAAGACAGAGGAATTCCGGCAGCGCATCGCGGCCGGGGCTACCGTCGACGACCTCCTCGTGGAGGCCTTTGCGGTCGTGCGCGAGGCCGGCCGCCGCGTCCTGAAGATGCGGCACTTTGACGTTCAGCTCATCGGCGGCATGGTGCTCCACCAGGGGACCATCGCCGAGATGAAGACCGGCGAGGGCAAGACCCTCGTCGCGACCTTGCCCGCCTACCTGAACGCACTTGAAGGTAAGGGCGTCCACGTCGTCACGACGAACGACTACCTCGCCCGCCGCGACGCGGAGTGGATGGGCCGCCTCTACCGCTTCCTCGGCATGAGCGTCGGCGTCATCCAGCACGACTTGACCGACGCGCAGCGCCAGGTCGCCTATGCCGCGGACATCACGCACGGCACGAACAACGAGTTCGGGTTCGACTACCTCCGCGACAACATGAAGTTCGACCTGTCGGCGATGGTGCAGCGTCCGCACCATTTCGCCATCGTGGACGAAGTCGACAGCATCCTCGTCGACGAGGCGCGGACGCCCCTCATCATCTCGGGGCCGGCCGAAGCGTCCACGGACCTCTACTACGAGGTCGACCGCATCATTCCCAGACTGAAGAAGGGCGCGGTCACCCGCGGCGACGCCAAGGCCGAGGAGCGCGAAGCGCTTGAGGCGACCGGCGACTACATCGTCGACGAGAAGCACAAGACGGTGACTCTCACCGAGACCGGCATGGCCCTGATCGAGCAGCTCCTGGCCCACCGCCTCGTGCCGGACTCAGGCGGCATGTACGACCCGGCGAACATGCCGCTGCTCCACCACGTGAACCAGGCGCTGCGCGCACACACGCTGTTCCACCTCGACACCGAATATATGATTCGGGACGGCCAGGTGGTCATCGTCGACGAGTTCACCGGCCGCGTCATGCCGGGCCGGCGCTGGAGCGATGGCCTGCATCAGGCCGTCGAGGCCAAGGAGCAGGTCAAGATCGAGCGTGAGAACCAGACGCTCGCCACGATCACGTTCCAGAACTACTTCCGGAAATACCGCAAGCTTGCGGGCATGACCGGCACGGCCGAGACCGAGGCCCCCGAGTTCGCCAAGATCTACAACCTCGACGTCATCGTCATTCCCCCGAACCGGGGCATGGCGCGCATCGAGGAGCCGGACCTCGTCTATCGGACCGAGCGCGAAAAGTACGAAGCGATCGTCAACGACATCCTCGAAAAAGAGAAGAGCGGGCGGCCGACGCTGGTCGGCACCGTCTCCATCGAGAAATCCGAACGGCTCTCCTCGATGCTGCGTAAGCGCGGCATCAAGCACGTCGTCCTGAACGCCAAGTACCACGCCCAGGAAGCCGAGATCGTCGCGCAAGCGGGCCGTAAGAACACCGTCACGATCGCCACCAACATGGCCGGTCGTGGCACCGACATCCTGCTCGGGGGCAACGCCGAGTACATGGCCCGCCAGCAGGCCCTGGCCGAGGAGGTCGCGGAGCGGCTCTCCAAAGGCGAGGAGAAGTATGTCGACGACGAGGAGTTCGTCTACTTCTTCCACATCGACGCCTTCTACCGCGTGCCCCGGCCTGACTGGGAACGCATCTTCGCGTTCTTCAAGCAGCAGACCGACGCCGAGCACGACGAGGTCATCACGCTCGGCGGCCTGCACATCCTCGGCACCGAACGGCACGAGGCCCGCCGTATCGACAACCAGCTCCGTGGCCGCGCCGGCCGCCAGGGCGACCCCGGTTCCTCGCGTTTCTACCTCTCCCTCGAAGACGACCTCATGCGGATCTTCGGGTCCGACCGCATCTCCGGACTGATGCAGCGCCTCGGCATGGAAGAGGGCGTGCCCATCGAGCACGGCATGGTGTCGCGCGCCATCGAACGCGCCCAGAAGCAGGTCGAGGCGCAGAACTTCTCCGTCAGAAAGCACCTGCTCGAGTACGACGACGTCATGAACAAGCAGCGTGAGAGTGTCTACACGCTGCGTCGCGAGGTCCTTGAAGGCAAGGTGCACATCACCGCGGAAGACCTCGGTGACACGCGCGCCTACCTGCACGCCACCGCCGAGGACATCCTCGAGGATCACGTCGAGCGCTTCATTGGCAAGAAGGTCGAACTCGAAGACTGGGACCTCGACGGGCTGAAGCGCGAGATCGTCCGCATCTACGGACTTGAGCCGCAGGTTGTCGACGAGGCGTGCGGCGAAGACGCCGGCACGGAGGAAATCACCGACCGGCTCTGGGTGGCTATCAAGGCTGAGTACGCCGCCAAGGAGGACGTCGCGGGACCGGAGATTCTCCGGCGGGTCGAGCGCGACATCATGCTGCAGTTGGTCGATCAGCAGTGGAAGGATCACCTCTACAGCCTCGACCACCTCAAGGAAGGCATCGGCCTGCGCGGCTACGGCCAGCGCGATCCGCTGGTCGAGTACAAGAAGGAGAGCTTCGGGCTCTTCCAGGACATGAAGACCCGGATCGAGGAGGACATCGTCCGCTACCTCTTCCACCTCCGGCCGGTTGAGGGCGACGAGGTGCCGGTGGCTCCCGTCCCCGCTCGACGCGCGACGCCAATTGTCACCAACAACCCGTCAGCCGCGATTCCGGCCTTCGCGGCCGCTCGGACACAGCCAGCCGCGGCGCCTGCGGACCTCCCGGAGGCCGCAACACGTGCGCCGCAGCCGGCCCGCACGGGTGGGGACGATGTCATCGCCACCGTGCGTCATGACGGACCACGGGTTGGCCGAAACGACCCCTGCCCCTGTGGCAGCGGGAAGAAATACAAGAAGTGCCACGGCGCTGCAGCGTGAAACATCAAGGGCCGACACTGCGTCGGCCCTTTGCGTATTCGGGAGCCTGACGATCATGGAGACGACCGCCCTCACCTTTGACGACGTGCTGCTCGTGCCGCAGCACTCCACCGTCCTGCCCACACAGGTGGATGTCTCAACGCGACTCACCCGCAACATCCGCCTCAACGTGCCACTGCTCAGTGCGGCGATGGACACGGTCACCGAGTCCGGCCTCGCCATCGCCATGGCGCAGCACGGCGGCATGGGCGTGATCCACAAGAACCTCTCGATCGAGGAACAGGCCAACGAGGTGGACCGCGTCAAGCGGTCCGAGAGCGGCATGATCGTCAACCCGATCACGCTCTCGGCCACCCACAAGATCTTCGAGGCCCTGGATCTGATGCAGCAGTACCGCATCTCCGGCGTGCCCATCACGGAGGACGGCAGCAAGGAGGGCCGCCTCGTCGGCATCCTCACGAATCGCGACCTGCGCTTTGAGACCAACGTCCATCGCACCATCGGCGAGGTCATGACGAAAGAGCACCTGATCACCGTGCCCGTCGGCACGACCCTCGATCAGGCCCGTGCGATCCTCCATAAGCACAAGGTCGAGAAGCTCCTCGTCGTGGACCGCGACTTCCGGCTGAAGGGGCTCATCACCGTCAAGGACATCCAGAAGGCGGTGAAGTATCCGAATGCGTCGAAAGACAATTTCGGCCGCCTGCGCTGCGGTGCCGCTGTTGGCGTCGCAAAGGACACGGCAGAGCGCGCCGCCGCCCTGGTCGCCGCCGGCGTGGACGTGCTTGTGGTCGACACGGCGCATGGGCACTCGCAGGGCGTCATCGACATGGTGGCGCGTCTGCGCACCACCTTCCCGGCGGTTGATCTCGTGGCCGGCAACGTCGCCACGGCGGGCGCCACGATCGCCCTGATCGACGCGGGCGTGGACGCCGTCAAGGTCGGCATCGGCGCCGGCTCGATCTGCACCACGCGCGTCGTGGCCGGCATCGGCGTGCCCATGATTTCCGCCATTCGCGACTGCGCTGCCGCCGGCGCGGAGCGTGGCGTGCCTGTCATCGCCGACGGCGGCATCCGCTACTCGGGCGACATCGTGAAGGCGCTCGCCGTGGGCGCCAGCACGACGATGATCGGAAACCTCTTCGCCGGCACGGACGAGAGCCCGGGTGAATTGATCCTCTTCCAGGGCCGCAGCTACAAGGAGTACCGCGGCATGGGTTCGATGGGCGCCATGCGCCGCGGGAGTCGCGACCGCTATTTCCAGGACGAGTTCGATCTCGAGGGCGGACGCGCCGCGGACAAGCTCGTGCCCGAAGGTATCGAGGGGCGCGTCGCGCACAAGGGCAGCGTGGCAGCGATGATTCACCAGCTCGTCGGAGGACTCAGGGCCGGCATGGGCTACACGGGCTCCGCCACGATTCCCGACCTCCAGCAGCGCGCCCAGTTGATTCGCATCACGCAGGCTGGTGCTCGGGAGAGCCACGTGCACGACGTGACGATCACCAAGGAAGCACCCAACTACCGGATGGAATAGACGTGTCCTCGATTACCGCATTCCGCGCGGTTCCGCGGACCGGCGTCATCTTTGTGACCAGCGAGGCGGAGCGCCTCGGCTATCGGGCCTCCGACCCCTCCTGGTGCAACCTCGGGCAGGGCCAGCCGGAGACCGGCCCTCTTCCGGACGGGGCTCCCCGTATCGAGCGCCTCGACATTCCCACCGACGCGTACGAGTACGCCCCGGTGGCGGGCCTGCCCGACCTGCGCGCCGCGGTGGCCGATGCCTACAACCGCCGGTTCCGTCGAGGACTCAAGAGCCAGTACTCGGCCGAGAACGTCGCCATCTGCGGCGGTGGCCGCCTCGCGCTCGCCCGCGCCGCCGTGGCGCTCGGGGAAGTGAATCTCGGGCACTTCCTGCCTGACTACACGGCCTACGAGGAACTGCTCAGCGTCTTCAGGCTGTTCAATCCCATTCCGATTCTGCTCGAGGGTGAGCGGCGGTATCACTTCTCCGTCGACGACCTGCGCCGGGAGATCCTCGGTCGGGGCCTCTCGGCCGTGCTGCTGTCGAATCCCTGCAATCCGACGGGACGCACGATTGCGGGGAGCGAGCTGGCGGCCTGGGTCGCCACCGCGCGCACGCTCGACTGCTCGCTCCTCATGGACGAGTTCTATAGCCACTACATCTGGAAGACGGTGGACGGCACACAGACGCCCATCGTGTCCGCCGCGGCCTATGTTGAAGATGTCGAGAAGGACCCGGTCGTCATCTTCGACGGGCTCACCAAGAACTGGCGATACCCGGGAATGCGTATCTCATGGACGATCGGGCCACGCCAGGTGATCGACGCGGTCGCCTCAGCCGGTTCGTTTCTCGACGGTGGCGGTTCACGGCCAGCGCAGCAGGCCGCGATTCCTCTCCTGGAGGACACCATCATCGACAGCGAGACGCACGCCATCCGGCGGACCTTTGCGGCCAAGCGCCAGTTCCTGCTTGATGCCCTGACGGACCTTGGCGTGACGGTGGATCTCCCCACCGAGGGCGGCTTCTATGTGTGGGGGTCGGTCGCGCACCTGCCCGATGGGCTCAATGACGGCATGAGCTTCTTCCAGCGCGCGCTCGCAGAGAAGGTCATTACGGTGCCCGGGCAGTTCTTCGACATCAACCCCGGCAATCGGAGGCACGGACGGGCGTCCCGCTTCGAACGCCACGTCCGCTTCTCTTTTGGTCCGTCACTCGACGTCCTCCAGACCGCGGTGGGTCGTCTGTCCGCACTCGTCCGCGGCTGACGCCCTCAGGCGCCAGCCGCTCCCTGCCGGCCGCAGAGCGGCGTCTACCCGACGTGGGAGAACGTCGCCCGCGAGGCGGTGTCCTTCTTCCGCGGCTGTGAGAAGGGAATGATGGCGTAGTCGTTCCACTCCCGAATCTTTCCGTTCTCCACGAAGAAGCACCCGATGTAGAGGTCTTCGACCTCGCTCTTGTCCTTCTTGCTCACGAACAGCTGGTGATGGCAGGTTACGACAACGGGCGCCAGGGCAAAGGTGTCGCGCACGACCATGTCGAGCGTGAAGCCCTGCAGGAATCCGGTGATGGACTTGATGAAGTTCTCCTTGCCCACCGTCGCGGGCGCCTCCATCCGCTCCGCGCTTCCGCGGAAGGCAATCTTGTCATCCATGAAGCTGGCAATCTTCTGTGCGTCGCCTGTCTTCCAGGCCGCACTCATGCCCTTCACGACCTCGACGTTCTTCCGGTCGAGCTCGCTCATCGCCGCCGCCTCGGCCATCGTCGCCCCGCCGATCGTGCCAGCTGCCGCCAGACCGCTCATCGACATGAACATCCGCCGCGTGAACTGCTGCAAGTCCTGATTCATCGATTCCTCCCGTCGGTAATCCTAATCCGGCGCGTGGTCTCGCCGGCATGGGTCAGAGTCACGTCGACCGCGCGTTCCCAGGGCCGCGTGAGCCGGTCCGGCCATTCGATCGCCAGCACGCCACCGCTCTCGGCCAGTTCGTCCAGCCCGAGGTCGTCGACTTCTTCCGGCGCCAGGCGATAGAGGTCCGCATGGTGGATGGTCAGCCGGCCGCCTGTGTATTCATGCAGCAGCGCAAACGTCGGACTCGAGACGTCCTCGGGCGCGACACCGAGGCCCAGCGCCAACCCCTTCACAAAGGCCGTCTTACCCGCGCCCAGGTCCCCTGAGAGCAGCACCACGTCGCCGGCGACCAGCGACCGCGCCAGGTCGCAGGCTACCGCAGAGGTCTGCTCTGCCGATCGCGTGATGCGTTCAGCGCTCACTGCTTTGCGGACGCTCCGGCGCCACAAGCTGCCGCAGGGCCGGTCCCAGACACGCCAGCAGGTCCGAGGCCACAAGGGCCGCCTGCCCGCCCTCCGCCTCGGCCAGGTCACCCGCCGCCCCATGGAGAAACACGCCGAGCCGGCAGGCTCGCTCGGCATCGAGCAGCTGCGCCACCCACGCGGCGATGACGCCCGTCAGCACATCCCCGGTTCCGGCAGTCGCCATGCCCGCGTTACCGGTGGGATTGATCGCGATCCGTCCCTCCGGTGTGGCCACGACCGTGCGGTAGCCCTTCAGCACCACGTGGAGCTGATGCGCCTCGGCGTAGTCGAGGGCCACCTGGATGCGATTCACCTGCACATCGTCCACGCCGATGCCAGCCAGGCCGGCCATTTCGCCAGGATGGGGCGTAATGACGATGGAGCGGTCATCGCGGCCCGTCAGGCACTCGCTGTCATCGCCCAGGACACTGAGCGCATCGGCGTCGAGGATCAGGGGCGTGCTCGAGCGCTCGATGAGCCCCCGGACGAAGGCCGCCACGCCGGGGCCGCGCCCAAGTCCTGGACCGCACGCAATGACGTCAGCCCGCGCCGCCAGCACGAGGTCCAGCCCTTCATCCGTGATCTCACCCGACGCACTCTCCGGCAGCGCGAGCGTCAGATACTCAGGCGCCATGGAGGCCACGATCGCCTGCACGGATGCGGGCACAGCGATGGTCACAAGACCAGCCCCTGACCGCAGCGCCGCCATCCCAGCCAGATGAGCCGCCCCGGTCATACCGCGCGATCCGGCCACCACCAACACGCGCCCGAAGTCCCCCTTGTGGGCATCGGGTGTGCGCGGATCCACCAGCGACCGGGCTTCTTCCTGCGTCAGCAGCTCGACGACGGGCCCATCCACCCGGGTGATCACCTCGGCCGGGATGCCGATGTCCGCCACGACCACCTCCCCGGCATGCATCTCGCCCGGTGGCAGCACGAGCGGCAGCTTGGGCGCCGCCAGCGTGACCGTCATCGACGCATCGATACAGGCCCCTGGCACATGCGGCGTATCGGCATGCAGTCCGCTCGGCAGATCGATCGACACAATAGGAATGCCGGCCGTGTTCACATCGGCCACGACTGTTTCCAGCATGCCGGCGAGCGGCCGGCTGAGTCCCGTACCAAACAGGGCATCGACGATCAACCGGCACTTGGAGATCTCGGAGAAGTGCAGCTCCCAGGTCTGCTCGTCATCGACCTCGACCACGTCAACGCCGAGCCGCCCGAGAATCTCAAGATTGAGCCGGGCAGCCCCGGCGATGGACGCAATCGAGCCCACCACGAACACGGCGACATCGACACCGCGCTGCAGCAGCGTCCGCGCCACCACGAAGCCGTCGCCGCCGTTATTGCCTGTGCCGCTCAGGACCGCCACGCGGCCCTCGAGCGCCGCGGTAAAGGTCGTCTCCATGGCGGAGACCACCTGCCGGCCCGCATTCTCCATCAGGACAATCTCGGGAATACCGATCTCGTCAATGGTGGCCTGATCGGCCTCTCGCATCTGCGCCGCAGTGAGCACACGCATGCGCGTCAGGACTCGATGGGCGGACAGGAACAGAACAAGTTGCGGTCTCCGTACGGATTGTCGATTCGGCCGACGGACGGCCAGAACTTGGAGACCCGCACGAACGGCAGCGGGTAAGCCGCCTCTTCCCGGGCATACGCGTGGGGCCAGTGTGTCGACGAGACGGCGCCGGCCGTGTGCGGCGCGTGCTTCAACACGTTGTCCTTCCCATCCGCCGCGCCGGTCACGACCGCCTCGATCTCGCCACGGATGTGGATCATCGCGTCGCAGAAGCGGTCCAGCTCCGCAAGGTCTTCGCTCTCGGTCGGCTCCACCATCAACGTGCCGGCCACCGGGAACGACACCGTCGGAGCATGAAACCCAAAGTCCATGAGCCGCTTGGCGACGTCGCTCTCCTCGATCCCGGCCGCCTTGAAGGCTCGAAGATCGAAGATCAGCTCGTGCGCGACACGTCCGTTCGCCCCGGTGTAGAGGACCGGGTAGTGCTCTGCCAACCGCGCCTTGATGTAGTTGGCGTTGAGAATGGCGTCACACGACGCCGCCGTCAGTCCCTCGCCGCCGAGCATGCGGATGTAGCCGTAGGGGATCAGCAGGATGCTGGCACTCCCCCACGGCGCCGCGGAGACCGGCGCAATCGCCGTGTCCGGGCATTCCGCCAGTGGGTGCCCCGGCAGGAACGGCGCCAGATGTGCGGCCACACCGATCGGGCCCATGCCGGGACCACCACCGCCATGTGGAATCGAAAACGTCTTGTGCAGATTGAGATGACACACGTCCGCGCCAATCCGCGCAGGGCTGGTCAGCCCCACCTGCGCGTTCATGTTGGCGCCGTCCATATAGACCTGCCCCCCGTGCTCGTGCACGATCTCGCAGATCCGCCGGATCGTCGGCTCGTACACGCCGTGTGTCGATGGATACGTGATCATCAGCCCGGAGAGCCGTGGCGCATACTGCGCCGCCTTCGCCTCCAGGTCCGTCATGTTCACGCTGCCGTCTGCCGCGGTCGCGACCACCACCACGTGCAGGCCCGCCATGGCGGCACTGGCTGGGTTGGTGCCATGCGCCGATGCCGGAATGAGCACCACATCGCGGCTCTCCCCTCGGCTCTGGTGGTACGCCTGCATCACCATCAAGCCCGCGAGTTCGCCCTGCGCACCGGAGTTGGGCTGGAGAGACACCTTCGCAAAGCCCGTGACCGCGACCAGCGCGTCCTCCACGTCCTCGATGATCTGCAGGTAGCCCGCCGCCTGATCGAGCGGAGCGAACGGATGCACGTTCGAGAAGGCCTCCCAGGTGACGGGCCGCATCGAGGCCGCCGCGTTCAGCTTCATCGTGCAGGATCCAAGCGGAATCATCGAGGTATCGAGTCCGATGTCCTTCTTCTCCAGTGACCGCACGTACCGCATCATCGCGGTTTCCGAGTGATGGGTATTGAAGACCGGGTGCGTCAGGAAGGAGGTCGTCCGGGACAGGCCCGCGGGAAGCCGTGACGCGCGCTGGCCTTCTGGCACCTGACGGAACGGCTGCTGCCCCATAGCATCCGCGAAGATGTTGATGATGGCGATCAGGTCCTCGTCGAGAACCGCTTCATTCAGGGCAATGAAGACCATGTCGTCGCCCACATACCGGAAGTTGATGCCCGCCCAGAGCGCTCGCTGCCGAATCGCTTCGGCATCACCCGGCACGCGGATCTGCAGCGTGTCGAAGTAATGCGCATTGGTCTGCTCCATGCCGAGGGCGGTGAGGGCTTCTTCGAGGCGCACGGCCATCCGATGCACCCGATCGGCGATGGCGCGCAGTCCCGCCGGGCCGTGATACACGGCATACATCGCGGACATATTCGCCAGCAGCGCTTGCGCGGTGCAGATGTTGGAGGTCGCCTTCTCGCGGCGGATGTGCTGTTCGCGCGTGGCCAGGGCCATGCGATAGGCCGGTTGGCCATGCGCATCGACCGACACACCGATGAGACGGCCGGGCATCTGACGCACGAAGGCCTGACGCGTGGCGAAGAAGGCCGCGTGAGGACCGCCGAATCCGAGGGGGACGCCGAAGCGCTGCGCGTTACCGTAGACCACGTCCGCGCCCATCTCTCCGGGTGGCGTCAGCATCGCGAGGGAGAGGAGGTCCGCGCCGACCGCCACGAGCACACCGGCCGCATGGGCACGCTCGATGAACGGGCGGAGATCCGCCACCGCTCCCGACACGTCCGGATACTGCAGCAGCGCCCCGAACACGTCGGCGCCAAACGCCATCGCCTCCGCCGCGCCGACGACCACCTCCAGGCCCAACGGGGCCGCGCGTCCCTGGAGCACGGCCAGGGTCTGTGGGAATACGCCCTCGCTGACCAGGAACCGGTTCGCGCCCGCGCGGCTCGCCGGCTTCACCCGATGGAGCAGCGTCATCGCCTCGGCCGCCGCCGTGGCTTCGTCCAGCAACGAGGCGTTGGCGACCTCCATGGCGGTGAGGTCGGTGACCATCGTCTGGAAGTTGAGGAGCGACTCCAGGCGGCCCTGGGCGATCTCGGCCTGATACGGCGTGTACGGCGTGTACCAGCCGGGATTCTCCATCACCATCCGGAGAATGACGCTGGGCGTGACGGTCTCGTGATAGCCGAGACCGATATAGGACCGTGTGGGCTTGTTTGCGCGGCCAATCGCCGCGATATGGCGGAGATACTCTTGCTCAGTGAGGCCCCTCGGAAGCGCCAGTGGCTCCGAGAGCCGAATGTCGGAGGGCACCACCTCGTCAATCAGCGACTCCAGCGAGGGCGCCCCGATGGTCTGCAGCATCCGGCTGCGATCGGGCTGGGATGGCCCCAGATGGCGCTTCGAAAACTCGTCGGTTGGCGGGAAGGCCATCAACCCGTGACCAGCGCGGTATACCGCTCGGCGTCGAGCAGCTCCCCGAGCTCACCCGGACTCGACACCCGTACCTTCACCATCCAGGAGGTGTGCGGTTCGGCATTAATCGTCTCTGGACGCGTCACGAGCGCATCGTTGGTCGCGATGACCTCTCCGCTCACCGGTGCGAAGAGCTCCGAGACGGCCTTCACCGACTCAATCGTGCCGAAGGCCTGGCCAGCCGTCACCGTGGCCCCGGGCTCCGGCAGTTCGACAAAGACCACATCGCCCAGTTGCTGCTGGGCGAAGTCGGTGACGCCGACTTCCGCCACGTCGCCTTCGACGCGCACCCATTCGTGATCCATCGTGTACTTCAGTTCGGACGGATACATGTCAGCTCCTACCTGGCTCGCCGATAGAACGGCAGCTTCACAATCTGCGCGGCCGAGACGCGGCCCCGGATATCTACGCCCACTGCCGTTCCCGGCACCGCCAGCGCCGCCGGCACGTAGGCCATGCCAATCGCCTTCTTCAGAAACGGCGTCTGCGTGCCACTGGTCACCTGCCCCACCACCTGACCGTCATGCACCACGGGATATCCATGTCGCCCGATGCCGCGCTCCAACATCTCGAATCCCACGAGACGCCGGGCCGGACCGCGCTGCTTCTCCGCCCGCAACGCCTCAGACCCGACAAACGACGGCTTCTCCCAGCCGACGGCCCAGCCCAGTCCGGCTTCGAGGACGGTCGTGGTGTCGTCCATGTCCTGCCCACACAGGCGCATGCCGGCCTCGAGCCGCAGGGTGTCCCGCGCGGCCAGGCCACAGGGGATCACGACGCCCTCTCCAGCCTGCAGGACGGCCTGCCAGACGCGGTCCGCCATGTTCGGCGGCACAAACACCTCGACGCCGTCCTCCCCGGTATAGCCCGTGCGGGAAATCGTGGCGCGCGCGCCGGCGACCTCGCCATGCGCGAAGCCGTAATAGGGAATCTCCGCGAGTGACACAGCCGTCAGCGTCTGCACCACGTCCAGCGCCTTCGGCCCCTGGATAGCGAGAAGGGCGTAGCGGCTGCTGGTGTCCACCACGGCCGCGTCAAATCCGGCGAGCTGCTGCGAGATCCACGCAAAGTCCTTCGTGGCATTTCCGGCGTTGACCACCAGCAGGAAGTGAGACGCGGCCAGCCTGTAGACCAGGATGTCGTCGAGCACCGTCCCCTCGGGCGAGGCCAGCACCGACAGGTGGGCGCGGCCCACCGCGAGTGTGGCCACATCGTTGGTGGAGACGTGCTGCACGGCCGCCATGGCCTGCTTCCCCGCAATCTCGATCTGGCCCATGTGGCTGACGTCGAACATGCCGGCTGCCGTACGCACGGCCAGGTGCTCAGCGGTCACACCGCTGTACTCGACTGGCATGTCCCATCCGGCAAACGGCACCAGGCGGGCTCCGGACGACTTGTGGCGAGCGTGCAGAACGGTGGTCTTGAGTGGGGTTGCGGCGACGTCGGTCATGAGGGTGGGAGGCGATCGCGTCCTGACGGACCGCACCTGGCAAACGTACTATGCGCGTCCGGTGAGGTCAACGTTTCCGAGGCGCTGGCCACACGGGCGTGAAGCCGCCCTCCGCGCCCTGACCGGGCTCTGCCCGCGGCTCCTCACGCCGCAACGACGCTCCGCCTCGCAGCCGATCGAAGGTGTCGGCCAGGAGCTCGGCCGTCACGGGTCCGACCGGACTCAATTCAAAGGCCCGGCAGAAGACCGCCCGCTGATGCGCGAGAAAGAGATACGCGTCACAGATGCCGGCCAGATCGTGGAGTCGATGCGACGACACCACGACCGCTGCACCACGATCCCGCTTCGAGGTCAGCAGGGCTGACAACCAACGGGCGCCGTCCGGGTCGAGGCCTTCCCACGGCTCGTCCAGCACGATGAAGGCGAGCGTCGCAGGAGCCAGGACGCCTCGAAGCCCCATCAGTTGCCTGGCCCCGCGTGAGAGCGTCCGCAGTCGTCTGCGATCCACGACGCCGGTGTGCCCCGTCAGGTGCCCCCACGTCGCCACCCGCACGCGTCCCGGTAACGTCGCCTCGCCAGCAAAGTAGGCAGTACGAAGCCGGCGCTGGGCATCTGCCGGTGGCAGCGCCGCGATCCGGAGTTCGCCCCGGATGGGCCGGATCAGGCCGGCGGCCATCCGCAGGAGGGTCGTCTTGCCGGCGCCGTTTTCACCGACAACGCCCAGCGCCTGGCCGGACTGCACGTCAAAGGAGACGTCGTGAAACACCTCGCGGCGCCCGTAGCGCGCCCCGAGCCCCCTGGCCACGACTGCGAAGGGGCCGTTCACTGCGCGGCCTCCAGCGTGACGTCCAGCCTCAGGAGGAATCGCCACGCAACCAGTGCGCCTCCGACGATGACACCGCACGCAGGCAGCAACGCGATGACATCCTGCCAGCCAAGCGCACGACCCGCCAGGACAAGCGGACACACCAGATAGACAGCGGCGCGTATCTCGCCTGCTCCGCCTCCGGCCGCCGCAGTCAAGAGGCCTTGCCGCCACGCTGTCGGTCCGCTGAGGCACGCCAGCATCAGCACAATCCAGGTGACACCGCCGCTCAATCGCGGCAACGCCACCGTCCCAGCCCAGCCCCCCACCGATACCAGAAACAGCGCCATGGCACTTCCGGTCGACCAGACGGCGTGTCCCCCGGTCAACCACTCCCCCAGACCCAGCATCAACCATGCCGATACGCCAGGAACGATCGAGAGCACACAGTGACTTGCCACCACGGCACTGCGCGAAGCTCCACCCGTCAAGATCGGGTCGTAGTGGCCACGACGAGCGGGAATGACGAATCCCGACGAGGCGCTGAACATCTGCAGGAGCAGCAGTGTCAACGCGGCGTCCCGGCCGGCCGCCGGGACAACGCTGACCTGCACCACGCCCACCAGGGCGACACCGACAAGGCCACACAGCATCACCCGCGACTGCAATGGCACGAGCAGGAAGAAGCGCAATGGACTCATCGCCGGCAACCCTCAACTGCGGCTCCCGTCTCCGACGACGTTGCTGACCCCGCCTGCAGGGGGCGCTCTGTCGAGCATGACCGCGCCACCCACGCCGGCAACTGACGGCTGTCGGCAGTGGCGGTGGGATCCCCGCAGCGCAAGTACGCCGACAGCGTGTGGTAGCTGATGCCGAGCGCGAGGCAGGTACGCCGCTTGTTGCGCCCGCAGCGCTCAAACACAAGCCGGACGTAGCGCGTGCCCCAGGCCCTCAGGCTTTCGTCCTGCCCCTCGCGCACCTCAAGCACCTCAGCGAATTGACCACGGACCTGGGCCGGCAGATCATCGACTTCGATCACCAACGTCCGGGTAAGGGCCATCACCCGCTCGACGAGCCGCTCGAGCTCTCTGACGTTACCGGGCCAGCCATAGAGGAGCAGCGCCTCAAGGGCGGCAGCGGACACGCGCATGGCGGAGCCGCCCTCGTGCCGATCGAGGAAGTGCCGGACCAGTGCGGGCACATCCGCGGCCCTGGTGCGAAGCGGCGGCACCTGAATCTCCACTCCACTCAGCCGATAGAAGAGGTCTGGACGAAAGAGACCCTGCGCCACCAGGTCCACGAGGGGCCGGTTCGACGCCGCCACAATCCTGACGTCAATCCGGCGCGTGCCGTGTCCGCCCACCCGCTCGACGGCCAGTTCCTGAATCGCCCGCAACAACTTCGCCTGCGCGGCCGCCGATAAGTCGGAGACCTCGTCCAGAAACAGTGTGCCCTTGTCTGCCAGTTCGAACTTGCCCCGGCGCCCCCTGACGCCAGTGGCGGTCCGATCCTCGATACCGAACAGTTCCGCCTCGAGCAGGGTTTCGACGATCGCAGCGCAGTTGACGGCAATGAACGGACCGTGCCGCCGGCGACTGAGGCTGTGGAGGTGGCGCGCCACCAGTTCCTTCCCCGTGCCACTCTCGCCTTCAATCAGCACGGTAAAGTTGCTCGCGGCCACCCGTGCCACACGCTCCCGGAGTGCGTCCATCGACGAACTGGCCCCGATCAGTGTGGCCGACGAGGCGGGTTCGGGCAGCGCGTGGCGCAGGGGCCGGCTCCGGTCGATCTCCAGCACCAGTGCCCCAAGTGCCGCTGCGGCATCCAGGACCGCAATCCCGCAAGCGTCGAGGGCCCGACCATCGCCGACCGACGCCTCCAGCACCGCCGGACGCCCGTGGCCCGACACGGGTACCGCCAACACAATCTCCCCCCGAGCCTCCCCACGCACCTCTCCCGGTGGCACCGGATGAGTCTGCAGAGGCCCCGGGACCTCGCGCAGCCGAACGGCCTGCAAGGGCAGCAACTCCCGGAGACCGGCCTCAAACGCCTGCTGCATTGAGCCCCGCTCCCCGCTCAGCGCCCGCGCCAGGTGCCCAATCAGCGGACCGACACGTACGTCTCCGGCAGTTCTATCCTCGGCATACTCACCACTGGTCATCGCGCCCTCCTGTCATCGTCTACGGGAGTGCAGAACCAAGGGCGCTGCCAAAGACGTCTCCAGATGGTTTTTCAGGGATTCTGGCCCACTCGACGCACCACGCTCCGTGGCTCCGGGTAGTGCGCTTCCTCGGCAGCCCCATCGAGACGCGCGTGTGTGGGCATCTGATACCCACCCGGAAGCAGCGTCAGTGGCTCGTCGAACACGAGCGCGGACTCATAGGCCAGCGGAGCGAGGGTTCTGACCCGGGACCACACGACCCTCCCGCGCACCAACCGCCGACCCTCCGCACCGACCACATGGACATCGGTGGGCACTCCCGGGAGCAGGCGCGCCGCCCCATCGACGCGCGCACCGCGCGCTGAGATATCGCGAACCTCGAGGGTCCCGCCAACTCTGAGCCGAACCTCCGCCCCTGGACCACCCATCATCGGCGTCATGCGAGGCCACCGACGACGCTCGTCCGGCGTTCTCACCGATCACTCCAGATACCCGTTACCGCATTGAAGCGCTGCGTCCGGATACGGGCTGTGCCGCCAGACACCCGCACGGCATAGCGACTGCCGTCTCGACCGGTGAGCACGATGCTCCCAGGCGTCGCGGTGCCGGCTGGTGAGAAGGTCAACAGGCGGCCACCTCCAAGGCGGACACCCGTGGATGTGCCCTCGCCGATGCGGACCCCTGGAAACAGCTGATCGAGCCGCCGCGGCTGACTCACGGCGGCGTCCGTTCCGCGGGCCACCTCGGCGGCCCGCAGGCCATTGCCATTGCCGTCTACGTGCACCGAGACCGGCGTGCCCTCGGCGTCGGGACCAAACACGACGCCAACGGCCTTCCCGCGGCCCAGCGCCTCCGCACGCGCCCACTCGAGCTGGCTGCATAGAAACGCCGTCGCCTGCCGGGCGCGGGCGCGATCAATCGCACCGGGCGCGGCGGCCCCCGCAGCAGCAGCCAATCCCACCGCCAGCGCGCAGGCGATGAGCACTTCGACCAGCGTCATGCCGGTGTTGTCCCATCGCCTGCGCATGCGGGCACTCCTACTGGCTCCGATCGGACTTCGGCGGCGCGACGATGAGCAGCGGCTTCAGCTTCAGGAAGCCTTTCTCGCCGACTCCCCGCACATTCATCACGTCCTCCACCTTCTTGAAGCCACCGTTCTTCTGCCGGTATTCCACGATTCGCTCGGCTGTCTTCAGTCCCACCCCAGGCAGCGCCTCCAACTGCGCCACGCTGGCCGTATTGAGATTGACAACCGCCGGCGCCGATGCGGGCGGCTTCGATCCGCGCTCCTGCGCCCCAACAGACACCGCCAGCAGGATCACCAACACTCCCCCAAGAATTCGACTCATGCCACTCCTCCTCGATGCGCCGGGCCGTGAACAGGTTGCCAGCGGATGCGCCCGGTCACCCTGCTGGAGTGACCGGCGGCGACGGCGTGCAGTGGGTCGGGTGCACGGATGAAAGTCACCGTGGCCAACCGGTCATCGAGAACAGTCGCAAGCCGCACGCCTACCCGCCGCAGCGCTGAGTGTCGCTGCAACGTGCAGACGCGCTGAGCCTTGCGGGGAGCTGAGCTGGAGAGCGCGCGGACCCGCGAGCCGCTGACTACCCCGGTTGCCGTACACACGAAACGCCGGGTGGCGCGTAGCCAACCCGGCGTCGGTGGGGCGTGTGCGGGCCATGCCCGCCAGTGACGGGTCAGTTCACCGTAAAGTTCGTCACCTGCCAGGCGGCACTCAGGCTTCCGCCGCTGGGCGTCACGAGGAAGAACACCAACTCGAACCGGCCAGGACGCGGTGCCGACACGGCCGCGCTGAAGCTGCCGTCGCCCCCGATCGCCGCCACTGCGACCTGAGACGCGCCGCACCCCGATTCCGGTTCCTCCACGAGGCAGAATGCCACGCGGTTGTAGCTCGCGCGATTGGCGACCGTCACACGACCGGAGATCGCAATCGGCGCAGCAGCGGATGAGAGCGTCGCAAGCGGCGCGCTGAGCTCAAGGCCCCGCAGATCCCGCGTGCCGAACGACGGGTAGTCCACTGCGAGCGGGCCAGAGATCTTCGTGCCCGCCAACGGACGGATGTCCGTCTTGAAGTCCACCGCGTTGCCCGTGGCGCGGTCAAATGATCCGTAGCCCTCGTAGTCCACAATGCCAGACCGATTCGGGTCCTCGGAACGCTGCGCGTAGAAGGTCCAGTAGTTCATTTCGCGCTGAGACAGAAGCGCACCGCGGGACACCACAATCGTCGCCCGATTCCACTCGGTGGGCACCGGGCCACTGCGTTCACCAAGCAAACCCGCCACCGCAGTGATGCTCGCGCCGCGGACACCGCCACCAACGGGCGTACCGGGGGCAGGCACATCCGCCAACGTGAACTGCGCCTGGTCGTCAAACAGGATCATGTCCGGCACCGCCTCCTTTGCCAGCAGACCCATGGCATAGCGCTGGATCGGCGTAAACAGGATTGGCGCGGCCGAGCGGCCCACGACATAGGATCCACCGTTATCAACCACCGTCCGGACCCCGTCCAGAACCGAACTCATCCGAGACGGATAGTTCAGCCAGAGAGGGTCATGCGCGCCAGTCTGATGACCCGCGCGCACCAGCCCCGTCAGAGCCGTCCAGTCCACGTAGCTGCCCCACTGGTGAGAGGCCTCGTGGGTGCTGATCTGATTGCCCGAAAAAAACTGCGGGAAGATCTCAATGCCATGCAGCCGACCGGCACTGCCGTAGGTCGCGGCCAGGTCATACTGCTCCTGGCCGATGCCGGCAATGTCGTTCTTCACGGTGTAATGGACGCCGGTATACGGCATCATGAGCGACCGCTGGGGCACGACAGCGAGTGCGTCATAGGTGTCCTGGAACACCTGGTAGAAACGGTTGGACACGCGAGCGAGTTCGGCGCTGGGATCGTCCACCTGCACCAGCTCGTCCGAGAACCCCGACAACACGATATTCACCACGTGGCTGGAATACTGCACATCGGCAGCCGCCTGAATCACCCGGACATCCGGAATATTCGAGGGTGCGATGCGAAGAAGGATGTTGCGGTTGGCGCCCAGTGCACCGGCCCCGAGCACGTCCCCGATGTAGAGTTCCGGCTGGTCCCAGCCCCACCGGGAGTTCGCCATCGCCCGGTCCAGAATGGACGAGTCCCACGATGGCTGGAAGACGCTCACCGGCCTGCCAGCCAGGGTGTCGGTTCGCTGGCGCGCCCACGTCTCGACGGTGCCGTCAATGCCCCGGAACTGCAGGGACGCGACATCGCCTGCGACCGTGAACTCCGCCAACTGGATGGTTCCCGTGTAGTTCGGCGTGAGCACCGGCGGCTGCTGGTCATAGACCAGGGCCCTGCCTGCCTCGACGTCGAGCGTCTTGATGCGGTTCGTATGAGCCTTGGCCTGTAGCGGCGTGTCCAGGCACTCAAGGGCGGGCTTTGCGGTACCTCTGTTGAACACCAGGGGCGCCTCCGCGGCCCTCATGGGGACCGTCAACAGCATCGCCGTGCAGGCCACAGCACCACTCTGAATAAGGGCTCGGTTCATCATTCCTCGGTCGAAGACGGATATGCGCTTCAAGATCTTTTCGGCAGAATACCCATCAGTCTGCAGTGCCGTCGTGCCGCATCCCAAGACCCACCTATTCTTCACCGCAATGGCACAGCTAGGGAATGATTTCGAAAGCCACGCGCTCTTCGGCCTCTGAGTCGCCCTCGCGTGCCCGTAGCCGCAGAACGTAGGTCCCCTGCCCAAGACTCGCCACAGGCAACGTCAGCTGATGCTGGCCACCGACGGCCTCGACCACGGCGAGCCGCACCAGACTCCGGCCCCCGCTTCCCAGCACGTCCGCATGTAACTCAACGGCACCGCCCGCACCGTAGCTCTCAACGTCAACGCGCACACGTTCCCCTGGCCGGAACTGCCTTCCTGCGGCAGGTGCCAGTCCCGTGCCACTTTCCAACGCCCGCCATTGTTGCGGAGTCGTTGCGCGGAAGAAGACAGGCGTGGCCAGCGCGAAACGAGCCTTTCGCAATTCGGGCACAGCCATTCGCTGCTCCCATTGGTCAAGAACGTCGCGTGGCCCTTTCACGGTGAACCGCCAGACCACCCGCTGGCCGGCCTCAAGCTCGAACCGCTCAGTCCCCCCCGGTGAAATCGCGCGTGGTGGCGCCAGCCAACTGGGCGCGCCACCAGATGCCAGGGCCGACCCGTCCAATACGCCAACCTCCAGACTCCGGGGCACGCCGTTGCCTGAGCCTGCCAGAACGGCTTCCCAGGCTACGGTCATGGCCGTGCGGGAATCCCCTCCGCGCGATGCCCCCAGCCAGACATCGGCCACCCGTCCGGGAGACGGTGCGACGAGTTCCGCCAAGGCCGTCGCCTGACGCGGCTCCATGGGCGGCGCCGGGGCCGTTGTCATCTCGCGGACCGACGGCGCCCAGTACCCCCGACGGGCCGTGACACGCACGCCCGCGCGCAGCGACTTCACCTCAATCCGGTGAAATCGCCCATCGTCGGACGGGCGGGACGGTGTGTAGCCCAGCAGGTAGTACGTACTGGCGTCTGCCAGCGCCTGCTTCAACTGTGGCACGGGGCTGTTGCTGTTGGCCACGGCGCGCCCCCCGGTCTCACCCGCCAGCCGCGACAACACATACGCGCCACCCGGCTGACTGCTGCCGAGGGGACGCGGGTCGAAGGCATGGATGGTCACGTTCCCTCTGTTCGCCGCCTGCACGATCGACTGGACGTGCGCTTCGTTCTCCGGAAACGACGTGGACATCGGCGGGCCCTGGCTCACAAACAGCACGGACTTCCGCCCTTCGCCAAGACCGCTCAAATGGGCAACCAGCGCCTCAAGGGCAGAGAGTGTCACCGTCGCGCGGATCTGCCAGACGTGGTTCGATTTGATCTGCGCCTCCTCCATCACGCTTCGGACAGGGAATAACTGCCCCTGGCGCCCCTCGAACGTGCGCACTCGTGCGAGCACGTCTTCTGTGGACCGCGTATAGGTCAGGGCACTGAGGGGTGTGAGCGGGTCCATGACCACGAGGAGGTCGTTCGGGCCGAATCCCTTGAGAAACTGCTGCAGCGCCTCGCGGACACGCAGGGTCACCTGCTGGTCCTTGTCGATGTGGTAGTCGTCCAGAAAAATCGCGAACAGCCGGACGTCCTCCCTGGCCGCTTCGCTCTCAGCGTGCTCACGCGAGCGGATCGCCAGCCCTTCGTCCAGATTGGACTGCCGCGTACCGTCCCGACGGATGAACTGCGCGGAGGTCACACGCTGGACAATGCCGTCCTCACGGAGTTCGAAGTCTGCCGCCGTCAGGCCGTCGACTGACCGGTCCTGCCGATCCTGCACGGATACGTCCACGCGCACCGCCTGTACTCCGCCACGGAAGACCGGGACGTCCGGCTCCTGCCCACCGAGGACCCGCCCCGTGACGGGCACCGCCACCACGAGCAGACAGAGTCCGGCCGCGAGCCGCCAGCCCTTCACGCCAGGACCCTCCAGACGACCATGCCGCACACGGGGCACTCGGAGATGTGCACCATGCGGCGCCTACTCGTCCGCCCCAGGCCGGCGACGTCTGGCCTTGACGCCCGCGTGCTGCTTCTTGGTCACGAGACGACTCTCTTTTGCGGCCTTCGAGGGCCTCGTCGCCCGGCGCGTCTTGGGGACCACGCGCGCACGCGCGATCAGGTCCGCCAACCGCTCGCGCGCCGCCTCCCGATTCATCGATTGGGTCCGGAGGGCCCGGCTATCGATCACGAGGCACCCGTCGGCCTGCATCCGGCGGCCGGCCAGTCGCATCAGCCTGGTCTTGACTGTCTCGGGGAGCGACGAACCCGCCACATGGAAGCGCAACTCCACGGCAGTCGCCACCTTGTTGACGTTCTGCCCCCCTGGGCCGGAGGCGCGCACAAAGCGCTCCTGAATCGCGTGTTCGTCGAGCACCACTCTCGCCATACCCGGGATTCTACGACTGCCGGCGGCCGCAGCGGCGTGGGAGACCTGAAGGCCTGGCGATGGGCTGGCTATTGGAAGTCGTCTGGCATCGTGAGCTTCAGTTTCTTGAGGATATCCCGCGACTCCGCCAGAAACTGCATCTGGGCCAGATTGCTGGCCAGGGCATCAGCAGTCGCGGCAACGGAAGCAATGGTGGCGTGCCTGGCCTCCTCGGCAGCCTGCCTCGCTTCCTCGGCGGCGTGTCGAAGTGCTTCCTGCGAATGCCTCATCGCCTCGACCTGTTCCCGGTACTCCTCACGAAGCACCCGCGCTTCCTCGGCCAGGATCCTGAATCGCTCTGCCTCCGCCCTCGCGGCCTCTGCCTGCACGCGGTGTTTCTCGGCATCGCCGCGCCCGTCATCCGCCGTTTCCCGATCGGCTTCAGCGTCCTCTCGCTTCACCTCTGCCGCCTCGCGCCCCTGCTCGCCTGAAGTTTTTGGGTCCGTCATGGCACGAGGATAGCGGTCTCGCCCCATTGGGACTGTCCAATTCCAGACGCAAGAGAGGCAGGTACATTGCCTGCCCCGGGAGGCGAGCGATCGCGGACCGGTGGTCACAGAGGGACCCAACGGGCACACAAGTCGAGCTGTCTAGGGAAGATTGGAGGCGCCGCCCGGATTTGAACCGGGGATGGAGGTTTTGCAGACCTCTGCCTTACCACTTGGCGACGGCGCCGTTCGGATGGCTGGGCGGGTCAGCCGCCGGAACTCACAGGAAGGAAAGTTGGAGCGGGAAACGGGATTCGAACCCGCGACTTCGACCTTGGCAAGGTCGCACTCTACCACTGAGTTATTCCCGCTCGCGACGAAGTGACAGCGTACCACAGCACATTAGACGCATCAAGCCCAGACGCCCGTCTACCAGCCCCGGCGGGATGTCGGCGAGAGGTCGAAGGCGTTTCGGAACACTTCAACTCTCGCACTCCCCGCCTCCGGCAGCAGCACCGAGACCACGTCAAATCGGGCCGGCGCCTGCTGGAGCCCATGCCGGGCCAGGTAGTACGCCGCCATCGTCCCAATCCGCTGCTGCTTCCGCAAACCCACCGCCTCGGCGCCGTCACCGAAGACCCCGGACTGCCTGGCCTTCACTTCCACGAACACCACGGTCAACCCGTCGCGGGCGACGATGTCGATTTCTCCCAGGCGGGTCCGGTAGCGCCTCGCAAGAACGACGTACCCACGGTCTATCAGCGCCTCGCACGCGAGGTCTTCTCCAAGGATTCCGAGCGACTGCCGGCGATCTGCGGTCACGCGCACGGACGGGAGCAAGCCCCGTTCCCACGGTTCAGCGCGCGCCGCTACTTCCGCTTCCAGCGCGTGCCCGTGGGGTTGTCCTCCAGCACGATGCCGCGCGCCAGCAGGTCCTGACGGATCCGATCCGCCTCCGCGAAATCCCGACGCCCCCTGGCCGCCTGGCGCGCGGCGATCTCGGCCTCGATCTCGGCAATCGGCACCGGCGGCATCGCGTCCTCCGCCTGGCGCAACGCGATCACACCCAGCACCTGGTCGCACTCTGCGACCAGCGCCCGCACGGCCTGAATATCCCCCACCGACACGCTGCCGGCATCGATGGCAGCATTGACGTCTCGCACCAGGTCGAACACCGCTCCCAGTGCGGCCGCGGTATTCAGGTCGTCCTCAATCGACTCGCGGAATCGGCCACGCGCGGAGGCCACGGCCTCGGCCAGGCTCCCCTGCTCGGACGGCCGGACGTCATCAAGACGCGTGAGGCAGCCCACGATGCGGCGGATGGATTCCTCGGCCTGATCCATCCCGGCCCAGGTGAAGTTCAACTGCTTCCGGTAGTGAGACGACAGCAGGAGGTAGCGCAGCGCGGACGGGCGGTATCCGCGGGACACAATGTCGGCCAGCGCGTAGACATTGCCCAGCGACTTGGACATCTTCTCGCCCTCGACGAACAGGTGTTCGACGTGAGCCCAGATGCGCGCGAAGGGCGTCCCGGTCGCGCCCTCGCTCTGCGCGATTTCGTTTTCGTGGTGCGGGAAGATCAAATCGATCCCCCCGGCATGAATATCGATCGGTGCCTCGCCGAGCAGGCGCAACGCCATCGCCGAGCACTCCAGGTGCCAACCGGGCCGGCCGGGCCCGACGCCCACATCCCACGACGGCTCTCCCGGCTTGGAGGCCTTCCACAGCACGAAATCCCGCGCATCGTCCTTGGCGTATTCGTCGACGTCGACACGGGCCCCGGCCTGCATCCCATCCTGCGGGAGCCGAGCCAGTTGCCCGTAGGTCTCGAAGGAGGCAATGCGGAAGTAGACCGAGCCATCGCTCCGGTAGGTGTGGCCGTTGTGTTCGAGTTGCTGAACCAACGCCCCCATCGCCTGCATGTTGGCCTCGTCCGTGGCCCTCGGCGTCTCTTCGGGCGTCTCCAGTCCAAGCGCCGTTGCATCTTCACGGAACGCCACGATCCAGCGTTCGGTGTACTCACGCAGCGGTTCGCCGGCCGCCTTCGCGCCGTTGATGGTCTTGTCGTCCACGTCCGTGTAGTTCACGGCCATCCGCATCTGGTGGCCGGCGACGTACTTCAACGCGCGCCGCAGCACATCCAGGCAGACAAACGTCCGGAAGTTTCCGATGTGTGCCCGGGCGTACACCGTGGGTCCGCAGGCGTACATCCGGACGGTGTTCTCGCGAGCAGGGGTGAAGGGTTCCTGCGTTCGGGTCAGTGTGTTGAACAGGCGCAGCATGACTCAGAGTGTACGTCCGTCAGACGGTCAGTTTGCTGAAGAGGCGCCGCGCGTGCCGCGTGTCGGCTTCGATCTGGGTCCGCAGGGCATCGACATCCGGAAAGCGCCGTTCTTCACGCAGGCGCTGCACGAACCGGAGACGCACCGCCTTGCCATAGAGGTCGCCCGGGTCCTCGAGCACATGGGCTTCCACCACGAGTGGCCCCTCGGTCCCGAACGTCGGGCGCACGCCGATATTGGTCACGCTCGCCCGCTCGATGCCATCCACCTGGAGCGTCGTCGCGTAGACACCTGGCGGCGGCAGGAGTTCGTTGTCCGTCGCGAGGTTCGCGGTGGGAAACCCGATCTCGCGCCCCTTCGCACGCCCGTGCACGACGGTACCGTCCAGAAAGTACGGCCGGCCCATCAAGGCGCCCGCTTCATCCATCCGCCCCTCGCTCACGAGCCGCCGGATGCGGGTGCTGCTAACGACGAAATCCTTGAACCGGACCGGGTCGATCTTGTCGGCCCGGAACCCGAACCGTACGCCGAGCTGCCGCAAGGCCGAGAAGGTGCCCGTGCGATCCCGGCCGAAGAGGAAGTTGGCGCCGACCCACACCTCGGAGACACGCAGCCAGTCGACGAGCACGCGCGACACGAAGGTCTCGGCATCCCACTGGGAGAGCTCCGGCGTGAACCGGACGACCGCAACCGCACGCATCCCCGAGGCGCCCAATGCTTCCAGCCGCTGCGCCGTCGTCATCAGCAGGGGCGGCGCCTTATCCGGACGCACAATCCGCGGGGGATGCGGGTCGAAGGTCATGGCCATGGGCGTGCCGCCGCGCTCCTGTGCGCCTCGAACGACACGCTCCAGGATCTTGCGATGACCGCGATGCACGCCGTCGAAGTTGCCGAGGGCGAGCACGGGATGCACCAGCCAGGGCGGCGGTGCGTCGTCGGGAAAATACAGTACGTCCACGGTCAGGCGGGTTCGAGATCCACCTGGATCTCAAGGCTCTGGCCATCATATGCCAGTGCCATTCCCTCAGGCAGCCGGGCATTGGTCGAGGCATAGCCGAGGTCGTGTGTCATATGGGTGAAGACGGTCTCGCGGGCCCCGATTCTGGCGGCCGTGGCCAGGGCCTCAGGCAGCGTGAAGTGGGTGGTGTGCGGTTGCTCCCGGAGCGCATCCAGGATGACCGTGTCCACGCCTGCCAGCAGCGGCCAGGACTCCGCGGGGATCGCGTTGCAGTCGGTGAGATAGACGAAGCTCCCGAAGCGAAATCCCAGCACCGGCATGCGGCCGTGCAGCAGCGCCACCGGTGTCACGCGCAGACCCGCCACCACAAAGGGGCCATCGATCAGGTGTTTGGCGATCCTGGGCACGCCCCCGCCCAGACGCGGCACTCCGTCAAAGGCATACGAGAAGGTCTGGTGGAGCGTCTCCCACGTCTCAGCGGTGGCGTAACACGGCACCGGGCCGCCTCGCTCAAGGTTGAAGCGGCGGAGATCGTCGAGGCCGAGGATGTGGTCCGCGTGAGCGTGCGTGTAGAGCACTGCATCAACCTCGGACAGCCCATGCCGTAGCGCCTGCTGCCGGAGGTCTGGCGTCGTGTCAATCAGCACGCGCGGACCACCGTCCACCTCCAGCACGATCGACGGCCGAAGGCGCGCGTCACGCGGGTCTTCTGAACGGCACACCGGGCACCGGCACCCGACCATCGGGACGCCGGCCGAGGTGCCACAGCCGAGCACCGTGACGCGGGCGCGGCGCCTCAAGGCTGGACGATGCGCGGCTGTCCCTGTGCGTCCACGTACCGCATCCGCAGTTCGTAGAGCAGCTGCTCGATCAGCTGACGCTCCTCGGCCGTCAGATTACCGCGGGTCTTTTCCTCGAGCAGCGCCAGCACGTCGATCATCTGCTTGGCCGCAACAAGGTCCGGCGACGCCATGGCGCCGGTCGCGGGGTCTGGAGTGTCGCCGAAGTGCACCGCGGCCGTGTGGGCCAGAGAGAGCACAAAGGCGGGAAAGCTCAGCGCCGGAGCGGAACCAACAGGTTGTGACGTGTCAGACATGTCTCTGGGGAGCGCCGGAATGGCGTGCAGCGGATGGTACCATACGGCCCCGACATGGCCGACTCGATTGGCGAGCGCTTCGAGCGCCTCGTCTCCATCATGCAGATCCTCCGCGCACCCCAGGGCTGTCCCTGGGATCGCGAGCAAACGCCGCAGACGCTCCGCCGCTTCGTCCTGGAGGAAACCTACGAAGTCCTCGACGCCATCGACAGCGGCGACCCGGACGCCCTCCGCGAGGAGCTCGGCGACTATCTGTTCGAGGCGGTCTTTCTGGCACAGCTCAGCGCGGAGGCCGGACAATTCGACATCGGGGATGCGATTCAGGCCATCTGCGACAAGCTGGTCCGGCGCCATCCCCACGTCTTCGGGCCTGAGGCCACTGGCAGACATCCCGTCGTCGGCCAGCCGCCTGGGGACATCACATCAGGAGCCGTGCTGGAACAGTGGGATGCGATCAAGGCCCGCGAGCGCGCCGAATCCGGCAAGCCGCCGAAACAGGAGACCACGCTCAGCGGCGTCCCGCCTTCCCTCCCAGCCCTGCTCCGCGCCTATCAGGTGAGCAGCCGGGCCGCGAAGACGGGCTTTGAATGGGCCGAGGCCGCGGATGTGGTCACCAAGATCGAGGAAGAGGTCGCGGAGCTTCGCCAGGAAGTGGCGGCAGGTGCACTGGTCGACCGTGCCCGGGCCGAGGATGAGATGGGCGACCTCCTGTTCTCCATCGCGAACCTCTCGCGCAAGCTCGGCATCGAGCCCGAGACCGCCCTGCGGCGCGCCACCGAGAAGTTCACGCGTCGCTTCACCGGCATGGAGCAGGCGTTTGCGGCCAACGGCCGCGCCCTGCGTGGACTCCCCCTCGACGAGATGGAAGCCGAGTGGGAGCGCCAGAAACGCCGGGAGCCGGGGCGCTAGAAACGCACCCGCATCCCGAAGGTCGGCAGGAGCGGGACGCCCTGATCCCGCGTGTAGCTCAGCGACGGCAATTCTCCGGCCGGGTTGTAGGCCAGCACGGGACTGAGGGACCCCGCATTCTGACGGTTGGTGGCGTTGATCACCTCGATGTAGAGCTGCCAGCGGCCGCCATTCCATTTGGGCGAAAACGTTGTGCGCAGATCGAGCCTGGCGAACATCGGCAGCCGTGCCGAGTTCAGGTTCTGCACCCCGCCCAAATCCGTGGTGTACACGAGCAGGCCGGACGCATCTCGTTCCGGCACCAGCGTCGTGGCGCCTCCGCCCCTCTGCTCGACTGCTGACACTCGCAGCGCAGCCACCGGCGTGTAGGGGAAGCCCGAGGCCACCCGGAGGGTCGCCGCCAGTTCAATCAGCCGGGAGAGCCGGACGCTCGACACCACGCTGACCGAATGGCGCCGATCGTAGTCAAAGGGATAGCGCCGCCCATAGGCATTCCACTCCGCCTTGCCGAGCGTGTAGGACGCCCACCCCATGAACCGAGACTCTCGCGAGGCCGGCTTGGTCACGTAGAGGTCCAGCCCGTAGGACCGGCCCGACGCGCCATTCTCCGGCGTGCTTGTGATGGTGGGCGTCGTGGGAATGCTCGACGCCAGTTCGGCGGGGAACGCGTAGGGCGCCAGGCGGACGGCCCGTTCGGCGTCGGTCTCGAGTCGGCCGACGATCATCCGGCTGAACCCTTTGTAGTACCCCTCCAGGCGAAGCATGGCCGAGGGGCCGAGGTCCTTCTCCACTCCGGCTATCGCGTGCCACGAGCGCTCGCTGCGCAACGTCACGGCGGCGCCCTTGCTCAGGTCCACAAAGTAATCGGACTGAATCTGCTTCTCGTATCCGGGGCTCTGCGCATAGAGGCCCGTCGCCCCTCTGACGCGCAGGCCAGACCCGACGTCGTACGCGGCCGAGAGGCGGGGCCCCACGACGGCTTCATGGCTGATGTCGTTCCAGTCGAGCCGGATGCCCGGCTGCACCGTCAAGCGCGAGGTCGCCACCCACCGGTCGCTCAGCCATGCCGACGCCCTCCGCGCCATGCGCGTGGAGTCGAGAATCGCGGGCAATCCGGCCCCGCCCTGCACGCTGGAGCCGTTGGCCTCGCCGGGATTTCGGTCGCCGCTGATGCGCCAGGCCCAGCCGGTGTCGAGCAGGTGCAGGTCAGCGCCCGCCTCCAGACCGTGACGAGCCGATGGCGCGAACGAGTACTCCTCCCGGAGCGCGATGTCGCGGAGCAACAGGTCCCGCGAGAAGAGGACGTTCGCGAACGGACTCGGGCCCGGCGCATTCGACCGCTTGGCGTCATTGGCCACCTGACCATCCACGCCGAGCTGCTCACTGTTCCGATACCACGACAGGATGGTCTTTGACGCGCCTCGTGCGCCGGCCCGCGTGAAAAAGGCCACAGACGCCAAATCGTTGGCCGCCCCGGTCTTGAGCGACAGGCGCTCCGAGGTCGCGCTGTCATCGAAGTTCGCGTCCGTCTTTTCGCGGCTGCGGATCGCCGTCACCGACACCCGCTGTCCCGGCCTGGGCAGCCACGACAAAATCGTCTGGACGTCCTCGAACGACGGCAACTGCTGGTCGAGGATGCGACCAACAATCAGGTCGTAGTAGGTTCGCCGGCCCGTCAGCAGCCACGAGCCCGTCTGGACGCCAGGCAGCTTCCCCTCCAGCACGACGTTGCCATCAGTCAGCGCAATCGCCGCGGACCCCGACAGGCGCTCCGTTTCGGTGCCAGGCCGGTTCTCGACGGTGAGCAGGGATGACAGCCGGTCGCCGTACTTCGGACCAAACCCGCCCGCCGAGAGCTCGAAGGACTTGACCGTTGCCGGATTGAACGCGCTGAACAGGCCAAACAGCCGATACGGGTTATGGACCTCTACGCCGTCCATCATCGTGAGGTTCTGGTCCGGGCTGCCGCCGCGCACGGTCAGGCGGCTTCCGATCTCATCGGCCGCACTCACCCCGGGCAGTGTCTGGATCACGCGGAAGACGTTGTCGATGGCGCCGGCCACCGCATTGACCTGAAGGGGCGTCACCTCCACGCGGGCCGGTGGCAACTCCGCGAGAGGTGCCGCGGACTCGCCGCCCACCTTCACGGTCTCACTGAACTGCTGCACGCTGAAGAGCACGACCTCAAGCTCGGGCGACGCCTGCCCAGCCAGGAGCGTCAGCTCCCGGGATTCCGCCAGGTGTCCAGCCGCCTCGAAGGTCAGCCGCACGGTACCCGCGGGCACCATCAGCGCGAAACGTCCATCGGTGCCTGACGTGGCACTCGCGCCGCCGGCACGCACGGTGGCCCCCGCGATAGCCTGTCGAGACTGCCCTTCGGTCACATGGCCGCGCAGCGTGATGAGGTCCTGCCCCGCGGTGGGTGTGGACCACGCGCATACGAGGACGAGGCTGACAGAGAGGATCAGGCAGAGATGACGCATTGAAGGTTAGGACGGCGACAGCCGAGGATAGGTTTCGTGAGAGAGAGGCACGGGCACCCATGCCGGGTGCATGAACGTCCGGAATCGCACCGCATGGCCGTCGGTCTCGATGGTCACTTCTCCGTCCACGTCGGTCCTCAGGATATGCGCCCCCGCCTCTGCCAACCGACTGAGGACGACCGGAGAAGGATGCCCGAAGCTGTTCCCCCTCCCGCAGCTGATGAGCGCGAGCTGCGGCGCCCAGGATCGCAGAAGCGCGGGCGAGGTCGAACCACGGCTCCCATGATGTCCCACCTTCAGGATGCGAATGGGCGCCAGGGAGAGTTGGCCGAGCAGGCTCTCCTCCACGCCAGCACCGGCATCACCCGTCAACAGGAGGGCCACGTCACCGTAGCGGATCTCCAGCACAACTGAATCGTCATTCCTGACGACGCGCCGTTCCCACTCAGGCACTGCGGGATGTAACACGCGCACTGTGACGCCCCCCACCTGCGCCCGCGTGCCGGCGTTCCAGTGGGCACGTCGCGTGCGCACCGCCGCGGCCGCCTGCTCCATCAGCTCCGACGCCGCGTGTCCATGCACATCGATGCCCGTCCACAGGATCGGGGGCCTGAAGTCGCGCAGGATCTCCGGCACCCCCGCCACGTGGTCCGGGTCTGCGTGGGTCACGACCACGCCGTCGAGCCGCCGAATCCCACGCGCCCAGAGCGCGGGCCCGACCACGCGGTCGCCCAACCGAGCCTCGCTCCCTCCTCCCCCGCCCGCGTCGACCATGAGCACGCGACCGTCAGGCAGGCGCAGCACCATCGCCTCCCCCTGTCCCACATCGAGCAGCGTCAACGAGAGCCGCCCGTCCGCGCCGGAACCCGGCCGGGCCGGCACATTTGCCCACACCGCCACGCCCAGGAACAGGGCGAGCAGCGCGGCTCCACGGCGCGACGACCGCCAGGCGAGCGCCAGCAGGCCGGCAAAGACCAGCCAGCCCCAGAGAGGAGGAGGCGGCACGCGAGGGGAGAGGTACGGCACGCGCTGCGCCAACGCGGAGGTGGCGACCAGCGCTCGTGTTGCGTTGTCCGCCACGACGCCGCACAGTCCTGCCAGCCACGGCACATCGGCCAGCATGCACACGCCCGCAAGTTGCGCGGTGGTCATCGCGGGCACCGCCACCAGATTGGCCGCAACGCCGTAGAGCGGCACACGGCCGAACACCCCTGCGGTCACCGGCAGCATGACCAGCTCCACGGCCACCGACGCGGTGATCGTGGTCACAAGCCACCACGCCGCTCGCCTGAGCAGCGGCTCGTCAGCTCCGGCTCCCTGCCAGGCCTGACCCACGCCGAGCAATGCGGCCGTCGCACCGTAGGTGAGCCAGAACCCGGCATCCCGTACGTCCAGCGGCGAGACGCACACGAGCAGGCCCGCACTCACCGCGAGCGCGTTCCACGTTGGCGTTTGCAGGTCGAGCACCCGGGCCGACAGATACAGCACCGCCATCACCACGGCGCGCCACACCGACGGCCCTCCGCTGACGAGCGACGCATAGCCCACGAGCACCGGGATGGTGAATCCCGCCAGGGCGCGCGGCCCCAAGCCTGACAAACGGAGCATCCCGGCGACCAGCAGCGCGATGACGGCGATGTTTCCGCCAGAGATGGCGATGACGTGATACGTCCCCGCCGCCTGCAGCTGGTCACGGACCTCGGAAGGAATCGCCGTCCGGTCGCCGATGAGGAGCGCCGTGACGATCCCCGCGCCCATGCCGGCGCCGCCCGGCATGGAGGCCGCGACCCGCCGTCGGATGCCGGACCTGACCGCCGCGGTCCACTCCGACCAGCGGGTGCCGGCCGCCACGACCTCGACGACCAGGCCGCTCTTGACCCGGCCCGTCAGCGACACGCCGTTGCGCGCCGAGGCCGCCTCCCCATCCGCGACACCGGTCGTCAGATACCGGGCAGGCCGGCGAAACACGACAGGCACCTCCACCACCCGGCCCGCGCGCCACGCGCTCACGCGCTCCGGCGCCACTGCACCAGACACGGTCAGCAACACTCCTCCCGGCGCGGCGGCCACTCTTCCATTGATCGCAAGGGCTTCGATGGTCCCGCGCAGCCGCACGCCACCAGCCGAGACCGCCGCATCCTCGTCCAGCCGGATGCGCGCCACGAGGGGTGGGTGAGCACCAGGGGCCGAGACGCGGTCGATTTCAAACCCGCCGAAGGCGCGCTCCAGCGTCGCGCGCAGCGGCGTGTGCCGTGCCACCTCTTCTGCCCGTGCCGCGAGTCCCACGCCAGCCAGCGCGTAGCCGGCCGTCGCGCATGCCACGACGACAGCGGATCGGCGAGCCATCCATCCGGCCCAGCCAAGGGCCGCCAGAGCCGCCAGCGCCCACGGCACCGGCGCTGGACACGACAGGGCGCTGCCGGTCAGCGCACCACAGACCAGCGCCGAGGCCGGAATGAGCGCCACGGATCGCATCGCCCAGATGGGTGCAAGCCTCGGGCCTGTCGCGTCCCTGCACGGAACCGTTGCACACGGCCACAGCGAGGCAGTTCACGCGAAGTCGCCACGAGGTTGTGCGGCAGGTTCCGCGATCCGCCGGGTTCTATAATCCGGACCACGATGTTCAGACGCCGCCATCGACTCCGCTCGCTCCTGACGCTTGGCGTAGCCGCCGGGTTGACGATGGGCGCCACACCGGTCTCGGCACAGTGGTCGCAGGACTTCTGGATCGCCACGTGGGCGACCGCCATGGTGGCGCGGCCTCTGGCGTCAGTGCCGCCCGCCCAGGTGCAGACGAGCGCAGAGCCTTCCCTGCTCCCGCGCAACCCCGAGGCCGTACCCAACCGGCCGCTACCTCCTCCCCCGCCACCACCGCCTCCTCCGCCACCGTTTCAGCACGGCACGAATCAGACGCTCCGGCAGGTGGTGCACACCAGCATGGGTGGCAGCAGTGCCCGCGTGGTGTTCAGCAACGCGTTCGGCACCGAACCGGTCACCATCGGCGCGGCATCCATCGCCCTGCGCGGCGACGGCCCGGCGATTGCGCCCGGCACGGCGCGGCCCCTGCTCTTCGGAGGCAAGGTCACCGCGATCATCCCACCGGGCGCACTGCTCTACAGTGACGCCACCGACTTCATTACGCCGTCACTTGGCGATGTCGTCATCGACCTGTACTTGCCAGGCACCACCGGCGTGCCCTCCCCGCTCACAATGCACGGCGGCGCGCTCCAGACCAGCTACGCGGGCCGTGGAAACCTGACGGGCGCGTCGACGATCGCGACCCCCGACGTCTTCCACTCCTGGTTCCTGCTCTCTCGGCTGGAAGTCGTGGGCACGCCGGGCTCGGCCACCGTCGTCGCCCTCGGCGATTCAATCACCGACGGCACGTCGTCGTCCCCGGACGCGAACCGCCGCTGGACGGATAGGCTGGCGGAACGCCTCACGGTCTGGAACTCCCGGCTGGGCGTGGCGAACATGGGCATCGCCGGCAACGGGCTGATGGGAGACGGTGCACCGGAGTACGGCGCGAACGTCCAGGCCCGCTTTGACCGGGATGTGCTTGCGCTCCCTCATGTCCAACACGTGATCGTGATGGCAGGCATCAACGATATCGGCATGGTGCCGACCAGCCCCGCACCCAGCGCGGAGGACCTGATCGCGGGGCACCAGCAGCTCATCACCCGCGCACGGGCGCGCGGACTCCGGATCTATGGCGCCACGCTGACGCCCTTCGAAGGTGCGGGCTACTACTCGAATGAGGGAGAAACGCTGCGGAAGGCCGTCAACGAGTGGATCCGGACGTCCGGCCTCTATGACGGCGTGTTCGACTTTGATGCCGTGCTGAGGGACCCGGCCCGCCCCGCGCGGCTATTGCCGACCTATGACTCGGGCGATCACCTGCATCCGAGTGACGCGGGATATGCCGCGATGGGCACGGCCATTCCGCTCGACACCTTCGGCCCCCCGTCCAACAGGCGCTGAGGGCGCCCCCACGACACCGGATCAGGCTTCGGTTGCGGCGCCGGCGTAATAATCCTGCAGCGAGCGCACCGAGAGACCGTTGGTCCGCAGCGCCCGGATGGCCTGCACAGCAGCGGCCGCGCCTGTCAGCGTCGTGATGCAGGGCACGCCGGCATTGGTCGCCGCACGGCGCAGCGCGCGATCGTCGAAGTAGGAATCGCGGCCGAGCGGCGTATTAATCACCAGGTCGATCTTCCCGTTCACGATCTGGTCCGCGATGTTCGGCCGGCTTTCGTTCACCTTGAACATGACATCGACCTCAAGCCCGTTCTGCTGGAGAAACGCGGCCGTGCCCTTGGTCGCTGACAACGTGAAGCCGAGTTGCGCGAGGTCGCGCGCCACCCCAAGCACCGCCGGCTTGTCGTTGTCGTTCACCGAGATGAACACACAGCCACTCTCGGGCAGACCCTGACCCGCGCCCTGCATCGCCTTGATGAAGGCCACGCCGAAACTATCGGACCCGCCCATCACTTCGCCGGTGGACTTCATCTCCGGTCCCAGCAGCGTGTCGACACCCTGGAACCGCACGAACGGGAACACCGGACTCTTGACGAAGACGCCCACCGGGCGCAGGTCCTCGGTGTAGCCGAGTTCGGCCAGCCGCTTCCCCGCCGCGACACGCGCCGCCACCTGTGCCAGCGGCACGCCGGTCGCCTTGGAGATGTACGGCACGGTCCGGGATGACCGCGGGTTCACCTCGAGGACGTAGACCACGTCGTCCTTCATGGCGAACTGGATGTTCATCAGGCCGACGACGTTCAGCGCACGCCCGATCCGGCGGGTGTAATCCCGCATCGTGACGACGTGCTTGTCCTGGACGAGGAATGGCGGCACGACGCAGGAGCTGTCGCCGGAGTGGATACCCGCCTCCTCGATATGCTCCATGATGCCGCCGATGACCACGGCGCCCGAGCCATCCACCACCGCGTCCACGTCAAACTCAAACGCGTCTTCGAGGAACCGGTCGATCAGGACGGGACGATCATGCGACACGTCGACGGCCCCGCTCATGTAGCGATCCAGCGACTGCGAGTCGAACACGATGGCCATGCCGCGGCCTCCGAGCACGTAGGACGGGCGAACCACCACCGGATAGCCGACGCGCTCCGCGACCTTGCGTGCCTCGTCCCGCGAGACGGCCGTACCGCTTTCCGGCTGTGGAATGCCGAGATCCCAGAGCAGCCGCGAGAAGCGTTCACGATCCTCGGCCAGGTCAATGGAGTCCGGCGACGTACCGAGAATCGTGACGCCGGCTTCCTGGAGCGCGAGCGCCAGCTTCAGCGGCGTCTGTCCGCCGAACTGCACCACACACGCCACCTCCGCACCAGCCGACTGCTCCTTCTCGATGACGGCCATGACGTCTTCGAACGTCAGGGGCTCGAAATACAGGCGGTCCGCGGTGTCGTAGTCGGTCGAGACCGTCTCGGGATTGCAATTCACCATGACCGTCTCGAAGCCCTCCTTACGGAGGCCGAAGACGGCGTGACAGCAGCAATAGTCGAATTCGATGCCCTGGCCGATGCGATTCGGGCCGCTGCCGAGAATGATGACCTTCTTCGCCGGCGTCGGATTCGACTCGCAGACCTGCTCGTAGGTGCCGTACATGTACGGCGTGAACGATTCGAACTCAGCCGCGCACGTATCAATCCGCTTGTAGGCCGGGAGCAGGCCGTCCTCGATGCGACGCTGCCGCACGAGGCTCTCACTCACCCCAAACACCGCGGCGATGTCCGGATCGCCGAAGCCGGCCCGCTTCAGCGTCCGCAGCATGTCGGTGGACATCTCGCGGAACTCACCCAACGCCGCCATCTGACGCAGCTCGACAATCTCGGCGAACTGGGTCAGGAACCAGGGGTCCATGTGCGTGAGCTCATGGAGCTGCTCGACGGTATAGCCACGGCCCAGGGCACGGAACACGGCCCACATCCGGCGATCATTCGGCACGACCAGCCGGGCGCGCAGGGACGTGTCGTCCTCTTCCTCGGCGGACCGGTCATCCGGGCGCGCGGGAAACAGGCTCGCATCCCGGCTCGAGTGTTCGAGCGACCGCACGGCCTTCATGAAGGCTTCCTTGAAGGTCCGCCCGATGGCCATCGCCTCCCCCACCGACTTCATCTGGGTCGTGAGGGTCTTGTCGGCTTGCGGGAACTTCTCGAAGTTCCAGCGGGGGAACTTGACGACGATGTAATCGATGGTCGGCTCGAACGACGCCGGCGTCAGGCGCGTGATGTCGTTCGGGATCTCGTCGAGGTGGTAGCCGAGCGCGAGCTTCGCGGCGATCTTCGCAATCGGGAATCCCGTGGCCTTCGACGCCAGCGCTGACGACCGCGAGACGCGGGGATTCATCTCGATGGCCACGATGCGGCCGTCATCCGGATTGATGGCGAACTGGATATTGGACCCGCCGGTTTCAACGCCGACGCGCCGGATGATGCGGCGAGCCATGTCGCGCATCCGCTGGTATTCCTTGTCCGTCAGGGTCAGCGCCGGGGCGACCGTCACCGAGTCACCCGTGTGCACGCCCATCGCGTCGATGTTCTCGATCGAGCAGATGACGACGAAGTTATCGGCGACGTCGCGCATCACCTCCAGCTCGAACTCCTTCCACCCGATGACGGACTCCTCGACGAGGATCTCGTGCACCGGGCTCAGGCTGAGCCCCCGTCCGGCGATGTCCTTGAACTCCTCGATGTTGTAGGCGATGCCGCCGCCGACGCCGCCCATCGTGAACGAGGGCCGGATGATCGCCGGGAAGCCGACGTCTTCGACAAACGCCAGCGCTTCATCCATCGTGCGCGCGACGCCGCTTCTGGGCACGTCCACGCCGACATCCTTCATCGCGTTCTTGAAGAGCAGCCGGTCCTCGGCCACCTTGATTGCCTCGATCGAGGCGCCGATGAGCTTGACGCCGTACTTCTCCAGGATGCCCCGCTCAGCCAGCGCCACGGCGAGATTGAGCGCCGTCTGGCCACCGACAGTCGGCAGGACCGCGTCCGGCCGCTCCTTCGCGATGATCTGCTCGGCCAATTCGGGCGTGAGCGGCTCGACGTAGGTGCTGTCGGCCATCTCCGGGTCCGTCATGATCGTGGCCGGATTGCTATTGACCAGGATGACCCGCAACCCCTCGGCCCTGAGGGCCTTGCAGGCTTGCGTGCCGGAGTAGTCAAACTCGCAGGCCTGCCCGATGACAATGGGGCCCGACCCGATGACCAGTACGCTCTTGATATCCGTCCGTCTGGGCACGCCCTAGGCCTCCATCGCGTCGATGAACTGCCGGAACAGGTAGTCCGCGTCGTGCGGACCAGGCGAGGCCTCTGGGTGGTACTGCACCGAGAACACCGGCCGGCTCACATGCCGGAATCCCTCCAGCGTGCCGTCGTAGAGATTCGTGTGCGTCACGACCAGCCCCGAGGGGAGCGACTCGGGATCCACGGCAAAACCGTGGTTCTGCGATGTGATTTCCACCTTGCCCGACGCATGGTCCTTCACCGGATGGTTGCCGCCCCGATGCCCGAATTTCAGTTTGAAGGTGCGAGCGCCCGCAGCCAGTCCGAGAATCTGGTGGCCCAGACAGATGCCGAAGAGCGGCACGTCGCCCGCCAGCAGCTGCTTCACGTTCTCGATGGCGTAGGGCACGGCCGACGGGTCGCCGGGGCCGTTGCTCAGAAACACGCCGTCCGGCTGTGACGCCAGGAGCGTTGCGGCCGGAGTGGACGCGGGATAGACCGTCACATCGCAGCCATACGCCGCGAGGCGCCGGAGAATGTTGAATTTCACGCCGAAATCGTAGGCAGCCACTTTGAGGCGCCGGGAGGCGCGCCGCTCCGGCGCCGCACCAAACTCCGCCTCGTCAGCCATGCCCCATTCGGCGGACCGGGCATTCCACTCGTACGGCTGCGCGCAACTCACCACGCTCACAAGGTCAGCGCCTTCCATCCGAGGAATGGCCCGGGCCTTCTCGACCAGTTCGTGCGGGTCCACGTGCCCGGTGGCGATGACGCCGCGCATCACGCCCGCAGACCGGAGCACACGGGTGAGCGCCCGGGTGTCAATATCGGCGATCGCGACGATCTTGTGTCGCGTCAGGTACTCACGAAGAGAACTCGTCGAACGCCAGTTACTGGCGAGGGGCGACTGTTCGCGGACGATGAAGCCAGCCACGCGAGGCGTGTCCGACTCCACATCACTGGGCGCCGTGCCGTAGTTGCCGATCTGCGGCGCCGTCATCGTGACGATCTGGCCGGCATAGGACGGGTCCGTGAGGATCTCCTGGTAGCCGGTCATGCTCGTGTTGAACACAACTTCGCCGCGTGCTTCTCCAGCCGCGCCGGCGGCGACACCCTTATAGAAGGTGCCGTCTTCGAGGGCGAGCACTGCGTTCATCGGGTAGGTGCGCTGTGGGGGAACGTCGAGCGATGGAAGCGATTCACTAAAGTCGAATCGTAGCACGTACGCTTGACTCTCTGAGAGCCCTCTGCGACAGTCAAACCGCCCCACGATGACGACAGCTTCTTCGGCGCAGGATTCCGCCACGCACACCGCCCTGGACATCCGGTCCCTGCCCGCCACGTCTCCACTTGCGCGGGACTACGCCTTCGCCTTCAGCCGGCTGGCGTCGTTCTACGCAGCTGACCCCGGGGAGGCCGACGCGTGGCGTGCCGTGATCGCCAGCGTGACGGGCCACCCGGCACATGCCGCCGCGCCGCGCGCCGCCATCGCTGGCGTGATCCGTGCCCAGCAATCCGCGCGACGCGCTCCGGAGGCTGCCCGGGCGTCACTGGCCAAGCTTGAGCAGGCCGGCTCGGTGGCGGTCGTCACTGGCCAGCAGGCGGGCATCTTCGGCGGACCGCTCTACACGCTACTCAAGGCCGTGTCCGCCATCACGCTGGCGGCGCGCGTCGAAGCCGAGTACGGCTCGCCAGCCGTCCCCATCTTCTGGGTAGACGCCGAGGACCACGACTGGGCCGAAGTCCGGACATGCGCGCTCCTGGGCGCTGACGACGCCGTCGTCACGCTGGCGGCGGCGGACCTGCCCGGCGCCGGCAGCCGCCCGGTTGGCGACCTCGTAATTGAGGCGAGCATCGCCCAGACACTGGATGCGCTGGAGCAGGCCCTGCCGCCAACGCCGTTCACGCCGGACCTGATGGCTGCGCTTCGGCGTGCGTACGCGCCCGGCACCACCTTCGGCCGCGCCTGCGCCGCCTGGATTGAGACACTGCTCGGCCCCTACGGCCTGGTCGTCTTTGAATCGAGCGACCCGGCCGCGAAGCCGCTGGCCGCGCAACTGTTCGCCGCAGAAGTGACCACCGCGCCGCGCACGTCCCACCTCGCGGCCGAAGCCGGCCGGGCCCTGGCCACGCTCGGCTACCACGCCCAGGTGGAGCCGGCCGTCGACAGCGCCGCGCTCTTCGAACTGGGCGAGTCCCGCACGCCGGTCAAGGCAGCCGGGGATTCCTGCACCATCGGCACTCGCACACTGACCCGTGCGGCTCTCGCCGATCGCATCCTCGCCCATCCGGAGACCGTCGGACCGAACGTCCTGCTTCGCCCGCTGGTGCAGGACACCCTGTTTCCAACGGTCTGCTATGTCGCGGGGCCGGGCGAACTGGCCTATCTGGCCCAGTTGAAGCAAGTCTACGCAGCGCACGGTCTTCCGATGCCCCTCGTCCACACACGGTCGTCTGGAACCTTCCTCGACAGCAACGCCACCCGCTTTCTTGCCCGGAACGGCGTCCCCCTTGAGGTGCTCGCCGCGCAGGACGAACGCGCCCTGAATGCCCTGCTCGCGGCCCAGATGCCCGCCGAGGTGGAGGCTGCGGGTCAGGCCGCCCTCGAGGCCATCGTCAACGCGATGGAGGCGCTGGCCGCGGCCGTTCCCGTCGTTGATGCGACGCTCCAGGGTGCGGTCCAGTCCGCCTCGGGCCGGATGCAGGACGACCTGAAGAAGGTGCAGGGCAAGATTCTGCAGGCGGCCAAGAAGAAGGACGACACGCTCCGCCGCCAGTTCCGGCATGCGCAGGCGCAGGCTTTCCCGGAGGGCGCAGCGCAGGAGCGCCACCTGGGGTTCGTCGGGTTTCTCAATCGGGTCGGCCCCTCGCTCATCGACCGGCTCCTGACCGATCTGCCACCGGCGCCCGGGCGGCACTGGCTGGTTACGCTTTAGTCGTCTCCGCACTGTGCCGAAAGACCCGTCCCCGACCAATCGCCGGAACGTCGCGTCCGTGCCCCCTCCCAGGCGGCGACGCGCCGGGCGACCGGCGTGGCTGCGCATGCTGCTCGGGCTCGCGATTGTCGCCCTTCTGGCGATCGTCAGCGTGACGGCCTATTTCTGGGTCAGCACCGCGCGAGAGATCGACGCCCGCCTCCATGGCGAGCGGACCCGGAGCCTGCCGAAAGTCTTTGCCCGCTCCGTGGAGTTGCGCCGCGGACAGTCGATCTCCCTGCCCGATCTCATCGCCCGACTCAATGACCTCGGTTATACGGAGACGGCGAAAGTCGAGGCGCCCGCGCAGTTTGCGATCGACAAGGCGACCGTGACCGTGACGCCCAGGACAGGAGAGCTCAAGGGCCGGCCCGTGCGCGTCACCTTCAACCCTGCGCCGACGGCCCGGGGGAAGGCCCCCGCACAGGCCCGCCCGCCGGCAGGCATCAGCGTCATCGAGATTCCCGGCAAGGGCAGAGCGGAGAGCGTCGAGTTGGACACGCCTCTGCTCACAGCCCTGATGAGCGGGGAGCGCGAGAAACGCCGGCGGGTGCCACTCTCGGTCATTCCGCTCAAGATGCAGCAGGCCGTCCTCGCCATCGAAGACCAGAACTTCTACCTGCATCCGGGCGTCAATCCGTTCACGACGCTGGCTGCCGTGGTGACCAACACCTTTGGCAACAAGCCCTATCTGGTCGGCGGCAGCACCATCACGCAGCAACTGGCCCGCAACTTCTTTCTGACCGAGGAACTGGCCGTCGAACAGGCGGCCAAACGCCGCTCCTATGGCCGCAAGGCTCAGGAATGGTTCATCTCGATCGTGCTGGAGCGCCGCGCCTCCAAGGACGAGATCCTCGAGCTCTATCTGAACGACGTCTATCTGGGCCAGCGCGGCTCCTTCGCCATTCACGGCGTGGCACAGGCCTCACGACTGCTCTTCGGCAAGGACGTCTCGAACCTCTCGCTCGCAGAAGCCGCGCTCATCGCGGGCATCATCCAGTCACCGTCGTCGCTCTCGCCCTTCAATCACACCAAGCGTGCCGAGGAGCGGCGGAACGTCGTGCTCCGGGCCATGGCCAACGTGAACTTCATCAAGAAGGATGAGGCCGACGCCGCCGTCAAGGAACCGCTGGCGGTCGTCACGCGCGGCGTCGACAACGAGGCCCCCTACTTCGTCGACCAGGTCGGCCAGTACCTGGCCGAGCACTTCCCCGGCGTGACCGCGCAGGGCGTGCCCGTCGAGATCTTCTCAACCCTCGACCTGAGCCTCCAGCGATTCGCCATTGACGCCGTGCGCGACGGCCTGGCCCAGGTGGATCAGACCCTGGCGCGGCGGCGCCGGAAGCCCGGGCCGGCCCAGGCCGCGCTCATCGCGATCGACCCCCGCACGGGCGAAATTCTTGCCATGGTGGGCGGGCGCTCGTACAACTCCTCGCAGCTCAACCGCGCCGTCGTCTCGCGTCGACAGCCGGGCTCCGTGTTCAAGCCGTTCGTCTACCTGGCCGCACTTGAATACGCCGCCGCGGAGGGCCGCACGGATCTGACGCCGGCCTCGATCGTGGTCGACGAACCAGCCACGTTCACCTTTGACGACAAGGAATGGTCACCCACCAATTACGGCGACGAGTACGAGGGCCCCATCACCTGGCGTCGCGCGCTGGCGCATTCGCGCAACATCGCGACCATCCGCGTGGGGGAACTGGCCGGCTTCGACCACGTGGCCGCCCTCTGGCGGAAGGTCGGCGTCGGCACGCCTCCGCAGGCGTACCCGTCAATCGCGCTCGGCGTCTTCGAGCTCACGCCGATTGAGGTGGCGAAGGCCTACACGCTCTTCACGAATGACGGCCGGGTCCGGCCGCTGACACCCATCAAGCAGGTCAATGCCGGAACGAAGTACATGAAGCTGCCGCCCGGCAAGCTGACGGAGGTCGCGCGTCCCGACACGACGTACCTCGTGACCAACATGATGCGGTCCGTGCTAAACGAGGGCACCGCCGCCAGCGCTCGGGGGAACGGCTTCGTGCTGGACGCAGCCGGCAAGACCGGCACGACCAACGACCTGCGCGACGCATGGTTCGCCGGCTTCACGCCGGAGCTGCTGACCGTCGTGTGGGTGGGGTTTGATGACAACCAGCCGCTCGGGCTCTCCGGTGCGCAGGCCGCCCTGCCGATCTGGACGGCTTTCATGAAGCAGGCGCTCGCGGGCCACCCGAATCTGGGGTTTGCCGTGCCGGACGGCGTCTCGTTCGCGGATATCGATTCCGACACAGGGAAGCTCGCGCAGCCGGGGTGCCCGAAGACGATGTCCGAGGCGTTCCTGACCGGCAGCGAACCCACCGAGGCGTGCCCGCTGCACAAAGCCGGCGCCACGCCGGCGCCCGCGAACTAGCGCTGCGGAACCGGTGCCGCTACGGCGCCATCCCAGCGCAGGCTCGCCACGGCATGAGTCGGAGCCGTCAGACGCCCGTGCCGAACGGCAATGAGCTCCGCGAGAATACTGACGGCGATCTCCTGCGGCGTCACTCCACCGAGGTCGAGACCGATCGGCGCATGCACGCCGCTCAGCGCCTCCGGTGCCAAGCCCTCCTCCAGCAGCGCGTCGTACACCCGACGCACCTTCGCCTTGCTCCCAATGAGGCCCACATACCGCAGGCGCTTTCCCACCAACGCCCGCAGGGTTGACAGGTCATGCCGGTGCCCCCGCGTCACGATGACGGCAAACGCCGTCGGCGGGATGCGGTTGGCCTCGATCCAGAGCGGCGGCTCCTCCACCACGCTCTCCACACCGTCCGGGAAGCGCTCAGAGGCGGCGAACTTCTCACGGTCGTCAATCACGTGCACGCGGAACCCGGCCTCATGCGCCATCTTCACCAGGCTGCAACCCACATGGCCCGCGCCAAACACATACACATCCGGGGCGGGTTCCAGCGGCTCGATAAACACATCCATCTGCCCGCCACAGATGAGGCCGGACTCCTCGGCAAAATCGTCGCTGAGCTCATAGTGCATGGTCAGCGGTTTCCGGGCGACGATGGCCTCCTTCGCCTTCCAGAAGGCGTCGTTCTCGTAGCAACCACCGCCAATGGTGCCGACCGTGCGGCCATCGGCATAGACCAGCATCTTGGCGCCCACCCGCTGGGGGGTGGAGCCGGTCGACGCCGTGATCGTCACCAGCGCCACCTCCTCACCCGCCCGCAAGGCCTCGTTGAGCGCTGCGAACACTTCCTGATTCATGGCGGGATTATACGACCGCGGCCGTTCGGTATAATCGCGACAAGGTCTTTCCAGCCAATGGGTTCGCAGGCACTTACAGATCGCGCGCGGCGGATTCTCACGGTCCTCGTCCGCGAGTACATCGAGACAGGCGCTGCCGTGTCCTCGCAGTCGCTCGCCGACCAGTCGGGCCTGGGCGTCTCATCGGCCACGATCCGGAATGCCCTGGCACAGCTCGAGGCCGACGGCTATCTGATGCAGCCCCACACCTCCGCTGGGCGGGTACCGACGGACAAGGCGTACCGGGTGTTCGTCGATCTGCTCATCGAAACCGGGCGCCGCACCAAGGCCCCCGTGGCGCTCGAACACGCGTTTCAGGAGCAGGCCGCACGATCACCGCTCGTCCGCGATCTGATGGCCACGCTCGCGCACGAAGTCACCCTGGCCACGCAACACGTGGGGTTCACGCTCTCCGAGAGCCAGGCCCCGATCCTTCAACATATTGAATTCGTGCCGCTGGGCGGCTCCCGCGTGCTGGTCGTGGTCGTGGCCCGCGGTGGCGATGTCACCCAGAAGGTGGTCGACGCCGGAGAGCCCATCCGCCCGTCGGATCTGAGCCAGGCCTCGAACTATCTCAACGGTGAGTTCGCGGGCCTGCCCATGCCCGAGGTCCGCGCGGCGGTCATCGCACGCCTCCTGCAGGAGCAGACGCTCTATAACGAGCTGCTGAACCGGGCGCTGCGCCTTGCCAACTCCACGCTCGAGGGCTTCCCCATCAGCCGGGAGTTCCACGTCGAGGGCGCGGCGTCTCTCTTCACCGTCACCGGCGTGGGCGACAACCCCGTCTCGCTGACGACGTTGCGGTCCCTGGTCGACATGATGGAGGAGAAGCAGCGCCTGCTGTACCTGCTCACGGAGTACATTGAAGGCCCGGGCCTCACGGTCGTCATCGGCGCCGAACACCTGACGCCAGACCTCCGGCCGTTCAGCCTGGTGGCCTCCACCTCTGACGACGGGGGCTCACTCAGGACGGTCGGTGTCATCGGACCGACCCGGATGCATTATTCGCGTGCCCTCGGCGTCGTCGACGCTGCCGCACGCACCATGACCCAGGCGCTGCGCAACAGCCAATAAGACCGCGCGCCCGTTCTGTCAACTGCCACACACACCCATGTCTGATTCCACACGTGACCCCCTGGACGCCGTGACGCCCGAACCCGATGCGTCCACCGAGCCCGACGCCGGCGCCGCACCGCAGCCCCTCACCGACGTGGAGGCACTTCGCAAGGAGCGGGACTCGCTCCGCGACCAATTGCTCCGCGCGGCAGCGGACTTCGACAACTACCGGAAGCGCCTTGATCGCGAACGCCGGGACCTGGTGGATTACGCCGCCACGGAGTTGCTGGCCGATGTCCTGCCGATCCTGGACGACCTTGAACTCGCCCTGGGCCAACCAGGTTCGCCCGAGGTCTCCGCTTATCGGCAAGGTGTCGAGCTGGTGCACCGCAAGATGCTCGATCTCTTGAAGAAGCGCGGCGTGACACCGATCCTCGCCGCTGGTGAACTCTTCGATCCGAATATTCACGAAGCCATCGTGCACGAGGTGAGTGACCAGCACGCCGAAGGCACCGTCACGGGCGAGCTCCGCCGGGGCTACATGCTGAAGGAGCGCCTGCTCCGACCCTCGATGGTCAAGGTGGCGAAGTCGTCGTGAGCCGGCGCGACTACTACGAGGTGCTCGGCGTCTCCAAGAGCGCCAGCGACCAGGAGATCAAGAGCGCCTACCGGAAGCTCGCGCTCAAATTCCATCCGGACCGTAACCCCGGCGACAAGGACGCCGAGGAGCAGTTCAAGGAGGCGGCCGAGGCGTACGCCGTGCTGGCGGACGCGGAGAAGCGTCAACGTTACGACCGGTTCGGACATGCCGGCGTGGGCGGCGCCTCCCAGGGCGGCGGTGCGGGCTTCGACCCGAGCGTGTTCACCGGCTTTGAGGACATCCTCGGCGGGCTTGGCGATATCTTCGGGTTCGGCGACGCGTTCGGCGGCGGCCGCAGACGCGGGGGACCGGCGCGTGGCGCGGATCTCCGCTACGACCTTGAGATCTCCTTCGACGAGTCGGCCCGTGGCACCGAAACGAGCATCCAGATTCCGCGGCATGAAGCCTGCGAGACCTGCAGCGGCACAGGCGCCGCCGCCGGCACGAAACCGGTCTCCTGTCCGGGCTGCCACGGGCGCGGTCAGGTGCGCTTTCAGCAGGGCTTCTTCACGATGGCGCGGACCTGCGCCCAGTGCCGCGGCACCGGACAGTTCGTGGCCTCGCCGTGCACCGCCTGCCGCGGCGCGGGCACCATCGAAAAGCAGCGCAAGCTCACGGTCAAGATTCCGCCCGGCATCGCGACCGGCCAGCGCATGCGCCTCACCAGTGAAGGCGAAGCTGGATCGGCGGGCGGCCCGCCTGGCGACCTGTACGTCGTGATTCACGTCCAGGAACATGACTTCTTCTCCCGGGACGGCAACGACCTGCACTGCGAAGTGCCAATCAGCTTCCCGACTGCGGCGCTCGGCGGCACGATCACGGTTCCCGGGCCTTTCGAACCGCAGAATCTCAACGTGCCCGAGGCCACGCAGACGGGCACCACGTTCCGGCTCCGGGGACACGGGATGCCGGACGTCAGCGGCCGCGGCAAGGGCGACCTCCTGGTGACCGTCCGCGTGAAGACGCCCGCCAAGCTCAGCAAAGAGCAGAAGAGACTGCTCGAGCAGCTCGCCGAGGCCCTGCCCGAGCAGCCCACGACACCGACGTCAAAGGAAGAGCGCGAGGAGCGCGGCATCTTCGACCGCGTCAAGGACATCTTCGGGTAGCACGCCGTGGCCAACACGCCTGCCCTGGAGGTGTTCTTCCCCACCGATCCCGAGGCCGCGTCGGGAGACGAGCCGTCGTCCGGCGACCTGCTTCAGGCCGCGTTGATGGACTTCGTGGTCGTCGCCATCGACCAGGGCGCGCCAGGCTCCACTCGCTGGCGCATCTTTTTCGCGGACGCCGCCGCCCGCGACCACGCAGCCTTGGCGCTGGCCGAGGCGACCGTGGGCGCTGATCTTCAGTACTCACCCTGCGAGGTCGCCGACGAAGGCTGGGCTGCACGGTCACAGGCCAGCCTGACGGCCATCCGGGTGGGCCGCATTGTCGTCACGCCGCCCTGGGATGCCGCGGCAACCACCCGGGACACCGACGGCACGCTCACAATCGTCGTCTTGCCGTCCATGGGCTTCGGCACTGGCCATCACGCCACGACGCGCCTCTGCCTGCAGGCACTTCAGGACCTCGATCTCCAGGGCGCCAGCGTGCTCGATGTCGGCACGGGCTCGGGCGTACTGGCCCTCGCGGCCCGGCGTCTCGGCGCCGCTCAGGTGCTGGGGATCGATGACGACCCCGACGCCATCACCGCCGCCAGGGACAGCCTCGCCCTCAACCCGGGCCTCGACATCACCCTGGGCGTCGTCGACCTGCGGCAGGCACAGTTGCGCCCTGCCGATGTGGTGACCGCAAACCTGACCGGTGGCCTGCTCATCGCCGCCGCGGCCACGCTGATGCGCTTCGGCCATCGTCTGATCCTCAGCGGCTTCCTCGCGCACGAGCGGACCGATGTGCTCGCCGCTTTTCCCGGCTGGGCGGTCGAGCGGGAGGCCGAGGAGGACGGATGGTGCACGGCAACACTCCGACGTCCGGCCGACACGACGGTGACCGGCGGCGCCCGGCCGTGACCCATACGAAGCGCGCCTAGAACTCGCCCCAGACGGTCAACAGCGACGACAGCAGCACGATCGGTGCGGACTCGGCCCTGAGCGTCGTACCCTCGAGCCGAAGCAGGCCGGCGTGCATAGCGAGTCGCTCCACTTCATCACCCGACCATCCACCTTCAGGCCCGACCACGACCGACACCGGGCCGGTCGGCGCCGCCACATCCCGTACGCGCATAACGGACCCACCGGCCTCAGGCTCGACACAGAGCAGCCGAACCGCTGACGGCTCAGCAGACCAGCGCTTCAGCAGCCCGATTACATCAAGTGGCTCGCCAATGTCCGGCACCACCGCGCGCCCGCACTGCTTGACCGACGCCACGGCAATCCGCTGCCACCGTTCCCGCCGGTGGCCTCGCGCCAGCCCCTCGAGCGTGGTCTCGGCGCGGGCGCTCACCAGCGGCAATACAGAGCCGACACCCAGCATCGCCGCATCGCGCACCACCGCGTCCATCGCGTCTCCTTTGAGCGCCGCCATCACAAGTGTCACGGCGATGCGACGTTCCGGCGAGGGCGGCGAGACCTCGCCTCCGACCAGGATCTCAACCCCCGCACGCACCACCGTCCCGATCGTGGCGTCGTACTCACGTCCGCGCCCGTCAAAGACGCGAACGGCCTGTCCCGTGCGGACGCGCAGTACACGCACGGCGTGCACGGCCTCATCCTCGGGCAGTTGTTGAGGGGTGTGCGCGCGGGCGCCGGGCAAATGGAATCGGTTCAGTCTCATCGGCGTCGAGACAAGCTCAGGTAAGAGAGCAGCTTATACTCACCCTCGGATGTTTTTCCGCGGCCAGGTCATCGGCAAGTACCGCATTGACTCCGCCATCGGGAGCGGGGGCTTCGGCAGCGTGTACCTCGCGGAAGACACCTGGATCGGCAAGAAGGTTGCGATCAAGGTTCCCCATAAGCAGCTGGGCAATGTCGAAGAGATGGCGCGGGAGCCGCGGCTCCTGGCCTCGTTGGGACATCCCAACATCGTTTCGGTCCTCACCGCCGAGAAGCAGGACGACATCTTCTTCATCGTGATGGAGTACGTCGAGGGCGAGACGCTCGAGGCGCTCCTGGTGCGGGAAGGCGCCTTGAGCCTTCCACGCGCGCTCGACTTCACCTGCCAGATCTGCAACGCCATCGACCACGCGCACCGGGTCGGCATCCTGCACCGCGACATCCGTCCCGGCAACATGCTCATCACACCCAGGGGCCTCCTCAAGGTCACAGACTTCGGCACCTCCCGCTTCCTGGAGGCCATGGCGCACGGGACGACCATCATCGGCAGCCCCCCATGGATGGCGCCCGAGCAGTTTCAAGGCCGGGCCGTCTTTGCGAGCGACGTCTACGCCATCGGCATCACGATGTACCAGATGCTCACAGGCGGGTTGCCCTACGAGACACCCACCCCGAAGGACCTGGAGCGCATCATCTCGGGCGAACTGGTCGTCGCTCCACGGCTCCGGAACCCCAGGATTCCCAAGGCGATCAACGACATCGTGATGCGGGCACTGGCCCCCGACCTCGTCTACCGGTACCAGCGGGCGGCCGACCTGCTGCAGGACCTCGTCACCGCGCAGTCCCGCAAAGCCGCGACGGCTCCTCCCTCGCAGGCCGCCTTGCCGGCGGCCACGCCAGTGGCCCGCTCCGCCGCCGCCCCCCAGACGTCACCCTCTCCCGGGCCGGTCCGCCGCGTCACCGCGATGGATCCCGGCGCCGTGCACGACCGGGTGAAATCCCGGGAGACGCCCCAGCCCCGCTTCTGCTGGCAGTGTCACAAAGCCCTTGCGGCCAGGGCTGACCGTTGCCCGTTTTGTGGCGAAAAGCAGTAGAACGCTGCTACGATCTCCAAAAGGAGCAACAAATAATGGCTTTCCCAGGCACCGGCAAGATTTGGATGAACGGCACGTTCGTGGACTGGAAAGATGCGAATATCCATATCGCGTCCCACGTCATCCACTACGGCAGCGGCGTCTTTGAGGGCGCCCGGTGCTACAAGACGGTCAACGGCCCCGCGGTTTTCCGCCTCGACGAACATGTCCGCCGGCTGCTGGAATCCGCCAAGGTCTACCGCATGGATCCCGCATTCACGCGCCAGCAACTGGTTGACGCCGTGCTGGAGACCGTGCGGATCAACAAGTTTGAGTCCTGCTACATCCGGCCGCTGATCTGGCGTGGATACGACTCGCTTGGCGTCTATGCGATGACCTGCCCCATCGAAACAGCCATCATCGCGTGGGAGTGGGGCGCCTACTTCTCGCAGGATGCGCTGGAGAACGGTCTCGACGTCAAGGTCTCGACCTGGAACCGGCTCGCCCCCAACACGCTGCCCGCGATGGCCAAGTGCGTGGCCAACTACGCCAACTCGCAGCTTATTGCCATGGAGGCACGGCTCGAGGGCTACGCCGAAGGCCTGGCACTCGATGTCCAGGGCAACATCAGCGAAGGCAGCGGCCAGAACCTGTTCCTCGTCCGCGACGGTGTCATCTACACGCCGCCCATCGGATCGTCGGTCCTCTGGGGGATTACCCGTGACTCCGCGATGACGATTGCGAAAGACCTCGGCTACGAGGTTCGCGAACAGGTGCTGCCACGCGAGATGCTCTACGTGGCCGACGAAGTCTTCTTCGTGGGTACGGCGGTCGAAGTGACGCCGATTCGCACGGTGGATCGGATCACGGTGGGTGCGGGCACGCGCGGCCCGATCACGGCCGCCATCCAGCAGCGTTTCATGGAGATTGTGGCCGGCACCGCCCCTGATACACACCACTGGTTGACACCGGTCACCGTACCCGCAGCCGCGGGCGCCCGGTAGCACACCCTCTGGCCGGTCCGGCGTCCCGGATCGGCCGCTTCTTTTCGAGGCCCCCCGATGCACGTCAACGACCTGCTCGCGCGCGCGGTGAACCAGGGGGCGTCCGACTTACACCTCAAGACCGGCGGCCCGCCGATGCTCCGGGTCCGGGGCGAACTGGTGCCGCTCCCGGAGGCCACTCGACTCCACGCCACCGAGATGGCGGCGATCGCCAGCACGGTCCTCTCGCCCGCGCAGGCGGCACGGCTGGAACGACAGGAGGACGTCGACCTCGCCTACAGCGTGCCCGGCCTCGGGCGATTCCGCTGCAACGTCTTCCTGCAACGCGGAACGGTCGGCATGGTGTTCCGGGTCATCCCGCAGCAGGTACCCGGCTTCGAGGCACTTGGACTCCCGCCCGTCCTGGCACGGATCGCGGCCGAAGAGCGCGGCCTGATCCTGGTCACTGGCACGACGGGCAGCGGCAAGAGCACGACACTCGCCGCCCTGGTTGACGCGATCAACCAGGCGCGCACTGCGCACATCGTCACCATCGAGGACCCGATCGAATACCTCCATCACGACAGACGGGCGATCATCAACCAGCGGGAAATCGGCATCGATACCGTGTCATTCGCCGCGGCCCTCCGAAGCGCGCTCCGACAGGACCCTGACGTCATCCTCGTTGGGGAGATGCGGGACCACGACACGATTGAGACGGCACTGACCGCAGCCGAAACCGGTCACCTGGTGTTGTCCACGCTCCATACGCTGGACGCCGTCGAAACCATCAACCGGACGATCGGAGTCTTCCCTCCACACCAGCAGCCACAGATCCGGCTCCAACTCGCCAGCGTCCTCAAGGCCATCGTCAGCCAGCGCCTGATCCCACGCGCCGATGGCACGGGCCGCGCCGCCGCGGTGGAGGTGCTCATCGCCACCCCCTTCATTCGGGATGCGATCGTGGATCCGGCGCGGACGCACCTGATTCATGGCGCCATCGCCCAGGGCCACTCGCAGTACGGTACGCAAACGTTCGATCAGGCCATCTACACCCTGTACGAACGCGGCATCGTCTCGCTCGACGAGGCCCTTCGGTGGGCTTCCAACGTCGACGAATTCACGCTGCGGGTCCAGGGCATCTCGGGCGGTGCCGCCAGTGCCGACAGCACCGTGAGCGGGGCGCCGGACGTCACGCGCTTCTCCCGATAGCGCTCCGGTTCCCATGGCCGACGCCTACCTCACCGCGCTGCGGATGCTGGCGCGGCGCGAGCTGTCCGAGCAGCAAATTCGGGACCGTCTCACCAAGCGCGAGTTTGACGAGGCCGACGTGGCCGAGGCCGTTGCCCGCCTTCGGCAGGACCGTTCGCTCGACGATCGGCGCGTGGCCGGCGCCATGGCACGCCTGGAGATCCTCACGCGCCGCCACGGGCGCATGCGTGCCGAACGCCAGATGAAGGCCGCCGGTCTCGCGCCTGACCTGATTCGCGAGGCCCTGGAGGCCACGCTCGCGGACACGGATGCGGATGAGCTCATCGCGGCGGCGGTGGCCCGCCGCCTGCGCCACGGCCAGACGATCCAGGACGACGCCCACTTCCGCCGTCTGTACCGCTATCTCATCGGACAGGGCTTCGGCAGCAGTCAGGCCCTGGCGGCGCTGAAAGCGCACCGCACACGCCGGGAGGAGTAGCGCCGGCCCGTTCCGGCGAGTGCCACACGGCGGAGCGCCCGTGCCTCTCACCCGGTGTGTGTGCCTCGGGTGGGTCGCGAAGGCAGGCACTGGCACCCAGCGCAGGCACACGGGGGTATCGCCATTACAATTAAGGTTCCGATGACCGCCAACGAGATCCGCCTGTCGTTCCTGAAGTACTTCGAGAAGCACGGCCACCGCATCGTGGCCAGCTCGTCGCTGGTGCCACATGAGGACCCGACGCTGCTGTTCACCAATGCCGGGATGAACCAGTTCAAGGACACCTTCCTCGGCAAGGAACCGCGCGACTACACGCGCGCCACCACGACGCAGAAGTGCATGCGGGTCAGCGGAAAGCACAACGACCTCGACAACGTCGGCCCGAGCTTCCGGCACCACACGTTCTTCGAGATGCTCGGCAACTTCTCGTTCGGCGACTACTTCAAGCAGGACGCGATTCCACTGGCCTGGCGGCTCCTGACCGAGGAGTGGAAGATCCCGGCCGATCAGCTCTACGCCACCGTCTTCAAGGGCGAGAACGGTGTACCGGGGGACGACGAGGCCTTCGCGTTGTGGCGCCAGTTCCTGCCCGAGGAGCGGATTGGCCGGCTCGGCGCCGCAGATAACTTCTGGCAGATGGGCGACACGGGCCCGTGCGGCCGCTGCTCGGAGATCTACTTCCACCGCGGCGCACACCTGCCCTGCCGCGAGGAGGCGGCCGGCGGGACCTGCAAGGCACTCGAATGCACCTGTGACAGATTTGTCGAGATCTGGAACAACGTGTTCATGGAGTTTGACCGCCAGGCAGACGGGACGCTCCTGCCCCTGCCCGCGCCCTCGATCGACACCGGCATGGGCCTTGAAAGAGTCACGGCCGTGCTCCAGGGCCACCTCTCGAACTACGACACGGACCTCTTCACGCCCCTGCTGGGCGCGATTGGCCGCAAGGCCGGCACCACGCACCGGGGCACGATGGAGCCGTCGGATGTCTCGATGCGGGTCGTGGCCGACCACCTCCGCGCGATGACGTTCCTGATCGCCGACGGCGTCGTGCCGTCGAACGAGTGGCGCGGCTACGTGCTGCGCAAGATCATGCGGCGCGCGATGCGGCACGGGAAGCGGCTCGGCATGACGGAGCCATTCCTCCACACGCTGGTCGGGACCATCGCGGACGAATTCGGCGATGCCTATCCGGAACTGCGCCGCAACCGCACATCGGTTGAACAGGTCATCCGCAGCGAGGAGGAGCGCTTCGATGCCGTGCTCACGGGTGGATTGCCCCGCCTGGAGGACGTACTCGACAAGGCTGCCGCGGAAGGCGGAATCGTACCGGGCGCTGCGGCCTTCCGGCTCTACGACACCTACGGCCTCCCGCGCGACTTCATCGAGGACATGGTCGAGGACCGGAAGCTGCGGCTGGACGTCGAGGGCTTCGAACTGGCCATGGAGGGCCAGCGGGAAAAGGCGCGCGCCAAAAGCGCCTTCGATACCAAGGGCGGCGAGACGGCCTTCTCGTTCACCTCGGACGCGGCCCGCGAGTCGCTCCGCGCCGCGGGCGACACGTTCGAGGGCTACACCGCGACAGCCGTGCAGGGCGTACCGGTCGTCGCGCTCTTCAACGAAGCCCGCCAGCAGGTCGAGGCCTTGACGACAGGCCAGACCGGCTTCGCAGCGCTGGGACGTTCGCCGTTCTATCTCGAAGCTGGCGGACAGGTCTCAGACACCGGCCGGCTGACGACGACGGACGGCGACGAGGCGCGGGTCACCGGCGTCCTTCGCCTGGCGCCCGGACTTCCCCGCCTGCACCGGGTGCACGTCGCACGTGGCACGCTGAGCGTGCGCGCGCTCAGCACGGCCGAGGTGGATGCCTCACTCAGGGACGCCACGCGCCGCAATCACACCGCGACGCACCTCCTGCACGCCGCCCTGCGACAGGTCCTGGGTGACCACGTCAAGCAGGCCGGATCACTGGTCTCGCCGGAGCGGCTGCGGTTCGACTTCCAGCACTTCTCTGCCGTCACTCCGGATCAGCTCCTTGAGGTTGAGCGGATCGTGAACGAGCAGGTACTGGTCAACACGGCCGTGACCACCGACGTGCGCTCCACCCAGGAGGCCATCGCCGCGGGCGCGATGGCACTGTTTGGTGAGAAGTATGGTGACTCGGTACGCGTCGTCTCGGTGCCCGGTTTCAGCATGGAACTGTGTGGCGGCACGCACGTGCGCGCGACCGGCGACATCGGCCTGTTCGCCATCACGGCTGAAAGCGGAGTCGCGGCCGGCGTCCGGCGCATCGAAGCCATCACCGGGAGCGGCACGGCCATGGCCTTCCGTGAGCAGCGCGACACGATCGCCCAGGCGGCTGCCTCGCTCAACGCGCGCCCACATGAACTGGCCTCCCGCCTCGCGGCTGTCCTCGAGGACAACCGTCGGCTTGTCCGGGAGCTGCAGCAGGCCAAGATGAAAGCCGCCATGGGCGGCGGTGCTGGCACCGCAGACACCACGGAGGTCGCGGGCGTGAAGCTCGTCGCCAGGGAAGTCGCGGGCCTCGACAAGGACGGGCTCCGCACGCTGGTCGATCAGCATCGTTCGCAGATTGGCAGCGGCGTCGTAGTCATCGTCTCGCCCGGCGATGGGAAGGTGGCGGTGGTGGTCGGCGTCACGCCTGACCTCGTGAAGCGCGCACCAGCCGGCCAGCTCGTCAAGCAGCTCGCACCGATCGTGGGAGGAGGCGGCGGCGGTCGCCCCGACTTCGCCGAGGCAGGCGGCAAGGATGCCTCCCGGATCGCGGATCTGCTGGCGGCCGCGCCGGATGTCCTCCGGACGATGCTCGACGCGAGCCCGAAAGCCTGATGCGCCGATATCTGCTGGCGGCGTGGATGCTGTTCGCCGGGGCGACCGCGGCCTCGGCGCAGATCTACGCCTGGCAGGATGCGGCGGGCACCTGGGTCCTCTCCGACCGGGAGCAGCCAGGCGCACGCACGTTCGCGGTCCCACAGAGTCCCGTGTTCCGGGCCACCCGGCCGGCGCCCGCACCAGCCGTGATGGCGTACGACGGTCTCATCCGCACGCACGCCAACAGAACCGGCCTCGCCCCCGAACTGGTCCGCGCGGTCATTCAGGTCGAGTCGGCCTTCAACCCCCTGGCGCATTCGCCCAAGGGCGCGATGGGCCTGATGCAGTTGATGCCAGGGACTGCTGCGCTGCTCGGCGTAGCCCACCCGTACGATCCGGCCGAGAACATCGCAGGAGGTACCAGCTACCTGCGGAGCCTCCTGGACCGCTTCGACGGCAATCTCGCGCTGGCGCTGGCCGCCTACAACGCCGGGCCAGGGGCCGTGGAGCGCTCCGGCTTCCAGATTCCGCCGTATCGGGAAACGCAGGAATACGTCGACAAGATCGGCGCCGCATCAGCCGGAACGTCCCGCCTGTCGCCACGCTCGGCGTCCCGTGGTCGCGCACAGACCGCGGCCCCAGCACGGGAGGCCGCCAGGATGTACCGGGTGATTGACGTCATCGACGGCCGGCCCGTCGTTCGCTACACGACCGAGCGTCCGGAATCGGGCGCCTTTGACGTCCTGCAGGAATAGGATTTCAGCGCCAGGTGGTCTCCTGGTGGCGCCGCGTGAGGGGAGATTTCGCCAGGAATGGCGTGTTTGCGTTCAGGCCGCTGCCGCAGACGGAGGCCGAAAGGGACCTCGAGGCCGAATCAGCCCGGGTGCCACCCGAACAAGGGAAGATCTGACCCACCTGGCGCTCGACAGGCCCCCTGAGAGTCCCGGCGGCGCGCCCCCTCCAGGGCAGGTACCGCCAGGCCATGGCACGATCCCACGTAACTGATGCTAGAATTGGTAGTTCCGATTAAGTCTCATTTCTCGAGAGGATCACGTCCAAGTGGCCAAGCGTACCAAGTCAGCTCTGAAGGCGAACCGCCAGAACATCAAGCGCCGTGAACATAACCGGTCGCTGCGCTCCACCTTGCGCACCGCGCTCAAGGCGATTCGCGCCGCTCTGGACGGCAAGGATGTCGAGGCCGCACAGGCTGCGCTCAACAAGACCGTGTCCCTCGTGGACAAGATGGCCACCAAGGGCATCATCCACAAGAACACCGCCGGCCGGTACAAGTCGCGTCTGACGAACCGCCTGAAGAAGGCCGCGTAAGCCGTCAGCGGCGCGGGCCTGCCCCCATCGGCCCGCGGCGTCCCGCCGCGGGCGACGTGTCGCACAACTCCACAATCAGCCGCTCCAGAAGGGTCTGCGGTTCTCCGCCGGAGGACTTCAGCGCCAGGTCCGTGCGCATGAGCGCCGCGATCGCCTCTGGCAGCCGCGCCGCGGGCAGTTTCTCCGCCGCCGCGCGCAACTGACCCATCAGCATGAAGGGCACCGCGCCAGCGTCCATCGCCAGACTCAGTTCTTTGAGCGCGGTCTTCGCATCGTTTCGCCAGATGGCCTTCGCAATGCCGAAATCCTCCTGGACCTCGGCCACCGCCGGCACCACCATTTTCACATCGTCAACGGTCACCTGCGCGGCCCCCAGCGCGTAGAGGCTCACGCGCTCCAGTGCCGCGCGCAGTGCACTGATGTCGGGTCCCACCCGGTGCGCCAGCGCCCGGGCCGTGCCCGACGCCAGCACCACGCCGTCGCGCGCCGCGCGCGTCGTCACCCAGCGCTCTGCGCTCTCGGCATCGACGACCGTGCCGCAATCCACCACCGCCGCATGTTCGCGCAGGCGCTTGACGATGCGACGCCGTTCATCCAGCTGACCGCAGATGAACACCACGCTGCAGTGACCAGGCGCCTCTTCGACGAACGCCTCCAGGCGTTCGCCGTCCGCATCCGCCGCCTTGCTCTCCCGTTTCGGGATGAGGAGCTTCTCTGCCTCAGCCACAATGACGACGCGGCGCGCCGCCATCATGGGGAGCTGGCTTGCCGCGTCGATCAGCGCGCCAGCCTTGATCTCGCCCCCGCGCAGCCGTTCAACATTGAAGGCCTCGAGCCCCTCGTCAACGAGGCCAGTCACTTCATCCGCGACGGCAGACTTCTCCGTCTCGTCATCGCCCACGAGCATGTACAGGGACCGGGCTGAACCCGCCGTCAGTTCCTTCCGGAGGGCCGCAAGCGTCAGCGCGGGCATGAGGCTTAGAAGGCCTCGAGAATGGCCGTCGCCACTGTGCGCGCGACGTCGCTGGAGATGCGGTCGAAGGCGCTGCGCTCTTCGTCCAGGAAGCCCGCCCCCTGCACAGCTGTCGCCGTGCGCTGCGCGAGCTCGTACTCACCCCGGAAGGTGAGCGCGTCATTGGACCAGAGGATCTTCGCGGACTTCGTGTCCGTGAAGCTGACCTTCATGGTGAGCAGGAAGAGGTACCGCGTTGCGAGCTGCTGGTCGTTGAAGGCCGATGGCTGCACGCTGATGCTACTGATCTCGCCGGCCACGACCGCATCAACGCCGGCGTCGTCCGGCACGACACGGAACGACCCCCGGCCGATGAATTCCGTCCGCAGCTTCTCCGTCAGCACCTGCTCGACGTCGAAGAACGTGCTGCGATTACCCAGCAGCGGAATACCGATCGCCTTGATCTCTGGCGAAATGAACGACCCGCGCCCGGCGAGGGCGTAGCCGCACCCGGACACAGCCGCCGCCGTGCCGGCCAGCGCCAGTGTCGAGAGAACCGCGCGCCTCGGAATGTGGCCGCTCATCCCACCACGATGCTGACGAGGCGACCCTTCGCGACCACCACCTTCTTGACGGTCTTGCCAGCCAGGTGCGGCTGTACGGCCGCATCCGCCAGGGCCAGTCGCTCGAGGTCCGTCTCCGCGATGTCGACTGGCACGGTCAGTCGGCCGCGCACTTTGCCGTTCACCTGCACGGGGACCACCACCTCCTCGGCTCTGGCCACGGCGCCTTCGTAGGTCGGCCAAGCGGCCGCCGCCAGTCCGCCGGAATGCCCCAGGCGCTCCCACAACTCCTCCGCGGTATGTGGCGCGAACGGGGCCAGCATCCGGACCAGTGCCGACACGGCCTCCCCAACAACCGCCACCACCTCTGGGCGCTCGGGCACCGGTGCCGCGTCCTCGGACCGTCGCGAGGGAACGCCCGTCGCCGTCGTCTCGCTGAACGCGTAGAGCTCGTTGACCAGCTCCATCATCGCGGAGATCGCGGTATTGAGCTGCTGCCGCTCCTCGATGTCGACGGTCACCCGCCGAATGGTTTCGTGCGTCTTCCTGCGCAGGGCCTTGGCCTCCGGCGACAGTCCCTCGAAGGCGTCCTCATGCACGCCGGCCAGCGTCGCCAGCCAGTGGTCCACAAACCGCCAGACTCGTGCGAGGAAGCGCCAGCTGCCCTCGATGCCGGCGTCGGACCACTCGATCTCCTTCTCGGGCGGCGCGACGAACATCACGTAGAGCCGCAGGGCGTCCGCGCCGTACTTCGTCATCATGTCGTCCGGGTCCACGACGTTGCCCTTGGACTTCGACATGACCTGCCCTTCCTTCAGCACCATCCCCTGCGTGAGCAGGTGCTGGAAGGGCTCGTCGTGCGTCACCATGCCGAGATCGCGGAACACCCGCGCGAAGAAGCGCGAGTAGATCAGGTGCAGGATCGCGTGCTCGACGCCACCGACATAGAAATCGACCGGCAGCCAGTAGCGGACCGCATCCGGGTTGAACGCCTGCCCGCTGTTGTGAGGATCGGCGAACCGGTAGAAGTACCAGGACGAGTCGACGAACGTATCCATCGTGTCCGTTTCGCGGCGCGCCGCCTGCCCGCACCGCGGACACGTCGTGTCGACGAACTCGCGCACGTGCGACAGCGGCGAGTCACCGCGCCCCGTGAACTGCGTGATACGCGGCAACTCCACGGGTAACTGGTCATCGGGCACCGGCACGAGTCCATCGCGCTCACAGTGGACGAACGGAATCGGCGTGCCCCAGTAGCGCTGCCGGGAGATGCCCCAGTCCTTCAACCGGAACTGCACGGTGCCTTCACCGCATCCCTTCGCCCGGGCGGCGGCAATCATCCGGACTTGCGCCTCGGCGGACGGCAGGCCGGAAAACTCACCGGACTCCACGAGCGTGCCGTACGCGTCCGCCGCCTCCGTCAACGAGTCTGACAGCCGCGGCTGCCCGTCCGGCGTGACCACCACGCGGATGGGCAGTCCGAACTTGCGCGCAAACTCAAAATCGCGCTGGTCGTGCGCCGGCACCGCCATCACCGCGCCTGTCCCGTAGTCGCCGAGGACGAAGTTCGCCACCCAGATCGGAACGGTCTGCCCGGTGAAAGGATTCACGGCACGCTGCCCGGTGTCGAAACCCTGCTTCTCGATCTCGCCACTCATGCGCGCGGCGCGATCCTGCAGCCGGAACGCCTGCACCTGCTGACGGAACGTGGCGGGGTCAGCCGACCGGTCTGCGAACGCCGCGACCAGCGCGTGCTCCGGCGCCAGCAGTACAAAGGTCGCCCCGAATATCGTGTCGATGCGGGTCGTGAACACCTCGATCGTCGTGCCAGCATCGCCGTCCACCGCGAACCGGACCTTGGCCCCCTCGGAGCGCCCGATCCAATTGCGCTGCATCGTCAGCACTTTGTCTGGCCACTCGGTCAGCCCATCAATCGCGGTCAACAGCTCGTCGGCATATGCCGTGATCCGGAAGAACCACTGTTCCAGGTCGCGTGTCTCAACCGCGGAGTGACATCGCCAGCAGCCCCCGTCGACCACCTGCTCATTGGCAAGCACGGTGTTACAGCTCGGACACCAGTTCACCGACGAGCGCTTCCGGTAGGCCAGGCCCTTCTCGTACATCCGGATGAAGAGCCACTGGTTCCACTTGTAGTAATTCGCGTCACACGTAGCCAGCTCCCGCTGCCAGGCATAGCTGATGCCCATCCGCTGGAGCTGCCCCTTCATGTGATCGATGTTGCCGCGGGTGGAATCCTCGGGATGGATCCCATGCTTGATGGCGGCGTTCTCCGCCGGAAGTCCGAACGCGTCCCACCCGAACGGATGCAGGACGTTAAAGCCCTGCAGGCGTTTCATCCGGGCCAGCGCGTCCCCGATGCTGTAGTTGCGCACGTGCCCCATGTGCGCGTGACCAGATGGATACGCGAACATCTCGAGGCAGTAGAACTTGGGCTTGGAAGGGTCTTCGGTGACCTCAAATGCGCCGGACGCATTCCAGCGTTCCTGCCACTTGCGATCAAGGTCCTGCGGTGTGTAGTCCATGAGGGTCGAGCGGCCGCTGCTGGGTGGCTGACGCACCACGACGGGCGCCAGGATGAGCGATACGCTGCTGAAATTATAGTCGCCAGTACCGGGAGATGACGGGCACGGCCTCCGCAAGCGCCCGTTCGCCCCGCTCCCGGGAGCCTGGCACGGCCTCCGCGGCCCCCAGGCCAGGCTCGGCCAATCCGGCCGTGAGCGCGCGGAGCGAACCGGCCAGCGCGGACAGGTTATAGCCGCCCTCGGTCACGGCCACGATCCGGCCGCCACAGATCTCTCCAGCCACGGCGGCCAGGCGCCTGGCCAATGAGCCAAATCCCTCCGTGCTGACCTGCATCCCGGCCAATGGGTCCGCCGCATGCGCATCAAACCCGGCCGAGAGCAGAAGCAGGTCCGGACGGTACTGGCGGACGACAGGCAGCACGGCCCGGTCAAAGACCACCGCGTAGTCCGCATCGCCGCAGCCGGCCTCCATCGGCAGATTCACGGTGTATCCCTCGCCCGCCCCACGCCCGCACTCTCCAGCCGCGCCCGTGCCGGGGTAACAGGGGAACTGGTGCATGGACACGAACAACACCGAAGGGTCTGCCTCGAAGCTGTGCTGCGTGCCATTGCCGTGATGCACATCGAAGTCAATGATCGCGACCCGCTCGGCGCCACGTGCCCGCGCATGCGCCGCCGCCACCGCGACGTTATTGAACAGGCAAAATCCCATTGCGCGGTCGGCCTCGGCATGATGCCCGGGAGGGCGCACGAACGCGACGGCGGTCCGCGCGCGCCCGTCGAGGACCAGGTCCACGCCGTGGCAGGCCGCGCCTGCGGCAAGACGGGCCAGTTCCACGGACTCCCGTGAGGTCACCGTATCCGGGTCGAAGGCCACCGGACGGCCGGCGGTGGCCATCACCTCACGCAGATAGCGCTCGGTGTGAATGCGACGCAGTTCTTCATCGGTGGCGGTCCGCGGCTCAACGACCGACCACCCGGCCGCGTGCGCCTCCGCCGCCACAACCTGCATCACTTCGGCACGCTCAAACCGCTCGGGATGCCCGGGCGGTGTCAGGTGGCCTGCAAAGCGATCGGAGGTTACGAGTGTCAGCACGGGTATCTCCGGCAGGGTCGATGTCTGGACAAAAAAAGGGCGGAACGCCTTGTGGCGCTCCGCCCTGATCTTCGCAGATTCCGTCGCCTTACTCGATGACGATCCCGAGCGTCTCGGTCCAGTCGAGATAGGCAAAGCTGCCTTCGGGCGGCGGGCCACCGTTGGTCCACTTGCCGCCCTTCTGCTGCCCCATCTTCAACCACTCCTCACGGCCCATTTTCCCGCGACCGACCGCAATGTGCATCAAAGAGACGCCCTGCTGCTTCTTAATCTGATGTGACCACGGATTCGGTTCCCCCACGCCCTGGATGACCTCCAGGCCGATCTTGTTCTGGAACAGCATCGCCGTCTGCACGGACCCATCTTTGGTCCACATATCCGGCGGATATGGGAACGGCCCCTGCGGCGGGAAACGGCGTGGCTCAATGGGCTTCATGCCGAAGATGTCGGCGATCATCTTCGCGGACGCGGCCGCATCAGTGTTCGCAAAGCCGACATGGCTGATCGGCAACCCTCCGAACAGGCTCGACTGTGCGGTGGGTGCAGCGGGCATCGCGGGCCTGGCTGTGGGTCCGACGATCAGCGTCGCGCCAAGCGGCGTCTGACGCAGGTCGACCCACGCAAACTTTCCGCCCTTCGTCCCACCCGTCCACTTGCCACCCTTGGCTTCAAGCTGCGCGCGGACCGCATCGACATCGGAATCCTTGCCGACGCCCAGCGCCCAGAGACCGAGACCGTACTTCTTCAGATGCTCACGCATCGGCCCCTTCCCGGTGGGCTGCACGATGGCGATGTAGAAGTTCGGCATCGGGACGTAGGCAATCTTGGCCTTCTCCTTCTTGCCGTTGGGCAAGTCGTATTCGACCGGCTGCACCTCGGGCACGGGGATACCGAAGATGTCGCCATAGCCGGCTGCGGTCTTGGCAATGTCCGGCGTAATGACCACCAGGTGTGTCAGGGGCGCGCCCATCAGGAGCGGGCCCGACTGGGCGTGCGAGGCGGCTGGCGCCCCCAGAAGACCCGTCAGGGCCAGTAGCCACGACATCATCACGAACAATCGACGCATGTATTCCTCCCGTCCGCACACATGGCCGGCGGACGACACACTATACCTGCCCGGCCATCACTGTGGGCCCCCGGCCTGACCACCCCGGTAAGTGAGGTTTCGCACCACGAAACCATTTCGCCCAATTCGAGAGAATTCCTCAGGAATTTTGCGGCACCCCTCTTGCTCTATGAGGGGATGGAGGAATCAATGTTTCAGAGCACTTCAGCCGCCCTTGCGGGAGGCGTGACCGCGCTGCTTCTCACCGCGGGCTGCGCCGGGCCCTCGACGCCCCTGGCCCCGTCATCCACGCCGCGGGCGACCGCGCCGACGGGCAGCTTCTCGGTCGTGCGACCCTCGGTGATCCACGCCACGGAAGAGTTGCCGGCTACGCCGGGGACGACTCCCGCTCCCGGGACTGACTCAACCATTCCAGCGCTCGGCGTCTCGACGCCGTGCACACCGGCTCCGGCCTCCACGAGTCAGGGCGGCGGCACCACCGCCGACCCGGCCGCCCCACCCGCTCCAGTGAACCCCAGCATTTCGTACTACGCGGTCCGGCGGGGTGGTGTCAGGGCACTCGAAGAAGCCGCCGCCATCCCCTGCGCGACTGTGCAAATCACCATCGCGGGCGCCGTCGGCACCGGCGCCTTCACGCCGAATCCGTCAGCCGCACAGGTCGGCGACCAGATCGTCTGGATGAACACTGATCTTCGGCCGCACCGCATCGTGATTGACGATGGCACGCTCACGGGCACCGCGATCGGGGACATTCAGCCTGGCGGATCGAGCCTGCCCTTCACGCTGACAACGCCCACGGCGAACTATCACTGCGAATTCCATCCGTCGATGGTCGGCACCATCAACGCACCACTGCCGACGTCGGCAGCCGCCACGCCCGCCTCGGAGAGCACGGACACCAGCGGCGCTGGCGCGCCAGACTCTGGTGGCGGTTACTACTCTGCCTACCGCGTGAAATAGACGCAGGCACACCGCGACGCGCAGCCGCCCCAAGGAGGACTTCAGACCGTGAGGGCGCGCTGCGCGCGCTCTGCCAGGGCCCCAAGGCGCACTTGGAGTTCGTCCCGCGCTGCATCAAGTCCCGTCTGATCCAGACCCGCTGCCACCTCAAGGGGCTCCCCCACCACCAGCGACACCACACTGAACGGCTTCGGAATCTGCGTCTGATCCCAGCTGCGCACCGTCCACTGGCGCGACGCCTCCAGATGAAACGGCAGGATCGGATTGCCCGTCGCACCCGCCAGCCACACCGCGCCAGGCTGCGCCACCCGCGCCGGCCCCTTCGGCCCATCCAGCGTCACGCCAACGGGGCGACCCGCCCGCATCGCACGGACCAGTTGCCGCGTGGCGCGCCGGGCACCGCGCGTCGTCGATCCGCGCGCCGTGCCGTAGCCGAACCGCTCGATGATGCGCGCGATCCACTCGCCGTCGAAGTTCTCACTGGTGATGACGACGATGCCGCGCCGGCGGAAGAAGTACGTCGCCGGCAGGATGCGGCCGTGCCAGAAGGCCATCACGGGCTGACGGCCTGAGCGGATGATGTCGTCGTAGTGATGGAGCCCCTCCACTTTCCAGCGGAGGGTCAGGCCAAGCAGGGCGATAAGCGGATAGCCGATGGCGGCGATCACCGCCACCTGCAGCCGCTTCCACGGCGACGCCTGCCACTGCTCAGCCATCGTGTGGTGCCGATTCTGACACGGAGCCGCGGCGGCGCGGATGCCGCCGGCCGAACTACATGCCGTTGTACTGCGGGCCGCCGCCACCTTCGGGTGGCACCCAGGTAATCACCTGGTAGGGGTCCATGATGTCGCACGTCTTGCAGTGCACGCAGTTGGCGGCGTTGATCTGCAACTTCTTGCCACCGCTGCCGTTATCGACCATCTCATAGACCGAGGCCGGACAAAAACGCACGCAGGGGTAGCCGTACTCCGTACCGCACTTCGAATGGCACACGTCCGTCTGCACCAGCAGGTGAGACGGCTGATCCTCCTCGTGGGACGTGGCCGAGTAGTGGACGTTGGTCAGCTTGTCGAAGGCCAGCGTCTTGTCGGTTGCCGTGGTGTTACTCGCGGCGGGCACGGAGGCGGGGTTTCCGGCCGCGCCGTGATACCGCTTGAGCGTCTGCATCTGCTCATGCCCGGCGTGACCCGTGATCTTCTCGGGCGAGAGCATCCCGCCTGAGAACATCGTCAGACCGGCGTGCAGCATCCCTGGCACGAAGCCCAATCCGAAGGCCTGGTGCACGTTCCGCACCGGGTAGAGCTCCTTCTTGATCGGCCCCTCGTCGATGCGGCGCTTGTAGGCCGAGAGCGCCGCCGCCGAGGTATCTCCCGACGTCACCGCCTCGAAGGCCGTCTCCCCGGCGAGCATGCCCGACCGCATGGCCAGATGCACACCCTTGAGCCGCATCGAGTTCAGAAAGCCGCCCGCATCGCCAGCAATCAAGCCGCCGTCCATGTAGACACGGGGGATGGTGTGCCACCCGCCCTCGGGCAGCGCCTTCGCCCCATAGCGGATCATCTTGCCGCCGGCCAGCAGGTCGCGCACGAGCGCGTGCTGCTTGAGCCGGTTGAAGGCCTGATGCGGCTCGAAGAGCGGGTCCTTGTAGTCGAGGCCAACCACCAAGCCGATGAACGCCTGGTTGTCCGGCAAGCCATAGATGAAGGCGCCGCCGAACTCTTCCGGCCTGAGCGGATAGCCCAGCGTGTGGATGACGGTGCCCGCCTCCAGGCGGCCGGCCGGAAGTTCCCAGAGCTCCTTGATGCCCACCGCGTACTGCTCGGGCCCCGATTCAGCATCGAGGTGCAAACGGCTGATGAGCGTCTTCGTGAGGTTGCCGCGAACGCCGTCGCAGAAGATCGTGACCTTCGCGTGGATGTCCACGCCGGGCTCGAAATTCGGCCGCTGCTCGCCGTGCTTGCCGATGCCACGGTCGCCGGTGCGTACGCCGATGACGCGGTCCCCGTCGTAGAGCACTTCCTGCCCAGGGAAACCGGAGAAGAAGTCGATGCCCCCGGCCTCGACCTGCTCACCCAGCCAGGCGACGAACTTGTTGAGCGAGATGACGTAGTTGCCGTGATTCTGGAACGGCGGAGGGATGATCGGCGCCGGCAGCTTGGCGGCTGCCGTCAGAAAGTAGACGTGGTCCTTGTGGACCTCGGCCGCCAGCGGTGCCCCCTTCTCCTTGAAGTCGGGAATCAGGTCCTTCAGCGTCGAGGGATCGAGCACCGCGCCCGACATCATGTGGGCGCCGGCCTCCCGTGCCTTCTCCAGTACGGCAATGGAGAGTGCGTCACCGCCCCTGGCCTTCTGGAGCTGCGACAGGCGAATCGCGGCGGACATCCCCGCAGGGCCGCCTCCGACGATCAGAACGTCAACGTCGAGGACCTCGCGCTCCATGTGCCGTCTCCGCTACTTCGCCAGTTCGGCTGCCAGCGCCGGCGCGATTTCAAACAGGTCGCCGACGATGCCGTAGTCCGCTACCTCGAAAATCGGCGCCTCAGCATCCTTGTTGATCGCGACGATCGTCCGGGCGCCCTTCATGCCGACCACGTGCTGGATGGCGCCTGAGATGCCGACGGCGACATAGAGCTTCGGCGCGACGGTCTGACCGGAACTGCCGATCTGCCGCTCCATCGGAAGCCAGCCGCTGTCGCAGATGGGCCGCGATGCCGCCACTTCGGCGCCAAACGCCTTGGCCAGGGCTTCGACGACACCGATGTTTTCCTGCGCCTTGATCCCGCGGCCCACGGCCACGATGCGCTCGGCCTGACTCAGGTCCACGGCCGCCTTCGCTTCCTGGAACGGCGCGTCAGGCTTCTGCCGGATCGCACCCGCATCCACGGTCACACCAGACGCCGTCACAGGCGCCGGCGCGGCGCCCTTCTGCGCGGCGTCCGCACGGAACGCGCCGATCTGGAACGACAGCAGGTGCGGGGCCGCGCCCTGCGGCTTGACCTCCGCCGCGAGCTTGCCTTGGAACATCGGCCGCGTGAAGGTCGCCGACTCGCCGGTCCCCTTGAGACCGGTGATGTCCGTCACCAGCGCCCGGCGCAGACGCGCCGCGAGCATCGGCGCGAAATCGCGCGTCTGATAGGTGTGGGCGAAGATCACCGCCTGCGGCGCCTGCGCCTCGACGAGCGCCTTCAGCGCGAGGACGTACCCGTCGGGCGTGTACGTCTCGAGCGCCGGTGCCTCGACCGTCAGCACCTCGGACACCGCTGCGGTCGCGAGTTCTCCTGCCACCGCGCCGATGCCAGCCCCCAGCACGGCCACCTTGACCGGCGCGCCCGCCGCCAGTTGCTGCGCGGCGGCGATGGCTTCCCACGATGCGCGATTGAGCTTGCCCGCGCGCTGTTCGGCAACAACCAGAATCACAACACCCTCGCTTCCTCGCGCAGACGACGCACGAGTTCCTTGGCCGCCTCGGCGGGCGAGCCACCAATCATTTGCGTCTGCTTGCTCTTGGCCGGCACGGCCAGCCCCAGCACCTGCTGCGACGCCACGAGGCCGTCGGCGAGCGCGACCTTGCGGACTTCCTTCTTCTTGGCCGCCATGATCCCCTTGAGGGTGGCGTACCGAAGCTGGTTGATGCCGCTCTGAATGGTGATGAGCGCTGGCAGTGGCATGGTGATCCACTGGAACCAGCCGCCCTCGAGCTCACGCTTGATACGGAGCGAGCCGGACGCCGGGTCGGCCTGCACTTCCATGATGATCGTGGAGTGCGGAATGCCGAGGCGCTCCGCCAGCGCCACGCCCATCTGGGCGTGCCCCTGGTCGTCCGACTGCAGACCGGTCAGCACCATGTCGAACGTCTCAGTCTGCATCGCGGGCGCGAGCGCATCTGCGATCAGGAACGCGTCTGCGGCGCCCAGCGCGTCCGCTTCGACGTGGATCGCGCGGTCGGCGCCGCGTGCCAGGGCCTCGCGGATGACCTTATCCACACGCGAGGGGCCAGCCGAGCAGACCACCACTTCCCCGCCGTGCTTCTCGCGAAGCCGGAGCGCCTCTTCCAGGGCGTACGCATCCGGCTCATTCATCTCGTAGCTGACGTCATCCTCGCGCACCCAGCGGCGGTCGTCCGTCAGCCGTGGCTGCCACTCCCGGGTGGGCACCTGCTTGATACAAACGGCAATTTTCATAATGTAAATAGGACCTTGAGGCGAGTCTTCAGCAATTCTCGCACAGGAGAGACGACCAGATCGACGCCTGCATGGCGTCTGGCCTCCCGCGCTACCCCTCGTAGCGCTTGAACAGCAGGGCAGCGTTGGTGCCGCCAAAGCCGAACGAGTTGGACAGGGCGTAGCGGATGGGCATCGACCGCTTCGTGTGAGGCACGTAGTCGAGGTCGCAGTCCGGATCCGGCGTCTCCAGGTTGATCGTGGGTGGCGCCAGCTGGTTATGCACCGCCAGGGCCGTGATGCCGGCCTCCAGGCCGCCCGCGCCACCGAGCAAGTGGCCCGTCATCGACTTGGTCGAGGAAATGGCCAGCTTGGCCGCATGGTCGCCGAAGCACCGCTTGATGGCCAGCGTCTCCAGGCGATCATTGTGCGGTGTCGAGGTGCCGTGGGCGTTGATGTAGTCCACATCCTCCGGTTGGACGCCAGCCTTCCGCAGCGCCATCGCCATCACGCGGCGGCCGCCGTCGCCGTCCTCAGACGGGGCGGTGATGTGGTACGCATCGCCGGACAGCCCGTAGCCCACGAGCTCGGCGTAGATCGGCGCGCCGCGATTGACGGCGTGCTCCAACTCCTCAAGCACCACCACACCGGCGCCCTCGCCGATGATGAAGCCGTCGCGCTCCTTGTCAAAGGGACGACAGGCCTTCTCGGGTGCATCGTTGCGCGTCGAGAGCGCCCGCAGGGACGCAAATCCGCCCACGCTCATCGGCGTGATGGCCGCCTCCGAACCGCCCGCGATCATGGCGATGGCGTCGCCGCGCCTGATGATCTCGAACGACTCGCCCACCGCATGCGCCGAGGCTGAGCACGCCGTGCAGGTCGCCAGGTTCGGACCCTTGGCGCCAAACCGGATGGAGACCTGACCGGCCGCGAGGTTGATGATGGAGGACGGAATGAAAAACGGGGAGATCTTGCGCGGGCCACCATTGAGCAAGGCGATGTGTTCATGCTCGATGGTGCTGAACCCGCCGATGCCGGAGCCGATGAAGGCGCCGACCTCGGTATCGTTCGCGCTGGTGATCGGCAGCTTGGAGTCATCCATCGCGAACTGCGCCGCTGCCAGCGCGTACTGGATGAAGAGGTCCATCTTCTTGACCTCTTTCTTCTCGACCCAGTTGAGCGGGTCGAATCCCTTGACCTCCGCCGCGATCTGCGCCGGGTAGGCGCTGACGTCGAAACGGGAAATACGGGAGACGCCGCTGGTACCTGATACCAGCGCGTCCCAATTCTGACGGGTGCCGATGCCCAATGCGGACACCAGCCCGATGCCTGTAACTACAACCCGCCTCTGCACGCCCCCTCCGGTCCGCCGCCTGACGCGACGCCTACTTCTTGCCCTTGGCGTGAGCCTCGATATAGTCGACGGCTTCCTTGACGCGCGTGATCTTCTCGGCGTCCTCGTCGGGAATCTCAATCCCGAACTCCTCTTCGAACGCCATCACCAGTTCCACGGTGTCGAGCGAGTCCGCACCCAGATCGTCCACAAAGGACGCATCCGCGGTCACTTCTTCCTCGTCCACGCCGAGCTGCTCCACGATGATGCCCTTGACTTTTTCTGCTACCGCCATCCGGCCCTCCTACATGTACATGCCGCCGTTGACGGCGAGTACGTGCCCTGTAATATACGACGCCTCATCCGACGCCAGGAAACACACCGCGGCGGCCACGTCGGCCGCCGTCCCAATCCGCCCCAGCGGAATCTGCCCGGACCAGTCGTCCTGGGCCTTGTCCGTGATGGCCCTGGTCATGTCCGTTTCAATCAACCCGGGCGTCACGCAGTTCACCGTGATCCCCCGTGAGGCCACTTCCCTGGCCAGCGCCTTCGACATGCCAATCAGGCCCGCCTTCGACGCCGCGTAGTTCACCTGCCCGGCATTGCCCATCTGCCCGACGACCGAGCTGATGTTGATGATGCGCCCGCTCCGCTGCCGAAGCATGGTCTTGACCACCGCCTGCGAGGCCACGAAGGCCCCCGTCAGGTTGGCGGCGATGACCGCATCCCAGTCATCACGCTTCATACGCAGGACCAGCTGATCCCGCGCCACGCCGGCATTATTCACCAGCACGTCAATTCGCCCGTGACGCTCGACGACACCCGCCACCAGCGCCGTCACGCTTTCCGCGTCGGTCACATCCACCGAGGCGACTTCGGCCTTACCACCCGCGGCGACAATCTCCGCCACTGTGGCCGCCGCGTTCTCGGCCCGGGCGGCCGCCACGACCGTCGCGCCCCGCGCGGCCAGCGTCAGCGCGATCCCACGACCGATGCCGCGCGATGCCCCAGTGACGATGGCCACCTTGCCGGTCAGTTCAAACATCCCACGCCTCAGGCCCCGAGCAGGGCATCGATCGCCGCAACATCACCAGGCTCGCACACACTGGCGACCACGGCGCCCGGGAGAATCTTGCGCACGAGACCCGCCAGGACCGTCCCAGGGCCGACTTCGATGAACGTCGTGACACCGAGGGCACCCAGACGGCGCACCACGGCCTCCCAACGCACAGGGGCCACCACCTGGCGCACCAGCGCATCAATGACACCAGCCGCATCGTCCCGGGGAGCCGCATCGACATTGACGACGACCGGCACCGCGGGGTTCACCACCGCCACCGCCCGCAGTTCGGGTTCCAGGCGATCCGAGGCCGGCTGCATGAGCGCACAGTGAAACGGCGCGCTCACCGGCAGCGGCAGCACCCGACGTGCACCGCGGGCCTTCGCCGCCTCGCCCGCTCGCGCCACTGCCGCCGTGGCACCAGCGATGACGACCTGCCCGCCGCCATTGATATTGGCCGGAGACACCACCTCGCCCTGCGACGCTTCGGCACACGCCGCCGAGACGCCGTCTTCATCCAGACCAAGTACCGCGGCCATCGCGCCCTCACCAACGGGCACGGCTTCCTGCATATACCGCCCACGGTTTCTGACAAGCCGCACGGCATCACCGAAAGCCAGCGACCCGGCTGCGACGTTGGCTGAGTATTCACCCAGGCTGTGGCCCGCCACGAATGAGGGCCGCAGCCCCCTGGCCGCCAACACGCGAAACGCCGCCGTGCTGACCGTCAGAATGGCCGGCTGGGTGTTCTCCGTCAGTGTCAGAGCCTCTGCCGGTCCGTCGAAAATCACCCGGCGCAGCCCCGGCAGGGCCGCATCGGCTTCATCGAAAACCGCCCGCGCTTCAGGAAACGCGTCAGCAAGGGCCCGCCCCATCCCGACCTTCTGCGACCCCTGGCCGGGGAATACGCACGCAATCATGCAGTGCGGATGTCTACTCTTCGTCGACCGGGCGGACCTGGCGCGCGCGGTAGAAACCGCAGTGCGGGCACACCTGGTGCGGGGCCTTCGGCTCCTTGCACTGGGGGCAGATATTGGTCGTCGCCGGCGTCAGCGCGTCGTGGGTGCGCCGCTTGGCGGTACGGGTCTTCGAATGGCGTCGTTTTGGATTAGGCATCGTGGGTACTCATCGACTTCAGCGCGGCCAGTCGGGGATCCTCCCAAACCTGCTTGCAGCCGCAAACTGACAGGTTCAGGTTCGTGCCGCACTGGGGGCACAGTCCTTTGCAGTCCTCTATGCAGAGAGGCTTCATCGGGAGCGCCAGGTAGAACTGCTCCCGGACCAGCTCGCCCAGGTCGATCTGATCGTCCTGGTAGTAGCTCGTTTCAAGATCGTCATCCTCGACCTCCTGCTCGACCACCGCGGAGGCTTCCGTGTGCGGAAGATACAGATGGTCGAACCGCAGGTCCACCGGCACGCGAAAGGGTTCCAGGCACCGGCTGCAGTCCAGTTCCATCTCACCCTTGACCGTGCCGGTCAACCGGAACCGCGTGTGGTCCTTGTGGACGCCGCAGATCAGCCGCACTGGCGCCACCACCCGATAGGCCTCTCCCTCCTGGGACAGGTCCGCGGGCTGTAGCGTGCGATCGAGGTCGTCGTTCGACTTCCGGATGCGGGTTAGGTCCAGCAACATGAGGATTTGCCCTGCACCGCCCCACTCGGGGAAGGCAGACTGGACATTATAGCGTGGGAATGGCGCCGGACAGTAGCGCCAACCCCTTGCGAGCCTTGGACATGGGTGGCGACGGCGCCGCTAGCGGGTCCTGTCCGCGAACAGCCCCGGAGGCGCAGCCCTGGCGCCCCACCCCAGAGCGGGGCTACGAGAGATCGGCCACCGGCCCGACCCACGGCTTCGGGATGAACAACCGCTCGAACAGGCCGACGGCATACCGATCCGTCATTCCGGCCAGAAAGTCCTTCGTGGCGACATCCAACCCGTCGGCCTCGATCGCTCGGGCCTCCAGAAACGCCTCCGGCCGCTCCTGGACCTTCTCCCACAGGCCACCGAGAATCCCGGCGGCCTTCCGGAACTCCGACGTCCCCTCCTCGTTCTCGTAGACCGCTTCAAACAGAAACCGCCGCATGTCGAGCGTGGCCCGCAGCACGGGCGGGCTCATCCGGATCTCGGTCATGCCCCCGGCCTGGGTCTCGTGCACCACATCCCGGACCATCTGGCCGATCCGGGCCGAGGAGGTGTCACCCAACACTCCGACGGCATCCATGGGCAGGTCGGCTTCCCGGAGTAGTCCCGCGCGCACGGCGTCTTCGATGTCGTGGTTCACATACGCCACCAGGTCCGCCACCCGCATGATCTGGCCTTCCAATGTTTTGGACTGCTTGGATGCGGGCAGGCCAACCGGGGCGCCATCCTTCCCCTTGGAGTGGTGCGCAATCCCGTCCAGCACCTCCCAGGTCAGGTTGAGGCCCCGCCCCCCGTGCTCGAGTTTCTGGACCACCCGAAGGCTCTGCACGTAATGGTTGAATCCCCCCGGCATCAGATCGCCGAGGACCCGCTCTCCCGCGTGGCCGAAGGGCGGATGCCCAAGGTCGTGGCCAAGTGCAATCGCCTCGGTCAATTCCTCGTGGAGCCACAGCGCCTTGGCGATCGTGCGGGCGATCTGTGAGACCTCCAGCGTGTGCGTCAGGCGCGTGCGGTAGTGGTCCCCTGTCGGCGCAAAGAAGACCTGCGTCTTGTGCTTGAGCCGGCGGAACGCCTTGCAGTGGATGATCCGGTCGCGATCATGCTGGAACGCGGGACGCACGTCGTCTTCGGCCTCGGGATGCACGCGGCCACGGGACTCGGCACTCTTGGCCGCCTGCGGCGCGAGCACGTCCCGCTCACGCGCTTCCAGCGCTTCACGAATGGTGGGCATGGGACACCAAGCTCTCCAGGAAACTCTCTCCGTGGGCCATCGGCCCCACGGAAAAGATCTCGGCCACCGTCTGACCGAGATCGGCAAAGGTTGAGCGGGTGCCGAGGTCGACACCTGCCGGAACACGGGGACCGACCGCCAGCACCGGCACGTATTCCCGCGAGTGATCTGTGCTGGGCGTTGTGGGGTCGTTTCCGTGGTCGGCCGTGATCACCAGCAGGTCATCCTGCCGCAACTGGCCAAGCACCGGCCCGAGCCAGGCATCGAACAGTTCGAGGTTCGCGGCGTAGCCTGACGGGTCGTTCCGGTGTCCGTACTGCGTGTCGAAATCCACAAGGTTCGCGAACACCAACCCCCGCTCGACCTCCGCCATGGCGCGGCTCAGATGCGCCATGCCTTCCGCATCGTTCGCCTGATGCCACGCGTGGGGGATCGCCCGCCCGGCAAAGAGATCCTGTACCTTGCCGATGGCCAGCACCGGTACGGCCGCGGCACTCAGGCGATCGAGCACGGTTTCCTGAAACGGCTGCAAGGCATAGTCATGACGGTTCGCCGTGCGGGTAAAGGCGCCTGGCTCTCCGACAAACGGGCGGGCAATGACCCGGCCCACGCCCATGCCGAGTCCTACGAGTTCGAACGCCGTTTCACAGATTCGGTACTGCTCCGCAATCGGGATCACCCCTTCATGCGCGGCAATCTGAAAGACGCTGTCGGCCGACGTGTAGACGATTGGCCGGCCCGTCCGGATGTGTTCGGACCCCAGCGCGTCGATGATGGCCGTCCCCGACGCCACGACATTGCCGATCGTGCCACGCCCGATCCGGCGCTCAAACTCCGCGATGACCTCCGGCGGGAAGCCGGCCGAAAAGGTCGGGAACGGACGCTCCAGCACGACGCCCATCATCTCCCAGTGGCCGGTGACCGAGTCCTTGCCCGGCGACCGCTCCGCCATGCGTCCGAACGCACCGCGCGGGACCGACGTGGGTGCCCCACCGATAGCCGCCACCCGGTCAAGACCCAATGATCGCAGCGCCGGAATCCGCAGTGGAATCCGCGCGGCGATGTTGCCGAGCGTGTCGCTGCCGTCGTCGCCGTAGACAGCGGCGTCCGGGAGCGCCCCCGCGCCGACGCTGTCGAGCACAATCACGATGACGCGGGCAAACACCGACAGGTCCGTGCTCAGGCGTGATGGGTCGAGAAGTAGTTGGCGACGGAGCGCTGCGAATCGATGGTCGCGATCGCGTGTTTGAAGAGCAGCTGATCCGCGCCGTTGGTCTCGACGATGATCGCAAACCGATCAAAATTCTTGATGCGAGCTTCGAATGACCGCCCGTCCAGGAGATGGAGCACGACCGGCAGCCGTTCACGGCGCGCATAGTTCAGGAAGACATCCTGAATATTGGGCTGCCCGGCGGCTTTGGTATCAGGTGCGTTCGCCATTTAGTGAGACTGCCCTTCCAGAGAAATCCCGCGTGCGCGAAGCGCGCTCAGCGCGGCGTGAAGTGTAGGCTCTGACTCACCAGGGCCGTCCAGCCAGACCAGAGTAGGCTCTTTGCGGAACCAGATCAACTGACGGCGCGCGTAGCGCCGGTTCTCCTGCACGATGAGCGCGCGCGTGGCTGGCTCATCTCGCACGCCGGCACGCAGCTCCATCACCTGGCGGTACACGAGCCCGCCAAAGGGTCGTGCATCGGCTGGCACGCCCGACGCCAGAAGACCCTCGACCTCGCCCATGATTCCGCGCGCGAACTGTGCCTCGACCCGGCGGGTGATCCGCTCCTCGGCGAGCGCCATCGGGATGCGCACACCCAAGGCCACGACGTGGCAGTCCGTGATGAGCGACGCCGTCTCCGCGAAGTGCTCCGACAGGACCCGCCCCGTCAGCCTGTAGACCTCGAGCGCCCGCACCAGCCGCAGCCGATCGCGGGGCATGATGCGCGCGGCCGAGACGGGATCAACGCGGCCCAGCCAGCGATGGAGGGCCTCAGGGCCTCGCCGCTTGGCCACGCGGACCAGGCGTGCGCGGAGTGCCTCGTCGGCGGCCGGCCCAGGAAAGAGTCCCCGCGTCAGCGCCCGGAAGTAGAACCCCGTTCCGCCGACAAGCACAGGAAGCCGCCCACGCGCGTGCATGTCTCGGATCAGAGCGGCCGCGTCACGGGCATAGCGCGCTGCCGAGTAGACCTCGCGCGGGTCGGCCACATCGATCAGGTGATGTGGAATGCCCTGCTGTTCGGAGACGGCCACTTTGTCGGTGCCGATATCAAAGCCGCGATACACCGCCGTCGAGTCGCAGTTGATGATTTCGCCACCCAGGCGCGCAGCCAGCGCCATCCCGAGCGCACTCTTCCCGCAGGCCGTTGGACCCAGCACCGCGACCACCGGACCGGCCACGTTCAGCTCCTGATGAGGACGTAGACGGCCAGCACCGTGAGCAACACAAGCAGACCGAGCTGCTGGGCGCGGGTGGGCATCAGTTTCCCGGGTCTTCGTTGTAGTAGAAGGTCACGGTAAAGAGCGCCTTCTCGGTTGGGTATTCCGGCGGCAAGGGTTCGGTGGGGTTCGACGTCAGGACGGCGTTGTACGCAGCCTTGTTGAAGGCGTCCACAGGAGACGGCGCCACGATGGAGATATCCGTAATCCGTCCGTCCTTATGGATATTGAACTGCAGCACCACGCGGCCCTTGAGCAGCCACGCCGCATTCGGGACAAACCAGTTGCGCTTCACCTGGGACACGAAGCGCCGGATCCACGGTCCGAACTCCACGCCCTTCGTATCGAACTGAATCGCCGCACCGGGTTGACCCGCGCCGCCCTGCGGATTGTCGAACGTCCCGTTCTGGACGTATTTCTCCAGATTCTTGAGTGCGTCACCGAGGGGGCTCCCGCCCGAGAGCTTGCCCAGTGTGCGGGGCCGTGTGTAGCCGGTATCGGCCTGCGGCAGCGGCTTCATCGTGTCCTGCTGCGCACTGGGGTTCGGCGACACCTCAGGCTGAGGCGGTTCGTTGGGGACACCGCGCGCAATCCTGGATTCCTCATGCCGCTCGGGAGTCGTGCCCTTCGCATAGGGCATCGGATTGGTCGCCTTCGGTGGCGCGGCCGGGGCCTGCGCGACCCGATCCTTATCGGAGAGTTCGCCGCGCTCCGGCGCCTTCTTGGCCTGCATGTCGACCTTGGGCCGGACGAAGACGAAGGTGCGGTTCTCGCGCTGCCGCTCCCGCGCGGCTTGTAGTTCCGCCTGCCGGCGCTGGAGATCCTCCGGACTCGGCTGGAAAAACGGCAACTTCGGGCCGAAGATCATCGCCAGCACGAGCACCACGTGCGCGATGACCGACATCATCACGCCCTCGCGCTTGGAGATGGCGGAACCCACCTCCACTTCGTCTTGGAAGCGCTCGTCGATGTCGAATCTGATCACGGAGGGGACGGGAAAAGTATAGACGGCGGGGCCGCCGGCCTACCGTGACACATCCGTGACAACGGCAGGGGGCGCGGTGGCCATGTAGAGATAGACGATGCCGAGGGTCAAAGGGACTGCCCTGACGTCAAGAAACCCCGCCGCCCGCAATGTCTGGCAGAACACCTCAGGCGGTGGAAAGTTCGACACCGACGCCGGCAGATACGAGTACGCCACGCCGTGCCCTGAAATCAGCCGCCCCACCCGGGGCAGCACATGCCGGAAGTACCACCGGTAGAGCACGGCCAGACCCGGCAGCCGGGGTTCTCCGAATTCCAGAATCGCAAGCCGACCGCCGGGCCGAAGCACCCGGACCATCTCGTGGCAGGCCACTTCCGGACGCTCCACATTCCGGATGCCGAATGCCACCGTCACGCCGTCCACCGTGCCCGAAGCCGCCGGCAGCGACGTCGCGTCGCCGCGTAGGAGCGTAATCCGCCCGGCTTCTCCGGCCTGCGCGATCTTGCCGTGCCCGATCGCCAGCATCGCCCCGGCGAAATCAACCCCGACCACCCTCCCAACAGCATCGGCCGCCCGCGCCTGCAAGGCCACATCCGCCGTGCCGCAGCAGACATCAAGCAGGACCGCATCGCTGCGCAGGCCCAGTGACCGGATCGCGCGGCTCCGCCAGTACCGATCGATCCCTGCGCTCAGTACGCGATTGAGCAGGTCATAGCGCGGAGCAATCGCATCGAACATGCCGGAGATCCGGTCCGGCGACTTCTCCACGGAAACAGGGGGCACTGCGGACATGGCGTCTCGAACCCAATCAGCTGACGAACCAGAGCGCGCCAGCGGTGCTGAGGAAATAGGCGATCCCGACCCACCCGTTGAGATCGAACGCGCGCTTCACCTGCGACAGGTCGTCTGCGCTCACCAGAGACTGCTCGTACACGAGCAGGAGGGCGACCAGACCGACGCCGGCGAGATAGCCGATCGGCAGGCCGGCCACCGGTTGCAGCGCGGCCATCACCATGACGGTCGCCACGTGCATGACGCGGGAGAGCGCAATCGCCCCCGCGACACCAAAACGGGTGGGCATGGATCGCAAGCCCTGGGCGCGGTCGAATTCCACATCCTGACAGGCGTAGAGGATGTCAAAGCCGCCCACCCACAGGCCGATGGCCAGCGCGAGCAGCCACGGCTCCCAGCCCGCTCCTCCGCCGGCGGCCAGCCAGCCCCCGACCGGGGCCACGGCCATCGCCAGCCCCAGGAACAATTGCGTGTACGCCGTGTAGCGCTTCGCGAGTGAGTACCAGAACACAATCCCAAGCGCCACCGGCGAGAGCCACCCGCACAGCGCGCTCAGGCGGAACGCCACAGCCACAAACCCAGCGCTCGCGACGAGGACAAACGCCACCGCTTCACCCGCAGTCATGGCCCCGCGCGGCAACTCCCGCCCGGCCGTGCGGGGATTCAGCGCATCGAACCGCGCATCGACCAGCCGGTTGAACCCCATCGCCGCGCTGCGCGCCGCCACCATCGCCAGCACGATCCACACGCCCTGCATCGGGCTGAACGGGCGAGTCCGCCAGGCGAGCAGCGCGCCGGTGAGCGCAAACGGCAGGGCAAACACGGTATGGCTGACCCGGACGAACGACAGGTAGGTTCGCAGTTTACCCATGCACAGGCACCCAACTGATCGCAGACGGATCGATCCCGCTGACCAGATACTCCTCGGGGTCGGTCACGCCCTCAGGCACCCGCACGGCGAGAACCGCTGCCTGCTTCCCCACATCCAGTGACCCGAACATCCCGCCCAGGCCGAGCGCATCTGCGCCCACCTGCGTCGCACTCTCGAGCAGCCAGCGCGCCGGCACCCGCGGTGCGAGCCGCCGCGCCTGAGCCAACTCGCTGAAGAGATTCAGATCAGGTGCTGACGCGAGGCTGTCGGTGCCGAAGGCCACCGGCACATGCGAGGCGTAAAAGGCGTCGATCGGCGGAGACCCGGCGCCGACCCACCGATTACTCCGAGGGCACGCCGCCAGCGTCGTGCCACTTGCGCGCAGCCGCGCCAGATCGGGCCCGTCTACGTGCACCCCATGTACGGCCAGCACCCGACCATCAAACAGTCCGAGGTCATCGAGATACGCGATGGGCGAGGTCCGCGGCGGCTCCCACTCCGGATTCCAGACGCCAAGCGCGTGGAGAGTCTCCCGCCACGGGCCTTCACCCGTCCGCAGGAACTCACACTCCTCGGGACCCTCGGCCACATGCACGGTGGACACGGCGCCGGGATGCGCCCCGAGATCCTCTCTGATGGCGGCGAACAGCGCCGGCGACACGGAATAGGGCGCGTGCGCAGCCACGCTGACTCGCACGGTGTCGGTGGCAAGGGCTTCAGCCCGGGCGCGCGCATCCCTGACCTGCGCCACGCGGTCTCCCGGACCGAAACCCAGGAGTTCATGGAACACCACGCCTGCCAGCCCGTGGGACTGCAGCAAGGGTGGCGTGATCAGCGTATTCGAGACGTCACCGACGACAGCCGTGCCGGACGCGCGGAGCGCGCCAATCGCCCGTTCCGCCGCGCGCGACACCTCGGGCGCCGCCAATTCGTCCACGGCCCTGCGAGCGGCCATCAGTTGCGCCACCCACGATGCGAAGGAGTCCGAGGGCGGCACGGCCCCAGCCAGATACGAGAGTTCGAGATGGGTGTGGACGTTCACGAGGCCCGGCAGCAGCGCCATCCCGTCCAACCGGAGGTCCGGCTCCCGATCCGCCAGCGCCTCGCCGACCGCGACGATGCGGCCATCGGCCACAGCGACGCGTCCGCCACGAACGGGCTCCCCCGCCATAGTGAGCAGCCACGCGCCTTCCACTACGGTCATGAGGGCCGGGACGCGGCGCGGCGCTCCTTCTCCTGTCGGCTGCGAGCTTCGTACTGCGACAGCTCCTCCGGGCGGGAGTCGTCTCCCTCCGCCCTGGCCGTGGCCAGCGTCAGCATCCGGGGTACGTCGCGCTCACGCACAATCGGGTCGCCGAGCACCTCGTAGTGCATGTTGCGGCGTTTTGGAACAAACCCCGCGCCTTCGACGTTCAGCACGATCTCGAGCTCGTCCATGCAGTAGGACGCGCCCGCGGCACGCACGACGTTCTCTTCGATCATCACGCTGCCCATGTCATTGGCGCCGAAGGCCAGGCTCAACTGCCCCACCTTCCCGCCCTGCGTCACCCAGGACGCCTGCAGGTTGTCGAAGTTGTCCAGCACCAGCCGGGCAACCGCGAGCGTGCGGAGATACTCCACACCGGTCGCTTCCATTCCACCCCGCTCGGTGTGCTCGGGCTGGAAGCTCCACGTAATGAAGGCCGTGAAGCCGCCCGTCTCATCCTGCAGATCCCGCAGACGCATCATGTGGGTAATGCGGTCTTCCAGCGTATCGACGGTGCCGTACATCATCGTGGCCGTCGTGCGCAGGCCCGCCAGGTGCGCGTCCCGCATCACGCCGATCCACTCGTCCGCGGTGGCCTTCGTGTGACAGTGCAGGTGCTCCCGCACACGATCCACCAGAATCTCGGCGCCGCCGCCGGGAATGCTGTCCAGCCCCGCCGCGATCAACCGCTCGATGACCACAGGTACCGGCAACTTGGAGAGCCGCGAGATATGCAGCACCTCCGGCGGAGAGAGCGCGTGCAGCTTGAACGATGGATACCGGGCCTTCACGGCCCGGAAGAGATCCTCGTACCACGCGAGTGGCAGATCCGGATTGTGCCCACCCTGCAGCAGCAGCTGCTCCCCACCCACCGCGAGGGTCTCGTCAATCTTGCGAAAGATCTCTTCGAAACCGAGGACGTAGCCATCGGCGGCGCCCACCTCGCGATAGAACGCGCAGAAGTTGCACTTCGCCACGCACACGTTCGTGTAGTTGACGTTGCGGTCGATGATGTAGGTCACGATGGGCTCTGGGTGACGCCGCTGGCGCACGGTGTGCGCCAGCTGGCCGAGCAGATGCAGCGGCGCCTCCCGATACAGCAGGAGCGCCTCGTCCGCGTTCAGTCGCCCCCCGGCGAGCACTTTCCCGGCCAGCGCGTCGATCATGATCAGTAGAAGGTCACGGCCCGGCGAGCCGTCCCGGCCCCCAGGTCCGCCGCCCAGTCGAGAAAGAGCTGCAGACCCGCGATTTCCTCCGGGCCCATCCCGTAGCGAACATTATCTCTGAGATAGGCCTCGGCGAGCGGCCTGGCGGCTACCCGGGTCCCGGCGTACTCCGCGGCAATGGCCGCCACGGCCTGCACGCCCTCCGCCTGCGCGCGCTGGAGCGCGGCAACATCCGTCTGCTCCACCGCACCCGGCCTCCCGGTCCACGCGGCGTAGACGAACGGCAACCCAGTCAACGCCGTCCACTCATCCCCCAGGTCTATCTTCCGGACACCCAGGGCCACGGGGTCGATTTCAAGCGCCGGGTCACCGATCACCAGTGCCGCATCCGCTCCAGCCAACATGGCCTCGAGCGAGGGTGCATGGGGTGTGAAGATCGGCGCGATCCCGAAACGCCGTGCGCACAACACCTTGACCAACGCCACCGATGTGCGAGAACTCGTATCGAGCGCGATCGACCGGATGTCCTGCGTCTCGCGCCGTGTGTAGATCGCGACGGATGCGATCGGTCCGCGCGACCCGATGCCGACGCCAGGTACGAACCGATAGTCCGGCCGTTCGAGGTACTCCACCGACGGAATCAGCCCCAGGTCCACATCGCCAGCATGGAGCAGGCGGGCGCAGGCCGATGGCAGGTCGTACCGGACCTGCCAGTGCGCCGGCTGCCGATCCAGCGCCCAGGTGAGTGGCCGAGCATTCAGAAAGCAGACAGCGCCGACGCGGATCGGCAACCGCCGGCCAGCGCTCGTCATACGGCCTGAGACGCGGACCGCGCGAACGACCCGTCCCGCTCGACCGCCTCGAAACCGGCCGCTTCGATGTTCCGCCGGACCTCCAGCAGCAGCCCTCGACGAGGCCCGTCAGGCGCCGCGTCCACGGCAGGCACACCGTAGATGTCATCCGCACCGAAGGTCAGCGCCACCTGCGCGAGCTTCGGTCCATAGCGCGGCCAGTCCACCTGCACCGCCACCGACGCCGGCATGGCCAGCCTGGCCAGCGCGATCGTCCGTACATCCTCGTAACCGGTCGTGGGCCTGAACGGATTGAGCACCAGCGGCAGTGGATGCACCGCCGTCACCGGACCGGCAGCCGCCGCAGCCTGCAGGGCCTCCAACAGCGGGAGCCGACTCTCACCCCCGGCCTTCTCCACCGTGACGCGGATGGCCAGAAAGCCCGCCTCGACCAACGCCGCCACGGCCGCGCCTGGTGACTTCAGCCGGTCCACGGGAACCTCCGCCACGCCATCCAGTCCCGCCGCGCGCAGCCGTGCGAGCACACCAGGCAGCGCACCTTCACCTGCCGCCTCGATATCCGCCAGGGACCACGCCGTGACCATGCGCCCGACGGCCTCGCGGCGCACCCTCGCCAACTGGGCCTCGGCGGCCTCCCGGCCGGGATAGGCCCCCGTCACTCGCACTTCCCCGGCCGCAGCCACGGCCGCCGCATCGATCCCCTGGTCCGGGTCGACGGAAGCGACGCGCAGATACGTGACGACACGTCCCCGCTGCGCGCGGCGAGCGGTGTCCGCGAGCATGCCGAGCGCAAGAATCTCAGGCGACGCCGCAGCGAGCTGAAGTTCCTCGTTGGTCAGGGTTCCGCCGGCCGCCACGCGTGCCGTCCATGTCTCCCACTGTGCTGCCATCACCGTCCCCGTTCCATCTCCGCATTCACTCGCTCGGCGAGTGCCAGCGCCCGGAGGCCATCCTCGCCGCTGACGCGCGGCTGCCCGCCCGTCCGTACCGCCGCCACGAAATCTTCGAGTTCCACACGCAGCGGCTCCGCATCCTGCACATCGATTGCTCCACCGCGGATGACCCGACGCCCGTCCTGCATCTCCAGCCGGTAGACCTCGACTTCCCGCGCCGCGCAGTCCACCGACACATACGCATCCTGCTGGAAGAACCGGATCTTTCGCACGCGGTCCCGGCTGATCCGGCTCGCCGTCAGGTTCGCGATGCAGCCGGACGCAAACCGCAATCGGACGTTCGCAATATCCGTGCGGTCCGTCAGCACGGCCACACCGACCGCCTCGATGGACACCACCTCGGAGCGCACCGTCGCCAGGAGCAGATCCAGGTCGTGAATCATCAGATCGAAGATCACGTCGATGTCGAGGCTGCGATCAGGAAATACGCCGAGCCGGTGCACCTCCACGAAACGCGGGGCCTGCACGAGCGGCCATGCCGCGGTGACCGCGGGGTTGAACCGTTCGGTGTGCCCCGCCGCCAACACGGCGCCGCCTTCAGCGGCCAGACGTAGCAGGCGCTCGGCCTCCGGGAGCGACGACGCCAGCGGCTTCTCGACGAGCACGCCCACGCCGCGGCGCAGGAACGGCTCGGCAGCGGCCAGATGCGCCAGCGTCGGTGTCGCCACCGTCACGGCATCGACCTGTCCGACGAGCGACTCGGCCTCTGTGAAGGCCTTCGTCCCGCATCGTTCCGCGATGAGCGCACCACGCGCCGCGTCCTGATCCACAACACCCACCAACTCCACGTCCGGCATCGCCGCCAACAGGCGCGCATGGTGCTGTCCCAGGTGCCCGACGCCAATCACGCCGACGCGTAACCGCGGTGTCACCGGCGCGCCTCAGTATTCATACGTCCGATCCTGAGTGCGCGCCACGGGCGCCTCGCCAGCAGGCATGGCCACCTCACGGCCGACGATGGCAATCCCGGCCGCATCTGCCGCCGTCATGATCGCCGGCCCGTCAATCATCAGTGTTCGGCCGGCATCGACCGACAGTGCGGTGGCCCCCGCCGCACGCATGGCTTCGATCGTGGCCACACCGACCACGGGCACATCGAACCGCATGTCCTGCTTCGGCTTCGCAACCTTGATGACCCGCGTGCCCGCACCGGCCAGCTGGCCTGCTCGTGCAATCACGACGTCGGTGCCTTCCATCGCCTCGACGGCCACGACCGCGCGGTCCTTCACGACCAGCGTCTGGCCGATATCCGCACCGGCCAACACATCCGCGCGTGCGCAGCCAAACTCCAGGTCCTTCCGCTCCTCGGACGAAGGGGCGCGGAACGTCAGCACACCAGCCTTCGCGAGGAGCGGCGTCAGGAGCGCCGTTGAATTCGCCAGGGCGATTCCGTGATCGGCGAGCACGGCAGCCACGGCACCGATGATCCCATCGGTGTTCCGGCTCGTCAGCTTCGCCAACAGCGAGAGCATCGTCAGGTCAGGAACGATCCCGCCCGAGAAGATCTTGGTGTGCTTGACCTGCCCGGCCATGATGGCCTCGGTCACCCCTGCCGCCTTCAGCACCTTGATGCACTTGCCGAGTTGCCCGAGCGACACCCAGTGAAACTCGGCGGAGAGCCGCGCCGCCAGCGCCTCGAGCTCGGGAAAGGCCTCTTCGCGCGCAGCGACGACCGTCACCTCATGCCCCTGCGACCTTGCGGCCTCCAGCACGAGAAACGGGAACCGGCCATTGCCGGCGATGAGGCCGAGCCGCATAGCGCTACTCGTCGGCGACGATCTCTTCAGCCCGGCGGCTGGGACGGCGCAGGATCACGCCGCGGCCGGACGAACGGATGAAATCGAGGAGATACGCCACTTCGGGATCGTTGAGTGTCGGATCGCTGGCGATCGCATCCAGCGCCCTGGTGGTGTTGAGCTTGGACTGCATCAGATAGCGGTAGGCCCGCTTGAGCTGCGCGATCCGATCCTGGGTGAAGCCCCGGCGCGACAGCCCGATCCCGTTCACGCCAAAGATGCGGGCCGGGCGGCTTCCAATCGTGCGGGCAAACGGCAGGGCATCCTTCGTCACCACCGAATACCCGCCGATGAAGGCATGACGCCCCACGCGACAGAACTGGTGCACGGCCGTGCCGGCGCTGATATTCGCGTAGTCCTCGACGGTGACATGCCCGCCCAGCGTTGCATGGGGCCCGAAGATCGTCTGGTTGCCGACGTGGCAATCGTGCGCGACGTGGACGTAGGCCATGAACAGATTTCCGTCCCCGATGCGCGTCTCTCCCCCGCCGCCCTTTGTGCCGCGGTTGATGGTGACGAACTCACGGAACGTGTTGTCCTTGCCTACGACGAGCCGGGTACGCTCGCCCTGGTATTTCAAGTCCTGCGGCGCCATCCCGATAGAGGCCATCGGGAAGACGTGCGAACCATCACCGATCTCGGTCCACCCTCCGATGACTGCCGAGGCTCCGATGCGGCAGTTGCGGCCCACGGTGACCTCAGGGCCGATCACCGCATGTGCCTCAATCACCGATCCGGAGCCGATCTTCGCGCTGGGATGCACGGAGGCCATCGGGTGCACCGAGGCGGCACCCGGGTCAATGGCCAGGAGCAGTTCAGCCTCCGCCACCACCTGATCGCCCACGAGCGCCCGGGCGTTCGCCTTGAAGAGCCGGGACCGGCTGCGCCCGGCGGTGACTTCGAGCCTGAGCTGATCCCCTGGAATCACCTGGCGGCGGAACCGCGCGCCATTGACGCCCCGCAACCAGACTCTGGCATTGGGCGGCGCATCCTCGCGATCGAGCCACAGCATCGCCGCCACCTGGGTCAGCGTCTCGATCATGAGTACAGCCGGCATCAGCGGCTGTCCCGGATAGTGCCCGGGAAAGAAGTCTTCGTTGATCGTGACGTTCTTGATCGCGACCGCGCGGACGCCGGGCTCAAGCTCGGCGACCGCGTCGATCAGCGCGGAGGGATAACGGTGGACAACGCGATCAAGCAGGGGCTGGAGGTCGGCCTGCACCCTGCCTACTTCTTCGCGTCGAACTTCTTGATCACGTCCGCAGTGATGTCCAGGCCAGCGTGGGCCCACGCCAGGCCCGCGTCACCAGCCGAAAACACCAGCTGCAGCCCCTTCTCCTGTGCCACTTCAGCCAGGATGGGATTCAGCCGCCGCTGGAACTCCAGCTGCAGTGACTGCTGCAGGTCCTGCAGTTCCTTCTGCGCGTCCTGTGTTGCACGTTCGATGTCGGTGTTCTGACGCTCGATCTTGCGCTGCAGGTCCTCGCGGGCAGCGTCACTGAGGATCGCGGCACCCGACTGCAGCTTCTGCTGATCCGCCTGAAGGGACTTGTTCTTCTCGTTGAGATCGTTGACCTTGCGGTCGTTGAGCGCCTTCACCTTATTGGAGGCGTTCTGCCCTTCCTTCGACTCGCCGATGATGCGCTGGATGTCGATGAAGGCCACCTTTGCCCCATCCGGGAACGGCACCACCGGTGCAGGAGCCGCATCCGGAGCCGCGGCAGGCTTCGGGGCCGCAGGAGCTGCGGGCCGCGGGGCCGCAGGAGCCGCCGGCCGCGGGGCCGCAGGAGCCGCCGGCTTGGGCGCAGTCTGGGCAAAGGCCGGCGCCACGAGCACGGCGCTCAGCACGGTCACGGACAGGACCCGGCGGAGGCCGGTGAGCGTCACAACAGTCATTCCAATAAATCCTTTCGTTGTCGAGGAAAACATACAATTTTACCGCAGAACCCGCCTGGCGCCCAAGCCTTAGGGGTGGAAGACAGACAGCGTGTACTCCGTGGGCTCGGTCACCAACCCCACGTCATAGACCCGGGCACACAGGTTCCCAATGGCCGAGGCGGTCCCAGTCACCACAGTGCCCACCACCGCGGTGTCATTCGCAATAATCACCTGGCACGCGATGCCGTTCCAGGTCCCGAGGCTGACCCCGAGCGAGACCGCGGGAGAAACGGCCGTCAGCGACGCCGTCACCGTGCCCCCCGCCAGAGCCGTGAACGGATAGGTGAACGCCCCGTTCTTCTCGATGACCTGCGTATAGGTCTCCGTGACAGGAATCGGCGTCGCCCCGACGGCCGGAGCGACGTTCGCCGTCCCGCCGCAGCCCGCCATCATCAGAGGGGCCCCCAGGACCAGGCTGACGCCTGCCATCGAGAGCCACCGGGTTACACACGCGCGCATCACGTCGCTCCTAGAAGGTTGAACCGACCGAGAACCGGAACACGACATCCTTGGCGGGCCGGAGGCTGTTGCTCAGCACGCCAGCCCGTTGAGGGTTGGCCGCAAAAATCAGGCGGAAGGGCACGTTCAGTACCGGCATGAAGAACCGGATCTCCGCGCCCGTTGACGTCTTGAACGCGCTCGTCTGCCCAATCACCACGGTCCTGGCGCCGGGTGCATTCGGGTCCACCAGGCTCGAGGTCGCGAACGGGTCAAACAGGAGCGGCGCCGACGGATAGATCAGCTTCGTCAGGTCTTCCTTCATCGCGAAGCCCTGCCCGATATCCCGCACCTGACCCGTGTCGTAGAAGAGCACCAGGCGGACCGGCCCGGCAATGTTGATCAGGTACTCCGCGTTGAACACGATGCTCTTGTTGCCGCCCAGAATCAGGTTCGGATTATTCGGCGCCGTGGGTCCGATGGTGCGCAAGTCGAACCCGCGGATGGTGTAGTCGCCACCAAGCACGATCCGCTCGAAGATCGGCAGTGGGCTGTAGGGCCGGATGTACTGCAACTGCACGCGCCCACCGTACGAGGTACGGCGGGTATGTTGCTTGAAGAACACGCCCTCCACCGTCGGCTTCAAGTACTTCGTGTTGCCCCCGACGCCCGCCATATCGAGCGACATCGTGAGGCGCTTCCCTTTGTTCGGGAAGATCGGGTTATCGATCGTGTTGTGGACGAAGCTCGGCGTGATCTTGCTGACCGTCCGCTGGCCGGACTGCCCCACCAGGAGCGAGTCATACAGAAAGGGATTCCGCTGCAGGATGAGCGCCTGCGCGGTGGTCAGGTTGCTGAGCGAGACTTCCGTGCAACCACGCGTGAGCAGGAGGCAGCTCTGGTCGAAGAACGCCTCATTCAGGTCCTGCACCTTCACCTGTTCGTAGCCATAGCCGACGAACATGCGACTGAAGGCGCCGACCGGGAAACCCAAGCTCGTCGTCCCGCCGGTGGACGCCTGCGTGAACTGCGAGATGTACTGCAGGGTCCGCTTGTAGATGTCGAACCCGGCCGTCAGGTTGCGATCAAACAGGAATGGCTCAGTGAAACCGAGCTGGTAGTTCTTCGACCGCGACCCGGCCGTCATCGAGACCGTCAGGCTCTCGCCGCGGCCCAGGAAGTTGGCCGTCTGGAACGAGAGCTGACCGAAGAACCCCTCGAACTGGGACAGGCCAGCGCCAAAGGAGATCTGGTTCCGGTTCTGCTCTTCCAGCTTCAGTGTGAGGTCAACCGTATTCTCTTTGCCAGGCGTCTTCTGAACGTCAATCGCCTTCTGCTCATCGAGCTGCTTGAAGTAGCCGAGCTGATTGAGCCGGCGCACGCTGTACTTGAGCGACTCCGTATTGAACACCCCGCCTTCGCCGAGCTGAATCTCTCGGCGGACGACGTTGTCTCGGGTCGTCGTATTGCCCGTGAAGGTGATCTTGTTGACGAAGTACTGCTTCCCTTCCTGCATCCGCATCGTCACGTCCACGATGGGATTTGTCGTCGGCGGGACGAGCGACAACACAGCGGGCACCTGACCTGGCAGATCACCGATCCCCGTGTCGCGCGGCGTCGTGTCGGGGTAGCCGGTGAATTCCCAGTAGCCGACCGACCCGTAAATCTCGCGGGCCTTCTCCAGCCCCTTCCGGACGGCCTCTTCGTTGTAGTACTCGCCCTTGGTGAGCTTGAAGAGCGGCCGGAGACCTTCGGTTTTGACGATGGTGTTGCCGTCAAAGCCGACCTCACCAACGCGGAACCTGGGCCCTTCTGTGACGGGAATCCGCAACTCGATCCAGCGGGTCTTCTTGTCGGCGCTCTCCGCGAGCGTCTTCATCTCGGGCGCCCCGATCCTGGCCTGCACGAAGCCCTGATTCCGGTAGTACTGCCCCACGCGCTCGGCGTCCTCTTCGTACTTGTCAGCCTTGAAGGTGCCTTTGCCGGAGATGAACGACCACCACTGCTTGCCCTTGTTGGTCTTCATCCGCTTGCGCAAGGCGCCGTCCGACACCGCGGAGTTGCCGACAAACTCCACCTTGCGAATCTTCACCTTCGGCCCCTCGGTCACCATGAAGACAACCTTGACGAGCTTGGGGCCGCCCTCGATGGGCACGACCTTATGGGAGACTTCGGCGTTGTTGTGCCCCTTGTCCGCCATGAAGCTGCGGATCACGCTCTCCGCTCTGCGGATCTTGGCGTCGTCGCGGAAGGAATCCGTCGGAATCGCGACATTCAGCTCCCGGAGCTTCTCGTCAATCTTCGTGCGCTCAACCAGCTTCGACCCCTCGTAGTCGATCAGCTTGACCCGCTCACGCTCCTCCATCTGGTAGGTGATGAGCTTGCCGACGACACCATTGCTGAACACGTAGTCGTCCGTCTCGATCGACAGGTCCTCGAGGAAGCTGGTGGCCCAGAGGCGCTTGAAATCCTCCTGCAGGGCCTGCTGCGCCGCCTCGTCGTAGGGCTGCCAGAGATCCTGCGACGGCAGACTCGGCTTGGTGTGGATGTAATAGAGATACGTCTGCGGCTCGACGGCCGAGACATTGCCCTGCTTCTCAAAGCAGGGCGCGATGTAGAAGATCACCGGCCCCGAGCCGTCCGGCGGGAGCTTCGCGGGCGGCGGCACGGGCACCCCGCAGATCCGGGTCGCGGCACCAGGGGCGTCGGGCGTTTGTGCCATGGCCGGAACCGCCACCAGGCCGAGCCCCAGCAGGGCTCCCGCGACGACCCGGTACACGGACGGCAAGAATGTCTGACCCACGATCATCAAAGTGTATAGGAATTAGACGCCGGGACGACGCGAACGGCCGTCCCGGTGACCAGAAGGCGGTCTGTCAGGACGTCTGGGCGTCCCCAACCAGCTCGGCAGCCGGCCGATAGGCAATCTGGCCGGCCTCCAGGTAGACCTCGACCTCGCCGTCCCCCAGCTTGCCCCGGATCAGCTCCTCGGAGAGCGGGTCCTCGATATACCGCTGGATGGCCCGACGCAGGGGCCTGGCGCCATATGACCGGTCTTTGCAGGTCGCCTCGATAATCCAGTCCACGACCTCGGGCGTGACCCGGATGGACATGCGGCGATCCGCGAGGTTCGCGTTGAGCTGCTCGACGAGCAGCCGCGTAATACGCCGCAGGTCGTCGTCGCCCAGTGCCTCGAAGACAATCAGCTCGTCGATCCGGTTGATGAACTCCGGGTTGAACGTCCGTTTCACTTCGCCAAGCACCATGTCGTGCACGCTCTTGGCGGACTCACCCGCGTCACCGGACTGAAAGCCCATCGCCGCCCGCTTCTGGATGTAGCGCGCGCCGATGTTCGACGTCATGATGATGATCACGTTCTTAAAATTGACGCGATTGCCAAGCCCGTCCGTCAGGTGGCCATCCTCGAACACCTGCAGCAGGATGTTGAAGATATCCGGGTGCGCCTTCTCGATCTCGTCAAGCAGCACGACCGAGTACGGATTCCGCTTCACCTTCTCGGTGAGCTGACCGCCCTCTTCGTGCCCCACATAGCCGGGCGGTGACCCGATCAGCTTCGAGACCGAATGCTTCTCCATGTACTCGGACATGTCGAATCGGATGAGCGCGTGGTCGCTGCCGAACAGGAACTGGGCGAGCGCCCGCGCCAGCTCGGTCTTGCCGACACCCGTCGGGCCGAGGAACACGAAGCTGCCAACCGGCCGGGTCGGATTCTTGAGTCCAGCCCGTGACCGGCGGATCGCCCGCGAGACGGCCGAGATGGCCTGCTCCTGGCTGACCACGCGCCGGTGCAGGTCGGCCTCCATCCGGAGCAGCTTGTCGCTCTCGTCCTGATTGATGGAGGTCAACGGCACGCCGGTCCACTTCGAGACGACCTCGTCGATATCGTGACGCGTGACGTGCACCTTCCGGGCGCTCGACTTCACATCGAACTTCTCGCGGACGAACTGCAGGCTCTCGCGGGCCGAGGCCTCCTGCTCCTTGTAGAACTGCGCCTTCTCGAAGTCCTTCTGCGTGACGGCGTTCTCCATCTGCTCGACGGCCACGCGGATGCTTCGATTGATCTCGCCGAACTCGTCGCTGACGGCGGCCTCGCGCAGCTTCGCCCGTGCGCCGGCTTCGTCGAGCAGGTCGATGGCCTTGTCGGGCAGGAACCGGTCCGTGATGTAGCGGCTCGACTGGTACACGGCCGCCTCAATCGCGTCTGCCGCGTATTCCACGTGATGGAACTGCTCGTAGCGATCCTTCACACCCATCAGGATGCCGATGGTCTCCTTCTCGGCCGGCGGCTCGACCTTGATGGCCTGGAAGCGCCGCTCGAGCGACCGGTCCTTCTCGATGTACTTCCGGTACTCGGCAGGCGTCGTCGCGCCGATGCAGCGGATCTCGCCGCGCGAAAGCGCCGGCTTCAGGATGTTGGCGGCGTCGAGCGACCCCTCGGCCGAACCCGCGCCGACGAGTGTATGAAGCTCATCGATGAACACGATGATGTTCGGGCTCTCGACCAGTTCCTTCATGATCGCCTTGAGCCGTTCCTCGAACTGGCCCCGGTATTTCGTGCCGGCGACGATCAGCGAGATGTCGAGCGCCAGAATCCGCTTGTCCGCCAGAAAGTGCGGTACATCCCCGTAGACGATCTTCTGGGCGAGGCCCTCCACGATGGCGGTCTTGCCCACGCCCGGCTCGCCGATGAGCACGGCGTTGTTCTTGGTGCGCCGGCACAGCACCTGTTGCACGCGCTCCAGCTCGTAGCTCCGGCCCACGAGCGGATCCAGCTGGTTCTTCATTGCCGCGTCCGTGAGGTCGCGGCTGAACTCCGCCAGCAGGGGCGTTTCCTTGACGCGCGCCTGCGTCGACTTCTCATTGAGGAGCTGCACGATGTCCTCGCGGACGGTGTGCAACCGCATCCCCTTCTCCATCAGGATCGTGGCGGCCACGGACCGCTCTTCGCGCAGGATGCCGAGCAGGAGATGTTCCGTGCCGATGTAGTTGTGGAGGAGCCGATCCGCCTCCTCGGCAGCGAACTGGAGCACGCGCTTGGTCTCGGCCGAGAACGGAATCTCCACCGAGGTCGAGACCTTCTCCCGGAAGACGCTCCGGCCCTCAATTTCCTTCCGGATGGTTTCCAGCGAGAGGTGCGACCGCGCGAAGAGACGACTCGTCAGGCCTTTCCCCTCGCGGATCAGGCCGAGCAGGAGATGCTCTGTCTCGATCGAAATGCTACCCAGCTGACTGGCTTCGTAGCGGGCGAAGAAGAGCACCCGTCGCGCACGTTCCGTATACCGTTCGAACATCCGGGCCGCCTTGGGAGAGGATGCGCGAGGCAGCGCACGCTCTTGGACCTGAGTATACCGCCAGCCGCGCCGCGGGGTCGGGCAGTTACCCGCAGGCTGCGCGCCCTCGGAGCGCCGCGCTCAGGCCAGGCGGCCGTCCCGCAGCGTCAGGACGCGGTCACAGGCCGCGGCCAGGCGCGGGTTGTGGGTCGCGATAAGCGAGGTCAGGCCATGCTCGGCGTGCATCTCCCGGAGCAGGCCATGGAGCCGCTCGGCCGTGTCCTCATCCAGATCGCCGGTCGGCTCGTCGGCCAGCAGCAGCGCCGGCTGCATCACCAGGGCCCGCGCGACCGCCACGCGCTGCTGCTCCCCACCCGAGAGCATCGAGGGCCGATGGTGCAGCCGTTCGCCCAGCCCCACCCGTGTCAGGAGACGCGCCGCCACTGCGTGCGCCTCGCCAGCCGACCGCCTGGCGATACGCATCGGCATGCCGGCATTCTCAAGCGCCGTGAACTCGGGCAGCAGATGGTGGAACTGAAAGACGAAGCCGACGCGGCTGTTCCGGTACGCCACCATAGCTGCGTCTGAAATGGACGTCAGCTCCACGCCGCCTGCGACGATGCGGCCGGCATCGGGCCGATCCAGCCCGCCGAGCAGATGCAGCAGCGTGCTCTTGCCAACGCCGGACGCACCGACCACGGCGACCATCTCACCCTCCGCGACCTCAAGATCCACGTCGCGGAGCACCTGGAGGCGCTGGCCCGCCACCGTATAGCCCTTCGACAGACCCGTCACGGAGAGATAGGCGGCCATCGCGACTTACTCGTAGCGGAGTGCCTGCACGGGATCGAGCCGGGCGGCTTGCCGCGAAGGATACAAGGTGGCCACGAAGCAGATCACGACCGCAGACAGAATGACGAGGGTGAGATCCAGCGGTTGCACGACAAAGGGCACGTAGGACACCTGATACACGTCTGCCGGAATTCGGATGAGACGGTACCGATCCGCCACCGTTGCCAGCGCCAGCCCACCGGCAGCACCCACGGCCGTCCCGACCAGGCCGATGACGAGCCCCTGCAACATGAAGATGCGCATCACGACGCCCGACGAGGTGCCCATCGTCTTCAGGATGGCGATGTCCCGGCTCTTCTCCATCACCAGCAGCACCAGGGACGCCACGATATTGAGCGCAGCCACCATGACGATGAGACCGATGGTGACGGAGATGGCCATCTTCTCCAGACCCAGCGCGGAGAAGAGCGAGCGGTTCATCTCCGTCCAGTCCTGCGCCACGTACTCGGGACCGAGCTTCGCGCCGATCTCGGCCGCCACGCGAGGCGCCGCATAGATATCGGCCACGCGCAACTGCACCAGGTCCACGCCCGACTTGCCGGTCAGCCGCCGGGCAAACTCCAGCGAGACGAAGCCGTAGTTCGAGTCGAACTCAAAGATGCCGAGACGATAGATGCCCGCCACGCGCGCACGCCGCGGGCGCGGCATCATGCCCATGGGCGAGAGCGTCCCGCTCGGCGTGAGCAGGGTCACACTGCCGCCGACCTTCACATTGAGCGACGCCGCCAGTTCCTGACCGAGCACGATGCCCGGACCCTCGTCCCCGGTGCCGGCTATCGCCTCGAGCGAACCGGCCTTGATCGACCGGCCGAGATCGGTGACGCCGCGCTCCAGCGCCGGGTCAATCCCTTTAATCGTGATGAACTGCGAACCGGCATCGGTCGTCACCAACGCCTTGTCCAGAATGGCCGGGGCCGCGCCGGACACACCGGGCACGCTGGTCATCTTCGTGACCTCGGCGGCGTAGTCGGGCAGCCCTCCCGACTTGAGGACGTAGACGTGGGCCGTCGCACCCAGGAGCCGGTCGCGCAGTTCCCCCTGGAGCCCGGTCATCAAGGCCAGCGCGATCACGAGCGCCATGACGCCGACCGCGACCCCAAGCATCGAGATGAGCGAGATCAGCGAAATGAAGGCCTGGCGGCGGCGCGCCAGCAGGTACCGGAGGGCGATGAACAGTTCGAAGGACATGCGCCTCGCCCTGTCGGCTCTACCGGGGCCGCATCAGCGGGAACAGAATGACGTCGCGGATCGACAGGCTGTTGGTGAGCACCATCACCAGCCGGTCGATGCCGACACCCTCGCCGCCGGCTGGCGGCATCCCATGCTCCAGCGCGCGGATGTAGTCCTCGTCCATCGCATGGGCCTCGTCGTCGCCACCGGCGCGGCTCGCCAGCTGCTCCTCGAATCGCCGCCGCTGCTCCACCGGATCGTTGAGTTCCGAGAAGGCGTTGGCGACTTCAAAGCCGGCGATATAGAGCTCAAAGCGCTCGACGGTGTCCGGGTCGTCCGGCTTCTGCTTGGAGAGGGGTGAGACTTCTGTCGGAAAGTCGTGGACAAAGGTCGGCTGGATGAGCGCATCCTCGCACAGCGCCTCGAAGATCTCGGCGGCGATTTTGCCGGCCCCCATCGACGGAGCGACGTCGATCCCGAGCCGCGCGGCCAGCGCCGCGGCGGAGGCCCGATCACGCAGCGCTTCGGCCGGAATCGGTTCACCCAGCTTCGCGGACGCCGCTTCGCGCGCCGCCTCGCGGAGCGACAACCGGCGGAACGGCGCGGCAAAGCTGATGGCGTGCTCGCCGAAGGTGACCTCCGTGCCGCCAGTCGCCGCCACGGCGACCTCCGCCAGCATCTGCTCGGTCAGCGTCATCAACCCCTGATACTCGGCATAGGCCCAGTAGAACTCGAGCATCGTGAACTCGGGATTGTGCTGGGTGGAGATGCCCTCGTTGCGGAAGTTGCGATTGATTTCAAACACCCGCTCCATGCCGCCGACCGTGAGCCGCTTCAAGTACAGCTCCGGCGCGATGCGCATGTAGAGCCGCATGTCGAGCGTGTTGTGATGCGTCACAAACGGCCGTGCGATCGCGCCGCCGGCAATCGGATGCATCATCGGCGTCTCGACTTCGAGGAACCCGCGCGCGATGAGGAAGGCCCGGATCGCCGTGACCACACGGCTACGGATCTCGAACACCCGGCGCGAATCAGGATTCACCGTCAGGTCAAGGTAGCGCTGCCGGTAGCGGGTCTCGATGTCCTGGAGACCATGCCACTTCTCCGGCAGGGGCAGGAGGCACTTCGACAGAAAGGTCAGCGACGAGGCCCAGACGGACAGTTCGTTTGTCTTGGTGCGGAACAGCCGGCCGTCGACTCCGATCCAGTCGCCGAAATCGAGCAGCTTGAACACCTGAAAGTCCCGCTCGGAGAGCGCGTCCTGGCGGACGTAAATCTGCAACCGGGCCTTGCCGTCGGAGATCACCAGGAAGTTCGCCTTCCCGAAACTCCTGATGCTCAGGATGCGCCCCGCGGTGCGCGCCCGCGGCTGCTCGGCCTCCAGGGCCTCTCCGGTCGACGGACTATGTGCCGCCACCACGGCCTCGACGGTGGCCTGCTGGTCAAAGCCGTGGGGGTAGACGTCGACTCCGAGCGCACGGAGCGCGTCGAGATTGGCGCGGCGCTGCTGAATCTGATCCGATTCCTCTGTCGTGCTGCTCATCGGCGTCTCTCTAGGTTCGGTCGAGCGTCTTGCGGACGCCGTCCAGCAGTCCGTTGATGAAACGGACGGCGTCTTCCGTACTGAAGGTCCGCGCCAGCTCAAGCGCCTCGTTGATCACCACGCGCGCCGGCGTCTCCGGCCGGTGCTGAAACTCATAGACCGCGAGACGGAGGATCAGCCGGTCGACGACCGCCATCCGCTCAAGGCGCCAGTGTTGGGCCGCCGCGGCAATCACGGGATCAATGTCGCCGGCGTGGGCGGCCACGCCCCGCACCAGTTCCTCAGCGAAGGTTTCCTGGGCCGCGGACAACGGCGGCACCTCTTCCTCTTCGTGGCCCTCATCGCCGGGTCCGGGCGCGGTCCGCTCCGCGAAGAAGCGCGTCACCACCTCCTGCACCGGTGTCCGCCCGACCTCCCACTGGTAGAGCATCTGCACAGCAGCCTCGCGCGCGCGCCGGCGGCCGTCCGCGTGCTCCCCCGCGGTTCCGGATTCCGTCCCGCTCACAGCGACGCCCCACCGCGGAGGGACCGCAGGAGTGTCACCATCTCAATCGCCGCCAGTGCCGCCTCGCGCCCTTTGTTCTCCGGTCCCGGCTGCGACCGAATCAGGGCCTGCTCATCCGTCAGCGTCGTCAGCACGCCGAACGAGACGGGCACGCCCGTCGCCTCCGACGCCGCTGCGATGCCGGCCGTCGCCGCCTCGGCGATGTACTCGAAGTGCATCGTGTCGCCCTTGATGAGGCACCCGAGGCAAATGACGGCGTCATAGCGGCCGGAGGCAGCCGCGGTACGGGCCACAAGGGGGATTTCGAACGCGCCCGGCACTCGAATCACCACCCGCTGATTGTCGGGCACGCCGGCCTCGGCCAGCGCCTGGCAGGCGCCATCGAGGAGGCCTGACGTGATTTCAGGATTGAATCGTGCCACGACGACCGCGTAGCGGCCGCCCGGGTCGTGATGGATTCCGGCGATCTCGGCTGGTGCGGTCATCGGCTGTGTCGCCCGGAGTGAAACGCCCCGGGCTCTCGTGTCTATCGCCCGGTGAAGGTCGCCTGGCGCTTCTCGAGGAAGGCGCTGGTGCCCTCGCGCATGTCCGTGGTCGACGACACCACGCCAAAGAGCGCGGCTTCGAGGTCCGTGCCCGCCTCGAGCGAGAGGTCGCCACCCCGGTTGACGGCGTTGAGGATGTATTCGAGCGAGCGCGGCGGCTTGCCGGCCAGCTCCGCGGCCAGCGCACGCGCGGCCGTCATGAGCTCGGCACCCGGCACGACGCGGTTCACGAGCCCAATGGCCAGCGCTTCGTCCGCCTTGACCATGCGGCCCGTGAGCAGGAGGTCGAGGGCCACGCCCTTCCCCACCAGACGCGGGAGGCGCTGGGTGCCGGCGTACCCGGGAATCAGGCCCAGGTTCACCTCGGGCTGACCGAACCGGGCCGTATCCGCAGCCAGACGAAGGGAGCAGGACATCGCCAGCTCGCATCCGCCACCGAGCGCAAAGCCATTCACCGCCGCGATGACCGGCTTGCCAAGCTGCTCGATCTGGGCGAACGCGGCCTGACCCGCCTGAGCCGTCGCCTGCGCGCTGGCACCCGTCTGGGCCGCCAGTTCACTGATGTCGGCGCCCGCGACGAAGGATTTCTCCCCCGCGCCGGTGACGATGACGACGCGAATGGCGTCGTCGGCCTTCAGCTCCGCGAACGCGCGGCTGATCTCGGCGATGGTCGCCGCATTCAGCGCGTTCAGAACCTTGGGACGGTTGAGAGTGACGACGGCGACCGCGCCATCGCGTTCAAGCAGGAGGTTTTCAAAAGCCATTCAGCGTATCCGGGAAGTGACGAGTATACCCCACGCCGTGACGCTGGATGCGCCCAGGAGCCCTCCGACGGTGTCCGCGTACCAGTCGAGAACATCGCGCGTCCGCTCGGGCACGAACCCCTGGTGGAACTCGTCAGTGATGCCGTAGCCAGAGGTCAGTGCCACGGCCAGCAGCGCTGCGCCCAGACTGACCCGCCGGCCCAGCCCGCCAGCCGTGGCCCGCGCGGCCAGCAGCCCCAGAAGCCCGTAGCCCACCAGATGCTCCACCTTGTCATTGACGCCAGGTGGCGAGGGCGGCGAGGAGAGCGATTGAATGTAGAAGATCGCCGCCATGTAGAGCACCACCGGCACCCACAGACTGGCGAGACGCATCCACGACACAGGCTGGCGGGGCGCCGCGGCCCTCGCGCCAGATACGGTCACAACGGAAACAGACGCAGCACCCAGCCGAGCGCCAGTCCCGCGAGGAGGAAGCCGCCGAACATCCGCCCGCCCGCCCGGACCTGGGCTGCGGTCTCATCCGCGGCCATCGCGCCAAAGACGACGGAGACCAGAGCCGAGAACAGCACCAGCAGACCGACGTGACTCGCCATGCCTACTTCCGTCCCTGGGCGATGTCGAACGCGTCCAGCACCACGAGCATGTTCAACAGCCCGGCCACCAGGATGAACGTGTTGCCGTATTCGTAGGTCACGGCCACGACCCGGCCGGCACCGAGGCCCAACGCGGCCGCCCCCGCGTACGGCAGGCCGATCCCGAGATCGGCAATGGCCTCGAGGAACACCAGCGGCTGTGAGAGATCGAACGAAAAGATCTGGCCGTCGAGCCAGAGACCTGTCGCAAACATCACGGTCAGCGTGGCCAGAAACACCAGGCCTTTGCCCGTTCGCCCCAGCAGGAGATGGCCGGCGCCGGGAATGACCCATCCGGCCACGCACACCGCGACCGGGTGCACGGACCGAACCGTGGAAGAGGATGCCATGGAGGGGTTAGTGTAGCAGGCCCACGCCGCGGCTTCCCACGCGGAGCGGACGCCGGGCATGCCGTGCGAGGCCGGGCCGGAGCATGGCTGCCCCGGCCCGTGTCACGAACTAGAAGTCGATCATCGCGCCCAGTCGCATGAGGCGCGGATTCAGGACCGCGGTGGGCCGGCCCAGCGCCGACCCGACCGTGAGCGTCTCCGCGGTCACCGGGTTCGCGTTCAGCGAGTTGAAGATGTCGAGCTTCGGCGAGATACGGAGCCGGCCCGTCTTGAACACGCGCGCCACGCTGAAGTCGAGCGTGCTCACGCGGTCGTAGTACTTGCTGCCCGGATCGTTGACGCGGACATTCACCGTCGCCACGGTCAGCGTCGGCACCAACGCGCGACCCACCGGGTAGGAGATCAGCTTCTCGTCCCCGGGCTGGTTCTGATAGACGCTGCTCAGCTTGAAGCCATACGGCAGCGGGTAGGTGCCCGACAGCTTGAACGTCGTCAACAGCGGAATGTGGAACTTGCTGTCGTCGCAGTAGGCCAGGCTCGGGGCCGTCACGGCCACTGCGGCGCCGCCGTTGGGATTGTCCAGCTCGCAGAGGTTCTGGATCGATCGGCCGGTCGAGGTGCCGCCGGTCAGCGTGGCGCCATTGCGGAACCGGGCATTCACGCCGATGTCCAGACCGTTGTAGTGGCGGCCATTCTTCGACGACGTATTGTCGAGCAGGTCCTGCAGCGGCACCTTCGCCGCCGCCAGGTTGTAGAGCGTCAGCGTCTTGGTGCTGTCAAGGGGATTGGCAATCGTCACGGCCGTGTAATCCGACAGTGACGTGGCGAGGTTGTCCGTCCAGCCAATGTCGTAATAGTCGCGCCGGTTGTACGCCATGGTGACGCCGACACCCGGCCGCAGCTCATGCTGCAACGTCAGGTTGTAGAGCATCTGCCAGGCACGCTGGATGTCCGGATTCGGATTACGGAACCGCGCCACGCCGAAGCTGGCGTTGGTGGACGGACCGAGTTCGTTTTCCTCCGCGACGTCGTTGCCGTTCAGGTCACGCCAGGTACGGGTGTCCGTGACCCGGCCAGCCGTCGCGCTGCCTGCCAGCTGCGGATTGAAGTTCTCGATGAACCCGAGCGCCTCCTGCTGCATGTAGCGACCGACGCTCCCCTTGAGGGCCGTCTTGCCGTTGCCGAACAGGTCAAACGACGCACCCAGACGCGGAGAGATGTTGAGCCACGTCGGAATGTTCGTCAGCGCCGAGAAGGTCCGCGCCCCCAGGAACCGCCCGGCGGGCGCGTTCTGGTCGGGCACATGGCCCGCGAAGTAATCGATGCGCAGGCCGGGGTTCAGCGTCAGGCGCTTCATCGTCCACGAGTCCTGCGCATACACGCCCATGTCCCAATCCAGATTGGTGGTAGCGTCGATGTCCGCGGCGCGGATCGTCACGGAGTCCGGCACACCATTGCGATAGAGCTGCGTCAGGCTGCCGTTCAGCGCCTCCTCGACGACGTGCGACTTCCCGCTCCGCTGCTGCACGCCGAACTTCATGGCGTGGGAGCCGGTCACATAGGCGAGCGACCCCATCGTGTAGTAGTTCCACCACTCGACCAGGCTCTGCGCCCCCGCATTCCAAGTGCGCCCGGTGATGAGGTCGCGCTTCGGGATATCGGAGGCATAGATGTCACGGCTGACCCGGACGCCCGGCTGGTACTTGTTCGGCAGGTCATGGCGGGTGAAGGAATGCCCGACTTCGAGGAGCGCACGGTTCGACAGCGTCGAGGTGAACTTGCCCTGGGCGTAATAGTGATTCCGCAGGGCCTGCCAGCCGGCCGCGGCCAGCTCCGTGGTCCCGTTCTCAATTCCGCTGTACTTCCGCTCCTTGCCGGTGCGCTCCAGCACGCCGGTCAACTTGTTCTTGGGCGAGAGCTGGGCCGTCAGACGGATGGGATACGCGTGGCTCTGATTCGTATCCGTAAAGAGAGACCCGTCCGGGTTCTTCACCGAGAGGATGTAGTTGTTGTAGGCCCACTTGCGATAGGAGGTGAAGAACCACAGGCGGTCCTTCACGAGCGGGCCGCCGATGCTGGGGTTGATGTCGTACTGCCGGTAGAGACCAGCCGTGCCGTTGAACCCGCGCGCGATCAGGGCGTCCGTCAGATTCTTGCTCTGGGTATGCTCGTTCGCGAACAGCCCAAGCACCTGGCCCTTGATCTGATTCCCACCTTGCTTCGGGATGAGGTTGGTCTTGATACCCGGTGTCGAGACCTCGGCTGTCCCCGCGTTCACGATATAGACCGACTCCTCGAACCCGCCGTCGTTGACATAGAGACCCGGCCGATCACCCTGGCCGATCGGCGTCGACACGGTCATGTTGTCAATCATCAGGACGAAGTCACCCGCCTGTCCGCCGTAGGCCGCGCCGGAACCCTGCTGCATCACCGTCGAGCCGCCCACGTCGAACCGCACATTGCCCTGGGCGCTCACCGCCGGCAGCGTCTGCATGACCGTCTGATAGGACCGCCCGGTCGGCAACGCCTCAATCAATTCCCGCGACAGGACGTCTCGGCGGGTCGTGCTCTGCACATCGACAATCGGCGACGCTCCGGAGACGGTAATCGTCTCTTCGACGCCGCCCACTTTGAGTTGGGCGCTGATGTTCGCGGTGAAATCCGCTTCGAGCCGCACCCCCTCGCGCTTGACGACCGCGAAGCCTGGCAGCGTGAACGTCACGACGTAGGTGCCGGGCCGCAGGTCGGTCACTCTGTAGTTGCCCTGACCATCGGTCACGGCGCTCCGCACCTTCTCGATGAGCACCGGACTCGCCGCCTCAACCGTCACGCCCGGCAGCACCGCGCCGGTCGCATCCGTCACGACGCCGCCGATGGCGCTCTGCGCGCGCGCGGCTGCGGGAACCACCAGACAGAACAACGCGACACACACCGCGCGACACCATGTCGACTTGGACATACCTGCACCCTCCCTCACTCACACCCTGATGCGTACATGCCGGCAGGCCAGACCTCGACCCCGCCGCTGTCAATGCGGACGCCACAGGGCGTCCATTCGATCACACCGTCACGCCAGAACAGCCGCGTCGAGCGGGCCGAAGTGCGCCTCATACCGGTCGCGGAACTCCGCGGGCGCATAGGCATGGCTGGTGCCCCCCAGGTGCTCGAGCGCATAGGTCGCAGCCACGCTACCGATCCGCGCCGCCTCCGCGCAGCTGAGTCCCAGACTCATCCCCTTCATCAGGCCTCCGCGGAAGGCGTCACCCACGCCCGTCGGGTCGACAATCCGGTGGGGCGTCACGGCCGCCACTTCGGCGCGCTGGTCGTCCTGATACACCCACGAGCCGTGCTCCCCGCGAGTCACCACCAGGATGTCGGCCTGTTCCAGCACCTGGCCCTCGTCCAGGCCCGTCTTCTGGCGAATCAGCTCGAACTCATAGTCGTTGCAGATGAGCACCCGGGCGCCTTCGATCCCCGCGCGGAGATCGTCGCCACTCATGCGCGCGCACTGCTGGCCAGGGTCAAAGATGAAGGGAATGTCCAGGGCGCGGCATTCCTCCGCGTACTGCACCATGGCCGCCGGGTCGTTCGGCGAAATGATAACGAGCCCGCAGTCCTCCACCGTGCGGAAGGAGAGCTCGGCGGCGTTGGCCATCGCCCCGGTGTAGAAGGAGGCGATCTGGTTGTTCTCCGTGTCGGTGCTGCAGAAGAAGGAGGCCGTGAACTTGTCCGGCACCTGCAGGACGAGCGAGGTATCCACCCCGGCCGCCTCCAGCCACGCGCGGTAGTCGCCGAAGTCCTGTCCCGCGGTCGCCATCAGATACGGCCGCTCGCCGAGCAATGCAAGCGTGTAGGCGATGTTCGGCGCGCAACCACCCCGTCGCTTATCCATCGAGTCCACGAGGAAGCTGAGGCTGACCCGCTGCAGATGTTCCGGAAGGATGTGTTCCGTGAACTTGCCCGGAAAGGACATCAGATAGTCGAACGCGATCGAGCCCGTGACGATGAGTTTCATGAGAGGTACTTGTCCACCAGAGGGCCGAGGTTCCGCCGCGTGTCGGCTGGAATGGCCTCAGGCCGGGTAATCAGAGAGAACTTCAACGCCGACGCGCATTCGCACGTCCGTTCAAAGGGCAGGGCATCCACCGCGCCCGCAATGATGCGCTGGGCCGTCACGGCGTTCTGCCCGAGATTGGCGATGATCATGTCGACGGTGACCGAATCGTGGTCCGGATGCCAGCAGTCGTAGTCCGTCACCAGGGCGATGGTCGTGTAACAGATCTCCGCCTCGCGGGCGAGCTTGGCCTCCTGGAGGTTGGTCATCCCGATGATGTCCATGCCCCAGGACCGGTACAGCTTCGACTCCGCCAGCGTCGAGAACTGTGGCCCTTCCATGCAGACGTACGTGCCGCCCTTGTGAATCGTGGCGCCTGACGCGACGCCGCTTGCGTGCGCGAACGCGCTCAAGTGCGTGCAGAACGGGTGCGCGAAGGTCACGTGCGCCACGAGGCCCTGCCCGAAGAACGTGCTGACGCGTCCCTTCGTCCGATCGAAGAACTGATCCGGGATGACGATGTCGAGCGGCTTGTACTCCTGCTTCAGGCTGCCGACCGCGCTCGCGGAGAGCAGATACTCGACGCCCAGTGTCTTGAAGCCGAAGATGTTTGCCCGAAAGTTCAGCTCCGACGGCGAAATGCGGTGCCCCTTGCCGTGCCGCGCGAGGAAGGCGACGCGCTTCCCTCTCAGCGTGCCGACCACATAGGGACCCGAGGGATCGCCAAACGGCGTCGTGACCGTCACCTCACGGCGATCGGTGACCTCCGCCATGTCGTACAACCCACTACCGCCGATGATGCCAATCCGTACCTGTTCCATGTGACTGCTCTGGCTCCTGGTCCACTCAACCCCTGAGCGGTTCAACGAAGCGCCGGCCATCCTTCTCACGGATATAGCCGGCCGGCACGAGGGGATCGTGCTCGAAGAAGATGAGGTATTCGCGGTCGATGGCCTCACGGATGAAGCGGCGCTTGAAGTTCAGCGTCTCCATCGGAAAGAGGTCATAGCCCATGATCCACGGGTCATCAATGTGTGCCGTCGTCGGGATGAGATCCGCCGTAAAGACCGCCGTGCGTCCACCGGACTCCACGTAGATCACCGTGTGCTGCCCGGTATGCCCGCCCGTCCGCACCACGCGGACACCCGGGCGAATCTCCTGGTCGTTCTCGTAGAACGAGGCCACGCCCGCGGCCTTCAACGGCACGAAGTCGTCCGCGATGTAGGACGCCCGGTTCCGCTCGTGCGGGTGCGTGGCGTCTTCCCACTCGGCCGCGCGGATGACGTACTCCGCCTTCGGGAAGCGCGGCACGAGCGCGCCTGACCCCGTCCGCATCGTGGCGCCGCCGAAGTGGTCGAAGTGGAGGTGGGAGGCCAGGACGACGTCGAACGCGTCGAGACCCAGGCCCGCCGCTTCAAGCGACCGATCCAGCCGCCCGCTGCCTTCGATGCCGTAGATGTCGGCCTGCTTGGGCGCCATCTTGTCGCCGCAGCCACAATCAATCAGCATGCGGCCCCAGTCGGCCTCCACGACGAGGGGGCGCGACGAGAGGCCGATCCGGTGACGGTCATCGGCGGGAATCCGCTTCTCCCACATCACGCGCGGCACAGTGCCAAACATCGCGCCGCCATCCAGCTTGAGCGCGCCATCGTTCACGCTGATCAGCTGGAACCCGCCGAGCGAGGTCCGCAACGGCCGGATCTCGGTGTGCTCGGGCTTCTGCTTCAATTCGACGAGCACCCCGTGAGCGGCGGCGGGATGAATGAAGGCGACCAGCGCGCCCTCCGCTCCCGGCCGCGGGGCTTCGTCAATCAGTCGGACGCCGCGCGCTTTCAACTGGTCCAGCGCGGCCTGGATGTTCTCGACGCGCAGGGTGACATGGTGGACACCGGGTCCGCGCTTCTCGACGAACTTCGCGATGGTGGAATCGGGCGAGGTCGGCTCAAGCAGTTCAAGCGCGGAGCGGCCCACGGGAATGAAGTGCGCCCGGACCTTCTGGCTCGGCACCTCCTCCGGAGGCTCAACCTCAAGCCCAAGCGCATCCAGATAGAAGGCCGTGGCCTTCTGGAGATCGCCCACGGCGATCCCAATGTGATCGAGCACAGCCCGCATCGTGCGTGTCCTTGGAAAGTTGTCTACCCGAGTCGAACGATCATATGGCACCGACCGCCTGTTCGACGATCCGCGCGGCCGCCGTATAGGGGTCGAGGGTGCGCGCCGTCACGGCCTGCACCAGGCGATCAAACTCCCCAGTCGGCAGCACCCGCTCAAGATGGCGGGCGAAGGCCGCGGCCACCAGTTCCCGCAACCGCCATTCATGACGCGCCTGCCGGCGGGTGCTCCCCTGCTGCGACGGATGGGCACGGAACGCCTGAATCGAGGCCCACAGTTCCGGGACGCCATCACCAGAGGACGCCACCGTCTTCAGGACCGGTGGATGCCAGTCCTCCGGTCCGAAGGCCTGGAGCGAGAGGTTGGCGGCGATGGATTCCACGGCCCGGTTCGCGCCATCCCGGTCAGCCTTGTTGACGACGAAGATATCGGCAATCTCCATGACCCCGGCCTTGATGGCCTGCACGTCATCACCGGTTCCCGGCACCAGGGTCACAATCGAGATGTCCGCCGAGCGGACGATATCCACCTCGTCCTGCCCGACGCCGACCGTTTCGATGACCACGATGTCACGACCCGCCGCATCCATCACCAGGGCGACGTCACTGGTGGCGCGGGCGAGGCCCCCCAGATGGCCACGCGTGGCCATGCTGCGGATGAAGACGCCGGGATCGCCGAAATGGCTCGCCATCCGCAGGCGGTCCCCGAGAATGGCGCCGCCGGTGAACGGGCTTGTCGGGTCCACGGCAATCACGCCAACGGACAGGCCGCCACTGCGAATTTCAGCCACCAACCGGTCCACCAGCGTGCTCTTCCCCGCGCCCGGCGGTCCGGTGACACCGATGAGATACGCGCGGCCGGTGTGCGGAAACAGATCGTGGATGAGGGAGGCCGCCACCGGAGACTCATCTTCGACGAGGGAGATCGCTCGCGCGAGGGCGCGGGGGTCGCCCGTGAGTACCCGGTCGGCCAGCGGCGCAGGAGTCCCGGCTGGCGACGTCACGGTGGCTGACTGTATCACGCGGATTTTGGGGGGAGTATCATGCGGCCATGCAGTTCAGACTGACGGCTTTCGTGCTGGTGGCCCTGGCGCTGCTGGCAACCCCGGCCCACGCCGACATCACCCTGTTCACGGGCTCGGCGTCTTCGCCATCAAACCGGCAGACCAAAGGCGCCGCCCTTGGCATGACCCTGTTGGTGGTCGGATTCGAATTCGAATACGCCACGGTCAACGATGACCCTGTCACTGGCGCCCCCAGAGTGCGCACCGGCATGGCCAACGCGTTTGTCCAGCCTCCCATGGCGTTCATGGGCATTCGGCCCTATGCGACCACCGGCATCGGCATCTATCAGGAACAACTGCCCGGAGCCACCACACGTAGCGTGGCGTTCAATTCCGGCGGCGGCGTCAAGGTGAGCCTCGTCGGCCCGCTGCGTGCGCGGCTCGACTATCGGGTCTTCAAGCTGCGGAACTCATCGACGTCGCTCTTTCACCGCGTCTACGTCGGCGCCAACCTGTCGTTCTGACCGCGGCCCGCGCTACTTGCGCGAGGGCACTGCGGGCGTCCAGGGCTGGGCAAAGTCCACGGCGAGGCGGAGGTTCAGCAACGTCTGCGTCCCGGCAAACGCGGCGAGATACTGCTCGAACAGTTCCTGCGCGTCCTCGAGTGGAAAGGCCTCCAGCAGGATCTTGCCGAGCGAATAGTCCGCGCCCTTCACGGAGGGTGACATGACGGAGACGAACAGCACGCTCCCGGCGGGGCCGGGCTCGGCCGCACGATAGACCTTCCACCCTTCGGCCTGCTTCAGGCGCACGGCATCCGTGGAGCGCGAAAGTGCCTCATGAATCCGCGCGATCACCAGCTCGAAGTCCTTGACCTTATCGGCGCGGATCGGGCTCAGAATCGCGCCGGTCTCTGCGGCGAAGAGACGGCCGGCCTGCGGCGTACCGAGGGATGTCCCGACATCAGGAATCGCAGACGGATCCGAAGGCTCACCCGCCGTATCCGGCGCCCCGGCTGGCGCCGGCGCGCCCGGCTCTGGCGTCTGCGCACGGGCCTCAACGGCCTGCGTCAGCCCGGACGCAAAAAAGACGCTGGCCGCGAGTACCGCGGCCAGCGTCCCACCGGCTCTGGCGAGTCGGCGAATCTTTCCTGACAAGGACCTACTTCCCGAACGCCGACGTCAGCTGCCCCTGGATCACGAACAACGGGGCCTTGAGCGCCGCGCGATACGTGTCATAGAGCGCCCGCTGTTCGGCGGCCGGCACGGCCTCGTAGGCGTTGTTCAGGATCGAGTAGTCGGCATCCTTCACCACGGGGTCGATGATGTGCACGTAGACGATCGACCCATCGGGGTTTGGCACGGCATTCTTGTAGACCTTCCAGCCGGCCGCCTGCGCCTTCGCTTCGGGACGAGCCGACTTGCCAAGCGCTTCCTTCAGCTTGGCCATCACCATCTCGTAGTCCGCGACCTTGTCGGGATTCACGGAGAACGCCTGCACGACGGCGTCACCACTGAAGGTCGTCTTTTGGGGAGCCGCGGCCTGCTCTGCGGCATAGGCGTAACTCTGAGAAAACACCGGCAGCATCATCAGAGCGCCAGCCAGCAGCAGTCCGGACAGTCGTCGCATCGGAATCCTCCTGAGAACCAAAGGGGCCTACTCTAACACTGATGAGCCAAGCAGGGCCGCCATCACTTCATTCGCCAGCAGCATCCCCCGGCGGGAGAGCTGCAAGCGGCGGCCATCATACGACAGGATCCCCGCGTCCACGAATCGCTCAAGTTCGTGACGCCGCTCGTCCCAGAGGTCGACGGCGTAGCGGAGCCGGATTGCCTCGAGATCCACGCCGGCCGACAGCCGCAATCCCGTAAACGCCGCCTCCTCTGCCCGCTCCCGCGGCGACAGCGTGCGCACCTCTGTCGCCAGCGGCGCCCCGGCCCCAATGGCCTCGATGTAGTCCACCGTGGCCGACCGATTCTTCCAGCGCACGCCGCCACGGGTCGAGTGGGCCCCGCAGCCGAAGCCCAGCCATTCCTCGTCCTGCCAGTACTTCAGATTGTGGCGTGACTCCCGGCCAGGCCGGGCGACGTTTGAGATTTCGTACTGCGTATATCCGGCCGCGTCGAGCCGTTCCATCGCGGCCAGATACATGTCAGCCGCGTCGTCATCCGGCGCCAGCGACCAGTGCTCGCGCGCCATCGTGTCCTTGAGCGGCGCATTGGGATACAGCTCCAGCAGATAGAGCGAGGCGTGATCCGGGCCCACACCAATCAAGGCATCCACCGACACGAGCCACTGCGCCAGCGTCTGCTGCGGGAGCCACATCATCAGGTCCAGGCTCACGTTGTCGAATCCCGCCGTGCGCGCTTCGGCCACGGCGGCGGACGCCCGATGGGCCGAGTGTAGCCGGCTGAGGCGGATGAGTTCCTCGTCACGGAACGACTGCGCGCCGAAGCTGACACGCGTCACCCCAGCCTCCCGATACGCCGCCAACCGGGCGGCGGTGACGGTCTCAGGATTGGCCTCCAGCGTGACCTCGGCGCCTGGCGTCACCGCAAAGGATCGCCGTAGCGCGTCCAATACTGCCCTGATCTCCGCGGGTTCGAGCAGCGACGGCGTGCCGCCTCCAAAGAAGATCGTGTCAGCTGGAGTGCCGTCTCGGGCCCGCGCGATCTCGTCGAGCAGGGCCGCGACATAGCGCAGCTTCAGGCCCTCGTCGTACAGCCCCCGGTTGAAGTTGCAGTAGTTGCAGATGGCCGCGCAGAACGGGACGTGGACGTACAGCCCGAGCACGGCAGGACGCCTGCTAGGAACCGGCGCGACCGCCGGGCCACTTCAGGTCCAGCTGTTCGCCATGCTTCGGCGCTCGGGGGCCACGCAGCTGCGCGCGCATCTGGCCGCTCGCCTTTGCCGGAAGCGTCCGGCGCGGCCGGCCCTTCCAGAGGCGGTAGAGGTCTTCGGCGCCGCTGTTCGGCTCGAGGTTCCGGTAGTCCGGACCGTCGTACTCCAGAAATTCGCACATTTCCCTGAGGCGGGAGTGCAGCCGGAACCCGACGCGGACCACCAGCGAGTTCAGATCGCCCTCGTCGGGGGTGTCTTCCCAGTTCGAGGTGAAGATCGTCGGTCGCCGTTCGTTGTACCGGGTGTTGACGATGAGGCTCATCGTCTCCTCCACCCAGTCCGTCATCCGCTCGGCCCCGAGGTCGTCCAGTACCAGCAGCTCCGCCTCCATCACCGGCCCGATCACATCGAGCTCGACGCGGTTGGAGGTGGAATCGTACGTGCTGCGGATTTCCTTCAGGAGTTCGCGTGTGTCGTAGTACAGCGCCTTCGCGCCCGTCGCCTTGATGACCTGCCGAAGCACGGACACGGCGATGTGCGTCTTGCCGATCCCGGGCGGGCCGATGAGCAGGAGCCCCTTCTCGCAGGCGGGAAAACTCTCGGCGAACTTCTTCGCCCGCTCGATGGCCTTCAGCAACCGTTCGTTCGGATAGGTGACGAAGTTCTCGAGGTCGCAGCGCTGATATCGGGGCGGGATGCGGGCCTCGCGGAGACGCCGTTCGACCAGCGGGCCTCGGCGACAATCACAGCGCATGACACGGCTGACGCCTTCGGTCGTTACGGTCTTCCAACCGGAGTCGTCACACGCTGCGCAGGCCACGCGGAATGGTAACGCAGATCGCGCAACACACGATCCGCGAACCGCGCTACAAATTTTTCTTGACGCCTTCGTGTCGCACGAGATCAGTCGGCGACGACTTGACGAGCGCAGTTGACAACCGCTGCTCCCAGTCATCCAGTCCGCGCGCCATTTCTTTTTTCACGTAATCCATGAACTCGTTGACTTCGCCCTGCATCGCTTCGATCTTGCGGCGCATGTTCAGGATGATTTCGACACCGGCGAGATTGACGCCGAGGTCGCGCGTGAGCGTGAGGATCGTCTCGAGCTGCTCGAGGTCCTCGTCCGTGTAGGTCCGCGTATTGCCGTCGGTTCGCGACGGCTTCAGCAATCCCTCGCGTTCATAGAGGCGGAGCGTCTGCGGATGGATGTTGTACTTCTCCGCCACGGCGCTGATCATGTAGTAGCCCTTGCCCGCTGCGCGCTTGGCCATCATGCTCCTGCCTTGCTGGCCGCGTCTGTACGCGGACCGCCAAGTCCTTCGCGGATGCTGGCGCCCTGGATGCGCCCCAGCTCACGGAGGAGTTCCTTCGAGCGTTCGTCGAGCACGGCCGGCAACATCAACCGCGCTTCCACGACCAGATCCCCTTGTGGCCCCCCGCGCGTTGAGGGCGCGCCGCGCCCACGCAGCCGGAACCGCTGCCCGGATTGCGTTCCAGGCGGAATCCGGAGCCGCACCGGGCCATCCAGCGCGTCAAATTCGATGCGCGCGCCCAGCGCAGCCTCGTGCACGGCCACCGGCAGCGACATGACCAGATCGTCCCCGTCACGTCGCACGGCCGGATGCGGTTCCACCTGCACGGTGATGTAGAGATCGCCAGGGTCGCCACCGTGCACACCGGCATGCCCACCGCCCGGCACGCGGACACGGTCCCCATCGGCTACGCCAGCCGGCAACCGGACGTGCGTGTTGTCCGTCCGTGTCTCGAGCCCCAGGCCACCGCAGGCCTCACACGCCCGCGGCGCCTGCTGCCCCGCACCGGCACACGCCGGGCACGTCCGCGAGAACACCATGTGCCCCCGCATGGAGCGGACGGCGCCCGCGCCGTCGCACGTCAGACACGCCTGACCCGCCACGCGGAAGCGGCCTGCGCCGCTACATCGGCGGCACCTGTCGCGCCGGGTGACCGTCACAGTCCGCTCGGCCCCGCCCAGCGCCTCTTCGAACGGGAGCACGAGCGTCTGATGCAGGTCAGCCCCGCGCTCGGCCGGCATGGGCCGCCTCGCGTGTCGCTCGGTCAGCACCTCGGCCACCAGATCCCCGAAGGTGCCGCTGTGATCCGTACCCGCTGTCGTGAAGTCGAAGCCCTGGAAGCCGGAAGCCTGCGTCGCCTGGACCGGCTCGGTTCCGCCGCGATCGTAACGGCCACGCCGGTCAGGGTCGACCAGCGTTTCGTACGCCTCCAGGATCTCGCGAAACCGGTACTCGGCGGCGCGGTCACCCGGATTGATATCCGGGTGATACCGCCGGGCCAGCCTCCGATAGGCGCGCTTGATCTCCGCCTCGCTGGCTGCTGTCCCCACGCCGAGCAGTACGTAGAAGTCCATGCGTGGTACGCGTTACTTCTTGGTGTCGTCGACCACTTCTGCGTCGATCACGTCGCCCTGGTCGCCGGCCGGGCCGGCGCCCGCCGAGCCACCCGGTGCCGCACCCGCGTCGGCACCCGGCGCCGCCGCACCCTGCTTATAGAGGGCTTCGGCCGCCTTGTGCTGCGCCTGCGTCAACTGGTCCATGGCCGTCGAGATCGCGGCCGCGTCGCTGCCGGACATCGCCGTCTTCAGGCCATCCACGGCCGCCTGCACAGCGGTCTTGTCATCAGCCGGGAGCTTGTCGCCCGTGTCGGCCAGCATCTTCTCCGCCGCATAGACGGCCTGATCGGCCCGGTTGCGCGTTTCAATCTCCTCGCGCCGCTTCTTGTCGTCCTCGGCGTGGGATTCGGCCTCGCGCATCATGCGGTCGACCTCGTCCTTGCTGAGGCCACTCGAGGCGGTGATGGTGATCTTCTGGTCCTTCCCCGTCGCCATGTCCTTGGCCGAGACGTTCACGACGCCGTTGGCGTCGATATCGAAGGTGACCTCGATCTGCGGCACGCCACGCGGCGCGGCGGGAATCCCCCCGAGCTGGAAGCGGCCCAGCGTGCGGTTGTCACGCGCTAGGGGCCGTTCGCCCTGGAGCACATGCACCTCAACGCTGGTCTGGCTGTCGGCCGCGGTCGAAAACGTCTCGCTCTTGCGCGTCGGAATGGTCGTGTTGCGCGGGATGAGCGCCGTCAGCACGCCGCCGAGCGTCTCGATGCCCAGTGAGAGCGGCGTCACGTCAAGCAGGAGGAGGTCCTTGACCTCGCCGGCCAGCACGCCGGCCTGAATCGCGGCGCCGATGGCCACGACTTCGTCCGGGTTGACCCCTTTGTGGGGCTCTTTGCCGAAGATCTCGCGGACGATCTGCTGCACGCGCGGGATGCGGGTGGAGCCGCCGACCAGCACGACCTCGTCGATCTTGGAGATATCCACCCCGGCATCCTTGAGCGCCTGCTTCGTCGGGCCCACGGTCTTCTGCAGGAGCTCCTCGACGAGCTGCTCGAACTTGGCGCGCGAGAGCTTCAGCTGCAGGTGCTTCGGTCCGCTCTGGTCGGCGGTGATGAACGGCAAATTGATGTCTGTCTCCATCACGGTGGAGAGCTCCATCTTCGCCTTCTCCGCCGACTCCCGCAGGCGCTGCAGGGCCATGCGGTCCTTGCTGAGGTCGATGCCGTCGCTCTTGCGGAACTCAGAGATGATCCAGTCGATGATCTTCTGGTCGAGGTTGTCGCCGCCCAGATGGGTGTCGCCATTGGTCGCCTTCACCTCGACCACACCCTCGCCCACTTCCAGGATCGAGATATCGAAGGTGCCGCCGCCGAAGTCATAGACGGCGATGGTTTCGTCCTTCTTCTTGTCGAGGCCGTAGGCCAGCGCGGCGGCCGTCGGCTCGTTGACGATGCGCATCACCTCGAGCCCGGCGATCTTGCCGGCTTCCTTGGTGGCCTGCCGCTGGGCGTCGTTGAAGTAGGCGGGAACCGTGATGACCGCTTTGGTCACCGCCTGCCCCAGGTATTCATCCGCGGCCTGCTTGAGCTTCTGCAGAATCATCGCGGAGATCTCGGGGGGCGCGTTGTCCTTGCCCATGATGTTGACGCGCACATCGCCATTGGGCGCCGCGGCCACTTCGTAGGGCACGGTCTTCATCTCTTCATTCACTTCGTCGAAGCGCCGCCCCATGAAACGCTTGATCGAGAAGATCGTGTTTTCGGGGTTGGTTACGGCTTGGCGCTTGGCGACCTGGCCGACCAGCCGCTCGCCGTTCTTGGTGAAGGCCACCACTGACGGTGTCAGACGGTTCCCCTCGGGGTTGGTGATGACGACGGGCTCGCCGCCTTCCATGACGGCCACGACTGAATTGGTCGTACCGAGATCGATACCGATGATTTTGCTCATGACACCATTATGAAATATGAGCGTCTCGTAGTCAACTAAGCAGCATTCTTCGGTCATCCGACCGCCCGTATACTGATGCCGGTGAAACCCCAGACGGAGCCGCCACCCCGACGGCCGCGATCGTTTGTCCGCTGGTTCTTGCTCGCGGGGCTCTTTCTTCTCACGGCGGCCCTCGGCCTGGCCACGGGCGCGCTGTACGCCTTCGCCGACGACCTCCCCGCCATCTCCGCCATCGACGACTACCGGCCGGGTGCCATCACCCGGGTGCTGGCTGCGGACGGACAGGTGCTGGGCGACTTCGCCACCGAACGCCGCTATGCCATCGGGTACGACCAGGTGGCGCCGGCGCTGCGCAACGCCATCATTGCGACGGAGGACGCCGGCTTCGATCAACACGTCGGCCTGAGCGTGTCGCGCATCATCGTCACAGCCGCACGGGATGCGCTGAGCGGCAGCCGTGCCGGCGCCAGTACGCTCACCCAGCAGCTGGCGCGAGACCTGTTCCTGCGCGACTACCGGCGCAACGGCATCTTCGAGCGGTCCCTGGAGCGCAAGATCCGCGAAGTGCTCGTCGCCGTACAGCTCGAAAAGCGGTACACGAAGCGGGAAATCTTCACCCTCTACGCCAACCAGATCTATTTCGGGCACGGCGCCTATGGCGTGGAGGCCGCCTCGCGCCTCTATTTCCGTAAGACCGCGAAGGACCTCGCCGTCGAAGAAGCTGCGCTCCTGGCCGCCATCATCCAGTCGCCCGAGCGCCTGAGCCCCTATGTGAACCGGGCCCGCGCGCGCGAGCGCCGCAACTACGTGCTGCAGCGCATGGCGGAAGAGCACATGCTGCCCGTCGACGAGGCGGCACGCGCCTCCGCGCTGCCGGTCGTCACGCAGGGTCAGCCCGCCCAGGATCGCTCCGCCGCGCCCTATCTCGTGGAGGAAGTCCGCAAGGGACTTGAGGGGCAGTACGGCGCCGCGGCGATTTACGACGGCGGCCTCACCGTCCAGTCCACCATCGACGCCGGTCTGCAGGCGGTCGTCAACCGGGCACTCGACCGTGGGTTGCGCGCACTCGACAAACGCCACTCCGCCTATCGAAAGCCCGCCCGCAATCTTGCCGCTGAGGGCCGGTCGCTGGAGAAGGTGAGCTTCGACCGCTGGGCGCTCCCCATCCACGAGGGCGACGTCGTGCCCGCCATCGTGATCGATGTCATCGAGGCGCGCGGCGCCAAGGCCGGAGCCCGCCTGCGCGTGGGGCCCACCGAGCTCTTCATGCCACCTGCCGCCTTTGCGTGGGCCCGGAAGTCCGCGGGTGACCTCTTCACACGCGGCGACGTGATCGACGTCCGCGTCACCGCACTCACCGGCGGTGCCCCCTCGGCCGCCACCCTCGAACAGGCGCCCATCGTGGAGGGCGCGGTGCTGGCGATCGACAATCGAACGGGCCGCGTGCTGGCCATGGCGGGCGGCTTCAACTTCCTGCGCAGCCAGTTCAACCGGGCCATCCAGGCGCGCCGGCAGATGGGCTCGGCCTTCAAGCCGATCGTGTACGCCACCGCCATCGATCACGGCGCGACCCCGCTCACGCAGTTCCTCGACCAACCGGTCTCCTACGAAGCCGGCCCCAACCAGCCTCCCTACGAGCCGCTGAACTACGACCGCAAGTTTGAGGGACCGGTCACGCTGCGCCGCGCACTCGAACAGTCGCGCAACATCCCGGCCGTGAAGGCGATGATCGACGCCGGGCCCGCGCACGTCGTCGAGTACGCGAAGCGTTTCGGCTTCTCGTTCGCCAACACGTCGCAGCCCTATCTCTCGCTCGCCCTGGGCGCCGCCGAGGCCACGCTGGTGGAAGTGACCAGCGCCTACTCCGCCTTCCCGAACCAGGGCGTGCGCATGGCCCCGTACTTCGTGGCCGGCGTCCGCGACCGCGACGGAAACATCCTCGAAGAACACCACGCCTCTCCGCAGGAAGCCATCAGCGCCAGCACCGCGTACGTGATGACGAACCTGCTGCGCGGCGTCGTGCTCCGCGGCACCGCCGCATCAGCCGCGCCGCTCAACTGGCCGCTTGGGGGCAAGACCGGCACGATGGACGAATACACCGACGCGTGGTTCATCGGCTTCGACCCGAACATCACCATCGGCGTGTGGATTGGACACGACGAGAAGAAGCCGCTCGGCCGGAACGAAACCGGCGCGCAGGCCGCGCTGCCCGTCTGGATCGAGGCCATGCGGTGGGTGATCGCCAACCGGCGCGACCAGAGCCATCGGCCATCCTTCGAGATTCCGCCCGGTGTGGACCTCGCGCGGCTCCCCTCGGGTGAGGTGGAGGCCTTCCTCTCAGGCTCCGTGCCCGAGGGCCTGCCACTCGTCAGCGTGGAAGACGCCCTCGCCGCGCAAGCCGCCGAGCGCCCGTCTCCCCCACCCGCGCACTAGCGCGGCACCAGTAGGCTCACTCGCCTCGCGCCGCACTCCGGCAGCCCCGGAGACATTCGGCCACTGGGGCGCCGCGGCGAACCGCCCTCAGTGCGTGTCGACGTTCACGTAGAAGAGATCCGTCGCCACCGCGAAGCTCTCCTTCGTCAGCGGCGTCTGCAGCGTTTGCCACGTAGTCCGCGGCTGCACGCGTTCCCACGCATCCTTCCGGCCCACCAGGACCGGCATGTCGAAGGCGGGCTCATCCGCCTTCCAGCGATAGCGCACCGCGCCAGGCGTATCGAAAGCCAGTTCCAGCGTCGGCAGCGCCGCGTGGCGCAGATACTGGTTGAAGATCGGCGTGAGGTCGCGCTGCGTCTCACGGTTGAAGTAGCCCACCACATCCTCCGTCAGGATGTTGCGATAGCGGAAGGTGGCGAAGTAGCCCCGCAGCAGGCGGAACCAGGCGTCGTCATCCCCCACCACGGACCGCAGCGTGTTCAGGAAGAGTGAGCCCTTGAAGTACTGATCGTCCGTCGGCGGCGACTGGTGCACCCCGCGCGGCTGGAGGATGGGCTGCGTGTTCTTGACTTTGGCTTTGTAGCCATTCGTGTAGGCCAGCATGTCGGCCTTGCCCCAGCGGTGCTCCACGTAGAGGCTCTCGAGATAGGTGCCCCACGATTCGTGGAGCCACATATCGGCCACATCCGCGGCCGACACCGCATTGCCGAAGTATTCGTGCGCGCTCTCGTGGACGATGATGAAGTCGAAGCGCGGACTGATGCCCACGCCGGTGAAATCCCGCTGGCGGTAGCCGTTCGCAAAGCCATTCCCATAGGCCACCGCGCTCTGGTGCTCCATGCCCGCATAGGGCACCTGGATCAGCTTGTAGCCATCACGCGGGAATGGATACGGCCCGATGAAGCGCTCGAAGGCCGCCAGCATCTCCGGCACCTGCGCGAACTGCACCCGTGCCCGCGCCTGGTCTTCCGGCAGCGTGAAAAAGTCCAGCGGCAGATCCTTGTAGCGCTCCTGATACTGCACATAGCGCCCAATGTTCAGCGCCACGCCGTAGTTGTTGATCGGATAGTGCACCTTCCAGTTCCAGCGCGTGTAGCCACCGGGCAGGTCCTCCTTCCCCTCGAAGTGGCCGTTGGAAACCGCCACCAGCGGCGACGGCACCTCCACCGCAATCGACATCCACTCCACTTCGTCTTTCCACTGGTCCTTGTTGGGCCACCAGAGCGCCGCGCCTTCGTCTTCGCACGCCGTAAAGATCCACGGCGCGCCCGTCGGGTCCTTGTCGAAGACAAACCCGCCGAAGCGACCCGTCTGCAGTGGTGCGCCTGAATAGGCCACGTCGATCGCGTAGACCCGCCCCTTCTTGAACGCGCGCTTCCCGCTCACCAGGATGCGGTTCTCGTCGCGCACATAGGTCAGCGGGCGCCCGTCCATCGTGATGGCGTCGATGGCCAGGTTTGCGTAGAGCTCAAGCTGAATGCGCGCGCCCTCGGCCAGCATGCGGAACCGAATCCGGTTCGCGCCGCGGATGGTGCGCGCCACCGGGTCCACCCGGACGGTCAGTTCATAGGAGAGGAGATCGTTGTTCGCCCGCCCGGGACTATAGGCCCCGCGCAGCGCGCCGCTCCAGACCGGCGGCTTGTTGCCAGGGTCCGCCGGGCGCTGCTGGGCGAGGAGGAGGGAGGGGCTCAGGAGCGCGACGCAGAGGAGCGTCCACAACGCCCACGGGCAGGCACGGCGCATCGACCGATGCTACCGCGACAGGTGGCCGGGCGACGCTGCGCGGCTACTTCCCCGCTTCAACGTGGGCGCGAAAGCGCTCGAGGATGGCCTGCCAACCCTGCCGCTGCATTTCCGCGGAGTTCACGTCCTCCGCATCAAACGCCTCAACCACCTTGATGCCGCCATCCGCCGGCTCAAAGGTGACCGACACCGTGCGCCCATCCCCGAGGACGTAGTCAATCCGCTTCCCGTGCTCGACGTGGGTGTAGGTGCCCCCGAAGTCGAACCCGAAGCTGCCGTCCCTGGCTTCCATGCGGTAGGAGAACGTGCCGCCCACGCGAAGGTCGTTCGTGCTTCTGGGGGTGTGCCAGTCGTCGCTGGCGGCATTCCACTGGTTGATGTCGTCCGGCGTGGTCCAGGCCGCCCAGACCCTATCGATGGTCGACTTAACGGTTGTCTCAATGACGATCTTCAGGATGCGTATCTCCAATGGCGTCCTCGTTCCAATGGGCGACTGGGAGCGCGGCGCAGAGGAGCGCCAGGCGGGCCGCCGCGAAACGACCAATGCTACCGCCACAGCCGTTCGCTCATCACGCGGTCCGACCCTGGCCTTGCCAGCCGTGTTTCGGGAGCCTCGCAGCCCTCCACACTGCGCGCCGAGACTACTGCCTCAAGGAGCCGCCCTCCAGCACCAAGTAGGCCCAGCCTGCGATGACCATCGAGAGAAACAAAGCGGATACTGCGATGAACATGTAGAAGGGGCCGACGCTTATCGGTCGGCTACCTGTGAGGGCCCCTAGTCGGGCGAAGTCACGGGCGAACCGCCGGGCGTGGGCAACTCCATAGAGCAATGGAACGACGACACTTAAACTAGAACCGAGTCCGGCGTAGGCGAAGATTCGCCCACCGTGTGGACTGTCCACGGCGAACTTCAGCAGGGCGCCTGCGATCGCGAGAAACAGCGCGATGCCCTTCAGATAACAGTCGAGGTAGAACTTGTAGAGGCCTACTTGAAGTTCCAGCTCCAGACGGGCTGGTGTCGGCGGTGTGTCCATCTACTGCCCCTTCTCGCAATCCATCCTGCGCGATCCCTGCGCCGCCCTAACGGTAGTGCTCGCCAGGGACAGCGCGTATCGCGCGACCCGCGGAAACCGGAGTGGCCTAAGACCCTCCTGAAGCCAGTTGCTGCTCTTCCCATGCCTTATACGTAAGGCCCTGCCCCTTCACCTTCCAATGGGCGCGACCGTTCAGGCCCGTACCGCTCACCACAGATGCGGCAGCCGAGGGCGAGTCGAAAGCGTAATCCTGTTCGAAACGAAGAAGCTGCACATTGCCTGCGACAGGCACGAGCACAGCGTTGTCCCGCAGCGCCTGGCGTGTCCGACGGCCGGCGTCATTGAGGGACGGGACCTCGGTCACTCGTGCGGTTGAGCCCCGTTGCACAATGAAACTGCCGTCGCGGACCATGCACTCTGCCCGACAGCCCTCCCACCTCAGTTCCAGCACGAGATCGCCTGTCTTGGCTCCAGCACTCTTTGACGGTGCGGTCGACATGAACACGTCCGCGCCGAGCGTTGGTAGCAGCAGGCGCACGTGTTCGAGGAATGCCTCCATGTCTGCTACGTCTGCTTCTGGCAAGATGCCGCCGAACGGTTCGTTCAAGTTCTTGATCTCGACGCGCTTGGCGGCTGACACATCCCTTACGAGCGCTGCCTCAAGCCATCGGACATGGGCCTTGGTAAGGTTGTCGTCCTTCGAAATGAAGATCGCCACCCAGGTCCAAAAGTCCTTCGAGTCATCGTGGCTGCGGAGGCGAGCCCAGACGTCGTCACCTTCCCCCACGTAGATGGCCAGCCCGGACGCTGAGAGGTCGGACGGCCCCAGCAGAATGTAGACGCCCGTGCGGCGAACCTCTTTCCGTTGACTGAGTCGCGAGAGCTCGGTACGCGGCGACACAAGCGCGATGCCCGTCCAGTTACCGACTTCAGCCGAACGCATTCCTTGAGGCACGCCGTCCACGAGAAAGATGCGTATAGACTTCCCGGCCATCAGTCGATTCCTCTTGTTCTACGGGACGTGTCGTCCGCCCGACGTCGGGCATCAGCCGCGGCGCGCTCGATCGCGCTCGCGCCGTCGGCTGCATGCCGTGTTAGCCTTCCGGCTCGCTTTCGGCATTGTGGTCACCATCGCCCTTGTCTCTACCAATGGCGCGCAACCCCGTTAGGACTTGGTCACCATACGGAGTCAGCGTCCAATAAGTGTGCGTGTCCTTGATGCTTCTGGGTCTCTGACTTTTCGTGATCAGGCCTAGAGCCCGAAGTTGCACTTTGATAGTTTGAAAATCGTGGTCGCTAATTGAGAACTCGCGGAGCCTGGCGTGATCCTTTAGGCGCTTATCACCCCGGCGCGAGTTAGCGGAACGATGCTCGACGGTCGCATTCAGGGCTCGGCGAAGTTGGTAGTCGTCCGCCTCGTTGATCATGAGGGGACCCACGTCATAGAAGATCTCGTCCCAGCTGACATTGACGCTGCGAGTCCATTTCCACGACACCGCCTCCGCGTCAGTTGATGAGAACGTGAAGTCGAGAGAGAACTCATCATCCCCCTGAGCTAGCCTCTCACTTCCAGCCGGGGCCGACGAGCGAGCCTCCTCGAGTCGGCTCTCAAGTTCTTCGATCCGTTTACGCAGCCGAAGCACTTCTGGCGCTGCGAGGGACTCTGTCGCATCGTCGGCCCTGATCCAGCCCACTGCGGGTGCTGTCTTTGTGAGACGCACGAGGCTCCTGCTCACCACCGAACCGAGCTCGGCTGGTGTTTCCCAGTACTTGCACATCTTCTGTTGAAGCAACTCGCGAAAGGCCGAGAGCTTCTCCCTGCCGGCATCCGTCTGCTCGACTGCCCCCGCCTGTAGCTTGAGGGGATCCTTGTGGAGGAACGCGATCACTGGTTTCGCAGCTTCGGTGGCGTACCGATACTCCATCTCGGTATAACTCTGCCCGTTTGGCCCGAGCGAACCGTAGCGCCCAGCTGAGACAACGATGTAGTAGTCGCATTCGTCAATCACCTTCTTGATCAACGACCACTGGTCCTCATTGGCCGCAGGAAACAGTTCCATGCCGGCCGGCATGCAGTCGAGTTCTAGTAGGGCGTGCATGATTTCTTGACGCTCGACTCGGAGGTCCTCGTACGTTGAACTGACGAAGACTTGATATCGCTTTTCCATCAACAGGCTTTTCCTGAAGGCTAACGTTGTTTATCTGGAATGCGCCAATCCCCGGTTCTGAGCGCCTTCTGGCCCGCAGCGCCCATCCACCCCGCCCACCATTCCGGCGCATTCTGCCCCCTGCCAAACGAAAGGACAAGCGCCTTCTGCGGTATTGCCCCATGCGGCCTAACCCCACAATCCGCGGTTTAGACCGCACGCAGGCTTTCACTCCCCCGTCACACCCCGTGCGCTAAAATCACGGCCTCGACTTCCCTTTCAGGAGACACACATGACCCGACGACTCGCGATCGCCCTTCTGGCGGCACTCTGCATCACGCCGCTGGCCGCCCAGGGCACCAAGGGCTGGAAGCTGCGCGTGGACAAGAGCACCAGCGCTTCAGACCCGGATGGTTCCGGCGCCATTCAGTTCATGGCGATGGGCGGCGGCTTCCACGCCGTGAATCCGCAGGCGGCGGTCTACTGGAACCCGGCCAACACGGCCTCGGGCACCTACACGCTCAAGGGCAGCTTCAAGCTGCTGAAGCCCTCGGGCCACACCAACTACTACGGGCTGGTGTTCGGCGGCGCGGAACTCGAAGGCGCCAAGCAGGCCTACACCTACTTCCTCGTGGCGCAGGACGGCACGTGGCTGATCAAGACGCGCAATGGGGACGAAGTGGTCCGCGGCTCGAACCCGGCGGACGTGGCGCCGAAGACGATGAATGAGGCAGTGGCCAAGCCCGGTGCGGATGGCTCCTCGGTGAACAAGCTCGAGGTCCGTGTGGGCGCCGACAAGGTGGACTACGTGGTCAACGGCACGGTGGTGCACTCGACGCCGAAGAGCGCGGTCCGCACGGACGGCGTGTACGGCTTCCGCATCAACCACCTGCTCGAAGTGATGGTCGAAGACGTAGCGGTTTCGAAGTAATGCTGCAGGGCCGGTTCCGCCAGGGACCGGCCCGCCTTCCGCACTCCCCCGCTATTCGTCGTCCTCGTCGGCGGCGGCCTGGCCGAGCGTGCCGCTGGACTTCTGCATCAGATAGGTCTTGATGAAGGCATCAAGGTCGCCATCGAGCACGCGGCTCACATCCCCCACGGACATCTTCGTCCGGTGGTCCTTGATCATCTGGTAGGGCTGCAGCACGTAGCTGCGAATCTGGCTGCCGAAGCCGATCTCCTTCTTCGTCCCGGTAATGGAATCCAGCTTGGCCTGCTGCTCCTTGAGCTTCAGGTCGTAGAGGCGCGACTTGAGCACCTTCATGGCGGACGCCTTGTTCTTGTGCTGCGAGCGCTCGTTCTGGCACGAGACAACCATGCCGGTCGGGATGTGCGTGAGGCGCACGGCGGAATCCGTCACGTTCACGTGCTGGCCGCCCGCACCGCTGGAGCGATAGGTGTCGATGCGGAGGTCCTTCTCGTCGATCTCGATGTCGATGTCGTCGTCGAGCTCGGGCCACACGAACACGGAGGCAAACGAGGTGTGGCGGCGCGCGGCCTGATCAAAGGGCGAGATGCGCACGAGGCGATGCACGCCGGCTTCGGCGGCCATGAGCCCGAACACGTATTCACCCTGCAGCAGCATGGTGACGCTCTTGAGGCCGGCTTCTTCGCCGGGCTGGTAGTCGAGCACTTCGCGCTTGAAGCCGCGCTTCTCGGACCACTTCACGTACATCCGGAAGAGCATCTCGGCCCAGTCCTGGGATTCGGTGCCGCCGGCGCCGGGGTGGATGGCGATGATGGCGTTGGCGTGGTCGTGCTCGCCGCCGAGCATCTTCTTCACCTCGCCGGCATCGATCACCTCGGCGAGCTCCGAGAGGCCGCGCGTGAGATCGGCTTCCACGTCCTCGCCGCCCTGCGCCCACTCCACGAGCACGCCGACATCGTCGACGCGGGCCTTGAGGGATTCCGCGAGGGCCACTTCGGATTCAATCTGGCGCCGCCGCTGCATGACTTTCTGCGCGGAGGCCTGGTCTTTCCAGAAATCGGGCGAGGCGATGCGCGCCTCGATGCCAGCTACTTCTGAGTCGGAGTGAGCGGCCTCAAAGATACCTCCGGAGATCGGCGGCCCTGGTCTTCAACTCCTCGAACTGCCGAACCACATCTTCGATTGCGAACGCCACGGTCACTCCCTTGTGTATCGAACGGACCCCTCAACGATAAACGAAAAGGGTCCTACTTCTTCACCGTGGAGGGCAGGTGCGGCGGCAGCATCTGGCCGGGCACGGCGTTAGGCGCCCCGCTGGCGTCGCGCGTCAGGCCCTTCTTGAGCATGTCCTGAATCACCTCTTCCTGGTTGGTCTTCCAGGTGGCGGGGTTGGCGAGCACGGGCGAGGGCGCAATCTTCTGGTAGGAGCCGACGTGCTCGTCCGTGGTCCAGATGCGCTCCTTCATGCGCCAGCCCTCGGGCGTCTTCACGTAGACGTCCTCGTACTTGCCCATCAGGTCGATGGTGGGCTTGCCGCCCGGCTCCTTCACCGAGATGCCCATCATCATGGACGACCCACGCGCGGTGCCGTCGGGCAGGCCGATGATCACGGGCGACGTGTTGAAGTGGCGGTTGCCACCCTTCGTGGCCTGGCCGTCTGGCGCGACGAGCGCGCCGTAGAAGTTCTCGAAGTCCTCGGGCTTGAGCATGGGGTGGCCGGCAATCACGGACCGCGCCCCCGGCATGAACATCCACGAGGCATTGCGCACGGAGCCCGGGTCCACGTCGCGTGGATACTCGGACTGGAGCTGCAGGATCTCGATGTAATCCTCGGGCGCCAGGTTCACGTGCGTGCCCTTCATGATCTGGGGCTTCGCGTCGAGCACGTGCGTCGCATAGGAGGAGATGGTCGCCACGAGGGCGCCGGCAAAGAAGTAGGCGAACTTGGATGGCGTCATGGCTCTCCCGTCAGCGTCCGGCCGGCACGGGCGCCGGCACGCCCTGGGAATCGCGCGTCAGGCCCTTCTTGAGCAGGTCCTGAATCACTTCCTCCTGGTTGGTCTTCCACGTGGCGGGGTTTGCGAGCACGGGCGAAGGCGCCACCTTCTGATAGGAGCCGACGTGCTGGTCGGCAGTCCAGATGCGCTCCTTCATCCGCCAGCCGTCCGGCGTCCGCACGTACACATCTTCATACTTCCCCATCAGGTCGATGGTGGGCTTGCCGCCGGGCTCCTTCACGGAGACGCCCATCATCAGCGACGACCCGCGCGCGGTGCCGTCGGGCAACCCGATGATCACGGGCGACATGTTGAAGTGGCGATTCCCACCCTTGCTGGCCTGCCCTTCGGCCGCCACGAGCCCCCCGTAGAAGTTCTCGAAGTCGGCGGGCTTGAGCATCGGGTGACCGGAGATCACGGACCGGGCGTCCTTCGTGAACATCCAGCCCGCGTTGCGGACGGAGCCTGGGTCCACGTCGCGCGGATACTCGGTCTGCAGCTGCAGAATCTCGAGGTAATCCGCGGGCGAGAGATTCACGTGGGTGCCCTTCGGGATGGCCGGCTTCGCGCCCAACTGGTGGGTCGTGTAGCTGACGATCATCGCGACGAGGGCACCGGCAAAGAAGTGGGCGAACTTTGAAGACATCGGCGGCGAGTCTAGGACCCACCTCCGGCTGAGTCAAACGGATTCTCGGAGGATACCGTCAGGCCTGTGACCGCGACCCGAGGGCTGCGAGCAACGCGACGATCGTGGCGGCCAGGCACAGCCACGGCACCACGTCGCCACACCTGCCATATACGGTCCGCTCCTGAATCAGCCGCACCTCACCCACGAGCGCCACACGCTCAAAGAGGCCCGAGCGCAGCGTCACCCGGCCGTACGGGTCCACGATGCCGGAGATGCCCGTGTTGGCCGACCGGGCGAGATAGCGCCCCTGCTCGATGGCGCGCAGCATCGCGGACTCAAAGTGCTGGTAGGGCGCGGAGGTGCGGCCATACCAGGCGTCGTTGGTGATGGTGGTCAGGAGTTCGCTGCCGCGGAGCACCGCATCGCGCACGAGCTCCGGGTAGACAACCTCGTAGCAGATGGACGTGCTCGTGGGGTGCCCGTTCACGGGCAGCATCACCGTTTCGGTGCCGGGCACGAACTCGGCGAGGCTCTCCACAATCGGCGTCACGAACGAGAGCAGGCCCTTGAGCGGAATGAACTCGCCGAAGGGCACGAGGTGCATCTTGCGGTAGATGGCTTCCGTCGAGCCGGTCGGCCCGATGAGGTGGGCGGCGTTGTAGAGCCGCAGCGGCAGCCGCTTCACTTCGTCGCTCCCGATGAGGAGCGGCACGTGGAGCTCCCGCGCCAGGGCGTGCACGCGCTGGCCCTCCGGGTCCTCTTCCAGCATGAAGGGCGTGGAGGATTCCGGCCAGAGCACGTAGGCCGCTCCGCGCGAGACGGCGTCCCGAGTCAGCGCGAGATGGTCCGAGAGGATCGCGTCGGCCAGGCGCGGGTCCCACTTCGCAGTCTGCTCGATGTTGCCCTGCACGAGGCCCACCGTGAGCGGCGTGCCCGTCCGTGTGAGGCGACCGTCGGCGATGCGCGCTGAGCCCCAGGCCCACACGCCACCACCGAGCACCGCCGTCGCCACCAGCATCAGCAGCGCCTGCCGTCCGCGCCGTAGCAGCGCCGCGCCAAGGAGCACGTTCACCATCACCACGAGCAGGCTCAGGCCATAGACGCCGGTGAGGCTCGCGAGCTGCGCCACTGGCAGCACCGTGGCCTGGCTGCCGCCCAGGGGCGTCCACGGAAAACCGCCGAAGAACCAGCCGCGCAGATACTCCCCCGCCACCCAGGCCGCAGGCAGCACGGCCAGCCCGCGCAGACCGACCTTCTGTGCGAGGAGTCCCGTCGCGGCCGTCGCCGCGCCCGTGTAGAGCGCCATGTAGAGCGCGAGGAGCAGCATCGCAAAGATGGCCAGCGGCGTCGGCAGCCCGCCGAACTGCTGCACCACCTCGCCCGTCCAGTAGATGGTGCCGGCAAAGCCCACGGCCCCGGCCACGAGCCCGAGCCGCAACCCGAGCACCACGCCCGCGCCGCTGCCGAGCGCGACGACGAGCGGCACGAGCGCCACCCACGCCACCGCGGGGTGGCCGAACTTGGGAAAGCTGAGCGCGAGGAGCGCGCCGGCGAGCACGGCCAGCGCGTAGGAGACGGTCGAGGGTCGGTGGGCCAAGCCAGCCCATTCTAGGTGGAGGGAGCGACGAAGGTCCGCCCGCGCCGCGAAATCGGCCAGAATCACAGAAGTGTCCATCGCATCGCGTTCCGCCGTCTCGGCCTTCCTGCTCGCTGCCCTCCTCGCCCTCGCCTCCGCGAGCGCCGCGCAAACGCCGCCCACGATCGTCGTCCGCGACGCCGCCGGCCAGATCACCGTCCGCGCCACCCGGACCGACACACCCCCGCGCATCGACGGCCGCCTCGACGAGCCGCTCTATGCGACCGTCACGCCGATGTCGGACTTCATCCAGACCGAACCCACGCCTGGCGCGCCGGGCACGGAGAAGACCGAGGTGTGGCTCTTCTACGACCAGAAGAACATCTACGTCTCGGTGAAGTGCTGGGAGTCGCACCCGGAGCGGCGCGTGGCCAACGACATGCGGCGCGACAGTGCTGGCGTCTCCCAAGGCAACGACAACATCGCGTTCATGTTCGACACGTTCCACGACAAGCGGAACGCCTTCACGTTCGCCGTGAACTCCCTCGGCGGCCGCAACGACGGCCAGGTCACGAACCAGCGGCAGTACAACGGCGACTGGAATCCCATCTGGGCGCTGAAGGCCCAACGGTCGAACGACGGCTGGTCGTTCGAGGCGGCCATTCCCTTCAAGTCGCTGCGCTTCGGACCGGGCCAGGCGCAGACCTGGGGCTTCAACATCGTGCGCACCGTCCGCTGGAAGAACGAGGTCGCGTTCCTGACGGTGGTGCCGCCGTCGATCGGCGCGAACTCCGGCATCATGTATTCCTCCTTCGCCGCGACGCTGACCGGCCTCGAAGCCCCAGGTGGCTCCACCCACCTGCTGGAGCTGAAGCCGTTCGTCACCGGCAGCACGACTACGGACGTCACGGCCCGTCCGCAGCTCCGCAACGATCTCTCCGGCGACGCCGGCATCGACGCGAAGTACGGCATCACGCGGAATCTGACCGCGGACTTCACCGTCAACACGGACTTCGCCCAGGTGGAGGCCGACGAGCAGCAGGTCAACCTCACGCGCTTCAGCCTTTTCTTCCCCGAGAAGCGCGAGTTCTTCCTCGAGAACCAGGGCGTCTTCCAGTTCGGCGTGGCCGGCGCGGGCGTGGGCGGCGATGTGCCGCTCCTCTTCTACAGCCGTCGCGTGGGGCTCGACGGCGGGCGCGACGTGCCGATCGGCGGGGGTGGTCGCGTCTCAGGCCGCCTGGGCCGCTTCAATCTCGGCGCCCTGCAGATCGGCACCCGGCACTCCGCAGAGGCGCGGACCGAGGCCACGCAGTTTTCGGTGCTGCGACTGAAGCGCGACATCCTGCGCAAGAGCAGCCTCGGCGCCATGGTCACCCACCGGTCACACCTGCAGGGCCGGCCCGGCACCAACGATGCCTACGGCGTCGACGGCAACTTCGCCTTCTACAGCAACCTCTACGTGAACACCTACTGGGCCGAAACGCAGATGACGGGCAAGTCGGGCGACGCCCAGAGCTACCGCGCCCAGCTCGACTACGCGGCCGACCGCTACGGGCTCCAGCTCGAGCGGCTCCACATCGGCGCCAACTTCGCGCCCGACATCGGCTTCGTGCGTCGGGCCGATCAGCGGAAGAACTACGCGCTGGGGCGCTTCAGCCCGCGCCTCCTCGGCAACAAGACTTTCCGCAAGCTCTCCCTGGTTGGCACCTTCAGCCATGTGGAAAACGGCGGCGGCCGGCTCGACACGCGAGATGCGGATGCCTCCTTCACGGTGGACCTCCAGAACAGCGACCGCTTCGCCGTGAGCGCGCACAACGCCTATGAGTTCGTGCCCGCGCCGTTCCGCGCGGCCGGCGTGGTCACGGTGCCGGTGGGCACCTATCGCTCGAACACGGCCAAGGCGAGCTACACCTTCGGCCCGCAGCGCAATGCCTTCGGCACGGTGAGTGTGGAGGGCGGCTCCTTCTACGGCGGCACGCGCCTGACGACCACGTTGAGCAGCGCCCGGGTGCGCCTGCTCACGCCCTTCTCCGTGGAGCCGAGCGTCTCCATCAACTCGCTGGACCTGCCGCGCGGCAAGGCCACCGTCCGCCTGCTGGGCAGCCGTGTGACCTATTCGCTGACGCCGATGAGCTTCGTGAGCGCGCTCGTGCAGTACAACTCGTCGACCAACTCGCTCAGCGTGAATGCGCGTCTGCGCTGGGAGTATTCGCCGGGGAGTGAGGTGTTCGTCGTCTACAACGAGCAGCGCGACACGCTCGGCGTGGGCTATCCGGACCTCGCCAACCGCGCCTTCATCGTGAAGGTGAACCGGCTGCTGCGGTTCTAGCGGAGGCGGCGCGCCTAGAGCGCGTTGCCGAGCGCCGTGCCGGCCCGCACGGCGAGGAGTCCGGCGAGCACGCTCGCAGCCACGTAGACCGCGCCCAGCCCGGCCCGACCGTCGCGGATCATCCACGCCGTCTCGGCTTCAAACGCCGAGAAGGTGGTGAAGGCCCCGAGAAAGCCCACCGCGAGCACGAGACGGAGCACCTCGGGCGACGCGGTCACGCGCCTGGCGACCAGGGCGCCAATGACGCCCACGAGGAACGACCCGCTCACGTTGATGAGGAAGGTCGCCACGGGAAACGGCGACTTCACCACGCCGGACACACCGAGCGTCACACCGTAACGGGCAATCGCCCCGAGAAAACCGCCCGCCCCGACCAGGAGCAGCGACGTGATCGTCGACATGCGCTGAATCGTACATCGCCCGCCATGGCGGTTTGGCGGTATAAACCCGCATGCCCTCTCGCCTGCTCTCGGCTCTGCTCCTGGCCCTCTTCGTCGGCGCACTCCTCGTCTCGGCTCCCGCACATCCCTTTGGTGCCGAGGCGCGTCGCTACGTGCGCGTGGCCGGTTGGTCGCCCGTGCCCGTGCCAGGCGGCCCCGAGTGGGAAATGGGCGGCGTGACCGTGTCGCGAGACGGCAAGAAGCTGGTGCTCGCCCACCGCGCCGACCCGCCCATCGTCGACGTCGAGCCACGGACCGGACGCATCACCCGCTCGTGGGGCGCGGCGATGCTCGTGTGGCCGCACAGCCTGATGCTCGACGGCGAGGGCAACCTGTGGGTGGCGGATGCCGCGGTCGGCAGCGGTGGCGCGTCGGGCCTGAACCCGCCCATCCCGTCAGCCGTGGCAGCGGGCCGCGGTCACCAGATCCTGAAGTACTCGCGCGATGGCCGCCTGCTGCTCACGCTCGGCACGGCTGGGCAGGCCGGCACCGACGCCACCCACTTCAACGCGCCCACGGCGGTGGCCATCGGCGACCACGGCGACATCTTTGTGAGCGACGGACACGGCGGCACGACCAACGCGCGCGTCGTGGTCTTCGACACGCACGGCCGGTTTCTCCGCACCTGGGGCACGCGGGGCGCGGGCCCCGGCCAGTTCGGCGAACCGCACTCGCTCGTGATCGACAAGCGGGGCCGCGTCATCGTCGCGGATCGGACCAACGGCCGTCTGGAGGTCTTCGATCAGCAGGGCCGCTTCCTCACCGAGTGGAAGACCTTCGGCCTCCGGCCGAGCGGCCTGGCCCTCGGCCCCGACGACACGATCTACGTGAGCAGCCACGATGCGCGCACGCACGAGGAGCGCATCACGATCGGCCGGGCGGATACGGGTGCGGTGATCGAGGTGATTGACGGCGCGCTGGAGGGCATCGATGGCATTGCCGTCGATGGCCGGGGGACGATCTATGCGGTGTCGGCCACGGGGCACGCCGTGGCGAAGTACGAGCGGTCGAAGTAAGAGCCGCCGAAGCCGCAGCGACGCTGATGCGCCGCTACTTGGTGATCCAGGGCTTGAACTGCTCTTCCTTCTCGAGCCTGGCCGCAGTCGCGTTGGCTTTCTCCAGGTCTGGGAACTTGCCCACCCGCACACGAAACATGCCGGGCGCCGGCGAGGTGACGTAGGTCTCGTAGCCCTTGGCCTTGAGGCGCGCGGCAATGCGGTCGGCCTCGCCACGATCACGGACGGCCGCGACCTGCACGGCGTAGCCCTTTCCCGCCTCGGCGTCGGCTGCCACAGCCGTGCCCGGCGCTTTCCCTGCCGCGCCTGGGGTCGTGACCGGCGCTGAGGGAACGGCAGGCTTCGCACCGGCGTCCTTGCCTGTCGCCTCTTTCGCGCTGTCTCGCTTCTCCGCCTTGACCGGCGCGGGCTTGTCGGCGGGCTTGTCCAACTTCTCCAACTTCGCCGGCTCGGTCTTCTCGGTCTTCTCGGCGGCAGGAGCCGACTTGGCGGATTTCGGCGTCGCGCGCCCGAGCGCCTCCGCCGTCGGATCCTCGGCGGGCTCGGCCATCACATCGGGTGGGTTCAACTCACTGAGCTGCGTGGGATAGGAGAGTCCCTCGCGGCTGGCAGGCGACGGGCCCGTTGAGGACGACCCGGTCGGCGCCGCGAGCGGTGGAGCCGGGTCCAGCGTGGGATCAGCCAGCGTCTCACCGGCCATCACGCCACCACGCTGCAACCGCACGCCGCGGCCCACCATCACGCCTGCGAGAAACACGACGACGGCCGCGACCGTGGCGGCCATGAACACGAAGACGAGCTGCTTGCCGTGAATGGGCGGCTCGGGGTCGCGAACGTCGTTCATCGTGGCGGCCAGTCTAACAGGTCTACTGCGCACCCAGGAGACGCCGGGCCGCTGGATTGGTCGGGTCCCGCGTCAACACGAGCTGACGTTCCGCACGAGCCGCGCCAAATTCGCCCGCCCGATCGAAGGTCTCGGCGAGCAGCAGGTGCGACGTCACATCATCCGCGCTGAACACGGCGAGCGTGGCCGCCTCGACCGCCTCGCGCACAAGGCCCGCGCCCAGACACGCCTCGGCCACGAGCCGATGCGCGGCGCCGTCGTACGGCAGGAGATACACCACGCGCCGGAATTCTCCCAGGGCCTCCTGATACCGCCTCTCGGTCAGGGCCTCTCGGCCCCGCACGAGATACTCGGCCGCGAGCCGCCCCTGCTCCCGGTTCCTGGCAGACGCGAGTAGCGGCTCGACGCGCACGACACCCGGATCCTGCAGACTCTCGAATAGCCGCTCCCACCCGCGCGCGTCCGTGGGCGGGAGTGACGCCATGCGTTCCGAGAACCGCGCTGCGAGCGCCATCTCGGCCGCCGCCTCAATCCGCCGGCCAACGGCCAGCAGCGCCTGACCGAGCAGGTAGTGCGCCTCGCCGTCATCCACGCGCAGGCGGACAGCCTCGCGCAGCGCTGGAATCGCCGACCCCGGCTCGCCACGGCGCCACGCCGTGTAGCCCGCATTGAAGCGGATGTCGGGGTCCTCGGGTGCCAGCGTCACCGCCTCGGCAAACGCGCTCACCGGAGACTGTCCCAGACGCGCCTGCACCACGCCCAGGTCATTCAGGACGACGGCATCTCGCCGACCGCGGCTCAGAATCGTGAACTGGTCGCGCGCTTCCTCCATCCGCCCGAGCGCCACCAGGGAGACCGCCGCACGCAGTTGCGCCTCGCGCGCGAGCGGGATGCCATCCGGCACGCGGCGCACCGCGGCCAGGGCCGCCTCGGGCGCGGCCTGCGCCTGATGCGCCTCCCACACCTCCAGCCGTGCCTCGTGCATGTCAGGAGCCAGCCGCAGCGCCTGTTCGAGATGCGAGAGGCGCGCCGGTGGCGCAGCCGCCAACTGCCCCCTGATGAACTGCTCCACAGCGGCCGGCGGATGCGTGCTGAGCGGGCCGCGCAGGGCTGCGTTGCGCCTGGTCAGGCGTCCGCTCAGCCGGCCAATGATGACCAGCATGTCCGGCAAGGGTCCCGACTCCTCGACCGACGCGGACAGCGTCGGCCCGGCCGTCTCCAGCACACGGGCCGAGATCCGCAGCACACCCGCCGTGACGCCGTAGGTGCCGGTCACGACATGGGTCGCACCACTCGCCCGCCCGAGGATGATGAGCGTCGCGCGCGTGACCACCGCGGAGGGGCCGATACTGTGCCGTTCCCAGATCACCCGGCGATCCCGCGCCGGGCGGACCGTCATGCCGGCCGAGGCCAGCGAGTCGCCCACGAGCACGGCGATGCCCTCGCCAATCCACTGCTCCTGCAGCCCGGTACTGGTCTGCTCAAAGGCCGGCACGAGCCACTGCTCGGCCGGCGCCGCCGCCACCCGCCCTGCCGCCGCGACGGACACCAGTGCCAGCAGCGCCAGGGCCCGGGTCATGGCACCTCCGGTGTGACGCGCAGCACGCAGGCCGCGCCTCCCGTGGCGCGACACGTCGACACCTCGACGGTGGAGCTGAGGCCGACAGCCCCCATGACAGCCGTGATCGCCGAAACGTAGAAGCCGCAGAGCCGGTGTGCCACGGGCTCGCGCACATCGCAGAAGACGCAGGTCCCCAGCGTCACCTGCCCCTGGCCGGCGGCCCACACCACCGTGACGTGGCTGTCACGGAACGTCTGGCGAATCAGGTCCTGGCAGAGGCCGAGGGCCAGGCGCCTCCGGAGCCAGAACGGCCCGCTCGTCGTCACGGCTCGCCGTACCGACGGCAGTTCCGCCAGCCACCATCCGGCCGCCAGTTCGCCCGCCCGCTCCACGACGGGCTCATAGAGCTCCCCCTCCTGACGCAGGAAGCTCAGCACAGCCTGGAGGGGCGCCAGGCCCATGCGGCCATCCCGGAGCCCTTTCGGCGACAGCCATTCCTCATAGAACTCGAGACGCATCGGCAGCATCTCCGTGATGGCCTGATGCAGACTTGCGACGAGGAGACGCCCAATACCCGCTTCGATCATTCGGTGATAACGTTGGAAGGCCGGGCGTGACGGAGCCGATTTTCACAGTAGCGCTGCTGGTCGGCGGACGCGGGCGCCGGCTCGGCGGCGTCGACAAGAGCACCTTGATTGTGGATGGACGCACGATCCTCGCGCGTCAACTGCAGGAAGCCCGTGCGGTCACGCCTCAGGTCATCGCGGTGGCGTCCGCGGCGGGTTCCGGCACGACCAGCGACATCCCGACCGTCATCGATCATTTCCCCGGAGCAGGTCCCCTGGGCGCACTCATCACCGCCATCCTCGACTCTCCCACCGACGTCACCGTCGTGGTCGCGGGCGACATGCCGTACGTCACGGGCCCCTTCCTCGCGTGGCTGGCCGGCCAGTGCGGCGAGTCGAATCTCGTGCTGCCCCGCGATGCGGGCGGGTACCATCCTCTCTGCGCGGCGTACCATCGGACGGCCGCGCCCGCCTTGCAGCAGGCGCTCGACTCGGGCGAGCGGCGGGTGCAGACGGCCGTGCGGGCGCTTCGGACCCTGGTCGTGGGCCCTGAGGATTACGCAGCGTTCGACCCGGAGGGCCGCCTGCTGCTGAACGTCAATACACCCGAGGATTACCACTCCGCGCTCGACAGACACCCATGATATTGCCTTTCCAGCAGCAGCTTCGCGCGCACCTCCATCAGGTGCTCACCACGCTCTACGGCCTCACGCCGGAGACTCTTCCAGCCATCGTCCTCGAGTACCCGCCGACACGGGCGCTCGGCGACCTGGCGACACCGGTCGCCTTCGAGCTGGCCCGCCGCCTCAAGAAGGCGCCCCGGGCGATCGCGCAGGAGATCGTCACCGGCTTCGGTGCGCTGGATGGCGTCCGGCTGATCCAGGCGGCTCCGAGCGGTCACCTGAATGTCTTCCTGGACCGCGTCCCGTTCCTCCTGGCCCGCCTGCGGCAGGACGCGGCGACGCTCCCTCCGCCCAGCGGCAAGGCGATTGTCGAGCACACCGCCATCAACCCCAACAAGGCGGCGCACATCGGCCACCTGCGCAATTCCGCCCTCGGCGACACGCTCGTCCGGGTGCTCCGCTACCGGGGGATCCCGGTGGAGGTGCAGAACTACATCGACGACACGGGTGTCCAGGTCGCCGACGTCGTCGTGGGCTTCCGGGTCATCGAGGGCAAGTCCCTCGCCGAGATCCGTGCCATCGCAGAGACGACCCGCTTTGACTACCACTGCTGGGATCTCTACGCCCGCGTGGGCGAGTGGTACGGCGACGACAAGACGCGCCTCGAACACCGGGCCCGGATGCTGCATGACATCGAGCACGGCGGCAACGAAAACGCCGAGGCCGCGGCCTTCATCGCGGACCGCATCGTGCGGACCCACCTGGCCACAATGGCGCGCCTCAATGTGGACTACGACCTCCTCACGTGGGAGGGCGACATCCTGCGCCTCAAGTTCTGGGCGCAGGCCTTCGAGGTGCTCAAGGCCAGCGGAGCGGTCTTCTTCCAGACGGAAGGCCGCCTCGCGGGTTGCTGGGTGATGCCCATCCACGACGATGTGACGGACGCCGCGCCCGCTGAGGCCACCGAGACGGCCGACGCGACCGAAGACGGCGACGACGCCGAGCAGCGGGAGAAGGTCATCGTTCGCTCCAACGGTACCGTGACGTACGTCGGCAAGGACATCGCCTATCAGTTCTGGAAGCTGGGCCTCCTCGGCCGCGACTTCAATTACCGCGTCTTCGCCGAGCGTCCACAGGGCCCCCTCTGGGCGACCTGCACCGAGGGTGGCCAGACGGGTCATCCACCGTACGGCGGCGCGGCCTACGTCTACAACGTGATCGACGTCCGCCAGTCGTATCTCCAGAAACTGCTGAAGCAGGCGCTCATCGCCGCGGGACATCCCGAGGCCTCCGAGCACTCGCATCACTTTTCCTACGAGATGGTGGCGCTCTCGCACGCCACCGCCCGCGAACTCGGGCACGCCCCGGCACCCGGGTCAGAAGAGGCGAAGAAGCCGTTCGTCGAGGTCTCTGGCCGCAAGGGCCTGGGCGTCAAGGCCGACGACCTGCTGGATACCCTCATCTCAAAGGCGCGCACCGAGGTGGCCAATCGCAATCCCGAGGCCGCCGACGCGGACGTGGCGCGCACGGCGCACATGATCGCGGTAGCCGCTGTCCGCTACTTCCTGATCAAGTTCACGCGCGGCAAGATCATCGCGTTCGACCTGGACGAAGCGCTCAGCTTCGAGGGCGAGAGTGGTCCCTACGTGCAGTACGCCGTAGTGCGCGCGAACAACATCTTCCAGAAGCTGCAGCAGCGGGACGGCGTGGACGAAGCCGCCGTTGTCGCCTCGCTGCCGTCGCTCTCCCCTGATGCCCTCAACGGCGAGGACGGTGACCACGACCTGTGGGCGCTGGTGCTCGAAGCGGCGCGACTGGATGAGATCGTCGACCAGGTCATCCGCTCGCTCGAGTTCTCGGTGCTCGCGAAGTACGCCTTCTCGCTGGCGCAGGCGTTCAATGCCTTCTACCACCGCTCGCAGATCCTCAATGAGGAGCGCGACGACGTGCGGCGCTGGCGCGCCGCGGCGATTGTCTATCTGCGGCGGCAGCTGACGCAGGCCCTTGATCTGATGGGCGTCGCCGTCCCCTCGCGAATGTGACTTCGCGTCCGCGCATCGCCGTCACTGCCTGCGCGGCGCACAAGCGCGCCGACTACCTCGACTCGGTACGGGCTGGTGGCGGCGAGCCGGTCGTGGTGGACTACCCCGGCGGCTTGGCGGCGCTCTCGGGCATGGATGGCGTGCTGCTCACGGGCGGTGCGGACATCGATCCGGCGCGCTTTGGCCAGTCGCCGCACCCCAGAACCAACGCGCCTGAGCCGGAGCGGGATGCGTTCGAACTCGCCGTCTGCGGGCACGCTTCGGCGATGGGCCTCCCCACACTCGCCATCTGCCGGGGCCTTCAGGTACTCAACGTCGCCCGCGACGGGACCCTGATTCAGGACATTCCGTCCGAGCGGCCCGCAGCTGGTGTGCATGACGATGCTCCCACGCTCGACACGCTCGTCCATCCGATCGCGGTCGAACCTGGGAGCCTCCTGGCCCGAGTCCTCGCCACAGGCGGCCCGGAGGACGCAGGCGCCGTCAACAGCCGGCATCACCAGGCCATTGACCGGTTGGGCGCTGGTCTCCGCGTCGCTGCCACTGCGCCCGACGGCATCATCGAGGCCGTGGAAGATCCCGCGCATCCGTTCCTGCTCGCGGTGCAGTTCCATCCTGAGAACTTCTGGCGGTCGGCCCGCTTCCGGTGCCTCTTCGAGGCGTTGACCCGCGCAGCGGCTGTCCGCAGCTAGGTCGCGGGTGCGGGCCAAGCCCAGCTGCGCGGCAGGACCTGCTGTCGTTCGTGCGCTCCTCGGGCGCGTGAGACATGCGCTTGGGCTCGTTCACTTCAGTCGCGCTCGCACGGCATCAGGCCCTGCCACGCAACCGCGAGATCGACACGTCCCATGCGGTTCAGCGCGCTGGCGCCCTGCACCCGTGTCCCGGGCAAGCCGGGCGCGTGCGCGCCGAGGCCCGCTCCCGCTGTGCGTGCGACGGCTTGCCAAGCCCAGCTGCGCGGCAGGATCTGCTGCCGTTCGTGCGCTCCGCGGGCGCGTGAGACATGCGCTTGGGCTCGTTCACTTCAGTCGCGCTCGCACGGCATCAGGCCCTGCCACGCAACCGCGAGATCGACACGTCCCATGCGGTTCAGCGCGC
>CANKJK010000008.1 GCA_947482665.1 Acidobacteriota bacterium
AGATCCTCGCGGAACTGGCCGTCCTTGACCGCCTGCTGGAGGTCCGTGTGCGTGGCCGCGATGAGTCGGAACTGTGTACGGATGGGGCGCGCGCCGCCCACGCGCTCGATCTCGCCCTCCTGGAGGGCTCGCAGCAGCTTGGCCTGCAGGTCCACCCGCAGGTCGCCAATCTCGTCGAGGAAGAGCGTCCCGCCCGATGCGAGCTCAAACTTGCCGATCTGCTGCCGCACCGCGCCCGTGAACGCGCCGCGTTCGTGGCCGAAGAGGGTGCTTTCCACCAGTTCCTTTGGGATGGCCGCCACGTTGACCGCCACGAACGGCGCGTCGACGGTCGCGCCGGACCGCTCGTGGATATGTCGCGCCAGCAGTTCCTTGCCTGTCCCGCTCTCACCGAGGATGAGCACCGTCGCGGGGAGTGCCGCCACCTTCTCCACGATCCCCATGACCGTCGCCATGGCCGGGCTGGACCCCGCCACGAATTCCCGGCTGGCGCTGTCCTCCACCTCGGCCGAGAGGCGCAGGACCTGCCGGCTCATGGTCTGATGCTCCAGCGCCTTGCCGACCAGCGCCCGGACGTTCTCGTAGTCGAACTCCTTGGTGACGTAGTGATAGGCCCCGCGCTGCATGGCGGTCACGGCGCAGTCCAGCTCCCGGACCGCCGACACCATGATGACTTCGCAGAGGGGGTAGTTCTCCTTCACGATGGTCAGCACGTCCAGGCCGCCGATGCCCGGGAGTCGGACGTCGAGCAGCACGAGGTCCACGTGCTCTGACTGCATCAGCGAGAGGCCTCCTTCACCGCTCGAGGCAAACAGCAGGCGGAAGTCGCCGCGCAGGATGGCACCGAGTGTCTCTCTGGTACCCTCGTCGTCGTCGATGATGAGAACGGTCTTCCGGGGAGGGGCCATGGGTGCGTTCAGGGGGCTGCCGCGACATTGTACCCGTGCCTTGACACCCTCGGATGAGGTCTATAAGGTACGAACCGGGACGGTAAGCCTCGCGAAATGATGCTGTTATGGGGAATCGCGGGCGTGGCGCTCGTGGCGTCTGCCGTGTCGTGGATGCGAGTCCGGCGAACGTCCCGGCAGCTGGCGCAGCTCACGGAGGCGTACTGGGAGCTGAAATACCAGCATCTGGAGCTGCGCGCGCAGCTGCAACGCGCGCTGGGGCCGGAGCCCGAGTCGGTTCCCGCGCCTCCACCGCCGGCCGCCGGCGGCTTTATTCCCCTCGCGTCCTTGAAGCGCTAACGGTTTCTGGCCGTGCCGCCTGAGTGCGGCGGCCTTGTCCGATGAGGAGTGTCCGTGCCGAACGCCTATGACTTGGTTGTGATCGGAGCCGGAACGGGCGGTTATGTTGCCGCCATCCGCGCGTCCCAGCTCGGCATGAAGGTCGCCGTCGTCGAAAAGCAGAAGTCGCTCGGCGGCACGTGCCTCATCTGGGGATGTATCCCGACCAAGGGCCTGCTTGAGCACGCCCACGCGCTGAAGGTGATTCAAGAGGCGGACACGTGGGGCGTGACCCTCCCCGAGGGCAAGCCCGCGATCGACATCGTCAAGGTGCACGCCCGCAAGGACAAGATCATCACGGGCCTGACCAAGGGCATCGAGTTCCTCTTCAAGAAGAACAAGATCGACTGGATCAAGGGCACCGCACGGCTGACCGGCAATGGCGGCGTCGAGGTGTTCGAGGGCGAGAAGCAGACGCTGACGGCCAAGGAGATCATCGTGGCCACCGGCTCCTCGCCACGCAGCCTCCCGGGCATCACCATCGACGGCACGCGCATCATCACCAGCGACGAAGCCATCCATCTGCCGTACGTGCCGAAGTCCATGGCCATCATGGGCAGCGGCGCCGTGGGTGTGGAGTTCGCGTCGATCTTCCGGAGTTTCGGGTCCGAGGTCACCATTCTCGAACTGCTGCCGCGCCTGGTGCCGGTGGAAGACGAGGCGGTGTCGGCCGAACTGCAGAAGGCGTTCAAGAAGCGCGGCATCACCTCGCTGGTCGGCACCAAGGTCACCAAGGCCGTCGTCAAGGGCGACAGTGTGGAGATCGAGGCCGAGACCGGCGGCAAGACGCAGACGCTCAACGTCGAGGTCCTGCTCGTGGCGACCGGCCGCGGCCCTGTGACCACGGGCCTGGGTGCCGAGGAACTGGGCCTCCAGATGGAGCGCGGCTACATCAAGGTCGACAACCTGTTCCGGACGAACGTCCCGCACGTGTCCGCCATTGGCGACGTGATCACGATTGACGGCCCGCACAAGCAGCTCGCGCACGTCTCTTCGGCCGAAGGCATCATCGTGGCCGAGCGGCTGGCGGGCAGGGACGTGCAGCCGATCAACTACGACCACGTGCCCGGCTGCACCTACTGCGAGCCCGAGATTGGCAGCGTCGGGCTGACCGAGGCGCAGGCCAAGGCCAAGGGCTACGACGTCCACGTCGGAACCTTCCCGTTCGGCGTGCTCGGCCGCGCCAAGATGGCCAACGAGACGGACGGCTTTGTGAAGATCGTCGCCGACAAGAAGTACGACGAGGTGCTCGGCGTGCACATGATCGGCCCGCGTTCGACCGAACTGGTCGCCGAGGCCGTGCTCGCCCTGCGGCTTGAATGCACGGTCGAGGAACTCATCAAGACCATCCACGCGCACCCGACGCTGTCGGAAGGCGTGGGTGAAGCCGCACACGCCACGCACGGCGCCGCGATTCACATGTAACAGCCCGCCGAGCACCGGGTGGTCCCGCGTGGGGCGCCCGGTGTCGCGCGCACTTTCGCCAGTCCGCACATGCCCACACCAGTCCTGATGCCCCAGATGGGGGAGTCGATCGCCGAGGGGACGCTCGTCCGCTGGCTGAAGAAGGTCGGCGACACCGTCGACCGCGACGAACCGCTGTTTGAAATCTCCACCGACAAGGTCGACGCGGAAATCCCGTCGCCGACCGGCGGCGTGCTCCTCGCCATCCACGTCAAAGAAGGCGAGATGGCGGCTGTCAATGGCGTGGTGGCCGTAATCGGACAGGCCGGCGAATCCGCTGGTGACATTCCCACGGTGATCGCGGTGGCTCCAGCAGCGGCCGCGGCGGCCTCTGCGTCGGCGGCGCCCAGGGCAGCGGCCGGTGGCCGCCAGCGATCGTCGCCGCTCGTGAGGCGTCTGGCGCGCGAGCACCAGGTGGACATCAGCGCCATGGCGGGATCCGGCCTCGAAGGCCGCGTGACGAAGACGGACTTCCTGCGCGCGCTGGCGGGCGGGGGGGCGGCGAAGCCGTCATTGCCAGGCGTCGGGCCCAACGACCGCGTCGAAACGCTCTCCGTGATGCGCAAGAAGATCGCGGAGCACATGATCCTGAGCCGGCGGACGTCGGCCCACGCGCACACCGTGTTCCAGGTGGACTTCACGCACGCGTCGGCACTGCGCGCGCAGAAGAAGGCCGAGTACGAGAAGGCCGGCGTGAAGCTCACGCTGATGGCGTTCATCGCCAAGGCGACGCTCGACGCGCTCAAGAATCACCCGGTGCTGAATGCGTCGCTGGACGCGAACAACGTCATCTACCGGCGCGACGTGCACCTGGGCGTGGCCGTGGCACTCGACAACGGCCTCATCGTGCCGGTGATTCCGAACGCCGAGGCGAAGTCGACGAAGGAGTTGGCGGTCGCCATCGCGGATGTCGCCAATCGCGCCAGGACCAAGAAGCTGGCGCCAACCGAGGTTAACGGTGGCACCTTCACCCTGACCAACCCGGGCCAGTACGGCGCGCAGTTCGGTCTGCCGATCATCAACCAGCCGCAGGTCGGCATCCTCTGCGTGGGCACGGTGGAGAAGCGCGCGGTCGTGGTGAACGACGAGCTGGTCATCCGCACGATGTCGTACCTGACCCTTGGCTTCGATCACCGCCTCGTCGACGGCGCCGTGGCTGACGCCTTCATGGCCGAGATCAAGCACGGGATCGAACACTTCGACCCGAAGGACCTGTAGCTCGCTGTTGCGCCCCCTCGACGTTCGGCGTCTCGGCGTCGTGCCCTATGAGGAGGCGCTCGCGCTCCAACGGGAGCTTGCCGAGGAGCGCCGGCACGACCGCATCCCCGACACCCTGCTGCTGCTGCAGCATCCGGCCGTCGTCACGCTCGGCGTGAAGGGCGACGGTGGCCGCTCGCACGTCGTGGCCACACCCGAGCGTCTCGCGGAGCTGGGCATTTCCGTCTGTGAGACCGGCCGCGGTGGCGACGTCACGTATCACGGCCCTGGCCAGGTTGTGGGTTACCCGATCCTCGACCTGAAGCCTGACCGTCAGGACGTGCACCGCTATGTGCGCGACCTCGAGAGCGTGATGATCCGCGTCTGCGCCGAGTACGGCATTGAAGCCAGCCGGATTCAGGGTCTGTCGGGCACGTGGGTGGGCGCGGAGAAGATCGGCGCCATCGGCGTCCGGATCTCCCGGTGGATCACCAGCCATGGCTTTGCCTTCAACGTGAACACCGATCTCTCGCACTTTCAGCTGATCGTGCCGTGCGGAATCGGTGACCGGGGCGTGACCTCTCTTGCGAAGCTCTGTGGCCGCCCCATGCCGCTTGAGGAAGTGGAAGCGGCGTTCGTGCGCCATGTGGCCGACGTCTTCGAGCGCAACGTGTCGGCGCAGGCGTAGAGAGCCGGCCTACCGCGCTTCGTCGATCGTGCCGAGGACCTCCTCGCAGAGGTCCTCCATCGTGACGAGTCCGAGCGGCTCGCCGGCGTCGCCTGTCACAATCGCCAGCTGCGTGCGGTGGGAGCGCATCGCTCCCAGAACGCCATCGAGCGTCGCCGTCCGTGCCAGAAACGGCAGCGGCCGCGCATCGCGCACGTCGACACCGCGGCCGCGCCGCATCAGCCGCAGAAGCGCTTTGATGTGAATGCTGCCGACGACGCGCGCGCCGTCCAGCACCAGATACCGCGTGTGGGGCTCGGTCCGCACGAGCGTCCGCAGCGTGTCGAAGTCCGTGCCGGCTGACACGCTGGCGACCTGGGCGATGGGCACCATGACACGCTCCGCCGTCAGGTCGCCGAAGGTGAAGAGTTCGCGCAGTACCTGACCTGACTCGCCGTCGAGCAGTCCTCCGCGTTCGCTCTCCTCGATGACGAACTGCAGTTCCTGGGCTGAGTGGTGGCGGTCCGTGCTCTCGCCCGCCTGGGCGATGCCCGCGAGGCGCAGCACCAGTTGGCCCGACCCGCTCAGCACCCGGACCAGAGGACCAAGTGCGGCTTCCACCGCACTCATCGCAGGCGCGATCCCGACGATCATCGCGGCAGGGCGCTGGAGCGCCAGGGCCTTCGGGATGATCTCGCCGATCACGATATGCAGCGAGGTGAGCACCGCCAGGGCCACGGCTCCGGCCAGGGCATGGGCCGTCAGCCACGCCGGGCCGAGCCAGCCAGGCAGATGCGCCTCGATGGCGACGGCCACCTGCTGCTCCCCGTACATGCCGAGGGCGATGCTGGCCAATGAGATTCCGATCTGCGTCGTGGCGAGGAATCGGTCCTGCCCCTGCGGGCTCTCAAGCAGCGCCATCACCCGGGCCGCTGCCGTGCTTCCACGCGCGGCCGCGTGTTCGAGCGACGTGCGGGGCGCCCCAACCAGTGCGAATTCGGCCGCCACGAAGAAGGCGTTGGCGAGGAGCAGGGCCGCGATGATCAGCGCGACGGTCATCGGACCTCCTCGCCAGGCGGAGGCAGCCGCGAGGCGAGCATCGACTCGACCGCCCGGCCGGCGAGGCGCTCCACCTGCCACCGATGGCCGGCGAATTCGACGACGTCACCCTGGGCGGGCAACCGGCCCAGCTCCGCGACCACGAGACCGCCGAGCGTGGCGGCCTCCTCCTGCAGCTCGACGCCCAGCAGCGCGGCAGCGTCGGCAAGGCTGAGTGCTCCCGGTAGGCGCCACAGCCCGTCACCGAGTTCCTCTGGCACCGGGTCTACGCTCTTGAATTCGTCACCGACCTCGCCCAGCAGCTCCGCCAGCACGTCATCCAAGGTGACGAGGCCGGCCGTGCCGCCGTGTTCGTCCACGACGATACCGACGTGCGCGCGCTGGCCACGCAGCACGCGAAGCAGCGCTCCAATCGTGGCGCTTTCGGGTACTGCGGCGACCGGCCCGATGAGTCCGTCGATCGAGGTCGCCTCCCCGTCCGAAGCGAACCGCTCCACCACATCCTTCGTGCGCAGCAGTCCGATGATGTTGTCGACGTTGCCGCGATAGACCGGCAGGCGCGAGTACGGACTGGCCGCCATGATCTCGAGCACGCGCGAGGGCGGCGTGGCGACGTCCAGGCTCTCCATCTGCGTGCGTGGCACCATCAGGTGGCGCGCCGTCTTCTGCGTGAGGCGCAGGGCCCGCTGCAGGCGGCGGTATTCGTCGGGCTCGAGCTCGCCGCCATCGCGGCTGTCGGCCAGGAGCAGCGCGATCTCCTGCGGTGAGTGGACGTGGCGGCTGGGGAGATGCCGCGCCCCGATGGCGCGGAGCAGCAGGCCCGCGGTGCCGTTCAGCAGGAGAATGAACGGCCGGTAGAGCCAGCGGGAGGGCGCCAGGGGCAGGAACGTATAGAGCGCGGTCTCGGTTGGGAATCGGAGCGCCACCGCTTTGGGGACCAGTTCCGCGAAGACGGTGCTGGCCCCGGTGACGAGCACCAGCACGACGGCCGTGGAGAGGCCCTCGATGAACGCCGGCGAGAGTGGGCCGGCAGGCCAGGCTGCGGCCAGCATCGGTGCCAGGCGCGACTGGGCCACGGAGCCGAGGAGCAAGCCTGACAGCGTGATACCGATCTGGCAGGCCGAGATGGCGCGATCGAGGTCGCGCGGTGTGTCGATCGTGGGCAGGAGCCAGGCCGCGAGGCGCGAGCCCTCACCGGCCAGCTGTTTTACACGGCTGCGGCGCACCCCGACCACGCCAAACTCGGCCGCGACGTAGACGGCGTTGATGAGAATCAGGCCCGCCGCGAGCCCCAGGCTCGCCCACAGCATATGGGTCAGGGACGCGTGGTGAGCGTGACGGAGGCTGTGATGGGCTGGCCGGACCGCAGCACGCGGACTTCTACCGTCTCGCCGGGGTTGTGCTCACGCAGAGCGAACGTGAAGTCCGCGAGGGATGTGATGGCCTTGCCGCCAAATTCCACCAGGACGTCGCCACGCTTCAGGCCGGCCTTGCCCGCCGGGCTTGTTTCTCGCACCTCCGAGAACTTCACGCCCTTTTCGGACTGCGCGAAATCCGGCACCGAGCCGAAGTAAGCGCCGTAGCCACCGGATTGCGATGTCTCGCCGCTGGACGTGCCGTGCGAGGACGTGTCCTGAGGAATGAACTCCGGCCGCGCCGTCCGCGAGGAGAGGCGCGAGACTAGTTCCACCGCCATGCTGAGCACCTTCACGGCGCCATCGGTGTCGATCTTCTCCCAGTCGTCCGTCGGGCGGTGGTAGTCGCTGTGAAAGCCTGAGAAGAAGCCGAACGAGGGAATCTTCTTCAGGAGGAATGAGGTGTCGTCGCTCGAGCCGACCCCCGCGCCGTCCTGGAAGCGCTTGACCTCGATCGGGCGACCAGCTTCGGCCGCGACATCCATATCGGCGCGCACCGAGGGCGAGCTGTCGAGGCCGCTCACGAGCACGTTCTCCTTGGCGCGGCCGACCATGTCGAGGTTGACCATCGCGACCACCTGCTCCAGCGGCACGGTTGGATTGTTCACCCAGTGCGTCGAGCCGAGCAGGCCCAGTTCCTCACCGGCGAACGTCATGAAGATCGTGGTGCGAGGGAAGCGCTTGCGCGCGGCCGCCGCGCGGCGCGCAATCTCAATCACAGCTGCCGTGCCTGAGGCATTGTCGTCGGCGCCGTTGTGAATCTGACCCGCCAGCTCAGGGCTGAGCGAGTGCGTGCCGCCGAGGCCGAGGTGGTCGTAGTGCGCGCCGACGACGACCGCTTCATGCGTCCGCCCGGCTTCGCTCCCCGGGAGTACACCGATGACGTTGCGCACCGTGCGACGGGTCCGGCTCAGCCGTTCGCTGTAATCGAGCGTCGCGCCTTCGAGGGCTTGCGAGCGCGGTTGCAGGTCCTTGTCGATCTCGCGGGCCAGCGCGTCCAGCTTCCAGGCGTCCAGGAGAGGCTGGGCGCGACTGCGGTCCACGCGCAGCACCGGGATGCCGAAATTCTCGGCCTGGGGATCCTTCGTGAAGCCATTGAAGGCCGCCGGGTCTTTCTCGTGCGTCGGGTCGCCGACCACGACAAGCGCCACGGCGCCGTGGTTCTTGGCGGCCATCGCCTTCTCGATGAGCAGCGAGACGCTCGCTGGCCGTGCGCCGTTGAAACGGCTGGAGGGGTCTTGCTCCTGCGGTTCGTGGCTGAAGACCAGCACCGCCTTGCCGTGCACGTCGACCGAGCCGTAGTCGTCGTACTTCAGCGCGCGCGCCGAGATGCCGTAGCCGGCAAAGACCAGTGGAATCCGGCGGAAGTTCTGGGCCTGGATGCCGCCGTCGCCGGCGGCCGCGGACATCGGGTAGTAGGAGAGGCCCAGGTCGAAGCTGACCGCGTGTTGCCCGGTGGTCAGCGTCAGCCGGTTGCCGCTGCCGATTGTGAGGCCCGTGATGATGTCGAACGGCTGGAACCAGGTGCCGTCCCGGCCGCCGGGCTTGAGGCCTGCGGCTTTGAATTCGGCCGCGATGTAGTCGCCGGCCTTCTCCAGTTCACGGGAGCCGTTGCCGCGCCCTTTCAGTTCATCGGAGGCCAGATACCGGATGTGCCGGATGTAGGCATCCTCCGGCGCAAGGTCGCGCCGGGTGCCGCTGGCGGCGGTCCACGCCGTCAGTCCCAGGACGGCGGCAATGAGGGCGACCGTGCGTCGACGCATGCTGCTCATCTTAGTGCCCCGTCAGCGCCCCAGGGCGGATTCCAGCTGCACCTGTTCCCGGCCGCTCAACGGGGGTAGGCGGACCTCCGCGAGGCCTCGTCCCGAGACGAGCACGGGCAGTGCTGCGACCCGTCCCCGGACCCCCAGCTCGCCATCCAGGACCACGAAGGCCGTGAACGTCCGGCGACTCGACTGCGCGACGCCCTCCACGAGGCGGGCGGCGGCGACGCCCAGCGTCTCGGGGCCTGGCGGCCACAGCCGGGCCACCCGGGCTTCGATCCGGGCCAGTGCGGCCTGCGGGAGCACAGTGCTGGCCCCGAACCCGGCTATCGAAGCCTGACTCCAGGGGATTACGAACGCTGTGCCTGAGCCGACCAGCCCAAGCGCCACATCCGTCGCGGAGCAGCCGGCATCCAGCGCCGTGAGCGCCCGGGCGGCCGAGGCGAGCCCGGCCGGGGCCGAGCCCAGCAGCCGCGCGCGGGGGATATGCAGCTCGGTGACCGCCTGCTCCATCAGCGTGGCGGCGTGCGGTCCTGCGAAGACGAGCGGCGCCCGCGAAGCCAGCGGCGCGAGGCGCGCCACCAGCGCGAGACCGGCGTCACCCGTCCACTCGCCGGCCGGTGCGCTCATCCGGTCCGCGATCACGCAGACGTCCGCGTGGATGGCCGCCGCCAGATCCGCCGTACCTTCCAGCCGCGCATCGAAGAGGTCGATGGGTCCCGATTGCTGGATGTCGAGGGCCTTTCCCGCCGCGGCGACCTCGTCAATCAGGATGATCCGGCGTACGCGCTCAGCGGCCGCGAGCGCCCGGGCGCACGCGGCGCCGATTTCTCCTGCACCGATGATGGCCACCGTCGACATAGCTGGGGACAGAGGGAGGTATTGTACTGGGCGTCCGCACGATGTCCGTCTTCGAGAAGCACAAAGACACGCTGGAAGTACACGAAACCATGCTGGGCGCCTCCCATGGCCGCCTGGCCGTGGCCCTGGACCTGCTCACCGATGCGCAGGCGCTCGTGGGTCAGCACGGCGTGTACTGCCAGAGCGCGCGGCTGGGTGGCGGTCCGCGCATGGACATTGCGCTGGTGCTCGAGCAGATTGCCGACGCCAAGGAGCTGCTGCAGAGCGTCCTTGAAGCCGTCAATCGTGGACCGCGCGCATGACGCCGGGTGTGCCAGAGCCGCTCGGTTCGGTCGGCGACTACACGCTGCTGGAGCGGTTGGACCCGGCCGGGCCCGGCGAGCTCTACCGCGCCCGCGACACGCGGCGGGGCCGCACCGTGGCGTTACGGCTCCTGATACCCGGCGAGGCCACGACCGCGGATGTCCGGTCCGCGTGGGTGCGTGAGCACCGGGCGCTGGCCGCGTTCACGCACCCGAACGTCACCACCATCTTCGATGCCGGAGAATCGGTCGGCCGGTGCTATCTCGTGTTCGAGTTTGTGAAGGGGCGGTCGCTCCGGGCGGAAATCGGCGGGCGTCCGCTCCCGCCGCGGCGCGCCGTCGACCTCACGGTGCAGATCGCGGACGCCATCGCGGAGATCAACGCCGCGGGGCTGGAGCCGGCAGGTCTCGGCGCGGAATCGATCATGGTGACCGAGAAGGGCCACGCCAAGATTCCACTGGCGACGCTGGCCGCGCGCGGCGGCTTCGACGACGGCTCCGAGCTCCGCCTCCGGGAAGTGCGCCCGCCGGAAGCGCGGGAGGGCGAGGCCCGGGATGAAGGGGCGGATGTCTTCACCGTCGGGAGTTTGCTCTACGAGATGCTGTCGGCCCAGCCGCCGAGAGGCGTGCAACAGGCTCCGAGCACGGTGAATGCCCTGGTGCCGAAGGAACTTGATGCCGCGGCGATCCGTGCCACCGCGCAGCAGCCCGGCTACCGCTATCAGAGTCTCGTCACGATGGCCGCTGAGCTGCGCAGCATCGCCGCTATTCTGGATGTGCGCGAGGCAGCGGCCGACGAAGCCGCGGCGGCAGCGCCGCCTTCGGCAGGGCGTCTGGCGCTGCTGCTCCTCGGCCTCGCGGTGGTCGCGGCGCTCGGCTGGTGGCTGCTGCGCTGAGAGCCGCTCAGGCGGCGCCGGTCAGGATGTCGCCCAGTTGCGCGACGAAGGCCGAGCGTGCTCGCACGTCGTCGATCCCGGCCGAACGCGCCGAGGCAATCCGCTCCGCCTGCACGTGCGATACATATCCGAGGGTGCGCACGCCGCGCGTCGCCGGATCCGCCTTCAGCGCTGTGATGGTGTCGATGGGGCGTAGACGGGCGGCGTCGAGGTCGAAGATCACGAGCGTTGGCGATTCCGACAGGACGCGAGCGGCCACCGCGCCCGCCTGCTTCTCAAAGGCGATCGTGACGCCGAGCGCGCCGGCGGCCGCGCGGATCTTGCTGGCGAAGAGGATGTCGTCGACGACGCAGAGCACCATCAGGTGAGGATTACAGAGAATGCTGATTGAGTCGAGGGCGGTGGGGCCGTTTTTCAAAAACGGATTCGTGCTGGCGTGCGAGCGGACCGGCGAGGCCGTCATCGTGGACCCGGGCGATGAGGTGGCGGAGCTGGTCGCCATCGTGCAGGAGCGCCAACTGGCCGTGCGGCACATCCTGCTCACACACGCCCACATCGATCATGTGACTGGCTGCGCGGCCGCGGTGCGCGCCTTCAAGGTGCCGCTCTGGCTGCATCAGGACGACATGTTCCTCTACGAGCGCGCCGGTCAGCAGGCCCAGATGTTCGGACTGAAGGTGGAGCTGCCCCTGCCGCCCATCGACCACTTCTACGACGGCACCGTGTTCACCTTCGGCGACTATCGCGTGGACGTGCATCACACGCCCGGGCATTGCCCTGGTGGCGTGTGTCTGGCGGTCAGTGGGCCGGATTTCCCCGCGCCGCACCTCTTCGTGGGTGACACGCTCTTCGCCGGCTCGATTGGCCGAACGGATCTGCCAGGTGGAGACTACGACGTGCTGATGAAGGCGATTACCGGCGTGATCTTTCCGCTCGGGGACGATGCCATCGTGCACCCGGGCCACGGGCCGGACACCACGATCGCCCGTGAGCGGGCGACGAATCCCTTTGTGCTGGAGTATCTCGCGACCTGAGCGCCCGCCGGGGCTCTCTGCTAGCTCGTTCGTGCCCGACGCCGACGATACAGCGTGCCCCACGCGCGAAGCGCCTCGATGGCGGGCAGAGCCGTCCGCCCCAGCGGTGTGATGTCGTAATCCACGTGCGGTGGCACGACCGGGTGCACGGTTCGGGTGATGAGTCCGTGCTGCTCCATCTCCCGCAGTTGTTGCGTCAGCATCTTGTGCGAGATGCCCTTCAGCTCCCGGCGTAATTCGTTGTAGCGCCAGATGCGCTGATTCAGCCGCCACAGGAGCGGCATCTTCCACTTGCCCCCGATGACGCCCTGCGCGAGCTCGACAGGGTTGTTGTAGCGCGCGCCTTCGAAGTCGAATTCCGGCACAGGCAGGCTCCTCGTGGTGAGTATCGCACCCCAATGTGCATACTTCACGAAAGGGGCTGTATCTCCTACCGTGAAGGACAGAGGAGCGCAGCCATGAGTCTCAAGGATCCGAACACCACCAACCCCCGGCGCCCGAAGCGGGTGGCGATCGTCATTGCCAATCCGGCCGTGTCGTCCTCGACCGGCTGGCCGGTGGGCTTCTGGTGGAGTGAGCTGACCCACCCGTGGATCGTGTTCTCGGAAGCGGGCTACGAGGTTGAGGTGTTCAGTCCTGACGGCGGCGCGTGCCAGGCCGATGCGATGAGCGATCCAGGCGACGCCAGTGGCTACAGCAGCACCGACCTGATCAGCCAGGGCTTCATTCACACGCCGTCACTGGCCGCGCTTGTGGCTGGCACCAGGCCGGTTCGGGAGATCGGGCTCGAGCAGTTCGACGCGCTCCTGGTTGCCGGTGGTCAGTCCCCGATGTTTACCTTCCAGGCAGCGACCGGTCTGCAGGAGAAATTCGTCGAATTTCACTCGGCCGGCAAGATCGTGGCGGCGCTGTGCCACGGGACAGCGCTGCTCGCGTTCCTGACGGGGCCGGACGGCGAGCCTCTCGTGAAGGGCAAGACCGTGACGGGCTTTGCAAACGTGGAGGAGGACTTTGCCGACGAGGCGGTCTGGAGCTACGGCCTTCTATCCCGAGGCACACACGTCATGCCCTGGCGCATCGAGGATCGACTGAAGGCGCTGGGCGGCAACTTCGTCCAGGCAGGACGATGGCGTGGGTTCGCCGTGCGCGATGGCAACCTGATCACGGGACAGCAGAACTTCTCGGGTGAAGCGACCGCGCAGGCCGTGGTCGCGGCGCTGGGTCTCTAGGGGGGAGTGATGCGTATCGCAGTAGTCGGAAGTGGGCGTATTGGGGCGGGGCTCGGGCGGGCGTGGGTTCGTGCCGGTCACGCGGTGGTCTTCGGTGTACGGCATCCGGACGATCCGAAGTATGCCCCGCTCATGGCCGAGACCGGAGCCGTGGTGACCACCCTGGCTGCCGCCCTTGATGGCGCGGATGTGACGGTGCTGGCGACGCCGTTCAGTGCCGTGCCGGACGTCGCGCGGGAACTGCCTGACTGGTCAGGCCGCGTGGTCATCGACTGCACCAATGCAATCGGGCCAGGCCCGAGTCTGGCGGTCGGCCACACGGACTCGGCCGCCGAGGTGAACGCGCGCCTGCTTCCCGGGGCTCGGCTGGTCAAGAGCTTCACGGCCCAAGGCGCGGAGAGCCTCGCGCATCCGGTGTATGCCGGGGTGCGGGCGACCAACTTCTATTGTGGCGATGACGCCCACGCGAAGGGCGTTGTGCGCGGGCTGATCGAGGATGTCGGTTTCGAACCGCTGGATCTCGGCGGGTTGAGTGCCGCCCGGGTGCTTGAGCCGATGACGCTCGTGTGGTTGCTGGCGAGCCGGGCGCTCGGTTCCCGGGAGTTCGCGTTTACGCTGCTGCGCCAATAGCGGCGTCAGTCCTGATCTTTCAACGCGATCAATTCCACCCGGCCCACTTTCACGAGGTCGCCAGGCACCAGGCGCGCATTCGTGATCCGCGTGCCATTCACAAAGGTGCCGTTGGTGCTGTCGAGGTCGACCACGTCGAGATCGCCCGAGATGTTCACCTGCACCCGGCAGTGCACGCGCGAGACGAGTGCTTCATCCAGGATGAAGTCCGCACCGGTGGCGCGGCCGATCGTTTTGACGCTCCCCGGCAGCAGGCGGAACGTTGTTTCAGTAGGCTGGCCGACGGTACGAAGAATCCACATGGGGCGACGGTGCGGAGCGGGAGGGATGGTGGACCGCGAACCGTGTGGCTCGCGGTCCAGGAGACGGTCTCTTACTTTGCGGCGAGCGCCTTTTCGAGCGCGGCCTTGAGTTCCGGCGCATCCGGAGTGGTCTTGCTCGGGAAGAACGCGACAACGTTGCCGTTCTTGTCGATCACATACTTGCTGAAATTCCACGCGGGCAGATTGCCTGACGCCTTGCCGAGGTGGGAATAGATCGGCGACTGCTTGTCACCGGGCTTGGTCTGGACCTTCGAGAAGAGCGGGAAGGTGACGTCGTAGGTGTTCTTGCAGAAGGTGGCGATCTCTTCCGCGGTGCCGGGTTCCTGGCCGCCGAAGTCATTGCTGGGGAAGCCAAGCAGGGTCACGCCCTTGCCCTTCATCTCCCGATAGAGCTTCTCGAGGCCCTCGTACTGCGGGGTGTAGCCGCACTTGCTGGCCACATTGACCACCAGCGTCACCTTGCCCTTGTAAGCGGAAAGGTCGGCCGGCTTGCCATCCAGTGTTTCGGTCTTCAGATCGTAGAAGGACTTCACGGAACCCCCTGCCGGTTTCTGGGTCTGGGCCTGCGCCGCGGACGCCATGAGCAGGCCTCCGATCGCCAGCGCCGAACACAAGATGCGAGCCGAATTCTGCGTCTTCACAGTTCACTCCTAGGTACCGGGCGGGCGGGATGACCGCCGGCAAAAACGTAAGAAACGCGTGAGATTGTCACCTGAATCTATGTATACGGCAAGGCAATGCCCGAGGTTGCCCGATCACGGTATAGATCTGAAACCACGCAGCCCGAATGCCCGTAGAGTGCTCAGGTGGCCCCTGGCGTCAAGTTCATGACACTGCTCTCGAGCGACGCAGACCTGGCAAAACAGGCCCTGGCGGGGTCTGAGGATGCCTATCGGGTCCTCGTGCAGCGGTATGCCGGACCGGCCGTGAACCTGGCCACCCGCATGGTCCGCGACCGGGCACTGGCCGAGGATCTGGCTCAGGAGGCCTTTGCCCGCGCCTTCGACCGGCTGGCCAGTTACAACGCCGACTACAAGTTTTCATCCTGGTTCTTCCAGATTCTCCACAACATCACCGTCGACCATCTCCGCCGGAAGCGCGTGCCGAGTGTGTCGCTCGACGAACTGCAGGAGGCGGGGCACCCGGGCTTCGCGGACCCGGTGCGCCTTGCCGCGCCGGATGCAGCGGCCGAGCACGGTCAGCTCTCCGCGGCACTCTCCGCGGCGCTGGCGCATCTCAGGCCGGAGTACCGCGAGGTGGTGGTGCTCCGGTATCGCGAGGAGCTCTCTGTTGAGGAGATTGCTGGCGTGATGGGCATTCCAGCCGGCACCGTGAAGACGTATCTGTTCCGCGCACGCAAGGAGATGGCGGACCTGATGAACACCGCCGGCTGGGGACGCCCGCCGGTTGAAACCCCATCCGGGAACCGCCCGTAGAGGGAGTGCCAGATATGCAGACCAACCCCAACCAGCCGTGGCGCGAGTGGCTCGAGGCCGAAGCGCAGGAGCGCGAGGACGCGGCAGACGCCGCCTTCGCGAGCCTGATGGCCGAGGCGCCGCGGGTGGAGGTGTCCGCCGCATTCGTTGAGCGGACGATGTCGGCCGTGCGGAGCCGCCGCGCCCGGGAACGCCGTCTCCAGTGGGCGGCCCGCACGGTGGCCGCCGTCGCGGTGGCGGTCACCGCGGCGGCCGGTGTGTGGGCTGGCGGTGCGCTGCTGGCCGATGCCCTTGCCAACGTTCTCCTGGCGGCGGTGCGGGGCCTGCTCTGGACGACGGAAGCGATGGGAGGTGGACTGCGGTGGTGGGCGGTCCTCGCGAGATTCGGGTCGGCGATTGGGACAGCGGCGGCGACGCCGCTATCGATGGCGGTGCTGGTGGCGCTGCAGGTGGTGGGTGCCCTGGCGATGTACGGCATGAAGCAGTTGCTCGGCGACGAGCAGGCTGCACAGGAAGAGGCACGCGTATGAGTGGAAAGGGTCTTGTCGGAAGCATCGTGACGATGGTCGTCCTGCTGTTGAGCCTCGCTGCCGGCGTGAACGCTCAGTCAGATGTGGCGGCACTGCGCGATCAGGCGCGAGCGCGCTTCGATGTCGTCACGCTGACAGGTGGGGTGGGGCTGGTACCGAAGCAGCCCATCGCCGGCGTGCGGTTGATCGAGGTGCGGGAGGGCGCGGTGAGCATCAACGGCGAGCCCGCCAGCGCGAAGGACGTGAAGGCGAAGCTCGGCAAGGATGCCGAACTCGTGCTGCGCGTCACCTATCTCGACGCCGCCGGCGTGGCCACGCTGACTGCCGCGCCCGGTGCGCCAGCCATCGTCCCGGGCCAGCCCACGCCACCCGTGCCGCCCACCGCGCCGCCTGCGGTGCCCGGCGATCGTGAATCGCGGCGTGAGGGCCGCCGGGAGCGCGAGGGTCGAGACAAGAACGACATCGTCCGATTCGGCGGCAACGTGACAGTCGAAAAGGACGAGCGCGTGGCTGGCGAGGTCGTGGTCATGGGAGGCTCGGCCAGCGTGCTCGGCACGGTCGACGGTGAGCTGGTCGTCATCGGCGGGACCGCCGAGGTGGAAGGCACGGTCGAAGGCGACGTCAGCGTGGTTGGAGGGACGCTCCGTCTTGGCCCGCAGTCCGTCGTCCAGGGCAACGTGTCCGTCGCGGGCGGCACTCTGCATCGGGAGTCCGGCTCGCGCGTGGACGGCAAGGTCAGTGAAGTCGGTGTGGGGAAGGGCAAGACCACCATCACGATCGGACCGAGCGATAGCCATCAAATGGGCCGATGGAGCCTGTTCGGGCCCATGCGGAGCGTTGGCGGTCTGTTTGGTCTGCTCACCCGCGCCGTGTTGCTCCTGCTCGTGGTGCTGGTGACGGTGGCGCTGGGCGGCCGCTACGTGCGTCCGATTGCCGCGCGGGCCGCATCTGAGCCGCTGCGCTCGGGTGGACTGGGACTCCTAGCCGAAGTGCTCTTCATTCCGGTGCTGGTCGTCACCGTGATCGTGCTCGCGGTATCCATCGTCGGGATTCCCTTCCTGCTCCTGCTGCCCTTCGCGATGGTGCTGCTGCTGGTTGTGGGTCTGGTGGGCTTCACCGGCGTCGTCGTGCGCCTTGGAGACCTTGTCTCCGACCGTGTGGGCCTTGCCTCCGATAGCCCGTATGCGCGGGCCGCGGTGGGTGTCCTTGCCGTCATGGCTATTCCCCTTCTGGGTCGTGCGCTCTCGGTCGTCTTCGGAGGGTTCCTCGCCGGGTCCGTGGCCGTCGTCGGATTCCTCATCGAGTACGTCGCGTGGACGGTTGGCTTCGGTGCCGCGCTCTGGGTGCTGCGCCGTAGCCGTGGCCGCATTCCCGAGGACGAGACGCCGATGAGCGGACCGCCCTCTGAGATGGGTCCTGAGCTGATGGCCTGACCTGGAGCACGACGTCTCGACGAGCGTCACCCCGCCCGGTGCATGCCTGAGCCAGGGATGCACCGGGCATTTGTCCGCGCACGTCCGATCCGGGACACTAGGCCCGGTGCGCAACTTCCCGGAGCAGTTCGCCGCGACGGTCTCGCGCATCGGAGACCGGCTCGCCGTCTCGGTGCGTGGTCCGTCCGGCGTCCGCCGGCTCACGTATCGGGAACTGGACGCCATGTCGCGGCTGGCGGCTGGGCGCCTCGCCTCGGCCGGCGTCGGAGCGGGCGACCGCTGTGCCCTGCTCGCCGAAAACAGCGCCGAGTGGTGCGCGGTGTACCTGGCGGTGCTGCGCCTGGGCGCCATCGCCGTGCCCTTCGACACGAACTACAGCGCTGCGCAGGTGACGACGCTGCTCGGCGACAGCGGCGCCCGGCTGTTGCTGGCGTCGGAGAAGTTCACAGAAACATCCGCCGTCGCTGCGGCCGTCACCGCGACGCCCGTGCTGGCGCTGGCCACAGCCGTTGCCGCTGGACCGGCTCCGGATGAGGGCAGCCTGCCGCCCATCGACGCCATTGGGCCCGGCGACCCGGCAGTGATCCTCTACACCTCTGGCACCACGGCCGATCCCAAGGGCGTCGTCCTCACGCATGGGAATCTCCTCGCCGAGAAGGATGGCGCGTTCTCCGCCGTGCACGTCGACGAGCGCGACGTCGTGCTGGGCGTGCTGCCACTCTTTCACTCCCTCGCGCAGATGGCGAACCTGCTGCTGCCGCTGTCCATCGGCGCGCACGTCGTCTTCCTGGAGACGCTCAACACGCAAGAGCTGCTTCGGGCGCTTGACGAAGAAGGCGTGAGCGTCTTTGCCTGCGTGCCGCAGTTCTTCTATCTGATTCACGGCCGCGTGATGGAGCAGGTGCGGCGCAGCGGTCTCGTCACGCGAGTGGTGTTTGGTCTGCTCAAGAGAGTGAACCGGCGACTGCGGGGTGCGGGCCTCAATCTGGGCCGGGTGTTCTTCGGCCGCGTGCACCGGACCATTGGCCGGCGCATGCGGCTCTTTGTGACCGGCGGATCACGATTCGACCCCGTCATCGGTGAAGACTTGCGCGACCTCGGCCTGACGATTCTCCAGGCCTACGGCCTGACCGAGACCTCCGGGGCCTCAACCGTGACGCACAGTGGCGATCCCATCGCCACCGTGGGGCGGCCGCTGCGCGGCGTGGAGATTCGCGTCGCGCCGCTCGCGCCGGGTGCTGACGACGGCGAAGTGCTCATCCGCGGCGGCGTCGTGATGCGGGGCTACTGGAACCGGCCAGATGCCACCGCCGAGGTGCTGCGCGATGGCTGGCTCCACACCGGGGACCTCGGGCGGCTCGACGCGCGGGGCTGCCTCACCATTACCGGCCGCAGCAAGGAAGTGATCGTCCTCGGCAACGGCAAGAACATCTACCCCGAGGAAGTCGAGGCTGGCTACAAGGGCTCGGCCTTCATCCGGGAACTCTGTGTGCTTGGCGTGGCCAGTGAAGGCGGGCGCGCCGACGAGCGGCTCCACGCCGTGGTGGTGCCTGACCTCGACGTGCTCCGCGAAAAGCGCATCGTCAACACACAGGAGCTGATCCGATTCGAACTGGAAAGCCTCTCCGTGGCGCTGCCACCGCACAAGCGCATCCTGAGATTCGATGTCTCGCTCGACCCGCTGCCGCGGACGACGACCGGCAAGTTGAAGCGGCGGGAGATCCGTGCGCTGGTACGTGAGCTCGCCGCGAAGAAGGTGGAAGATCGAACCGGCCCGGCCGTGGAGGCGGCGGACGTCGAGCCCCACGTCGCGCGGGTGATCGCCGTCGTCCAATCCCAGGTGCCGGGTACCCACGTACGGGCGGCCTCGAACTTCGAGCTGGACCTCGGCCTCGACTCCATGGAGCGCGTGGAGTTGCTGGCGGCGCTGGAGCGACAGTTCGGCGTTCGCGTGCCGGAGGCCGTGGCACAGCAGGCCTTCACCGTCGAGCAGTTGGCCGACGTGTTTCGCGACGCCCACGCGGGCCACGACACTGGCGCGCAGGACTGGGGCGCGCTGCTCACCGGTGGCGAGGTGCCCGCCGCCCTTGCGCCAATTCTGCGCAGCCGTCCAATCGCTGCCCCGATCTTCTTCGCGCTGACCCGCACCATCGTCCGCCTCGTCGCGCGTCCGCGGGTGTCAGGGCTGGAGCACCTGCCGCGCGAGGGCGCGTTCATCGTCAGCCCCAACCACCAGAGCTACCTCGACCCGTTTCTGGTCGTGCCGTCGCTGCCGTACTTCGCCTTTCATCGCATCTTCTCCGTGGGCGCGGTCGAGTACTTCGAGACGCCCTTCACGGCGTGGCTCGCGACCCAGTTGCATGTCGTACCCGTGGACCCAGATGCCAACCTGCTGCCTGCGATGCAGGCCGCGGCAGCAGGACTGCGGCACGACCGCGTGCTGATGCTCTTTCCGGAGGGCGAACGGTCGATCGACGGCACGCCGAAGAAGTTCAAGAAGGGGGCGGCGATTCTGGCCCTGCATCTGCATGTTCCAATCGTGCCGGTGGCGATCTCCGGGGCGTACGAGGTGTGGCCCCGCAAGCGACCGCTGGAGTGGCGGCGCCTGCTCCCCTGGAGCGGGCACCGGCTGACGGTGACGTTCGGAGAGCCCCTTCGCGCCCGCGTGGATGAGACGGACGAGGCGCTGACCGCGCGTCTCAGGAGCGAGGTAGAGCGGATGTGGCTGGCCGAGACGCCAGCATCTGGACCGCCGTCGCGCTGAGTCCCACCGACCGGCCGCGCAGCTCCGCGAGCGCAAGGTTCTCGAGCGCCTCGACCACCGCGTCGAGATGTTCCGTGGCGAAGCCGAAGTAGGCGAGTACCGCCTCGCGCGGCACATCCTGTGCGCTGAAGTCGTCGGGCGCGATCTCGATCTTGTGGCTGTCGAGGAAGGTGAGCACGTCCCACTCGACGGGGGTGAGCTGTGCCGCAAGCTCCGCGAACTGCGGCGCGCCGGTCCAGCCCGGCACGGTTCGCCGAATCTCCAGTGGCCCGCCGGGAGCCGCCAGTCGCTCCAGCGCCGCCCGGCTCGGCGTCACGGCGTCTTGCGGATGTACTGCAGGGCGCCGGAGGGGCAGGCGTCCACCTGGCCCATCACCGCGTCCGCGTCGGCGTTGCGAAGGTCGATCCAGCGCTTGCGCGAGACATCGAAGACCGCCGGGAGGCCGACCAGGCAGACAGCCGCGTGGATGCACTTGCCCGGGTCGAAGGTCACCACGATCTCGTCCGTCTCGTACGATTGCACGCGGTCGCTCATGATCTCTCCTCTCCTGGGTGATGTGTCAGGGCTGCTGGTAGGTGTCTAGCCGAGCGCGGCCACGATGGCTGCGCCCATCTCCTTCGTTGAGGCCTTGCCGCCGAGGTCCGCCGTCTTCACGGCGCCGTCGGTGAGCACCTGCTCGATGGCCTTCACGATGCGAGCGCCCGTGCCGGCCTGACCGAGGAACTCCAGCATCATCGCGCCAGCCCACACCGTGCCGATGGGATTCGCGATGCCTTTGCCGGCGATGTCCGGCGCCGAGCCGTGCAGCGGCTCGAACATCGAGGGGAAGGTCCGCTCCGGGTTGATGTTGCCAGAGGGGCCCACGCCGAGGCTGCCGGAGATGGCCGAGCCGATGTCGGTGAGGATGTCGCCGAACAGGTTGGACGTAATCATCACGTCAACCGTCTGCGGGTGCGTGATCATCCGGGCCGCCAGCGCGTCCACGTAGTACTTCTTGAATTCCACGTCCGGATAGTCCTTCCGGACCTCGTCGACCACCTCATCCCACAGCGTCATCGAGTGGCGAAGCGCATTGCTCTTCGTGGCGCTCGCCAGCAGCTTGCGGGGGCGCTTCCGCGCCAGCTCGAAACCGAACCGCGCCACGCGCTCGATGCCCTTCTTTGTGAAGATGCCCGTCTGCTCGGCCATTTCCAGGTCCGTGCCCACATGGATGCGGCCGCCGACGCCGCAGTACTCGCCCTCGGAGTTCTCGCGGACGCAGATCATGTCGATGTCCGCGGCGGTCCGTCCGCCGAGCGGGCTCTTGATGCCGGGCATCAGACGCATTGGCCGCAGGTTCACGTACTGCACGAGCAACTGGCGGAGCGGAAGCAGGAGCTGACCGGCGGAGATGTAGTCCGGCACGGACGGCGCGCCGATGGCGCCCAGATAGATCGCATCAAAACCCTTGAGCGTCTCCACCCAGTTGTCGTCCATCATCTTGCCGGTCTTGAGATAGAACTCGCAGCCCCAGGGCAGGTCCACGAAGTCGAGCGCGAAGCCCTCCTGCTGGGCGGCGCGCTTCAGGATGTCCACGCCAACGGGGATGACTTCGGGGCCGATGCCGTCGCCGGCAATCACTGCGATGCGGTAGCTCTGCTGTGCCATCCGGTGATTGTACCCACGGCGGGGCCGCAGCCGGAGCGTGGGGCTCAGGCGCGCGCGGTGCGGGGCAGGGCGAGCGTCACCAGAAAGGCGAGCGCGGCGACGATGAGGCCCACGAAGGTCGGGTCCATCCACGGCGAGAGGCCGCGCAGGGTATAGCGGACGACGAGCCAGGTGATGACGCCGCCGGCTATCGAGGCCAGGGCTTCCCGTGACCCGGCGCGGGCGACGAAGAGTCCACCGACGACCGGCACCAGCAGCGTCACGCCGAGGAGCGAGTAGAAGATGCTCAGGCCCTCAACGACCGTTGGCAGGTAGATCGAGAAGACGACGCCGGCGGCGCCGCCGATCACAGCCGAGAGCCGTGCGACCGCGAGGAGCCGGCTGTCGCTGGCCTGCGGGTTGAGGTGCCGTTTGTAGAGATCCTGCGAGAGCGACGTCGAGAGCATGAAGAGCACCGCGTCGCATGTGTCCACCTCGGTGGAAAAGATCGCGGCGAGGGCCACGGCGCCGAGCCACGGCGTGAGGTGGTGCGTGAGCAGCTGCGGCAACACGGCGTTGGTATCCGTGAGGCCCGGTTCAAGTACGCGGGCCGCCATGCCCAGGAGGACCGGCGCGAAGGTGAACCCCATCAGGGCCACGGCGTTCAGGCCCACGCCCCAGCGCAGCGCCCGTGTACTCGCGGCCCCGTAGGACTTCTGGATGAGCCCCGGAGACACGATGAAGGCTGGGCCCACAAGCAGCAGCAGGGTCCACCCGGAGCCGGGGCCTGAGGAATAGAAGAACGAACCGAAGCTGGCGGGCAGGTCCGGCGCGGCCACGAGCGCGCCGACACCGCCCGCGTCGCCCACCACGGCAGGCACCGCGATCGCAAAGCCCACCACCATCACCGCGAACTGGAGCGTGTTGACCCACGCGGATCCGAGCAGGCCCCCGGCGGAGAAGTAAGCCGTCATGATGGCGCCGCCGATGAGCGACCCCTCCCAGCGCGGGATGCCCGCGATCACATTCATGATCGTGGCCCCGGCGAGGAGCTGCGCTGCGAGGATCGAGAGCGACCCGACCCAGATGAGCGAAGTGACGACGGCCCGCACGGATCCGCCGTATCGCGCTTCGAGGAAGTCGCCGGTGGTGTAGAACCCGTGCGCCTTGGCGAGGCGCCAGAGGCGCGGCCCCACCCAGAAGGCCAGCACCAGCGACCCGAAGCCGGCTGATCCGCTCCACCACCACGCGCTGAGGCCATCGCGATAGGCGAGGCCCGTCACGCCGACCGTGGCCCCGGCGCCGATGTTGGCCGCGATCATGGACGAGAAGATGAGCCCGGGCCCGAGGCTCCGTCCGGCGACGAAGAAGTCGCTGCTACCGCGCACGAGCCTGGCGCTCCACAGGCCCAGCGCGACGACGAGTACGGAGTAGCCGGCGAGCAAAATGAGCGGGAGGTTCACGGCTCCAGATTTGTACTCCGGATTCGCTGCCCGCGATACGATCCGCGAACAGGACGGCGACATATGAGCGATATCACGCGGCGGGAGTACGAGCGGCACCTGGAGCCGCTCCAGCAGGACTTGAATGACCTGATGCATTGGCTCTCGCACAGGCGTCAGCGTCTGCTGGTCGTGTTCGAGGGCCGCGACGCGGCTGGGAAGGGCGGCGCGATCAACGCCATCATGCAGCGCGTGAATCCGCGGCAGGCGCGCGTCGTCGCGCTGGGGCGGCCCACGGAGCGCGAGCAGGGGCTGTGGTACTTCCAGCGCTATGTCGAGCACCTGCCGTCGGCGGGCGAGCTCGTGCTAATGGATCGGAGCTGGTACAACCGCGCAGGCGTTGAGCGGGTGATGGGCTTCTGCACCGACGACGAGTACCACCGCTTCATGGAGGCCACGCCCGTATTCGAGCGCCTGCTCGCCGACGATGGTCTGATGATCCGGAAGTACTGGCTGGCGGTCGACCAACGCCAGCAGGAGGCCCGCTTCGCGGAGCGGGCCTCGGATCCGGTCAAGCACTGGAAGATCTCGCCCGTGGACCTGGAGGCGCGGTCACGCTACCGCGACTACGGCCAGGCGCGCGACGCCATGTTCGAGGCGACTCACCGCCGGTTCGCGCCGTGGACGGTCGTGAACTTCAACGACCAGCGGAGGGGGCGGCTGAATCTGATTCGCCACCTGCTGAAGCACGTACCGTACGACCGTCTGGAAGATGTCCCGATCCTGCTGCCGCCGCTCGAATCGAAGGTGAAAAGCGAGCGGTTCACCGGGCCGGTCAAGGCGATCCACGGCTGGTACTGATGAGCGGCCGCTGGCCGCCTTGTCAGTCCCCGTATCGCACGGCGACGGGCGCTGCGAGCAGGCGCTGCACCTGCCGGCGCTCGTCCACCAGCGGTCGCCAGTCGTAGAGGATGACTTCGAGTGGCCGCCACATCGCCACCCACCCGGTGATGACAAGGCCCTCTCGCAGGATGTCCCGTACAGGTCCGGCTGGCAGGGCCTGCGTCAGCCCGGCCAGGCTCAGGAACACCGCCAGAACCGTCACGCCGACAATCAGGAATTGGCGCCCGCGGCGGATGTACTCACCGCGGCGGCGGCTGATCTGCTCAAGTTGATAGGCGAAATGCTCCCGCACGGCGTGCGCTACCACGTCACCTGAAAGCGGCGGCTCGGTTGGCTCGGCAATCGTCACGACGATCTGGAGCGGCCGGTGTCGGGGAATCTCCTGCGCGGATCCCAGCAGGTACTCGACGGCGTTCTGGTCAAGGTCGCGCTCGCGAAATGGCGCCGGGTCCCGGCTGTCGAAGAGCTGCCGCGCCTGCCGGACCTTGATATCGATGCACCAGCGTCCATCCTCAACGCGGTAGCGCGGACGTTCGGCCATAGGGGATTGTGGCGGCCTCGCCGCGTATCGTCAAAGGTGAGCCGGAAGGGTCACGTGACCGGAACGGTGTGGGAGCTGGGCCCGGTGCCGAGGTGTCGGGGACGTGGCTCGGTGCGTCATGGGCGCCAGCCGGCGCTACCGGGACGGCTTCAGGTCTCGCACCGCCGGGAAGCCGGGGAGCCCTTTCGCTTCGGTGGCGGCGCGGAGGATGGCCTCGGTAAGCGCCTCGGCGGCGAGCGCGCCGATCGTGCTGATGTCGGCCGAGCCGCCCCACCGCCCGGTGGCCAGGGCGAATACGGTGTCGCCGTCACCATTCGTATGTGATGGATTCAGGGCTCGCGCCAGGCCGTCGTCGGCCATCAGCGCCAGCCTGCCCGCCTGGGCCTTTGACAGCTTGGCGTTTGTCGCCACGACGGCGATCGTCGTGTTGCGGCCCGGTGTGGACGGTGGAAGCAGCGCTCCCGAGCGCAGCAGCGCCCGCGCATCGGCGAGCGTCCCATCGGCGTTGCGCACGCCCGCAACGACCCGCCCCGTTCTCGGATCCACCACATCGCCCACGGCGTTGACCACGGCGATGGCGCCGACGATGAGTCCGTTCGGCAGGGTTACGGACCCGGTGCCGACGCCGCCCTTCATCGCGCCGTACTTGCCGCCGGGGGCAAAGCCGCCGATCTTGCCCAGCGTGGCGCCTGCACCCGCGCCGACGCTGCCTTCCACCACCGGGCGATCAGAGGCGGCAGTGGCCGCGCGATAGCCGCAGTCGGCGCCGGGCCTGACTTTCGGGTTGTTGCCGACGTTCAAGTCGAAGATCACCGCAGCTGGGACGATCGGCACCCGGGCCACGCCGGTGTTGAAGCCGAAGCCGTGCTCTTCGAGCCAGCGGACCACGCCGCTCGCGCTGTCGAGACCGAAGGCGCTGCCCCCGGTCAGGACGATCGCGTTGACGCGGTCGACCATGTTCAGCGGGTCGAGCAGATCCGTTTCGCGCGTGCCGGGCGCGGCGCCGCGCTGCGACACGCCGCCGACCGCGCCGTCGCCATCCACGAGGATGGCCGTGCAGCCGGTGGGTCGCTGCGTCAGCGTGTAGTGGCCGACCTTGATCCCTGGCACGGCCGTGAGTCCGTGCGGCTCCGTGCTCCGCATCTGCTGGCCGGCCTGTGGCGCGGCCGAGGCCAGCGCCAGCACGGCGAGGCCCAACGCGACCGGGCCCAGCACGGCGGGGCGCAGGCGGGAAGTCGGACGTCTGGTGCGGGTGGTGCCGGGCATCATGCGGGGATGGGGTAACTCTACCCGAGGCCGAGGGCGGTCCGTGCCCGCTGCTGCATACAATCCGGGGCATGGACTGTCTCATCTGCCGCATCAACGATGGGTCCGAGCCGGCACCTCACGGGCTGCTCTACTGCGATGACCTCTGGGTGGTGCGGCACATGCCGCCGCCGTACGCCCTCGCTGGATGGTTCATCCTGCAGACCCGCCGCCATTGCCCGGAGCTGGCGGAGTTCACCGACGCCGAGGCGGCCTCCTTCGGGCCGATGCTGCGCCGGTGTGAGCGGGCTGTGCGGGAGGCCACCGGTGCGGCGCGCATCTATACGGGCTCGCTTGGCGAGAAGGTCCGGCACTTCCACTGCCACATGGTGCCGCGGTATGAGCCCGCGCCGCAGGGCGCACTTGGATGGGAGACGTTCGGTCTGGAACGTCGCGCCGCGGCAGGGGAGTTCCACGTTGAGGCCGCGGAGGTTGACCGCGTCGTGCGGGCCTTCATGGCACGCCTGACCGCCGGGTAACCGGACCTGTTTCGGGCCTGGCAGGCCCCTTGCCTTTCTCGCCGTGTCGCACTGCTGAAGGAGACACGATGAGATCCCGCTATTTCCGAGTAATTACACTGATTATTCCGTTCCTGCTGGTCGCCGGCTCTGCCCGGAGTCAGTCACAGAATTTTGTCAGCGATGTCAGTACTGCAATCGACCGGGGTCTTCAGTGGTTTTCGGACACCGGCTATTTTGTGCCCGGTGCGGCGGGCGATGCCACCGGCCTTGTCGCGCTGACACTGCTGGAAAAGCGGCCGGGCGGGAACCCGAGCGCGCCGGCGCAAGGCTATTCGGGTGCTTCGCCCGCGGATCAGGCGCGGATCGACGGACTCATCGGCTATCTCGTCTCCACCGCGAACCTGCCGTTCTCCGCCTACCGCAACGGTCAGGAGATGATGGCGCTCGCGCTCTATCTCCGCACGGGAGGCGCCGACCAATCCGGCGCGCTCGCGGCGCTCAATCTCGCCTTTGACGAGGCCGCGAAGCTCGTGGGCCTGAAGGACTGCACACCAAACGGCTTTGGTGGCTGCGAGCCCGCGACCGGCGGCCCCGAGCCCTGCGTGGCTGACGGCTTCGGCGGCTGCCGACCGGGGCTGCCGAGCGCCGCTGGCGTGGCTGCGTGGGACGGCTACTGGTGCTACATGGAGCTGAACTGCCCAGACTCGTCGACCACGCAGTTTGTCATCTCGGGTATGGCGGCCGCTCGCACGGTCTTCGCGGACCCGGCCTACTCGGACCCGGCTCGAGTCACGGCGCTCAACCTTCTTACGGCGCGCTCGGCCGCGGCCTATGCGGCCAACGGGCTCGCCGGCGAGTACTGCAGCCCCGGTGGAACCCTCTCGGCCACTGAAGCAGGCCACGGCTACAACGTCGGCAGCTGCAACTCCTTTCAGCAGACGGCGAGCGGGGTGTGGGCGCAGCTGCTTGGCGGTGGCTCCATCAATACGCCTGGCGTGCAGCACTACCTCGAGTGGATGCGCAACCGGTACCGCTACGTCGACAACGAGGCGAACGACTGGGGGAACGCGTCCTACGGCTACGGGCTCTGGAACGCCAGCCGTGTCTTCTCATTTCTCGATGGCTCGCCTGTAGTGGCTGACCCGGGGAATCTGTCAACGACGTCCTTTGGTGTCCTCGCCCCGGATGCCGCCCCGGCCTATCCCTTTGCCATCGACGACTCGGGCGTGATCATCAGCGCAGGTCGTCAGCTCCATCTCAACCCCGCTGACGTGGCGCGGCCGCCGCTCTTTGGCCCGGAAGGCCCCGGCTACTACGCGGACGCGGCGACCCTCGCGCCGTGGTACTTCGACTTCGCCGCCACGCTCATCGCGCGGCAAGACGGCTCAGGCTTCTTTGAGTCCAGCAGTGGGTGGAGTCTGGAATCCGAGCAGGCGTACCACATCCTGGTGCTTGAGCGGTCCGCGGGCGGCACCTGCGTGGACACGGACAACGACGGTATCTGTGATCTCGTCGACAACTGCCCGCTGGTCTCGAATGGCGACCAGGCTGACGCCGATGGCGACGGCAAGGGCGACGCCTGCGATGCCTGCCCGCAGGATCCGAAGAACGACGTGGATGGCGATGGCGTCTGCGGCGGCGTGGACAACTGTCCGTACATCTCCAACGCGGACCAGACCGATGGTGACACCGACGCACTGGGTGATGCCTGCGATGCCTGCCCGGACGACCCGGAGAACGACAAGGACGGCGACGGTGTCTGCGGCAACATCGACAACTGCGCCGCCGTGGCCAATGCCGACCAGGTCGATACGGATGGTGACGGTATCGGCGATGCGTGCGACATCTGCCCGACCGACGCGTCGAACGATGCGGACGGTGACGGCGTGTGCGGTGCCGTGGACAACTGTTCGGCGGTCGCCAATGCTGATCAGGCGGATGCCGACGGCGACGGGATCGGGGACGCCTGTGATACCTGCCCCAACGATGCCGCGAATGACGTGGATGGCGACGGCGTCTGCGGCAACGTCGACAACTGCCCGCTGGTGGCCAATGCGGACCAGGTGGACGCCAACCACAACGGTGTGGGCGACGCATGCGACAACCAGCCGCCCACTGCTGTCACCGACACGGCGACGACGCCGTCTGGCACCGCGGTCGACGTCTCCGTCCTGGCCAACGACTCGGATCCCGAAAACGACCCGTTGACCGTGACCGCCGTGACCCCGCCACTCCATGGCACGGCGGCAATTGCGCCGGCAGGCAAGGTGACGTACATGCCCGCCGCCGGCTATATCGGCGCGGACCAGTTCACCTACACGGTGAGCGACGGCCGTGGTGGTGCGGCCACCGCAACGGTGATCATGACCGTGACGCAGGCCGCCAATCAGCCTCCGGTCTGCACGGCCGCGACGGCCAACGTGCTCAGCATCTGGCCACCCAACCACCAGATGGTGCCCGTGTCGGTGGTCGGTGTCACCGACCCGAACGGCGATCCGGTGAGCATCGCGGTGACCGGCATCTTTCAGGATGAACCGACCAACACCTACGGGGATGGCAACACGCCGGTCGACGGCCAGATCAGCGGATCGTCGGCGCTGGTGCGCGCCGAGCGGCAGGGTAACAAGGACGGTCGCGTCTACCACATCCGCTTCACGGCGTCGGATGGCCGCGGCGGTTCATGCACGGGCGAAGTGACGGCGTGCGTGCCCCACGACCAGGGCCGCTACCACTCGGATGACGATGACCGGAGCCACGACTGGAAGTCGCGGACACGCAAGTCGAGCGCGTCCTGCTCGGACGGCGGGGCTCTCTACAACTCGCTGGTCCCGACACCGAAGCCCAAGCCGGATCACGACCCGCGTGGATGCCATGACGCGGGACACGACCACGGCCGGTCTGACTACGAAGATTGGGATCGGGAGTACCGGAAGCGCCGGTAGCGGAGTCTGCACGCGCGGGCAGGTGGCTTCGGCTCCTGTCCGCGCATCTGATCTGTGGCGAGGGGCTGACCTGCCGCGGTTGGCTGCAGCAGGTGCGCGCGATCAGTGGCCCGAGAGAATCTCCATGTTCAACTCGGAGACGTCGTGGGCCGGGAGTTCGTGCTTCAACCGGTTCTGCTCGTCGACGACGATCATCTTCGGCGTCACCGGTTCATCGGTCACCGCGAAGGCGGCGACGATGATCGTGTCGCCCTGATGGAAGTGGCGGGCCGCCGCGCCGTTGATGACGATCTGGCCTGAGGCGCGCGGGAGCGGAATGGCGTAGGTCTCGATCCGCTGACCGTTGTTCACGTTCCACACGGCCACCTGCTCGCCGGGCACAATATCGGTGAGGTCCATCAGGTCGCGATCGATCCCGATGCTGCCGATGTACTTCAGGTCGGCGCCGGTGACCGTGGCGTGATGGATCTTGGACTTGCAGATAAGGCGTAGGTTCATGGTCGTGTGTCGTGCCTGGATCAACCGTACCGTACCTGCCGCCGCGCTGCCAGGCTACTGAAAACCCCCGGGGCGCGATCAGTGCGGCCCGGGCGAGGCGGGCATGTTGTCGATCAGGCGGACGCCGTCAGCCCACAGGGCGCCCGCCACGAGGACTGGACCGCGCACCTGGTCCACCGGCTGCAGGGTGGCCGGGTCGACAATCTCGAGGTACTCGAGGCGCACGGCGTCGTCCTCTCGGACCTCCCGCTGGCCAGCGGCCCTGGCCGCTACGGCGTCGGCGACGCCCTCAACGATGGCCCGTGTCGTGGCGGTGAGCGCCCGTACCAATGCCAGCGCGGCCCTGCGGCCCTCCGGCGACAGGCGCCGGTTGCGCGAACTCATCGCCAGCCCGTCCGCCTCGCGGATGGTCGGCATGCCCACGATGGTGACCGGGAGGTTGAAATCCGTCACCAGCCGCCGGATGATGGCTAGCTGCTGCGCATCCTTCTCCCCGAAGTAGGCCCGGTCGGGCTGCACGATCTGGAGCAGCTTCAGGACCACGGTCGCCACGCCGGCGAAGTGCCCCGGCCGCGACGGGCCGCACAGGTGGTCGCCGAGCCGGCCGACCGTGACGCCCATCATCAGGGGCTCGGGATACATCTCCGCGGCAGTCGGGGCGAAGACGACATCCACACCCAGCGTCTCGCAGAGGGCCGCATCCGCCTCCAGGGTTCTCGGATACCGCGCGAGATCCTCCTGTCGGTCGAATTGCAGCGGGTTCACGAAGATGCTGACGACGACGGTGGCGTTGCCCTTACGCGCCCCGCGGATGAGCGTGGCGTGACCTTCGTGAAGTGCGCCCATCGTTGGCACGAAGCCGACGGGGCCGAGCGTCCTGCGCGCGGCCAGATGCTCGCGGAGCCCCGAGATAGAGGCGACGAGGGCCGGCGGGTGAGGCACTGGCGGGCCTACTTCCCGGCCAGCGTGCGGCCGAGCCAGTCGACCAGGCTCTTCGTCAGGTCGCGGCTCACGGTGCGGTCTGCCAGCGTGCCGTATTCGGTGACCTCGCCGGTCGTTGCCGGGACGAGCAGGTGATTGACGCCCTTCACCGTGACGACCTCCACCGACTTGGACTTGCTGGTCTTCTTCGCGAGCGCGCCGAGCTTGTCCGCGTGGGTTGCGGGCACCTGCTGGTCCAGTTCGCCCTGGAGGATCAGCAGCGGCTGATTCACGTCCTTCAGCGTCTTCGCGGGGTCGTACTGCAGGTAGCTCTGGAACCACGGCGTGTCCGCGGACCGGTACTCCTTCGGAACTTTGTCCCATCCGGTGCCCGACAGCACGGCGTCCTGAATGGCCTTCTGCAGTTCGACCTTCTGCTGCCGCTCCTCCGGCGTCGCCTTGGCGAGGTCGAGCTGGTGCTGCTGCTGCTCGAGCACCAGTTCCGCGCCCGTCGTACCCGGACCCGAGATGGAGGCCACGGCCGCAACCTTGCCGTCCTTGCCAGCTGTCACCAGCGCGACGGCCGCGCCCTCGCTGTGGCCCACCAGCGCGATCCGCTTCGGGTCTACGTCCTTCCTGCCGGCGATCCATCGAAGGGCCACCCGGGCGTCGTTGGCGAAGTCCGCGATCGTGGCCGCCTCCGCCCGCCCGCCCGACTGGCCCGTGCCGCGCTTGTCGAAGCGCAGGACGACGTAGCCGGCATCGGCCAGGGAGCCCGCCAGCTGGCTCATGATCGCGATGCCCGCCACGACGCTGTCCCGGTCCGTCACATTCGACCCGGCGAGGAGGATCACGGCCGGGTTCTTTGCGGCCGGCTTCTTCGGCATCGTCAGCGTGCCGGCGATGTTGAAGCCTTCCGCGGGTATGGTCACCGGCTCGTCGGTCGGGTTGGAGTGGGTGAGCATGCGCGAGCTGGAGGCCGCCACGTCCTCCCGGACGATGTCCAGACCCTGCACGGGCACGGTGAGCCGCACGAGGTGCCCGGCCTCATCCGAGGTCACCTGCATCATCAGTTCGCCGCCGGGGCTCGGCATCGCGATGGTGTGCCGCCTGAGGCTCAGGACGACGCGGCCCGTCTGCACACGGTCGCTCTCCACCTTCACCACCCGCACGGGAATTTCCGTCTGTGGCGCCACGTAGGCGAAGAGTGACGCGCCCGCCTGGGCCGAGCTGAGCCGCTGGGAGAGCGCCTCGTAGGCGCCGAAGAAGAGGTTGGGGACCATGATGGTCTTGGGTGAGACCTTGTCCGTCTTGGTCGTGATGGTGCCCTCGTCATTGGCGTCGACTGTGGCCTCCGTGCCCGCAAACGCCACCTTGAGGCTGAAGAAGCGGCCGCGGACCTGGCCCGAGAGATTCATCGAGACGGGTGTCCAGTCGGCCCGGTACTTCACTTCGGCGTTCTGCACGGCCACGTTGAGCGGGGCGCCCAGGCGCTCGCGGCCGCTGATCGTGAGGCTCTCGGCGGTACGCTCCACCGTCACGTCCTCACGGCCGATGGGCGAGCCGCTCAGAAACACCACGTAGCCGCTGGTCGTCGTGCCCGTGGCCGGCTGCGCAGCGGCGAGCGGCGTCGTTGCCAGAAAGCCCACCAGCGCCCAGATAGAATGAACTCGAGACATTTTTCGCATCCTACCAGCAATGACTCAACCCGACGACTATCGCTTCATCCGCACCGGTGCCGTGCTCGCGACGGTCGCGCCCCGTGGCCTGCTGGCTCTGTCGGGCCGTGACCGCGGCACGTATCTCCACGGGCTGCTGACCAACGACACCGCCGCGCTCAAGCCGGGCACCGGTTGCTATGCCGCCTGGTTGACCGCGAACGGCCGCATGACGACGGACATGCACGTGCTCGAATCGGGCGACATGATCCTGTTGGACGCTCCCGAGGCCGAAACGGCCGCGCTCGCCGCCCGGCTCGATCAGTTCATCTTCACCGAGGACGTCCAGGTGGCCGACGTCACCGCCAGTCTGCGCCGCGTCGAAGTGCATGGACCGGCCGCTCCAGCCGTGATCGCACAGGCCCTCGGCGCGCCGGAGGCACTTGCTGACCTGGCGTCGTGGCCCCAGTGCCGGAACGCACGTGTCGAGTCCGCGGCTGGCGCCGTGGTCGTTGCGCGGATTGATCGCCTCGGCGTTCCGGGCTTCGTGCTGTATGTCGCCGCCTCGGACGAAGCCGCCGTGCGGGCAGCGCTTGAGTCTGCGGGGGCGTGGACCGTGGCCGGGGAGGCTGTTGAGGCTGCCAGGATTGAAGCGGGCTGGCCTGTCTATGGAATCGATATGAACGCGGAGATCATCCCGCTTGAGGCCGGCATCGAATCGCGCGCCATCTCCATGACGAAGGGCTGCTATGTCGGCCAGGAGATCATCGTGCGGGTGCTGCATCGTGGCCACGGCCGCGTGGCGAAGAAGCTGGTGGGTCTGCGCATCGAGGGCGAAGGAGCCGTGACGCCGGGCGAGAAGCTCGATGTCGGGACGCAGGAACTGGGCTGGGTGACCTCGTCTGCCGTGTCACCTGCGCTCGGATGCGTGGCGCTCGGCTATCTCCACCGCGACCACGCCAAGCCGGGCACCCAGGTCGTGACGGCTTCGGGTCGAAACGCCGTCGTCAGCGCGTTTCCCCTGAGCTGAGCCGCGCGATCAGCTCCTCGTCGGCCGGCGGGAACTCCAGACCCGCCAGTTCCCCCGGCTCCACCCACCGCATCTCCTGACCCAGCACCGCGAGCGGCTCCTCCGTGAGCGTGCACGCATAGAACGCGAGCGTCACCGAACGTTCCGGATAGTGATGCGTCGTGCGCAGAATCAGGTCACCCAACGAGGCTCCGGCGCCGAGTTCCTCCTGGAGTTCGCGTGACAGCGCCTCATGCTCCGTCTCACCCGCGTCGACTTTGCCTCCCGGAAACTCCCAATAGCCCGCCAGGTGCGTGCCTGCCTGGCGGCGCGTAATCAGGTAGTGCCCATCGCGGAGGATGACCGCGGCGACGACCAGAATCGCGGGCGCCTCAGACACGACGCACCTGGAGGCGGGTCCCGTCCGCAAGCCTCACTGAATGTCGCCGCGGCTCCACCGGTGAGTCATTGCCAGGTCCTGTCCGCAACCAGCATTGAGCACCCTCGACGCTCCTCGGCACACCAGCGCCGGGTGGCCGCGAACGGGGCGCCCCAGCGAGCGCGCAAGACCTCTCCCGTCGCGCGTGTCGTTGGTCGAGCACTCGATGGGGCTGTTCGCGGACAGGACCCGGCGTGGAGAAGCCGAGTTCCAGGCTGTCCGGCGACAGGACCCGCCCGCCGCGGCGGCTACGCCGGGTCACCGGTCGCTCCACGGATACGACCGGCACTGCCGCTTCATCGGGCACACAAGGCAGGCAGGTTTGCGCGCCGTGCAGAGCGTCGCGCCGAAGTCCATCAGTGCCTGGTTGAAGTCGAACACGCGCTTGCGCGGCAGCAGCACCTCGGAGGTGGCCCAGAGCCGCTTCTTCATCGCGTGAGCCTTCGGGTCGCCCTTGGCGATGAACACGCGAAAGAGCACCCGCGCCACGTTCGTGTCGAGGATCGCCGCGCGTTCACGGAAGGCGAAGCTGCGGATGGCGCCCGCGGTGTAGGCGCCAATGCCCTTGAAGGAGAGGAGCGTCTCCTCATCCGAAGGGAGCGCCCCGCCGAAGCGCGCCACCGACTCGCGGGCGATGGCATGCAGACGCCGGGGGCGGATGTTGTAGCCGAGCGGCCGCCACGTGTGGGCCACGTCCTCAATCGGCGCGTCGGCCAGTGCCGAGAGCGAGGGGTACTTCTCCAGCCACTCGGCGTACTTGGGCAGCACGCGGTCCACCTGCGTCTGCTGCAGCATCACCTCGGAGACGAGGATGTGGTACGGGTCGTCCGTCGTCCGCCACGGAAGGTCGCGTCCATGCGTGTCGTACCAGGCGAGCAACTGGCGGCGGAACGTGCGCCGCTGCGCCTCGGTGGGCAGTGAGACCTTCTTCATGGGGCCGTATACTTGGAACTCATCGAGAGGGAGCGGCGAGAGTGAAAATCTACACGAAAACCGGGGACGCCGGAGAAACGTCGCTCTTCGACAACACGCGCGTCCTCAAGTCGGACCCGCGCGTGGACGCCTATGGCGAGGTGGACGAGCTGAACGCCTGCCTCGGCGTCGTCCGTGCCGCCGGGCTGCCGGATGACATCGGCACCTTGGTCGACACGATTCAACAGAAGCTGTTCGCACTTGGGGCGCGCCTGGCTGATCCGGCTGCGAAGATCGCCGCCCGGGTCACGAAGGCGACGGTGACCGACGCCGATGTGACCGTGCTTGAGCAGGCCATCGACCGTCTCGAAACCGAACTGCCGCCGCTGCGCGCCTTCATCCTTCCGGGCGGCTCGCCCGCTGGCGCCGCGTTGCACCTGGCGCGGACCGTGTGCCGCAGAGCCGAGCGCCGCATCGTCACGCTCGACGGCGTCGAGCCGGTGGTCATCACCTACGTGAATCGCCTCTCCGACTGCCTCTTCGTGCTGGCCCGCGCGGTTAATCACCGCATGGGCGTCGCCGAAACCGAGTGGTGATGTGACCTCATTCGTCATTCACTACCAGGAGATCGCGCTCAAGGGGAAGAACCGCCCCTGGTTCCTCAAGCGTCTCGTGAGGAACCTTCGGCGGGCCGTCGCCGACCTCGACGTCAAGGAGGTCAAGACCGTGATGGGGCGCATCGAGCTCGTGCTGGGCCCGACGGCAGACCCCGCCGTGGTGGGCGAGCGCATTGGCAAGACGTTCGGTATCGCAAACTACTCCTACGCTGGCCGTGCACCACTGGACCTGGACGCCATCGCGAAGGCCATCCTCGAGGACCTGGGCGATCGCACCTGCAAGAGCTTCCGTGTATCGGCTCGGCGAGCCGACAAGCGCTTCCCGATGCCCTCGCCGCTGATTGAGCGCGAGGTTGGCGGGCGTATTCACGAGGCCCGAGGCTGGAAGGTGGACCTCCACAACCCGGAGTTGGAAATCCACGTCCAGATGCTGACGCACGACGCGTTCTATTACTTCGGTAAGGAACGCGGCGCTGGGGGGTTGCCGACGGGCACCGCCGGGCGCGTGGCGTGCCTGCTCTCGGGCGGCATCGATTCTCCTGTGGCGGCGTGGCGGATGATGAAGCGCGGGTGCGACGTCACCTTCATCCACTTCCACAGCTACCCGATCCTCTCGCGCGCCTCGCAGGAGAAGGCGAAGCAGCTTGCGGAGCTGCTGACGCGCTATCAGCAGAAGTCGCGGCTCTACCTCGTGCCCTTCGGCGACATTCAGCAGCAGGTGCTGCTCGCGATTCCCGGGCCGATGCGCGTGGTCGTCTATCGGCGGCTGATGTTGCGCATCGCCGAGAAGATCGCGCGGATGCGGCGGGCGCAGGCGCTGGTGACGGGCGACGCCGTCGGCCAGGTGGCCTCGCAGACCCTTGAGAATCTGGCCGTGGTGGGTGCCGTGGCGACCCTCCCTCTGTTCCGTCCGCTCATCGGCATGGACAAGGAAGAGATCATGGACGAGGCGCGCCGTCTCGGCAGCTACAACATCTCGATCATCCCGGACCAGGACTGCTGCACGCTCTTTACGCCCAGAAACCCCCAGACCAAGTCGCGGCTGCACGAGATCGAGCATGCCGAGACCGCCCTGCCAATCGATGAGCTGGTCGCCAAGGCCGTGGCGGAGGTGGAGGTGCTGGACCTGGAGTTCCCGGTGGCCAGAAAGAAGAGAAATCCGCCCGTCGGAGACTCGGTAGGCACCTTGGTTTGATAGGATCGCTGACTGCGAGGTGTGACCGTGGCCCCAGCCAGTACCGTTGATATTGAATCGATTCTCGGCGCAGACGCGAGCCTGCTGACCTATCAGTCCAAGACGATTCCCGCCAGCCGGATTCATCTGCCTGGTTCTGACTCCGTCGAACGCGTGTTCGGCATTTCTGACCGGTCGCCCCGCGTACTCGGGAGCCTCCAGAGCCTCTTCGATCACGGCCGCCTTGGCGGCACGGGCTACGTCTCGATCCTGCCGGTGGATCAGGGCATCGAGCATTCGGCGGGTGCGTCGTTTGCGCCCAACATCGACTACTTCGACCCCGAGAACATCGTGAAGCTGGCCATCGAAGGCGGGTGCAACGCCGTGGCCTCCACGCTCGGCGTGCTCGGCTCCGTCTCGCGCCGCTACGCGCACCGGATTCCCTTCATCGTCAAGTTCAACCACAACGAGTTCATCTCGTATCCAAACGCCTACGACCAGATCCGCTTTGCTTCCATCAAGCAGGCGTGGAACATGGGCGCGCAGGGCGTGGGGGCGACGATTTACTTCGGGTCCGAGGAGAGCAAGCGTCAGATCGTGGAGGTCGCCTCGATGTTTGAGCAGGCGCACGACCTGGGCCTCTTCACCGTGCTCTGGTGCTACCTGCGCAATCCGGCCTTCAAGACGAAAGAGATCGACTACCACGTGGCGGCTGACCTGACGGGGCAGGCCAACCACCTGGGCGTGACGATCCAGGCCGACATCATCAAGCAGAAGCTGCCGGAAAATAACGGCGGCTTCACAGCGCTCAACTTCGGCAAGACCCACAAGAAGGTCTATTCGGAGTTGACGACCGATCACCCGATTGATCTCACTCGCTACCAGGTGGCCAACTGCTACATGGGCCGCGCAGGCCTCATCAACTCGGGCGGCGCGTCGGCGGGCGAGGGCGATCTGAAGGAGGCCGTGCGCACGGCCGTCATCAACAAGCGCGCCGGCGGCATGGGCCTCATCTCGGGCCGCAAGGCTTTCCAGCGTCCACTCAAGGAAGGCGTGGGGCTGCTCAACGCCATCCAGGACGTCTATCTGTCGCCCAAGGTCACGATCGCCTAGGCGACTGATAGCGGGTCCTGTCCGCAAACAGCCCCACCGGGTGCTCGACCAAGAGCGCCCCTCACGGCTGAGGTCTTGCGCGCCCGTTGGGGCACCCCGTTTGCGGCCACCCGCGTGCGGTTCCCGGCGCTACTCGCCGAGCGCCGCGTAGCGCATCAGGCGGAACCGCAGCCCCTGCGTGCCGCGCATCGCTGTGGCCAGCCGCTGGTGCAACTCCGGGGTCCACGCCGTCCACTTGGTGAAGAACGCCGCCGCTGCGGCCTGGTCACCCTCGTACTGGAGCGCCAGCACCTCGCGCAGCATGGCCGTGACGGTTGCCGGATAGCGTTCGTGGTGCACGCGCACGCGTCCGGTCGCGTCCATCTCGATGAGTCCGCGATCACGGAAGTAGTTGAACTGCGCCAGCTGCATCCTGCCGTAGGGCTGGTTCCGGCGTGGCTCAGTCAGCAGGAGCGTACGCATGATGCCCGAGGCCTGCGCTTCCCGAAGGCCAGCTGGAGTCACGGCGCCTGCCTGTGCCTGAGCGCCAATCGTGAAGAGCGAGACGAGGTCCGCCTTCATCTCCTCCAGGCTGTCTGAGTACTCACCGAGGGCGACATCGAGCGCACGCCCCTGACGGTCTCGGTCCACACCCAGGTAGTGTCCGATCTCGTGCCAGAGCGTCCGTTGGAAGCCGCCGGCGGGCGTCAGGTCACCGGCGTGCGGTGCCGCCACGGCCGCCTGCCAGCGCGTGAGCTCGAGTGCGTTGAGGCCGGGGTCTTCGAGAATGTTGCGGCGGAGCAGGATCGTGCGGCCATACCGGCGCGTGTGGGTCGGGTTGTTCGGGAGGATGGTGGCCGTGTTCGTCCCGCGGGCATGGCCGAAGTCCGCGATGATGTCGTAGACACCGACCGGGATGTCCTCGCGGATGCGCTTATGGTGGTCGTACGGCAGCGCATCCTCGACGGCCTGCAGGCTCCGGATCCGCGTGCGCAGCTCGCGCGTCGCGGCGTCGTCCGCGAGCAGCAGGCTCAGCTCCGGGAAGGCCTTGGCGCCATAGAGCCCGTCCCGGTAGCTCTCGTAGGACCCGATGGAGGCATTGAGGTGCCTGAAGCGCCCCGTCACCCAGGCGGCGTCGCCGCTCTCGTAGTTGTTGGTCAGCAGGTCACGGGCGCGGTTCCGGAGGTAGCCGGCGAAGTCGGCGTCGTCGTGCTCAAGGGCATCCGCGGCCTCGAGCAGATGTGCGTACACCTTCCTCAGCGGCCCGGCCCAGGCGACGGCCTGCGGCACCGCGTAGAGGCGTGCCGGGTCAGGTCTCCGTGCCAGCACCTCCAGTTGCCGCGCCACGGCAGGGTGCAGCGTCCGCAATGTGGGGTCGGCCAGCGCCTTCCGGTCCGCCTTGAGGCTTGCGGTCGTGGCGCGGCGGACCACGGTCCGCTCGGCCAGGAGAGTGTCGGCATCCTCGGGATGGGCCTTGAGGAAGGCGTCGATCTCGGTGCGTTCGATGCCGGCGGGATAGACGTTGCGTCCGTCGCCGGGTTGAGAGACTGGTGCGAATGGTTCGACGGCGCCGTCGGCAGTCGTGCCCATGGGCCCACCGAACAACCGGTAGAGGGTCAGCAGATCCCGGTTTGCCTGGGCGGGAAGCCCCGTGCGCCCCGCCGTGAGCCTGGCCCGCACGGCGAGCGCCTCAGGATGCAGTGTGTCCTCGTAGAGATCCTGGATGACTCGCCCGGCGGCGATGAGCGCGTCGACCGCCCTCCGTTCGCCAGCTGTGAGTTGGGAGAGATCCGGCGCCAGCCGGATCGGCTCTGTCCGCGAGAGGACGGCCGCCACCTTCTCTGGCGGCCAGTAACCCGGCTGTCCGGAGCCCTGGCCGGCAGCCTGGCCGGCCAGGGTGCCCGCCGCCAGCAGGAGCGCGAGAGCCCTTAGCCAGCGTCGCATCGCTACTTGATGCCGACCACCATCGAGTCCGGTCCGACGAGGTGTGCCACTCGGGTAGAGCTGAACCCGGCGTCCTTGAGCCACCCTTCGCCGTCGGCGCCGGTGTAGTCGAAGCCGCCAGGCGTCTCGATGAGCATGTTGAGACTCATCATCAGACCGAAGGCGTTCTGCTTCCGGTCGTTGTCGATGATCGCCTCGTAGATGATCACGGCTCCACCGGCCGGCAGGGCGTCGTAGGCCTTCTTGATCAGCATCTGCTTCGTGGGGAGATCCCAGTCATGCAGGATGTGGCCCATCGTCACCACGTCGGCTTTGGGCAGGTCGTCCGTGAAGAAGCTTCCGGCCGTGAAGGTCACCCGGTCGGCCACGCCGAGCTGGTTCACGTAGTCGGAGAAGATCGGCCCGACCTCGGGCAGATCGAACCCCTGCCCCGTCAGATGTGGATTGGCCAGGGCGATCTGCGCGGCCAGGTCGCCCTGCGCGGTGCCGACGTCCACATAGGTCCGGTAGTCCTTCCAGGGGAACACCTTCGCGATGGTCATGTTGGCGCCATGACTGAGCGCCGACATGGCCCGCAGGAACTCCTTGAGCCGGGCCGGCTCGGCGTAGAGCCCTTCGAACAGGCCCTGCGTGCCGCGCTTGACCTCATTCTGCGGAAGGCCCGTGCGCAGGCCCTCGGTGAGGTCGGCCCAGAAGGGGTAGAGACGGCTGTTTGCCATCTCCAGAATGCCCCCCACGTACGACGGCTTCTGCCGGTCAAGGAAGAGGTCGGCTTCGGGGCTGTTTGAATACACATCCCCGTCCCGCGTCAGGAAGCCGAGCGCGGTCAGCGTGTCGAGGAAGTCGCGCGAGGCGCGCGGGTGGAGACCAAGCGTCGTGCGCAGCGCATCGTAGCCCTGCGGTCCATGCGCCAGCTCGGTGAACACGCCGAGTTCGATGGCGCTCAGCAGCGTCTTGGAGGCAAAAAAGGCAAATCCGGTATGGAGGATGTGTTCGGGACTCAGCTGGCTCATGGTCAGGACTCCGCGTCGAACGGCGGCAGTTGCAGGAACTCCCGCAGCGCCACATGGGTGTTGCGGAACGCGAGGGCGTCCCAGGGAATTTCGGCCGGTGTGAACCAGCCCGCTTCGAGGCCTTCGTCGTCCACGGCGAGTGTGCCGCCGATGACTCGCGCGGTGTAGGTGATGACCACAGGCGTCGTGCCGGCGAACGAGTAGACGTTCAGGAGCCGCAGCAACTCCACGTCGAAGCCGCACTCTTCCCGGGCTTCCCGCATCGCCGCTGCCCGGACCTCTTCGCCTCGGTCAACGTAGCCCCCGGGGAAGACCCACTTGCCGTAGCCGGGCTCGATGGCGCGGCGGACCAGCAGGACCCGGCCCTCGTCGTCCGCGATGATGGTGCCGACGGCCAGCTTCGGGTCGATGTAGAAGACGAAGTCGCAGCCCTCGCAGACCAGGCGCTCGGGCTCGCCCGCTTTGAGCAGGCGCAACTCCAGCGCATGGCCGCAGCGGGGACAGTACCGGTAGGCGACGTCAGCGTTGAGCACGGTGGGGCATAATTATGTCCGCATGTCCATCCTGAAAGTCGCCCGCATGGGGAACCCGGTGCTCCGGGAACGCACCCGCGCCCTGGACAAATCCGATATCCGCAATCCCGCCGTCCAGAAGTTCATGGACGACATGATCGACACGATGTACGAGTACCACGGGGTCGGCCTGGCCGCGCCGCAGGTGCACGAGAATCTGGCGATCTTCGTCGCCATGCTGGACGAGGAACCGGCCGAGGACAGCGAGGCGACCGTCTTCGTGAATCCCGTCATCGTCCCGGTGGGCGACGCCATCGTCGACGGCTGGGAAGGTTGTCTCAGCATCCCCGACATCCGTGGCCGTGTGCCGCGCCATGTGGAAATCCGGCTGAAGGCGCTGGACCGCCAGGGCAAGGCCGTCGAGCTCCCCCTCACGCACTTCCCGGCGCGCGTGGCGCAGCACGAGACTGATCATCTCAACGGCGTGCTGTTCCTGGACCGCATGACCGCGATGAAGAGCCTGACCTTCATCGACGAATACACGCGGTATCACGCCAAGGACGGCGACTAACCGGCTCGCCGTGCAGGCGTATCACGACCTCGTCCGCCTCATCCTCGACCACGGCGTCCGCAAGGACGACCGCACCGGCACGGGCACGCTCAGCGTGTTCGGGCACCAGATGCGCTTCGACCTGGCCGAGGGCTTCCCGCTCCTGACGACGAAGAAGGTGCACCTGCCCTCAATCGTCCACGAGCTGCTCTGGTTTCTGACGGGCGGCACCAACGTGCAATACCTCCAGGAGCGCGGCGTCACGATCTGGGACGAGTGGGCCGATGCCGAGGGCAATCTCGGCCCGGTCTACGGCTTCCAGTGGCGCTCGTGGCCCGCGCCAGGCGGCGCCTCGATCGATCAGGTGGCGCAGGTGGTGGCGGCCATCCGACGCAACCCGGATTCGCGGCGCCTCGTCGTGAGTGCGTGGAACCCGGCCGACGTGGACCGCATGAAGCTGCCGCCGTGCCACGTGCTCTTCCAGTTCTATGTCGCCAACGGCCGGCTCTCGTGCCAGCTGTATCAGCGCTCGGCGGACGTATTCCTCGGCGTGCCCTTCAACATCGCCTCCTATGCACTGCTGACGATGATGGTGGCGCAGGTGACCGGGCTACAGCCTGGCGAGTTCGTGCACACCTTCGGCGACGCGCATCTCTACGTAAACCATCTCGATCAGGCGCGCCTGCTGCTCTCGCGCGAGGAGCGGCCCTTGCCGCGCATGCACCTGAATCCCGACGTTCGCGACATCGATGCCTTCCGCTACGAGGACTTCACGCTCCACGGTTACGATCCGCATCCGGCCATCAAGGCCCCTGTGGCCGTATGAGCCTGGCCATCATCGCGGCCGTCGGCGCCAACGGCGTCATCGGTCATAAAGGGCAGCTGCCGTGGCGCCTGCCCGAGGATCTGCGCCGCTTCAAGGCGCTGACGATGGGGCACACGCTCATCATGGGCCGGGCCACCTACGACTCCATCGGCCGCCCCCTGCCGGGCCGGCGGACCATCGTGGTCACGCGTCAGGCCGCGTGGCGGACTCCCGGGGTCGATGTGGCGCACTCCGTTGAGGAAGCGCTGTTGATGGCGGGTCGCGGCACGGTGTTTGTGGCGGGCGGCGGCGAGATCTACCGTCAGTGCCTCGACCACGCGGACCGCTTGCACCTGACGTTGGTGGACGCCCGCGTCGAGGGAGACACCTGGTTTCCGGACTTTGACCGCGGCGCCTTCCACGAGGTGGCCCGTGAGGAGCATGCGGAGGGGGACGTGCCGTTTGCCTTCGTGACCTACGAACGCAACGAGCCGGTCACCCCCGGTCTTCCCGCATACTGAGGCCCACCGTACATGAGTCCCCTCACCATCATCTTCATCACGGTCTTCATCGACCTGATCGGCTTCGGCATCGTCATTCCGCTCGCACCCTTCTACGCGGAGCACTTCGGCGCGACCGGCCTGATGGTGGGCATGCTCCAGGCATCCTTCTCGCTCATGCAGTTCCTGTTCGCGCCCTTCTGGGGCCGCCTCTCGGACCGCATTGGCCGGAAGCCAGTCATCCTCATCGGCCTGCTCGGCTCGGCCATCTGCTATCTCGTGTTCGGCCTCGCCCAGTCGCTGGCGGTGCTCTTTATCGCCCGGATCCTGGCCGGCGTGGCCGGCGCCAACATCGCGACGGCCCAGGCCTACATGGCGGATGTGACGACGCCTGAAAACCGCGCGAAGGGGATGGGGCTCATCGGCGCCGCCTTCGGGCTGGGCTTCATCTTCGGTCCCGCGATCGGCGGCGTGCTGAGCGGCTTCGGACCATCGGTGCCGCCGCTCTTCGCGGGTGCGCTCTCCTTTGTGAACTTCGTGGCGGCCTGGTTCGTGCTGCCGGAGTCGAGGGCCGTGTCGGCGGTGGCCCGCCAGAAGGTCTCGCGGCTGAAGGCGCTTGTCGCGGCGGTGACCCGGCCTGGCCTGCCGCAGCTGCTCGTGATCTTCTTCCTGGTCACGGCGGCGTTCTCGAGCTTTGAGGCGACTTTCGCGCTCTTCGGCGAGAAGCGCTTCGGCTTCACGCCGAGCAACATCGGCTACGTGTTCGCATTTGTGGGCGTGGTGCTGTCGGTCATCCAGGGCGGTCTCGTGGGCCGGATGGCGAAACGCTTCGGGGAGCAGCGCCTTGTGCCCTTCGGCATCCTGGCGCTGGCCGTGGGCCTCGCGCTCCTCCCCCGCGTGCTCTCGGTGCCGGGGCTGCTCGTGGCCTGCGGTCTGCTCGCGGTCGGAAGCGGCTTCAACAATCCGTCCATCAGTTCGCTCATCTCGCGCATCACGAGCGCGGACGATCAGGGCGGCGTGCTCGGCGTCTCGCAGTCCGTGTCCAGCCTGGCCCGCATCGTCGGGCCGTTCGCCGGGGGCGCCGTCTACGACCGCTTCGGCCCGCTGGCGCCGTTTTCGGGAGCCGCGGCCGTGATGGTCGTGGCGCTCTTCGTGGCGATGGGCAGCATCGCCAGGATGCGCCTCAGCACGACCGAGGCAGGCCACAGCCGTCTGCACTGAGGATCCACACATGAGTAGCCCACTGAAGGTCGGCATCATCAGCGCGAACTGGGGCGTGGCCGCCCACCTGCCCGCGTGGCGGGCCAATCCGGATGTGGAGGTCGTGGGCATCTGCACCGCGCACCAGAACACAGCCGAGGCGGCGGCGAAGGCCAACGGCATCCCGATGCCTTTCTGGGACTACCGCGAAATGGTGAAGCACCCCGACATCGATATCGTCGACGTCGGCACGCGGCCGAACCTGCGCTACGAGATGTGCAAGGCCGCCTTCGCGGCCGGCAAGCACGTCTACAACGGCATCCCGTTCGCGGATTCGATGGCGCATGCCCGTGAGCTGGGTGCGGCGCAGGTCGCATCGGGCAAGGTCGGGTCGGTGGATGCCTATTCGGAATACCTGCCGCCGATTGCCTTCGCCAAGGAACTCGTCAACGAGGGCGCCGTCGGCGAACTCTACTCGGTGACGTGCACGCTGCAGTCGTCCCTGTTCAACACGCAGGTGTCGACGTTCCCCTATAACTGGTTCTGGAACCGCGAGGCCGGGTGCAGCGCGCTTCGGAACCTCGGGTCACACGCGCTCAACGTCCTCTACTACCTCTTCGGGGAAGTCGAGAGCGTGGTCGCGCAGAACGACATCTGCCTCAAAGAGTGGACCTTCACCGACAACGGTCAGGTCGTGACCCCGCAGATCGAGGACACCGCCAACGTCCTGCTGCGCTTTGCCGGTGGTGGCATGGGCGTGCTGGCTCCGGCCTGGTGCGCGATCGGGGGGCGTGGATTTCTCGTTGACGCATTCGGCAGCAAGGGCCGGCTGGTCATTGAATCCCCGATGATGCCCTCGAACGGGGCGCGGGTCTGGCTGGCCAAGCTCGGAGAGATGGCGCCCACGGAGCTCACCGTGCCGGACCGCTTCCGTGAACGGCCGGGCATTGCCATGACGGCCAAGCCGGATTCGCCGGTCTTCATGGGCCCGCACTTCGCGATGGCCCTGAGTTTCGCCGACATGCTCGAGGCCATCCGCACGGGCCGTGGGTCGCGGCCCGGCTTTGCCCAGGCGCTGCACACCCACGCGGCGATCGAGGCGGCTGAGCTCAGCGCCCGCGAAGGCCGTTGGGTGAGCGTGGCCTCGATGCTTGGCGCGTAGCTACTTCGACGACGCGGGTTCCAGCCCAGCGGCGGCGGGCGTGGAGCCGGTCCGACGTCCGCGGCGGCCCTCGAAGAAGAGCCGGGTCTGCTCGATATACACGTAGTAGACCGGCGTGATGTAGAGCGTCAGGAACTGCGAGACGACCAGGCCTCCCACGACGGCCAGGCCGAGGGGCTGCCGAGCCTCGCCGCCCGCGCCGTAGCCCAGGGCGATCGGCAGAGTGCCCACGAGCGCCGCCATCGTCGTCATCATGATCGGCCGGAACCGGACGACGCAGGCTTCGTGGATGGCCTCGGCCGGCGTCCTGCCGTGCTGCCGCTGGGCCTCGACCGCGAAGTCCACCATCATGATGCCGTTCTTCTTCACCAGGCCGATGAGCATGATGATGCCGACCATCGCGTAGAGGCTCATCTCCGTCTTGAAGATCAGCAGCGTCAGCAGCGCGCCGAACGCAGCCGAGGGCAGGCCGGAGAGAATCGTCAACGGGTGCGTGAAGCTCTCGTAGAGCACGCCGAGCACGATGTAGATGACGACCACCGCCATCAGCAGCACGAGCCCGATGCCGGCCAGCGACGACTGGAAGACCTGCGCGGTGCCCTGGAATGCCAGGGTGACCGTGGCAGGCAGCGTGTTGACGGCCGCGGCCTTCAGCTGCGGGACGGCGTCGCCCAGCGCAAGGCCCTCCTTCAGGTTGAAGCCGATGGTGACGGCCGGCAGCTGGCCGACGTGGCCGATCGCCTGTGGCCCGAAGTCCGTCCGCACGCGGGCAACGGAGTTGAGGGGAATCAGCCCGCCGTTCCGGGAGCGGACGTAGAGCAGCGAAAGCGCCGCCGGATTGGACTGGAATTCTGGCGCGACCTGCAGCACGACCTGGTACTGGTTGTTCGGTGCGTAGATCTGCGAGACCTGGCGCGACCCGTAGGCGTTGTAGAGCGCCGTCTCGACCTGCGTGGCCGAAAGGCCCAACGTCGAGATCAGGTCGCGGTTCATCTCGACGCGCACCTGCGGATTGCGCAATTGCAGGTCGGAGGTGACGTCCTCGAAGCCCGGCATCGAGCGCATCTTCTGCTCGAACACGGGCGCCCACTTGTAGAGCTCGTCGGTGTTGGAATCCTGCAGGGTGAGCGAGTAGAGCGTCCGGCCGAATCGGTCGAGCGAGATGGCCGGCTGGTTCACCGGGAACGTGCGCACGCCGGGGATCTGGGCCAGCTTGGGCCGCAGACCCGCGATGATCTGGTCGACGGACTTCCGTTCATGCCGGGGCTTGAGGTCGATGAGGAAGCGGCCGTTGTTCATGGAGGCATTCGGACCACCCGCGCCGACCACGCCGCCGAAGGTGGCGATGTTCGGGTCCTTCAGCAGGACGTCCGCCACCATCACCTGGTGCCGCAGCATGTCGTCGTAGCCGATGCCCTGGATGGCCTCCATGCTGACGGCGAAGCGGCCCTTGTCCTCCGCGGGCATGAAGCCCACTGGCGTCATCTTGTAGAGGTAGTACGTTGCGCCGAAGAGCGCGAACGAAAAGAGCAGCGTCGCGGCCTTGTAGCGGAGGCTGAAGCGCAACGTCACGTCATAGACGTGGAGCCATCCGTCGAACATCTTCTCGAAGAAGTTGTAGAGCCACCCGTGCTTCTGCTCGTGCGGCGGCTTGAGGAAGCGGCTGCACAGCATCGGCGTGAGGCTGATCGAAACGAAGCCGGAGACCAGGATGGCTACGCCGATCGTGACGGCGAACTCACGCAGCAGTCGGCCAACGACGCCGCCCATGAAGAGCACCGGGATGAAGACCGCGGCCAGCGAGATCGTCATCGAGACGATGGTGAAGGCCACTTCCTTCGAGCCTTCGAAGGCCGCCTGCATCGGCGGCTTGCCCATCTCCATGTGCCGGACGATGTTCTCCAGCATCACGATCGCATCGTCGACGACGAAGCCGACCGCGAGCGTCAGCGCCATCAGCGAGAGGTTGTCGAGGCTGTAGCCCAGCAGATACATCACGGCGAAGGTGGCCAGGATGGACGCTGGCAACGCCAGGCTGGGGATGATGGTGGCCGAGAGGTTCCGCAGGAACAGGAAGATCACCATCACGACGAGCGCGATCGTGAGGAGGAGCGTGAACTTCACGTCGGAGACCGACTCGCGGATGCTGAGCGAGAGGTCGCTGCGGAGTTCGAGTGAGACGCTCGGCGGGATCTGTTCGCGCAGGTTCGGGATGGTGGCCTTCACCGCGTCGCAGACCTCGACGACGTTGGTGCCAGGCTGCTTGAAGACGGAGAGGAAGATCGACCGTTCCAGCTTCGTCGAGCCAGCGGCGATGTCGCCGTACCAGGCGGACCAGCGGTCGTTGTCGACGCCGTCGTAGACGCGGGCGACTTCGTCGAGGCGCACCGGGTTGCCGTTCCGGTAGGCGACGATCATCCCGGAGTACGCCTTGGCGTTGAGCAGCCTGCCGTTGGCGAGCACCGTGAAGCTGCGGTTCGGTCCGTAGATGACGCCCGTGGGCAGGTTCGCGTTGTTCGAGTTGATCGAGTCGGCGATTTCGTCGATGCCGATCGTGTTGGCGGCCAGTTGCCGCGGGTCGACATCCACGCGGACGGCGAACCGCGGAGCGCCCAGCACCTGTACCTGGGCCACGCCGCTGATCATCGAGATGCGCTGCGCCAGCGTGGACTCGGCGTACTCGGTCAGCTGCGAGACCGGGATCGTCTTCGACCGCAGCACCATCTGCAGCACCGGCTGGTCGGCCGGATTGACCTTCTGGAACGAGGGCGGCGCTGGCATGCCGGGCGGGAGCGACCCGAGCGATCGCGAAATCATCGACTGCACGTCCTGCGCGGCGGCGTCGATGTTGCGTTCGAGCGCGAACTGCAGCGTGATGGCCGACCGACCCATCGTGCTCGTGGAGGACATCGAGTCCAGCCCCGAGATCGTGGAGAACTGCTTTTCAAGCGGCAGCGCCACGCTCGTGGCCATCGTTTCGGGGCTGGCGCCCGGGAGTCCCGCGTTGACCTGGACAGTCGGGAAGTCCACCGTCGGCAGGTCGCTCACGGCCAGCTTCTGATACGCGAGGACGCCGAAGACGGCGACCCCCAGCAGCACCAGCGTCGTGGTGACTGGGCGCCGGATGAAGAGTTCCGAAGGGTTCATGGACGAGCCTTTCCGGCAGGTGCGCCGTCCTTGATCGCGACCGGGCTTCCGGGCGTCAGGCGGAGCTGGCCGTCGGTGACGACGGTCTCGCCAGCCGTGACGCCGGCCGAGAGGATGGAGTCGTCGCCAAACGTGCGCTCGACGGTGACGGGCCTGACTTCGGCCGCCTTTTCGGCGGTCACGACATACACGAACGTCCCCTGCGGGCCGCTCTGCACGGCTACCGAGGGCACGGCGATGGCGTCCTGGACCGTGGTGAGCGTCACGGCGACGTTGACGAACTGGCCAGGCCACAGCCGCCGGTTGGCATTGGCGAAGGTCCCCTTCACCTTGATGGTGCCGGTGGTGCGGTCGATGAGGTTGTCGATGAAAGTGACGCGGCCTGTTTCCACGGCGCCGTCGCCGGGCACCTGCGCGCGGACCACCACGGGGCCTTTGGCCATGTAGCGCTTGAGCTCGGGCAGCTGACGCTCCGGGATGCTGAACGTGACGCTGACCGGTGTGACCTGGTTGATGACGACGAGCGGCGTCGTGTCATTGGCGCGCACGAGGCTCCCAGGGTGGGCCATCAGTGCGCCGGTGCGTCCGGAGAGCTGGGCGGTGATCGTGGCGTACTGAGTCTGGACTTTGGCGTTCTCGATGGAGGCCCGGTCGGCGTCGACCACGGACTCCAGGGCAGTTGCGGCCGTGCGGGTGGTGTCGACCTGTTCCTTGGTCGCGATGCCGCGCTGGGCGAGGTCCTGGTAGCGGGCAGCCTGCGCGCGAGCATTGGCGGCCTGCGCCAGGTCCCGGGCGAGGTTGGCCTCTGCCTGCGCGAGGACGGCCTCGAGAGGCCGTCGGTCGAGCGTGAAGAGCACCTGGCCCTTGGTGACGTCGTCACCTTCGCGGAAGTTGACCGAGGTCAGTTCGCCCGTCAGCTGCGCGCGGACGGGAACCGTGGAGACCGGCTCCACCGTGCCGATGACCTGAATCTCCACTGGCACGGCCTTCTGGGCGACCGTTGTGACCGTCACCGGTACTGCCTGACCGCCCCCGGGTCCGCCGCCTGGTCTACGGGTTGGTCCGCCGCCAGGGGCGCCGTTTGCCGGGGCGCCCGCTGGCCCGGTTTCGCCCGTGGCCGGAGCCACCGCCGGATTGGACGCGTCTCCCCGGCTGAGCCGGGAGCACGCGCCAAGCGTGCCGCTGATGACGAGTGAGGCCGCAAGAGCAACGCAGGTGAGCGATCTGGACACGGGTATCCGGGCTTTCTCGAGAGAGTCAGTGAGGTCGTGCGCGTAATGAAACGGCCCGACGGTAGTCGCACAACCGTTATACGACGTGCGAGCGGTGCCTATTACCTCAAGCTGTCGCGCCAGAAGCGCTCCGAAATACGCCAAAACAGGCCTGAACTTGACATTGTTGTGAACCGATTCACACAATTTCGTACATGAGCTTCACGCGGAGGACAGTCGTGAATCGGCTCACCGGGCGCATCGCGATGGCAGGCCTTGCCCTGCTGACGCTGTGGCAGCCGCGTCCCGTGCACACGCAGCCGAAGCCGGCACTCACGGCGGAAGCCGTCGTCCGCCAGGCACAGGACCGCGAGACGGGCCGTGACTCGCGAGCCGACATGCGGATGCGTCTCATCGACCGCCAGGGCCGCGCGCGTGAACGCGTGATGACGCTGCTGACCCGGCGTGGGTCGGGCCAGACCGGCGATCGGACCCTGCTGCGTTTCTCTTCGCCCAGCGATATCCGCAACACGGGCCTGCTGGTGTGGGAGCATCCCGAGAAGGAGGACGAGCGCTTCCTGTTCCTGCCGGCTCTCGGCCGCGTGCGTCGCATCGCCGGGGCGGAGAAGCAGGAGAGCTTCGCCGGCAGCGACCTCAGCTACGAGGACATCGGCGGACGCCAGATCGCCGACTACACCTATGCGTTCGCCGACGAGCACGGGGCGTGGACGGCCCCGGACGGCTCGAAGCAGGAGGCGTGGCTCGTCGAGTCGCGGGCGAAGGATGCGGGCGCGCCCTATCCGCGCTCGGTCTCGACCATCCTGAAGGCGAGCCACGTCATGGTGCATGCCGATGAGTTCGACCGGCACAACGAGCGCGCCAAGGTGTTCGACGTCCGCCGGCTGGACAAGGTGGATGGCATCTGGACCGTGCTCGCCCTCTCCGTCACTAACGAGAAGGCTCACACGCGGACCGAACTGGAGACGACCGGCATTCGCTACAACGTCGGGCTGACCGAGGACGACTTCAGCCGGCGGCGGCTGGAGCAGGTGCCGTGAGCGCCTGGGTCGCCCGCCAGCTCTGGCGTGCGCGGTTCGTGCTCTCGGCGTTCATCGTGATCGGCGCGGCCGCGTTGGCCCCGCTCACCAACTTCACCAGCCTCGACAACGACATCACCGCCTGGATCTCGAAGTCCGATCCCGTCTACCAGACCTACGAACGCTTCCGGAAGGAGTTCGGCGGTGGCCGGGTGCTGCTCGTGGCGCTCAAGAGCGACCACCTCTTCACCGACCAGTCGCTCCGCGCCATCCGCGAGATGAGCGACGAAATCCGCCGCGTACAGCTCGTGGAGCGCGTCGACAGCCTGGCGACGGCCAATGTGGTGCGATCCCTGCCAGCCGATGGTGACGATGGCGGCGGCATCGAGGTGCAGCCACTGGTGCGCGATCTGGGCGCCGCCGGCGGGGCGGAGGCCGTCCGCACGCGCGCGCTCCAGGACGACCTCCTGCGGGGCGACCTCGTCTCGGAGGATGGCACGACGACGGCCATCGTCGTCACCTTTGACGAAGACCGCATCGACGACGTCCGCAGCGCTGTGATTGAGGCGATCCACGCCATCGTCGACCCGCGCCTGCCAGCCGGTATGCAGGCCTTCTACAACGGCAGCCTCGAAATCAGCGAAACCTACAATCGCGTCACCATCGCGAACGCCCGGAATCTGACGCCGCCGATCCTGGCCCTCATGATCCTGGGCGTCATCGTCATGTTCCGCTCGTGGCGGGCGACGCTGCTCGTTGTGATCTCGGTCCTGGCGAGTGCGTCCTGGACGATGGGGCTCTACGTGCTGATGGGCTTCAAGTACAACGTGTTGGCCAGCATGTTGCCGCCCCTGATTCTGGTGCTGGCCGTGGCGGACGACGTCCACATCGTGCAGCACTTCATCCACGAGCTGCGCGAGTCGGGGCGGACACGCGAGGCGTTCCTCTCCACGGTGGAGCATCTCTGGCTGCCGCTACTGGGCGCCAGTGCGACCACGGCCCTCGGGCTCCTTTCGCTTGCCACCAGCAATGTCCAGGCGGTGCGGCAGTTCGGTATCGGGTCGGCCGTCGGCGTGATGGTCGATTTCGTGATGTCGATCGTGTTCCTGCCGACGCTGCTGACGCTGGTCAAGCCAGACACGGCTCCGCCGCCGCAGGAGCGGTGGCTCGCGAAGCCCATGGGGGCCGTGGCCACCTTTGCCATGCATCGTGCCCGCCCGGTCCTTGTCGCGGTCGGTGTGGCCTCGGCCGTGGCGATTGCCGGTATCTGGCATCTGCGGGTCGATACCAACCACATCAACTTCTTCGCCGAGCGCCATCCCCTGCACCAATCGGCGGCTGTCATCGACCGGGAACTCGCAGGGGTCTATAGCTTCAACGTCCTCTTCGAGGGTGATGCCGGCGTGATGAAGTCGCCCGACACGATGCGGCGGCTGGAGGCACTCGCCACCGAGCTGCGGCGACTGCCCTCGGTGAAGAAGGTCACGTCCGCCTCGGACTACGTCAAGCGCGTGAACCGCGAGCTGAATGGCGGCGGCGCGGATCAGGCCGTCGTGCCCGCCTCCGCGGAGGCCATCGCGCAGGAACTCTTCGTCTTCGAACTCTCCGACGAAGGGCGCACGGATCTCGCGCGCCTCGTGGCGAGCGATTACTCCCGCGGGCAGATGTCCGTGAAGATGGCGTCGATGAGCTCGGATGTCGTCTTCGAGCAGATCAATGAAGCGGAAGCCATCGCGGCCCGCCTCTTCGCGGGATCCGGCATCAGGACGACGGCGACGGGCTCCGGCCGGATGTTTGCCACGCTCGATCACTACCTGGTCACCTCGCAGTTCACCAGCTTCGTGACCGCCTTCGTGACCGTGTTCGCGGTGATCTTCGTGCTGTTTCGCTCGGCTCGCTTCGGCGTCCTCGGCGTCATCGCCAACGCCATTCCGGTGCTGGCCGTCCTGGGACTGATGGGCTGGATCGGCATCTCACTCAATATCGCCACGGTGATGGTGGCGAGCGTGGCCCTCGGCATCACCGACGACGACACGATTCACTTCATCGGCCGCTACCGCCGCGATGCCCTCGACGGCTACACGACCGAGGACGCCATCCGTTCCGCGGCCGAGCACGAAGGGCGTGCCTCGCTGACCACCGCGATCATCAACTCCGTGTCATTTGCCGTGATGCTGGGTTCCGACTACAAGCCCACGGCCTGGTTCGGCGGCCTGATGGCGCTCACCATGGCGACGGCCTTCCTTGCCGAAATCTTCATCGTGCCGGCGGTGATGACGCTCTTCCCGACGATCTACGGCACGGATGCCATCCGCCGGTCGTTCGCGCGGCGGACGGCGTGACGAACGTTCGCGGATTCGCCGCGCCGCTCCTGGGCCTCGCGCTCCTGTGCGCCGCAGGGGCTGCGCAGGCGCAATCCTCCTTCCAGGGGTCGGCGTCGGTGATGACCGACGTGCTGCCTGATGTCTCCGAGGCGGCCGGGCAACAGCGCGTGGGCGAACTGCGGACGCGCGTCTTCGCGGATGCACGTCACGCCTTCGGCGACCACCTGCAGGTGCGGGCAGCCGGTTTCGTCGACGGCCTCGTGGGGGCGTGCTGGCCCGCGCGTCAGCCGGCCTGTGGTGGGCGCGACGCCAGTGGGAGGGGCGCCGTCGTGCGTCCTACGGACCTGTATGTGGAATGGCGGGGCGCCCACGCAGAGCTCAGGGCCGGCGCGTCGCGTGTCGTGTGGGGCCGGCTGGATGAATTCCAGCCAGGCGATGTCGTCAATCCGCTCGACCTCTCACGCTTCCTGCTTGAAGGCCGCAGCGAGGCGCGGCTGGCGTCGGCGATGGTGCGCGGACGGGTGTTCCTGCCGCGCGGCTGGACGCTCGAAGGCGTCGCCGTGCCCTGGTTCCGCCGAGGCCAGTTCGATCTGGTGGGAGAGGATGATTCCCCGTTCAACCTCGGTCCACGCCTGTCGGCCTGCGCGGGCGGACCACGTGTGTGCCCGACACTCGTGACCCATGCATCGTCTCCGCGGGCCGGCCGCAACGACTGGCAGGGCGGTGGCCGCGTCACCGGGAGCCTCGGCCGCGTTGACGTGGGCGCGAGCCTCTACCGCGGCTTCGAGGCGTTTCCCATCTACAGCCTCGCGCAGGCGCCGACGTTTGCGCCGGGCCCGCCGGTCTTCGTGGTCAACAGCACGCATCCGCGTTTCACGATGGTGGCAGGTGATGCCGAGACGGTGCGCGGGCCGTGGGGCCTCAGAGGCGAGGTCGCGTGGTTCCCGCGGAGCACGCTGCAGTCGCTCGGCGCGGGTGCCACGGTGGGGCTTCCCGGCAACACGCTCGCCGTCGGCGTCGGCGCTGACCGGAAGACGGGCAACTACCGCGTGGCCGCCAATCTCGTCGTCACCCGGAAGCGGCTCGATGCCGATGTCTTGAACCGGGCGTTGCTCGCGGCTCCCATCGACCCGGCTGTGGCGTCCACCGACGTGCTCCTCGTGGGCTGGGCCGAGCGGTCCTTCGCGAGGGAGACGCGCACGGTGCGGCTCCTTGCCGCGCACGACCCGCAGGCGGGAAGCCTCTTCCTCCGGGTGATCGGGTCGTGGAGCCTGCGGGACGACGTAGCCGTTGAAGCCTCGGGCGGCTGGCTGAGCGGACACGGGCAGGACCTGCTCTCGCAACTGTCACGGCGAGACTTTGTGTACGCTCGACTGAAGGTCCACTTCTGAAGCCGATCCCGATTCACGCGCAGAACCCAGGCCCCCTCACCGGGGATGGCAACATCACCTGGCTCGTCCCCGGCGCGGAGCCGCTCCTCGTGGATGCGGGGACCGGCACGCCCGCGCACGTTGAGGGTGTGGCCGCCGCACTCGACGGGGCTTCGCTCACCCGTGTCGTCGTCACGCACAACCACAGCGACCATGCCTCCGGTGCGCCGCACCTGGCCGGGCGTTTCAGCACGCCAAGCTTTGCCAAGATGCCCTGGCCGGAGAAGGATGCCCGCTACGCCGTGGCGTGGCAGGAGCTCGGCGATGGCGACGGCATCGCGGCGGGAGATACGACGCTGCGAGTCGTGCACACACCCGGTCACGCCCCGGATCACATCTGCCTGTGGCACGAGGAGACGCGCACGCTCTTCTCTGGTGACCTGGCGCTGGCGCACACGACCGTCGTCATCCCCGCCAGCGCGCATGGCGACATGGCCGCCTATCTGGATTCGCTCGAGCGCGTCCTCGCACTCAACCCGTCGCAGATGCTGCCGGCACACGGGCCCGTGATCGAAGAGCCTGTGATGCTCCTGCGCGCCTACCTGCGCCATCGGCGAGCCAGGGAATTCGAGATCCTCCAGCGCCTTGGACGTGAGGCGGCCACACTCGCCGCGTTGACCGCTGCGATCTACCCCGGACTTCCCGAGGCGCTCCTGCCCTCGGCCGCGGACGGGTTGCTGGCGCACCTGATCAAGCTCGAGCGTGATGGCCGGGCACGGCGCGATGAGGATGTGTGGATGGCCGGCTAGCTGGCTTCGTCGGCGAGGCGAGAGGGCGCGAGTGGGGTGCTTCGTGCGGCATCCCGGTTCCGATGACCGCCACGACCGCGCGATTTGGCGAGAAGCCGGAGGGGAACAGCGAGACGGCGGAATCCGAGTGACGCGCTGGGCCGGTTCGGCGGTGGTGGGGGTGACTCGGTTCGCTTCCAGCGCGACTGAAGTGAACGAGCCGAGTGCTCTTATCAGGCGCCCGCGGAGCGCAGGAAGCGAACCGAGTCACCTCCGCCGCCATTCATCCCGACCCCACACGGTAGAATGCGGCCCATGGACCAGACCGTCGATTTCATCAACGTCAACCGCGACCGCTACGTCGAGGAACTCAAGGCCTACCTGGCGATCCCGAGCATCAGTGCCCTGCCCGAGCACGCCGGCGACGTGCGCCGTTGCGCCGAGTGGACCGCCGAGGCGCTGCGCGGCGCCGGCCTTCAGAACGTCCGGCTGATCGAGACGCCCGGGAATCCCGTGGTCTATGGTGACTGGCTCGGTGCCCCAGGTGCGCCGACGGTACTGTTCTACGGCCACTATGACGTGCAGCCGGTCGATCCGGTGGAGCTGTGGACGTCGCCGCCCTTCGAAGCCACCGTGCGCGACGGTGAGATCTATGCGCGTGGCGCGGCCGATGACAAGGGCCAGGTGTTTATGCACATCAAGGCCGTCGAGGCGCACCTGAAGCAGACGGGAAAGCTCCCCATCAACATCCGCTTCTTCATCGAGGGTGAGGAGGAAGTCGGGAGCGTCCACCTCGACGAGTTTGTCCGCACGCACAAGGCAGACCTGGCGGCTGATGTGGTGGTGATTTCGGACTCGCCGATGTTTGACCGTGGCATCCCGTCGATCTGCTACGGTCTGCGCGGCCTGGCCTACTTCCAGATCGATCTGCGCGGCACGAAGAGCGACCTGCACTCGGGTTCCTTTGGCGGCGCGGTCGCCAACCCGGCCTTCGTGCTGGCGCAGATCCTGAATCAGATGAAGGACCGTAGCGGCCGTATCAGGATTCCCGGCTTCTATGACGACGTCCGTGAGCTGAGCGAGGCCGAGCGGGCCGAGTGGAAGAAGCTCCCCTTCAACGAGACGCGGTACCGCAAGGAGCTGGGAGCGCCGAAGCTCTTTGGCGAGACGGGCTACTCGACACTCGAGCGCGTGTGGGCGAGGCCGACCTTCGAGGTGAACGGCCTGCTGAGCGGCTTCACCGGTGACGGCGCCAAGACGGTGCTGCCGGCGACCGCGATGGCCAAGGTCAGCATGCGACTCGTGCCGGATCAGCAGCCGGAGAAGATCGCGGAACTCTTCGAGGCCTATCTGAACGATGTGTGCCCGAAGACGGTAGAGCTGACGGTCACGCGCATGCACGGCGGCAAGCCGTGGATGACGGAGTTCGACAACAAGTTCGTGCGGGCAGCCGGTCGCGCCATCGAGCGCGGCTTCGGCAAGGCGCCGGTCTTCAACCGCGAAGGCGGCTCAATTCCGGTGGTGTCGACGTTCCAGGAAGAGCTGGGCGTGCCGAGCGTGCTCTTCGGCGTGGGCCTCCCGGACGAGAACGCCCACGCGCCCGATGAGAAGCTCGATCTCGGCAACTTCCACAACGGCATCATTGCCGCCGCGTATCTCTACGCCGAGTTGGCCGTCGTCGAATAGCAAGTGCCTTGGACGCCGTGTCGTAGGGGCCCAAGCGCGGTGGTACCGAGCGGGAGTGACCCGCCGGTCAAGCGTCGAGCGCGACTGAAGTGAACCGAGCCCCACGGCAGGGGTTCACCTGAACCGGGCGGTCGCGGAGCGCACGAACGATGCCTGCGGCCCTTCCCGCGCTCGGCGGTACCGAGCGGGAGTGACCCGCCGGTCATGCATCGAGCGCGACTGAAGTGAACCGAGCCCCACGGCAGGGGGGCACCTGAACCGGGCGGTCGCGGAGCGCACGATGCATGACCGGCGGGTCGCTCCCGCGAGAGCGGCCCAGCGCTCTCGCGGGAACCACCCTTAGTCGGGCAACTCCACGCGCATGATCTCGGCATTGCGCGTATTGGCGAAGAGCAGCACCGTCTTCTTCGTGGTCGGGTCGTAGTTGATCTTCTTCGTGTCGAAGTTGCCCGGCCCGTTCGGCATCGGGAACTCGACCATCTCGCCCGTCTTCGGGTTCAGGCGCAGGAGCCGCTCGGAGGTGTTGCTCGACGAGTAGATGTAGCCGTTCTTGTCGGGCACGGTCGCGAGGTAGGGCGTGGTGTAGGGTGTCGACCACTTCCACGTGCTCATCTTGCCCGTGTTCGTGTCGAGCATGTTGACGGCGTTGCCACCGTAGAGGCCGAACCAGAAGCGATCCTGCGTATCGATGCGGCCCCGGCGCGGAAAGTTGTCGATGTCACCCGTCTCGTAATAGGTGATCTCGTCCTTCTGCGTGTTGACGCCCATCACCTTGCCGCCCATGAAGTCCGTGCCGAAGGGAAAGCCCTTCGTGTTCACCGAGAAGCCGTAGCCGCCAGCGCTCCGGCCCGGTGCGATGTTCTTCGGTTTGCGGAAGTCGCCGTCCACCTTGGCCGTCTTGGTGTCCACGCGGAGGAAGCCGATCCAGATGTGCTTGCCGTCGTGGTCCGTCTCGCCGAAGGCGCCGCCGCCCGTGGCGCCCTCCACCTTGGTCAACACCTTGGTGGCCGGGTCGTACTTGTGCAGCACCGTGCCCATGCCCTTGCGCAGCGGCAGCCAGAGGGCGTCCTGCTTGTCGATCATGATGTCGCGGGAGCCCGCGATGCTGGCGTCCTCGTCCGGGTCGGCGGGCTTCACCGGGTACTCGGTGATCGTATTGGTCTTCGGGTCGAGCATGCCCACGAACCACGCATTTTCCTCGTTGTACCAGACCCGGCCCTTTGAATCGACGACGGCGTCATGGCTCACGGCATCCTTGCGCGGGATCTCCCACGTCGTGACGATGGCCTTGGTGGCCAGCCCCTTCGGGCGGGGCAGCACCTTCAGCTCGTAGGCGTGGGCGGTCTTGCCACCACTCAGGTTGGCGGCCGCGATCAGGCTCGCCATGTCGGTCTTGGAGACTCGACCGAACCACGCCTGCTGCTGCTCGATGCCCTTGAGGCGGTCCTTCTCCTTGAGCGTGGCCTTGGCGCGGCCCGTGCCCGTCGGCACGGCGCTGCCGTCCTCGAAGTAGCGCGTCATCCGCGTGATGACGGGGATGAGCTGCTCGGCCGTGTACTTGGTCTTGAGGATGCGCTCCACGGAATGGCAATAGGTGCAGCTCAGGCCGTTCTGGATGAACTGCCGCTTGAGCGCGTCCGTGCCGGGCATGCTGAGCGCCCACTCACGTGAGGAGATCTGGCTGGCGAGGTCCTTGGTCTTGACCAGCGCGAGGTCCTGCGCCGCCGCCTTGCCCTTGGCGAGCGTCACCTTGCCAATCGGCGTCAGGTCCCAGCCGGTTGCGCGGATGGTGACGGTGTACTCACCGGGTTCGAGGTGCGTGGCCGGGAAGCTGTAGCGCCCCTTCTCGTCGCTCGTCACGCTGACGTAGAAGTTGGCGCCCGTGCGGCGTGCGGTGACGACCACCCCTTCCATGGCGCCTTCTTCAGCGGACTTGACGGTGCCGGCCAGCGCGGCCGGGGCGTCAGCGGCCTGCAGCCGCGTCTGCCGGGGACCAGCCACCGCGAACAGCACGGTCGCCGCGGCCAAGGTGAAAGTCAGCATCCAGCGCATTGCTCGTCTCCTGTTGAAAATCATGTGTGCCGTCCCGGTCCGTGAGGGCAGAGACGGTCGAGAGTCTCACACAGGGGATGCCCGGGTCGCAAGCTCCGGACTACCGTTAGACCGGGCGTTTCAGCGTGTAGCGGTTCGCGCCGAGGGGGTCCCGCGTGGGGCGCACATCACGGTCAATCCCGAGCATGTTGTCGACCATGTCCTGCGTGAAGACCGGGTCCCCAATGTGCCAGGAATGCTCCGGGCTGCCGATGATGGCCTGCCCGGCGGGAATCGTCTCGTAGTAGCTGCTGCAGTCCACGTTGACGGCATGCGCCGGGACGGAATCCGGTAGTCCCACGCGGCCGGCCCTGGGGGCCACGCCCGCCCGCTTCACATTGGAGATGCCGAGCACGTTATCGTGACGGTTCGAATAGCAGGTCAGCCGCGCGCAGTTCCGATAGAGGCCGTCCGAGCGCGGGTCTTCGTCCCGGAGCGAGCGGGATGAGATGTCGGGGGCGATGAGCATGGCCTGGCTCAAGCGCCACGTCTGCCCCGTGAGGTCGTCCGCGTCGTCGGCGGCCGTGAAGCCTTCGCGCGTGACGTAGGCACCCATCGAGTGCGCGAGGAGGTGCACGTAGACCTTGCAATCCGGTTGCTGCAGCGAGGCAAGGAGCATGATGCCGTCACTGACAAGCTGGATCGCGCTCCGGTTCGCATCCGAGAGGTCTTCCAGATAGAACGCCCCGACATTGCCGCTGGGCCAGTCAAAGCTCACGACGACGCCAGGAAAGTTCACGGCCGCGAGGTCGTCTCGCAGGCGCCGGTGGCGCTGCATCACGACCGTCTGGTCGTTGTTGTAGCCGTGCACGAAGACGAGCACGTGGCTCTCCTGCTTCGAGCCGGCCGACCGGGCCGCTCCCTGCAGCTGCTTGGCCCACGCCGTCCGCGTGACCACCTGCGAGCCGCCGGGCTTTGGCGCGGCATCACCCTCGATGACGAGATAGGTGGAGGGGGCCGGTTCGCTGCCGAACTGCTTCCCCTTGACGCTGCGCGCGCAGATGACGAAGTCACTCATGATGTGGGGAGCTTACTCGGGTTGCGGGATGGGCGCGCTGCCGACAGCTGATCCGTACAGGCGTTCCGCGCAGTCAGGGCAAATGCCGTGGGAGAACAGCGATTCATGGCAATAGCGCAGGTCCACGCGCTGCCAGGCGCCCGCGTCGTCAGTGCCGGCGCCAGGGATGCGCACGCGCTTGCACGAGGCGCACATCGAGACCAGCCGCTCCATGGTGGTCATCAGTGCATTGACGAACCGTGACTGGATCGAGAGGCCCAGATAGATGAACACGGCTCCGAACGCGAAGATCAGGCCGACAAACGTCTCGCCGACAATCTGCCACTGATGAAAGAACGCGAAGGCCGTCACGGCGTAGCCGAGCAGGAAGAACACCATCAGCCCCCCGTGCGCCTGAATCAGATGGCGGAGCAGATTCCGCGCCGATGGGTCGATGAACGGCATGGCGGCCAGCACCGACCGGTATCTGAAGAAGTTCAGAAACATGATGACGGCGCCCGCGGTAATCAGCGTGAGTCCAATCCAGCTGTTCATCAGTTGACTCCCTGGTGGCTCGGGTTCTGATCAATCTCAAACAGAAAGTCGTCTCCATCGTGCGCGACGAGGTGCACCCCGGCGAGGTGCGCAGCCTCGTCAGCGGCGCGCGCCAGCTCGCTGGCCCTGGCGGGATGCAGCACGACGTAGCGGACGCCCGTGCTCCGGAGCGTCGCCATGGCGTCGGGTGAGGGGAAGTGCCGCAGTGTCTCCATGCGCGCCATGTGCCCGGGCGGCTCGTGCCGGCCGAAGCCGTTCACGATCGGGTGCCAGTGTGCGGTCGAGAAGAGCAGATAGTCCGCTTCGTGGAAGTTGTCGGGTGCGAAGCGGTACGTGGGCAGCGAGAGCACGGCCCCAGCCGGCAGCGACTTCAACCGGGTGTAGACGGCCGGAATGGGCTCACGGGGCGGCGTGCCGCCAGGGAAGTTGATGACGTAGCTCTCCCATAGTCCGAACGCGGCCAGCGCCGTCAGCGCCAGCGTGGCTGGCCTTCGCCAGTGACGCCGCAGCCATGCCGCGCCTCCCGCCACGAGCACGGCCTGTGCAAAGACAACGAGGAGTGCGAAGCGCGCCGGCGCGCGCAGCAGGCCCATGGCTGGCAGCTTCGTGAAGACGTCGAAGGGCAGGTGGCCATGGGTGCCTGGCCCGAATGAGAGCGCCAGACCGACGCCCCCGGCCATAGCCGCCGCGGCGGTGAGCCGGTCAGGTGTGCGCAGCCAACGCCACTTGCCGAGGCCGGCCAGCAGCACGCCGACGAGGCCCAGGTAGAGCGTCTGCTCGCCCCAGATCCAGCGCGGCTTCAGGGACGTGTGGGTGGCCACCCACTGGCCGAGCCGCGTGTTCTCCGGGGGCACGAGATAGGAGGCAATGTCGGCCGAGTTGCCCTGCACCTCCGCGAGCGAGTTGCCGGCGAGGTGCGTGTAGGCGCCCGCGAACCAGAGGATGGCGGGCACCGCGATCGCCACGGCCACGGCGCCCGACGCCAGGTGGCGCAGCGTGAGGGGCCGCTTCAGCAGCAGGAACGGCGCGGCGACGACGAGAATGATAGCGAGGTCGACCGCCAGGTACCAGCCGGAGAGCGCCTGCAGGACGACCGCGGCCACCACGCCCGCCGTACGACCGGCCGATGGGCGCTCCACCCAGCGGTCCGCGGCGAGCAGCGCCAGCGGCATCGCCCACGTCCACAGCATCTGCACGTGGCCGTGCGCGTGGTGCATGCGGAAGAAGCAGAAGGCGTAGAGCAATCCCGCCCCGAATGAGGCCACGGCGTCCTTCGTGATGCGGAAGGCCAGCGCCTGCATGGCCAGCCCATTCAGCACGAAGGCGGCGAGCCACACACACCAGTAGGCGTAGACGGGGTCGTGCGTGAGGGCGTAGACCGGGGTGGCGAAGAGGCCGAGGCCAATGTGGTGCTCCGCCCAGCCGAGTGCGCCGGCCTGCGGGAAGAACATGTTGGCGTCGAAGAGCGGCACATGGGTGAGGAGCGCATGGGCGTCCCACGCGAGGGTCCAGATGAGGAGCCTCGCGTCGCCGGGGTAGCTGGCGTCCGACAGGTTGTTGAGGTCGATGAGCGGCGCCGTCATCACGCGCGTGACCAGCGCGAACCCGATGGCGCTCAGCACCCACGCGCGTCGAGACATGCCGCCTACGGTACCTCACGCCAGCCGCGGCCAGCCATGCCGACGCGCCAGGCCGCCCGGCCTGCGCGGTGCGCTCTCGCGATGTGCCGGAGCCGTACAGACGAAGGGCGGGAAGGCCTCTCGGCCCGCCCGCCCTTGGATTTCGAACACCGGCGGCCCGAAGGCTGCCGGTGAGTGATAGCGACTAGAAGTCGATCTGCGTGCCGAACTTGAAGAGCCGGCCGCCGAGGAGCGCGCCCGGCGTCTGCCAGCCCTGCGGTGTGCCCGGCGCGGTATACGTCGTGTTGTTGCCCTGCGACGGACGCGCGTTGAACACGTTGTAGAGCTCCGCGATGCCCTGCACCTTGGTCTTGCCGAACTTGAAGGTCCGGGCGAGGCGCGTGTCCACCTGGTTGAGGCGGTCGTCGTAGGCGGAAGATGCCAGTGCCGTCGAGCCCGCGTTGGGCGAGGGCAGCAGCTGGTAGTTGACCGGGCCATTCAGGGCGCGGCCCAGATTGTTCGTCAGCAGGACGCTGTTCGCGAGCGCCGTCACTGGGACGCCCGGCAGGTTCTTGTAGGAGCCTGAGAGCGAGAACCCGTAGCCAACTGGATAGACGAACTGGACCTTGGCCTGTGAGCCCACGCCGTTCCACCATGCGGGAGTCGTGTTGCAGAAGCCGGCCGACCGCGGGGTCAGGTCCACGCTGGCACCAGCGGTGGAGGGCTTCGACGAACCAATCTGCGCCACGTTCGGCAGATCGTTCTGCCAGCACTGGTCGACGATCGACCGGCCGACCGTGATGCCGCCGGCGATCAGGCCGCCCTTGCCCATCCGGTAGTCGACGCCGATGTCGAATCCGTTGAAGCGCTCGATCGGCTCGCCCTTGGCGCCGGTGATGTCCTTGATGCGCATGCGGACGTCCGAGACGGGACGGCCGAAGGCGGACGCCTTGACGTCGTAGAGGCCGCAGATCTGCTTGCCGCTCACGCTACCGAGCCGGGCGTCGGTCGGTGCCTGGATGCAGTAGCTGTCGAAGTCCGAACGGCTGACGGCCGTGTTGACCATCGCCTGCTTGTTCTTCCAGTCGTTGCGGTTGTAGGCAACCGTCAGACCGAGTTTGGGCGCCAGCTGGTGCTGCAGTGCGATGGACGTCTGGTAGCTGTACTCACGCACGCCCCAGCCCGTGGCCGCCGCCTTGTCCCAGCTGCTGGTCGGACGCAGCTGGCCGAAGTTCGGGTCGAGCAGGCCGCCGCACTCGCCGTTGGTACCAAACGCGCCGAAGAGATTCTTCAGGTCGCAGTCGGGCACGTTGTTGCCGTTGAAGTCGAACCACGGACGCAGCGCGCTCTGCACGGTGACGTTCGAGGGCGAGAGCGACTTCGCTTCGCCGCCGCCCATGCCGGCGAGGTATTTGCCGAAGCCGCCCTTGATGGCCGTCTTGCCATTGCCGAACACGTCATAGGCCACGCCGACGCGGCCCGTGATGTCCTTGTAGTTCGGCAGGTCCTTCGCCTCAGGGAAGGTCTGTTCCGGCTTGAAGAGCCCGGCACGCACCGTGATTGCCGGCGCGAACGCGTTGAAGAAGTCGAGACGGCCGCCGAGGTTGATGGTCAGCCGCTTGATCGTCCACTGGTCCTGCGCGAAGAGGCCCTGCGACCGCACGCGGACTTCGTTGTCAAACGGTCCGGCGTACTGCTGGAGCAGGATGAGGCCTGGCGTCGGGGTCACGTTCAGCAGACGGTTCGTGCCGCTCGGATAGGCATCGCCGTGCGTGTCGTACCAGCCCTGCAGCGTCTGCAGGCCGAACTTAATCTGGTGCGAGCCGGTGATGTAGGAGACCGACGCCTTCTGCGTGAAGTTGTCGCCCTTGTGCGGCTGGTCGTCGTAGCCCGACGTGCTGCCGCCAGGGAGCGCGCCAAAGCCGAAGCCCGTGGCGCCGTCGAAGGTGAAGCCGCCCGGGGCCGGCGCGGCCTCGTTCGTCCAGGTCACGGACTGATGCAGGAAGGACGCGGTCGCCTGGAAGAGGAGCTTGTTGCTCTTGGCGTAGTTCCAGCTCGTCTGCGAGAGATACATCCCGGGCGTGTTCTTGTAGTTCCACCCGTAGCCGAAGCTGATGGCGGCTTCAGGCGCCAGCGGGGAACCCAGGCTGATGGTCAGCCAGCAGTTGCAGCCGACTTCGTAGTCGATGTTCGACGTGATCTTCTGCTTCGGCGTGGCCTGCCACGTGAAGCGTCCATTGACGTTCTTGTACCACGTGTCGCCATAGGCCGGCTTGGACTTGTCGGGAACGAACTTGTACGGGTCCGTCGACTTGTTGAAGAACGCCCACGGGCCTGTGCCGTACTGCTTGCCGCCCCAGTACCGATCGGCATTGAAGAACCAGAGGCGGTCCTTGACGATCGGTCCGCCGATGCCCAACCCGTAGTCGAACACCTGCTTCACGGTGCTGGCATGTTCCGGCGCGCCGCGCTTGATGGCCGAGTCCGGCACCTGGCCTGACGCCAGGCTTTCGGTCGTGTAGTTCGCCAGGGCGTGGAGGGAGAAGGTGTTGCCGCCGTCGCGCGGAATCATGTTCACGTTCGCGCCGCCGGTCTCGCTCTCGGCGTTGGCGCCGCCGGTGTCGATGACCGTTTCCTGCACGCCCATCTGGTTGAACTTCCAGATGCGCTGCTGGCCGCCGCCCGAGGAATAGAACACGTTGGTGTTCATGCCGTCGTAGTTGATCTTGCCGTCGTCGCCGCGGCCGCCGTGGATCGCGATGCCGGTGTTGGCGTCGCCCTGCGCGCCGCCGACGTCATTGCGGCCCTGCGTGGTCGAGGTGGCGCCCAGCGTGAGCGAGGCAAACTGCTCGAGTCCGCGCTGGCCAGCCGGAAGTGCTTCCAGCGTGTCGGTCTTCAGCACCTGCTGCGTGCGGGTGTTCTGAATGTCGACGACCGGGCTGGAGCCGCTGACCGTCACCGTCTCTTCAAGGCCGCCGACCTTCAGGTCGGCGTTGGCCGTGGCCGTGAAGCCGGCCGAGAGCACGAGCCCCTCGCGCTTCGACACGCCGAAGCCCGTCAGCGAGAAGGTCACCGTGTAGGTGCCCGGCCGGAGGTCGGTGATGTTGAAGCGGCCAGAGCCGTCAGTGACGCTCGTGCGGACCTTCTCAATCAGCGCAGGGCTGGAGGCTTCAACGGTCACACCCGGCAACACCGCGCCGGTCGTGTCCTTCACGATGCCAGTGATGCCGGCGGCGGTCTGCGCACCGGCGGTGAACGGGGCGGCGAACAGGAGCACCCCCAGTAACAGGCTTACAAGTCGAGACTTAGCCACGCTTTCCCTCCCGAGAACGGGTTGACGACGAGGTCGAACAGCGCCCTTGACGAAGCGGCGGCAGAGTAGATTAACGCTGTTCAGGTGAGGACGGCAAAGGAAAAAACCGGGGTGCGGACGATCCGGTGGGACAGGCCGGAGGAGTGGCCGTAGCCGCCCCTACGGGTCGAACGGGGCTAGAAGTCGATCTGCGCGCCAAATTTGAAGAGCAGGCGGCCCAGAATCGCCGACGGTCGCAGCCACGGCGAGGCCGTCGCGGCTCCCCGTGCGGACTTCGGCGCCTGCGCGAGCAGGGCCGCAGCCGATGCACGGACGGCGAACGACACCATCGTCCGCTGCATGGCTACCCGAGCTTGATGACGACGAGGCTCACGTCGTCGGAGGGCGGGGCAAAGGCGAGCACGTCCTCGCGGATGGATTCGTAGATGGCTCGCGCGGACTGGTCGCGGGCGCGCCGCAGGGTGTCTTCAAGATGGCCGGGGAAGTACGCCTCCTCACCACGGCGATGCTCGGACAGGCCGTCGGTGTGGATGACGAGGATGTCGCCCGCACCCATGAGGCGCCATTCGTTGAGCTGGTAGCGCTCCTTGAAGCCCAGCGGCGCCTCCTTGGTGAGGCCACGGTCGATCGCGTCGAGCGAGGGCATCATGCCGAGCGGAGGAAACGAGACGGACCGCTCCTCGTCCACGTCCACCAGACGATCCAGGGCCCGCGAGAAGACGACCGGGGTTGGCTGCGCGGCGGAGAGGAAGCGGAAGGTGGCATCCTCCGAGATCTCGCCGTAGATGAGCGAGACGTACTTGTAGGCGCCGGACGACTGGAAGAAGCGCGTGTTCAGGTTCTCAAAGAGGCGCTTCGTGATGTGGCCGAACATGTCGAGCTCGTAGAGCGCGCCGACGAGAAAAGCCTGGTGCAGCATCGCGGCGAGCACGGCGTCGGTGGCGCGGTGTCCGGCCACGTCGATGAGGGCCACGCCTGCCATGTGGGCGCAGCGGCCGAGATTTTCCACTACCTCGGGCCTGCCGAGTTCCGCGGCACGGCGCGCCCGGGCCTGCAGATCGAAGCGGCGCTTGAAGTCCACGTAGATCAGGTGGTCGCCGCCCACCTTTCCGTTGAGCGCCATGCAGCCGCCGAAGATCTCGATGCCGCGCAGACGCGGCACATCGCCGGACTGCGGCACGAGGTACTTCGTGATGTCCTGGAAGTTCTTCAGCTCGCTGCGCAGGTGTGCGAGCGTCGCGGCGTCGTCGGGCGGCGGGGTTGTCATGCGTGCGGTGTCCTGATTATCGCCGAGCGGCGGACCAGGGCCTGACCCCGGGGCTAGAATGACCGCAGTCGCCCTATGTACCGGATGCGCCTTCGAGGATTCGGGTTCGCCGTGACGGCCGCGGTTGCCGCGGCACTGTCGGTGGCGAGCGGGCGCCTGCTGGCGCAGCGGGCGGCGCCTGCACCGCCCGCACCTGACCGCGCCCTGCTCGACCGCTACTGTGTTTCCTGCCACGGCGCCGCACGCCAACTTGGCGGAGTCGACCTCCGCACGCTGGCGGCTCCGGCGCCCGGGTCTGACACCGCCCTCTGGGAGCGCGTCGTCCGCCAGGTCCTGACCGGCGCCATGCCGCCGCCGGGTGCGCTTCGTCCGGACGCGCAGTCGGCGGCCCGATTCGTGGAGGGCGTCGAGCGCGCGGTCGATGCCGCCGCGGAGGCCTCCCCGCGGCCCGGCCGCCTGGTGGCGCATCGCCTCAACCGAACCGAGTACGCAAATGCGATTCGCGACGTGCTGGCGCTCGACATTGACGCCGCGGCGCTGCTCCCCGCCGACGAAACGCTCGAGGGCTTCGACAACATCGCCGGCGTGCTGTCCATCTCGCCATCTCTGGTGGATCGGTATCTGTCCGCGGCCAGGCAGGTGAGCCGCATGGCCATTGGCGACCCGTCAATCGGCCCGGCCTTCGCGGCCCGCACCTATCGCGCGGAGCAGACGGCGTTTCAGGACACCCGCACCAAGGAAGACCTGCCGTTCGGTTCCCGCGGAGGCCTCGCGGCGCGGCACCAGTTTCCGCTCGACGCCGAGTATGTGGTCCGCGTCGCGCTCCTGCGCAACATCCTGGGCTATGTGCGCGGGCTGACCGAGCCGCACGTGCTGGAGATCCGGCTGGACGGCACGCGCCTGGCGCGCGTCACCGTCGGCGGCACGCAGTCGCTCACGCCCGCACCGCTCAGCTTCACCGGCGTCATCCTCGGCGACCCGAAGTGGGAGGCCTACGCCGTGACGGCGGATGAGGGGCTCGAGGTACGCTTCACGGCCACGGCCGGGCCGCACCTGGTGGGCGTCTACTTCGTGGACGAGCCCTACGCCCGGGAGGGTGTGCAGCAGCCGCCACTCACCGGGCTCGGGCTGGCCTACAGCGAGTTCGCGAGCGCACCCTGGGGGCCGTGGGGTCCGGGCGTCGACAGCGTCACGGTTGACGGACCGTTCACGCCGACCGGATCCGGGACGACGCCCAGCCGTGCGCGCATCTTCAGTTGCCGGCCGTCGAGCAGCTACGAGGAGGAGGGCTGTGCGAAGACCCTCCTGCTCACGCTCGCGCGCCGCGCCTATCGCCGCCCCGCCACCTCCGCGGACCTCGACCGGCTGTGGCCGTTCTATCAGCAGGGCCGCGCCGCCTCGGGCACCTTTGACGGCGGCATACAGGCCGCGCTCGAGCGCCTCCTGATGGATCCGGCGTTCCTGTTCCGCATCGAGCGCGGGCCGGCTACCGGGGCCGGCGCCGTACAGCCGGTCAGCGATGTGGATCTGGCCTCGCGTCTCTCCTTCTTCCTCTGGAGCAGCGTGCCCGACGAGGCGCTGCTGACAGCAGCGGAGTCGAAGGCATTGCATGAGCCGGCGGTGCTGGCCCGTGAGACGAAGCGCCTTCTGGCTGATGGCCGCGCGCAGGCGCTGGCTGCGAACTTCGCGACCCAGTGGCTCGGCCTGCGGGAGCTCAGGCCTGTGACGCTCGACGAGGAGATCTATCCCGAATACGACGGCAGCCTTCGCGAGGCGTTCCAGCAGGAGACGGAGCTCTTCATCGCCGACCAGCTTCACCACGACCGTCCGGTGCTGGAGCTGCTGACCGCGAAGCACACCTTCGTCAACGAGCGGCTCGCGAAGCACTACGGCATCCCCGGCGTCTACGGTGGACACTTCCGCCGCGTGCCGGTGCCCGACGACCGCGCGGGCCTGCTCGGCCACGGCAGCATCCTCACCGTGACGTCCTATCCGACGCGCACCTCACCCGTGTTGCGTGGGCGCTGGCTCCTGGAGAACGTGCTCGGCACGCCTCCTCCGCCACCCCCGCCGACGATTCCACCGCTGCCGCCCTCGGTCGTGAATGACAAACCGCTCAGCATGCGGCAGCGCACCGAGCGGCATCGCGTGAACCCGGCCTGCGCCGGCTGCCACGCACGGATGGACCCGCTCGGCTTCGCGCTCGAGAACTTCGACGCGATCGGCCGCTGGCGCTCGACAGGCGAGGACGGCGGTCCCGTTGATGCGGCCGGCGCCCTGCCTGACGGCACGACGTTCAGCGGCGTGGCGGGTATCCGCGATCTCGTGGCGCGTCAGCCGGAGGCGTTCGTCCGCACACTCACGGCGAAGCTGCTGACCTATGCGCTTGGCCGGGCGCTCGAGCCGGGCGACCTGCCGGCCGTCCGACGCATCGTGCGAGACGCGGCGAAGGACGGCTACCGGTGGTCGGCGCTCATCGACGGGGTGGTACGCAGCGTGCCCTTTCAGTTGAGGCAGGCGTCATGATGCTCCGCCGCCTCGCGCTCTCCCGGCGGGCGCTCCTGCGCGGCGTGGGCGCCACGCTCGGCCTGCCGCTGCTGGACGCGATGGTGCCCGCGTTGTCGCCCCGAGCCACGGCCGCGACGCCGGTCGGGCGGCTGGGCGTCGTCTATGTGCCGAATGGCGTCGTGATGGCCGAGTGGACACCGGCCGCCGAGGGCGCGGCCTTCGAGTTGACGCCGTCGCTCCGGCCGCTCGCGCCGTACCGCAGCGCGCTGACGGTCGTCACCGGCCTGCGCAACGGGCCGCCCAACTACGCCGTGCACGGCGCGGCCAGCACCCGATTCCTCACCACCGAGCCGCCGATGGCATCGACCGGCTCCATCGTCGAGGCGGGCGTGTCGCTGGACCAGGTCGTGGCACGGCGCGTCGAGAAGGACACGCAGCTGGCGTCGCTGGAGCTGTCGCTCGACGCGCCCTTTGCCGGTGTCTGCGACATCGGTTCGAGCTGCGTCTATACGGACACGATTTCGTGGCGCAACCAGACGACGCCGCTCCCGATGGAGCACAACCCGCGGGCCGTCTTTGAGCGTCTGTTCGGCGAAGCCGACACGACAGGCCGCGAGGCCCGCATGGCCCGCATCGCCGCCAGACGCAGCATCCTGGATTCAGTGGCGGCCAGCATCGCGGATCTCTCGGCCGGCCTCGGTGCGGGCGATCGGGCGAAGCTCTCGCAGTATCTGGACGGCGTCCGCGACGTCGAACGCCAGATCCAGAAGGTCGAGGAGCAGGGCGCCAAAGAGCTGCCGCCGCTCGACCGCCCCACGGGCGTACCCGCCACCTATCAGGCGCACGCGCGATTGATGTTCGACCTCCAGGTGCTGGCATTCCAATCGGACCTGACGCGCGTCATCACGTGCATGCTCGGTCGTGAACTGAGCGGCCGGAGCTATCCGGAGGTGGACGTCCACGACGCCCACCACCCGACCTCGCATCACCAGGGTGATCCCGAGAAGCTCCGGAAGCTCGCGCGGATCAATCAGCATCACGTCGCGCAGTTCGCCTACTTCCTGTCGCGGCTCTCGGCTGTGCCAGACGGAGATGGCACGCTCCTCGATCACTGCACGCTCCTCTATGGCGGCGGCATGAGCGACGGCAACTCGCACTCACCGGACAATCTGCCGGTCCTCCTCGCAGGGGGTGGCGCGGGGCAATGGAAGGGCGGCCGGCATCTGCGCGTGCCAGAGGGCACCCTCATCGGCAACCTCCACGCGACGCTTCTGCCGCGGCTCGGTGTGCCGGCGGAGAAGTTCGGCAACAGCACCGGCGTGCTGGCGGGCCTGTGACGCCACGGGTGAGTCGCGACGGGACACCGCTGGTGGCCATGCGCACCGCGTTGAGGCTGGCGCGGATGTCCGCGTTGACCGCGCCGTTCGCGCTGGCGCTGATGTTGACCCCGGGCATCCTGTGGGCGCAGTCCCCGCCGCTCGTGGCCGCAGCCAGGTCGAGGGATCTGACCCAGCTCAAGGCGCTCCTGCAGCAGGGGGTGCCGGTGAGCGCTCGTGAGGGTGATGGGGCGACGGCGCTGCACTGGGCGGCGCATTGGGACGACCTCGATGCGGCCACGCCCCTGCTGGCCGCGCATGCCGACCCGGATGCGGCGAATGATCTCGGTGTCACGCCTCTTTCGCTGGCGTGCCTCAATGCCAGCGCGCCGATGGTGACCGCGCTGCTGGCGGGAGGCGCGAACCCCAACGCGCCCGCGAGCGTGCCTCCCCTGGTGACGTGTGCACGCACCGGCAATGCCGCTGCGGTGCAGGCGCTGCTCGACCGGAAGGCCGATGTGCGCGCGCGCGAACCGAACCGTGACCAGACGGCCCTCATGGCGGCCGCCGCGGAAGGACACGTCGAGGTCGTCAGGCGGTTGATTGCCGCGGGTGCGGAGGTCAAGGTCCGCGCGCGTCCCACGCGCGTGATGATCAACCGCGCCAACCCGAACGATATCTACGCGGCCGTCCTGGGCGAGATCACTGTCGGCGGGAGCACGCCGCTCCTCTTCGCGGCGCGCCAGGGCAATCCGAAGGTCGCCGAACTCCTGCTGGCGACAGGAGCGGACGTCAACGACATCGCGCCGGACGGCGGAAGTGCCTTGACGATGGCCGTGCACGGCGGTCACGCCGCGCTGGCGCGCCTGCTGCTCGAGAAGGGCGCCAACCCGAACATCATCGGATCCGGCTACACGGCGCTGCACGCCGCGGTGCTGCGTGGCGAGTCCGGGCTCGTGACCGACCTGCTGGCCAGGGGCGCGAACATCAACTCGCGGATCCGCAATGGCACGGCCACCGCGCGCGGGAGCCGCGAGTACTTTCTTCCGGATTCACTTGTGGGCGCGACGCCGTTGATGCTTGCGGCGAAGTTTCTGGAACCGTCAATCCTACGAACACTCCTCGCGAAGGGTGCCGATCCGAGGGTCACGCTGCAGGACGGCACGACGCTCCTGATGGCGGCGGCAGGTGTCGGGTCGCAGGCGAACCTGTTTGATCGCCGGGATCGGCTGGCCGTGCTGAAAGGATCGGACGAGGCGGTGGCACGCGAGGTGGTCGACCTCCTGCTCGGTCTTACCGGCGACACGAATGCGGCGACGACCGTGAATGCCGCCAACGCCGCAGGCAACACCGCGCTTCACGGTGCCGCCAGGATGAACTACCCGAGCGTGGTGAAGGCGCTGGTGGCGAGAGGCGCCAGGCTCGATGCCCGGAACAAGAAGGGTGAGACGCCGCTGGCGGTGGCCAGCGGCGACGAGGCGAAGCAGGTGCTCCGCGACGCGGGCGCTCGCGAGTAAGCGCCCCAGCCTCGGATGCGGGTGCCGGCTCAGCGGGAGCCTGCGCTGCTTTCCGGGACGATCAGGTGCTATTGCGTGGGTTCGAGCTTCAGGATGGCGCCGTCTGCTTCGTCCGTGAGCACGTACAGGTAGCCGTCTGGCCCCTGACGCACGTCACGGATGCGCTGCTTCAGTTCGCCGAGGAGCATCTCTGCACCCAGGGCGCCTTCCGCCCCGACGGGCTGCCACTTCGCGTTGAAGACGATACGGTCCATGCGCCGGCCAGCGAGGCCGCCCACAAACGCATTGCGCTGCCACTTCGGGAACTTGTCGCCTGTGTAGAAGGTCAGGCCCGTCACCGAGGGGTTCGGCGACCAGAAGAACACGGGCTGCTCCATCCCCTCCTGCGCCTTCTGCATCGGCGTGCCGTCGTACTCGCGGCCCACGGAAATGATCGGCCACCCGTAGTTCCGGCCCGGCAGGATCAGGTTCAGCTCGTCGCCGCCCGAGGGGCCGTTCTCATTGGCCCAGAGCTCGCCGGTCTCAGGATTGACGGCGAGGCCCATGGCGTTGCGGTGCCCGAGGCTGAAGATCTCCGGCTGATACGGGAGCCCGTACATGCTCTTCCCGATGAGCGGATTGTCCGCGGGCGCGGTGCCGTCGTCCTTGAGCCGCAGGATCTTGCCACGGTGGCTGGTCGGGTCCTGCGCCTTCAGCCGGTCCTGATTCGGGCTGCCGACCGTCATGTAGAGCATGCCGTCGCGGCCAAACACGATCCGCGACGTCACCGACTGCTGCTGCGTCTTCGGGATGGGGGAGTTGGCGACGAAGATGTCCTTGCCGTCGACCAGCGCCTTGCCGTCGAACTTCGCGCGGAAGAGCGCCGTCTGCACCGCGCCGTCTTCGACGGGCTTCGAGTAGGTGAGATAGACGAGCCGGTTCTCCGCGAACTTCGGATGGAGCGCGATGTCGAGCAGGCCGTCGAAGCCGGTCGTCAGGACCTTCGGCACACCGGGGATGGGCGTCGGGTCGAGGACGCCGTTTCGGATGATGCGCAGGCGCCCCGCCCGCTCGGTCACCAGCATCGAGCCATCAGGGAGGAAGGCCAGGCTCCACGGACGTTCGAGCGTTGCGAAGCGCGTCACCTTGATCGTGTAGGCGAGGGTCTCCAGCGTCCACGGACCCGGTCCGAGCGTCCTCTTGGCCACCGGTGATTTCACGTCGGCGGCGACCGGTGCGGCGGGCTTGGCCTGCTGGGCCCAGAGTGGCGCGGCGGTCAGGGCCGCCAGGGCGGCGGCCAGCACGGTGGAGTGAGTGGAACGCATCATCGTCGGCTCCTTGCGGTTGGGCAGGCTAGCGGGCACGCTGTCCCCGGCGGGCCGCCGGCGCGGCAGGCTCGCTCTGAGCAGCGAAGTATACCGGCCCAAGCGTCTGCCGGTAGAAGGGATTCCCGAACTTCCAGACAAAGGCTTCGATGAAGTAATGCGCCATGAAGATGCCGTTCATCATGTTGACCAGATACCAGCCGAACTGTGGCCCGTCCGGCCGGATAGGTAACCCGCTCATGCTGAAGAGCGACGCCGAGGATGCCCAGGTGGCGACCAGCAGCAGCGCGAGGTAGAAGCCAAGCCGGTGCCGGCGGAACCACCCGGCGGCACGATCCGCGCTGGAGCTGGCCTCCAGCGGCACGGCGAAGAGACGCGGCGCCATCAGCACGTGGTACTCGACGTAGTGCATGGCCAGGCTCGCCACGAAGAGCCGGGCCTGGTAGACGACCATCAGCGCGGACGCGGACTGCAACACCAGATACCCGAGCGCCGCCAGCACCGCGTTCCGGTCCTCGCCCGACTGCCACGCCGCGGCGAGTGAGCGGAGCATCAGCACGAGCAACACGGCGGTGGCGGCCAGGCCCATGCGGGTGAACGGGTCGGCCGGGTCGAACGCGCCCGCGAATCCGTTGGTCAGTCCGCGGATGAACGTGATGATCTGAAGCGCCCAGAGCGCCAGGAAGTAGCCGTTGTCGACGTTGGGCATCCACGAGGGAAAGCGCGCGCCCGTGCGCGACCGGAACATCTCGTAGACACCGAAGCTCTGACGCACGGCGTGGAAGTAATCGATGGCCGTGAAGGCCACCGTAAACAGGATGAAGGCCGACGTGCCCGGCGTCGGCGCCTGCCGCACGCCGAGATACCAGAAGGCGACCAGGATGACCGGCGGACCGAGGAAGTAGACGGCCTTGCGGCCGGGCGTGGAGGCGAAGTGCCGCAGGTTCGCCGAGTTCAGGTACAGCGCCCACGTGATGGCGAAGTGCGTGTTGCCGAAGATGATGGCGTAGCCGAGCGTCAGCCATCGGCCCAGATGCTCCGGCACGTCCGGCGACACCTGCAGAAACGCCACCGGCACCGCCAGCAGGAAGAACGACAGGAAGATGATGGCAATCTGCGGCGTCTGCAGATAGTGGGTTCTCGACGTCATCGCGGCAGCACTTTCGTCAGGACTACAAAGAAGAGGTCGTGGCGCTTCGGCCGCCCGAAGCGCTCGTCGCCATAGGGGAATGGCTCCTGTGCGCCGGTCCTCCGGTAGCCGCACCGTTCATACCAGGCCACCAGTTCGGTTCGAAGCGGAATCACCGTCATCCGCATCGTCCGGGCCTGCAGCGTCGCACCGGCCACGCGCTCAGCTTCCTCCAGCAGGGTCCGTCCGACGCCGCCGCCCTGGAGCGTGGGGCGCACGGCGAGCATCCCGACGTATGCGACGGCGTCGCCTTCGTCCTTCAGCAGCACCGAGCCTACGAGTTCGCGATCACGGAACGCCAGGATGAGGCGGCTCCCAGGGGCGTCCACCAGTTCGCGCACCTTGCCGGCATCCGTCCTCTGACCGCCGAGCAGGTCGGCCTCCGTTGTCCACCCGGCGCGGCTGGCTTCGCCCCGGTAGGCGCTCTCGACCAGCGTCACGATGGCGTCAATGTCGGCGTGTGTGGCGGTCCGGAAGGTCAGCGGTGGGGGCATGGAGCGGTGTCGAGCGCGGAACCCTCGTCTTCGGGGCGTCCGCGAGCGGAGTATCTCACGCGGAAGGGCCGTGCCGGAACCGGTGGGGTGGAGGTGCGTGCCCAGCCGTGCGCGACTCACCGTGACCCGGCGCTCAAGAAAAAAGGGGCGGGCACCTTTCGGCACCCGCCCCTGGTCTTGCCCCTGGTCGCGCCGGCCCCGAGAGGCCGGGCGGCGTTGGGTTGTTTAGAAGTCGACCGTCGCGCCGAACTTGAAGAGGCGTCCGCCGAGGGTCGAGACGACGCGCTGGTAGGCCGCGCCGAGCGTGTTCACGATGCTCTGCGGCGTCCGGGCGTTCCCGACGTTGTAGATGTCGAACGTGGGGGTGAACTTGCCGTGGCCCATCTTCCAGGCCTTGTTCAGGCGGACGTCCACCTGGTTCAGCCGCCTGTCGTACAGCTCGCCCGTGGCGCCGCCGCCGTTGCCGTTGCCGCTGCCCGTCGGGATCACCGCGTGCGTGGCCGTGCCGGCAGCCGTGGAGGTCCGGCCGAGGATCGCGCTCACCTGCGCGGCAGCCAGCACCTGGTTGCCCGAGAGGATGATGCCCGGCAGGTGCTTGTAGGCCGCGCTGGCCGTCACGCCACCCGGCAGCGGGTAGACGAACTGGAGCTTCGCCTGCGAGCCGATGCCGTCCCACCACTTCGGCGTGACGTTGCAGAAGTCGCTGTTGCGCGGGTAGCGGCTGGTCGACGTGAAGCCGAACGGGAAGCTCTGCGGCGTCAGGTCGGGCCGGTTGTTGGCGTAGCAGTAGTCCATGACCTGCCGGCCGATGGAGACGCCGCCGCTCAGCAGCGCGCCCTTGCCCCAGCGCGCGTTGATGCCGATGTCCACGCCGTTGAAGTAGTCCTTCGCGTCGCCGAAGTTGCTGGCCTGCGTGATCTCGTAGGCCGCGCCCTTCGCGAGGCCCTCGGGAGTCAGGTCGTAGTAGCCATCCACGGTCTTGCCGCTGGTGGCGCCCAGGCGCGCGTCGGTCGGCACCGTGATGGCGTACTTCGTGAAGTCATCCTTCGTCACCCGCGTGTTGCGCGTCACGGACATGTTGGCCCACTGCGTGTGGAAGTAGCCCACGGCGATGCCGAAGCCCGGGCGGAACTCCTGCTGGAGCTGCAGGTTCCACTGGTAGTTGTATTCGCGCTTGCCCCAGCCCTGGCGGACGTCGTCAGCCAGCGTCTGCACGGAGAACGGCTGGCCGAAGAGCGGATTGGTGATCGCGCCGCACTCGCCGTTGGCGGAGAAATTCTCGAGCACGCAGTCCGGCACGAAGTTGTTGTTGGCGTCCGTCCAGGCCCGGCTCGTCGACGTGACGATGGCCGTCGCCGGCGCGAATCCCTGGTTGGAGAGCTGGCCACCCTGGCCCATCAGGTACTTGCCGAAGCCGCCCTTGATGGCCGTCTTGCCGTTGCCGAACAGGTCATAGGCCGCACCCACGCGGTAGGTCATGTCCTTGAAGTCCGGCAGGTTCGGCGTTTCCTTCACGCTGTAGGCGGGGCGGAAGCGGCCCGCCGGGATGTCCAGCGCAAGCGCGCGGCCGTTGAAGTGGTCGTACCGGGCGCCGTAGCTCAGCGTCAGCTTCTTCAGCGTCCACTGGTCCTGGGCGAAGAGGCCCTGGCCGCCGAGGCGGGTCGAAGACATGAACGGACCGGCGAACATCGTGAGCGACACCGGCGCGCCGCTGCGGATCTGGTAGTTCACCTGTTCCACGGGGTAGTGCGCGCCCATGCCATCGAAGTCGTAGTGGCCCTGCAGCGTCTGCAGCCCAGCCTTGATGGCGTGCGAACCGGTGATGTAGTTCACGACGAACTTCTGGTTGAAGTTCGCGCTGTCGTCAGGACCGCCGTAGCTCTGGATGCTGCCGGGCAGCGCGCCCCAGGTCAGCGTGGTGGCCAGGTCGGTGATGGCGAAGGCGCCCAGGCCGGGGTTCACGCCCTTGCCGCTGCCGGTGATCTTGCTGGCATTGGAGGTCGTGCCGTTCTGGTAGGTGACGTTCTGCTGCAGGAACGTGGCACCGGCCTGGATCAGGAGCTTGTTGGTGGCCGTGTAGTTCCACGTCGTCTGGTTGAGGATCTGCGGACCGTAGTCGAAGTCCGTCGCGGCCTCCGGGGTCTGCTGCGCGCCGAGGCCCAGTGCCAGGTCGCACGAGCAGCCGTACTGCAGGTGGAACTCATGGTTGATCTTGTTCTTCGCGTTGAGCTGGATGGTGGCGCGGAACGATTCGTCCGCGAAGTACGTGTCCGCGTAGCCGCGATTCGGTCCCGGCGTATAGGTCAGCGGGTTGGTGTCGGCGTCGAGGCGGACCGTGCCGTAGTTCTGCGCGCCCCACGGGCGGTACGTCGCATAGAACCAGGCCTTGTCCTTCCGGAGCGGCCCGCCGACGCCCACGCCGTAGTCGTACACCTTGCGGAGTGAAGTCTGCGCCGCGAAACCGCGATCGGCAACATACTGCGGCACGGCCTTCGCGGAGAAGTTCTCGTCCGTGTAGGCGATCGAGCCGAAGAGTTTCAGGCTGTTGCCGCCTTCCTTGGGCACCATGTTGATGTTGGCGCCGCCGGTCTCGGTCTCGGCGGTCGCGCCGCCGGTGTCGATGACCGTTTCCTGGATGGCCACGGTGTTGAAGTAGTAGGTGCGCTGCTGGCCGCCGGCGTTGCCGAAGAACACGTTCGTGTTCATGCCGTCCCAGTTGGTGCGGCCGTCGTCACCGCGGCCGCCGTGCAGCACGATGCCCGTGGCCTGTTCGCCCTTGTCGCCACCGACGTCGTTGCGGCCGCCCGAGGAGGGCATGGCGCCGAGCGTCATCGAGACGAACGCCATCAGGTTCTTCGAACCCGAGGGGAGGTTGTTCATCGTCTCGGCCTTGATGACGTTCTGCGTACGCGCACTCTGGACGTCGACGATCGGGGTCGCGCCCGTCACGGTCACCGTCTCTTCGAGGGAGCCGACCTTGAGTTCCGCGCTCACATTCGCCGTGAAGCCGGCGGACAGGTCGATGCCTTCGCGCTTGTAGGTGCTGAAGCCGGGCAGCGTGACCGTCACGGTGTAGGTGCCGGGGCGCAGGTCGATGATCTTGTAGTTGCCGTTGGCGTCAGCCGTGACGCTACGGACCTTCTCGATCAGTGCCGGGCTGGAGGCTTCCACAGTGGCGCCGGGCAGCACACCGCCGGAGGCGTCCTTGACCGTGCCGGCGATGGAGCCGCTGGCCTGGGCGAGGGCGAATTGCGGAATGAACAGCACGCCCAGCAGGGCGAGCAGCCATCCGGTTCGACGAATACTCATTCTCTGACTCCCTTGTTGCGGCGGCACACTGGCCGCCTTATGAAGCACTTCGTGGTGCAAACTGCGAGTGACGACGGTCCGACAAGACAACGACGTAGTCTACCAGCGTTAACCGGCCGGTGTACCCCACTTGGCCAGCGTGGCGGGGCCATTCGAGTTGAGCCCCAGAACCCATCAGCAAGACCCGCACCAGAAGGGTGACTGGTTCGGTAGGCGCGTATTCTGGTGTGTTTTTGGCGCTTCTGCCCCCAGGTGACCAGGTTGGAGCATTCCCATGGCGCCACAGAGTCCAACTGATTGGATGACTGGATGGGACCTCAGGTCCCGCCCAGGGATGAGAAGCCGTGCCCGGGAACGAAAAAAGGGGCGGGAGCCTCACGGCCCCCGCCCCTTGAACGGCCCGGTTACCCGGGCCGAACGTCTTCGGTGAACGGTTTAGAAGTCGACCGTCGCGCCGAACTTGAAGAGCCGACCGCCGAGGGTCGACGTGATGCGCTGATACGCCGCACCGTAGGTGTTGACGATGCCCTGCGGAACGCGGGAGTTGCCGACGTTGTAGATGTCGAACGTGCCGGCAAGCTTGCCCTTACCGATCTTCACGTTCTTCGTCAGACGAACATCAACCTGGTTCAGGCGCTTGTCGAACAGCGTGTTGGTGCCGCCGCCAGCGTTGTTGTTGCCGCTGCCGGTTGGAACCACAGCCATCGTCGCCGTGCCGGTCGCCGTCGAGGGGCGGCCGAGCGCGTCGCTGACAGCGGCGGTGGTCACCACCTGGTTGGCCGTGAGGCCGATACCGGGCAGCTGCTTGTAGGACGCGCTCGCGGTCACGCCACCAGGCAGCGGATAGACCGCCTGGAACTTGATCTGCGAACCGCCGCCATTCCACCAGTTCGGCGTCACCTTGCAGAAGTCGCTGTTACGCGGGTAACGGCTGGTGGACGTGAACCCGAAGGGGAAGCCCTGCGGCGTCAGGTCCGGCCGGCTGTTGGCGTAGCAGTAATCCACCGTCTGACGGCCGACGGCCACGCCGCCGGTCAGCAGCGCGCCCTTGCCCCAGCGGGCATTCAGGCCGATGTCGACGCCGTTGAAGTAGTCCTTCTGGTCGCCGAAGTTGCTCGCCTGCGTGATTTGGTAAGCCGCGCCCTTGGCCAGACCGGCCGCGGTCGCGTCGTAGTAGCCGCAGATGCTCTTGCCGCTCGTGTCGCCAATGCGCGCATCTGTCGGGGCCGTGAAGCAGTAGGACGTGAAGTCGCTCGCGTCCACGCGGGTGTTCTTCACAACCGACATGTTCGCCCACTGCGTGTGGAAGTAGCCGACCGCCAGGCCGAGGCCCGGACGCAGTTCCTGCTGGAGCTGGACGTTCCACTGGTAGTTGTACTCGCGGTTGCCCCAGCCTGTGCGGACGTCTTCCGCGAGGGTCTGGAAGGAGAGCGGCTGACCGAAGAGCGGGTTGTTGATCGCACCGCACTCGCCGTTGGCGGCGGGGTTCTCGAGCGTGCAGTCCGGCACGAAGTTGCCGTTGCCGTCAGCCCACGTGCGGCCCGCGCTCGTGACGATGGCGACCGACTTCGCGAAGCCCTGCTGGCTGAGCGAACCGCCCTGGCCCATCAGGTACTTGCCGAAGCCGCCCTTGACGGCCGTCTTGCCATTGCCGAACACGTCATAGGCCGCGGCGAGGCGGTAGGTCACGTCCTTGAAGTCGGGCAGGTTCTTCTGCTCGTCCACATGGAACGCCGGACGGAAGCGGCCAACGGGGATGTCCTGCGCCAGCGTGCGGCCGTTGAAGTGGTCATAGCGGACGCCGTAGTTCAGCGTCAGCCTCTTGAGGGTCCACTGATCCTGCGCGAACAGGCCCAGACCCGAGAGGCGGGTCTTGGACTGGAACGGACCCGCGAACTCCGTCAGGCTGACCGGAACGCCGAGACGGAACTGGTAGTTCACCTGCTCCACGCCGTTCTGCATGCCGTAGAAGTCGTAGTGACCCTGGAGGGTCTGGAGACCGAACTTCATGGCGTGCGTGCCGGTGATGTAGTTGACGGACAGCTTCTGGTTGTAGTTGTTGCTGTCGTCGTTCTCGCCGTAGGAGGTGATGCCACCAGGCAACGCGCCGAAGGTGAAGCCCGTGCCGAGGTCGGTGATGGCGAAGATGCCAGCGCCGGGGAATACGGGAGAGCCCTTGCCTGTGAGCTTGCTGGCTTTGGGCGCGACGCCGTCCACGAAGTTCACTTCCTGGCGGAGGAACGTGGCGCCAGCCTGCACGAGGAGCTTGTTGCTGGCCGTCCAGTTCCACGTCGTCTGGTTCAGCATCTGCGGACCGTAGTTGAAGTCCGTGGAGGCTTCCGCCGTCGTCAGCGCACCGCCGCCGATGCCGAGGTCGCACGAGCAGCCGTACTGCAGGTGGAACTCGTGGTTGATCTTGTTCTTGGAGTTCAGCTGAATCGTCGCGCGGAACGACTCATCCGCGAAGAAGGTGTCCGCGTAGGCGCGGTCCGTGCCGGGCGTGTAGGTCAGCGGATTCTTGTCCGAGTCCACACGGATGTTGCCGTAGTTCTGCGCGCCCCACGTGCGGTAGGTGCCGTAGAACCAGGCCTTGTCCTGCTTCAGCGGGCCGCCGACGCCGACGCCGTAGTCATAGATCTTGCGGAGCGAGGACTGCGCCGCGAATCCACGATCAGAGACGTAGGTCGGAACGGACTTGGCTGACAGGTTGATGTCCGTGTAGTTGGCAATGCCGTAGGTCTTCAGCTTGTTGCCGCCTTCTTTCGGCACCATGTTCACGTTGGCGCCGCCCGTTTCGGTTTCAGCCGTGGCACCAGCCGTGTCGACGACCACTTCCTGCACCGCGACGGTGTTGAAGTAGTAGGTGCGCTGCTGACCGCCGGCGCCGCCGAAGAACACGTTCGTGTTCATGCCGTCCCAGTTCACACGGCCGTCGTCACCGCGGCCGCCGTGCAGCACGATGCCCGAGGCCTGTTCGCCCTTGTCGCCACCGACGTCGTTGCGGCCGCCCGAGGAGGGCATGGCGCCGAGCGTCATGGAGGCAAACGCCATCAGGTTGCGCGAACCCGAGGGCAGGCTGTCGAGCGTTTCGGACTTGATCACGTTCTGCGTGCGGGCGCTCTGCACGTCGACGATCGGCGTGGCGCCGGTCACCGTGATCGTTTCCTCGAGACCGCCGACCTTGAGCTCGGGGCTCACGTTGGCCGTGAAGCCAGCGGAGAGTTCAAGACCTTCGCGCTTGTAGCTGCCGAAGCCCGTCAGCGACACCGTGACGGTGTAGGTGCCGGGGCGAAGGTCGATGATCTTGTAGTTGCCCTGAGCATCGGTGGTGGCCGAACGAACCTTTTCAATCAGCGCGGGGCTCGAGGCCTCGACGGTGACGCCCGGCAGCACAGCGCCGGAGGTGTCCTTGACGGTGCCAGCGATGGTGCCGCTGGTCTGTGCCAGTGCGAATTGCGGGACGAGCAGCACGCCCAACAGGGCGAGCAGCCATCCAGTACGACGAACGTTCATGTTCTCAGACTCCCTTTCCTCAGACGGCAACGCGCCGCCGAAGCACTTCATGGTTCGAACAAAGTGGTACGACTAACCCATCGACGTTACCGGCCGCTGATCCACGCGTCAACCCCACGAAAGTTCCTGATAGGGCTTATACCCAACGACCGGACTCAGAGGCCGCGGTCCAATTGGCAACAATCAGGCCGCACTCGGAGGGACCGGCATACGTGTTTTCCGGAGGTAAATTGGCACAATCAGAAACAAAGACCGCGTGAATCCAATGAAAAAGACTAGCGACCGTCCAGGCAATTGGATCGACCATCGGCACGGTCAGACGTTGCCGGCAACCCAGGCAACAAAAAAGGGGCGGGAACCTCTCGGCTCCCGCCCCTCAGTCGTGCGTCCCGGGGAAGACCCCGGGGCAATCACGCCGCGCCGGTGACTACCAGTCCACCTGCGCGCCGAACTTCCAGAGCCGCCCACCGAGGAGCGACGCCGGCCGGAGCCACGTGGCGCCGTAGGTCGTGATGACGCTCTGCGGCGCGCGGCTGTTGCCCACGTTGTAGAGGTCGAGCACGCCGTTGAGGCGCGCCTTGCCCAGCTTCACGCTCTTGCTGAACCGCAGGTCCACCTGGTTCAGGCGCTGGTCAAACAGCGTCCCCTGCGGGGTGTCGCCGTTGCTCGCCAGCGGCACGATGGCCACGGGAACCACGGTGCCCGCACCCTGCGAGAGGGTCCGGCCCAGCGAGGGCGCGATCTGCGCGTTCGTGTAGTTGACCGTCGCGGTCTGCTCCACGCCCGGCATGTTCTTATAGGAGCCGCTCACCACCACGCCGTAGGCCAGCGGGTAGATGAGCTGGATCTTCGCCTGCGAGCCGACGCCGTTCCACCAGCTCGACGTGACCTTGCAGTAGTCGGCGCTGCGCGGATAGCTCGCCGGGAAGTTCTGCGGCGTCAGTTCCGGATGCCCATTGGCATAGCACCAGTCGACCGTCTCGCGGCCCACGCTGACGCCACCGTTGAGCATCTTGCCCTTGCCCCAGCGCGCGTTCATGCCGATCTCGTAGCCGTTGAACGACTCTTCGGGCTTGCCGAAGCCCGCCTTGTCCGCCAGCTCGATCAGGTTCTGAACACCACCGGGAACATTGCGGTCATAGAGGCCGCAGACGCTCTTGTTACTGAGCGAGCCCAGGCGCGCGTCGGTCGGTGTCGTCACGCAGTACTGCGTGAAGTCCGCGGGCTTCACGAGGGTATTGCGCGTCACCGACATGTTGCCCCACTGCGTGTGGAAGTAGCCGCCGGCGATGCCGAGGCCGGGCCGCAGTTCCTGCTGGAGCTGCACGTTCCACTGATAGTTGTACTCACGGTTGCCCCAGCCGCCGCGGGCATCATCCGAGAGGCTCTGCGTCGAGAACGGCTGCCCGAAGAGCAGGTTGCTCACGACACCGCACTCGCCGTTGGCCTGGAGGTTCGAGAGCACGCAGTCCGGCACAAAGTTGCCGTTCGCATCAGCCCAGTTCCGGTTGACGCTGGACACGATGGCCACCGATGGCGCGAAGCCCTGCTGGCTGAGGCCGCCGCCCTGACCCATCAGGTATTTGCCGAACGTGCCCTTGATGGCGGTCTTGCCGTTGCCGAAGATGTCGTACGCCACGCCGATACGCGGGGTGATGTCCTTGAAGTCCGGCAGACCCTTCTGCTCGGCCACATGGAACGCCGGACGGTAGTCGCCCGCCGGGATGTCCTGCGCCAGCGTGCGGCCGGAGAACTGGTCATAGCGGATGCCGAGGTTCAGCGTCAGGTGCTTGATCGTCCACTGGTCCTGGGCAAAGAGGCCCACGCCGCTGAGGCGCGTGCGCGACTGGAACGGGCCCGCGAACTGCGTCAACGACACCGGCACGCCGGCACGCAGCGAGTAGTTCAGCTGCGCCACGTCCTGCATGCCGTAGAAGTCGTAGTGGCCCTGCAGGGTCTGCGCGCCGCCCTTGATGGCGTGCGAACCGGTGATGTAGGAGAGCGCGACGCGCTGATTGAAGTTGTTGCTGTCGTCCTGCTTGCGGGAATAGCTCGTCAAGCCGCCCGGCAGTGCGCCCCACCGGTAGCCGGTGTTGAGTTCCACCACGGACACCTGCGTGGGGCCGGGGAAGAGCGGCTTGCCGGCGCCGGTGATCTTGTTCATCGTCGACTCGTCCATGTCGATGAACCCGACGTTCTGCCGCAGGAAGCTCGCGCCGATCTGCACCAGGAGCTTGTTCGTGGCCGTGTAGCTCCACGTCGTCTGATTCAGGACCTGTGGGCCGTAATCAAAGCTCGTCGTGGCTTCAGGCGACGTACGGCCGCCGCGGCCGATGCCGAGCCAGCAGCTGCAGCCGTTCTGCAGATGGATCTCGTGGTTGATCTTGTTCTTCTGATTCACCTGGTAGGTCACGCGGAAGGATTCGTCCGCGAAGTAGGTGTCCGCGAAGGCCTGCCGCGAGAGGTCAGGCGTGTAGACGAAGTTGTTCTTCGACGTGTTGAAGTAGTTGTCCGAGCCAAAGTTCTGCGCGCCCCAGGTGCGGTACGTTGCAAAGAACCAGGCCTTGTCCTGCGCAATCGGGCCGCCGACGCCGACGCCGTAGTCGTAGATCTTCTTCAGCGAGGACTGGTTGGTGATGCCGCGGTCCTTGAGAGCCTGCGGGACGGCCTTGGCCGAGAACTTGTTGCCGGTGTAGTTGGCCATGCCGATGAAGCTCAGCTTGTTGCCACCTTCGCGGGGCACCATGTTGACGTTGGCGCCGCCGGTTTCGCTTTCGGCGCTGTTGCCGCCGGTGTCGACGACCACTTCCTGCACCGCGGTGGTGTTGAAGTAGTAGGTGCGCTGCTTGCCGCCGGCGCCGCCGAAGAACACGTTCGTGCTCATGCCGTCCCAGTTGACGCGGCCGTCATCGCCGCGGCCGCCGTGGAGGACGATGCCCGTTGCCTGTTCACCCTTGTCGCCGCCGACGTCATTCGCACGGCTGGAGGTGACAGCACCGAGCGTCATCGCCGCGAAGGCCATCAGGTTCTTGGCGCCCGTCGGCAGGTTGTTGAGGGTTTCCTGCCGCAGCACCTGCTGCGTGCGGGCATTCTGCACGTCGACAATCGGCGTGGCGCCCGTCACGGTGACCGTTTCTTCCAGCGAGCCGACTTTCAGGTCCGCGCTCACATTGGCCGTGAAGCCGGCCGACAGCTCGATGCCTTCGCGCTTGAACGTCGCGAAGCCCGGCAGGGTCACCGTCACGGTGTAGACGCCCGGGCGCAGATCGACGATCTTGTAGTTGCCCCCGGTGTCAGTCGTGACGCTGCGGACCTTCTCGATGAGGGCCGGGCTCGCGGCTTCCACGGTCACACCGGGCAGTACGGCACCCGACGTGTCTTTCACGGTCCCGGCAATCGACCCAGACGCCTGGGCGGATGCGAGGCTGGGGATGAGCAGCGTGCACAGCAGTGCAAGCAGCCCTCCGGCTCGACGGACGTTCATCTGCAGTCTCCCTTCGCTTCCGCAGAACAGTCGCTCCGGCCCGAAACGTCGCACCGATGGACACCTGTTCCGCAACAATAAGTACAACGAACACGCGAATTTACTGCCGCCGGCAGGAAGGCGTCAACCAGAAATTGAGGAGGCAAGGATAGGGGCGATGTGCCCCTTCAGGTGGGTCAGTTCAGGGAGGCGAGACGGCCCTGGAGCGTCTTGATGTGCTCCCAGATTCGGGCCTGTTCCGTCCGGGTGGCGTCGTCCGGCTCACCCTGCCCGGCGAGGCTGAGATAGGCGCGGAGATCCCGCAGCGCCGCCGCGAAATCACTCTGGTGGTAGGCGAGCAGGCCCCGGTCGCGCAGGTCGTCGGCCGACGCCGGATTGAGCGACAGCAGCAGATCCGTGGCCGCCCGGGCCTGCGGAAACGACCGCATCCCCACATAGAGCCGCTTCAGGTTGTTGAGCATCCGCGTGGCGATTTGCGTGGGGGAGGCGGGGGCCAGCAGGGCCGCATCGAATTCCACCTCGCCACGGGTGGACGCCAGCAGGCGGCGGCAGTCGGCCTCCGAGAGGACGGCGCCAGCGTGAAACGGGTCGACGACCAGGCTCTTTCCGCCCGGTGCCGGGCACCGCACGAGGAAGTGCCCCGGGAAGTTGATGCCCTCGAGCTCGAGCCCCGCCCGGCGTGCCACGTCCATGTAGAGGACCGACAGCGTGATGGGAATTCCGCTCCGGCGGTCGAGCACGGCGTTCAGGCAGCTGTTACGCGGGTCGTCGTAGTACTCAAGGTCGCCCGCGAATGCCTCCTGCTCGAAGAGCACGGTGTTGATCGCTGCGATCCGCGAGCCCGCGTCCCCGTCTTCGAGCCTCTCGGCGACCCGTAGACCCAGCGCGTCTAGTGCCGCGAGCGAGGGTTCGGGATCGAGCCGCGGGTATTCCAGGCGGGCAATGACCAGCGCGGCGCGCGCGAGGGCGTCACCGCGGGTGTCGAGCGCCGCCTTCAGCTCGTCAGCGAGCGCGGTCGGCACGGCACAGGTCATCGAGCGCGGACACGGTGAGAGCGTGCAGGCCGGGGACCACGAGCTCTGCGCCCGGCAGTGCGTCCGAGCCATAGCTGTTGGTGACGCCCACCAGCCGCAGCCCGGCGCCCAGGGCCGACTCCAGGCCCCAGCGCGAGTCCTCGATGGCCACGGTATGGTCCGCGCGCAAGGATCCGCCCGAGGCGGCATTGAGGCGCGCGAAGGCCAGGCGGTAGGGTTCAGGCGAGGGTTTGCTCCGGGGGGTGTCGCCCGAGGCCACGACGAGCCTGACGGCATCTGTCAGCGCCGCCGCCTCGAGGACTTCCATGATTTCGTGCCGGAGTGCGCCGGAGCAGATGGCGACGGGCACCTCCGCGGCACAGGCGCGGATGCAGGCGGCCGCGCCCGTGAAGAGCACCTCGGCGCCGTGCATCAGCTGTCGCATCCGTTGATCCTTGGTCTCGACCAGCGTGTGGATGGCGGCGGCGTCCAGCGGCCGGCCCGCATCCTCGGCGACGGCGCCGAACGCGCCGACGTCGTCGAAGCCCAGATAGCGGGCGTAGTACGCCTCGCGCGTCAGCGAGAACCCGTGGAGCGCCAGGGTGTCCGCGAAGGCGCGGAAGTGCAGCGGCTCACTGTTGGCGATGACGCCGTCAAAGTCGAAGATGACGGCGTCGAGATGCTGGACCATCGCGGGGCTAGCTCCGCGAGGTGACCGGCGCCGGGATGTCGGGCCGCACCTTTTCCCCGGCGTGGATGGGGACCTTCAGGCGGTTCGACTGCGGGGGCAAGGGGCAGTCAAACGTCGCGTTGTAGGCACAGTAGGGGTTGTAGGCGTCGTTGAAGTCGATGACGTAGACGCCCGTGGCCGTGCGGTCGAGGTCGAGAAAGCGGCCCGCCGCGTAGGTCTCCTTGCCGCTCGTGGCATCCATGAAGGGCAGGAACAGCTTGTTCATGTCGGGGCGCCCGTTCGGGCCCTCGCCCGCGAACGCCGTGAGCGTCAGGGCCAGGCCCTTCACCGTGAAGGTCAGCGTGCCGATCTGCGTCACCTTCCGCATCTTGCCGGTGGAGGTCGGCATGTCGAAGACCGGCTGGTTGGCGGCGACGGCCAGAGCCGCCGGAATCCGGTACTCCGGATCAATGTCGTAGTAGGCCAGCGGCACCAGCTGCGCGCGCTTCTCCTTCGGCACGGGATTGTCGGCGTCGCTCGAGGAGAAGAAGCGATCCTTGCGGGCGCGATGCTCCCGCACCTGCTCTGTGTAGGACGCGGAATCATCGAGCGGCGTAGGCCCGGAGGTGCAGGCGGCCGGCGCGATCGCGGCGGCCAGGAGCAGCGTGGACATCAGGCGGCGCATGACCTTCGAACTATACCGCCCTGCACGCGATGGGCACAGCGGCACGCCCTGCTCGGTGGCGTCTGGACGCCCCGTCTCGTGCGACGCAGCGGCCATCGGTGGGCCTACAGCCGTTCGATGATTGCAGCGGCACCCATGCCGCCGCCCACGCACATCGTGACCAGGCCGTACCGCCCTCCACGGCGCCGGAGCTCGTGGATGATCGAGACCGTGAGCCGTGCGCCCGTGCAGCCAAGCGGGTGGCCGAGCGCGATGGCGCCGCCGTTGACGTTGAGCGTCGCCGGGTCGATCGGCAAGGCACGAAGGCACGCCAGCGCCTGTGCGGCGAAGGCTTCGTTCAGTTCGACCAGGTCGATGTCCCCGAGCGTGAGTCCCGTCCGCGCCAGCAGCTTGCGGATGGCCGGCACCGGACCGGTGCCGAAGAGTTCCGGCGGGACGCCCGCCGTGGCGTAGCCGACAAATCGGGCGAGGGGTTCGAGGCCCAGCGCCCGCACCCGCTCGGCGGACATGACCAGCACGGCTGCGGCGCCGTCGCTCATCTGCGAGGCGTTGCCCGCGGTGACACTGCCCTGGGCGTGAAAAGCCGGCTTGAGTGCCGCGAGGGCCTGCGCTGAGGTGTCGCGCCTCGGACCTTCATCCGCCGTGCAGGTCAGCGTACGGCGCTCGCCCGGTGCGGCTCCGGTTGTTCGCACCGTCACCGGCACCAGTTCGTCGTCGAACCGCCCCGCATCCTGGGCGGCGACGGCCTTCTGGTGACTGGCGAGTGCAAAGGCGTCCTGCTCCTCGCGGCTGATGTGTGACGTGCGCGCGTGGTTCTCGGCGACGAGGCCGGTGGTCAGGTAGACGTCTGGATAGGTATCGACCAGCGCGGGGTTGGGCGCGATGTGATGGCCACCCATGGGGATCAGGCTCATCGACTCGGTCCCGCCGGCGAGCATCGCGTCGGCGCCACCCGTGAGGATCCGCCCTGCGGCGAGGGCGATGGCCTCCAGCCCTGAGGCGCAGAAGCGGTTCACGGTCACGGCCGACACCTCGACGGGGATGCCAGCCCGGAGGCTCGCGATGCGCGCCACGTTCAGCCCCTGTTCCGCCTCGGGCATCGCACATCCGAGGACGACGTCTTCGATCTCGCGAGGGTCGAACCCGGGGGCGCGTCTGAGCGCCTCGGCCAGGACCACGGCCGCGAGGTCGTCGGGCCGGACGGTGCGCAGCAGGCCACGCGGTGCCCGGCCCACCGGCGTCCGCGCCGCCGAGACGATGAACGCCTCTCTCATGCGCGCGCCGAGTAGTCCTTCAGCAGGTCTTCGAGTGCTTCACCGACTTCGCCGGCCTGTCCTTCGAACAGATGGTTGGCCCGGTCGATGACCACCAGTTCCTTGGGTTCCTGCAGCTTCGCGTAGAACTCGCGGATGAGTCCGACGGGAATGAGCTCGTCCTCCTCGCCGTGCACCAGGAAGATGGGCTTGGCCGTCGCAATGACCGTCGAGAAGTCGTACTTGTGCACGGGAGGCGCGATGCCGATGCGTGCGGACACGCGCGGGTCCAGGCTCGCGACCGTCATGCCGACCCACGAACCGAAGGATCCCCCGCCGGCCCAGATCTCCAGACCCGGAAACCGCGCTTCGACGAAGTCAATGGCCGCGCGGAAGTCGTCCTGCTCGCCCCGGCCCTCGTCGAACGCGCCGGCACTTCTGCCGACACCGCGGAAGTTGAAGCGCAGTACCGCGCAACCGGCGCGCGCCAGGCCCTTTGCAGCCTGAAAGATCATCTTCGTGTGCATCGTGCCGCCGCCGGTCGGTAGCGGATGCCCGAGCACCACCACGGCGCGCGGGGCGCCCACCGGCATCTCGAGCAGGGCTTCAAGGGGGCCCATCGGGCCGGGGATCTCACGCAGGGCAGCAGGGCGGTCGGTCGTCATCAGTTTCTCAGGGGTTTGCCAGTAGACAGTGTGTGCCGGATCCGGGCCTGGGTCAGCGGTGTGGAGACCAGCCGGAGGAAGGCTTCGCGCTCGAGGTCCAGCAGATGGCTCTCGGTGACGGTGGTGGCGTGGGGGGCGCGTCCGCCCGCCATCACTTCGGCCAGCGCGCGTCCGATGACGGCGTCGTGGTCGCTGATGCGGCCGGCCCGCCACGCCAGATGGACACCCAGTGCGAGCGGCGCGTAGACCGTGTCGCCGCCCACGGGAATGGCGGTGCGCTGGGGCGGGGCGGTATAGCCGCGGGCCAGTCCGAGCGCGAAGGCCTTTGCGTCGTGCAGCAGGCGTTCGCGGTTCATCGAAATCCGGTCGGTGGCATCGAGCAGTCCGAGACGCAGCGCATCGAGCGCACTCCCAGAGACGGACCCGAACGCGATGGTCTCGAAGGCCCGCTGGATGTGCGGCATCGGGTCGTCGGCGCCGGCGCGCGCGAGGGCCCGCAGCAGCATTTCCTTGGTGCCGCCACCGGCCGGAATCAGGCCGACGCCGGTCTCAACCAGACCCATGTAGCTTTCGACAGCGGCCTGGGCACGATGCGCATGGAGCGTGATCTCGGTGCCCCCGCCCAGTGTCAAGCCGAAGGGCGCCGCAATGACCGGCACGCGGGCGGCCCGCACCCGCATCGTCGCGCCCTGCAGCGCGCGGATCATGCGGTCGATGTCCAGCCAGTCCTTGCGCTCGGCCGCGCCGAGCACCAGCGTCAGGTCGGCGCCGGCGGAGAAGTGTGGCCCTTCATTCCCGATGATGAGCGCCTGGAACCCCGCCTCGGCCTCGGCCACGCCGCGCTCGATCATCGCGACGGCGTCCGCGCCCAGCGTGTTCATCTTGGAGTGAAACTCCACCGCCAGAACGCCATCGCCCAGGTCGATCAGCGACGCGCCAGGCATCGAGGCGACCGTCGCGTGCGCGCCCCGCGCGGTGCGGAGGATCTGCAGGTCCGGCGCGGCGGGAGGCAACGGGGTGGTCCGCAGGCGTGTCGTGGCATCCGTGAGGAGCGATGCGATGAGCGGCGGTGGCCCCGGTGCCGTCAGCGAGGCGTCGGCGGTCACGGCCGCGTCCCACACTGCGCGGGCGCCGATGGCGTCCAGCGCCTCGAAGGGCCCCAGGTCCCACCCGAAGCCCCAGCCCATGACGCGGTCGATGTCATCGATCGAGTCCGCCATCGCGCCCGCGACGCGCGCGGCGTAGACGAGCGTCGGCGCCAGCGTGGCGCGGGTGAAGGCTCCGGCGCGGCCCGTGTCGGCGAAGAGTGCGCGGAGGCGGTCCGCGGCGTCGGGCAGCGCCTGAATGCCGTCGAGGCCCAGCGACCGCGCCGACGCGGCCGCGCGATAGGTCAGCGATGCCAGGTCCACGACGTCCACCCGTGAGCGGCCGTCCGGTTGGCGCACGCGTTGATAGAAGCCCCGTCCCGCTTTCTCCCCACGTGCTCCGGCTCCAACCATTCGCGTCAGGAAGTCCGGCGGCGCGAGCGCGTGCCTGGCGTGGGCGTCGGGGAGCCGCGTCGCGAGGTCGCCCATGACGTGGGCGACGATGTCGAGACCGGCAAGATCCAGCGTGCGGAACGTGGCGCTCTTCGGGCGGCCGAGGAGCGGCCCGGTCAGGGCATCGGCTTCCTCGATCGACACATGGCCCGCCTCGACTTCCGCGAGGATGCGGGACGTGGCGAAGAGGGCGAGATGGTTGCCGATGAATCCCGGGGTGTCTCGGGTGACGACGACGCTCTTTCCCAACTGGAGATCGAGCGCGCCCGCGAGGCGCTCCATGACCGCGGGAGAGGTCTCCGGGCCAGGGACGAGTTCGACCAGAGGGAGATACCGGGGCGGATTGAAGAAGTGTGTGCCCGCCCAGTGCTGCCGGAAGCTGTCGCTCCTGCCTTCGGCCAGTCCGGCCACGGCCAGTGCGGACGTGTTGGTGGTGACCAGCGTCTCAGGCCTGCGCGCCGCATCCACGCCTGCGAGGAGGGCACGTTTGGCCGCCGCATCCTCGATGATGGCCTCGATGATCCAGTCGCAGCGGCCCGCCGCGGCAAGGTCGGAGGTGAAGCTGCCTGGCGTGATGCGCGACCAGACGTCGGCAGAAAACGCCGGGTCTGGCTTGAGCCGCTTCGCTCGTGCGAGCCCCTCGACCGCGGCCTCGCGAGTCAAATCGAGGAGCAGTACCGGCAGGCCCGCGCCTGCCGCGAGCGCCGCGATCTGCGCGCCCATCGTGCCTGCGCCGAGCACGGCAATGGAGCCGATGGGAGGCCGGGGTGATTGACGCGGAGCGCCTCGACCCGTCATGCGCGGCACGGCGGTCAGTACGCCGCGGTGTCCCTGATGGCGCGGAGGATCGCCGGGGAGCCCGGCAGGATGGCTTCTTCGAGCGTCGGTGAGTACGCCACGGGGCAGTCCAGCGCGGCCACCCGGCGGATGGGCGCATCGAGCTGGTCGAACAGTTCGTCCGAGATACGCGCGGCGATTTCAGCACCGAAGCCGCATGTCAACTGATCCTCGTGCGCGATGATCACGCGGTTCGTCGAGGAGACCATCGACGCGATCGTGTCCCAGTCATACGGGATGAGCGTCCGGAGATCGACCACGGCGACGCTGAGCCCATCCTGCTCCGCCTGCTGCGCGGCGAGGAGTGACTTCTGCACCAGGGCTCCCCAGGTGAGGATCACGATGTCGGTGCCCGGCCGGCGCACGGCGGCCTTGCCGAACGGCACCATGTAGTCGGCGCCGGGATACTCACCCTTCGTGTAGGTCTGCCGGTAGAGGTGCTTGTGCTCGAGGAACAGCACCGGGTCATCGCAGCGGATGGCCGTGCGGAGCAGGCCCGCCGCGTCCGCCGCCGTCGAGGGGAACGCGATGCGGATGCCGGGGCAGTGCGCGAAGATGCTCACGCCAGACTGGCTGTGGTACGGTCCGCCGCCGCGCAGATACCCGCCGATGGGCGTGCGGATGACGACTGGAGCGGACCACGTGTTGCCCGAGCGGTAGCGGAAGACCGAGAGCTCGTCCCGGATCTGCAGCATGGCGGGCCAGATGTAGTCGAAGAACTGAATCTCGACGACCGGCTTCAGGCCTCGAAGGGCGAGACCGACCGCGCGGCCCACGATATTGGCTTCGGCCAGCGGCGAGTTGAAGACGCGCGTCGCGCCGAAGGCGCGCTGGAGACCGTGCGTGGCCTTGAACACGCCGCCCTTGCCGCTCACCTCGTGCAGAGCCTCGGCTCTCGACGCGTCCGCCACGTCCTGCCCGAAGACCACGATGCGCGGGTTGTGCGCCATTTCGTCGCGCAACGTCCGGTTGATCGCGCCCACCATCGTGTCGGGCTTCCCCTCCGGCACGGCCGTCGTGGCGAAGGCGGCCGACGTCGGGTCGACGTCGGGCGAGAAGACGAAGTCCAGTGCGGTCGCCGGGTCGGGCTTGGCGGCCGTGAGCGCACGGTCGGCGGCCTCGGCGGCCTCACGCTCCACGTCGGCTGAGAGCGTCGAGAGCTGCTCCGCATCCACGAGGTCCTCTTCGATCAGGGCCCGCGCCATCATGGCGAGCGGGTCGCGGCGCGCTTCCTCGTCGCGTTCCGCCGGCGTTTTGTAGAGCGTCTCGTCGTCGGAATGCGAGTGCGAGTAGGGCCGGGTGCACTTGGCGTGCACGAGCACCGGGCCCTCGCCGGCGCGGGCGAGGCGGGCCGCCTCGCGCATGGCGAGCAGGCTCTCGGCGAAGTCCGTCCCGTCGCAGCGGAGCACCGTCAGACCGGGGAAGTGCTCCACCAGCCGGCCGATGTCGGCGCCGGGCGTCTGCGCGGTTACCGGCGTCGAGATGGCGTAGCCGTTGTCTTCAACGAGGACGATGAGCGGGAGGCGCTCCGTGCAGGCGGTGTTCAGGGCTTCCCAGAACTCGCCTTCGCTCGTGCCGCCATCCCCCACCGAGACATAGGTGACCTCGTCCGGGTGCACCGGTTCTCCGGTCGCGGGACCCACGCCGAGTGCGCGGTACCGCACGGTGGCCTCGGCGCAGCCGACCGCATGCAGGCACTGCGTCGCCACGACGCTGCTCTGCGTCGGAATCCGCAGGCGGCGGCTGCTCCAGTGGGACGGCATCTGGCGTCCGGCCGACATGCCGTCATCCTGGGCGCCCACGGCGGCCAGGAACATGTCGTACGGCGTGAGCCCGAGGCTGAGGCAGAGCGCCCGGTCGCGGTAATACGGGAAGAACCAGTCGTAGCCGGGCCGAAGGGACATGGCGGCGGCCGTCAGGATGGCCTCGTGCCCGGCGCCGCTGATCTGGAAGAAGGCCTGGCTCTGGTTACGGAGGTGGATCTCCCGGTCGTCGATGGCCCGTGAGAGCAGCATCGAACGATACGCCGCGATCAGCTCGTCGCGGCTGAGCCCCGTCACGTGGCTCAGCCGGGAAGATGTCGCGGCCTTGGCGCCCCCGGTCGGGGCCACGCTCGACGCCATAACCGGCGGATTATACCACCCGCCGTGCGTGCGATAGAGTTACTGGTCATGTCCATACCGACCGACCGCGTGACCCTCCACCGCTGGGATGACATCGCCCTGGAGAAGGTCACCGACATGCTCTCCCGGAAAATCATCACCGGCGAGAAGGAGATGCTCACGCAGATCTATCTGAAGAGCGGCTGCATCGTGCCCATGCACAACCACGAAGCCGAACAGATGACCTACGTGCTCTCCGGGTCGATGAAATTCAAGGTGAACGGCGAGGACATCGTCGTGCGGGCCGGTGACGTGCTGCACATTCCCTCGTGGCTGCCGCATCAGGCCGAGGCGCTCGAAGACACGTTCGAGATGGATATCTTCAGCCCGATTCGCTACGACTGGCTGAACCACACGGACAACTACTTCTACAACGAACCCGTGAAGTAAGGGCCGGGCTGGCCCGGGACGGGTAGTCCCGCAGCCTGCGGGCGGCCCGGGTGACGTGCGCTTCCTGCGCTCCGCGGGCGCCAGTGAGCAGCACCCGGCTCGTTCACGTCAGTCGCGCTGGAACCGCACCTCACCCAGGCCACTCGCGCGACACCGATGAGGCGTCCCGACCTACCCTGGCTCGGGTTCGTGGGTCCCCCTCCGGGGAGTGCCGCTGCTGCGCATGCCGGACAGATGCACCTCCGGCGGACCTGTCGCATCCGGGCGGGACCCCGTCGACGCCCGTCGAATCGATACTTCGACGGGTCCCACCGTCGACACCCCACCCGGCGCCGGCGGTGCATCTGTCATGGTTGCCTGACGGCATGCTCCGCAATTGCGGCACTCCTCGGAGGGGGACCCACGCACCCAGCCGCGTGCGTCGACGCACTAATGCACGCGGGGGCCGCGGCCGCCTGGGTAGACGTCGAACTTCCGGCGGTGCCGGTCGATCTTCCAGCGCTGGTAGCGATAGGTGATCTCGGCCAGCGGGCGCATCCGGGCCCCCTTCAGATACAGATAGCCGGCCACGATGCCGCCCAGGTGCGTCGTGTGCGCCACGCCGCCGACCTCGCTCATCGACAGGAAGAGAGAGATGCCGCCGATGATGAGCACGAAGTACTTCGCTGGAATCGGGAAGAGCATCCAGAAGTAGATCGGCCGGTCCGGGTAATACAAGGCGTAGGCGAGGAGCAGTCCGTAGACGGCGCCTGACGCCCCGATCGTCAGTGAGACGTAGAGCGCATCGCCGATCGCGCCTGGCAGCAGGGCTGCGAGGAGGGTCGTCAGTGCGGCGCCGATGCCACACACGGCGTAGTAGCGCGCGAAGTAGGCGGTGCCCCACAGCCGCTCCAGTTCGACGCCGAACATCCACAACCCGAGCATGTTGAAGAGGATGTGGGAGAGCCCCCCGTGCAGAAACATGTACGTCACCGGCTGCCACACGGCGAACCGGCCGAACACGTCGGCCGGACGCAGCCCCAGGCGCAGCGTGAGGTCCGGCACGAGATACGAGAGCAGGAAGAAGATCACGTTCGCGGCGATAAGCGCGCGCACGGCTGGCGTGATGGCACCGGGGCCGACGGAAAACGAAGATGACGACGGCCGGTAGGTGGGGCGTGTGGGTGGCATGTTCTCGATCTAGTGGTCGCGCACGAGCGTCCGGTCGTCAGGCAGCGGCAGCGCCAGTAGTGCCGCGCCAAGCGGGAGGACGGCCACCGTCATCAGTGCCGTCTCGATGCCGGTGCGGTCAGCAGCCAGGCCGACGAGAGAGACCATCAGGCCGCCGGTGCCCCACGCGAAACCCATCATAAGAGACGACACCGTGGCGGCGCTGATGGGTGCGAGCGACTGGCCGAAGGTCACGTTGACCGGCAGTGTCGACTGCAGGAGGAATCCGCCGAGGCAGAGCACTGCGAGGAAGAGCCATCCGTGGAGGAGGGGCGCGATGGCGAGGAATGGCACGGCGCACACCAGCGACAGGATGATGACCCGGCGTGCTCCCCAGCGGTCCGCCATCGAGCCGCCGAAGAAGCCACCAGCACTCGTGCAGGCCAGGTAGACCGCCGCCATGGCGCCGGCCGCGCCAACCGAGACGCCGCGCCGGGTCAGGAGCACCGGCATGAACGTCGAGATGCTGACCGCGGTCAGCGTGCGGATGACCACGATGAGGTAGAGCAGTCCGAGGGGCTTCGCATACGGCCGGAGGCCCGCGAAGCCGCGCGCCGCGTGTGGCTCGAGCGTGGTGTCCATCGCCGGCATGTGCCGCAGCCAGGCCCAGAGCATCAGCAGCCCCGGCACCATCAGGATGGGCGTCCAGGCGAGCCCGGCCACCGCCACAAACGGCGCGAAGATGAGCGGGCCCATCGCAAAACCCATCGAGCCGCCGGTGATGTGGACCGACATCGCCATGCTGCGGCGGAAGCCGCCGACTTTGTAGACCAGCGCGGCCGCCGGTGGATGGAAGGCGGCTCCACCAAGGCCGCCAACGATGAGCACGGCGGCCACGGTCCAGACGTTGGGAGCCAACCCGATCAGGCTCAGCACCGCGACCGAGAGGAGCGGACCGGCGATGAGCAGGATCCGTGGCTTCCAGCGATCAGCCAGGGCTCCGAAGGCGAGTTGGGAGACGGAGTTGGAGAGCTGCAGGCATGTCTGCAGCAGGCCGGCGGTGGCCAGCGTCAGGCCGAGCTTGGGAATGAGGACCGGCAGCAGCGGCGCGTAGATGTTGCTGAACCCGTCGACGATGAAGTGCGTGGCGGCCAGTACGGTTACCGTCTCGGGCAGCCCGAAGATGCGCAGCTTCACCCGCGCCTCCGGCCAAGGCGGCGCAGCACGAGGGCCGATGCTTCATGGAACTCCGGAATGCGGAGCGCCCAGGCGGAGCCGGCCAGCACGAGGATCGCGACCGCGATCGACGCGCCGAGTCGCAGCAGCTGCGGTCCGATCCCCGCCCCCGGCATCCACGCATCGAGCCGCGGGTAGACCGCCATCGCGGCCACGCCCATCAGCGCGGAGGCCAGCGCGATGCGGATGAGGGAGCTGGCGACGCGGGCCGCGTCGATCCCATTGAGCCGGCGAGAGAGGCGCCACACCAGCAGGAGCGCGCTGACCAGTGCCGCGAGCGACGTGCCGAGCGCGAGGCCCGTGAACCCGAGCACGCGAGACAGCGCGAGGTTCAGCGTGGCGTTGATGAGCACGGAGGTCACGCTGATGGTGACTGGCGTCCGGCTGTCGCCCAGCGCATAGAAGGTTGGCGCGATGATCCGCGAGACCGAGTAGCCGACGAGTCCCACCGCATAAAACTGGAGCGCGCTGGCCGTGGCGGCCGTGTCAGCGGCCGTGAACGCGTGGCGTTCGAACAGGAGTTGGACGATGGGCGTGGCCAGCGCGACGAGCCCCACGGTCGCCGGGACGTTCAGCATGAACATCAGCGAGAGCCCGTCGGCCACGGCGGTCCGGATGGCGCCGTCATCACCGGAGGCCGCGTGGCGAGAGACCACCGGCACGGTGGCGGTCGCCACCGAGACCCCGAAGAGCCCGATGGGCAGATACATCAGCCGGAAGGCGTAGTTCAGCCACGACACGGCGCCGGTGCCGTGGCCCGTCGCGAGCAGCGTGTTGACGAAGACGTTGACCTGCGTGGCCGCGAGACCGATCGTGCCGGGTCCCATCAGCAGGAGGATGCGCCGTAGTCCCGGATCGCGGAAGTCGAGGATGAAACGGTGCCGGTATCCTTCCCGATGGAGGGCCGGCCACTGCAGGGCGATCTGGCCCAGTCCGCCGACCAGCGTGCCGATGGCGATCGACGCGACCGGTGGGAGGCCTACGGCCGGCATGAGCGGCGTCAGCACCAGCGCGCACACGACTGCCGCGACGTTGAACGCAGCCGGCGAGAGCGCGGGCACGAAGAAGTGACGCAGGCTGTTCAGCATCCCCATGCATGCCGCCGCGACGGCGACCAGGATGAGGAAGGGCGCCATGGTGCGGGTGAGGCCCACCGTGAGATCGAGCTTGCCGGGCACGGTCGCGTAGTCGCCAGCGAACCCGAGCACGATTGGCCGGGCAAAGAGGATCCCAAGGAGCACCACTGCGCCAGTGACCAGCAGCAGCGTGTTGATGACGATGCTGGCCAGCCGCCAGGCGGCGGGTTTGCCGTCCGTTGCGAGTGTCTTCGTGAAGGTCGGGACGAACGCCGCGCTCATGGCGCCTTCGGCGAACAGGTCGCGCACCATGTTCGGCACGCGGAAGGCGACGTTGAACGCATCCATCGCGTCGCTGGCGCCGAAGTAGGACGCGAGCACCTGCTCGCGGACGACGCCGAGCACGCGGCTGGCCAGCGTGGCTGCTCCGGTGACGCCGGCCGCCCGGGCGAGTCCACCCGACGGAGGCGTGGGCGGCGTACTCACCGGGTACAAAAAAAGCGGGCCTCCGCGGAACGGAGGCCCGAAGGGAAGGGTGAAGGCTGACTAGGCCCTGCTGCAGAGTATAGACGCCGGGTGTGACGAAATAGTCTCGACAGTGCTGTCGCGGTGTGTCGCGGGCGAGCGGACGTCATCTACTGGCCCGCGAGCCTGGCCTTGACCGCCTCGCTGACCGCCTTGCCGTCAACCGTCTTGCCGGCGAGCTTCGCCTGCACCGCTTTCATCACTTTGCCCATGTCCTTCGGCGAACTGGCGCCCGTCTCGGTGACGGCCTCGGCGACCGCGGCGGCGATCTCTCCGGCCGAGGCGGAGGGCGGCTGGTATTCCTCGAGAATCGCGACTTCGGCTGATTCCTTCGCCACGAGATCCTGGCGTCCGGCTGCAGCGAACTGTTCAATCGAATCGCGCCGCTGCTTGACGAGTTGTCCGATGACCTGGAGGACCTCGGCGTCGTCCAGGTCGCGGCCCTTTTCGACGCCGCGGTTCATGATGGCGGCCTTGAGCATGCGGAGCGGTCCGAGGCGTCCGGGATCCTGTGCCTTCATGGCGGCGGTGATGTCCGCGTTCACGCGGGCTGCGAGCGGTGCGTCTGCCATGGTCAGTGGTCCTGGTCCGAATCGCCGTACGTGATGTGCCAGCCGTCGGTCTGTTCGTAGAAGCCCGGGGGCACTTCGACGGCGTTGATCTTGACCGCCACGTCGATCCCGGACTTGATCTGGAAATAGCCGTTGCGCTTCAGCACCCGCCGGAAGGCGGCGTGCATCATGAAGCAGCGTACCTTGTCCGTGTCCTCCGCGCGGGCCTCGCGGTCCACCCAGCGGAGGAGCGTCTTGAGTCCGGAGACGTCGCCGGGCGCCACCAGCATGTCGACAATGAGCGTGACCCTGCCGAGCGGTTCGTGCAGGTGCCGGTAGACGGCATACCCGTGGACTTCGCCTTCGCGCTTCAGCGCCACGACGGCATAGCGGACATGCGGCGGTTCGATGTAGCGCCAGTTCAAGTAGGCGGCATCCCGGCGCACGGCCAGATCAAACTGTGGTGCAAGGCGATCCCAGAGCGCCGTGAAGGAGGCGTCGAACCGGCGGATGGGCTCACACTCGGCGCGCAACGGCCGCGATCGCGCCACGATGCGGATGACCGGCAGTGTGAGCGCGGAGATTAGCCGGTTCAGCAGGACGGGCAGACTCGGCAGACGCAGTGCCCGCCGTGTCAGCGGCTTTACCAGACACGGCAGCGCCGTCGGCGCCGGCCAGTGCAGCCGGTCATAGACCGCGCGCGTGGTCTGGGGCACGCCGAGCGTCAGCGCAGCGCCGGTGTTGCGGTCCCACGTGCGGATGAGCGCTTCGTCGAGCGCGAGCGACTCGCGTTCCGGTGTGACGTAGGCTTCGGCACCCCACGCAGCGTCTACATTCATGCCGCGTAGCGAGAGTCGGACAGGAAGGGTCGGGAAGTGGCCGACGACAGTCGGACCTTCACGCGCAACCCACAGTCGCGGTTGCCCACCAGGGTTGCCCGGATTACGCCGGTGCAGCCAGTCCCAGCGCAGGGCCTGGGCTTCTGCCGCGTCCGGGCCGTGCGTGCGCCGGTAGAGCGTTTCAACCCCGCGGCGGTCCTCGGGGCGGAAGCGATCGATCTCCGCCATCAGTCGATCAGTTCGTGGCCGGTCTGGGGCCGGGGCCGGAGGGAGGTGTAAAGCCGGGATTCGTTGGAGAAATCGATGTCGGCGGCGCCACTGGTGATATCGAACCTGGGGCGCCGCCAGACGGCACTGGACCCGCGGGCCTTCCGGGGGTTGCAGGCGTACCGCCTGGTCCGCGTGGTGCTGAGCCTACTGGACTCGCCGCCGGCGGATATGGATAGCTACCGTCGCTATTTGGGAAACGCGGCAGACCGCCTTGCGGGTTGGGCGCACCATGGGGGATCTGGCTCTGTCCATTGCCAGGGAATCCCATCTGGGCGCCGTTGACCGGACCAGGCTGGTATGGAGGCACCCGCGCGGGCGGGTCAGCCGGGTCGTTGGAATCGTCGTCCTGGTCTGGCATGACCGGCGGCGGCTGATAGGCAGGCTGCGCCCGCTGCGCATTGCCCGCCATCGAGGGCGGCGGCGGTGCGGGCGCCGCGCTGGTGGCCAGGATCAGCACCTTGTCGAACTGCGACTGCGCCGGGTCGAGAACCGCGCCGGCGGGCCGGGCCGACACCATGTAGCCCGCCACGCCGCGCAGGACGATGTCGAGCGCCTGCCGCTCGGGCACTCCAGTCAACTGCAGGGTCACCGGCATGCCCGTGACCTTGTCGCCATTGACCATCGCGACGCGTCCGATACGCGTCCATTCGGTCAGGATCTGTCGTACCGTCACGTTGCGTGCGTCGAGCGTCACCAGCCCGTCGCGCATGCTGAGCGTGACCTGCTGCGCGGCCACCGGAGCCGCCGAGATGCACAGGGCGATGAGAGCGAGAAGTGTGTAACGGCGCATGTGCGGCACCAACGACTTCATTTTACGGCCCGCCGACAGGGCAAGTCGAGGAAGTTCGGCCCGTGGCTGAGCCTAGACGCCGCGTTGGAAAGCGAGGACGCGCTGAATGATCTCATCGAGCGGGACGCGCGGTCGGAACCCGATGGTGGCCTGAATCCGCGTGATATCCGGCACGCGGCGAGGCATATCCTCGAAGCCGGCCTCGTAGGCCTCTTCGTAGGGCACCGAGATGATGGGGGAGGCGCTCCCGGCAAGGTCGCGCACCCGCTCGGCCAGGGCCCGGATGGAAATCTCCTCCGGGTTGCCCACATTGAAGACCTGACCTACCGCTGACGGCGTCCGCGCCAGCGCGACCAGCGCGTCCACCACGTCGCCCACGTAGGTGAAGCTGCGCGACTGCGTGCCGTCGCCATACACCGTGATGGGCTCGCCGGCGAGGGCCTGCCGCACGAACCGAGGGAGCACCATGCCGTACTGTCCGGTCTGTCTCGGGCCGACAGTGTTGAAGAGCCGCACGACAATCACGGGCAGGCTCTGCTCCTTCCAGTAGGCCAGGGCCAGGAATTCGTCGATGAGCTTGCTGCAGGCATACGCCCAGCGGTGTTTGGACGTGGGCCCGAGCACGAGGTCTGCATCCTCCCGGAACGGCACGTGCGTACTCTTGCCGTACACCTCGGAACTGGACGTGATGAACACGGGCGTCCGAGAGCGGACGGCGTGTTTCAGGACGATGTCAGTGCCGTGCACGTTCGTTTCAATCGTGTGCACCGGCCGTTCGACGATGAGCTTCACGCCGACGGCTGCCGCCAGGTGGAACACGAGATCCGCGTCGTCGACCAGCGTTCCGGTCAGCGCATCGTTCATGACCGAGTCGATCACCGTACGGAAGCGCGGATGGTCGCGGAAGCTCTCGACATTGGTCAACGATCCCGTCGAGAGGTCGTCGAGCGCCACGACGTCGTGCCCGTCAGCGAGGAGCCGCTCCCCGAGGTGCGAGCCGACGAAGCCGCAGCCGCCGGTAATGAGAACTTTCATGCGTGGGTGCTCCCGTCGGGCCGATCCGCGGCGCGGACGGCCGTGATGATCCGGTCCACCTGGACCGGGGTGAGTGCTGGGTGAAGCGGAAGCGAGAACAGTTCGGCCGCGGCGCGGGCCGCGACCGGGCAGGCAGCTGGCGCCATGCTGGCGAAGGCTCGCTGTGCAGGGAGCGGGATCGGATAGTGAATCAAGGTGTCGATACCGGCCCGGTCGAGGCGGGCCCGGATATCGTCACGCTGGAAGTGCTGCACAGGAAACAGATGATATACGTGGCCCGGGTCGCACTCGGGCACGGGGATGGCGCGCGTCCCGTCCAATCCGGCACGGTATCGGGACGCGAGGGCACGCCGATGGGCGGTGCCGGCCTCGAGCCTCAGGAGCCGAACGCGCAGCACGGCGGCCTGCAGCTCATCGAGCCGGCTGTTGACGCCCGCGTCGACGTGCTCGTAGCGCGTGACCTGACCGCCATTCCGCAGGCACCTGAGCCGCGCCGCGAACGCCGCGTCGTTGGTGATGATGGCGCCGCCGTCCCCGACCGCCCCGAGGTTCTTCGTCGGATAGAAGCTGAATGCGCCCGCGACGCCCGTCGTGCCGACGGGCCGCCCCCCCCAGGTGGCGAGGTGCGCCTGGCAGCAGTCCTCCACGAGCGGCACGCCTGCGCGGGTCGCCACGGCCGAGAGGGCCTGCAGATCGGCGGCCTGACCGAACAGGTGGACCGGCACGATGGCCTTCGTCCGGGACGTGAGGCGGTCCTGCAACGACGTGGGATCCATTGTGAGACGACCGGGCTCGACATCGGCGAAGACCGGCCGTGCACCGACCATGGTCACCGCCAGCGCGGTGTAGGTGGCGGTCATGGCCGGGACGACCACTTCATCACCGGGGCCGACTCCCAGTGCTCGCAGAATGAGCGCGATCGCGTCGGTGCCGTTGCCGCAGCCGATGGCGTGCGCGGCGCCGCTGGCGCGCGCGAACTCCGCCTCAAACGCCTCGCCTTCGGGCCCGAGCACGAAGTGGCCGCGCGTCAGCACCCGGTCGATCGCCGCGCGGACCTCCGCGGCGTCTGCGCCCGGCGTGAGCGACAGGAACGGTATGCGCTCGATCGTCACGGTGCGATCGGGCCGCCGCCGGGTCCGTCGATGTAACGCGCGAGATGCTGGCGGTAGAAGGCGACCGTGCGGCGCAGGCCGTCCTCCAGCGTCACCTTCGGTGTCCAGCCAAGGACGGAGGCGATGAGCGACGAATCGCTGTAGAAACTGCCGATGTCGATGGCCTTCTTTTCAGCGGGCCAGGGCACCAGCCGCACGCGGCCGGACCCGGCCACCTGGACGAGTAGCGCGGTCAGGTCGCGGTGCGCGATCGGCTGAGCGCCACCGACGTTGAGCGTCATGCCGTTACAAGCGTCCGATGCGCCCGCCCGAAGAAAGGCGTCGACGGTGTCGTCCACATAGACGAAGTCACGCACCTGCGTGCCGTCGCCGTAGATCTCGATCTCGCGGTCCTCGACCGCGAGTCGGATGAACCAGCCGATGAAGCCCTGGCGGTTGTGGCGGATGAGCTGACGCGGACCGTAGATATTGGTCAGCCGCAGCGAACACGCGCGCACGCCATACACGTCGTTGTAGACGAGGTGGTAATACTCGCCCGCGACCTTGTTGATGCCGTTGACGTCGGTCGGCCTGACAAGTTGGCGCTCCGAAACCGGCAGGCTGTCGGGCCGGCCGTAGACCTGGCGCGTGCCCGCGTAGACGACCTTCGTCGCCGGGTTGTTGTGACGGCAGGCCTCCAGCAGCACCAGTTGCGCGCGGCAGTTGATGTCGAGGTCCGTCTGCGGATCCCGGATGCTGTCGATGTGACTGACCTGTCCGGCGAGGTTGAAGATCACATCGCGGCCCTGCACCAGGTAGTTCATGGTGCTCTGCTGCCGGATGTCGGCGACGTTCAGCGTGAGGCGGTCCTCGATGCCGTCGAGATTGAAGTGGTTCCCGCCGTATTCCGGGATGAGCGAGTCCACCACGATGACCTTCGCGCCCAGCTCGACGAGCCGGCGGGCGAGGTTGCTCCCGATGAAACCCATGCCGCCGGTGACCATGACCCGGCGGCCGCGGTAGAAGTCGGCCGGGTCCGTCATCGCACTGATCTCTGTGACGCCGTTCCTGCTGCCGGGCTCGCGCCGGCCGTCAGCGCGACTGTGCCCTGCCGTCGAAGGACCACGAGCTGAAACCACAGCTTGAGGACGTCCACGCCCGTCCAGAACACGCGGCGCAGGTTGAAGAACTGCGAGCGGCCGTGCGTGCGGTGATAGTGGTGCACGGGGACTTCCACGATCCGAAAGCCCGCCGCCTGGATCTTCCGCATCATCTCGAGACAGATCACGCCGGTATTCTTCTCGAGCACGACGCGGTCGAAGATCGCGCGTCGCATCAGGCGGAAGTCACAGTCCACGTCCCGTACCTGCAGGTGGAACAGGAACTTCACCGTGTGATGGTAGAGCGTGCCGATGATGACGCGGTACCACGGGTCGGACCGCTCGATCTTGTAGCCGTTGACCAGGTCGACGTCGGGTGCCATCCGGGCCCACAGCAGCGCGAACTCGTCAGGGTCGTACTGGGCGTCTCCGTCGGTGTAGGCGACCCACTCCTTGGTGGCCGAGGCGAATCCCGTGCGGAGCGCACCGCCGTAGCCGCGGTTCTTCGGGTGATGCACGACGCGCACCTGTGCGTACGTGCGCGCCAGTTCATCGGCGACGGAGCCGGTGGCATCGGCGCTCCCGTCATTGACCACGATCACCTCGAAATCGTGGGTGAGCCGGGAGGCTGTCTGGACCGCGCGGATGACAAGGCTCGCGATCGTCCCGGCGTCGTTATAGGCCGGAAAGAAGATCGAGAGGCTCGGAGGAGCCGCCGGCGTGGAAGACGTGGTCATCGAGCGCCGCCCACTTTATCCCGGTCTCCGGAGCCCGGCAACGCCGCGCCGCTCCTGAGCGTGGTGATCTGTTCGGAGACCAGACCGACGAGGAAGACCAGCGCTGAGAAGAGCAGCAGCACGACCGCGCCATTCGGAATCCGGCCGTGCGCGGCGGCCGTCCACGCGCCGTAGGCGGCACCCAGTACGAAGGCGGCGCCGGCTACCGGCGCGAAGATCAGCAGCGGACTGTAGAGGGTGATGACCTTCAGGAGAATCAGCAGGAAGGTCGCTCCGTCGCGCGCGAAGCGGATCTTCGACGTGCCCGTTCGTGCGGCGGCCCGGATCGGGAGGAAGAGCACGCTGTAGCCGGCCTTGATGAAGGTCAGCGTGGTTGTCGTCGGCGTGGAGAAGCCGTTCGGCAGCAGGGGCAGGCATTCGAGCAGGCAACTGCGGCGGGCACCGCGGAAACCCGACGTCAGGTCGGGCACGCGCATGCCGGTCAGATAACTGGCGAGCGCATTCAGCAGGCCGTTGCCAAGGCGACGGCCGGCAGTGGCCTGCGTCGCCGCATCACGGGCACCGACGACCAGGTCGTACTCGCCCAGCGGCGCGATGAGCCGCGCCGCGTCCGCCGGTTGATGTTGCCCGTCCGCGTCAACGATGAGGATGAACTCTCCCGTGGCGGCGCGGACGCCCGACTTCACCGCCGCGCCGTTGCCCTTGTTATAGGGATGACGGATGACACGTGCGCCGGCCGCCGCGGCCGTCTCGCCGGTGCCGTCGGTCGAGCCGTCGTCAATGACGAGGACTTCGTGCCAGCCCTCCGCGACGAGGCGGGTGACGACGCCCGCGATGGCGCCTGCTTCGTTGAACGCGGGAATGACGACGCTGACGCTGGACGGAGCGGCCACTGGAGCGGTCCAGCCTATCAGAGCAGCCTTGCCAGGGCGGCGGCAGGGCGCCCGAGCCACATCGGGCCACCGCTAGACCATCAGGGCGGCCTGGTCCACAGAACTGCATGGATTTTCACAGACCAAAGAGCGAAGATTGATCGAACCAGATCGACACAAACGCTTTGGCATGTGTGATTTGGGCGTTGACTTCTCAAAAGGCCGTCCCATAGACTCCCGGTGGAGCATTCTGGCTTTCAGTGGAGCTAAAGGGCCTACGCGGCAGCGCAACGACCCGGATTGACGACAAGGGACGCCTCAAGATCCCGTCGATTTTCCGGAGCGTGATTCAGGACCGGCATGGGGCGGACGTGTTTGTCACGAGCCTCACCGGCGAGTGCGTCCTGATCTACCCACTGACGGAATGGGTCTCCCTCGAACAGCGGTTGCTCGATCTCCCCGAGCAACTGCCGGAACGGCTCAAGTTTCTTGAGTTGGTGAACTACTTCGGCCAGGAGGGTGAACTGGACAGCCAGGGCCGCGTGCTGATTCCGACGCTCATCCGTCAGGAAGCAGCGATCGCGGGCGACGTGCGGGTCTACGGACGCATTACGCACCTGGAAGTCTGGAACGCCACCCGAGTCGAAGCGCGCAACACGGGCAATCGCTGGACCCGCGAGGACGGCGAGCGGTTGTCGGAATACACGAAGCGGCTGTCGTCGCCCGGCTCCCCGGGCGGCTCGCGATAGCCGCCGATTTCCTCAGTTGCGGCGCCTGGCCGGCGCCGTGACCGACGCGGGACCTCCCGCGTCGTACGCCAGGCCAGGGGTTCGGGGTTCGTGGATGAACAGACGCCGGTGCATCAGCCCGTCATGGTTGCTGAAGTGCTCGAGTGGCTCGCGCCAGAACGTGGCGGGCTGTTCGTGGACGGTACCCTTGGGCTGGGCGGACACACCCGGGCAATGCTTGAAGCGGGAGCGGCGCGCGTGATCGGCTTCGATCGCGACCCCTCGGCGCTTGCCCTGGCGACCGCCAATCTCGCGCCGCTCGCCGGCCGTGTGCAGTGTCTCCACTCGGATTACCGGGACGCCCCCGCCTGCCTCGACGCCCTCGGCGTCGCGCACATCGATGGCGCCCTGCTCGACCTCGGCGTCTCCTCCATGCAGCTTGATGCGCCAGACCGCGGGTTCAGCTTCCGCCGCGACGAGCCGCTGGACATGCGGATGGACCAGACCAGCGGTCCGTCGGCCGCCGAGATCCTTCGGACGATCGACGAGGAACCGCTCGCCGACGCCATCTACCAGTTCGGCGAGGAACGGCACTCGCGGCGGGTCGCCCGCGCCATCGTGCGGCAGCGGGAGCTGGCGCCCATTGACACGACGGGCCGCCTTGCCGAGATCGTTCGCCGCGCCGTACCGCATCGCGGGTATCAGCGCATCGATCCGGCGACCCGGACCTTCCAGGGGCTGCGCATCTTCGTCAACCGTGAACTCGATGGGCTGGATGCGGCGCTCCGGGCCTTCATGGGCCGGTTGTCCGCTGGCGGCCGGCTGGTGGTGATCTCGTTTCACTCCCTCGAAGACCGCATCGTGAAGCACACGTTCCGTGCCATGGCGGCCGACGAGACCGCGGGCGTGCAGGTGCTGACGAAGCGGCCGATCACGGCCGGGGATGACGAACTGGCGCGAAACCCGCGCGCGCGGAGTGCCAAGCTCCGTGCCGCCATGCGAGTGGGGTAACCCGATGGCTACTGGCGCATTTGAATTCGTCATCAAGAAGGACGTTCGCAATAACCCCATCGTTCGCGAGGTGGATCAGAAGCGACATCGCGAGATGTGGCGGGCGATCGTCATCGGTGGCATCGTCGTCGGCGCGCTGCTCTTCTCCGCATGGCAGCACTTCGAGTTGATCCGGCACGGGTACCGGATCGAAGCCATGCAGCGGGAGCGGCTCGTGCAGGACGAGATCAACCGCCACCTCCGCCTGGAAATTGAGAGCCTCCGGTCACCGGCCCGCATCGAGAAGCTCGCGACCGAGCGTCTCCAGATGGTGGCGCCAGGCCCGGGAGATGCGTCCGTGGTGGAGCGCGTCACGTCGGCGCCTCCGCCGCCCCGTTCCATCGTCGCGCGCCGGTAGACCCGCCCGTGACCGACCCCGCTCTCCATCGCTGGCGTCCGACGCTGAAGCGCCGCGTGCTCGTCACGGCGGCCTGCTTCCTGCTGTGGGCGGTCGGCATCGAGTCGCGGCTGGTCTATCTCCAGGTGTTCCAGCACGACGAGCTGGTGGCCCGCGCCGAACGTCAGCAACTGCGCACGGTGCCATCGCCCGCGAAGCGAGGCGACATCCTCGACCGCAACGGCCGGGTGCTGGCAGCCAGTGCCGACGTGGACTCCCTTTACGCGGTGCCCCCCGAAGTCGCCGACCCGGCGGCCACTGCCGGCGCGCTTTGCAGCGCTCTGCACGACTGCAGCGATGCCGAACGCAAGGACATCGAGGACCGGCTCCACCGCCGGAAGCCGTTCGTCTACATCCGTCGGCAGATCACGCCCGCGCAGGCCGCCGCCGTGGCCGACCTGCAGCTCGAAGGTATCGGGTTCATGCGAGAGAGCCGCCGCTTCTATCCGAAGCGCGAACTGGCGGCGCATCTCATCGGATACGTGGGACAGGAGAGCGACGGCCTGGCCGGGCTCGAGTCCACCTACGACTCCCTGGTCAAAGGTCGCGCCGGGACGGTGCTCGTCCAGACCGACGCGCACCGGAAGGCGTTCAGCCGGGTCGAACGTCCGCCAACGGCGGGGGCATCGCTCGAGCTCACCATTGACGAGTACCTGCAGCACGTCGCCGAGCGGGAGCTGCGGGCGGGCGTCGAGTGGGCCGGCGCCGCGGGTGGCTCCGCCGTGGTGATGGACCCGCACACAGGCGAGATACTCGCGCTGGCGAATTACCCGACGTTCAACCCGAACATGTTCCGCGAGTTCTCCGACGTCCAGCGCCGCAACCGCGCCATCCAGGACCTCTACGAACCCGGATCCACCTTCAAGATCGTGACGGCGAGCGCCGCGCTCGAGGAGAAGCTCCTCACGCCGGACACGCCGATCGAGACGAGCCCCGGCGTCATCCGCTTCGGCTCTCGCGTCATCGACGAAGACAAGCACCACAACTACGGGCTGCTCTCGTTCACGGACGTGATCGTCAAGTCGAGCAACGTCGGCGCCATCAAGATCGGGCTGAAGGTGGGGGCCGGGCGCATGAGCGACTTCGTGCAGCGGTTCGGCTTTGGCCGTCCCTCCTCGCCGGACTTCAAGGCCGAGAGCCGCGGCATTGTCTGGTCGGCGGAGCGGCTGACCGACAGCGCGCTCGCCTCCGTGTCGATGGGCTATCAGGTCGGCGTGACGCCGCTGCAGATGGCGGCGGCCGTGAGCGTGGTGGCCAATGGCGGGTCGCTCATGGAGCCGCGTGTCGTGCGCGCGGTTATCCGCGACGGCCACCGTCTGCCCGTGCCGCGGCGGGCGCTGCGCCGGGTGGTGAATCCGGAGACGGCCCTGGAACTGGCCAACATCATGGAAGCCGTCGTTGAGCGCGGCACCGGCACCAAGTCGAGGGTGGCGGGCTACTCCGTGGCCGGCAAGACCGGCACGGCCCAGAAGGTCGTCAACGGCCGCTACTCGAACACCGACTACAACGTCTCGTTCGTCGGCTTCGTGCCCACGCGGCAACCGACCTACACCATCGTGGTGGTCGTCGACTCCCCGCATGGTGTGCCGCCCTACGGCGGCACCGTGGCCGCGCCGATCTTCAGCCGGATCGCGGATGCGGCGCTGCGTCACGGTGGGGTGTCCCCTTCGGTGGATCCCGCTCCGCCAATCCTGGTCACGGGCGACGGTCCCCGGTTGCCGGAACCCGCGCCCACGCCGGCCATTGTTTCTATTAGTCATCCGGGACCGAGCGGCGTGTCCGTGGTGCCGGATCTGCGCGGGTTGAGCGGACGCGAGGCCGTGCGGACGCTCGCTCGCCTTGGACTCTCGGTGCAGATGCACGGCAGCGGCGCGGTCGTGCGCCAGACACCCGAACCGGGTGAGCCGGTGGAGCGTGGTGGCGGATCCTCCGTGTGGCTGGAGCGCCAGCCGGGACTGACGGCCCTGGGACCGCACCCATGACGGTTGCCGAGCTTCTGCAGGCTGTTCCGGCGGCGACGGTCCATCGGGCAGGGAGTGCTCCCGGCCTGACGGTGCCCGTCACCGGCGTGGCGTATGACTCGCGGCGCGTGCGCCCGGGCGACGTCTTCGTGGCGCTGCGCGGACTGAAGGACGACGGCACCCGCTATACCGATCAGGCGATCGCCGCCGGGGCTGTCTGCGTCATCGCCGAGACGCCCGCGCCGGAAGGCGTCGCCGTGCCCTGGCAGACCGTTGATGACGCCCGAGTGGCGCTCGCGCTGGCTTCCGGACGCGTGTTCGGAGACCCGAGCCAGGAGCTGCTCCTCGTCGGCATCACCGGCACCAACGGCAAGACCACGACGAGTCACGTGCTGGCCTCCATCTTCGAGGCGGCGGGCATTCCGTGCGGACTGATGGGCACGGTGGCCTATCGGATCGGCAGCGTCGAGGAACCCGCCACGCGCACCACGCCGGAAGCGCCAGACCTGCAGGCGCTGCTGCGCCGGATGGTGACGGCCGGGGCAGGCGCCTGCGTCATGGAGGTCTCCTCCCACGCGCTGGCGCTGCATCGCGTGCACGGCCTGCACTTCGCGGCGGCCGGCTTTACGAACCTGACGCGCGATCATCTCGACTTCCACGGCAGCATGGAGGCCTACTTCGAGGCGAAGAAGGGACTCTTCACGCGTCTCTCGCCGGGCACGCCGGCCGTCGTGAATCTCGACGACCCCTCGGGCGCGGCGCTGGTGGGCGTCGGCGGCCGGGCTGTGACCTATGCCGTGGATGCGCCTGCTGATGTGCGGCCTCTGTCTGTGTCGCAGTCGCTGGCCGGACTGACCTTCGATGCGGTGACGCCGCATGGCATCGTGCACGTGCAGTCGCGGCTGGTCGGCCGCGGCAATCTCTATAACCTTCTCTGCGCGATCGGACTGGCGACGGAGGTGGGTCTGACACCTGGCGCGATCGAGCGCGGGATCGCCGCGCTCACGGGCGTGCCTGGCCGCTTCGAACTGGTGTCGTCGGCGGAAGATCCGGTGTCCGTCGTGGTGGACTACGCGCACACGGATGACGCCCTGCGCCACCTGCTCGAGACGGCGCGTGCGCTGACGACCGGGCGGGTCATCACCGTGTTCGGTTGCGGCGGGGATCGCGATCGGACGAAACGTCCGCTGATGGGTCTGGTGGCCACGCGTCTCAGCGACCTCACGATTGTGACCTCCGACAACCCGCGCAGCGAGGACCCGGCGCGCATCGTGGAGGAGATCCTGCTCGGTACGGGGAGCGGGTCCCGTGGAGGGGTGGTCCGGACGGTGCTCGACCGCCGCGCCGCCATCGACGAAGCCATCACGGCCGCGCGGCCAGGCGACCTCGTGCTGGTCGTCGGCAAGGGCCACGAGAAGACGCAGGAGCAGGGCGGCGTCACGACGCCCTTTGACGATGTGGCCGTGTCACGTGAGGCCCTGTCGGCGCGGCGCGTCCACGCCCGGGTGATCCGCGGATGACGATGCCCGCGCTCACCGCCGGCTGGATGGCCGGAGCCACCGGCGGCCGCCTCCTGTGCGGCGACGCCGCCTGTGCCGTCGGCGCCATCGTGGCTGACACGCGGCGGATCGAGGCCGGCGACTTCTTCGTCGCCCTTCGCGGGCCGCGTTTCGACGGCCATGCCTTCGCCGGCGTTGCGCGCGATGCTGGTGCGGCCGGTGCGCTCGTGGACACGGCCTACGGCGGTCCGCTCTGGGGCGCCATCGTGCAAGTGGACGACACGACCGCCGGCCTGCAGCGGTTGGCACACGCGGTGCGCGTGGCCTCGGGCGCACGCGTGGTCGCCATCACCGGCAGCGCCGGGAAGACCACGACCAAGGACGCCATCGCAACGCTGCTCGGCCTGCGCCACGGTGTCGTGAAGAACATCGGCAATCTGAACAACCACATCGGGCTGCCGCTCTCCCTGCTTCAGCTGCGCACCAATCCCGAGATGGCCGTGATGGAACTCGGCATGAACCACGCCGGCGAGATTCGCCAGCTCGTGGCGATCGCCGAGCCGGACGCCCGGGTCTGGACGAATGTGGGTGACGCCCACCTCGGCTTCTTCGACTCGCCCGATGCCATCGCGGACGCGAAGGCCGAGATCCTGGAAGGCGCCGGATCCGGCGCGGTGCTCATCTGCAACGCCGACGATGCCCGGGTGATGGCGCGTGTCGGCGGCTTTCCTGGGCGCACGATCACGTTTGGCCTCTCCGCGGGTGCGACCGTCAGGGCCGGACAGGTCGAGGAGCTCGGCGTGGCCGGCACGCGCGCCCGGCTTGTGACGCCGGCCGGCACCTGCGACGTCGAGACCGCCCTCATCGGTCGGGGGAATCTCCTCAACGTGCTGGCGGCGGTGGCCACCGCACTGGAGTTCGGCATCCCGCTGTCGGCGATTCCCGACGGGGTTCGGGCGCTCAGGCCGGCGGACCATCGCGGCGTCGTGCACCGGCTGTCCTCCGGCGCCGTGCTCATCGACGACTCCTACAACTCAAGTCCAAGCGCGCTCCGTCTGGCGCTCGACACGGTCGCCCGCGAACCGCACGCGCGCCGCCGTATTGCCGTGCTGGGCGAGATGCTGGAGCTCGGCGGGCAGACGACCGCGATGCATGCAGCGTGCGGCCGCGCGGCTGCCGAAGCCGGCCTGGACCGCCTGGTGGCGGTGGGAGGACCCGCCGCCCTGGCTCTGGCGACCGCGGCGATGGCCGCGGGCCTACCGGCCTCCCACGTGGACTACGTCGCGACCAGCGCCGAGGCGGCCTCGCTTCTGGAGGGCACGCTCGGCGAGGGTGACCTCGTCCTGGTGAAAGGGTCCCGCGGCATCGGGACGGATCTCGTCGTGACGACGCTTCTCGGAGGGCAGGGCTGATGCTGTATTACCTGCTGCTCGCGCTGCGCGACACGATCGGGCCCCTGAACGTCGTGCGCTACATCACGTTCCGCACGGCCGCGGCCAGCCTCTCGGCGCTGGCGCTGAGCCTGGTGTTCGGCCCGCCAATGATCCGCAAGCTCCGCGATTTCCGCGTGGGGCAGATCATCCGGCAGGAAGGCCCCGAGTCGCACCGGGCGAAAGCGGGGACGCCCACGATGGGCGGGCTCCTGATCCTGGCCTGCGCGATCCTGCCGACCGTTCTGTGGGCCGATCCCGCCAACCCGTACGTCTGGATCGCGATTGGGTCGACGTTGGGCTTTGGCGCGGTGGGTTTTGCCGACGACTATCTGAAGCTCACCCGCAAGTCGCATCACGGGCTCATCCCACGCTACAAGATGGGCGGACAGCTGATCGTGGCGCTGCTGGTCGGCGTCGCGGTGCTGCTGCTCTCGAAGGAGAACCCGCCGCTCTACAACACGCGGCTGATCTTTCCGTTCCTCAAGAACTGGATCCCCGACCTCGGCTGGGGGTATGTGCCGTTCGCGATGTTCGTCCTGGTGGCCTGGTCGAACGCCGTGAATCTGACCGACGGCCTTGACGGCCTTGCCATCAGCACGTTCGCGGTGGCCGCTGCCACCTTCACCGCGCTCGCCTATGTCACCGGGCACCGCGAGCTGGCCGACTATCTGCTGATCGTCCGCTTCCCGCCGGCCGGCGAGCTGACCATCTTCTGCGGCGCGTTGGTGGGCGCCTCGCTCGGATTCCTCTGGTACAACGCGCATCCCGCCGAGGTGTTCATGGGCGACGTGGGGTCGCTCGCACTGGGCGGTGCATTGGCCACCGTGGCGATCCTCATCAAGCAGGAGATCCTGCTCGTCATCGTCGGCGGAGTCTTCGTCATCGAGGCGGCGTCGGTGGTGCTGCAGGTCGGCTACTTCAAGTATTCGGGCGGCAAGCGGCTCTTCCTGATGTCGCCCATCCATCACCACTTCGAGAAGCTTGGGTGGGCGGAGCCGAAGATCATCACGCGCTTCCTGATCGTCGCCGTGGTCTTCGCGCTGTTCAGCCTCACCACCTTGAAACTCCGATGAGCGAACTCTTCCAGGTGGCGGGACGGCGGGTGGTCGTGGTCGGAGCAGCGCGCAGTGGCGTGGCCGCGGCGGAGCTGCTTGCCCGGAAGGGCGCCCACGTGACGCTCTCGGAGGCGGCGCCGGCCATTGCCGAGGCCGAGCGCCTCCGTGCAGCCGGTATCGCCCTTGAAGTCGGCGGACATCGGGCGGCCACGTTCGCCTCAGCAGAACTGGTCGTGGTCAGCCCCGGCGTGCCGCCCCGGCAGCCGTTCCTGACCGCCGCGGCGGACCGTGGCGTGGAAGTCATCGGTGAACTCGAGCTGGCGTCGCGCTGGCTGCAGGGACCGGTCATCGCGATCACCGGGACGAAGGGCAAGTCGACCACCACCACGCTCATCGGCCGGATGCTGGAGGCCGCGGGCCGTGATGTGCTGGTGGGCGGCAACATCGGCGTGCCGCTCGCATCGCAGGTCGAGGCCTCGCGACCCGACGTGGTCCACGTCGTCGAAGTCAGCAGCTTCCAACTTGAGACGACCGTCCATTTCAAGCCGTGGATTGCGGTGTGGCTCAACCTCGCGGATGACCACCTGGACCGTCACGCCTCACGGGCCACCTACGCCTCAGCCAAGGCCCGAATCTTCCGGAACCAGACGCCGGCGGATTGGGCGGTGGTCAACGCGCTGGATCCCGAGGTGGTGCGGCAGAGCGAAGGCGTCGCCGCGCGCCGGGTCTCCTTCGCCCTGACGCCCGTGGGCTCTGTCGGCGAGGCGCTGTTCACGATCGACGGTGGATGGGTGACGCGCCGGTCGGCCTCTGGCGCGGACCGATTGGTGCCGACGTCGGCCGTGGAACTGGCCGGCCGGCACATGTTGAACAACGTGCTGGCGGCCACGGCGGTCGCGACGATTGCCGGCCTGTCGAACGCCGCCATTCGTGAGGGCCTCTCTGGCTTCCGCGGACTTGAGCACGTGATGGAGCCCGTCGGTACGGTCGGCCGCGTGTCCTTCGTCAACGATTCCAAGGCGACCAATGTGGAATCCGCGGCCCGGTCGATCGAGTCCTTCACGGGCGTGGTGGCCATTATCGGCGGCCGGTTCAAGGGCGGCGATCTCCGGGAGTTGCGTGAACCCGTGCGGGAGCACGCCGTCGGCGTCGTCGCCATCGGAGAGTCGGCACAACTGGTCAAGAACGCTGTCGGTGATCTCGTGCCCGTGAAGATGGCGTACTCGATGCGGGAGGCCGTTGAGGCGGCCTACGAACTGGTGCCTCCGGATGGCGTCGTGCTGCTCGCGCCGGCGTGCGCGAGCTTCGACTGGTTCAGCGATTACGCGGAACGCGGACGCGCGTTCAAGGAGGAGGTGGCGGCTCTCCGGGGTTGAACCGTGAGCAGTGAGCAGTCGTCAGTCGGCACGGCGCGAGAGGGAACCAACCGCTGGGAGCCCAGACTACCCCGGTCTGGGAGGATGGTGTCCCGCTCCACGGGCCGGCTGATGACTGCTGACCGCTCACGATAGAACCACGGTCGCCGTGAGGTCCAGCGCTGGGTGTGTGCCCGGCGGATGAGCCTCGTCAGCCTGGTCCGGAAGGTCATTTTCCCGGGCCAGACAGTGTGTCGGTTCGAACGGTCGGGAACTGTAGGGGGGACGGAGATTTCATGGCGCGCACGAGAAAGACCGACAAACCGCTCTTTGTGGCCACGCTGCTGCTCGTCGGCACGAGCGTGGTGATGGTCTACAGCGCGTCGGCCGTCGTGGCCATGGACCGGTTTCATCGGCCCAACCTGTTTCTGACGAAACAGGCGCTCTGGGCGGCACTCGGGCTGGCCGTGCTCGCGATTGCGTCCAGGGTGGACTACCGCCTCTACAAGAACGACCGCGTCGTCTGGGGTGTGCTTGGCCTGGTCGGGCTCATGCTCGCGGCCGTGCTCTTCAGTTCCCCGGTCAACGGCACCCGGCGCTGGTTCGGCCTGGGTGGCCTGGGCATACAGCCGTCGGAGCTGGCCAAGATCGCCTGCATCCTCTTCACGGCCGTGACGCTCGAGCGGCGGATGCACCGCATCAACGAACTGCGCTACTCCCTGGTGCCCATCGCGCTCATCACTGGCGGCTTGATGCTGCTCATCCTGCTGCAGCCTGACTTCGGCACCGCGATGTCCCTGCTGGCGATTGTGCTGGTCATGGTGTTCGCGGCCGGGCTGGACTACCGGTATCTGGTCGGCACAGTGCTCCTGCTCCTGCCTGCCGTGGCCGTCATTCTCGTGGCGGCGCCCTACCGCGTCCGGCGGCTCACCGCGTTCATGGACCCGTGGAAGGACCCCCTCGGCTCCGGCTTCCACATCATCCAGTCGCTCATCGCCGTCGGCACCGGCGGTGTGCAGGGCAAGGGCCTGATGGCCGGCGTGCAGAAGCTGTTCTACCTGCCTGAACCGCACACGGACTTCATCTACGCCGTCATCGCCGAGGAACTGGGCCTCATCGGCGCGTCCGCGGTGCTCATCTGCTTCCTTGTGATCACCTGGCGCGGGCTGCGTGTGGCCATCCGGGCCGAGGATTCGTTCGGCTCCTTCGTGGCTCTGGGGCTGACCACGATGATCGGTGTCCAGTCCTTCGTGAACATCAGCATGGTGCTCAGCCTGCTGCCCACGAAAGGCATTCCGCTGCCGCTGGTCAGCAACGGGGGGTCGTCGCTCCTCATCAGCCTGCTGGCGATGGGGATGCTCCTCAATATTTCCCAGCATGAGACGTCCGAGGCATGAATGCGCGTGCTCATAGCCGGCGGCGGGACGGGCGGACATCTCTATCCGGGGCTGGCGGTGGCCGCCGAGCTGCGGGCGCGCGTGCCCGGGAGCGAGGTGACGTTTGTCGGCACGGCGGCGGGCATCGAGGCACGGGTGATTCCGCGCGAAGGCTATCCGCTGGAGCTGATTCGCAGCGGTGGGCTGAAAGGGAAGTCGATCACCGCAGTGCTGCGTGGGCTGGCGCTGCTCCCGCTCTCGGCCTGGGACGCGTGGTCGGTGCTCCGGCGCCGGCGTCCGGCACTCGTGATGGGCGTCGGCGGCTACAGCTCCGGCCCCGTCGTGGCGCTGGCGGCCCTGCGCGGTATTCCCACGATGCTGCTGGAGCAGAACGCCGTACCTGGGCTGACCAATCGTCTGCTGGGGCGGATCGTGACGTGTGCGGCCGTGACCTACGAGGAAAGTGCGCGCTGGTTTGGCGGGCGGGCCTTCGTGGCGGGCAACCCCGTGCGCGCCGCGTTCGCGCGGGCGGCTGGAGCGCGAGCCGATGACGCACCAGGTGGAGACCGTGTCGTGAAGGTGCTGGTGTTCGGCGGGTCGCAGGGCGCCCACGCCATCAACGACGCCATGACGGCTGCCGCGCCGGCGCTGGCCGCCACGGGTGCGCGCGTCGCCGTCGTCCACCAGACCGGCGCGCGGGATCTGGACACCGTGCGGGAAGGCTATCGGGCCGCGGGGCTCGACGCGCACGTGGAGGCGTTCTTCTTTGACATGGATCAGCAGATGGCGGCGGCCGATGTGGCCGTGTGTCGCGCTGGGGCGACGACCCTGGCCGAGCTCGCCATGGCGCAGTTGCCGGCCGTGCTCGTACCGCTCCCGACGGCCACCGATGACCACCAGCGGTGGAACGCGCTCGCCTTTGCCGACAAGAACGCCGCCGTGCTCGTGGAGCAGCGCGAGCTCACGGGCGAGCGCCTGGCGCGCGAGATTCTGAGTCTGGCCGGGGATGCGCCGCGCCGCGACCGCATGCGTTCGGCGCTCGCGGGCTGCGCCAGGCCAGAGGCCGCGCGACTCATCGTAGACCGCGCCCTGGCACTGGCCGGGCTCGCACAGGGAGCCGCCTGATGTTGGGACGCACCAGGCACGCGCACTTCGTGGGCATCGGCGGCATTGGCATGAGCGGCATCGCCGAGCTGCTGCTGAACCTTGGCTTCGGCGTCAGCGGGTCGGATGCCCGCGCCACGGAGCTCACCGCCCGGCTGGGCTCCCTCGGTGCCACCGTGCACGAAGGGCACGCGGCGGCCTACGTCGGTGAGACCGATGTCGTGGTCATCTCGGCTGCCGTGCGGGCTGACAACCCAGAGGTCGTCGAGGCACAGCGCCGTGGCATTCCGGTGATCGCCAGGGCCGAGATGCTGGCCGAGCTGATGCGCCTCAAGTTCTCGATTGCGGTGGCCGGAGCTCATGGCAAGACCACCACGACCTCGATGATCGCCGTGGTGCTCGAGCGCGCGGGCCTCGACCCCACCGCCGTCATCGGCGGCCGCCTCAGCGCATTCGGCAGCAACGCGCGGCTGGGCCGGGGCGAGTACCTCGTCACCGAGGCCGACGAAAGTGACCGGTCGTTCCTGATGCTCTGGCCCACGCTGGCCGTCATCACGAACATCGACCACGAGCACATGGAGAGCTACGGCTCGTTCGACTCCCTGTGCGATGCGTTCCAGGAGTTCGCGAACCGGACACCCTTCTATGGCGGCGTGGTGGCCTGCGCGGATGACCCGCACGTGGCGGCCCTGCTGCCGCATCTGCGCCGGCGCGCGATGACGTACGGCATCGACCGCGAGGCCGACGTCATGGCCCGCGACGTGGAGCTCGGGCCCTTCGGCGTGCGGGCCACCGTGTGCCGTGGTGACGAGGTCCTCGGGCCTCTCAGTCTCCAGGTGCCCGGCCGCCACAACCTGCTCAATGCGCTCGCGGCCGTGTCCGTGGCGCTGACGCTGGGCGTGGCCTACCCAGACATCGCCGCGGGTCTGGCCTCGTTTCAGGGGGCCGAGCGGCGTTTCCAGCGCTGTGGCGAGGCTGGAGGTGTGCTCGTCATTGACGACTACGGCCACCATCCCACCGAGATTCGTGCCGTCCTCGCGGCCGCGCAGTCGGCGCTCGACCGCCGCGTGCTGGTGCTCTTCCAGCCGCACCGCTACACTCGCACGGCGCACTTGATGGAGGAGTTCGGCTCGGCCTTTCTCGGGGCCGATGAGGTGGTGCTCACGGATATCTACGCCGCTGGCGAGGACCCGATCCCGGGCGTGACCGTGGAGGCGCTCGCTGCGTCCATGCTGCGCGCAGGCGTCCGGGTCACCGTGGTGCGCTCGCTGGTCGAGGCCGTGCCGCAGATTGTGAAGCTGGCCCGCCCGGGCGACGCCATCATCACGATGGGCGCCGGATCGGTCGGCAGCGTCCCGCCGCGTGTGCTCGACGCGCTCGCGGCAACGGCGGGGAGGCGCGCATGAGCGTCGGCGTGCAGGCTCCCGCGGATAAGCGCTTCCGCCGCGCGCAGGTCGCGCCCATCCGCCGTCGCCGCCTGTGGCCGCCGGACTGGAAAGTGGTGGTCGGCGCTGTCGCCGGACTCATCCTCGCCGGCTACGCCGGATACCGCGGCGTGTCCTATGCGATGGGCGCCGACGCGCTGCTCATCCAGCGCATCTCGGTAGAGGGCAATGTCCATCTGTCGACCGGCGAGGTGACCTCGCTCCTGGACGGGCTGCGCGGTCAGAACATGCTGACGGCGGACCTAGAGGCGTGGAAGGCCACGCTTAAGGCGTCGCCGTGGGTGGCGGACGTGGCGTTTCGCCGGGTCTTCCCAGGGCGGATTGCCGTCGCGGTGGTCGAGCGTGCGCCGATCGGCATCGGCCGGTTGGGCGACTCGATGTATCTCGTGGATCGCCAGGGCACGCTCATCGATGAGTACGGCCCCAACTACGCGGAACTTGACCTGCCCATTCTGGACGGCCTGGACGGCGGCATGCCCGCAGACGCACCGCGCGTGGATGAGGCCCGCTCCTCCCTGGCCGTCAAGGTGGTCGACGCCCTGGCCACGCGTCGGGAGTTGACGGCGCGTGTCTCCGAGATTGACGTCACCGATGCCCACAACGCGGTGCTGACGCTGAAGGACGACCCGACGATCGTGCGCATCGGCGACGAGCAGTTCGTCCGGCGGCTGCAGACCTATCTCGACCTGGCGCCGACGCTCCACGAGCGCGTGCCCGGCGCGGATTACGCCGACGTGCGCTTCGACAACCGGGTCTATGTGCGGCCGGCCGGCGCGGCGGGGCAGAAGGCCCGTGCCGGCGTGCGGCCCGTGGCGGCCCGCTCCGTGGCGGCCGCTTCCGCCGGAGCGCACGCCTCGTCGAGGGTTGTGACCTCCGGCGCTGCGGGTGTGAAGGCCGGACCAACGCCGGTGGCGTCCACGACGGCGGCGTCGCAGGCACCGGCAGCGGAGCAGCCGGGAGTGCAGAAGCCGGTGGCACGGGTGCATCGGCAGGTCCATCGAGGGGGCGCAGCGCACGCGCAGGCCTCCGGCGCGTCGAGCCAGGCTCGGCCACATACGAAGAAGGGGCGGCGCCGGTAACCCGGCGGGAGGAGATAGTGGCGCGAAAAGAACGGTACATCGTCGGCCTCGACGTCGGCACCTCCACGGTCATTTGCGTCGTGGGCGAACTGGTGGGTGACGACGCCGTGCATATTGCCGGACTCGGCGTGGCCGAATCCAAGGGCATCAAGCGCGGCGTGGTCGTCAACCTGGACGCGGCCGTCGAGGCGATCAGGAAGGCCATCGAGGAAGCCGAGCGCATGGCCGGCATCGACATCGACTCGGTGAATCTCGCGCTGGCGGGCCCGCACGTGAAGGGCTTCAACAGCCGGGGCGTCATCGCCGTCGCGGGGAAGAATCGCGAGGTGACCAGCGACGACGTCCGCCGGGCCATCGACGCGGCCAAGGCGGTCACGCTTCCGGCCGGGCGCGAGATCCTGCACGTGCTTCCGCAGGACTTTGTCGTGGACGATCAGGACGGCATCGGCGCACCTGTGGGTATGCAGGGGTCGCGGCTCGAGGTGAACGTGCACGTCGTCACCGGCAGCGTGTCGTCGGCGCAGAACATCATCGCGTGCGTCAATCGCGCCGGCGTCGTCGTGAAAGATACCGTCATCGATCAGCTGGCGGCGGCCGAAGCGGTGCTGACGCCGGACGAGAAGGAACTGGGCGTGGCCCTGGTTGACATCGGCGGCGGCACGACCGACCTCGCGATCTTCGAGCGCGGAAGCCTCTGGCACACCGGCGTGGTGGCTGTCGGCGGTGACCACTTCACCAATGACATCGCCGTGGGTCTGCGCACGCCGATTCCGGATGCGGAGAAGGTGAAGCGCCGCCATGGCTGCGCGCTCTCGTCGATGGTCGGAGAGGACGAGACGATTGAGGTGCCGAGCGTCGGCGGGCGCGCCCCGCGCGTGATGCCGCGGCGGATCGTCTCCGAGATTCTCCAGCCCCGCGCCGAGGAGATCTTCCACCTCGTGTGGGATGACATCCGCAAGGCCGGCTGCGAGAAGTCGCTCAACTCCGGGATCGTGCTGGCCGGCGGCGGCGCGATGCTCGACGGCATGACCGAGATTGCCGAACAGATCTTCGACCTGCCCGTGCGCAGGGCCGTGCCATCAGGCGTCGGCGGCATGGTCGATCACGTGTCGAGCCCTGGATTTGCCACACCCGTGGGGCTGCTGCTCTATGCGCAGCGCAATGCCGTCCCCGCGGCCCATGACGGTTTCCTGACCAGAGTCCTCGGGCTCTTTAAAGAGTTTTTCTAGGGAGGAGTTTCATGTCCGAACGTGATCAGCCCATGCGCCTGACCCTCGACCACCAGTACCGGAGCGGCGCCAAGATCAAAGTCATTGGCGTCGGCGGTGGCGGCAGCAATGCCGTAAACCGGATGGTGCAGGCCGGCCTGAGCGGCGTGGAGTTCATCGTCGCCAACACGGACGTGCAGGCGCTGGACCACAACCACGCCGCCATCAAGCTCCAGATCGGCTCCAAGCTGACCAAGGGACTGGGCGCCGGCGCCGACCCGAACGTCGGCCGTCAGGCCGCGCTCGAAGACACCGAGGCCATCGTGCAGGCGCTCTCGGGCGCCGACATGATCTTCGTGACGACGGGCCTCGGCGGTGGCACGGGAACAGGCGCGGCCCCGGTGATCGCGTCGCTCGCCAGTGAACTCGGAGCGCTGACCATCGCCGTGGTCACCAAGCCCTTCGGGTTCGAAGGCAAGAAGCGCGCGAAGCAGGCCGAAGCCGGCCTGGCGGCGCTGCGCGACTGCGTGGATACGATCATCACGATTCCAAACGAGCGGCTTCTCTCGATCATCGACCGCAATACGCCGATGACCGAGGCCTTTGTGACCGCGGACGACGTGCTGCGGCAGGCCATCCAGGGCATCTCGGATCTGATCCTCGTGCCGGGTCTCATCAACCTCGACTTCGCCGACGTGAAAACGATCATGTCCGGCATGGGCGTGGCGATGATGGGTACCGGCGTGGCCGAGGGTGAGGGCCGAGCGCTCGCAGCCGCCAGGGCGGCGATCTCCAGCCCGTTGCTGGAGGACAGCCGCGTGGAAGGCGCACGTGGCGTCATCATCAACGTCACCGGCGGTCCGGACCTGAGCCTCATGGAGGTCAGTGAGGCCTCGGCGGTGATTCAGGAAGCCGCACACGAGGACGCCAACATCATCTTCGGCGCCGTGGTGGACCCCACGCTGGTGGGCAAGGTGAAGATCACGGTGATCGCCACGGGCTTTGAGTCGGTGGGCCGTGCGGCCACCTCCTCCGCCCCGACGCCGACCGACATGTCGATCTGGGAAGCCGAGGCCAGGCGGATTGCTGTGGCGAAGGCCGCCGTGGACGCACCCGCACCGGTGCCCGTGCCGGTGGTTGCGCATCGGGCCGCGCCAATGCTGACACCGCAGTTGCATGTGGAACGGCGCCAGGCCATCGAGATGGCGTTGCCTCTGGTGACGCCTGACCCCGACGCGGAGGCTCTCCGTCTCGAGGACATCGACCTCTCGCTCGACGTGCCGGCGTTCCTGCGCCAGAAGTAGGCACGTCGGACCCCCGGTGCGCGGTAAGGGCTGGCCGTGAGGCCGGCACCCCGGCAGCCCCGGTGTGGCTGGCCACGCGGCGGCGAGCCATGCAGCGCCGCACGGTCCTCCCCACTACGCTAGAGTCAGAGGATGCAGGACTGGGAGCAACGCACGCGGGCGAAGGACGTGCTGGCCAAGGAGGTCGGCTACGTCCGCAAGCCGCACGGGGGAAGGCTCCGCGTCGCGCTTTGCTTTCCGAACACCTACTTCGTCGGGATGTCCAACCTGGGCCTCCAGACGGTCTACACCCTCTTCAACAACGAGCCCGACGTCGTCTGCGAGCGCGTGTTCCTGCCGCCCAAGCAGGAACTCGCCACACTGGTCGGACGCGGCGCGCGGCTCGTCAGCATCGAATCGCAGACGCCCATCGCGGATTTCGATGTGCTGGCGTTCTCGGTCTCCTTCGAGTGGGACTACACGAACGTCGTCACGATGCTGCGGCTCTGCGGACTGCCGCTTCGAGCCGAGGCCCGCAACCAACGGCACCCGCTCGTGGTGATCGGCGGGGCCGTGACCTTCGTGAATCCCGAGCCGCTCGCGCTCTTTGCCGATGTGATCGCGGCAGGCGAGGGGGAGTCACTCGTTCCGGCATTTGCCCAGGCCGTGCGCGAGGCGTCGGACCGCGACGATCTGCTGCTCCGTCTCGCGGCGAAGCGGGGGTTCTATATCCCGTCCTTCTACGACGTGCACTATGGCGAACCCGGGGTGGTCGAGGCGTTCGTGCCGAAACCGGGCACCGGGGCGCCGGCCGTCGTGAAGAAGGCCGCGCTGTCCACTACGGACACCGTGGACCCGCCGTCGACGGTGATCTTCACGCCCGATACCGAGTTTGGATCGCGCTTTCTCATCGAGGTGGTCCGCGGCTGCGCCAATCTGTGCCGCTTCTGCTGGGCCGGGTACAACTACCTGCCGGTGCGCGCGTTCCCGAAGGAGCGCATTCTCGAGCGGGCCAGGGCGGCGCGTCAGTATTCCAGCCGGGCAGGGCTCGTCTCGATCGCGCTCTGTGATCACCCGGACATCGAAGAGATTCTCACCAGCCTTGCCGCCATGGGCTATGCCATCAGCCCCGCATCGCTCCGGCTCGACGACCTGACGCCGACCATCGTGCGCCTGCTCCGGGAGAGCGGCGAAAAGGGCCTGACGATTGCGCCCGAGACCGGGTCGGACCGCCTGCGCCGCGTCATCAATAAGACAGTAACCAACGACGAGATCCTCGCGGCTGCCGAGACGATCTTCTCCGAGGGCATGGAGAACCTGAAGCTCTACTACATGATCGGCCTCCCCACGGAGACGGACGAGGACCTGGTCGCCATCCGGGATCTCACCATCGAGCTGCGTGAGGTGATGCTGAAACACGCGCGCGCCCGCGGCCGCATCGGCACCATCGCCGGCAGCGTTAATCCGCTGGTCCCCAAGCCCGGCACCGCCTATCAGCGCATCCCGATGGAGGCGCCGGCCTCGCTCGACCGGAAGATGAAGCGGCTCCGGAACCTGGTGAGCAATATCGAGAACTGCTACATCACCGTGAAGTCCGAGCGGCACTCGTTCTATCAGGGACTGCTCTCGCTCGGCGACCGGCGCGTGGCGCCCGTCATCGAGGCGGCCGAGGCCAACGGCGGCAACTGGCGGGCGGCTTGCGCCGAGACCGGCGTCGACGCCGATGCCTATGTGTTTCGCGACCGCTCCGACGACGCGGTGCTGGCCTGGGACATCATCGACGGCGGCATGAAGGACACGTTCTTCCGCAATGAGTTTGCGAAGTCGCTCCGCGAGGAGTGGACCCTTCCGCCCAAGCGCGCCGCGGAGAACGCGAAGCTGCTGCCAATGATCGGGTAGCGCAATCGTTCAGTACGCAGGCGCATGAGCCGAAGGCGCGCCGGCCTTCATCACGCCCACCCACTGGCGCGAGCCGTGAGCTCGTCTCTCACCGTGGGCCAGTCGTGGAGCGTTGCCGGGTCAAAGTCCGCACCGTTCGGCCACACGAGGGTGCCGGCCTCGGCGTCCAGCGTGACTTCGTCGAACACGCACTCCTCCCGCAGGGCGCCGAAGAGGGCGCCATTCAGGACTGGTCTGAAGTCGATGGCCTGCTCGGTGCCGTCGGCGAACGACACTGCGAGCACGAAGGGCCCAACCTTCCGGAAGGCTACGACTCGGTGCAGGGCGTGCGTCATAAGGGCAACGGGTCAATCTTCACGGGAGGCCGACCGGATTGCAAGAGTGCCCAGTCGAGCTCCAGTTCGGTCCGGTGCCGGGCCGCCCACACCTCGATGAGCCGCCGTTGAGCGGCCGGAAGAGCGCCGGCCAGGCACTCAGTCGTGTCGTTCGCGAAGACGGCCGCGTGCTCCTGGAAGTACGCATGAAAGTGGGGCCGGTGATGAGGGACCCCGGCTTCGACGTACATCCGGACCACGATCCCGAAGAATCGCGAAATCTCTGGCACGAAGACCCTTCGCGTCCCTTATCCCGCTGACGCCACCATCTGTGCTTCGAATTCCGCGTAGGCACGGAGCACCGACTCCCGCACCTCTTCGTTGAGACTGGTCTCGGAGATGGGCCGCAAGAGCGCGTAGCTCCGGCGCTCACCGTTGACGGAGTACTGCCGGGCGGGAAAGGTGACGTTGCGCCCGCCCCCGGTGCGGCGCTCCCACACGGCGAAGCCAACGAGTTTGAGGCCGGCGAGCGGCCCGTCCGTGAAGTGCAGTTCGGCGTCCGCCAGTTTGCCGGGCGGGTTGCCCTTGTCGTTTGGAATGATGGTGACAGTCACGGTGCGTCCTCCTGAAGTGAGCGATGCCACGCTCTGAAGCAGCCCGCGCGCCAGCGGTGGGCTACGCCGGCTGTGCCCGCAAGTAGCTGACCCCGTGGCGCCTGTACAGGCAGGCTCGTCCCGGCGTGTTGGCCGCGGCGGCGAACCGTCAACCCGGGTTGACGCGCTGCTACACTGGCCTGTCCCGGAGGACCGCAATGCACGCAACAGGTAGAGCGATCGTTGGGGTGGTGTTTGTGCTCGCGGCGGTTCTGCCGGCCCGCGCCCAGAGCACGCTCGGGGCCAGCCCGCAGCGGTTGTTCATCGACCGCTGTTCGCAGTGCCACGACGACGGCGAGAATCCGGCACCCAACGCCAACGCCGCCAGCACGAAGGCCCCGAAGCTGGTGGACCTCCGCCCGAAGCTGGCCGAGGCTGTCTATCGCCTGATCGACGGCGCGGGCATCATGGCGCCGCACACCAAAGGCTGGAATGCCGACGACCGCCGCCGTGTGGCCGAGTGGATCACCGGCAAGCGGATGCCTGTCGTGGAGGAACTGGCGCCGCCTGAAGGCCGGTGCGACTATGCTCCACCGGCGGTCGACTTGGCGAAGTCACCGCTGTCCAATGGCTGGGGGATGGATGCTGGCACCGGCCGCTTTCAGACCGCCGCGCAGGCGGGCCTTCCGGCCGCGTCGATTCCGAAACTGAAGCTGAAGTGGGCCTTCGGCTTTCCGAGCGCCACGCAGGCCTATTCACAGCCGACGGTCGCCGCGGGGCGTGTCTACATCGGCAGCGAAACCGGGCTCGTCTACGCGATTGACGCGAAGTCCGGCTGCTACCACTGGGCGTTCGCGGCGGATGCTTCCGTGCGGTCTGGTGTGGTCATCGGCGCGTCGGAGTTCACGTCGGGCGGAGCCCTCATCTACTTCGGCGACATCCGCGCGACGGTGTACGCGGTGGACGCGCGGACGGGCAAGCTGGTGTGGCGCGAGAAGGTGGACAACCACAACATGGCGCGCATCACGGGGACGCCGGTGCTGGCCGGCGGGCACCTGTATGTGCCGGTTTCGGGCGTGGGGGAGGAGGCGCAGGTGCGCAACCCCAACTATGAGTGCTGCACCTTCCGCGGCAGCCTCGTGGCCCTCGACGCGCACACCGGCACCATTCGCTGGAAGGCCTATGCGATTGCGCAGGAGCCGCGAAAGGTCGGCACCAAGGAGAACGGCCTCGATCAGTTTGCACCTGCCGGTGCATCGATCTGGTCAGCGCCGACCGTGGACCTGGCGCGCGGCGTGGTCTACGCCGGCACGGGCAACGGCTTCACTACGCCCGCGGCCGACACCACCGACTCGGTGCTGGCGTTTTCGATCAAGGACGGCTCGATCCTCTGGAAGCATCAGTTGACCGAGGGCGACTCAGTCGGCGTCGGTCCCGACTTCGACATCGGCGCGTCCGTCATCCTCCGCAAGCTCGCCAACGGGAAGAGCGTGCTGGTCGTTGGACAGAAGTCCGGTGTGGTCTATGGACTCGATCCGGACAACAAGGGCGCCGAGGTGTGGAGGACGAAGCTCTCGGAGGGCGCGCTCTGGGGCGGCATCGAGTGGGGGATGACGGCCGACAGCCAGTTCGTCTATGTGCCGATCTCCGACTACCCGATGAGAAACACTGGCAAGCCACCGACGCCGGAGGCGGGTCAGCTCACGGCGTTGCGATTGGACACCGGCGCGCAGGTCTGGTCACGCAAGGGTATTGCCCGGTGCGCCGACCCAGGCGCGCAGTGCCACCCGGCCAAGTCCGCGGCCATCTCCTCTACGCCGGATGCCGTCTTTGCCGGGAGCCTCGATGGGTGGCTCCGTGCCTACGCCTCGAAGGATGGCGCACTGCTGTGGGAAGTGGACGCCTCGCGCCCGTTCCTGACCGTCAACAACGTGGTTGCGACGGGAGGGTCCTTCAACGGGGGCGGCCCGGCGATCGCCGGGGGGATGGTGTTTGCGGCCTCGGGCTATTCGTACTTCGCGACTGGCGGCAATGTGCTCCTCGCATTCGAACCCGACCCGCCTCCGCCGACGGCGCGACCGGGGAGCGGTGCGGCCGTCGTGGCGTCTCCTGCGGCGCCGAAACCCGCGCCGGCAGCGGCCCGGCCCCTGACCGGAAAGCCTGCCGAGGCGAAGCCGGCGACGAGAAAGCCCTCGGCTGCCCCGGCCACCGCGCGGTAACCCCGCGGCTCGGATCGGGTGGTTCGCTCCCGGTGCCCGCACATGGCAGGGAACGTGCTTCGTCACCTGACATGGCCGAGCGATTGATGCCCGTGTTCTCGTCGGCGCTCGTTGGCGCCCCTGTTCGGACGCTTGATCCGCGTGAGCATCCCGGCGAGCGGCCCACACAGGGCGGCTCCGTTTTCTCACGGGTTTCCTGGCGGTATTCGCTGCGCTTCTCGCTGGCTCCGCTCAGCGACGCGTGGCTGGCGGACCACGCCGCCACGACCGGCCGGCGCGCAGGGGACATCTGAGAGGCACTGACAGATCGGAGATCCACCACCCAATCCTGCAAGGTGGTCGGGTCGTCGGGCGCCGCTAGTCCTTGATCAGGAGGACGTGCGCGAGGGCGAGCTTCAACGGTCCGGAGTGCGTCAGGGTCAGCAGCGTCCGCGTGCCGCCCATGAGTTGAAAGCGCCGCAGGGCCCCTCCGTGGAACCGGAGTTGCGGCGGCCCGCCCGCGCCCCGCACCACCTCCACGCTCTTCCAGAGCACGCCCTGCGTGTGGCCCGTGCCCAGCGCCTTCATCGCGGCCTCCTTGGCCGCGAAGCGCGCCGCGAACGATTCCGCGCTGCTTCGCTTACGCCGGCAATAGGCGATCTCGCCCTCGGTGAAGATCCGCGCGACGAAGCGGTCGCCGTAACGGGTGATCATCTCCTCCACGCGATCGATCTCCGTGGCGTCCAGGCCGGTGCCGATGATGTCCATGGGATAGGCGATCATTATCCCTGCCCATGACTCCGCCGCCTCTTCCGCCTGACTTTCGTTGGACCGTCGAGCCCTGGGGGATCGCCCTGGTCTGTGAACCGCTGGCCGTGGTGGCACCTCACCTGTTCACCACCCGGGCGCTGACGCTGCGCGTCGGGGCTGGCGCCGGGTCGACAGAGGAGGAAGGCTGGGGAGCGCTGGCCGAATCAATGGGCGTGACTGAGCCGCACCTGCTACGGCTGCGTCAGGTGCACGGGCGTGAGGTGGTGACCGTGCGGCGTGGTGGGCCGGTGCCGCCGGTGTCGCCCGCGCCCGAGGCCGACGCCTTCGCATCGGACGACCCACAGTGCGCGCTGGCGGTGCGCGGGGCGGACTGTGTCCCGCTCCTGATTGCGGATCGCCGGACTGGCGCCGTGGCGGCCGCGCATGCCGGGTGGCGCGGGACGATGGCCGGGACGGCCGTTGCGGCCCTGAATACGATGCGCGAGGCGTTCGGCACGGCCCCTGCGGATGTCGTCGTGGCGCTGGGGCCCAGCATCGGTCCGTGCTGCTATCAGGTGGGTCAGAGCGTCGTGGAGGCCTGTGCGGCGGCCGGGCATGTGCCCGCGCAGGCGCAGCGGTGGTTCACGCGTGGCGCAGACCTGCGGCTCGACCTCTGGACGGCCAATGTCGATCAGCTCGTCGCCGCGGGCGTGCCGGATGCGCAGGTGCACCAGAGCCGGCTGTGCACCGCCTGCCACTCTGAGCAGTTCTTCTCGTATCGGAAGGAAGGCGAGGGCATCGGCCGGCTGGCCGGTGTGATTCGCGCGCGCGAGCGCTAGGCCACCCGCCTGGGACGGGCGTAGAAGATCTCGTCGTCGCGCTCGAAGGCGGCGATGTAGTCCCCGTAGCTGAGCGGCACGTCCATCGTGGCTTGCGTCTCGGTGGCCAGCAGATCGAGCGCGCGGTCCACATCGAGGAGCGATGCCAGCCGCTGCCGGTGCACCAGCAGTACTTCGGCCGCGCAGTCTGTGAGTCCGAAGGCCGCGAAGATGGCCACGAGTTTCAGGAGCTTCGCTGGCGGCACCGTCGCGGCGTCTGTCCCGCGGCCCGGATCCCCGCAGTCCCGCACGTAGAGCGCATCACCCTGCAGTGGTCGTCCGCGCTCGGTTCGAGCCGGCGTGCTGAGCTGGTAGCGTGCGGGCAGGGCCGAGAGCGAATACGGCCGCACGGTGAGGTGCGCCAGCTCGAAGCCGAGCCGACGCATGAAGCGATCGGTGTTGTGGAAGGTGTGGTCCGTGTCCTCGTGTGAACCCACGAAGTTCACCTCGAGGCCCACGCCGAGGACGCCGGCAGTGGCGAGCGTGCCTTCGAGCGACTGGAGGATCTCGAAATCCCCGCCGTCCACGTCGATCTTGATGAAGTCGATGTCGTCCACGGCGTGCGCCCGGAAGAAGTCCGGCAGCACCACCGGCGCGCTCGCATCCGCCATGCGCGGTGCCCGTCCCGAAGGCGACGTTCGCGCCTGACGGAGCGCCATCGTGCGCGTGACCGAGAGCCTGTCCCAGGGATTGCGCTGGACATAGGGCTTACCGCGACGCCGCATGACGATGGGGTCGCCGGGCGCGAGGCCTACGAACGCGGGAATGTAGTGGACCCCTGACAGCGGCTCCTGCGCGGTCAGCCGGTCGCACTCGTCGCGGTCCGGGTCGAAGCCCCAGGCGCGAAGGCGGGGGCCGAAGGCTCGCCAGATGGGGCCGATGCCGCTCGAACAGCCCACGTCGATGAGCGTGAAGGTGTCCTCGCCGAGGCTGGCGGCCATGAAGTCGCACGCGGCGCTGGAGCGCTTGAGTCCGTCCATGAAGGTTTGCGGGGAGAGAGCAAGAGGGGTGCCCGGGTGACTACGCCAGGCCGGACTCGGCAATTCCGCGTATTTTCGTGAGCGCGGTCAGGGACCCGGCCGTTTTCGCGAGCGTGCTGGCCGGATCGCCGACACCGCCTCGTCGCGCGCGAGCCTTTCCTCGTGGACGTGAGGCGTCCCTGACGGTCCTTCTGACCGGTCAGTTCACTCGGTGGCGCCGAGCTTCTCGAGGACGGCGGCCACATTCGGCCGTGTGTAGAGCAGCATGCCGCTTTCGAACCCGCGTGCCTGCTTCAGTGGCGTTTCACCGGCCTTGTTCTTCGCATTCATGGCGGCGCCCCGTCCGATCAGGTACGTGACCGCCTGGTCCCATCCAGACATCGTCGCGGCGTGCAGCGCCGTGTTGCCGGTGTCGTTCGGCCCGTTGATGTCGGCGCCGAGGGTGAGCAGCAGTTGCATAGCCTGGATCCCGCGTGCTTCCGGCACTTTGGCGGTCTGTTCGGCGCGCATGATGCCGGCCGCGTAGATGAGCGGTGAATTGCCGTCGCCCGTGCCGATGGCGGGGTCGGCCCCGTTCATGAGCAGCAGCTGCATCGTCGGAATGTCGGACGTCACCGCGGCCAATAGGAACGGCGTCGCACCGACCAATGACCCGCTCCCGCCACCCCCGATACCGCCGAATCGCGGCGGCACCTTCCGGATACGTGCGTTGATCCGCGCGCCGCGGGCGAGCAGCGCCTTGATGAGGTCGTGCTTCTCGGCCTGCGTCGGAATGCCCGCGAGGACGGCCCACTCCTTCACTCGCGGTGCGGCGATCTCGTCGAAGATGTAGTACGCCGAGAACATGCTCTCCCAGGTTCCCGCCGCCCAGTGCAGGGGCGTGAAGCCCGCCTCCGCCACGTTGGGATCCGCTCCCCGATCGAGCAGGAACTTCGCCACGTCGACGTGCCCGCGGACGGTGGCGACCAGGAGCGCGCTGCTGCCGTCGGGCGCGGTGTCGTTCACCGTCGCGCCCTTGTCCACGAGCAGCCGCACGACCTCGAGGTTGCCCGCCCGCACCGCGAAGAGCAGCGGGGTGAAGCCGCTGTTGGACGCCAGTCGGATGTCGGCGCCGGCGTCGAGCAGTTCCCGCGTCACGTCGTTCCGGTCCCGCGCAATCGCCCACATGAGCGCCGTCTGGCCCATGACGCCTTCCCTGGCGTTTACCGCGGCCCCATGGCGTAACAGTGCGCGCACCGCGTCCACGCGACCGGTACGCGCGGCCGTCATGAGGACCGTTTCCCCCGTCGGTAGCGCCGTGTTCGCGTCGGCCCCAGCGGTCAGCAACCGCTCGATCATCGGGGCGCTGCCGTTCCCGGCGGCCAGCGTCAACGGCTTCACGCCGTAGTCATTCGCCAGATCAGGCTTGGCGGCGGCCTTGAGGAGCGTGTCCGCGAGGGACACGTCGTCACGCTCGGCGGCCCAATGCAACGCGGTCGCGCCGTCGGCGGCGAGGGCGTTCACCTCGACGCGCCGGGCCAGCAACCGGCGGACCGCTGCGTCATCGCCGTTCCTGGCGGCGTCGATGAGGGGCGTGCCGCTCCCGGCCGCGTGCGCCACCTGTCCGACGGCGACCGCGAGGAGGATGGCGCTGCACGCCTGGGAGGCGCGAAAGAGCATGCTCATAGCTGTTGCCTCGCGGGAGTATACGGGATAGATTCTCCCGCGATCGAAGAATAGGGTGCGCCTCGGATAGGGGATGGCAATGCGACACGTACTGGTAACGGCTGGGCTGTTGTGGCTACCGGTTGCGGGCATCTCCGGAGCGGGTCCCGCGCCCGCCCGGCCGGCGGCGTCAGTGTCGATGTCCCCCGGGGACGCGCGCGTGCTGGTCGACCGGTACTGCGTCACGTGCCACAACCAGCGTTCGAAGACGGCCGACCTGGTGCTCGACACGGTGCACCTCGACCCGGTTGCGCCGGACGCGTTCGTCTGGGAGCGGGTTGTCAAGAAGCTCCATGCCGGCGCGATGCCTCCGGCCGGCAGCCCCCGTCCCGATGCCGCGACGCTCGACCGCTTCCTCTCGTCGCTGGAGTCGTCCCTTGATCGCGAGGCCGCCGCCGCGCCGAATCCTGGCCGGCCGGCCGTCCATCGGCTCAACCGGACGGAGTACACCAACGCCATCCGCGACCTGCTCGGCCTGGAGATCGAGGGCGCGGCCTTCCTGCCGGCCGACACCACGGGGTTCGGCTTCGACAACGTGGCCGACGTGCTCTCGGTGTCCCCGGGCCTGCTCGACCGATACATGACCGCGGCCCGCAAAATCAGCCGGATGGCCCTGGGCGATCCGACGATCAAGCCGGGCCTGCAGATGTACCAGGTGCCCTACATGGTGCTGCTGCAGGACGCGCGCATGAGCCAGGAGATGCCCTTTGGATCACGGGGTGGTGCCGAGGTCCGGCATCTGTTTCCCGTTGACGGCGACTACGTCGTCCGCGTCCTCATGCAGCGCAGCTATCTCGACACGGAACCGCGCGGCCTGCCGACACGCGAGGACGTGGACATTCGCTTCGACGGGCGGCGCGTGGCCTGGCTGCCGATTGGAGGGGCGGACGCCGTTGGCCCGAGCCCCTATGCCGGGGCACCCAAGGGAGACGCCGATCGGCACCTCGTGGTCCGCGTTCACGCCACGGCCGGACTGCATGCCATCACGGTCTCCTTCCAGAATCGCAACTGGGAGTCCGAGGGCTTCGGCCCGTCGCGCTTTCCGGCCGCCAGCTTCGCCACGCAGAGTGCCAAGGGCACCAGCGTGGTCAACGGACGCACCGAGATGGGCGTCGACCAGGTGCACATCGAGGGGCCGTTCGAGGCGGCCCGCCCGGAGGTCAGCGAGAGCCGGCGACGCCTGATGGTCTGCACGCCGAAGAGCGCGGCGCGCGAAGAGGCCTGTGCCCGCACCATCCTGTCGACCCTGGCCCGTCGCGCGTATCGCCGCCCGGTCACGGGGGACGATGTGTCGGGGATGATGACGTTCTACAAGGAGGGGCGGTCGGACGGAGGCGATTTCGACACGGGCATCCAGCTGGCGCTGGAGCGCGTCCTCGTGTCGCCGTACTTCCTGTTCCGGACCGAGCAGGATCCGCCGCAGGCCCGTCCTGGTGACGCGTACCGGATCAATGACGTCGAGCTGGCGTCACGCCTGTCGTTCTTCCTGTGGAGCAGCATCCCGGACGACCACCTGCTCGACGTCGCGATCGCCGGACGTTTGAGGGAGCCTGCGGTGCTTGAACAGGAAGTGCGGCGAATGCTCGCCGACCCGAGGGCGAAGGCGTTCACGGAGAACTTCTTCGGTCAGTGGCTGTACCTGCGCAACGTGAAGCTCCATCGGCCCGACCCGAAAGCGTTCATGGAATTCGACGAGAACCTCCGGCAGGCGTTCGTCACCGAGACGCTGATGTTCACGGAGAGCCAGATTCGGGAGGATCGTCCCGTGCTGGAGCTGTTGACCGCGAACTACACCTTCGCGAACGAGCGGCTCGCCCGGCACTACGGCATCCCCGATGTCTTCGGGCCCCGCTTCCGGAGGGTCGCGCTGCCGGACGGCCGCCGGTCAGGAATCCTGGGGCAGGGCAGCCTGCTCACGGTGACCTCGATGTCCACCCGCACGTCTCCCGTCAAGCGCGGCGCGTGGCTGCTCGAGCATCTGCTCGGCACCCCGCCGCCCCCGCCGCCGGCGAACGTGCCGGCGCTGCCGGAGAGCAAGGATGGGCAGCGCATTCCGAACTCGATGCGCGAGCGGATGGAGCAGCATCGGCGCAATCCGGTGTGCGCGTCGTGCCACTCGAAGATGGATCCGCTCGGGTTCGCACTGGAGAATTTCGACGGTATCGGCCAGTGGCGCGACCGGGACGGCACGGCGGCGATCGATCCGTCCGGCACGCTGCCGGACGGGTCGAAGTTCAGCGGCCCCGCGGATTTCAAGCAGGCCCTGCTCGGCCGCCCGGACGCGCTCGTCAACAACATGATCACCAAGTTGATGACCTATGCGATGGGGCGCGGCGTCGAGCCGTACGACATGCCGTCCATCAGGAAGATCCGGCGTGACGCGGCCGCGAGCGGCGACCGCTGGTCGGCGCTGATCCTCGGCGTCGTGAAGAGCATGCCCTTTCAGATGAGGAAGGCCGCATAGCCATGGTGATCTCGCACAGGCATCTGGATCGCCGGACCGTGTTGCGCGGCGTCGGTGCGGCCATCGCGCTGCCGCTGCTCGACGCGATGGTGCCGGCATTGACGCCCGCGCGCCTGACGGCCGCCGCGCCGGTGAGGCGGCTCTCTGCCGTGTACTGCCCGATGGGCACGTACATGAAGAAGTGGACACCCGCCACCGAAGGGCCGCTCGAGTTTTCACCCACGTTGCAGCCACTGGCCGATTACAAGGACCGCATGGTGGTCATGAGCGGCCTCGACATGCAGAATGCCGATGCCCGCGACGGCGGCGGCGTGCACTCCCGGATCCAGCCGTGCTGGCTGACGGGCGCGCATGCCAAGCGGACCGAGGGTCCCGACATGCAGGTCGGGATTTCGATGGACCAGGTCGCGGCCAAGGCGATTGGCGGCGAGACCCAGCTCGCGTCGTTCGAGCTGGCGCTCGAGACGAACGACGTGCTGGGTGCGTGCGACGTCGGGTATACGTGCGCCTATACCTCCACGCTGAGCTGGCGCGGGCCGTCGACGCCGGTGCCGATGGAAAACAACCCCAGGGCGGCATTCGAGCGCCTGTTCGGCACGAGCGACAGCACCGACGCGCGCGTCCGGGCGAAGGACATGCGCCGCGGCAAGAGTCTTCTCGATGCCGTCTCGTCCGACATCGCGAAGATGAAGAGGACGATGGGGCCGTCGGATCAGGCCAAGCTGGACGAATACGTGGATTCGGTCCGCGACATCGAGCGCCGTATCACGCGCGCCGAGGAGCAGGCGGAACGGGAACTGCCGACGATGGCCCAGCCGTCGGGGATTCCCTCGGACTTCGGGGACTACACGGCGCTGATGTTCGACCTCAACGTCCTGGCGCTGCAGGCGGACCTGACGCGCATCTCGACGTTCATGATGGCGCGGGAGCTGAGCGTGCGCACGTACCCGGAGATCGGCGTGCCCGAGCAGCACCACGGGCTCTCGCATCACCAGAATCTTCCCGAGAAGCTGGAGAAGCAGGCCAAGCTGACGATGTATCACCTGCAGCTGTTCTCCCACTTTCTCCGCCGCCTTGCGGGCACTCCGGACGGCGAGGGGTCGTTGCTCGATCACACGCTGCTGCTCTTCGGGTCCGGCATGAGCAATTCGGACCTCCACCTCCCCTACGACGTACCAACGGTGGTCTTCGGCGGGTCACTGTTCGGCGTCAAGGGAGGACGGCACGTCCGGCATCCCAAAGGCACGCCGCTTACGAATCTGCAGCTGGCGCTCCTCGACAAGATGAACGTGCCCGCCGACAGATTTGGTGACAGCACGGGGAGAATCGGCGGCTTATCTGGCGCCTAGGATCCCGATGACCAGGTTCCTGCTGCAGGGCGCGGCCGCGCTCACCGTGCTCGCGGTCCTTGGCGCCGGTGCGGGTCACCTCGCCGCGCAGGGGCCGGCACCCGCCGACCCGAGGACGTACGTCTGGTGGGCCGAACTCGTCAGTGCCGATGCCGCCGCGAACACGGTCGTCGCGCGCGCGCCGATGCAGGCCCCGGTGGCGAGCGACGCGGGGCGCTTCAAGGCTGGCGACAAGCTGCTGCTGACATGGGGCGCCAGCCCGTCCGCGCCGGAAACGGGACCCGTCCTGTACCTCGAACGCCTCGACGTGACCAGGGCGGCGAATCTGACGGTCGGCTACATCCTCCCGGTGGAGTTCGTGTCGGCGGACGTGGATGCGAGGGCGATGACCTTCAAGGCCACCGTGCAGGACGCGTCGGCGTTTGCGTCGCTACCGGCCCGTCAGTGGATGAAGGTCACGTCGCCGATGAGCCAGCCAACGGACACCGCGGCGGTGCTGTCCGTCGAACGGGCATCGGCGCCGGCCCCCTTCGCGCGGGTGGCGCCCGGCGCGTTCCTGGCCGCCGAGCCCGTGACGGCGATTGCGTCCACTGCGGAGTTCAGTCGAGCCATGAAGGCCATCGCCGCGGCGTTCGGCGCGACGACAGCGTCGCTCCAGGCAAAGGCCTACGACGACGCGCGGTCTCAGCTGGCGGTGGGTGTGTCGACTCTGAAGGCCGTGGCTGCGTTCTGGGACGCGCGGCAGAAAGCCGAACCGGCCCAACTCGCCCGGGAAGCCGTGGCGAAGTTGGAGCAGGTCGACGCGATCGCCGGAGGCAGGACCGGCATCGATCTCAATGCGCTCGACGCGGCGATGAAGGCTGTTGGCGGGACCTGCGCCCAGTGTCATGGGCGATATCGCGACCAGGACCCGGTGACCAAGGGCTACGCGATCAAGTCGGACGCGCAGTAAGGCGGTCAGGCCGCCGGCACCGCCTCGTGGCGTAGAATCCGCCCCATGCCTGTTCGCAGCGCGCTCGTCCGCCTTCTATCCCCGATGCTGTGCCTTGTCGGCGCTGCCACGGTTGCCCCCGCCCAGACGCTCCAGGCGCCGTTGCCGGTCACCACGGCGCTGCCGCTCTATGTGAAGCACTGCTCTGGTTGCCACGACTCCGGCACCGTGGAGCGCGCCCCGGGACGCGACGCGCTGCGGGCCTTTGCGCCCGAGTCGATCCTCGGCGCGCTCTCTGGCGGCAAGATGACCGCGCAGGGGAGCGTCCTGACGGACGACCAGAAGCGCACGATGGCGGTGTATCTCTCGGGCCGGCCGTTTGGCGATCCCGCCGCGGGTGAGGCGCGCAATATGCCGAACCGGTGCGGTGCTCGCCCACCAGCCCGCCCGCGCACCGGGGCGGACTGGAACGGCTGGGGCGGCGACCCCGGCAACTCGCGCTTTCAGGCGTCGCCCGGTATCACCGCCGCGGATGTGCCACGCCTGAAGCTCAAGTGGGCGTTCGGCTTCCCACGCACCGCCTCAGCGTACGGGCAGCCCGCCATCGTCGACGGGCGCGTCTACGCCGGGTCCGACTCCGGGTATGTCTACGCCCTTGATGCCGAGACAGGCTGCGTCTATTGGTCCTTCCAGGCGCGGTCCGGTGTGCGGACGGCGATGAGCGTCGGCCCCCTCAAGAGCGGCAGTCACCGGCGCGCCGTGTACTTCGGCGATGCCTCCGCGAACGTCTACGCGTTGGACGCCGACACAGGTGAGCGGCTCTGGTCCGACCATCCCGAGACGCACGCGCTGGCGCGCATCACCGGCACGCCCGCGCTCCACGATGGCCGCCTCTACGTGCCGATGTCGTCCGGCGAGGAGTCGGCGGGCGGCCTTCCCAACTATCAGTGCTGCACCTTCCGCGGGAGCGTCATCGCCTACGACGCCGTGACGGGGAAGCGCGTGTGGACGGGCTACACCATTCCCGAGCCTCCGGCGCCGACGAAGAAGACCTCCACGGGTACGCAGCTCTTCGGCCCATCGGGCGCAGCGATCTGGTCGGCCGTGACGGTCGACCCCAAGCGGAAGCTGCTCTACGTGGCGACCGGCGATGGCTACAGCGCTCCGGCCGAAGGCAGCAGCGACGCGGTGATCGCGTTCGACCTGAAGACCGGGCAGCGCGCGTGGGTGCGACAGGTGCTCAAGGGTGACGTGTGGCTCACCGGCTGCGTGCAGCAGACCAACCCCAAGTCGGAAACCTGCCCGCCCGACATGGGGCCCGACTTCGACTTCGGCGCCAACCCCGTGCTGCGCCGGATGGCTAACGGGAAGGACGTGCTCATTGCCGGGCAGAAGTCGGGGATTGCGTGGGGCTTCGACCCGGATAAGCGCGGAGAGATCGTGTGGCAGCAGCGCGTGGGCCGCGGCAGCTCCACCGGCGGCGTGCAGTTCGGCCCGGCGGCGGATAACGACCAGGGGTACTTTGCGACCTCCGATCAGTTCCTGAACAAGGAGGCAGGCGGCCTGACCGCCGTCTCGCTCGCGACCGGCGCGATGGTGTGGAGCGTCAAACCCGGCTGCCCGCCCTCGGGCCCGTGCGCGCCCGCGCAGTCCGCGGCCGTCACGGTGATTCCCGGTGTCGTGTTCTCGGGGACGCTCGACGGCATGATGCGCGCCTACGCCACGAAGGACGGCGCGCTGCTCTGGGAATACAACTCGGTGCGCGACTACAAGACCGTGAACGGCGTCGAGGGTCGAGGCGGGATGCTGAACGGCCCGGGCCCCGTCGTCGCCAACGGGATGTTCTTCATGAACTCCGGCTATGCCGCGATTGGCGGCAACGCACCTGGGAATGTGCTGCTGGCGTTCGAGCCGGAACGCTGACCCGTACCAGGATCAACCAGGAGAGTGAACTGGACACAGAGCCTATCGCGAGCACCGGCACAGGTGCCTCTCCCTCTGTGTTCTGTCTGCAGCGCCGGCTTGTAGCCGCCGCCACAGGCGGGTCCTCAATCTACGACTTGCCGTCGGCGGTCCACTGCCCGATCCGGAAGATAACGAACTCGGCCGGCTTGAGTGCCGCGACGCCGATCAGGCAGACGAGTCGGCCATTGTCCAGGTCGTTCTGGCTCATCGTGGACCTGTCGCACTTCACGAAAAACGCTTTCTCCGGCTTGTCGCCGAGCAGTGCGCCGGACCGCCACTCTGTAGACAGGAAGTCTTCAATCGTTCGACGGACATTTGACCAGAGGGCCTCGCCGTTGGGCTCAAAGACGGCCCACTGCGTTCCGCAGTCGATGGAGTGTTCGAGATAGGCGAAGTACCGGCGCACGCTGACGTACTTCCACTCAGGGTCTGAACTGATCGTGCGCGCGCCCCAGAGTCTGCATCCGCGGCCTTCGATCACACGAAAGCAGTTCACGCCCTCGGAATTGAGAATGTCCAGCTGGGACTTGTTGAGCAGAAGCTCAAAACCCAGCGCGAGGCGGACCACTTCGTTCGCAGGGGCCTTGTACACGCCGCGATTGATATCGTTGCGCGCATAGATGCCCGCCACAAACCCGCTTGGCGGCAAGACAATCTCGGCGTTCGTGACCGGGTCGAGTATGCGGACCCATGGGTAGTAGAGCGCTGCGTACGTGGAGTCCAGCGCGCTCCGGAGAGTGCGGACCTGGGACACGCTCTGGTTGTTGCCGCTGTCGAGGACGGCGATGCGGTAGCGCATGCGCGAGGCGTGAGAGATCAGCAGACGCATGATCGCCATCGCCGAATCGTGGTAGGCACCCTCCAGGTCGAACGATGCACCGGGCGCTGCCACGATTGAAATGTCTTCGATGTCTTCCAGCTGTCTGAGCCCGGTCCTCACCATGGTGTCAGGATCTGTCGTGCCCTCGTATTCGCTGCTGCCGGGACGTTGTCCGTCATCGCCTCCGCCGAGTTCGACAACGACACTGCGCGCTGTATCGTCCGACGTGAGGTCGTCCACTGCTGCGTGGAGACCAGGTCGTGCCGCGAAAAGCGCATTGAGCACCGCGAGTCCACTCGTGATGCCTGTTCCTGTGGACACGACAATCGGCAGCGTTCGTGCCTGGCTCAGATTGAGCGGTGCGCTGATGAAGAGGCTGGTCACGCCGTCGGGCGAACCGTGACTGTGATGCGCCGGATCGAGCGGTAGGGCCCTCCACGCTTCGGAGGAGCCGCCAGACATCTCGACGGCGACGTCGAGCGTGACGATCCGGACCTGGTCGCCCTCATCGGGCGCCAGGCCTGGCGTCAGACCTCCGGAGAGTTGCACGAGGCCCCCGTTGTCGTCTCTGAATTGCCAGGTGTCTTCTGTGGCCATGGGGCCCCGAGACGATTCGGCGATTGAGAACGTCGCTGAGGCTTTGGCCTTCTTGATCCAGACGACATCGCGATCCGTCAGGCCGTTCACGTGTGCGGTGAGCGTGCTGGTGCCTGCGGCGTGACCGCCGCTGAGGATGTTCTGACCCAGCCTCAGGGTGAACCGGACACGCATGTTGCCCGCGGCTCCTGGGAAGCGCGCCTTGATCTGAATGCTCGTGGCCGCGGATCCACTCGCGGGCAGCGTCCCGGCCGCATACCCATCGGCGCCGCTCGATGTCGCACGAAAGACTCGTGAGACATAGAGACGCGTGCCGCCTTCCTCAAAGAACCCGCGTACGGCATGCCACATGTAGTTGTGCATGGGCGACCCGCCGTCGTGGAGCGGCTGACCGTCACCGTACACGCGTTCGAAATCGCGGAGGCTGGTCAGGAGGTCGGGCTCGATAGCGAGCGGGCCATACCGTGTGGGGCCAATGAAGCCCGTGGTTGTGGTGTGGACGCCTTCGATCGACTTCGATCTGAACGAGACCTCTTCGACCTGAACTCCGGGAGCTAGATATTCAGGCATCGCTCTTCTCCTCGCACCCGGGAAGGTGGGGCCCCGGTCCCTGCAACGATAGGTGATCGCGAAGGGGGCGCGAGAAGGTCTGATGCCGCCCATGACCGGAGATGTCCACGGGTCTGGAGGAGCGTCGATGGGCTGACCCTCTGCTCGTGCAGGGCCTGACCACCGACCTCCGTGTCTGGTCCGTCGAGAGTGCCGTCAACGTGAGCCGCGTGATGGCACGACTCACGCTACTGCAGCAGCGTATTGGCGAAGATGCCGCCTTCTGAAATCACCACGTGGTGCTTGATGCGCCAGCCGTCTTTCGTCTTCACTACCAGGCTCTCGTAGCGACCCGTGGCACCAATCACCATTTGCCGCTTCGGGCCGGTGTTGGTGACGGCGATGTAGAAAGCCGAGAGGATCGCGCCTTCCGGGTGCGGCTGGACGTTGAAGGTTGTCGTCCAGTGCCGGAGCTTGTACTCCGGGTCCTTCACGAGCGGGTTCGTGGAGTACGGCTGGATTTCCTTGCGGCCCACCAGGTGCGACGGGGGATTGTCGAGCACTGCGTCGTCCAGGAACGTGTCGGCCCACATCTTCCCGTTGTCACGGAAGGCGAAGTCGTAACCGGTGTGATTCGTGTAGAGCAGCCGCTGAATCTCGGTGAAGTCCTCGGTAGAGAGCTTCGACGGGGCGGCCGTGATCGTCGTCCAGTTGGCGCCGATGACGGCGGAGGCGAGGCAGAGCGTCGCGGAGAAGAGGTAATTCTTCATGGCTACGGCTTCACCGGGCCGAGCGTGTTGGCGAAGATGCTGCCTTCGGACACGACGACGTGGTGCTTGATGCGCCAGCCGTCCTTCGTCTTCACGACCAGGCTCTCGTAGCGGCCCGTGCTGCCGATGACCATTTCGCGCTTGGGACCCGTGTTCGTGACGGCGATATAGAAGGCCGAGAGGATCGCCCCTTCCGGGTGCGGCTGCACGTTGAAGGTGGTCGTCCAATGGCGGAGCTTCCGCCCCGGATCCTTGACCAGCGGGTCCGTGGAGTAGGCCTGGATCTGCTTCCGGCCCACCAGGTGGGACGGCGGGTTGTCGAGCACGGCGTCGTCGGTGAACGAGTCCGCCCACATCTTGCCGTTGTCACGGAAGGCGAAGTCGTAGCCCGTATGGTTGGTGTAGAGGAGCCGCTGAATTTCGGTGAAGTCCTCCGTGGAGAGCTTCGAGGGCGCGGCCGTGATGGTCGTCCAGTTGGCGCCGATGATGGCTGAGGCGAGGCAGAGCATCGCCGGGAACAGATACCGCTTCATGAGCATGCACCCCAGTGCGGGCCTCGATATGAGGCTCGTGCGGAGGCGATGTGTATCACGACCGCGCTTCTTTCTCCATCCCCTGACAGGGGGAGGCGCGGCGGCCGGGGCGGACTAGGCGTGCCGGTCGCGGCGGACCGTGACGCGCTTCCCACGGAGGCCGCCGGCTCCGACGGCCGAGATCACGGCGTCGGCTTCCTCTTCCGGCACTTCGACCACGGAGAACGACTCGGTGATCTGGACGACGTGGACCGCGCTCGACGGGAGCCCCGCCTCGCCGGTGATGGCGCCCACCAGGTCGGCGGGCCGGATGCCGGCCTTTTTGCCGGCACCGAAGAAGATGCGCGTGCCGCCGGGTTCGGTCGGGCGCGGCGAGCGGCCACGCGTCTGCGAGGGCACGGACGAGGGCACCCCGGACGGAATCTCCGCTGCGTCGTCCGACCCTCCGGCGGCGCGGTCGGCGAGGGTCACGGCCGCCGCGGCGATATCCATCACGTCGAACTCTGAGGCCAGCGTGGAGACGATCGTGCGGGCGTCCTCGAATCCGCCGGTCGAGAGCAGTTCACGCAGGTCCGCCGCCCGCTTCTCCAGCCGGCGCTTGCGCAGGTCGGAGACGGTCGGGACCGTGGCGATTTCGATGGTCTGCCGGGTCGTGCGCTCGATGGTGCGCAGGTGGCGGTGCTCGCGTGGGTCGGCCAGCGTGATGGCGGTGCCGGTCCGGCCCGCGCGGCCCGTGCGGCCGATCCGGTGGACGTAGGATTCCGGGTCCGACGGCACGTCGTAGTTGACGACGTGCGTGATGCGCTCGATGTCGAGGCCGCGTGCGGCCACGTCGGTGGCGATGAGGAGGTCCGTCTTGCCGGAGCGGACGCGGCCCATGACGGCGTCGCGCTGCCGCTGCTGCATGCCGCCGTGGAGCGCCTCGGCGCGGTAGCCGTGTGCGCTCAATGCCTCGACGAGCGTATCGACTTCAAGCCTGGTCCGGCAGAAGACGATGGCCGTCTCCGGGCTCTCCATGTCGAGGATGCGGTCGAGCGCGGCCGCCTTCTGGTCGCGGCGGACGATGTAGGCCACCTGGCGCACGCGCGGCATCTTGCCGGCGGCTGTCTTTTCACCGGCAATGCGCACGCGCTGCGGATTGCGGAGGTGGCGTTCGGCGATCTTCAGGATGCGCGAGGGGAGCGTGGCCGAGAAGAGCGCCGTCTGCCGCGAGGCCGGGGCCGACGAAATGATGGTCTCGATGTCCTCGGCAAAGCCCATGTCGAGCATCTCGTCGGCTTCGTCGAGTACGAGCATCCGCAGGGCGGCGAGCGAGAGCGTTTGCCGGCGGAGATGGTCGAGCGCGCGTCCCGGGGTGGCCACCACGATGTCGGCGCCACGCGCCAACGCGCGAATCTGCTGCTCCATCGAGGCGCCGCCATAGAGCGGCACCACGGTGACGCCCGTGCCGGTGGCGTACTTGTGAATGGCTTCGCTGACCTGCATCGCCAGCTCGCGCGTCGGCACGAGCACGACGCCACCGGCCTGGCCAGGGGCGGCGCGCTTCTTCTTGCCCACCAGCCGCGGGCGCGCTTCCATGATGCCGGCGGCGCGCTTCTTCAGATCCTTCGCGGCCTGTTCCTCGTCGACGGTCTCCTCTCCCTCCGGTTCCGGCTCCGAGAGGCGCTGCAGCATCGGCAGCGCGAACGCGGCCGTCTTGCCAGTGCCGGTCGCCGCCTGCGCGAGCAGGTCATGGCGTTGCAGGAGGATCGGAATGGATTCGGTCTGGACCGGCGTGGGCTCTTCGTAGCCGAGGGCCGTCAGTGAGGTCAGGAGAGCGTCGGAGAGACCGAGGTCGGCAAATCCCGCTTTGGGGGATGATTCGCGGGAAGTAGGCATCCGTCATTGTCCCACGAGCCGTGCTCCGACCGCGCAGGTCCGGCGAGACCGGACCTGTGCCGTGCCGTGGGACAGATTCCGATCTACGACGCGGTGGCGGCGGGCTGACCGGGTTCCACTGCGGCCGGCGGCGCCACGTAGAACAGGATGCGCTGGCAGCTGTCGCACTGGATCACCGCGTTATTCGTACGCACCTGCTGATAGATGTGCGGGCGCAGGCGGACGTGGCAGGTGGTGCAGAGGCCGTCGACCGCTGCGCTGACGCCGATGCCCTTCCGGGCCTTGGCAACCTGTTCGTAGAGCGAGAGGGTCGGCGCCGAGATGTGGCCGATGATGCCGGCCCGCGCCTCAGCAGCGGCCTGGAGCCGGGCTTCGTGGTTCTGAAGTGCCTGCCCGAGCAGGGCCTTCTCGGCGTCCACGTCCTTCTTCTGCGCGGCCAGCGCCGTCTCGGCTGCCTTGACCGCGGCGGTCAGACCATCGGCCTCGACCATCTTCGCGATCTCGCGCTCCTCAACGCCCCCGAGTTCGGTCGTGGCTGTCTCGATTTCGTGGCCGAGCGCCTGGAACTCGCGGTTGGTCTTCACCGCACCCTGCTGGTCCTTGTATTTGGTGAGGCGACCCTGAAAGAGCGCCGCTTCCTTCTCGAGTTCGCGCCGTTCATCGTGGGAGGTCTTGAGCGCGAGCTGCGCGGCGTCCAGTGCGGTGGTGGCTGCCGCCAGCCTGGCGTCCGCGGCCTTCACGAGACCGGGGTGCGCGGCGATGTGCCGCCGAGCTTCGGCGGCGTCAGCGTCGGCCTGTTGAAGAGCGATGAGTCGTTCCAGATCCGGGATCATGCGCTCTCCTGATGATGAGTGGGCCCGCCTGGATTCGAACCAGGGACCAACCGATTATGAGCCGGCCGCTCTAACCGCTGAGCTACGGGCCCGCAAGAATTCGCGGAGTGAATAGGGTATGCGAATTCTCGCGGGCCCGGAGGGCCCGCTGCACTTTCTGGCGTAGACGGACACGCCCGTCTACGCGGGGGAGTTCGCGGGTGTCCTTGGGGGTACGCGAAGTCTGTGCGGTCAATGCGGGCCCTGACGGGCTCGTCTGGAGTCGCGCGAGCCCGTCGGGACAGTGTCTTCTGGCCAGGACCGGCATGCCGGTCCTGGCGGTCTTGGTTCGGAGGGCGGTGGTGCGGGGAACTCAATCGTGCGGGCCCGTAGAAGCGTCTCGTTACGCGGGCCTGTCGGCTTGTCCTACGCCCGGCCTTCGAGGAAGGCCTTGAGCTTGCGCGACCGCGAGGGGTGCCGGAGCTTGCGCAGCGCCTTGGCCTCGATCTGGCGGATGCGCTCGCGGGTGACGGCGAAGTTCTGACCGACCTCCTCGAGCGTGTGCTCGCTGCCGTCGCCGACGCCGAAGCGCATCTTGATGACCTTCTCCTCGCGCGGCGTGAGCGTGCGTAGCACGTCCTCGGTCATCTCCTTCAGGTTCAGGTTGATGACGGCCTCAGCCGGCGAGACGATGTTCTTGTCTTCGATGAAGTCGCCAAGGTGCGAATCTTCCTCTTCGCCGATGGGCGTCTCGAGGGAAATGGGCTCCTGCGCGATCTTGAGGACCTTGCGGACCTTGGACACCGGAATGTCCATCCGCTTGGCGATCTCTTCCGACGTCGGTTCGCGGCCAAGCTCCTGCACCAGCGCGCGCGAGGTCCGGATCAGCTTGTTGATCGTCTCGATCATGTGGACCGGGATGCGGATCGTGCGGGCCTGGTCGGCGATGGCGCGGGTGATGGCCTGGCGGATCCACCACGTGGCGTAGGTAGAGAACTTGTAGCCGCGGCGGTACTCGAACTTGTCGACGGCCTTCATCAGGCCGATGTTGCCTTCCTGGATCAGGTCAAGGAACTGCAGTCCGCGGTTCGTGTACTTCTTCGCGATGGAGACGACGAGGCGGAGGTTGGCTTCGACCAGTTCCTTCTTCGCCTGCTCGGCCTGCGCCTCGCCGCGCTGGATGACCTCGATGGTGCGGTCGAGCCGCTCGGTGGTCTCCTCCAGCTCGGCCGTCATGGCCTTGGCCTTGAGCTTCAGGTCCTTCTGCTGCTTGAGGAGGTTCTTCTTGTCCTCCTCCTTCAGCTTGGGCGCCTTCTTCACGGGCACCTTGGGGTTGAGGATCTTCTCAATCCCATTGATCTCGCGTTGCACCTCGTAGACAGAGGACACGGCGTCCTTGATGTCCTCGATGAGGCGGCGCTTGACCGTTTCCGTGAACTCGATGACGCGGATGTTCTTCGAGACGTCGATGCGGGCGCGCATCGTCTTGAGGAGCGCGCGGCGGTACTTCTTCTTGTCGATCTTCTTGGTTTCTTCGAGCTTTTCGTTGAGCTTCTGATACTGGACGCGCGCCTTCTTGACGGCGTCGATCTGGCCCAGCACTTCCGCGGCGCGCTCTTCAATGCGCTCCTCGGTGATTTCCTCGTCGGTGAAGATCACCAGCTCACGGACGGTGCGTTCGCCGGCACGCAGCGCCTCGCCCATCTGGATGATGCGCATCGCCACGGTGGGAGTGCGGGAAATGGACTTGATGACCGCGAGCTTGCCGCGCTCGATCCGCTTGGCGATGGCCACTTCGCCCTCGCGCGTGAGCAAGGGCACCGTGCCCATTTCGCGCAGGTACATGCGGACAGGGTCGTTGGTCTTTTCGAGGGTGCCTGGGGTGAGATCGAGTTCAGGTTCATCGCCGCTGTCGCGGTCGAAGCTCTTGTCTTCCCGGTACGCCTTGTCGGAATCGACGATCTCGATCCCGTTGCTGCTGAACAACCCGAAGAGTTCGTCGATGTCGTCGGCCGAGACGATCTCGGACGGCAGCTGCTCGTTCACCTCGTCATAGAGGAGATAGCCGCGTTCCTTGCCCTGGCTGATGAGCTGCCGTACTTCGTCGTACCGTTCTTCAATCGACAAGGTCCTACTCCTTCGTACTTACCAACGCTTCAATGCGCCGTCGCAGGTCGAGATGCTTCTCCAGCAGGGGATTCAACGCTGGGTCGTTTCCGCCGCCTGCCCGCAACAGCCCGTCAATCGCCCCCTGGGTCGCCAGCCGCTCGCGCTCGTAGCGCAATTTCCGCAGCGCCAGTACACAGGACGCGGCATCAAGCGAGGGCGCCTCGGACTCGGCTGCCGCCTCTGTTACGAGGGTGGCGTGTGCCATGTCCAGTTGTTCGATCAGCGCCGCTGGGGAGAAACCGTTATTTTCCTTTAGTTTGCGCGCAAGATCCAGCACCGGTCTGGACCCAAGCCCTTCAAGGTCGGCCTCTTCGATGTCATTCAGTGCAGAAATGCCCATTTCCGGGCTGTGAACCAACAGCCAGAGAAGTGCCCGCTCTGATTTGGTGATCTGCCCAATCGAGCGCGCCTTCACCACGGCCACGGGTTCGGCCCGTCCAGCAGAGGGCAAAGCCGCGCCACGCGCGAATTCCTTAAGCACCAGTTCATGAGGCACGCGGGCCCTGCCAGACACAGCCTCGGCAAAGATCTGCCGCCGCACCGGATCCGGAAGGCGGCTCCCGACCGGCACCATCTCCGCGACCAGTCCCGCGCGGCCCTCTGCGGTATTCAGGTCGAGCGCGGCGGCGGCCCGATCGAGCAGGAAGTCGAGATAGGGCCGCGACTGCTTCAGACGGTCTCGGTATTCCCCGGCGCCGCGCTTACGGATGAAGACATCCGGATCCTCGCCCTGCGGCAGCACCGCGACGTTCACCTCGAAGCCTTCCGCCACGAGGAGCTCCGATGAACGCGCCGCGGCGCCCTGTCCGGCGGCGTCCGGGTCGTAGCTCAGCACGACGCGGCCTGCGAAGCGGTGGAGGAGCGCCGCCTGCTGCGCGGTGAGCGCCGTGCCACAGGAAGCGACGACCGCCTCCTGCCCGCTCTGGTAGACCTGCGCGAAGTCGAAGTAGCCCTCGACGAGGACTGCAAACTTTCGCTCACGGATCGCGGCCTTGCTCAGGTGCAGTCCGTAGAGCGTGCGGCTCTTGGTGTAGATGGGGGTCTCGGGCGAGTTCAGATACTTCGGCTGCTGATCGGGCTCCACGGCGCGTCCGCCGAAGGCGATCACGGATCCTGAATCGCGTGCGATAGGCACCATGAGCCGGTTGCGGAATCGATCGACCAGCGAGCGATCCTCACGCTCGAAGGTCAGTCCGCCACGCACCAGCAGGGCCTGCGCGAAACCCAGTTTCAGGAGATGCTTCGTCAGGCCATCACGCCCTGGCGGGGCAAACCCCAGGCCGAGCGCCTCGGAGGTCGCATCGGTGATCCCGCGGTCGGTGATCTGTGCCCGGATGCGCGTGCCGGCGGGCGTGGCGAGCTGCTCACGGAACCACGTCGCGGCCGCCTCGTGCGCCGCCAGCAATCCTTCACGCTCGAGGCTGCCCGCGCGCTGCTCGTCGTTCTGCTCGGGCTCAGGCACGCTGATACCGAAGCGGCCGGCGAGCAGTTTCACCGCGTCGAAGAAGCCGATCTTCTCGTGCAGCTCGATGAACTTGATGACGTCACCGCCAACGTTGCACCCGAAGCAGTGAAAGAACCCCTTGTCGCGGTTGACGTGGAAGGAGGGCGTCTTCTCTCCGTGGAAGGGGCACAGGCCCTTGTAGGTCGCGCCCACCTTCTTGAGCGACACGTAGTCCTGGATGACCGTGACGATGTCGGCCTGGACCTTCAGGTCCTCGATGAAGTTGGGTGGAAGCAGCGCCATCAGTCCTTCAATTCCGCAACCGTGGCCCCGCCGCCGCCCTGGGTGGCCGGCGCCTGCTCGACCCGCGCCACCAGCGGATGCTCCTTCAGGAACGCGCCCACGGCGCGGCGGAGCTGCCCGGTGCCGAAGCCATGGACGATGCGCACCTGCTGGTGGTCGCTGTTGGTCACCTCGTCGAGGAAGCGCTCGAGTTTCGTGATCGCCTCGTCAACCGTGAGGCCGATCACGTTCAGTTCCGCGGACTGCGCGTCCCGCGGCTGGAGCGCCACGCGCAAGGCGACGCTCGAGACCGGCGCTGACGGACCGCCCACCACGCGTACGTCCTTCTTCGCGACGCGCATGCGCTTGCCGTGGAAGTCCACCTCCACCTGGCTGTTGGCCATGCTGGTGACCACGCCTTCGATGCCGAGCGTCGCGACGGCGACCCTCGCGCCGACGACGAGCGGCCCCGTGGATTCGGGCTTCGGGGCAGGCGCGCGCCCGGCCCCGCCCTTCACTCCAGAGGCGATCTCGTCGATGGCCGCACGCGCCTCGGCGCGGACGAGGCCTGCATCGCCCGTGGAGAGCTTCCCCGGGACGAGCCCGCCACCCTGCGTGCGCAGCGTCGCCGTATGCGCTTTCAGTGCATCGACGACGGCGTCGATCTCCTTGCGCGCGTCCCGCACACGCTCGTCCACGCGGTCGTTCACGCGGTTGCGGAAGGCCGTTTCCTTGTCGGACAGCGCGGCTTCCTTCGAGCGGAGCGACCGCTCACGGGAGGCGAGCACGGTGCGCTCCTGGTCGAGCCGCGCCTGCTCCTGCTCAATCCGGTGCAAGTCGCGGTCGATCTTCGCGAGGTGGTCGGCCAGGTCCTGTTCGCGACGGCTCAGGCGCCCGCGCGCCGCCGTGATCACCGCCGGCGGCATGCCGAGACGCGAGGCGATCTCAAGGGCGATGCTCCGGCCTGGCGACCCGTAGTTCAACCGGTAGGTGGGCGCGAACGTCTCGGGGTTGAAGGCGAAGCCCGCGCTCACCACGCCCGCGGTTGTCGACGCATAGGTCTTGAGCACGTCGTCGTGGGTGGTGGCGATGACGTAGGAGCCGCGCTGCCGGAAGTGGTCGATGACGGCCGTGCCGAGCGCGCCGCCCTCCGCCGGATCCGTGCCGGCGCCGACTTCGTCGAGCAGGACGAGCGATGGCGGCTCGAGCTGCCGCTCCATCGAGACGATGTTCGTGATGTGGGCGGAGAAGGTGCTGAGGCTCGCCGCGATCGACTGCGAATCGCCGATATCGGCAAAGACCGTGCGGAAGACCGGGAGCATCGTGCCTTCGCCCGCCGGTACGTGCAGGCCGGCCTGTGCCATCACGGCGAGCAGGCCCGCCGTCTTGAGCGCGACGGTCTTCCCGCCCGTGTTGGGACCGGTGATGACGAGCACGCGGTTCGGTGGCTCGAGCGTGATGTCCACCGGCACGGGCGTGATCCCCTGCTCGATGAGGAGCGGATGCCGCGCCGCGGCGAGCCGCCACGTGCCATCCGGCGAGAGCGCCGGCTCGATCCCGCGCCACCGTCCCGAGAGTCGCGCCTTCGCCTGCACCACGTCGAGCTCGGTGGCGGCGGTCAACGTCGCGACGAGGTCGTCCTCGCGCAGCCGGAACGCGTCGGTCAGCTCCAGCAGAATGCGGCGGACCTCCTCCTGCTCCTCTTCCTGTCCGGCCACGATGTCGTTGTTGATCTCGACCGTGGCGAGCGGCTCGAGAAAGAGCGTCGCGCCGGTGGCTGAGGCGCCATGCACAATCCCGGGAATCGACTGGCGGTGCTCCGCGCGCACGGGCAGCACGAAGCGGCCGTTGCGGTCGGTGACGACCTGGTCCTGCAGGTACTTCGCCGTGTCGCGGCCGCGGACGAAGCCGTCGAGCGTGGTGCGCAGCTTGGTCCGCTGGCGCCGGAGACGTTCGCGGATCCCGGCGAGTGCCGGGCTGGCGTGGTCGGCCACCTCGCCGCCCTGGTCGATGGCGCGGCGTACGCGGGCGATCTCGTCGCGGAAGGCGCTCGCCCCGAGGGCCATGCGCCTCAGCAGCGGGAAGGCATCGCCGGCATTGAGGATGGCGCGACGGGTCTCCTCGATGGAATCCAGGTGATCGGCAAGTCCCAGGAGGCGCAGCGGTTCGAGTGGGCGGCCCACGATCTCCAGCGCGTCAAGCGTCGAGGCGAGGTCCAGCGGTGCCCGAAGGGGAAAGCCGCGGTGGTTGGCGTGGAAGCGCACGCCTTCAGAGGTCGCGGCCAGCGCCTTGCGGACCTCTCCCGACTCGGCCTCGGGCGCGAGGGCTTCGAGCTCATCGCGTCCCGCCGGCGTGATTGCCAGATCCGCGAGGACGGCCACCACGCGGTCGAATTCAAGTGATCGGAGGGCCGCCAGCATAGGGATAAAGGGGAGAGCTAAAGATGATTGATCAGCGAGGCGGTCGCCGCGGCGCCGAATCCGTTGTCGATATTGACGACCGAGACGCCGTTGGCGCAGCTGTTCAGCATGCCCAGCAGGGCCGCGACACCGCCAAAGCTGGCGCCATAACCCACACTGGTCGGCACCGCGATGACCGGCACCGCCACCAGCCCGGCCAGCACGCTCGGCAGGGCACCTTCCATCCCGGCCACCACGATGATGACCCGGGCACGGCGGAGCTGGTCCTGGGCGGAGAGCAGGCGATGCAGTCCGGCCACCCCCACGTCATAGACCCGTTCCACGTCATTGCCCATCAGGCTGGCCGTCAGGGCGGCTTCCTCGGCGACGGGGAGGTCGGACGTGCCAGCGCAGGCCACCAGGATTGTGCCCGTTCCCCGTGGAATCTCACCCTGTTCCAAGGTGATGACCCGGGCCAGGGGGTGGTAGACCGCCTCCGGGACCCGTTGCCGGACGGCCTCGGCCGCCTCCGGCGTAGCCCGCGTGACGAGCAACGGCCGGCCCCGGGCCACAATCCTGGAGGAAATCTCCGCAATCTGCTCAGGAGTCTTGCCGAGGCCCAGGATCACTTCCGGGAACCCCTGCCGGAGTTCCCGGTGGTGGTCGATCCGGGCGAATCCCACGTCTTCAAACGGCGCCTCGCGCATGGCGTCCAGCACCTGGGCTCCCGCCTCTTCCGGGCTCACCGCGCCCGCCTGCACCGCTTCCAGGAGTTTCCGCAGGGCTTCAGTGGTCATAAGTGATTCGTTCTCTTTGACTTTCGGGGTTCTCAGCCGTGATAATCAGAGGATAATTTGGCCGTACGGTTGACCGAATGACCCCCACAGAAACTCTGATTCTCGCCGCGTATTTCTTTGTCGTCGTGGTGCTCGCCGTGTACGGGTGGCACCGCTACTACATCGTCTACTTGTACATGAAGCACAAGCACGAGAAGCCGCAGCCGCTGGCGAACTTCGACCAGTTGCCGCGCGTGACCGTGCAGTTGCCCATTTACAACGAAATGTACGTGGCCGACCGCCTCATCGACGCGGTCTGCAAGATCGAGTATCCCCGCGAGCTTCTGGAAATCCAGGTACTGGACGACTCGACGGACGAAACCCGCTCCGTGGCCGAGCGCATCGTGCGCCGCTTTGCGGAGAAGGGCGTCGACATCGTCTACCTGCACCGTGAGGATCGCACGGGCTACAAGGCCGGCGCCCTCGAGGCCGGGCTCAAGGTCGCCAAGGGCGAGTTCATCGCCATCTTCGACGCGGACTTCATCCCCACGACCGACTTCCTGATGCGCTCGATCCATTACTTCACGGATCCGAAGGTGGCGCTCGTGCAGGCGCGCTGGGGGCACATCAACGCCGACTACTCGCTCCTCACCAAGATTCAGTCGATTCTGCTCGACGGCCACTTCGTGCTCGAGCATGGTGGCCGCAATCGCGCGGGCCTCTTCTTCAACTTCAACGGCACGGCCGGCATGTGGCGGCGCACGGCGATTTCCGACGCGGGCGGCTGGCAGCACGACACGTTGACCGAGGATCTGGATCTGAGCTACCGCGCGCAGCTCAAGGGCTGGCGCTTCGTGTTCCTGCCGGATCTAGTGGCGCCCGCCGAGGTGCCCGTCGAGATGAACGCCTTCAAGTCGCAGCAGCACCGCTGGGCCAAAGGCTCCATCCAGACCTGCCGGAAGCTGCTGCCGAAGATTCTCCAGTCCGACCTGCCGATGGGCGTGAAGGTCGAGGCGTTCTTCCACCTGACGGCCAACTTCAACTATCCGTTGATGTGCATCCTCTCGGTGCTGATGGCGCCCTCGATGATCATCCGCTACAACATGGGCTGGTACGAGATGCTGCTCATCGACATCCCGCTGTTCTTCGCGGCGACCGCGTCGGTGGCGAACTTCTACACGGTCTGCCAGCGTGAGATCCACGACGACTGGGTGTCGCGCATCAAGTACATGCCGTTCCTGATGTCGATCGGCATCGGCCTGACGATCAACAACACCAAGGCCGTGCTGGAAGCGATGTTCAACAAGCAGAGCGAATTTGCCCGGACGCCGAAGTACTGCATCGAAGGCTCGGGCGACGAGTGGCTCACGAAGAAGTACCACCAGACGCTCACCGCGCAGCCGATTATCGAGCTGGCGCTGGGTGTCTACTTCACGGTGACGGTCTTCTACGCGCTGGCCAACGGTATCTACGGCACGCTGCCGTTCCTCGTGCTCTTCCAGGTCGGGTTCCTCTACACGGGCCTCCTCTCCATCGTGCAGCAGTTCGCCGAGAGCAATGTCGGACTGAAGACCGTGGCCGAGGGCAAAGAACTCCTCTGATCCGGCTGCTGCTGGCGGCGGGGCGCGCGGTCACCCGGCGTGTCCCCTTCCTCTCTGAACTCGCCCAGCTCTACGGCTCTCCCGCGCTCGGCCTCCTCGCGAAACTGCTGGGCAGCTGCCGCATTGAGGACGGGCAGTTCTTCACCCGCTCTCCTTTCATCACCCTCGGCACCGCGGGCGACATGCTCCGCGGCATCTACGAAAATGGCGAGCGCACCGCGCTGGCCCATGTGTTCAACCCGGACCTGCCGCTGATCGAATGTGGGGCCTCGATCGGGGTCCTGGCGTGCCTGACCAACGGGCGGCTCCGTCATCCAGTGGCACACGTCGCCATCGAGGCCAATCCCTTGCTCCTGCCACTACTTGAGCGCCACCGCGCGCGCAACGGTGCGCGGTTCGAGATCCTGCCGGCCGCAGTGGCCTACGGCGTCGCCGACGTGGACTTTGCCATCTCGCGCGACTCGCTGGCGAGCAGCCTCCATGGGGATGGCCGGCGCGTGCGCGTGCCCGCTGTGACGCTCGGGGCCGTGGCCGAGCAGCACGGGTTCGACCGGTTCGGACTCGTGTGCGATATCGAAGGCGCGGAGATGGACATCCTCCGGCACGACGAAGCCACGCTGGTCCAGCGGGCGGCATGGGTGGTGATGGAATCCCATCGCGACGCCCAGGGGCGCGACCTCGCACACGACGTCATCGACTGGTTCACCGCGCGTGGATTCCGTCACGTGCGCTCGACCCGCACCGTCCACGCCTTTCTCGGCCCGGACGGCACCACGGCTGGCGAGGGAACGCGCTAAGATCGCTCCCTCCATTCGCCCGCGCGAGGCCGCCTTGCCGGTGCGATGATGATCGACACACTCGTGGTAGACCCGGTCTACGGCGCCATCGTCGGCGCGATCGACAAGAAGGCAGAACCTGTGGCAGAGCAGAAGGCAGGACTCGAAGACATCGTCGCCACCTCATCGGCGATCTGCTATCTCGATGGCGATCGCGGGGTGCTGGCCTATTGCGGCCACGACATTCATGACCTGGCCGAGTACGCCACCTTCGAAGAGGTCTGCTATCTGCTCTGGCATCGGCGCCTGCCGACGCGGGCGGAACTGGGCGATCTGCAGTCGCAACTCGCGGCCGCGCGGCCGCTGCCGGAGGCCATCATCCGGCTGATGCGTCAGATGCCGGCGGTTGATGGGATGGATGCCCTGCGGACCCTCACGTCCGCGCTCGCCCACTACGACCGTGAAGCCGCGGAGACGTCGCCCGCGGCCCAGTATCGGAAGGCCGTCCGGCTGACGGCGCAGGTGTCGACGCTGGTGGCCACGTGGGGTCGGCTCCAGGCCGGCGCCGGGCCGATTGACCCGGACCCGGTGCTGGGCCACGCCGCCAACTTCCTCTACATGCTCACCGGCAACCGGCCGGGGGCCACGGCCGTGCGCGCCTTCGATGTCGCGCTCATCCTGCACGCCGACCATGAGCTCAATGCGTCAACCTTCGCGGCCCGCGTCTCCGCTGCGACGCTCACCGATATGTATTCGGCGGTGGTCGGTGCGATCGGCGCCCTAAAAGGGCCCCTGCACGGTGGTGCCAACGCGGATGTGATGCGCCTGCTGCTGGAACTCGGGGAGAACGCCACGTCAGACCGTGTCGAGAGTGCGATCCGCGCGAAGCTCGCCCGCAAGGAGAAGATCCCCGGCTTCGGCCACCGCGTGTACCACACCGAGGATCCCCGCGCGACGCACCTGCGTCAGATGTCGAAGGAACTGGGGATCAAGGCCGGCCAGCCCTCGTGGTTCCAGATGTCGCAGCAGATTGAGGCGATGGTGAAGGCCGAGAAGAAGCTCAACCCGAACGTCGACTTCTACTCAGCCTCGACCTACTACACGCTGGGTATTCCCATCGATCTCTACACGCCGATCTTCGCGGTCAGCCGCATGTCGGGTTGGACGGCCCACGTGCTGGAGCAGTACGCGAACAACCGGCTCATTCGTCCGCGGGCCGACTACATCGGCCCGGCCTATCCCCAGCGCTGGATTCCGGTCGCGCAGCGCTGACGACGGCTGGGGCGCCCATGGCCTCCCCAGCCTCCGTCTCCACTCCGGCTAGACCGTCACGCGGGTAAAGAGCCCCGTGTCCCGTGCCGGCGTCTGCACCGGTCGCGGCGCGATGTACTCGTAGTTCACCCACTCGCGGATGTGTCCAAACTGCAGGAAGAACTCGCCCACGTACCAGGCTTCCCGTTCGACGCCATCTTCCTTGATGATGTGCCGCTGACTTGTCACGACCAGCGGATCGAGCGCGATGATGTCGCGCGTCTCCACGGTGACCGATCGCGCGCCCGGCCGCGCGAGGGCCTCCTTTACCTTGGCTGGACCGACCACCGGCGCCTCCTCAACTCGCTGACCCGCGAGGCGGACATGGCAGTCCGGTGAGAGGTGCTTCAGCATCGTATCGACGTCCCCCTTCGACCAGGCGCCGCACAGGGCCTCGACCGTCGCCACGTTGACCACGTCCAGCGGCGCCATCCCGGTCTTCGCCACCCGCGGCTGATGGAATCGGCCGAAGCCAGGCGGCACGCCGGTCTGTGGTTTAGGCTCCCAGACCGCCCAGTCCAGCCATTCCCGGATCAGGCCGTTCTGCATGTAGAACACGCCGAGGTACCAATCGTCCATCGGGGGCGTGTTGGCGGGGAACAGCTGGTGGTGGCTGGTGATCACGAGCGGGTCGAGCGCGAACATGTCGACCGTGTGCATCTCGATCACGGGAAACTGGGCAATCGGGCCTGGCTTGAAGGGCCCCTTCTGGCCAGGCGATTCGATGTGCTCGGCCGCGCCCCGGAAGATGGCGTCCGGCGTGAACTGGGCGTTGCGCCTGGCGACGTCCACGCTCTTCCACGTGTCCGCCATGGCCTTGACCGCCGCGACGTTGCGCCGGTCGGCCTCGGTCAGACCCGCCGCGGCTACAGTCTGGCCCCACGGCGCCGCCGCCAGTGCGGCCCCCACGCCGAGAAATGCCCGTCGTCCCAGTGTTTCCATGCTGACCTCCTCGCGCGCAGGTGCGCGGCGGCATCATAGCGGGGTTAGGCCCGGGGTGGCAGCGGCCGGTATACTTGTATGTTCCCGCGCCTCAGATGGACCAACGCTACATCCGCAACTTCTCGATCATCGCCCACATCGACCACGGCAAGTCGACGCTGGCGGACCGCTTCCTGGAAACCACGGGGGCGCTGCAGGCCCGCGAGATGGAAGCGCAGGTGCTCGATGCGATGGACCTCGAGCGCGAGCGCGGCATCACCATCAAGGCTCACCCCGTCCGCCTGAACTACACGGCCAAGAGCGGGCAGCAGTACGTCCTCAATCTGATCGACACGCCGGGTCACGTGGACTTCGGCTACGAAGTCACCCGGTCGCTGGCCGCGTGCGAGGGCGCGCTCCTGCTCATTGACGCCTCACAGGGCGTGGAAGCGCAGACGCTGGCCAACGCCTACCTGGCGGTCGAGAACAACCTCGAGATCATCCCGGTCATCAACAAGATCGATCTCCCGAGCGCGCAGCCCGACGAGTGCAAGCGCCAGATCGAGGACATCATCGGCCTCGACAGCGAAACCGCGATCCTGGCGAGCGCCAAAGCCGGCACCGGCGTGGTGGAAATTCTCGAGGCCATCGTCGATCGTCTGCCAACGCCCACCGGTTCCTTCGAGGCGCCGCTCAAGGCGCTCATTTTCGACTCCTGGTTCGATCCATACCGGGGCGTGGTGATCGTCGTCCGCGTCATCGACGGCGTCATGCGGCCGAAGATGAGGATCCGGCTGATGGCCGCGAAGCAGGATCATGAGATCGACAGCCTCGGCGTGTTCTCGCCCAAGGCGACGCCGGTCGACGAGCTGGGCGCTGGCGAGGTCGGCTTCGTGGTGGCCAATATCAAGGTCGTGGCCGACGCGAAGATTGGCGACACCCTCACCGAGGTGGCGCGGCCCACGACGGAGCCGTTTCCGGGCTTCAAGGAACTGAAGCCGATGGTGTTCGCCGGGCTCTATCCGGTGGAGAGCAGCCAGTACGCGGAACTGCGTGAGGCGCTCGACAAGCTGCGGTTGAATGACGCCTCGTTCTTCTACGAGCCGGAAACCTCCACGGCCCTCGGGTTCGGCTTCCGCTGCGGGTTCCTGGGCCTGCTGCACATGGAGATCGTGCAGGAGCGGCTCGAGCGCGAGTTCAACATGGAGCTGGTGACGACCGCTCCCGGCGTGCTCTACCGCGTCACCACCACCGACGGCGTCGTGCAGGAGATTGACAGCCCGGCGAAGCTTCCGGATGCCGGCCGCATCGCGAAGCTTGAGGAGCCCGTGATTTCCGCCACGATCCTGACGCCCTCCGAGCACGTGGGCGTCATCCTCCAGCTCTGCCAGGACAAGCGCGGCGTCCAGAAGAAGCTCGAGTACATGAAGTCGGACCGCGTGCTCATCAACTACGAGATCCCGTTCAACGAAGTCGTGCTCGACTTCTACGACCGGCTGAAGACGATCTCGCGCGGCTACGCGTCGCTCGACTATCACGTGATCGGCTTCTGGGAGTCACCGCTCGTCAAGATGGACGTGCTGGTCAACGGTGACCCCGTGGATGCGCTCTCGATGATCGTGCACCGCGATGTCGCCTACGAGCGCGGCAAGGCGCTGGTGGCCAAGATGCGGGAGCTGATTCCCCGTCAGATGTTCGAGATCGCCATTCAGGCTGCCGTCGGCACGCGCATCATCGCCCGCGAATCGGTGAAGGCCCTTCGCAAGAACGTGCTCGCCAAGTGCTACGGTGGCGACATTTCGCGCAAGCGCAAGCTCCTGGAAAAGCAGAAGGAGGGCAAGCGGCGCATGAAACGCGTGGGCAAGGTCGAGATTCCGCAGGACGCCTTCCTGGCCGTCCTGAAGATGGGGACCGAATGAGCGCGAAAGCCAGGGCCGCCGCGGCAGCCGAACCCGCTCCCTACCGCAAGTCCACCGCGCGGGAGTACTTCGAGAGCATCGTCATCGCCGTCGTCCTGGCGCTCTTCGTCCGCACGTTCGCCTTCCAGGCGTTCAAGATTCCCACCGGCTCGATGGAGCACAACCTGCTCATCGGCGATCACCTGCTGGTGAACAAGTTCCTCTTTGGCCCGACGGCCTCGTCGCTTGAAAGGGCGCTCCTGCCCATTCGCGATGTGAGACGCGGCGACATCGTCGTCTTCAAGTACCCCGAGGAACCCGAACGCGACTTCATCAAGCGCGTCATCGGCCTCCCTGGTGAAACGCTCGAGCTGAAGGGACGCACGATCTACATCAACGGCAAGCCCCTCGACGAGCCCTACGTGCAGTTCATCGAGCCCGGCCAGCCCGGGGCGCCTGTTGAAGGCGGCAACGAGGGTGATGTCCGCCGGAAGTATGGCCCGGTGACGGTGCCCGCGAACCAGTACTTCATGATGGGCGACAATCGCGACAACTCGCAGGACAGCCGCTACTGGGGTTTCCTGCCGCGCGACTACATGAAGGGCCGTGCCGCGTTCATCTACTGGTCTTACGAAGCTGACAGTGCCGATTACCAGACCAGTGGGATCGGCGACCAGGTGGGCGGTCTTTTTGACACCGTCACGCACTTTTTCACGAAGACTCGTTGGTCACGGCTTTTGCACCAGATTCACTGAACTGGAGCAGCCATGCGGACCCTCATCACCTTCATCCTCGTGATCGCCACCTTGAATGCCACCGCCAGGGTGGGGTCGGCCTACTGGAACCACTATCAGCTCGAGGACACGGTCCAGGGCATCGTGACCTACGGCGGCGTCACGCCGACTGAAACCCTGCAGCAACAAGTCGTCGACAAGGCCGACCGGCTCGACATCGTCCTCAGCTATGAGGACGTGACGGTGAAGCGTGAGGGGCAGACCACGACCGTGGACGCCAGCTACAGCAAGAAGATTGAAGTGTTTCCGCGCTACGTGCACGAGTTCACGTTCGAGGTGCACGCCTCGGCCAACTACACCGGCATCATCCCCTTCGGCCGCCGCTGACCGCGACCGGTTTCCACGGGTGCTGCGCCTCTGTAGGCGACCAGGCCTCGAACCTCACAGCCCCCGCTGCGTGACGTAGTCGCGGGTGCTGTCCAGCACGCCGCTTGCCGCGCCCCGCTTTGTCAGCGTCGCCACCATGTCCACATCGCTCCTGGCGCGCACGAGGGCGCCGGCGTCTGCCAGGGCCATGGCGCGGCCCGCGTAGATGTAGGGAAGCAGCGGATGGTCCGCCGCCAGCCCGAGCGCAGAGGTGAAGTCCGCGATCGCGGAGTCGAACTGCCGCAACTGAAAGTGCACGAGCCCGCGGTTGTAATAGGCCACGACCTCTGCCTGGCCCAGGCTGCCGAGCCGGAGGGCGTTGTCGTATTCCTCCCGCGCCTGAACCAGTGTGGCCTGCTGCGCGGACCCGGTGGCGCTCTGGGCCGCCAGCCGCAGCGAGTCCGCAAGGGTCAGCCGCGTGCGTGCGTGGTCGGGCCTGAGGGTGACAAGGGTGGTGAAGTCAGCCAGTGCCGCATCCAGATGCCCGAGCGCCTGATGGACCAGGCCTCTGACCTCGTGTGTGCCCGCCAGGAACTCGTCCAGCCGGCCCACGGTAAAGGCCTGTTCGCAATCAATCAGTGCCTGTTCGTAGAGCGCGCGACGGGCCTTGTCGTCCGCGGTGGTACTGGCGATGAGCCGGCGCGCATTGCACCGGCTTGCCCAGGCATAGCCGTAGCCGGGGTCCAGCGCGACCGCGGCATCAAAGTCGCGCATCGCCTCGTGCAACTGGCCGGCCCCGATAAACATGGCGCCGCGGTTGCGGTGCACCCACGGACTCTTCGGCGCAATCGCCAGCGCCGCGTCGTAGTCCTTCTTCGCCCGGTCGCGTTCGCCGACCGCGTCGTAGGCGTTGGCCCGCTGCACGAAGGCCAGCAGCCGGTCATCCGCGCTCAGCCGCCGATCCTCGAGCAACTGGGTGCAGGCGCGGACGGCCGCGCGGGGATCGCCGCCTCGGCAGACGGCTTTCTGGTTGGGATCAGCCGGTGCGGCCCACGTCGCGGTGGCGGCCAGCATCGAGAACACGATCGACGCGCACACAGGGCGCATCGTCAGGCGAGGAGTCACGGTGTCTCCCTTGAGGACGAGTCCTCATCCACGAGCGCGTCCAGCTGACGACCATGTCGGCGACGGAGCCGAGTGCCTCAATGGGCATGTCGTCAGCAGAGACACGCGTTCCGCCCGACATCGGGCGAGTTGGCGCGGTAGTGTACCCAACCGGGAAACGCTTTGCTGGCGCACCGACAATTTTGTGGATTGCAGCCGCTCGTGGCACTCGCGGACGCTCTGAATGAGCGGTGGCTAGGCCGGGTTGGCGCGCCTGTCCGGCGGCACAGCGCGGTCGCACTTGGGGCACGACAGCATCACGCCCAACATGCCGGCTCGTCCCTCTGGCGTGAGCACCCAGGGCCGCTGCCACCACGGTGGGTCATGGCGCACGTGCTGGTTGTGGCCGCACGCCAGCTCCGCGACCCAGTGCTGCTCGGCATCCTGGTGAAATCCGGTGATCGCTTGCTCCATCGCGTGGGCTGGCCTCCGTGCGGCTCAGCGCTGTAGCAGCGCCTGCAGCTTCAGGGCCGTGGCCCAGTTCCGCGTGGTGGCCAGGCGACCAGTCTTTCCAAGCAGGGCCAGCGCCGCCTTGCTCGTCGAGATGCCCCGCGGGCATGAGAGGTAGGCGGCCTCGGCGCCGATGGCCCACGCTTCCTGCCTCGTGACGAGGGGTTCAATCGCCGCGAGCGTGGCGAGGTCCTTCTGCTGCCGGGTGAAGGCGACCAGGAACTTCGAGCGCAGGCCATCGCCGACCGCGAACGGGTTTCCGGTCACAATCGCCGTCATCTCACGTGCGGACTTCACGATCACCGGCACGTGGACGTCCAGCGCGTCACCAAGCGCGGTGGCGATACGCGTCCCGTGCGACGACGCTGTGCCGGTCTCCGCGCTGAACACGGCGTTCCCGCTGTTGAGCAGCGTGACGACGTTCCCGTAGCCGAGGTCCGAGAGGATCGCGCGCAGGCTCGCCATGGGAACCCGGTTGCCCGAGCCGACGTTGACGCCGCGGAGCAGGGCGACGAATGCAGGCATGCGGGCCTCAGTCCGCGCGCACGGCCCAGCGCTCGTGGTCGCGCCAGCGTCCCTTGATCTTGAGATAGCGCGGCGAGACGCCTTCTTTCGAGAAGCCGCAGGCGCGGACCAGCGCGAGGGAGGCGACATTGCCAGGCTGAATGTTTGCTTCCAGCCGGTGCAGCCCCAGATCGCGGAAGGCCGTCCGCATCACCAGGTGGAGGCCCTCGCGCATGAAGCCGTGCCGCTCACATCCGGCAAACGCGTAGTAGCCGAGGTAGGCGCTCCGGAAGAGCCCCATCACGATGTTCGAGATGTTGATGACGCCAATCAGCGCGCCTGTCTCGCGGTGATACACGAGGAAGGGCCGGTTCGACGGCGGTTGCATGCGGGCCAGATAGGTGCTGAAGGCCGCAGGTGTCGCGGGCGCGGTGACCCACGGGTGATGCAGCGACCGGCTGCGTCGAGCCGCCACGACAAAGTCTGCGGCGTCCGCGAGGACGGGGGGCCGGATCGCGACGCGGGTCCGTCCCTGGCGCACGGTGGTACCCGCCATTCAGAAGCGGAGTCCCGGGCCCAGCACCGCGACAAACACGACGAGCGTCACGCACGCGGCTGCCAGCCAGGCCCACGAGCGGCCGAGAGTCAGCGCCGGTCCTGCCCCAGCAGGGAAGCGCGAGGTCGCGAGCTGGCGCGTCATCCATGCCAGGGCCGACGTCCCGCCAAACGACGCTGCCGCGGCAGAGATGATCACCAGGCGCGGGCTCACAGGATTGAGGACTCCCGCCGCCACGTACAAGGCGCCACCGGTGAAGTACGGCACCAGGGCCAGCGTGCGCGCCCGCGGCAGACGGTTCGCACCGTCGCCGAGCATCGTATTGAGATGACGAAGGCTCAGGACAATCGCGCTCCAGTAGCCCACGCCTCCCGCCAAAGCCAGGAGGGAGCGATAGAGCCAGAGCGGGCGAAGCGGCGCCGTCAGCGCCGCCCAATCGCCCACGCCCATCAGTCCCGAGAACAGCCAGTAGCCGGCGGCCTGCAGCAGATTGACCGTCATGAACAGCCAGGCGAAGTAGCGCGCATGGGTCAGGCGATCGCCCTGGCGGCGCAGGAGCAGCCAGGCAAGGCCGCCCGCACAGAGATTCATGACGGTGCCGGCAGCTGTCACCGTGCCTGCCGCAGCCGCGCTGGCGATATCGCAGCCCGCGTGGACGGCCGAGAGGGCGGTGAGGTGCCCCCCGACGAGCAGGCACGCGCCTCCATGGCCGAGAACTTCGTGGAGCAGGTTCGCGAGCGCATAGGCGACGACGGCGAGGGCCGCGAGGGTCAGCCGGTCGAGCGGACCCTCCAACGAGGGTGCGCTGTGAGATGCGGGAGGGGATGCCGTCATGCGTGGCACTCGTGGCGCCTACGTGGCGCGCATCCGGTTGTTGCGGGCGTTGTGTTCCAGCTCGCACAACCCGAGGGCCTCCAAGAGCGGCGGCATATAGACGCCGAACCGCCCGCGGAAGCCCTTCTTGAGGCCGTACCATCCGCCCAGCGGGTTGGACGGCGACCGTCCCCAGGCCTCGACGGTGCCCTCCTTCGCGGGCTTCTGCTCATCGGCGCCGCCGAGGTCCACCCAGTCACCCGCCTTCTTCAGCATGGCGTGCAGGTCGTCCACCGCGCGGGCGTCGTAGTGGAGCACCGTACTCCCCACCGTGCAGACAAGGATGGTCTTCCCGTCCTTCGTGTCCACGTGCATCGTGAAGTCCGAAGTGCCGGGAGGCGTCTTCAGCGCCCAGGGATGCTCTTTGGTGCGGGTCAGCGGTGTCGCCATCGTGCCGACATCATGCCTGCCCGGCGTGGCGTGATCAACTCCGCCGTCGGCGCTCAGGCCTTGAAGGGCGCCAGCACAATCGCGTCTTCCGGGCAGGCCGCCACGCAGAGGTTGCAGGCGTGGCACGCCTCGGGCTTCACCACGAACGCCTGCTTGTTGCCGTGCGCCCACGTCTTGATCCGGCCGATCCACGAGAGCGAGGCGCGCTCCGCGTCCGTCAGGACGCGGATCTGGAAGACGTCGTAGGGGCAGACTCTGACGCAGTCGCCCTTGGCCTCGCAGCTGTTGACGTCGATAACCGGCGCCACCTTCCCCGGTGTGCCCCGGCATTCATCCTGTGACTGAGACATCTGCGCTCACTCCTGACAACGGTCAGCGTTTCCTGGCCACCACATGAAAGAGGTGCCAGTGTTTCGGGTTCCGCACGTCAGGCGCGTCATCGCGCTCCTCCACCCGGAACATTTCGATCTCAAAGCCCTCGAGCAGGGTTCGCACGGTCGCTTCTGAGTGGTGCGACCGTCCGGGCAGAGCCGCCCACGTATCTCGGTCACCGAAGAACTGTCCGGCAAAGCGGCCGCCAGGGCGGATGGCGGAGACGATCCGGCGCCAGAGGGCAGGGAAGTGCTCCGGCTCGCAGAAGGGCAGCGCGAAGCTGGCGTTCACCAGGTCGCACTCGCAGAGCTGCGTATTGGCAAACGTCGCCACCAGCGTTGACAGGCGCGGCGTGACGGCCTCGGGGACACGGGGCCACAGGAGGGTGAATGCATCCGGGTGGCCATCGGTGGCCACCACCTTCCATCCGCGCCTGAGCAGCTCGAGGGTGTCTCGCCCCTCGCCAGCGGCCAGATCGATCGCGAGACCCTCCAGCACGCCGTCCCGGGCAAACGCATCGACCGCCGCCACGAGTGTGTCGCGCGGCTCTTTCCCGAGCACCGCGGCAAAGTAGCCGGGCCAGTCGAGCGCTTCGGAGTAATCCTGCGCGCGCATCGGCGGCTGATCCGTGGACGGCGCGGGCATCTCGTCAGTCATGGGAGGCGTGCCGGCTAGCGGACCGCAGCCTGGTCGAAGTGCGGATTCTCAATGAGGCCTAGCCGATTCCCGAAGGGGTCCTGGACGGCGGCCACCTTGATCCCTTCGCCCACTTCATGCACCGGTTCCAACGCCGTGGCGCCCAGTGAGAGGAGCCGCGCAAAGGCTGATTCGATGTTGGCCACGCCCCAGAGCGGCTGAGGACCAGCCGTCGCGGGCTGGCCGTCAGGCAGGAGCCCCAATTCAAAACCTCCCACCGCGTAGCCGACGTAGAACGGCTGGTCGAAGTAGGGCTCCACCTCCAGCACCGTCGAGTACCACGCCTTGGCGGCGGCAAGATCGGGAGCAGGGTAGATGGCCGTGCGAAGACCGAGGAGCATGCGCTATTGAGCCACGGCCGGGGCCGGGTGTCCACCGCTCGGTCATCGCTCCCGGCGGGAGGCCCGGCCCAGCCACACGGCGAACACGATGGCGAGGAACAGGTCGGGCAGTGCCGCCACGCCCGCGACGGCGGGCGCCTCACCCGATAGCACCATCCCGAGCAGCGGCACCGCGAAGGCGGCTTTGCCCCAGGCCCCCAGCCCGAGCACCGCGGGGTTGGCGCGCCCCGTCCACCCTTGATGCACGTAGGCCACGCCGAAGGCCAGCACCCAGGCCGAGATCACCCACAGATAAAACGGCGCGGGCTCCGGGAGACCGAAGGCCGCGCGCACCGCAGGCATCGGTGGCGAGAAGCACACCGCGCCGACGAGGTTCATCGGGCCGCAGGCGAGGAGCACGCCGCGCATGCCGCGGCCGAGTGTGGGCGCGGTCACAGGCCGAGGTCCGACAGGCCCGGTTGGTCGTCGGGGCGCCGGCCGATTGGCCAGTGATACTTCCGGTCGCCTTCGGCAATAGCGAGGTCGTTGATGCTCGCGATTCGACGACGCATGAAGCCGTGCTCGTCGAATTCCCAGTTCTCGTTTCCGTAGGAGCGGAACCAGCGGCCCGCCGCGTCGTGCCACTCATAGGCAAAGCGCACGGCAATGCGGTTGCCCTGGCACGCCCAGAGCTCCTTGATCAGGCGGTACTCCTGCTCGGTGTTCCACTTCCGCGTCAGGAACGCCACGATGGCCTCGCGCCCGGTCAGAAACTCCGACCGGTTCCGCCACAGGCTGTCAGGGGTATAGGCGAGGGCCACTCGCTGGGGATCACGTGAGTTCCAGGCGTCTTCCGCCATCCGCACCTTCTGTGTGGCGGTAGCGGTATCGAAGGGCGGAAAGGGTGGTCGCGGTTGTTCTGGTGCGCTCATGGTGCCCTTCGCTACTCAGCCAGTGCGTGCGCGTCCGCGCAGTTGCGGCCACGGACGAGTGTCACGGCATCGCCGACGGCGATTGTGCCGGGTTCGATCACAAAGCAGTTCAGGGCCAGCGTGCCCTCAAACCGCTCGTAGATCCCCTTGGTGATCGATTTGTCCTGCACCTGCGTGTCTGGATCAAACGACGTCATGATGCACCGGCCCCGCAGGTCCTGCACGCCGATGAGTACGGTGCCGATGCGCAGGCAGGCGCCAGGCCAGGTGCGCTCGGCCAGACCCTCGACGCCGCCGATGACGATGTTCGGGCGCAACCGGCGGCCGTCGTGCCCGAAGGCCGCGATGGCGCCGTCGGTGGCGACGAGGAGCGGCAGCACGTCGAAGCGTTCCGGTCCCTCGTAGCGCTCAAGCGTGGCCTCCGGGCCCGCGATGGCCGCCACATCGGCTGCGACCGCGTCGCTCTCCCACGGCCGGCCATCCACCAGCACCTCGCCCTGCGCGGTCATCGTGCCCGTGTGACCGAGAAAGCGCGGGTGCGTGCGCGAGGTGACGATGTGGCCGCGGGCGTCCTCTACGTGGATGACGCGGTCGCCTTCCAACCCAAGTGAGGTGACGGCCACACGGGTCAGCCGCTCGCCCGCCATGGTCTTGACCGGATACCGCCAAAGCTCTGAGACGTTCATCCCTGCATCCTTTCGAGGAGGGCCAGGCCGTCAGGCCAGTCGCCCAGTCCACTGTCCGAGTTGAGATGCCCGGCTCCGGGCACGATGACCAGCTCGCTCTGCCAACTGGCGGCGAAGAGGCGGGCGCGTTCCAGCGAGACGTACGGGTCGTCGTCGCTGGCGACGACGATGGTGGGGAAGGGGATGCGGCCGAGCGGCATCGGGCTGAAGCCCGTCGGGCCAGCCGGGTAGCTGGGCGCATCCGTGTCACTCGGGCCGACGAGCAGGGCGCCCTTCGCGGCGAGGCTCGTCGCCTGCGACCAGCGCGCCACGAGCGCGCACGCAGAACTGTGCCCGACGAGGATGGGCGGTGCGGGCGAGGCTGCCACCGCGGCCTCCAGCGTCCCGGCCCAGTCGGCATAGGCCGGCGTTTCCCAGTCTGCCTGGTTCACGCGCACCATCCCGCGATGCGCGGCTTCCCACCGCGACTGCCAGTGCCGCGGCCCCGAGTTCCAGAGACCAGGCAGGATGAGCACGTTCTCGAACATCCATCGAGAGATATCATTTTTCTGCGTGACCGTTCTTGTACGACCTGACAGGCCTGACGCCGATGACCCGGAAGGGATCCGCGTGCGCGTCGCCGAGCTTGATGCGCGCTTCAATGAGCGGGAGGCCGAGTTCGAGCGGGTGAAGGCCGAGCTCGATGCCTTCAAGGTCAGCTACCGCCAGCAGGTCGGGATCCTCCACGAGCAGCTCGACGAGTTGGAGCTGGCCCTCGCCGAAGCCGAACTGGGCATCCTCGCCGAGCGCGTGCCCACCGATCCCGAGGGCTCGGCCGCGCCACCGTCCAGCGACGATGCGCCCGAAGCCGCCCCGCGCTACACGTCGGACGCCGTCCGTCGGCTCTTTCGCGACGTGGCCAAGGCCATCCACCCCGACCTTGCCGCCGACGAAGTGGCTCGTGATCGGCGCCATCGGCTGATGGTCGAGGCCAACCGCGCCTACGCCAGCGGCGACGAAGCGCACCTGCGCTGGATTCTGGAGAAGTGGGAGCGCAGCCCAGACGCCGTGGACGGCAGCCATCCTGAGGCCCCGCGCCTGCGGCTGGAGCGCCGCATCACGCAGCTCGAAGAGCAGCTCGAGATGGTCGATCGCGACATGGCCGCCCTGCAGGAGACTCCGTCGTGGAAGCTCAAGGCGATGGTGGATGCGGCCGCCGCGAAGGGAAATGACCTCATCGAGGACATGGTGCGCCGCCTTAACCGCGACATCATGATCACGACCAACCGGCTCGACGCGCTGCGCCCGCCTACCTGAGGCGCGAGGCCGGCACGAGGCCACGCACGGCATGTGCCGTGGCGCTGCAGGTGATCCGCCCGTCGGCGGCCGGCTGCAGACGCTCACGCAGTCGAGTGCGCAGCACCTCGCGCGAGGCCTCCGTCAACGACGCGAGCGGCCGGCCGACGCTCGGGCCCAGCGTGATGGTCGCCCAGTAGTCGTCGAAGTCCGCGAAGGTCCGCTGCACCGTGATCGCGCGCGTGGCGACCTGCTCCAGTCCAGCGCCCGTCCACAGCGCCTGCATCACATCCAGCTTCGAGGCGTCGGGACTCGGCGGCATCGGCACCGTGGCTCCCAGCGCGCGTAGTTCCTGCTGCAGGATTTCGTAGGGGAAGCCGCCGCCGGGGATGTCCCACGCGTAGGCGGCCACAGTGCCGCCTGGCCTGACCACGCGCACCATTTCCGCGACGCCCCGCGACGGCTCCGGCACGAAGAAGAGGACGAGCGGCATGACGGCCGCGTCGAAAGCCGCGTTCTCAAACGGCTGCGCCATCGCATCGCCCAGGTGGAACCGGGCGACCTCCGGAGCGAAGCGGGTGCGGGCAAAGGCGAGTTGCGCGTCAGACGGATCGATGCCGTCCACCGCCGCCGGCGTGCAGCGTGCCATGAGCAGTTCGGTGAAGGCGCCATTACCGCAGCCCACGTCGAGCCAGCGGAGACCGGTCGCTGGCCTGAGCCAGTCGAGAAACGCCTCCCCAACGCGCTGGCTCCACACGCCCATGTAGCGCTCGTAGCCCGCGCCGTCCGTGAATTGAATCTGATCGGTCATAGAGGTGGCTCGCGGCGTGACGTGGACGTGGTGAGGCGAAGCGACTTGCTGATGAGAGTGTCAGGTTACCCGAGACTTCATGCGGGCAGAGCCGACGGACGGGCCCCGGGTCACCGCGCTGCCGTGCGTTGCTGGCCTGGATTGCAGAACCTAGGCGCTCTCCGTGGCCGGCTCCTCGAGTGTCCGCCTGGATCGTGCAGGTACGCGGACCGCCCGGCCCAGTTCCGACCAGTTGTTGGCGATGTCCGCCCACAAGAGGGAAAGCGCCACGCAGGCCCCTGCGACACCATGCAGCACCAGCGGCCATCCGATGGATCCGTAGTGCTCCCACTCCAGACTTGAGGGTTGGATGAGGAAGCGCTCGTTGTGATAGAGCACATAGCCCATCATCATGAGAATGAACGTGAAGACAACGGCCTTGGCGCGGACCATGGGACCCCCTCCTGTCGCGTCGAGTGTCGGGCCAGGCAGCACGGCCGGGTCCCGCATCCGCCGGTGACCGCCTACTCTCACGCCTGAGCGCATGTCTGAGGCCGCAGAACAAGGACCCGAGTGCCTCCCATCGCAACGATCTCGACGGTGACCAGGCGACCGTGGTGCGTCAGTCGTGACGGCTCACTATCGCGTGAGCCCACTCCGGCTGCGCCCGGATGTGCTCCGCGTCGTTGAGAGACCCGCCCGAATGCCACGCCTATCGAGTGGGGGAGAAAACGAAAATGCCGGGATTCGTGATGTCGGAGTTGTAGCGGGAACAGGTGGGATTGCCTGGAGTGACGGTCTGCGATAGCGACGTCACGCCGCGGGCATTCCACGCGGCTAAGGCCGCCGGGCTGAGCCGCGTGAAGTAGTTCTCGGTCGTGCTGTCGCTACCCTCGGCGACGGCGACGTCAAGGTTGCTCGAGTAGTACCAGGCCGGTATGGGCGACGGCGCCTGGCCATCGCCGAGCAGCGACGCGTGACCGAGCGTATCTCCGGCTCTGACATGCTGTCCCAGAAGGCTCGAGGCGAAGTTGAGATGGAAGTACCGGAGCGACGTGGAGCTGCCGTCACAGACCAGGTGAACGGTTCGCCCGCGGTCCTGCTGGTCCGGACTCATGTCGCTTGAGGTTTGACGGACGAGGCCCGTGCACGCGGCGAAGACGGTCAGTTGATCGGTGGTGCTGAAGTTGGTCGAGTTGGGCCAGAAGTAGTTCTTGCCGCTATTGGGCGAATTCGGCTGCGGAAAGGGGTGCCCCACGCAGGAGTTGAAGAGGGATACCGCGTTCACACTCTCGGGATCCACGACATTCTGCAGTTGCACGGGGAGGGCACTCGGCCCCGTCACACCGTGACACGCCGAGACGCACGCCCCCAACAGCGCCACCACGCAGAAGCCAGCGCGTCTTCGGATAGCCGTCAATGTCTCCAGCCTGTGCGCACCGGGGATTCCACCGGCGGCCTACGTGCCGCCCGTGACATCAATGAAGGCACCGGTCGTAAACGAGGCCTCGCCTGATAACAACCACAGGATGGCCTGCGCCACCTCGTCCGGTGTTCCGCCCCGCTTCATCGGCACAGAGACCTTCACCCGATCGACCCGATCTGGCTCACCGCCGCTCGCGTGCATCTCGGTGTAGATGAACCCCGGCCGAACGGCGTTTACGCGGATGCCTTCGCCCGCGACCTCTCTCGCGAGCCCAATGGTCAACGTGTCGATGGCGCCCTTGGAGGCCGCGTAGTCGACGTATTCGCCTGGCGACCCCAGCCGGGATGCCGCAGACGAGACATTGACGATCGCCCCGCCTGTCCCGCCCTGCTTCGTGGAGAGCCGGCGCACGGCTTCTCGTGCGCAGATGAAGGCACCCACGACATTCGTCGCCAGCACCCGATGGATCCGGGCGGCGTCCATCGATTCCACGCGCGACTGTGTCTCGAGGATGCCCGCGTTGTTCACCAGGCCGGACAGTCTGCCCAATCTCTTGTCAGCCGTCTCAAACAGCCGCACCACATCGGCTTCTACGGAGATGTCGGCGCCCACGGCAATCGCTGTCCCACCTATCGCCTCGATGTCCGCGACAACCCTGTCGGCCGCCGCCTGATCCTGACGAAAATTGACGCAGACGGCGTATCCCGCCGAGCCTGCGAGTCGTGCCGTGGCAGCCCCAATGCCACGGCTCGCGCCAGTGATGATGAGCACGTTGTTCATCGGTGGATCAGGGCCTCGGGTTCGATGGGTATGACCAACCTCGTCGCAGGAGCCACGACGACGCCGTGTTGTAGCAACCGTGTTGTTTCCGCGGCCGCCACGCTATAAGCCCCTGACCTGATCCTCAAG
>CANKJK010000009.1 GCA_947482665.1 Acidobacteriota bacterium
ATGGAACTGGTGGTCGCCAACATCGGCCTCGAACTGGGACTCATCGGTCCGGCACTCTTCTCGATGTTGGTCGTCATGGCGCTGGTCACGACAGTCGCGACCTCGCCGCTCCTGGCCGCGCTCGAACCTGCACTACAATCACCCGGCGCCCGCAGCACCCGCTGAGGCGATTCGAGGTTGCAATCATTTATGGCTACCGCACATTCACACGGGCACCAGGGAGGGAAAGGCATGACGTGGGCAATTTTTGCGCTGGGCGCCGCGCTGTCGTGGGGCATCTACGGCGTGCTGCTGTTCAAGGGACAGGTCGGGCTGGGTAATCCGATGAAGGCGCTGCTGTGCGTCGGCGTGGCCTACTTCCTGATGGCGATCGTCGCCCCGCTGGTCAACCTCGGCTCGAGCGGCCTGAGCGGCTTCAACGCCAACGGCACGACGATGGCCACCATCGCGGGCGCCCTGGGCGCGGCCGGTGCCATCTGCATCATCTTTGCGTTCAAGAATGGCGGCGTTCCGACGTATGTCATGCCGATCGTGTTCGGCGGCGCACCGGTCGTGAACGTGCTGCTCTCGATGTCGCTCAATCCGCCAAAGGACCAGGTCAGTCCGCTGCTCTATCTGGGCATCCTGGTGACCGCGATTGGTGCGGCGATGGTGCTCTACTTCAAGCCCGCGCACTAGGACGCCCCACGTGCCAGCCCTCTACGATTTCGCCGCCACCACGCTCGACGGTCACCCGGCCTCACTGGCCGACTACCGCGGCAAGGTGGTGCTGATTGTGAACGTGGCCAGCGCGTGCGGGTTCACGCCGCAGTACACCGGACTCGAAGCCCTCTATCGCCGCCACAAGGCGGAGGGCCTCGAGATCCTCGCCTTTCCCTGTAATCAGTTTGGGAAACAGGAGCCTGGCGATGCCGATGCGATTCAGGCGTTCTGCTCCACGAAGTACGACATCTCCTTTCCCTTGTTCGCCAAGATCGAGGTAAACGGCTCTGGTGAGCATCCGCTCTACCGGCACCTCAAGACGGAGCGACCTGGGGCACTGGGCACCAAGGGTATCAAGTGGAACTTCACGAAGTTCCTCGTCGGCCGCGACGGCGCGGTTCTGCGCCGCTATGCCCCATCAACGGCGCCGGAGAAGATTGAGGCGGACATCGCAGCAGCGCTGGCTGACCGTCAGTAGCCGCAACCGGGAGGCACCTGGCCATGCCCACGGCCATCATCATCGGCGCGGGAATCGGCGGGCTCGCGGCAGGCGTGGCGCTGCAACGGGCGGGATGGCGCATCCGCATCTATGAACGCGCCGCGGCCCCCCGCGAATTAGGTTTCGGCGTGGCCCTCGCCGCCAATGCCCTGGCGGCGCTCCGCGAGCTCGACGTGGCCGGCCCCCTGCTGCGTGCCGGTGCGCCGCTCGGAGACATTGCCTTCCTCGGGGAGGGAGGCCGCCTGATTCGACGCCTGAACGCGCGAGTGGCCGGCGCGATGGTGGTCGCCCTTCGGCCCGACCTGCACGGCGCGCTGTTGAACGCAGTCGAGGACGTCAACCTCCGCTTGCATCACGAGATCACGGGGTTCACGGCCAGAGCCACTGGCGTGGAGGTCATGCTCCGCAACGGCGCCACGGACCAAGGTGACGTGCTCATTGGCGCGGACGGCATCCAGTCGGCGGTCCGCCGCCACCTGCACCCGACCGAGCCACCCCCACTCGCCAGCGGCTACAGCGCGGTGCGCGGTGTGGCACGCGGCGTCGAGGGCACGCTCGGCAACCTCTCCGGCGTGACATTTCTGGGCGACGGCATCGAGGCCGCCGCGCTTCGCGCCGGGTCTGACGCGGTCTATTGGTACGCCTCGCTGCTCTCCGCCGAGGTCCACGACACGGCGCCCATGGCTGTCATGGCGGCCCGGCTCCCCGCACTCCCGTCAATGCTCCAGACAATCATCCGGGCCACGCCCGAGGCGGACCTCCGATTCGACGTGCTGCTGCGACGGGATCCATTGCCCCGCTGGGGTACCGGACGCGTCACGCTCCTCGGTGACGCCGCGCATCCTATGCTGCCCCACACCGGCCAGGGGGCGGCGCAGGCGCTTGAAGATGGGGTCGCACTGGGCCTTGCGCTGTCGGAGACAACGGACCTCACCGCCGCGCTGCGGCGCTACGAGGCGGTGCGGATGGCACGCACACGCACCTTCATCGCGTTGGGTCCACGCATGGCCCGCGTGACCACCACGCGCAGCCGGGTTGTGCAGGGCCTGCGCACGCTCGCGCTGCAGTGGGCGCCTGATGTGGCGTTCACACTCGGCACGACGGAGCTCCGCCGCGACCCGCATGCCGCGCTTCGACCTAACCCTCGTCCCATGACGGAACACGGAGGCTCACGATGACGATGACCCTGCCCGTGCTCGCATGGGGCTTTGCGCTGCTCAGCGCCGCAGTCGCCGTGATCGTCGCCAGCGCGCTCCGCTCACGCATTCTCACGCTGCTCATCCTCGCCTGGATGGCCTTCGCCGCGGGCCTGGCTCTCTCGGGCTGGCTGGCGGACATCAGCCATCTGCCGCCCCGTATGCTGCGACTGGCGTTCGCGGGATTCGTGCTCACACTGGCGCTCGGACTCTCCCGCTACGTTCTGGCTCTGGCCGCCCAGCCTGTGGGCTGGCTCGTGGGCGCACAGGCCTTCCGCATCCTCGTCGAGGTGCTGCTGCATGGGGCCTACACCGCAGGCCTGGCGCCGGTGCATCTCACCTGGTCTGGCCGCAACTTCGACATCGTGACGGGCGTGACCGCACTCGCGCTGGCGCCGTGTGCCGGGCGGCTCTCCCGCCGCGCACTGGCTGCATGGAACGCGATGGGCCTCGCCTTCCTGATCTGGGTCGTCGGCGTGGCCGTCCTCAGCTTTCCCACGCCCTTCCAGCGACTCACGCCGGACAACCTCTGGATCGTCCAGTTCCCCTACGTCTGGCTACCCACCGTCCTGGTGCCCGCCGCAATACTCGGGCACATCGCGCTGTTCAGGAAGCTGGGCACCCGTCCAATGTCGGAGACCGGCGAATCGACAGTCCGCTGACCTGCGTCATGGTGGCGCCAGTTCGCTGACTCGAACAGCCCTCGGCGCCCGTACATGACAACGCGCGCCAGGGCGGGTCGCCCGGGCGCGCGTCAGACAGCAGAGGGCCGGTCTATTTGCCCTTCTTCTCGTTGAACTCCCGGATCGCCGGGGCCAGTTCCGTGGCGGCGGTATCACCCTCGACGCCGGCGTATTCAAAGATCTCCGTGCCGGGCTTGGCGCGCACCATCTTCACCCCCAGCGTCCACGGCTTGGTGTAGACCTTCGGGTCGTCGATCGTGGCCTTGTAGTCGATGGAGTTCTTGTCGAGAATCGTCCACCGCTCGGTCACGACGACCTGGTCGGTGTGGAAGTTGCCCATCACGTCGTAGCGGGTCGAGTCGTTGCTGTTCTTGACCTCGATCACCAGCGTGTTGCCCTCCCAGTGGCCGCGCGAGTCGCCTTCCCACATCTTGATGTCCTGACCGGGGTGCGGACGCTTGTCGAGCGGGACGATACGGAACTCGTGGTGAATCTCGTAGAAGAACACCACGTAGCCAGGCGGCTGGAGAATCTGGAACGGACCGTTCTCGATGCTGCTGTAGTAGTTCTCACGCGGCATGCCGTTGGGCCACCCGCGCGTCTGCGGGTCCATCAATGCCGGGGAGGGCGCCAGGAATTCCTTCATCGCCTGGTTGCGACGTTCGAGCGCCCAGGGCTGATGCGGGAGCAGGCCCTCCGGGGGATCGACCAGGAACCCGTTGAACATCTTCAACGCCGGGTAGTTGCGCACGCCGAGCTTGACGGCCGTCTCGTTCAGGAGCGGGCCCTTCTCGACGTTGAGGCTGGCGATGTTTTCGAGAATGTCGCCCCAGTGGCCCTGGATATCAGGCTGGCCGTCCGTAAGCTTCGCCGGCACGTACTTCCCAGCCGGAGCTGCTGCGGCGGCCGGTGCCGCCTTCTTCTGCGCCTGCGCCATCAGGGGCGAGGTCGCCGCCGTCACCGCGACGAGGAGCGTGAGAGTCAGGATTCGCGTCTTCACAGTGTCCTCCAGCTAGCGCGCGAGCGAGATTGACAGGCCTTTTTCATGGTGATCAAACGCAAAGCAGGAGTAGTCGAACAGCTGTGCGTTGGCTTCCTTCTGGCGATACAGCAGCATGCTCATCTTCCAGGGCTTCGAGAACGTCTTCGGGTCCTCGATGGTGGCCTCGTACTGCATGTGATCGGGTCCGATGCGGGTGTACCGCTCGACCACGTGCAACTCGCTGCTGTGGTGGTTACCGGCCATGTCGAACCAGGTCTGGTCGTTGAAGTTGGTCACATCGACGACCAGCGTCTCGCCTTCCCACTTACCCCGCGAATCGCCCATCCACCACTCCACGTCCGGCTGATGCTTCGTGCCGTTGGTGTAGACCATGCGCGAGGCGTGGACATACTCATAGGCAATGCCCACATAGCCCGGCGTCTGCACGATCTGGAGCGGCAAGCCGATGTAGGTCGCGCGGGGCACGCCGGGAAGGAAGCACTTCGCGTAAGGATCCTCGGTACGCCACTTCGCCGCGTTCTGCTTCTTCTTCGCCAGCGCGGCCGGGAGATAAGGCAGCTCGTTGCCAACCACGACACCGTGCCCAGCCGGACCCATCGAGCCGGCTGAATGGTCCTGAATATTCACGTTGGCGCTGTTCATGGTCCGCCAGATCCCCTGGAGGTCTGGTTTGCCGTCCGTGGTCCGTGGCGCCCGATACGCCGACTGACCCGAGGCCTCCCTGCCCACCGCCGAGAACACGACGGCCGCTACAGCCGCCGCCATCACACCCGCCGAGGCGGCCCGTTTGATAGTCATCAGTCTCACGACACTCTCCATGCGCCCGCGTCAGCCGCATCAGGCGCGTTGTACGGCAGCGATGCTAACAGATCCCGCCCAACCGTCTCGCGACGCGGCTGGAACATCCCCTTACCCGGTCGCGTGCTACAGAGGCGCCGTCTGATACGCCCGGGCCCGGAACAAGAAGTCGATCAGGTTCCCCTCGTGCGGCTGCAGCCAATTGAGCGCCATCGTCCGCACCGGGCCGATATTCAGGCGGTCAATGTGCGTCGCGTCGGTCAGCTGCCGCATGAAGGCGGCATTGCCCGTAATCGCCGAGCAGACCAGCGTGGGCCCGATGGACTCCACCATCTTCGCCTCGGGACACTCCACGACCGTCACAAAGGGAAACATGTATTCCTTCTTCGCGATGGCTGGCTCCGGTGAGGCACAGTGCACGACGGTCGGCAGTAGATAGTTCGCCGGGCCGTCCTGCACGAACCGGGCACCGGTGCGGTACTTCGCGGTGACATCGGTCACGCCAGGCACGGTCAGATCCGCGTCGATGGCCTTGTCCACCGCCTCGGCCACGCCCGGCACCGTCATCGCCGCCAGGGCGGCATCTGGGTGATCAAAGGGCAGGGGCCTGATGGCGGCCATCCGCTGGGCCATCGCGTCCGCGATTTCGCGGGTGTGGCGGCTCGCCCAGACACCCGAGGCATTGATGCAGCCACGGCCACCGCTCGCGCACACGCTGTCCACGAGCACGTCCAGATACTTCTCCCAGTGGTCAACCTGGTCGTCGCCCAGGAGAATCTTTGAGAAGCCTGGACCGTGGGCCTGCACGCGGGCACTGCCCTTGTACCGTTCAATGGTGGCTTCGCCGCCAAAGATCAGGTTCCGGCCACAGGCGTCGAGGACCGAGGCGCCCACATCGGGCCCGCCCGGATAGATCGACATCGCCTCGCGCGGTATGCCCGCCTGGGCGAAGGCCTCCGCGATGCGGTACGGGGTCCACGGCTCCTGCGGGCCGGGCTTCAGCACGAGACCAATCTGCAGCGGAATGACGGGCAGCCACAGCGTGTGCACGCCGGACGTGTTTGAGGGCAGCACGAGCCCGAGCGCGGGCGCCTGCGCCTGATAGCTCACCGGCACGCCGTTCTCGATGCCCCAGCCGTCCGTCAACACGGTGAAATCCAGCCGCCGGGTCAGCGCGGTCAGGATGGCACGCATCTCGGCCAGCACGAACGCGCTCTTCTTCATGTTGGCCCGGCACATGGCCTCGGGCATTCCGGTGCTGGCACTCTGCGCCGCCACGAACTCGTCCGGGGTCTGGGTGCCGTCGCCCATGGCGAGCGTCGCGGTCATGTAGAGCTCGCCGGCGTGTTTCACCCGTTCGATCAGGTCGTCGATCGGGAATCTCCGCAGCGCGTCGCGCGCGGCCTGCGCCTTCCGGATATCGCGTTGAATCATGCCGCCATTGGCGCGGCTGATCCGGGCGATGACCTCGCCGGTGGCGAAGTGACGAACTTCGTCCACGTCCATGGACGTGTAGGGCTGGCCCCAGCGGAGGATCGGGAGATTGAGCATGCGAAATCCTAGTAAACGCCGACGGTGGTCGAGGACGCGAAGCCCCGGTACGGCCGGACACCACTCACGCCATCCCACGGATACTTCTCGTAGGGCGCCTCACGCTCGCCCTCGTCGCGTTCAAGGAAGCCCGGCACGAAGAACTCCCGCGTGAGCGTGGTGAGCTTGACCCGTCCGGTCTCGCCCACGCCGACCAGCTTGTTGGCGTCGTCAAAGTCCACGACCTGCACGACTGCGCGCGGCTGAGGGGCGTAGTAGCTGATCTTGTAGTTGTTGAACGGCCCCGTCGGCGAGCTGGCCGCGAGGCCCATCAGGGTGTTGCCGTAGGTGGGCGTCAGGTAGGCGCCGTCCAGCAGTTCCTCGTGCGCGAAGCGGTTCCACTGGGGCGTGAACTCGGTACCGCCCCCGAAGATGCCGGTGATGCCAGCCTTCCGGATCGAGGTGCCGTCCTTCTCCAACCGCAGGGCCAGCGCTTCGAGCAACTTCGGCGTCGTGAACATGCACTTGATGTCGTGGCCGGCCGAAAGAATCGAGACCGCCTGCTCGATCACGTGGTCCTTGTAGGCCTCGAGGTGCTCCGTCCAGCCCTTCTTGATGAGCTTGATCACCCAGCGGGGGTCGAGGTCCACACAGAAGCAGATGCCACCGCGATACTGCGCCAGGTGCTCCACGGAGAGCCGCAGACGCCGCGGGCCCGAGGGGCCGAGCATCAACCAGTTGGCGCCCTTCGGAAAATACTCCTCGGGCAACGTGTCGCTGAAGAGCTCGTAGTCGGTCCGGAAATCTGCGATGGCCACGCGGGATTTCGGGATACCGGTCGTACCGCCCGTCTCAAAGACGTAGGCCGGCTGGCCGGCGAGGCCCTTCGGGATCCACCGCTGTACGGGGCCGCCCCGGAGCCACTCGTCCTGGAACTCGCCGAAGCGGACCAGGTCCTCGAAGGTCTTCACGTCCTTCCGCGGGTCCCACCCCTGCTTCGCGACAAAGTCGAGCCAGAAGGGCGTGCCCGTCTCGGGGTTGAAGTGCCACTGGATGGTGTCGCGCACGTGGGCATCGAGTGCCGTCTTGGCGGCGGCCACCTGCGCGTCGGTCGCGGGCTGACCGGGAGTCTGCATACCGGATGACATGGCCGGTAAGTATAGCCGTGCGCGGCACTACCGGCCGAGGTGGGCTGCGGTCCCCGTCCCGTGGGCGGGCGCAATTGCGGAGCGTGCCGTCATGAGTGCGCGACAGATCCACTGCAGGCGCCGGGCGGGGTGTCATCGGTGGGACCCGTCGAAGGATCAGGCCGACGGGCGATGACGGGGCCTCGCCCGGATGCGACAGGTCCGCCGGAGGTGTATCTGTCCGGCCTCTGGACCTGCCCGTCCACGTATGGTCCAATCGGCGCCCATGGCACCAACCCTCTGGGTCGCCCTTCTGTTGTACGTGCTCCACCAGGACATCTGGTTCTGGCGGACTGCCCGGCCACTGGTCTTCGGGTTCCTGCCTGTCGGGCTGGCCTACCACGCGGGCTACACGCTCGTGATTGCCGGCGTGCTCGCCTGGCTCGTGAGGGCCTACTGGCCGCATCACCTGGAGGACGGCGAATGATTCCGGCCGCCGTCATCTTCGGCTACCTGCTCATCGTCCTGTTCATCGGCATCACCAATCGAGGTGGCGGCGACAGCGACGCCGAAGGCTACTTCGTGGCCGGCCGGGCGCTCGGCCCCGCGGTCTTCCTGCTCTCGCTGGTCGGCACGAACATGACGGCGTTCTCGATCCTGGGCGCGTCCGGCCATGCCTTCGCCAACGGGATCGTGACCTACGGTCTGATGGCCTCGGCCTCGGCCCTCATCATCCCGTTCGGCCTCTTCATCATCGGCACGCGGCTCTGGTCGCTGGGCCGGCGCAAGGGCTTCATGACGCCCGTGCAACTGTTCCGCGATCGATGGGAGTGCGGGCACATCGGCACGGTGATCTTCATCGTGCAGGCCGTCCTGCTCATCCCGTACATCATCATCGCCGTCATGGGCGGCGGCACGACGCTCAGCACGGTCAGCAACGGCGCGGTGCCCTTCTGGCTCGGCGGCGCCATCGTCTCGCTCGTCGTCATGGGATATGTCTTCTTCGGCGGCATGCGCGGGACGGCCTGGGTCAACGCCTTCCAGACCTCACTGTTTCTCGTGTTTGGCGCGGTGGCCGTCACGGTGATTGCCCGCGGCATGGGCGGCTTCAGCGGCGCCATCGAGTCACTGTCGGCCGCGCCGGGCGGCACCGCGCTCCTGACGCGCGAGCGCATCTCCCCGCTCTATTTCTTCAGCTACTCCTTCATCCCGCTCTCGTCGCTGGCCTTTCCGCACATCGGCATCTTCTGCATGACGGCGAAGAAGCTCGGGCACTTCAAGAAGACGATCGTGCTCTATCCGATCTGCATGCTGCTGATCTGGCTGCCGTCCGTGTTCCTGGGCGTCGTGGCGAACCGGGCCACGGACGTGCCAGCCATCCAGGCAAAGCTGGAGGCCCGGGCGACGATCGCCGCGCACGGCCCGTCACTCGCTCCGGCTGAGCAGGCCTCGCTCCGGGCCAAGGCCAGCGGTGACGACGTGATCCTCCGCCTCGTGGAGGGCTACGCGCCGCTCTGGCTCGCGGCCATTCTCGGAGCGGCCGTGATGGCGGCCGTGATGGCCAGCGACTCGCAGATCCTCGCGCTGTCGACGATGTTCACCGAGGACATCTTCGCTTTCTATGGAGGAAAGGCCCGCTTCGGCGGCCGCGTCCAGATCCAGACGGGCCGCATCTTCATCATCCTCATCACGCTGGTGGCCTACGCTATCGCCCTCAATACCCCGCAGTCGATCTTCGACATCGCCACGCAGTACGCCTTCGCGGGATATTCGTCGCTCTTCCCCCTGCTGGTCGCCGCGCTCTTCTGGCGCGGCAGCACCCGGTGGGGGGCGTTGGCCACCACACTCTGGACCGCCGCGGCTGTCACGGCGGTGGCCGTCGTCCAGCAGCACATCCCTGCGCCGCCGCCCGGCCAGGCGGTCACCGTGCTTGAAATTGCCGGACAGGTCGTCGTCACCCGGGTGGTACAGGGCACGCTCGTCTTCGGGCTCCTGCCTGTGGTTCCGATGACACTGATCTCAGCCATTCTCATGGTCGTCGTCTCGAAGCTGACGCCTGCCGCCGCTCCCACACGGGACACGCTGGCGACATACTTCGCCACGACGGCCTGATCGGGAGATCCTGTGTCAGGACTGGGCCGCATCACCGAGTGCGGCGGGGCGCCAGGCTGCCACGACGCGACGACCGAGGATGCGGGGTGCATGTGAGGCTGGAGCACCACAGGCAGGCGGGATGCCTCGCCGGCCGATTGCCGGCTCCCATTCATGGGACAGGTTCTACAATCAGTACCGCTCAACGTGTTCGTGGAGGACTCATGCGTTCGATGGTGAATGTGACTGCCCTTGCCTCTGTGTTGTCGCTGGCCGCCGCAGGCGCGCTGGCCCAGACGCCTGCCGCCAAACCAGCGGCCCCCGCCGCACCGGCCGCCGCAAAACTCGCAGCGCCGGCTGCCACCGCCAGCCCGGTCGTGGGCGCGCACGTCCGCCTCATCGTGAAGGATGTGGCGGCGACGAAGAAACTCCTTGTGGACGGTCTCGGCGGCGCGTCCGCCACGGCAGGCTCCGCGGAAGCCGTCAAGTTCCCGGGCTTGCTGGTGCTGCTCCAGAAGGGCGACCCGAAGGGCGGCACGCGCGGGTCCACGGTCAGCCTCATCGCCCTCGAGGTGAAGGATCTGGCCAAGACCGTGGCGACGCTCAAGACCGCCAAGGCGAAGTTCGTCACCCGCGAGGAAACCAACTACATCTACACCGTCAAGGACGACATCGCGACGGTGCCCGATCAGCAGACCATCAGCGCCGTGGTGCAGACGCCGGATGAGGTCAACATCCGCCTGGTCGAGAACAAGCAGGCCGCCGCGACCGTGGCATTCCGGCATATCAATCTGGACCCGCCGAACGTGACGGACGCGATGGCCTGGTACACCAAGGCGTTTGGCGCAAAGGATGGTGACCGCGGCTTCGGCTTCCAGAGCCTCGACCTCGGTAAGCACGCCGGCGCGCTCCTGTTCACGATGGCGCCGGACAAGGTGGCTGGGACGGAGGGCCGGTCGCTCGCGCATGTGGGCTTCGAAGTCCGTGGCGCGGCGCTCCTCGTCCAGACGATCAAGGCTCAGGGCGGAAAGGTCGTCTCGCCACTGGCCAAGTCGGCGGACACGGGCGTGCCAACTGCGGTGGTCAGCGACCCGTGGGGCACCCTCATCGAACTGACCGAAGGGCTCAAGTTCTAGCGGCGGGCCGGGCCCGCTCACACTGCCAGACACCGGACGGCCAGCCATGCACATCACCCGTCCGGTGCTGGCACTGCTCCTCGTGACGACGGGCGGCCTGCTGGCCGCCCAGTCGCCAGCACCGCCCCAGCCGGCCGAGACACCCTCGGTGCCGGCCAGCACGTCCACCCTGCCGCCTGCGGCTCCAGCCGCCGTCTCCGCGTCCGGACTCGCCGGATGGATCGTGGTGCTCGACCCCGGCCACGGCGGCGATGATCGCGGGGTCCAGGCGGGCGAGCTGGTCGAGGCGCAACTGACGCTCGACATCGCGAAGCGCACCGCCGCCGCGCTCTCCGCACACGGCGCCCGCGTCGTCCTGACGCGCGAGAGCGACATCACGATGGACGCCGACGCCCGCGCCGTGCGCGCCAACCAGACGCACGGGCACGCCTACCTGAGCCTCCACTTCAACCGGTCGCCTCGGACCGCCGCCACTGGCGCCGAGATCTACACGCACCAGCCTGCGTCCATGGACGACGCCGAGCCGCCAGACGCCCAGGCGCGCACGCTGGCGCTGGTGCGCTGGGACCGAGTACAGGACCGCCACGCGCCGGCTGCCGAACACCTCGCCGACCTCCTCGCAACAGCACTCGGTCACCGGGTTCCGGTGAGCGCCACGCCGCACCGCCGGTTGCCTCTGCGGCCACTGGCCGGTGTGGACGCACCCTCGGTCCTGCTGGAACTCGCCTATCTCTCACATCCGGGCCAGGCCGCCCTGGCCGCCACGCCTGAATTCCAGACGGCGGTGAGCGAGGCGATCGTCGAAGCGCTCAGCGCCGCCCGTCGGCCGCCAGACGCCGCCAGATGAAGCATCGAGGCATTCTGGTGGCCGTCGTCGGCGTCCTCATCGGCACGCTCCTCGCCGGGGCGGGTGTCCGCTGGTGGATGGCCCGTGCACGCCGCCCGGCACCCGTGACCACCGCGCCGCATGTGGATGGCGGAGCGCCGATCCCGCACGTCGCGGTGACGCTCTTCGACCCCGCACCGGACAGCGACGACCTGGCTCCGGTACAACAGGAGATCCCGAAGGTCACCGACCGTTCCGACCACGCGCGCCTCGTCGTCGAAGCCGCGCTGGAGCGGGCCGTGCTCCCCGCCGTCGGATTGTGGCCGGTCGGCTCGCTGCTCCGCACCTGCTTCCTGACACCGGGGGGCGATGTGATCATCGACCTCACCGGGCTCCCGCCACAGGGCCTCGGCGGCGGCACGACCGCGGAGCGGCTCGCGGTGCAGGCGCTGGTCAGCGCGGTCCGGACCAATATTCCTGGCGCCACGTCGGTACGGTTCCTGGTGGACGGGCAACCTGCCACCGCCCTGGGTGCCCACGTGGACCTGCGCGGCCCGCTGGCGGCGGATCGGGACACGCTACACCCAGGCGGACGCTGAGCCTTGTCCGCGGCGCCAGAGGCGCGGAGCGAACGCGTCATCCCGATCGGCTACACTGACTGACTCATGCGCGTTGATGGCCGTCTCCCCGAGCAGTTGCGTCCCACCCGGATCGTTCCCAACTTCACGATGCACGCCGAAGGGTCGGTGCTGGTCGAGGCGGGCAAAACCAAGGTCATCTGCACCGCCAGCATCGAGGATCGGGTGCCCCCCTTCCGACGCAATTCCGGCAAGGGCTGGATCACGGCCGAGTACGGCATGCTGCCCCGGGCCACCACCACGCGCATGCAACGTGAAGCCTCAGCGGGCAAGGTCGGCGGCCGGACCCAGGAAATCCAGCGCCTGATCGGCCGCTCGCTGCGCGCGGTCACCAAGACCGAGGAACTCGGCGAGCGCACCATCACCCTGGACTGCGACGTCATCCAGGCAGACGGGGGCACGCGCACCGCGTCCATCACGGGCGCCTTTGTCGCCCTGGTCATGGCGCTCCAGAAGTTGCGCGAGCGCGACCAGCTGCGGACCATGCCCATTTCGGACTACGTCGCGGCCACCTCCGTCGGCATCGTCGACGGAACGCCGATGCTCGACCTCGCCTACACGGAGGATTCGGCGGCCGAAGTCGACATGAATCTGGTGAAGACCGGCGCGGGTCTGTACATCGAAGTGCAGGGCACGGCCGAGGCCCTGCCCTTCGGACGCGAGTCGCTCAACCAACTGCTCGACCTGGCCGATGGCGGCATCCGGCAACTCATCGCCATTCAGAAGAGCCTGGTCGGCCCCCTCCTGCAGAAGTGACACGGATGGTCCGGCTGCTGGTCGGCACCACCAACCAGGGCAAGATTCGCGAGATTCAGCGTCTCCTGCACGCAACGCCCTGCGAGCTCATGGGCCTCGACGCCTATCCGCAACTGCCCGAACCCGAAGAGACGGGCACCACGTTTGAAGCCAACGCCCGCATCAAAGCGCTCGCCTATGCCGCAGGCTCGGGCCAGCTCACCGTGGCGGAAGACTCCGGGCTCGTGGTTGATGCACTGGACGGCGCACCTGGCGTGCAGTCGGCTCGCTACCTCGGTCCGGACGCCACGTATCCCCAGCGCTTCGAGGCGATCCTCGCCGGCCTCGCGGCCCATCCGGAACGCCCACGGACGGCCCGGTTCGTGTGCGCACTGGCCGTCGCCGAGGGTACCCGCATCGTGTTTGAGACACGGGGAGCGCTCGAGGGGGAAATCGCTGACGCGCCACGCGGCTCGCACGGCTTCGGCTACGACCCGATCTTCCTGGTACCGGAGCTCGGCTGCACCACGGCCGAACTGGCCGAGGACGAGAAGCTGGCCATCGCCCATCGTGGACAGGCCTTCCGGATGTTGGCCTATTGGCTGGGCGCCCGGGGCAAAGAGCGCTAGCTACGTCCGGCGCAGCAGCACGCGGCGGACGGCGTGATCCCGGCCCTTCTGGAGCACGAGCTGCGCCCGTTCCCGCGTGGGCAGCACGTTCTGCTGCAGGTTCACCAGGTTGATCCGGCGCCAGATATCGCGGGCCTTTTCCGCCGCGCCCTCGGGAGATAGCGCTGCGTAGCGGTGGAAATACGACGCCGGATTGGTGAACACCGACTCGCGCAGGGCGAGAAAGCGCTCGACATACCACTGCTCGATATCTGCCTCGTCGGCATCGACATAGAGCGAGAAGTCGAAGAAGTCCGACACGAAGAGGCCCTTCCCCGCTTCCACGCGATTCGTCTGGAGCACGTTCAGGCCTTCGATGATCACCACGTCGGGCCGGCGCACCACCTGATATTCGCCGGGGACGATGTCGTAGCGCAGATGCGAATAGACCGGTGCCCGGGCCTCGGTCTCGCCGGCCTTCACATCGGCGAGAAAGCGCAGCAGCGCACGCACGTCGTAACTCTCCGGAAAGCCCTTCCGATCCTGCAGCCCCGCTGCCACGAGGGCCTCGTGCGGCAGGAGGAAGCCGTCAGTCGTCACCAGGTCGACAGTCGGATGGCTCGGCCAGCTGGCCATCAGCGCCCGGAGCACGCGGGCGGCCGTGCTCTTCCCGACGGCGACGCTCCCGGCAATGCCAATGACAAAGGGTGACGCGGGCGACGACGACCCGAGAAACATGTCGGTAGCCTGCTGACGCTGCCGCACGGCCCCGACGTAGAGATTCAGCAGCCGGGACAGCGGCAGGTAGACATCGGCCACCTCGTCGAGCGACATCTTCTCGCTGAGGCCGACCAGCGGGCGGAGCTGTGGCTCCGAGAGCGGCAGCGGTGTGGTCAGGCGCAGCCCCGCCCATTCAGCCCTCGAGAGCACGCGGGAGCGCGATTCCAGTGAGAAGTCCACGGGCGGAGCGACCATCGGCCCGCATTGTATGCCTCTCGCGGCCCGCCGCCGGTGTTACAATGGAGGCCATGGCAAGCCGGTCCCGGCCGACACAGGCAAAGCGCGCACGCGAAAAGGCCCTGATAGAAAAGCGTCAGATGAAGTACGCCCGGCGTGCGGAATCCAAGGACACCAAGTCCACCCGTACATCGGCGGACGGCGAAGATCCGGACCTCGCCGGCATCGTGCCAGGTCCCCAGCCTCATCCGTTCCTGACAGACGACGAGCTCAACGACGAGCCCGTCGAGGACGACGCGACCGAGGCCACCGAGGAATAACCTCGCGCCGCGCGGTCACCGCGCGGATTAGGACTGTTGCGCTCGAGAGGGCCTGCTATACCATTGGCGGGCCGTGCACGCCGAACTCCAGCAAGCCATCGATTTTCACAAGGCGATCGTCGCTGAAGGCGCGAAAGCGCTCGTCGGCTACGAGACCGCCAAGACCCTCGCCAACGTCGTCCTGCTTTCCGAAATCCCCACGACGTACGACAAAGACGAACAACGTCAGGTCAACGCGGGCAATCTCCTGCTCCGCGGCGTCCCTGGCGTCGGCAAGACCTTCTTCGGCGTCATCCTCGCCGCCGTCAGCAACGCCAAGTTCGCGCGCATCCAGGGCCGGGCCGACCTGCAGCCGACCGAAGTCGTCGGCTTCCAGATGATCAATCCGGCCACGGGCGCGCTCGTCACCGAGTTCGGCCCGCTCGCCTCCGCCGAAGTCATCCTGCTCGACGAAATCAACCGCATGCCGCTCAAGTCCCAGAGCGCCTTTCTCGAAGGGCTCCAGGACCGCAGCGTCACCGTCGGCAAGACGACCTATCCGCTGCCCGCGTTCAGCTTCGCCATCGCGACGATGAACCCGGTGGAACTCGGCCAGGGCACCTTCCCGCTCTCGGAAGCCGCCACGGACCGCTTCGCGATCATGGTGAACATCGGCTACCTCCCGCCAGAGGAGGAGGCGCGCCTCGTCAACTTCGACTTCAAGAAGGTGCACCTGAATACGCTGCTCTCGAAGGAGCGCATCATCGAACTGCGCTCCGTCATCAGCAAGGAAGTGTTCCTGCACGAGAGACTCGGCGTCTACATCCAGCGGCTGGTCGCGGCCACGCGGCCCTACAATCCGGAGAGCGACTGGCACCACCGATCGCCGTCCGAGATGGTCGAGCGCGGAGTGGACCTCGGCGCCTCGCCACGCGCCATCATCTGCTGGGGCCGCCTCGCCAAGGTCTGGACGCTCCTGCAGCACGGGCGCGACGAGGTCTATCCAGAGGACATCCAGGATCTCGCGCAGTACATCCTGAGTCACCGGATCTGGCTGGGGCCGCACGCCGCAAGCCACGGCATGACCACCGAATCGGTCATCCGTGACGTGGTCGAGCGCGTCGCGGTGCCATGAACCACGGCAGCCCGGGGCTGTTCGGCGCGGCCGCCTCGCAGCGTGGGGCCGACCCGCACCACCACGAAGCGTCGCTCGTCAGCCTCTCGGACATCAACGAAATCGAGCTGCTGATTCTGCGGCGCATGCGCGAAGTCGCCATGGGCGACCACCGCGCGCTCGCGCACGGCTCCGGCTTCGACTTCGTCGGGCTGCGCGACTGGCAGGCCGGCGACCGCCCCTCGCAAATCGATTGGGCGCAGTCGTCGCTCACGAACTTTTCGCCGATGGTGGTGCGCGAGTTCGAGCAGCCGAGCACCGCGAGCGTCGTGGTCGTCGCCGACCGGTCGCCGTCCACGCTGTGCGGCGTTAACGGCGTGCCCATCGCGGCAGCCATCGCGCGCGCCATCGCGACGATCGGACTCTCGGCCGTCTTCTTCCAGGACCAGTTCGGCCTGCTGACCTTTGACGCCGACGTGGACCACCTGCAGGCTGTCCGCCCCAGGGTCGGCCGGACGCATGTGATCCATTGCCTCGACGCGTACCAGCACCAGCGGAACCTCCAGGATCTGCGCGGCACCGGCAGCCTCAGCAGCACGGTCTCCTCGTTCATGCGGCGCACGGCGCTCATCCCGTTCGTCTCGGACTTTCTATTCGCAGACCCGGAGCCGGTGATTGCGGAGCTGTCGAGGCTCACCGCCGTGCACGACACCTTCATCGTGCTGATTGACGCCTCGTTCGCCTTTGAACTGCCGGCAGTCTCGGCGGGCTGGATCGACATCTTCGATGTGGAGACGGGCCGATCGTCGGTCGTCTCGCGTGACTCGCTGGCGGCGATGGCCGCGCGCGTCCGGGAATGGCAGGCGGGCATCGAGCGCATGGCGCGCGATGCGGACCTCGACGTGGTACGGGTCGGTATCGATGCCGCGGCATCGGACCTGGCCCTGGCTGAATTTGTGACGGAGCGCCGGCTCCGCAAGGTGGCGTAAATGTTCAGACGCGTGTCCGTAGTTGTTGTGGCAGCCGTGTTCGTGGCCGCCGTCACCGTGGCCGGCTCTGCCCAGGCACAGGCCCAGGGCGCTGCCGCGGCCGAGAAGATGTCTGTCTCCCCTATCGACTGCTGGTGGCGGACCGGCGCCAGTTCGGTGCGGGTGGGTGAACCCTTCACCGTCGTCCTCACCTGCGCGGTGCTGGAGACGGCCTCCACGACCGTGGTCCCCGACCAGTCGCGGATCGACCCCGCGGTGCTGCAGTTGCAGCCCTTTGAGGTCACCGGTGGTCGCCAGGCGCCGGATCTGAGGACCGCCTCGCGCCGCTTCTTCCAATACGAGTACGACGTCCGCTACATCGGTGAGGAGTTCGGCAAGGACGTGGCGCTGCCCTCGGTCGCCATCTCCTACAAGGTCCAGAGCCGGGCAGACGCGAACGCCGCCGCCATCGAAACCCGGGACAAGACCTACATCATGCCGTCGCAGCAGGTGCGGGTCGTGACGCTCGTGCCGGCGCTGGCCACCGACATCCGTGAGCGTGCGCCCGACTCGTTTGTCGCCATCGACGCCCGCCGCTTCCGCGCCAATCTGCTGGATGTCTTCGCGACGGTCCTCTTCGCCCTGGCGGCCGTCTTCGCCGTCTGGGCCGTGGTCCGCGCGCTGCAGCGCCGCCGTGGCACCTCGACCGTCGTGGATCAGCACGTGTCCAACTCGGCCATCCTTGCGGCGATCGCCAGCGAGATCTCCGCCGTGGCCCGGGCGAAACAGGGCGGTTGGACGCCCGCCCTGGCCGGACAGCTCCTGCAGGCACTCCGGGTCGCGGGCGCCTACGAAACGAGCGGGCGCGCCGCGCAGGCCCCCTGGACCGGCGCGGCCCGAACCGATGGCCAGTTCCTCGTGCGCAGCCCCTTCCGGCCCGGCCGGGCTGCTGTGGTCACCGGGGCGGCCACCTCGGGCCACCTCGCCCGTGAGATGGCCCGGCGCGATGCGCAGGGCGGCGCCTCCGGGGCCATCGTGGACCTGCACGCCGCCATGCAGACACTCGAGACGGCGCTCTACGGGCGCGAGACCCCGGCCAGGCTCGACCTCGATGACGCGCTCGACGCCGCGAAACGCGCCCTCGGCCGCCTCCGCCGTTCACATGGCTGGCTGGCGCTCCGCTTCGCCGCGCTGCAGGCTGCCGTGGCCGGACTGAGGACGCGGGTGTGGGCCCGGTAACAGCCTTCCTGCAGTTCGCGGGCAGTCAGTTCGCCGACTGGCGCGGCACCCACGTGTCGGAGCTTCATTTCTGGAGCCGCGGCACGGCGTGGCTGTCGCTGGTGGGCTTTGTCTCGGCTGTCGCCCTTGTCCTGCTGGTGCGCATCGCCCTTGGGCGCCGCAACACCCGCAGCCGGGTCGCGCTGCCCGCCGTACTGAGCGGCTTCGGGCAGTCGCCGATGGCGTTCATCCGCCACGCCCCGCTCGTGCTCGTGCTGGCCGGAGTACCGCTGTTCCTGCTCGCCCTGGCGGATCCGTACACCGCCCTGACGCAGAAGCGCATGTCGTTTCCGGGCCGTCGCATCTGCCTGATGATCGATGCCTCGACGAGCATGGTGCGCTGGTTCGAGGCGCCGACCCTCCGCAAGGCCTCGGCCTCGAAGCCGGGCGGTTCGGAAGCGGCCTTCTTCACGACGGTCGCTGCAGCCGAACGCTTCATCCGGATCCGGATGGAGGGCAAGTACCGTGACCTGATCTCGCTGGTGGAGTTCGGCGATCAGGCCTACGTCGTCACGCCGTTCACCAGCGACTACGACAACATCCTGCTCAGCCTGTCCCTCATCGGCGACTTCGGCGAGTTCCTCCGCTTTCCGGACCAGGGCACCATCATCACGCGGGCCGTCGAACAGGGCACGCGGCTCTTCAAGGCCTTCAACTTCCTCGACGCCTCCGGCAACATCCTGCTGCTCTTCAGCGATGGCGAGGACGCCGGCGTCATCACGCAGGGTAAGACCACCGCCGATGTCGTCAACGAGGCCATCGCCGCGAAGATCCCCGTCTACATGGTCCGCGTGAATCACGACAAGGGCCTCGGCCAGATCATTCCGGATGCCGTCTGGAAGGCCGCCGTCGAGAAGACCGGCGGGCGCTTCTATGCCGCCGCGAATGAATCCACGATTCTGCAGGCCATCCGCGACGTCGACCGGGCCTCCACCGGCCGCATCGACGTGAAGCAGTACGTCACACAGAAGCCGCGCTTCGCCCCCTTTGCTCTGGCTGCGGCCGCCTGCTGGATGCTGGCGCTCCTGCTCAAGCTCACCGTCCCCTATTTCCGGACGTTCCCCTGAGGTACCGCCCATGAAGACACTCATCGGTCAACTGGTCATCGCGCTGCTGCTGGTCGCCGCTGGCGTCGCCGTGCGGCGCGCGGCGTTGGTGGAGACACGCCTGGCGGGCGCCGAAAGCGCCCTCGCCACGCTCGACTCCGAGGGGGCCGATCAGCAGTACGCCGAAGTCGAGCATGCCATCGGCCTCGCGGGTCGGCTGCCCTTCATCGGGGAGCAGCTCGTCGCCGACGTGCGGCAGGAGCGCGCCATGGTCTCCTACTGGCGCGGGGACTACGCGGGCGTACCGACGGCTGAGGCCGATCTCGCGTCCGTCTCGGTCAGCCCGGACTTCGTTTTCATCGCGGGCAACGCCGCGTATCGGAGCGTGAAGGGCAAGCACTTCGGCCAGCAGGGCGCGCAGGATCTGGATGGCGTGCTGCGCATCTACACGATGCTGCTCAAGAAGAGCCCTGGGCACATTGACGCCGCCTACAACTACGAATACATCGTCCGGCTCCGCAATGTGCTCTCCCGCATGAAGCCGGGTGAGGCCCCCAAGGGCGGCGATCCCAACAGCAACGATCAGGCACCGCCCTCGGTGCATGGCGAGAAGGGCACGCCACCCACCAACACGCCGGCCGACCAGTTCAACGTGATCATTCCGCTGAAGCCGGATGAACGCGGCGAGTTGATGAAGGCCGGCACGAGCGGGCCCCGCCAGCGCAAGGGATAAGGTGGAGCCATTCCTCCACCCGGAATCCATTCAGTTCGCGGACCCGCAGTGGCTCTGGCTGCTGCTCGGACCCGCGTTGCTGCTGGGCGTCTGGGTGCGGCAATTCCAGAAGCGCCGGCGGGACGCCTCGCGGCTTGCGGCCGCCCGGCGCATTCCCCTCCGGGAACGCCTGCCAATCTTCGGCGACGCCCTTTTTTCGCTCTGTCTCATCGGCGCCACGGCGCTCCTCGTGGTCGCGCTGGCACGGCCCGGGGTTGTGGTCTCGATGGTGCGCACCGGTGGCATCGATCTGGTCGTGCTCCTCGACGGCTCGGCCTCGATGCGCACGAAGGATGTGCCCGGGGATCGGTGGCAGCGGTCGGTCCGGTTCCTGCGCACCCTTGGCGACTCCCTGCGCTGGGATCACGACCGCATCGCCCTCACGCTCTTTGCCCGCATCGCTGCGCCACAGATCCGGCTGACGAAGGACCCGAACACGTTCTTCTTCTTCCTCGACAACCTGCAGGAGAAGTCGCCATTCCCGCTCGAGGAAGACACCAGCTGGGACACCAACAGCGAGCTCAGCATTTTCTGGGGCCTGCGCGTCCTCGAAAAGGACGAGGAGATTCACGGCAAGTCGAAGAACGCACCGCTCTTCGTCATGATTTCCGACGGCCAGAGCTGGAGCGGTGAAGTCGAGAAATCCCTGAAGCTGGCGCGGGACCGGAACGTGCCGGTCATCACGGTCGGCGTGGGCACCCTCGCCGGCGGTCGCATTCCTGAGCCGGTGCGGAACCTCTCCCCCGCGGCCCAGGCGGCCATTCCCCCGACGCCGCCCGTCTATTCGACGCTCGACCGGCCGTCACTCAAGCAGATCGCGACGGCCAGCGGCGGCGAGTATCTCGAACTCGACCGCGACAGTGACATCAGCCTCGCGAATCACATCGTGGAACTCGCCCGGCGCCGCGTCATCGCGCTGCCGGCCGAGCCGAAGATGGAGGACCTCTACTGGCGTGTGCTGGCCGGCGCGGGCCTCCTCGCCCTGGCGGGCGCGCTCTCGCTCCGCGACCGCTCGGCGCTGGTCGTCCAGCTCGCCGGCGGCGGCCTCGCGCTCGCCGCACTGGCATCCCTGCTCGGCTGACGCCGCCCGACGGCTCGACTCCGGACCGCTGACTTCGGCTAGCCTAGGTTCATGGCTGAGGTTCCCTCGTTCGGCGGGCTGCGTGTCCTCTCGCTCGAAAGCCGCCGCGCCACGGAGATGGCGGCGCTCATCACCACCTACGGCGGCGTCCCGACCGTGGCGCCGTCCATGCGCGAGGTGCCGATTGGCGACAACCCGGCGGCCCTGACCTTTGCCGACGCCGTCGTGCGGGGCGACTTCGATATCGTGGTGTTGCTCACCGGTGTCGGGACGACGGCACTGCTCGACGCCATCCGGGCAGACCGGCCTGTCGAGCCCGTCATCGCCGCGCTTGGTCGTATGCGGCTCGCGGTCCGGGGGCCGAAACCAGCAGCCGTCCTGCGAGCGCTGGGTCTAACGCCGTGGCTCATCGCGGCCGAGCCCAACACGTGGCGGGAACTCATCGCCGCCCTCGACGGGCAGGCCACCGAACACCCCCTGCGCGGGACCCGCGTGGCCGTCCAGGAGTACGGCGTCACCAACGTCGAACTGGTCGCGGCCCTGACGACGCGCGGAGCGACAGTCACGAACGTGCCCGTCTACCGCTGGTCGTTACCAGAGGACACCGGTCCGATGGAGCGGGCCGTCGCGGCCCTGGTGGCCGGAGTGCTTGACGTGAGCGTGTTCACGACGGCGACACAGATGATCCACCTGCTCCAGATTGCCGCTCGGACCAACCAGCAGGCGGCCCTCCTGGCGGCCCTTCGACGCACGGTTGTCGCCTCCATCGGCCCGACGACATCCGAGGAACTGCGCCGGCACGGCCTCGAGCCGGACATGGAGCCGAGCCACCCGAAGTTCGGTGTGCTGGTCCGTGAGGCCGCCGAGCGCGCCCGAGGGCTCCTGTCCGCCAAGTAACGCCTGGCGCCCGCCTCACGCAGCCGGGATCGCGATAGAGTGACCGCCAGTGCCGCGGCGACAGCCTCGGCACCACTTGTCCGGAGGTTCTACATGTTGAGTCGACGCTCCCTCGCCTGCGCCCTCGTCGCCTTCGCGGTGCTCGTCCTCGGTGGCCTGTCTCTGACCGCCCAGGCGCCCGTCCGCGAGATCACACCGATCAGGGGCAACCTCTACCGCTTCCGCAACAATGGTCACTTCTCCGTCTTTCTGGTGACGCCGGCGGGTGTCATCGCCACGGACCCCATCGACCCAGAGGCCGCGGCGTATCTCAAGCGCGAGATCGCCACGCGCTTCAAGGTCCCGGTGAAGTACGTGATCTACAGCCATGGCCACGAGGACCACGCATCCGGTGGTGAGGTGTTCGCTGACACCGCCACCTTCATCGGGCACGACATCACCAAAGCGATGATGGCCGCCGACAAGGTACCCTCTCCCCTGCCGACGGAGACGTTTGCCACCACGAAGACCGTCACGCTGGGCGGGGCGACGGTGGAGCTCTCCTACCTCGGGCCAAACCACGCCGACGGCATGATCGTGATGCGGTTCCCGAAGGAGCGGACGCTGTTCGCCGTGGATATCGTCCCGATCGATTCGGTCGCCTACCGCGACTTTCCCAACGCCGACATCTCTGGGTGGATTGCCTCGCTCAGGAAGATTGAGCAGATGGACTTCGAACTGCTGGCGCCTGGGCACGGCCCGATGGGGACGCGCGACCACGCCCGCCGGCATCGCGAGTATCTCGAGGACCTCAAGACGCAGGTCTCGGCGCACATCCAGCACGGCATGACACTCATCGAGACCAGGGACGCCGTGAATCTGACCAAGTACAAGGCCTGGACCGGCTACGACACCAGCCGCGACCTGAACATCGACGGCATGTTCCGACTCATGGGCGGGCGCTAGGCCCGCCCGGTGGAACTCTTCCTGAGCTTCTTCGCGGGCCTGGTAGGGAGCGCCTATCTGCTCTACGGGCGCCGTCAGTCCGAACCGTGGTTCATCGTCACCGGGATCGCGCTCATCGCGTATCCCTACATCGTCTCTGGCCTGGTCCTCACCGGGCTCGTCGGCGTCGCGCTGGCCCTGCTGCCGTTCGTGCTCCGCTGACCACGGGGACACTCGGTGCTCCTCTCACGCTCTGCGGCTCCCGCCCTCGGCTGGCTCTCTGGTGCCATTGCCCCGCCTCCATCTTGGGTGCACGCTCAAGGTGCGCTCTCCTGGCGCACACTCGTGGAGGTCACGCAATGTCACGCAGCTCGATTCTGGCTCTCTCGTACGCGCTCCTCGTCCTGACGCTTGGGATCACTCCCGCGATGGCCACGGGCACGGGTGCTCGCACCACGCACGCCCAGACCACCGGCGCCAAGTCCGCAGGCGCGGCGCCGACCGGCGCCACGGAGAAGAAGGCCCATAAGAAGCACGGCAAGAAGTCCGCCGGCAAGAAGCACGTCAAGAAGGGCCAGGCCGGCGCGACCGACAAGACCGCCGGAAAGTAATTAGACCTGCACAATCGGGCAGGCCACCATCCGGCCTGCCCGTTCCTCGAGCACGGGCACGCGCTCCGCGCATGACGCCTGCGCCAGCGGGCACCGCGTGCGGAAGGCACAGCCTGACGGCTTGTGCATCGGCGACGGCACGTCGCCCATCAACCGCACCGTCGCGGCCCGTTCCACGAACGGATCCGGCACAGGTGCCGACGCCAGCAGCGCCTGCGAATAGGGATGCACGGGACGGCCGTAGATGGCATCGCCATCCCCCGCTTCGACGATGTGCCCCAGGTACATCACGGCGATGCGATCCGAGATGTGGCGTACCACCGACAGGTCGTGTGCGATGAAGATGTAGGAGAGTCCAAACTCCTGCTGCAGGTCCTGCATCAGGTTGATCACCTGGGCCTGCACGGACACGTCGAGCGCGCTCACCGGCTCGTCAGCAATCACAATTTTAGGGTTGGTGGCCAGCGCCCGCGCCAGGCCGATCCGCTGCCGCTGTCCGCCCGAGAACTCGTGCGGGTAGCGGGTCATGTGGTCCTTCGAGAGGCCCACTTTTTCCAGCAGCCACCGTACGCGGTCAGCCCGCTCGGCCGGCGTCATCCCCGTATGCACGCGGAGCGGCTCCTCGACGATCTGATCCACGGTCTTCCGGGGATTGAGCGAGGAGTAGGGATCCTGGAACACCATCTGGATGTCGGACCGGTACCGCCGCATCCCCGCCTGGTCGAGCGACGCCAGGTCTACGACGCCGTCAGGATGGTGATAGAGAATCTGGCCGCTCACCTCCACCCGGTAGCTCATCGCCTTCAGGATGTTGACGACGGCCCGGCCCACGGTGCTCTTGCCGCACCCGGACTCACCGACCAGACCGAGCGTCTCGCCCTGATTGAGCGTCAGGCTCACGCCGTCCACGGCGCGCACCTCTCCCCTGCGCCGCAGGAACACGCCGCCGAACACCGGAAACCGGACCGTGAGGTCTGCGATCTCGAGAATGGGCTCAGCCACGGGGCACCGGATGCTGCGCGGGATCGTGCAGGTGACAGCGGACCAAGTGTCCGGGCGCGCGCTCGACGAGTGCGGGCTCGACGCCGGCGCATGGCGCGAAGCGGTCCCCGCAGCGCGTCTCAAACTTGCACCCCGCGGGCAGGTGCATGATGTCGGGCACGCTGCCGGGAATCGCCTGCAGGCGCCCGGCTCGTGGCCCGTCCACGCGCGGAATGCTGCCGAGGAGGCCTCGCGTATAGGGGTGGAGCGGGTTGCGGAAGAGCTCCTTGACCGGCGCCAGTTCCTGCACCTTGCCGCCATACATAACCGCGACCCGATCACACATCTCGGCCACGACGGCGAGATTGTGCGTGATGAGCAGAATGGCGGCCCCCTGCCGCTTCCGCTTCAGCTGGCGCATCAGCTCCAGGATCTGTGCCTGGATCGTGACATCCAGCGCGGTGGTGGGTTCATCCGCGATGAGCAGCGCCGGATTGTTGGCCAGCGCCATCGCGATCATCACGCGTTGCCGCATGCCGCCGGACATGTGATGGGGATACTGCCCCAGCCGTTCGGCCGCATCAGGAATGCCGACTTCGGTGAGCATCGCCACGGCTCGCCGGTTCGCCTCCTCCTGGCTGCAGCGGTCGTGCGCGAGGATGACTTCCGTCACCTGCATCCCGATCGTGAACACCGGATTGAGGGACGTCATGGGCTCCTGGAAGACCATGCTGATCTGACTGCCGCGCACGCTGCGCATCTGCTCGATGGGCAGCGCCAGCAGGTTCCGGCCCTGGAACCGGATCTCGCCCGCCACGATGCGCCCCGGGGGATCCGGAATCAAACGCAGGATGCTGAGGGCGGTCACACTCTTCCCGGAGCCGGATTCGCCCACCAGCCCCAGCACCTCCCCTTCCTGAATCTCGAGGTCCACGCCGTCCACGGCGCGCGCCACGCCGGATTCCGTGAAGAAGTGGGTCTTGAGCCCTCGAATCTGCAGGAGCGGTGTCTGATCGGCCATGGTCGTCACGCGCCTACCGAAGGCGGGAGTACTCCTTTGGGTCGAACGCCTCGCGCACGGCCTCGCCGATGAACACGACGAGCAGCAACGTCAGGAACAGGGCTCCAAGGGGAAAGAAGACCAGCCACCACTTGGAGAGGTTGGCCATGCCCTGTCCGATGAGTTCGCCCCAGCTCGGCGTCGGCGCCGGAAGCCCGAAGCCGAGAAAGTCGAGGGCCACGAGCGACCCGATATTGGCCACCACCGTGAACGGCGCGAACGAGACGACCGGTGTCAGGGCGTTGGGCAGAATGTGGCGGAACATGATCGCGGACTGGGACACGCCCGTCACAATCGCGGCACCGACGTAGTCCTTCGCCTTCTCCCGGTAGAACTCTCCGCGGATGTAATACGTGATGCCCATCCAGTCGAAGGCCGTCAGGATGAGCACCAGCAGCCAGAACGAGGGCTGCAGGAGTGGGCCATGCCCCGGCAGATACACCGGCACGATGATCGAGCTGATGATGATGATCGTGTAGAGAAACGGCAGCGACGACCAGATCTCGATGGCCCGCTGGCCCACGATATCCACCGTGCCACCCAGGTAGCCCAGCGCCGCGCCGACGGCCACGCCCGCCACCATCCCGAGCACGGTGACGATCAGCGCAAACGTCATGGAAATGTTGAAGCCGTAGGCCAGCCGGACCAGTACATCGCGGCCTCGGTCGTCCGTGCCGAAGTAGTGCCGATTCGTCGGCTTGTGCGGCGGCGCGCCGCTCTGATCCAGCAGGGACTCGTTGGGGCCGAAGGGATAGGGTGGCATCAGGACCCAGTTCCCACGGCCCTCCTGCGCAAAGACGTCCTTGAGTGCCCGGTAGTCTGGCTCGCCGATGGCGTTCTGCCCGAACGCAGAGGCCGGCTGGAAGGTGACCATCGGCACGTAGTAATGGCCGTGATACTTCACCAACAGCGCCACGTTGTTCGCCAGCACCGGCAACGCGAACGAGAGGAGGTACACGCCCGTGATCAGCAGAAACGACCAGTAGCCCCGCTTGAGGCGGCGGAACTTCCTGAGCCGGCGTTGAAAGATGGACTCGGACAGCGGCGGGATCATTTGAACCGGATGCGCGGGTCCACGACGGCATAGAGCGCGTCGGACAGAATGTTGCCAACCAGCATCAGCATCGACCCGATGACCAGGATGCCGAGCGCCACGGGATAATCGCGCTGCAGCAGAGCCGTGTAGCCGAGGTAGCCCATGCCGTCGATATTGAACACGCGCTCGATCAGAAACGACCCGGCAAGGACGAGACTGATCACGTGACCCAGCCCGGTGACGATCGGGATCAGTGAATTGCGGAGCGCGTGGACGAAGATGACACGCCGCTCACTGAGACCCTTGGCGAAGGCCGTGCGGACGTAGTCCTGGCCCAGACTTTCCATCATCGAGTTCTTGGTGAGGATGGTTTCGGTCGCGAAGGATCCCACCATGTAGGCCACCACCGGTAGAAACATGTGGCTGAACTGGCCAGTGATCTTGCCCCACGGCGAGAGGTATTCCCAGTTGTCGGGCCGGAACCCACCGAGGGGAAAGACATCCCAGAAGCTCCCGCCGCCCAGCAGCACGAGCAACGCGGTGCCGAGTGCCCACCCGGGCACGGAGTAGCCCAGAAAGACCAGGGCACTGCTGACCACGTCGAACTTCGAGCCATGGCGCACGGCCTTCATCACGCCGAGCGGCACGCAGACGAGGTAGCTGAGCAGGAAGCCGGTGAGGCCGAGAAAGATCGAGACCGGGAAGCGCGACTTGATCACATCCCACACCGGGTCCTGATACACGTAGGACCGTCCCAGGTCGAGATGCACGACCTTCCACAGCCACTGCGCATAGCGGATGTGGATGGGCTTATCGAAGCCGTAGTAGCGCTTGATTTCCTCGACCGCCTCTGACGGCAGATCGCTGGCCCCGCGCCCGCTGACCGCCGCGGCGGCGCCTCCGCCGCCCCCGTTGCCCTCGGTCATCGCCGCCATCTGGACGCGCATGATCTGGCGCTCGACGGGCCCGCCCGGCACGAAGTGCATCACGGCAAACACGGCGAGCGTGATCCCGAGAAAGGTCGGGATGATGAGCAGGAGGCGCCGAACGAAGTAGGCGGTCATGGCGACAGGCCGCAGCAGCGGGCTAGTTGGTGGCCGCTCCCATCGGATGCTGCTTGCCGTATTCCTGCCAGTGCCGAACTTCCAGCGCTCCGACCGGCAGCGTCGCGGAGGCACTGCCCATCGCCTGGGTCAACGCCTGCTGCTTGACCGGATCGATCCACCACAGCGTGGGCGCATCGCGCTGATCCCCGATGCGCGTGAGCACGCCCTGCGGCATACCGAAGCGGTTCCAGTAGGCCAGCCGGACGAACGGCGCGTCCCACTCGAGCGCGTAGTGATGCTCGTTGGCCAGCAGGCCATCGACTTCCCGGATCAACGAGGCCCGCTTGGCCGGATCAAACTCGACGTCGTACTTCGCGAGCAAGGCGTCGATCTTCGGGTTCTTCATGCCGGTGATGTTGTTGTTGCTCTTCTCGTCGGCCATCTTGGAATGGAAGGACGTTTCCGGATTCGGGAAGAGCAGCGCTCCCCATGCCATGCTGGCGACGCTGAACTCGCGGTCCATCACCAGCTTGAAGAGCGTCTCGCCCGTAATCAGCCGCAGGTTCACCGTGATGCCCGCCTTGCGCAGGTCTTCCTGATAGATCGTCAGGAAGGGTTCGGTGGACTTGCTCCCATAGATGACTTCAACCGTGAGCGGCTGGCCGTTCTTGACCAGCCGGCCCTGCGCATCCCGGCTGGTATACCCTGCCTGCGCCAGCAGCTCCAGCGCCTTCTTCGGGTCGTAGTCCATCTTCGGGTTGTTCGGGTTCTCGTAGATGCCACCCGCGTGGTACGAGTGCAGCGGCACATACTCGTTGAAGAAGATCTTCTCGATCAGCAGCGGCCGGTTCATCAGGTGCGCCATCGCCATCCGGACCCGCACGTCGTCAAATGGCGCGCGCCGGGTATTGAAGGCCAGACCCGAGAATCCGGAGGGGGTGTCGTTGAAGACCTTGACCTTCTGGACGAGACCGCGCTGCACCTTGTCGAAGTTCATCTCCTCGACCCACTCGCGCGAGATGTTCACGAAGTAGCTGTCGAGGTCGCCCTTCTTGAACATCTCGAAGGCCAGCTTCTGGTCACGGACGACCACTTCGCGGATCTCGTCGAAATTGTTCACGCCGACGTTGCGGCGGTGCGCCTCGGCCCAGTACCCGCTCTTGCGGCGGCGGATGGTGACGCTCTTCCCCTTGACGACGTCGGCCTCCTCGACCACATAGGGGCCACTGCCCGGAATCAGCTTGAAGTTGTAGTCCTTGATGTACTGCTCGCCCGTGACGGTCTTGAGCACGTGGGCCGGCAGGATCGACATGCCTGAGAAGTAGAGGAAGTTCCGCCAGTTGAGGACCTTGCTCTTCACACGGACGATGTACTTGCTTTCAGCGACCGGCCGCTCGAACTTGCCAAAGGTAAGCTGGTTGGACGGATCCTGCAGCCCCTTGTCCATCTTGAAGTCCCATGACGCCACCACATCCTCGGCGACCACGGGCTGGCCGTCCGCCCATCGCGCGTTCGGATTGATCCGGTAGCGGTAGGTCAGCTTGTCCTCCGCGATCTGCCAATGCGTCGCGAGGATGGGCATGAACTCGAGCGAGGTCGGATGCACCGACAGCAGCGACTCGTAGACCATCGGACCGATCATGTAATTGAGCGCGGTATTGGATTCCGGACCCTCGATGCGGAGCGTGCCCGGGAAGTCGAGCACGAACTCCCGGAACTGCCCACCCTTGACGGCCCGTGGGTCACCGATGAGGTCGTAGTCCGTGTTGGTCTGCCAGCCCTGGCCCGTGAAGCCCTTGCCGCCCTGCTCGGCCGGCACGGCCGGATCCGCGCCGGCGTCGGCACTGGGAAACACGGGATAGTCCGCCTTGTTGACCGACACAGTGGCGGCCGGAGCCGCGGGAGCGGCGGCGCCCGTCGCCGGCTTCGTCTCGCCGCCTCCCCCACCACAGGCGACCGTGAACAGACCAAGACCGAGCACTGCACCAAGGGACCGTCGCATCATGAATCCGAAACTCCTCTGGAGGGATATCGCGCGGGCTAGAAGGACCAGACCGTGAGACCGTCGTTGTCCTTCACGAAGATCCGGTTGCCGACGATCGCCGGCTGCCCGTAGGTGGCGCTGTCCGCCACGGTGTATGTCTCCACGATGTCGAACCCGCTGGCGCCGGGCTTGGCGACGAGCAACTCAGCGGAGTCCTTCAGCACGAGCAGGGCGCTCCCGATATCGGCGATGGAGGCGTTGTCCGCCTCGCGACCCTGGCTCTTCCACGCCACCTGACCGGTAGTGATATCCATCGACACGAACTGACCGGCGCTCTTGGACGACATGCCGATGAGCGTGGTGCCCCGCAGCACCGGGTTGCTCAGGTTGAGCTGCACGTCCGCGTTCTTCCATGCCTCGGTGGCCGTCCAGCCCTGTGGCCCCTTCGCCACGCGGTAGGCGGCGGTGCCCACCATGTTCGCGGAGATGACGACCAGGTCCTGATAGACGACCGGCGTGACGATGTTGGTCCAGAACTGATTCTTAAAGGGCTGCTTCCAGAGGAGCGTGCCGTTGGCCGGGTCCAGCCCCACGAGGTATTCCTGCGTGAACGCGATGAGCTGGCGCAGGCCGCCGATCTGCGCGAACTGCGGGGAGGCGTAGCCGGGGCCATCGCCGGTCCACGACCACTTCACGGCGCCGGTAGCGGCATCAAAGGCCGTGAGTTCGCCCTTGTCATGACCACCGAGGTGCACAATCACGATCCCCTTGTCGGTGAGGGGTGACACGGCCGTGCCGTACTTCGGTTGCACGGGCGACGCCGCCTTCTGCCAGAGGAGCTTGCCGGACTTGGCGTCAAACGCGGAGAAGATGCCGCTGAGCCCCAGCGCGAAGATACGACCGTCCGCGTAGGCGGGCGTGGACTTGGGACCAAGGCCGTGCTTGCCGGTGCCATCGGGAAGTTTGAAGGGTGCCGCGTAGGCCGTGCGCCAGACCGTCTTCCCTGTCGACGCCTCGATGGCGGTCAGCACTTCCTCCTCGCCCTGACGGCCGAACGCGAAGACGCGCCCGCCAACCACGAGCGGCGTGGAGTAGCCCAGGCCGACTTCCGACCGCCATTGCTTCGTCAGCTTGGGCGGCCACACTTTCGGCGCGGTCACGCCCGTCAGCACGCCGTTGCGCTGCGGCCCGCGCCACTCGGTCCAGTCGACGGGTTTCTGGGCGGAGAGCCCGGCAGACACCAGGAGCACTCCGGTGGTCAGAACGGCCGCAACGCGACGAATGGGCATGGTGAAGTTATAGCTGATTCCCACGCGCCGGCGAGGCTAGATCAGCGTGGCCAGCGCGGCCGGGTCGTAGGGCCGGAGCTGGTCCGTCTGCCCACCCCTGACCAGCCGCGGCCAGTCCGGGTTGGCGATGAGCGCCCGGCCCACGGCCACGAGGTCGAATTCTCCCGCCGCCAGCCGCTCCAGAAGCGGCTCCAACCCCGTCGTGCCGACAATGGCCGCGCGGTCCCTGGCCATCAGCTCGTCGCCCAGCGTGACCGAGCCCACCGTGATGACCGGCGCGCCGGTGAGCTTCTTGGCCCAGCCCGCCAGATTGAGGGTGCTGCCCTCGAACTCCGGCAGCCAGAAGCGGCGGGTCGAGGCGTGGAGGCAGTCCACCCCGGCGGCCATCAGCGGCCCCAGGAAGGCCTCCAGTTCAGCCGGCGTGGCCCAGGCCTTCGCGGCATAGTCATGCAGCTTCCACTGGGAGAAGCGCAGGATGATCGGAAAGTCCGGCCCCACCCGCCGGCGCATCTCGCCCAGCACCTCCCGCGCCAGTTGCGTCCGTTGGGCCACGTCCCCGCCGTAGCGGTCCGTTCGCTGATTGGTGACGGACCAGAAGAACTGGTCGAGCAGATACCCGTGCGCGGCGTGGATTTCGACACCATCGAAGCCGACGGCCTGAGCGTGGGCCGCTGCGGCCGCATAGGCGTCAATGACGGTGTCGATGTCGGCCTGCGTCATCGCGCGCCCCGGCGCGGCCGTCCCTTCGGCGCCGATGCCAGACGGTCCCAGCGGTGGGGCGGCCGGGTCCACCTGCTCGTGCGGCATCACCCACGCACCGACGTGCCAGAGCTGCGGCACAATGCGCCCGCCGGCCGCGTGCACCTCGTCCACCACGCGCCGCCACCCGGCCAGCGCCGCCTCGCCATACATGGCCGGCACCCGCGGTCCGAAGCCGGACTGCGGCACCGGCAGATAGACGCCCTCAGTGATGATGAGCCCCACGCCGCCTTCCGCGCGGCGCCGATAGTACGCCGCGACATCGGGTCCTGGCACGTGGTCTGGCGAGCCCGACCGCGTCATCGGGGCCATCACGATCCGGTTCGGCAGCTGCAGCGAGGAGAAGCGAAAGGGCGAAAACAGCGCGTCGGCTGGAGTGGACATGGGCCCGGCCAATATACTCGGAGCCATGCGTACGACCCTGCTCCGCGGTCTCGCGGTGGCCGGCGCATCCGTCGCCGTCGCCGTCGCCCTCGCCACCCCACCCGCCGCGGCCCAGGTCCACGGCCTCGACATCCACTACGTCCCCACGCCCACCGAGGTGGTCAGCGCCATGCTCGACATGGCTGGCGTGAAGCCGTCCGACGTGGTCTACGACCTCGGCTCAGGAGATGGGCGTATCCCGATCGAAGCCGCACGGCAGCGTGGGGCCACCGGCGTGGGCATCGAGCTGGACCCAGCGCTCGTGAAACTCGCGAAGGCGGGCGCGACACAGGCCGGGGTGCAGCAGCGCGTCCGGTTCGCACGAGCCGACATCTTCAAGACCGACCTCTCAAAGGCGACCGTCGTGACGCTCTACCTCTCGCCCACCACCAATCTGCGGCTGCGCGACAAGCTCCGGCGCGAACTCGCGCCGGGCTCCCGCGTGGTGTCGCACCGCTTTGACATGGGCGACTGGACGCCGGACGAGGAGCGCGTGGTCAACGGCATCCACGTCTTCCTATGGACGATCCAGCCGCGTTAGCGCGCGATGACGGTGAACGGCGCAGACCCGATCACGAACCCGTCCGCGAGGATTTCGGCCCGATAATCTCCGGCCGGCCAGCGCTTCCCAGGCGCCAGTTCGAGGCTGAACGCGCCGTGGTCGCTGTCGGGCTTCACACGTGCCTCGGCCGTGCCGACGACGACAGGCTCGCGACCGCCCAGATAGAGCCAGCGCGAGAGGAGCGCGGTGCCGGTGGCGAAGCCCGATACACGAAACCATACGTAGATGGGGTTCACCTCAGGGGTGAACTGGTCGGTAATGCCGAGGGCCTGTCCCTGCCGGACCTCCAGGGCCGTCACGATGTTCGAGAGGCGTCCGATTCCCGCAGGTGCGCCCAGTCCGCCCTGACGCACCACGCCAGGCGAGGAACGTGCGGCCGGAGCATCCCGGTGTGCAGCACCCGCTGCACCGTCCCGCACGCGGACCTGAATGGCCTCGCCCGATGCATCCGCGAGATTGCGGACACGCACCAGGGCCGCAGCTCCGCCGCGCAGCAGCGGACGCACGTCCCACTCATAGCGGGAGAGCTGCCCGGGACCGGGCTCCACGATGGAGCCGCCTCCAGCCGGCCGGTTGTCTGGCAGCAGGTCGGGGCCGGCAAAGAGCCTCCAGCGGTGACCGCCCGGTTCGAGATACGGGACGGTGCGGCCGCCCGCATCGCGCGCCAGCGACGGCGTGTTCAGCGGCGGCGAGATGACCGGCTGACCGTTGACCGACACCTCCAGGGCATAGCTGGAACCTGGCGGCTGCGCCCGGTTCAGCCGGGCGTCAATCTCCAGGTATCCCTGCGCCAACGTCAGCTCGCCTGACCACTGCTCCCCGCGGCGCAGGACGACGGAACCCTCCTGCGGAGCCGCCTTGCTCCGCAGGTCGAACCGTCTCACAGCTGGGCTGTCTGTCTGACCGGCGGCAGCCGCCACCGCGAGCGCGGTGACGATAACCGCGGCGATGGAACCCACACGCCGGTACTGAGGCCTGGTCGTCACGCGTTCTCCCTGCGGTAATCGGCCTACGCGCCGCGCAGATGAGTGACGCAGGTGGCGCGTCCTACCGGTGGAACCGCCCGGCGAACACGGCCTTCCCGAGGATGTGACCGTTCATCGCGGCTTCCACGTCGGCGCGGGTTGCCTCGGCGCCGAGCGTGAGCTTGGTGTCGAGCGCATAGAGCATCCACGTGTAGTGATGGTGCGGACCGGGTGCCGGGGCGCCGGGACCGAGATAGCCGGGCTGGCCGCGGAAGTTCTTCGGCTGCACCGACCCGTCGGGCAGGTTCGCGTCAGCGGGGACGCCCTCCGCGAGGCTCGTCGCCGTACCCGGGATGTTGAACACCATGTAGTGCAGGATGTCGTCGATCTTCTTCTGGAAGGCGACGTCCGGGTCATGGAACATCAGCACGAAACTCACGGTGCCCGCCGGCGCATTGGACCATTGCAGCGGCACCGAGACGGCCCCAGCGGGATTCGCCTGGGTGTGCTTCACGGGAATCTCGCCGCCATCCGGAAACGCCGGCGACGTCAACGTGAAGCCCTGCTTCGCGGGCGCGGTCTGCTGTGCCGTCGCCACGCTCCCCATCACCGCCACGGCCAGAAGGCCGGTCATCATCCGCATCAATCTCATTGCTGTCCTCCGTGAGGTTCCACCACCGGTCCTGGTGACGCGGCACCCGACCATCGCTTCCCTGCCGCCAACCACCCGCCGAGCACGACGCACCCCAGCGCGAGCACGATGTTGCCCAGCGCACCCCAGGCCGCGCTCCTGAAGCGCGGGTCCGAAGCCGCGTTCCCGAACTGCTCCATCACCTGCGGAATTCCCGTGAGCGCCGCCACGCCGGCGAAGCTCAGGACGCCCAGCCGCGCCCGTGCTCCGCTGACCCTGGCCGCCGCGGCCCCCGCCGACATCGCCACCAACGCGAAGAGAATCGCGGGCAGGGCCGAGCCGACGACCCACTGCCCGAACCAGGCCCCTGATAGGACCTTCGTCGCGCTCGCCAGGATGATGGGCGCGGCCATGCGGCCCCCGAGCACGGCCATCAGGACGCCGATGAAGAGGGCGCGGAACACGACACCGCCCGTGCTCGGCTCGTGGGATTCAACGGGAGGTGTTACGGCAGGGTCCATAGCGTCAGTCCGTTCTCGTCCTTGATAAAGATGCGGCGCCCGTCAACCACGGGTTGTGCCCAGGTTGCGCTGTCGGCCACCTGATAGCGATGCGCCGGGGCATGCCCCTCGCGGCTGGGCGGCGTCACCAGCAACTCTCCATCGTCCTTCAACTCGAGGAGGAACGCACGCGTGTTCACGATGGCGGCGTTGCCCGCATCGCGCCCTTTCGTCAGCCACAGCGTCTTCCCCGTCGTGGCGTCCAGCGCGAACCACTGACCGCTGTTCTTGTGCGAGAGGCCGTAGAGCACGCCGTCCTGCACGACGCCGTTGCTCATGTACATGGACACGTCCTCATTGACCCAGAGCGTCTCGGTGTCCCACTGCCCGCCGCGGCGCACGGGCGCGAAGGCCGTCACGCCCATGGACTGGCCCGAGATGAGCACGGTGCGTCCCATCAGGATGGGTGTCTGAGAGCTCGTGGTGTTGGGCGGCAGGAACGGCCGCTTCCAGAGCAGCGTGCCTGTGGCCGCCTCCACGCCGACGACAAACTGCTGCGAGACGCCGACCACCTGCGTGACGCCGTCGAACGTGGCGAGCAGCGGCGACCCGTAGGCCGGGCCGTCCTCACTCCACTGCCAGCGCACCACGCCGGTCGCCACGTCGAAGGCCACGAGCGCCCCCTGGTTGTGCCCACCGGTATGGACGATGACCCGGCGGCTATCGACCAGCGGAGAGGTCGCCGTGCCGTAGAGCGGCAGCACGGCGGGCGGCGTGGTCTGCCAGAGGAGCCGTCCCGTTGCGGCGTCAAAGGCCGACACCATGCCGCCCATGCCCATGGTGAAGAGCCGGCCGTCGGCGTAGGTCGGCGTGGATTTGGGGCCCTCGCCGTGCTTGAAGGACCCCGACCGCTGATTGAGCGTCACCGGCGCGGTGTACGCCGTCCGCCAGATCGTCGCGCCGGTATCGGCTCTGAGCGCCAGCATGACCTCCTCGCCCTGCTGACGCGCGAAGACGAAGAGCCGGCCGCCAACCAGGAGCGGCGTGGCGTAGCCGATGCCCACCGGCACCGACCAGCGCTTCGTCAGCTGCTCGGGCCACACCGCCGGCGCGGCGAAGGACGTGACCAGACCGTCGCGCCTGGGCCCCCGCCACTGGGGCCAGGGAGCATCGTCCGCCGCACGCAGCCCAGGCCCCGCCATCACGATGACGAGGGCGAGTCCCACTGCCGAGCCCCAGCGCGAACGCATCACGCGCTTATACACCGGACAGACACTTCTGTCCCAATGACGCGAGGTTCATCGCCTACAATCCGCCCATGCCCACCAGCCGCCGCACCTTTGTCCGCCAGAGCCTGTCTGCCGCGAGCCTCGCCGCCCTGGGCCTGCCCGACTGGGCGCTCCCCGTGCTGGCGGCAGGTGAGGTGCTGGTGCCCTTCACCGACCTCCCCGCCACCATCAATCTGACGCCGGCACCGGACCGGCGCGTCTTCGACATCCGGACCATCGAGGGCCTGAACACCCCGGCCAGCCAGTTCTTCACGACACAGCACTATGGCCACCCCGCGCTTGACGGAGCCGCGCACCGGCTGACCGTGACCGGTCTCGTGGACCGGACGCTCACGCTCTCGCTGGCGGAGTTGAAGCGCATGAAGCAGGTGGACCTCGTGGCCGGCTTCGAGTGCTCGGGTAACAGCCGTCCGCTGCAGGGCCTCTCCGGCAACGGCACGTGGACGGGCGTTCCGCTGCGCGAGGTGCTGCAGCATGCCGGCGTGAAGGCCGAGGCGCGCGAGTGCGTCTTCTTCGGCGCCGACCATGGCGAGGAAGAGGTGGACTTCCGAGGACGCATCACCAAGGTGGACCAGCAGTTCGGCCGGAGTCTCCCGCGCGAGAAGGCGCTGGCGAAAGAGCCGCTCCTCGCGCACAGCCTGAACGGCCAGCCCCTCACCCGCCACCAGGGCTTTCCGCTGCGGCTCATCGTGCCGGGCTGGTACGGCGTCGCCAATGTGAAGTGGCTCGCGCAGATTCACCTGCAGGAGGACGCCTACCTCGGCAAGTTCCAGGCGCGCTGGTACCGGACACTTCGCGGCGAAACGATCAATGGCGAGGTGAAGTGGAAGGAAACCGCCGTCACGCATCAGCAGCTCAAATCGTTCATCGCCCGCGTGAGCGCATCGGCCGGTGCGCACACCGTGCTGGGCGTCGTGATCAACGACGGGACGCCGATCCAATCCGTAGAGGTCAAGGTGGACGACGGGCCCTGGCAGCCCACCATGTTGGACGCCTCCACGACGAAGCATCCCTACTCCTGGAAGGTCTTTACCTTCACCTGGAAGGGCGCAACACCCGGCGAGCACACGCTGGTCTCCCGCGTGACGGATGCCAAGGGCCGCGTGCAGCCGACGACCGACGAACTCGCCAACAAGAAGACCTTCCTCGAGGACAACGCGCAGTATCCGAGGAAGGTGAAGGTCGGATAGGTCGGCGCGTTACCGGGCCGGGATCTTCGCGAGCCGTTCCTTGGTCTTGTAGGTCCAGTCCGTGTCCTCTGGTCCCCAGTCCTCGACCGGCGGCGCCTCGAGCACGCGCTGCAGGAAGCCGCGGGCCTCGGCGGGCCGATCATCTTCGATGAGTTCCGCGTAGTAGATGAGGGCGAGCCGGTTGTAGCGATCGATCTCGAGCGCCTGCTTGTAGTACGCCTCGGCCTTGCTCTTGTTGCCGCCCAGCAGGCGAGGCACCTTGGCATACCAGCGCCCGAGCGCCGCCTCGGCCGAGCCCTGCTGCCAGCCGGGCTGAATCGCGATGACGCGCTCCAGGACCTCCTTGATGCGCCCGCGGTACTTCAGCCCCTGGCTCATCCCGAAGGCCTCGCCCAGCGTGCCCATGCTGGCCGCCATCCAGAAGTAGCCTTCGGGCCGGTCCGGTCCCAGCTTGGCCGCAAGCTCACCCGCCTTGACACCACGCTCCAGGGACTCCCGCCGTTGAGCCTCGGTGCCGTGCGTGCCGAGCCAGTAGCAAGCCCTGGCCAGCTTCCACGCCGCCTCGAAGCTGGTTGCGGCGATCGCTTCCCAGATGTCGGCCGCGGCCTCCGCGTTGGTGCGGGTGGTCCGGCCCTTGTAGAGCTCGTCAGGATTTCCTGGTGTCAGGCTGCCGGGCTGGGATGCGGGGGGCGCCGCGGGTTGGGGTGTGGCCGGAGCGAGCTGACCCGACGGTGCCGAGGGCTCAGGTTGCTGGGCTCGAAGCCGATCGGGCGGCCAGGCACCACGGTTCAACACGGCGATGGCCAGCCCGGCCGCCGCCATCTTCCTCACTATCCGCGCCGTTCTCACTAGCCGCAGCTTAGTCTTTCTTGACCTGCACACCGAAGTTGAACCGCGACGCGGCGTCTTCGTTCGTCTCCGCCTTCAGTCCCTTGGCCAGCATCATGTCGCGCAGCAGCGCGATGAGCTCCGGGCGCTTTCCGATCATCCCGATGAAGTTGTCCTCGCCGTTGGCGATCTGGATGGCTAGCAAGCCGCGCTTGTTCTTCAGATCGAGCTTCGCGCCCGCGTCCACGAGGACCCGGATGATCTCGGTCGAGTTGCGATGCATGGCGCCGTGGAGAGCCGCCTCGCCCGTCTTGTTCAGCTCATTGACGTCGAACGTGCCTTTGCCGAGTTCCAAGGCGAGCTTCAACGCCGCCAGTCCCTCGGCATCCGTGCCGCTGTCCTCGTTCGGGTTAAACATGTCGACACCCGCGGCCACCATGACGGCGTTGCTGCCGGATGCGTTCTTGTGGAAGACATCCGCGCCGTGGTCCGCCAGCAACCGCATCATCTCGGTATCGCCGCCCTTGGCCGCGAGCAGGAACGGCGTGGCCTTGGGGCCGAAGAACCCGCGCCAGCCGTCATTGAAGCCCTTCTCAGTCAGAGCATCCACCTTGGCGCCTGCCTTGAGCAGCTTCTGCGCGACCTCGATGCTCGTCGTCGACCCTTTTTGCAACGGGTGTGGGAACTGCCCGATGTTGAGATTCCGAATCCTGACGAGTTGAATGAGCGGCGTCCAGCCGGGCGTGTCGTGATTGACGTCGGCACCCTTGTCGATGAGATACGACGCGGTGTCGAAGGCCGCGTTTGCCAGCGCCAACGTCAGCAGGCTCAGACCGTTGATCGTCTCTTCGTTGAGGTTCGCGCCCGCCTCGACCAGTGCTTTCACCGCCTCGGTGTGTCCGGCGCGCACGGCGAACTGCACCGCCTTGAACGGGTCCACGCGCTGCGCCACGCGCTTGTAGATACTGGCGCCCTCGGTAATCTCCTTGGGCACGTTCGGACCACGAGAGACGAGATTGATGTCGGCGCCCTTCTGGATGAGCACCTGCACGACATCGGCATGCCCTTCAGCCGCCGCCCACATCAGCGCCGTCTGACCACGCGTGGACTCGGCCGCATTGACCTTGGCGCCATTCTCGAGCAGCACCTTGACCACGTCGACCTTCCCGGTTCGGGACGCTGTCATCAGCGGTGTTTCGCCGCCAGTCGTGCCTGCATTCACATCCGCGCCGGCCTTGACCAGCCGCGCCACGACGGCGGGATTCCCGCCCTCCACGGCCAGCGCCAACGGCGCGACGCCATAGGCGTTCACCGTGGTGGCTTTGGCGCCGGCCTGGAGCAGCAGGTCCACCAGCTCCACGTCCCCACGGTAGGCCGCCCAGTGCAGTGCCGTCGAGCCGTCGACATCGGTGGCGTTGACGTCCGTCTTCTGCAGCACCAGGGCACGCGCCTGTTTCGTGTTGCCGCTCTTGACGGCGTCCACAATCGCCGCAGACCGGGCCGCGGCCGACGTGCCGACGGGCAGTGCCAGCAGCGCCGCCATCGGCAGCGCCCACACCAGAGTCGTCCGGATGCGCATCATGGCTCCCCTAGATCTCCTGGCGGCCCGTGCTGTCACCGAGGCTGTCGAGGTGGACGTCCACCTTGTCGAGCACCGTCAGGCACAGGTTCATGAAGGGATCATCGAACGTGGCGCGGACGTGCGCGCCCGGCTTGTGCGCGCCGCCGGCTCCTCCCAGCAGCACGACGGGCAGATTGTGCGGGCTGTGCATGTTGCCGTCGCCCATGCTGCCGCCCACCAGGATCATCGAGTGGTCGAGCAGCGACCCATCGCCGTCCGGCGTATTCGCGAGCTTCTCGGCCAGGTGGGAGATGAGCTTCATGTGGTAGGTGTCGATCTTCGACTTCTTCTCGATATTCTCGGCCCTGTTGCCGTGGTGCGAGATGTCGTGGTGCGCCTCGGACACGCCCACTTCAGGATAGGACCGCAGGCTCAGTTCACGCGCCAGCTGGAAGGACACCACGCGGGTCATGTCCGTCCGATAGGCCAGCGCCATCAGGTCGAACATCAGGTTCGAGTGGTCTTCAAAGACGGCCGGAATGCCAAAGGGCTTCTCGATGGTCTCGGCGGCCGACGCCGCGCGCGCCCCAGTGGCCTGAATGCGCCGCTCGACGTCGCGCACCGCGTCCAGATACTCGTCCATCGTCAGGCGGTCACTGGGACCGACAGACTTCTGCAGCCGCGCCAGGTCGCCCGTCAGGGAGTCGAGGATGCTGCGGTCGCGGCGCAGGCCGGCCATGCGCGCCGCACCGGGACCTCCGTCGCCGAAGAGCCGCTCGAACACGACGGCCGGGTTGGTCTCCATCGGCAGCGGCCGGTTGGCCGCCGCCCAGGAGAACGTGTTGATGTAGGTGCAGCTGTAGCCGCCCTCACAGCCGCCCACGACGAAGTTCGGCTCAAGCGCCAGCTCCAGCGACCGGAGCGGCGTCTCCTTACCGAGTACTTCCGCGGCAAACTGGTCCGCCGTGCGGCCCGCGCTCAGATCGGCGTTCTCGGTGCGCTTCACCCGCACGCCGTTCAGCCAGCAGCCGCTGACGCGCGAGTGCGGCCCCGAGCCGGCATCCAGCGGATCGCCGGGCTTGTTGGCCAGCCCTGTCACGACGGTCATCTGATTCCGGAACTTTTCGAGCGGCTTGAGGATCGGCGTGATGGTGTAGTTGCGCCCCGCCTCCGCCGGCACGAAGTCCTTCACGATCATGCCGTTCGGCATGTAGATCGCGCCGAAGCGCTTGGCGGGCAGGGCCGCGGCGCCCGCGCGCACCGCCGGAACCATCGCGTCGAGGAACGGCAGCGCCACCGTGGCGCCGATGCCGCGCAGAACCGTACGCCTGGGCAGAGCGGTTTTCGTCACGAACATCACGAAGCCTCCTACTGAGCGGCGGCGCCTGCGCGCCGCATCTGGAACGGAACACTCTTGACGACACCCGCGACCAGCGCCGAGAGCTTCAGGCCACCGGGCTTGGCGTCACGGACAATCTGACGGACCGCCGGCATGTCGGTCGGCTCCAGCCCGCGCCCGAGCGCGTAGATCATCATCTTCTTCGTCACCGTCGTCGAGAAGATCTCGGGTTCGCGCAGCAGCATCTGCCGGAAGCCGGCAAAGCCGTCGAACTTGCTGCCATCGGGCAGCGTCCCCGAAGCGTCGACGGGCTTCTTGGACTCGTCCATCGTGCGGTACTGGCCGACGGCATCGAAGTTTTCCAGCGCGAAGCCGAGCGGGTCGATCATCGAGTGGCAGCCCGCGCACACCACGTTCGCGCGGTGCGAGGCCATGCGCTCGCGCACCGACGGCATCTTGTTCTGCGTGCCGGCTTCGTCTTCCTTGAGCGGCGGTACGTTGGCTGGCGGGTCCGGGGCGGGCGTGCCGAGGATGTTGTCCAGAATCCACTTGCCACGGAGCACGGGCGAGGTGCGATTCGGCCGAGACGTCACCGTCAGGATGCTCGCGTGCCCGAGCAGCCCGCTGCGGTTGCCGGTCAGCTTCACGCGCTGGAACTGGGTGCCGTAGATCTTCGGCATGCCGTAGTGCTTGGCCAGCCGGCCGTCAACGAAGGTGTAGTCCGCCGAGAGCAGCTCCATCACGCTGCGGTTCTCACGCAGCACGCTGCCGAAGAAGAGCTCTGTTTCCCTCCGGGCCGAGGCGCGGAGCGAATCGTCGAAGTTCGGGAACTTCGGCATGTCCGGGCGCTGCGCATCCAGGTTTCGCAGCATCAACCACTGACCGGCAAAGTTCTCGATGAGTTCATTGGAACGTCGGTCGGCGAGCATCCGGCGCACCTGCTGCTCCAGACCTGCCGGGGTCGACAACTGCCCCGTCTCCGCGGCCCGCAGCAGGGCCTCATCGGGAATACTGCTCCACAGGAAGAACGACAGCCGCGAGGCGAGTTCGATATCGGTCAGCCGGTAGTTGGTTCCGGGCTTGGCAGTCGGCCGGTCCTTCTCGACCCGGTAGAGGAACTCCGGACTGACCAGGAGCCTTGTGACGGCCGCTTCGAGGCCCACATCAAATCCCGCGTCTTTCGCCTCCGACCGGTAGACCTCCATGATGGGGTCCAGGTCGGCGGCCGCAACTGGACGCCGGTAGGCGCGGCGCGCCAGCTTCGCCACGATCGACCGCGCGCAGGGTTCCTGCTCGGCCTTAGTCTTCGGGGTGCAAGTCACCAGACGTTGCCGCACAGCCGCATGCCCGGGGCCCTTGGCGTTAAAGGGACCGACCACGGTCACCACATCCAGATAGGGCTGGTAGATGGTGTTGTTCGGCTGGCCGATCACGCCGTTCAGGAAGTACGGCCGATCAAAGCGCTCGATGACCGAGTCGATCTCCCGAATGCTGGGCAGTTTGAGGAACGTGACACCAATCGCGTGTGACCCGGCCGAGAGCGGCAGCCGCAGCTTCCACGTCCGCTCCTGTGGCGGACGCATGTCCTTGCGCGGCTCCAACGTGAACGACGTCACCCGTTCGCCGTCGATGAGTACTAGCAGCGTGTGTTCATCGGGAAACCCGACACTGCCGTCGCACTCCCCGCCCAGGCGGCACATCAGGTCGACGCGCAGCTCGTACTCGGCATCCTGCGGAAAATCGTGCCGGAACAGCAGTCCCCCGCGCGTGCCGAACGGCAGGCCTTCCGCGCGCTCGTTCTGGTGCGCGCTTTCCTTGACGCGATACTCGTAGGAGGCCGGCGCCGGGGGCGCGGTGCCGAGCGCGGCGCGACTGATGCGGCGCGCGGCCGACAGGTACTGTTCAAGGCGTGATTGGCTGATCTTCAGCACGCCGGCGATATTGTCGAAGCCATAGCTGGCATCGTCGGCTGGCAGATACGGCGTGACGTCCATTTCCAGGCCGAAGAGTTCCCGGATGGCGTTCCGATACTCGGCGCGGTTGAGGCGATGGAAGGTCTCGGTGCGGCCCGGATTCGGCGACGCGGCGGCCTTCTTGTCGAGTTCGCGCTCCAGGTAGCCGACAAAGGCATCCTTCTGCGTGGCCTCAGGACGCGGGAGGCCTGACGGCGGCATGAGACCGGCCTTGACCTTCGCAACAACCTTTTCCCAGACCTCGGGATGGTCGGCAGGCTTCCCGACATCCACGCCTTCAAGTGAGAGGCGGCCCGCATTGGCCTTGTTCCGCTCGTTGTGACACGTGATGCAGTTCTTCTGCAACAGCGCCTGATGCACCGAGGTCTCGGCCGGCGCGGCCGGCGCCTGGGCTGCGTGCACGGGTACCGCCAGCATCAGGGCCACGACGAGGCCCGACGCCGCCACAACTCGCTTCATGCGTGCTCTCCCGAAATGGACTGGCTCAAACCACGCTCATTCTCCGTGCCCACGGCGGGCCGGCGCAATTGGTTCCTGTCAGGAAACCAGCCAAGCCTTCGGCCGGATTCCGCCTCAGAAACAACGAGCCGGCCCCTGATGAGGAGCCGGCTCGCGGACGTGCCTGTCTGGTCGCCCATCGCCGGGCGGGGCCTGGATTCTACTGGGCCTTGCGGACGGCCTCGATCATCGACGCCGGACCTGCCGTCACGCCGCCGATACGGCCGACCTCGATGTAGCGCCAGCCTTCCTTCACACGCTTCGCGGCATCCGCGGCATTCGTGGGGTTGATGCCGCAAACAACGTTGTGCGCCTTGCACGCGACCAGGAGCTTCTGGCGCGCGACTTCGAGTTCGGGGGCGCCGCTCGGCAAGCCGTAGGACGCCGCCAGATCCTGCGACGCGGCCACCCAGATCACGCCGACGCCGGGCGTCGCCGCGATGGCGTCGATGTTGTCCACGCCCTCCACCGACTCGATCATCATGATCGCGAGCAGATCGCCTTCGGGATTGAGAGGCCACAGATCCGCATGGCTGCGGTAGTCATCGACTCCCCAGATCCAGGTGGCCCACTCGGGACCAATCCCCCGGATGCCGCCGGGCTCCTTGTATTTCGAGTCTCGCGCCGGCGGGTAGCGCATGCTCCTCACCGCCGTCAGCGCCTGCTGGGCGTTGTCGACGGTGTTAAAGGCGATGCCCATCAGCCCAAGGTCCAGCGCCTGCTTGGACACCCACTGCACCTGATCCCGCCCGTAGGGCGGAAAGCGCGCCACCGCCGCCACGTTGGGCTGGGCATTGCCCTTCTTGACGATGGTGCGCTTGTCAGTCATGCCGAGCAGGAAGTCACGCAGCCCGGAAAAGTCCATGGGCGTGTGCTCCATGTCGATCCGGACGAAGTCGGCATTCGCTTGTGCGACGGTGCGGGCGTTCTCCATCGAGAGATCGCCGGTGCTGATCCCAACCACCGTGCCGCCCGCGGCGAGCTTCGCGATGATCGGATTGACGTGGAGGCGCGGTTGCTGGGCAGACGGCACAGCCAGCCCCACCACCAGCGCCAAGAGGGCGGCCAGCGGCAGGATCAGCGGAAGACGACGAAGGTTCGCCACGTGAGCGCCCTACTTCTTCCGGGTGAACTTCCGCCAGTTGTGGCGGAACACCTCACCCACGTAGAAGCTGCCGTTGTTGTCGGCGGCCAGCCCTTCAGCCCACACATCCTTGACGATGCCCGTCACCTGGAGCGTCTTGGCGCTGCCCACGTAGACCTGGTTCTTGGCGCAGCAGACATACATCGTGTCGTCAGAGGTGATCGCGATGCCTGCCGGCCCACCGAACGCCTTCGTCTCCTGGAGGAAGTTCCCGTCCTTATCGAAGATCTCGATGCGGCCGTTCGAGCGGTCGCCCACGAAGAGGCGCCCCTGCGAGTCCCACGCCAGCGTATGTGGCGACGCGAACTCACCCGGGCCATTGCCCTTCTTGCCGAAGATCTTGATGAGCTTGCCGTCCTTCGTGAACATGTGGATGCGGCCGTTCGGATGGTCGCCTTCGTGGCCGTCTGTCACGTAGATGGTGCCGTCCTTGCCGGTGATGACATCCGCCGGGCACTCGAACTGATCGGTGCCGGACCCGGGCTGCCCGATCTTGCCGAGCGTCATCAGCAGCTTCCCCTTCGGACTGAACTTGTAGACGGCGTGGCCCTTGCCGGAAGCCTTGGCCTTCACGTCCGGCAATTGCAGTTGCGACTGAGAACCCGCGCTCGGGCCAATCGTGCAGTCCGTGGCCCAGATGTTGTTCTGGCGGTCGACGTGCAGGCCGTGCGCCCACACGAACATGTCGTTGCCGAAGGACCGGAGGACCTTGCCGGACGGGTCCATCACGAACAGGGCCGGGCTGGACCGCCGCAGGTAGTACACGTTGCCCTTGGCGTCGGTGTCGACGCCGGCAGGCTCCCAGTTGAAGTCGCCGACCTTCTCGGGACCCCAGTTCGGGACTTCCGTGTAGGGCGCGTCTGGAATCTCCTGTCCGACCAGGGTGGCGAGGCTCAACGCCACGATTCCGACCAGGATAGCCACGCTTCCGCTTCTCCGAACGAACGTGCTGCTCATGCCGTTTCTCCGTCTCGTGTCGAGGCGAATCCGCCGGTATCGGCGGTCCGCGGACCGTGTGGTCCTCACATCTGACAGAGGGATAGTAGCCGAGGGACCGGCGTTCCGGTGGACCTACCCGAATCTCGGTATGACACAGGAACGACACCGCGAGACTGGAGGCTCGATGGCCACCTGGGCTACGCTGGGCCGCGTGAACAGTCTCCGGTTTGCCGGCGCTCTCGGCGTGGCCAGTCTGCTCGCGCTGTTGCCATCCACCTCTGGCGCAATCAGCGGTGCGGCTCAGGCAGCCAGCGTGCTTGACGGGGTCTACACCACCGAGCAGGCGGAACGCGGGCAGTCACTCTACCGGCGGCACTGCACCTACTGCCACCATGACGACCTGCTGGGCGGTGAGGATCTGAAAGTCGTGCCGCCGGCCCTGGTTGGCCTGGCCTTCAGCGACCGATGGGTCGGCAAGCCCATTGCCGAACTGTTCCAGGTCCTGTCCACCACTATGCCCTGGGAACGCACCAAGCTGGCGCCTGCTGCATACGCAGACGTCATCAGCTATCTCCTCAAGGAGAACGGCTATCCCGCGGGCCGGCAGGAACTCCCGGCCGACCTGGCGAGACTGGGCGCCATTCGCATCGTCGCCACCCGCTAGTCATCCCGGTTGCCGGGCCAGGGCACCGGAATCCGCGTGGTACACTCACGTTCGGCCCCAGGGACGTCCCCGGAGCGAACCGCCCGCATGGATGCAACCGACATCGCCGCCCAAGCCGAGGAGCGGCGCGCCATCCGAAAGACGACCGTCGCGGCGCGCTGCGCATATACGGCCGCCCGCCGTGCCGCCAACCGCGAGCGCGACCAGGAGCGCATCGCATGGGCGGAGCAGTACGAAGGCACGCTGGCCATTCCGCGGGCGGACGGCTACCTGCGGGTTCCGCCCGGTCCGCTCTCGGACGTTGTGGACCCGGTACTCGCGACCGGCAACGCCCTCATCGAGTCGATTGGCCACGACGCACTGGTGCGGGGCGGGGGCAAGGGCGACTTCATCGCCCGCGAGTTCCTCCCTGCGTCCGCCTTTGCGCTCGACTCCCCGTACTTCCAACTGGCCCTCGACCCAAGAGTCATTGGTCCCATTGCCGCCTACCTCGGCGTGGTCCCTGTGCTGACCGAACTGGATCTCTGGTACTCCGTGTACCACCCGAAGGCGCCCAAGAGCTCTCAACTCTGGCACATGGACCCGGAAGACACGACTCAGATCAAACTATGGGTCCACCTGAGCGACATCGGCCCGCTGTCGGGTGCGCTCACGGGCCTCAACGCCACGGACTCCGCCGTGGTGGCTGACGCGGTGCAGTACAACTACGGCGACGGCTATCGCGTGCCTGACGACGGAGTATCCGCGGTCTTTGGCCCGGAGCGGCTGGTGGCATTCGAGGGTCCTGCTGGTTGTGCGGACTTCATCGACACGAGCCGGTGCTTTCACTTTGGCAGCCGGGTGAGTCCCGGCGGAACGCCGCGGCGCGCCCTGATGATTCAGTATCAGACGCCATACGCGTTCAAGTTCACCAACTTTCGCAAGGAAGCGCCGTACCGGGCCCTTGCGACCTCATCAAGCACCCTGCTCGAACAACTCGTGCTCGGCGCGGCGTGACGCTACGCCAGCCGCGCCGCCGCACCGCGGAGGACTAGACATGGCCGATCACGAACCGCGCCCCGACTCTCTCATCGGGCGCCTTGACGGACGCGCCCCGCGCAAGGACCCGGGTCGCACCTGGGTCAAGGGCGGCCGCAAGAACGGGTGGTATCTGCCGCCGACGAATCTCTACCCCTCCGACCAGAAGGATTACGTCGCCGATCTCAGCCGGTCGGCCCGTCAGTTCATCCTGCCTGGCCACACGCCTGCCGCCCCGATGCTCGACGAAACGAAGTCCGTTGTCACCATCGGTTCGTGCTTCGCGCGCGAACTCCGTCACTACCTCAGTTCGGCTGGCGTCGATGCCTCTCGGTTTCTGGTACCCCCGGGACTCAACAACACTTTCGCGATCCTGGACTTCTTTTCCTGGTGCGCGACTGGCGAACAAACAGGTGCAGGCTTCCGCTACGAGCGCGTGGCTGACGGTGAAATCAAGGAATGGACGCCTGAGCACAAGCGCAAGTCCTACGCGGAGGCCTTCGCGAAGACAGGCGTCTTCGTCTTCACCATCGGCCTGGCCGAAGTGTGGCAGGACCGCGAAACGGGCGGCGTGTTCTGGCGCGGCATCCCGGACGAAATCTTCGACGAAGGCCGCCACGTCTTCCGGCTGACGACCGTCGCTGAGAATACGCACAACCTCCGGACGCTGATCGAGATGGTCCGCGCCATGAACCCGGATGCGCCTATCGTGCTGACGCTGTCACCGGTGCCGCTGGCCGCGACCTTCCGTGACATCTCCTGCGTGACGGCGGACTGCGTCTCCAAGTCGGTGCTTCGCGTGGCGCTCGACGAAGTCATGACCGACAAGCGGCCCGGCGTCTACTACTGGCCGTCGTTTGAGATCGTGAAGTGGCTCGGCGCCAACCTCCCACGGCCATCCTACGGTTGGAAGAACAAGGCGCGCGGCGTCTCGCGCGAAATCGTCGGCCTGATCATGGACGAGTTCGTGGAAGCGTTCTACACGCCAGCGGCACGGACGCTCATCCGCGGCCGCGCCTCCAGCGCGCCCGGGGATGACGACGAGGGCGAAGACTGAGCACCGACGCCCGAGAGTGTGGGCGCCGGCGCTCGGAAGGTGGGTTCGCTACTGAGCCTTGCCGGCTGCCGTGGCGCCAGGCGCCTCACCGATCATCTCGCGCAGCAGGGTCAGCGACTTCGGGTGTTCGTTCTCGAGCGAGAGGCCGCGCTTCTTCATCTCCTTGTAGAGATAGGCCGCCACGTCGAAGTTCCGCTCGGAGCCAAGGAAGAGCGGCTCGCCGTCCTTGCCATAGCCCAACGCGATCGTCAGAGGCGTCCAGAACAGGCCCTTCGTCCCGTACGCCTGCCCGACGAAGTTCTCGCGCTTGATCGTCGCGCCGAGGTCGGCGCCGTGTTCCACCAGGAACTGGCAGATCGCCACCGACCCCCGACGCGAGGCACCCAGGAGCGCGGTGTGCCCGCGCTTGTCGACGTAGTTCACGTCCTTGTCGACCTCGTAGGCGACCTTCACGGCCTCAAACGCGTCCTCGAGCGTGCCGGTATCCTCACCGGTGGCGTGCAGCGCCACACCGGCCGCCACCATCAACGGACGCATGCCGTGGTCGTTGGTCAGCAGCGGGTCGGCACCGCTGGCCAGCAGCAGGCGCATCAACTCGTGATCGACGCCCTTGGCCGCGAGCAGGTACGGCGTCGCGCCGATGCGGTTCAGGTCCGTCCGGTAGCCGTCCGCCCGCATGCCGTCCTTGGTCATCCGCGCGTTGACGTTGGCACCCTTGGCGATGATCTTCTTCGCCAGGTCCATGCTGCTCATGGTGCCAGTCTGAGTCGGATGGGGGACGTGCCCGACGGTGAGGGACCGCGACCGCGCCACCTGGTGCAGCACCGTCCAGCCCGCGTCCGCCGCGTTCACATCCGCGCCGCGGTCGAGCAGCCGGCTGGCCAGTTCCCAGTGACCGTTGATGACGGCCAGGATGGGCATGCTCAGTCCGTCGGGGAGCTTCTCGTTGACATCGGCACCCTTGTCCAGCAGCAGCGCCACCGCGTCCATGCTGCCGCCGCGGACGGCGAACGCCAGCGGCGTGAACTGGATGTCCGGCGGCAGGTTGTCCTGCCTCCCACTGCCCCCGGACCGCGTGGTGCGCTTGAAGTCGTACTCCGTCGAGCGCGCCTTGAGGCTGGCACCACCCTCGATGAGCGCACGCATGCCGTCGGCATTGCCGGCCGCCGCAGCCCACATCAGCGCCGTCTGCCCACGCTGGGGATCGGTGGCATCGACCTTGGCGCCGGCCGCGAGGAGCGCCCGAATCGCGTCGGCGCGACCCGCCCGGGCCGCCGACATCAGCGCGGTCTCCCCGTTCACGGACGCATTGGCGTCGGCGCCGGCCTTCAGCAGCCGCTCGATGACCGCCGCGTTGCCCGTCAGCGCCGCCAGCGACAACGCCGTCACGCCGTAGCGGTTGGCCGTCGTGGCGCGCGCCCCCGCGGCCAGGAGGGCATCCACCGCGTCGGCATCGCCGCGGTTCGCGGCGTAGTGGAGGGCTGTGGACCCATCAGCCTCGGCCGCGTTCACGTCGGCGCCGGCCTGCCGGGCGAGCGTCCGCACCGCCTGGACGTCGCCTCGCTTGGCCGCCTGGATCAAAGAGTTCTGCGTCGCGGCGTGGGCCGCCCCTCCAAGCACGAGGAGCAGACCCACCGCGGCCGCCGTCAGTTGCTGTCGCATCACACGCCTCACGTGGTCTACAGGCCCGCCAGCACGCCGGTGCTGTCGCCTACACGTTCGATGTTGACGCCGGCCTTCGCGAGGAGCGTCACGCCCAGGTTCATCACTGGGGTGTCCATCGCGTACTGCATGTGCCGGTTGCCCTTGAGCTGGCCGCTGCCGTTGCCAACGACGACCACCGGCAGGTTGTGGCAGCTGTGGACGTTACCGTCGCCGATGCCGCTGCCATACATGATCATCGAGTGATCCAGCAGCGACCCGTCGCCATCCGGCGTCTTCGCCATCTTGCCGACGAACTTCGCCAGGTTGGTCATGTGGTACGTGTTGATCTTCGTCCGCTTCATCGTCTTCTCGGGGTCCGTCCCGTGGTGCGACATGTCGTGGTCGGCCTCGGGCACGCCGATCCAGGGATAGGACTGCGAGCTCTGCTCCCGGGCCATCTGGAAGGACACGACACGGGTGATGTCCGCCTGGTAGGCCAGCAGCATCAGGTCGTACATCAACTCCGCGAAGTCCGCGTGGACCTCGGGGATGCCGACAGGCGCCGTCAGGGTGGCCGGCGTGGCATCAGAGCGCTGCTCCGCCCGCTGAATCCGCGTCTCCACCTCGCGAACGGCGTCCAGATACTCGCTGATGAGCCGCTTGTCCGACGGCCCCAGCGACTTCTGCAGGCCCGCGATCTCGGCGGACACCGCGTCGAGCAGGCTCTTGTCCCGCCGCATCTGCCGACGCCGGGCCTCGACGGTCTCACCGTCGCCGAACAGGCGCTCGAAGACCACGCGCGGGTTCTGCTCCATCGGGAGCGGCACGGTCGGCGTGCGCCACGAGAACGTGTTCACGTAGGCGCAGGAGTAGCCGTTGTCGCAGTTGCCCACGTTGAAGTTCGACTCGAGCGCGATCTCCAGCGACCGGAGCGTCGAGTCCTTGCCGAGCACGTCGGCGGCGAACTGGTCGACCGTCTTGCCGGCCTGGACGTCGGCGCCCTCGGTCCGCTTCGGGCGGACGCCGTTCAGCCACACCGAGCCGCAGCGGGTGTGCGGGCCGGTTGTCAGGCCGCGAGACTCCGCTTCGAGGTTACTGAGACCGCTCACGACCGTCACGTGCGACTTGAACGGCTCGAGCGGCTTCAGGATCGGCTTGAAGTCGAAATCGGCACCCGTCTTCTCCGGGATCCAGTTCACGAGGGCCTGACCGTTGGGCACGTAAATGAAGCCCATGCGCGTCCGGGGCGCCGCCGCGGTCTTGGCGAGGGCGGTCGTCGCGGGCACCATCGCGTCGAGCAGCGGCAGGGCGACCGACGCGCCCACCCCACGAAGGAACGTCCGGCGCGGCAGGCTGAGCTTGGCAATCATCATGGCTGTTCTCCTTGCCGCTACTGCGCGGCCTCCCCGACACGTCTCATCTGAAATGGTTGGCTGGTGACGATTCCCATCACGACCGACGAGAACCGGTAGTCCGACGTCTTCGCGTCACGGGTGATCTTGCGGATGGCCGGCTGATCCGAGACCTCCAGACCGCGGCCGAGGCCGTAGGTCAGGAGCTTCTCGGCGAAGTTGGTGACGAAGCGATCCGAGCGCGTCAGCAGCGCGGCGCGGAAGTCCTTCAATCCCGAAAACTTCGTCCCATCGGGCAGCACGCCCGTGGTGTCCAGCGCCTTGAAGCCGCCATCGTGGTCCCGCCACTTACCCGTCGGGTCGAAGTTCTCCAGCGCGAAACCCGCCGGGTCGATCATCGAATGACAGGCCGAGCACACCGGATTCGCGCGGTGCGCCGCCATCTTTTCGCGCATGGTCGCCGACTTCTTGCTGCCGGCGTCCTCCTCCTGCAACGGCGGCACGTTGGCCGGCGGGGGCGGGGGCGGTGTCGCGAGCACGTTCTCCAGAATCCACTTGCCCCGGAACACGGGCGAGGTCCGGATGGCGTGGGACGTCAGCGTCAGAACGCTGGCCTGACCCAGCAGGCCCCTGCGGCGATCGTCCGGATACGTCACCTTGCGGAAATCCGAGCCGCCCACGTTCGGAATGCCGTAGTGGCGGGCGAGCCGATCGTTGATGAACGTGTAGTCGGCGGTGAGCATGTCGAGCACGCTCTTGTCCTGACGAACGATGTAGGAGACAAAGAGTTCCGTCTCCTGCCGCAGCGCCCGGCGCAGGCTGGCGTCGAAGTCGGGGAAGAGCGCTTCCGACGGACGGAGCTGTTCCACCTGGCGGAGCTTTAGCCACTGACTGAAGAAGTTCTCGACCAGCGCGCTGGACCGCTCGTCGGCCAGCATCCGCAGCACCTGCTTGCGCAGGACCGCCGGCTGGCGGAGCTGACCCGAGGCCGCCGCCGTCAGCAGCGGCTCGTCCGGCACGCTGCTCCAGAGGAAGAACGACAGGCGCGAGGCCAGTTCCAGGTCGCTGATGCGGTAGTTCGTGCCGGGCTGGGCCGTCGCCGGGTCGCGCTCGAGGCGGAACAGGAACTTCGTGCTGACGAGCATCCGGCGGATCGCCATCTCGATGCCGTCCTCGAACCCGCCCTCGGCCGACCCCTGCGTGTAGAACGTCATCAGCTCGGCCACGTCGGCCTGCGTCGCCGGCCGCCGGTAGGCGTGCCGGGCGAGGCGCCCGAGAATGCGCTGGGCGCACGCCGTCTCGTCGGCCTTGCCCGCGGGCTTGCAGACGAAAATCCGACGGCGGCTCGGCGTGTCACCCGTCGAGCCCAGCTCCTTGCCCGCCGGGCCGAAGGGCCCTGCGATCTGCACCTTGTCGACGAACGGCACGGCGATGAACTGCGTATCCGAGTAGTACCGGAACGGCCGCTCGAACCGCTTGCGGTAGCCGGCGCGCACGTACTCGACGCCGGCACCCTTGACGAACGTCACGCCGACATCGTGCACGCCGGCCTTCACCGCCACCTTCGCCGTCCAGCGCTCTTCCTTGTTCGCATCGCTCTCGCTGGTCGCCTCGTTCGGGTTGCCGAGGTTGACGGCCTTCGGGGTCAGGGTGAAGGACCTCAACAGCTCCCCGTCGACGAGGATCTGCAGCACGTGCGTTTCGGAGAAGCCGAGCGCGCCGTTGCACTCGAGGTCGACCTCGGTCGTGCAGGTCAGCGACGCCTTGATTTCGTATTCGCCATCGCGCGGAAAGTCGTAGCGGACCAGCGTGCCCCCGCGGGTGCCGAACGGCAGGCCGTCGATGCGCTCGTACTGCGGCTGATCGACCGGTACGGGGAAGGTCGTGCTGAGCGGAGCGCTCGGGGCGCCACCGACCGCCGCGCGGCTGATGCGCATGGCGGCCGACAGGTACCGCTCCATGTTCGACTGATTCAACTTCAGGACGCCCGCCATGTTGTCGAAGCCGTAGCTGGCGTCATCCGCCGGCAGCAACTGCTTCACGTCCAGGTCCACGGCCAGGATGTCGCGCACGGCATTGTGGTACTCCGCCCGGTTCAGGCGGTGCAGCGATTCTGTGCGACCCGGGTTTGGATGCGTCGCTGCGGCACGGTCAATCTCCGTCTCCAGAAAGGTCGCCAGACCCTGATGCACCGCTGGGTCGGGCCGAGGACTCCCGGCCGGCGGCATCATGCCCGCACGCACTTTACGAATGACCTTTTCGAAGACTTCAGCTTGTTCCGGCACGGCCGTCAGATTGACCGAGTCGAGCGTCAGGCCACCGGCTTTCGTCCGCGGGTTGTGGCAGGTGACGCAATACTTGTCAATCACAGCCTTCTGCTCGGCGGCGCTGCCCGATGACGGAACGGAGGGCGCCGGGCGCTGCGCACCAGCCGCAGCCATCGCCGCGCTACCGATACCTACGCAGAGCAACGCGCTCACAGTCCACTTCCAGCTGCCGGTCTTCATGCCGATCGCCCTCCAGCTCCGTACGAGGCACATCCATACACGGCGCGCCTGAGGAGACTTCTGTACTGTTGCTAGGGTAATCGGAACAGCGGAAGACGCCCATTCCGAACCACCCGTAGTCGGCCATACCGGATTTCACGTAGTCGCAAATTCCGGGTGTCTGGTTCAATGTTTCGAAGGATATCCGACGTGTATGCTGTCCGGCAGCATGTGCCGACCGCTTGCCCTCCTCAGCGCTGCCTTCGTCGCGCTGGCGGTGTCGGCACCCGCCGCCGCCCGGGAGAACATCGAGGCCGAGCCGCAGTTCACGCTGGCCTCCTGGACAGGACGCGACGGCCTGCCGTCTGGCTACGTGGTCTCCCTCGGCCAGGACGCGGAAGGTTTCCTCTGGGTCGGTACCACGGCCGGCGTCTCGCTCTTTGACGGACAGCACTTCACGACCTGGCCGCGGCAGGGCCCCTTCCCGTCTCCGAATCCGGTCATCTACGCACTGGCGGACGCGCCCGACGGCAGCATGTGGGTCGTTTTTGGCGGTCCGAGCCGAATTGCGCGCGACCTGCACGGCGTCATCACTGTGTACTCGACCGAACAGGGCCTGCCTGCCGGCTCGATGCGCGCCGTCCTCGTCGACCACCTGGGCGTGCCCTGGACAGGGGGCACCGGAGGCGTCGCACGACTCACCGGCGAACGGTGGTCACCACTCCCTCTCACCCCGGGCGAGGAGTCCCAGCCGAGCGTCACGGAAATGGTGGAAGACTCGCTCGGCTGGATCTGGGTCTCCGCCACCCAGGGCACGTACCGCATCAGTCCGGACCGCCGCGTGGTCGAGCCCGTGACGACTGGCCTCCGAGGCCCGCTGAACCTGAAAGCGGCGGGGTCGGCCGTCGTGCTGACTGGCGACGGGCAGATCGTCGTCCTCGACGCAGGAACGGGGCGAGTCCTCTCCCGCCGGAGCGCCCAGACGCTTGTGACGGGGCCGTTTCCCCTGGCCATCGACCGCCGGGGCCGCCTATGGGCGGGAACCAACGGCGAGGGACTCTTCCTGGCCAACTCGGTCACGCACCTGGACGCGACACGGCACCTGACCGAACGCGACGGCCTGGCCGGTGACCTGATTCGCGACATTCTCGAGGACCGCAGCGGCAACATCTGGATTGGCACGCAGGCCGGACTCACCCGGACCTCCGAAGCCACGATTCTGACGCGGCGCGCGCGCATCGGCGTGTCGGCCGAGAATGTCACCCGCCTGGCGGCCACCGCCGACGGTGCGGTGTGGGTCCAGTCGCCGGACGGCCTCGTCCGCTTCTCGGCCGGCAACCGCGTGGTCTTCAGCAAGGCCGGGGCGCTCTCGCTGCGATCGATCGCCGCCCTGCACACGGACCGGGCCGGCACGCTGTGGGTGGCGACGACCACCGGGCAACTACTGCACCACGACGCCGGCGTGTTCCGCCCGGTCACGTGGCCCGCCGGCACCGCGCCGTCGTCCATCGTCGGCATCGCGTCCGATAGCCGCGGCCACATCTGGCTCGACGACGGCAAGCGTCTCCTTGTCCACAATGGCCAGCACGTCACCCGTGTACCGGTTCCGGTGGAACTCCGCACTGGTCCTGTCCGCTTCCTGAACGTCGACACCCAGGACCGGCCGTGGCTGGGTACCGATGGACGCGTGGGGGTCCTCGAGAAGGGCCGGTTCCGCATCTACACCACCGCGGAGGGCGTCCCCCCGGGGCAGGTCTCGGCGTTCTACCAGGACCAGAAGGGACGCATCTGGCTTGCGACCGACAGCGGCCTGAGCATCCTGGAAGGGGATCGATTCGTCACCTTCGGGTCGGCCAACGGCCTGCCGCGCAATCGCGTCTTCTCCGTGATCGAAGAACAGGGCGGGCCCTTCTGGCTGGGTGTCGGCTCGGGGGCGCTGCGCATCGAACCGGCCGAGCTCGATGCCGCCCTCGCGCACCATGCGCATCGGTTCCGGTATCGCCTCTTCGATGAGTCCGACGGCCTGCACGGCACCCCCGTCCTCCGCGGGCAACCGAATGCGGTCCGTGCCGCGGACGGGTCGCTCTGGTTCATCACAAGCAACGGGCTGGCGATCATCGATCCCGCCCGCGCCCGCGCCACGCAGCCGCCGCCACGTGCGCGCATCGAATCCATGACCGTCAACGGGACGCGGTTGAGAGACCTCTCGGACCCTGAACTTGGGCCGGGCCTGTCGGCGGTGCAGTTCGAGTACGCGGCACTCAACCTGACCACGCCCACCAAGCTTCAGTTTCAGCACCAGCTGGCCGGCGTCGACGGCGACTGGGTGGACAACGCCGCCAACCGTCAGGCCTCCTACGCGAATCTCGCGCCGGGTCACTATCGCTTTCGCGTGCGGGCCAGCAACGGCGACGGCGTGTGGAGCGACGAGGTCGGTGCCGTCACCTTCACCATCCGCCCGGCCTGGTACCAGACGCGCCTCATGTATCTCGTCCTCGCGCTGGCTGCCGTGGGACTCGCCTGGGCCGCGGTCCGCGCCCGCGACCGGCAGCTCCAGCAGCGCTTCGCCCTCGTGCTGGCCGAGCGCGCGCGCGTCGGACGGGAAATCCACGACACGCTCCTCCAGAGCCTTGTCGGGCTGGCACTGCAGCTCGACACCCTGTCCGACGAAGTCCAGACGGCTCCGCCGACGACGCTGCGAGGCTCCCTCGTGCGCCTGCGACGCCAGGTGGAGCACTACATCGGCGAGGCACAGCAATCCATCTGGGACCTTCGCAGCCCCTCAACCACCCACGACGACTTCCCGACCAGCCTGCGTGAACGGGGCGAGCGCATCACGAGCGCCGCCGGCGTCGCCCTCGACTTCAGCCAGGCCGGCACCGTCCGCCCGCTCCCGCCCCCCTTGGAACGCCAGCTGCTCCAGATTGCACAGGAAGCCGTCGTCAACGCCGTGCGGCACGCCGCCCCACGGCGCGTTCAACTGGGCGTGCGATTTGACCAGGCGTCGCTCCATCTCTCCGTACGCGACGACGGGCATGGATTCGACCTGCACGTGCCGCCTGAATCGGGGCGGCGTCACTGGGGCCTCTCGATCATGCGCGAGCGCGCGGATCAGGTTGGAGCCCATTTCTCGATCGTCAGCGAACCCGGTCGTGGCACACAGGTTGAGGTCACGGCCCCACTCCCGGAGACTCCTGTCGCCCTATGAAGTCCACACCATCCACCATTCGCGTGCTCTGCGTCGATGACCATCCCCTCGTGCTGGAGGGCATCATGCGCAAGATCGACGCCCAGGCGGACATGCAGGTGGTCGCCTCCGCGCCGACCGGCGAGGAAGCGCTGCGCCTATTCGAGGCGAACCGGCCCGACGTCACGCTCATGGACCTGAACCTTCCCGGCATGAGCGGCCTCGAGACGATCGAGGCGATCCGCCGGCAGTGGCCCACGGCCCGCATCGTGGTGTTGACCATGTACAAGGGCGATGAAGACATTCACCGGGCCCTGGCCGCCGGAGCGGCCGCCTACGTGCTCAAGACGACCGTCTCCGACGATCTCGTCCGCGTCGTGCGTGAGGTGCACGCCGGGGCGAAGCCCATGTCGTCCGACGTGGCCACGCGCCTGGCCACACGCACTGGTGCCTCCACCTTGACCCCGCGTGAGCGGTCGGTCGTCGAGATGATTGCCAAGGGCAAGCGGAACAAGGAAATCGCGTTCGAACTCGGCATCAGCGAAGACACCGTCGAGGTCCACGCGCGAAACCTCTTCACGAAGCTCGGAGTCCGAGACCGCACGGCCGCTGTCACGGCGGCCCTCCTGCGGGGCATCATCCACCTTCCGCAGTAGCCGTCCAGCCACCGGGCGCGGCACGCGCCCGCGCAGGCATCCAGACATTCGAGCAGCCGTACACAACAAACGGGGCGGGCCGCCGCGCGGCCCGCCCCGTTTTTGATGACCGTCTGATCGTCGTTCTAGAAGTCGATCTGCGCGCCGAACTTCATCAGGCGGGCGCCCAGCACGGCGAGCGGCCGGCCCCACGTGGCGCCGTAGCTCGGGTTGATCTGGAGCACCGTGTTGGCATTCATTGCGTTGTAGACGTCGAACTGCCCTTCCATCCGATACCGGCCGAGCTTGATGCTCTTCGAGAACCGGATGTCGACCTGATTCAGACGATCCTCGAAGGAGGAGTTCGGAATCTTGATGGCGATGTTCGCCGAACCCGTCGTCAGGGCCCGGCCCAGGGTCGTCTGCGTGGCGCCGTTCGTGATTGGCAGCACAGCCTGAATGGGGAGGCCCGGCAGGTTCTGAACCGTGGCGCTGACCCGCACGTCATAGACGAGGGGATAGTTCACCGCGAACTTGAACTGCGTCTGCCCCTTCATGCCCAGCGTGACCTTGCAGAAGTCATCGCTCGCACGCGAGCCCTGCCCGGTCGGCTGAAGGTTGTAGGTCACCACATTGTTCGGCACCGTGTTGCTCGCGTGCACCGCATCGCAGATGTTCGTCACGGTTGTCCCGGTGTTCATGCCACCCTGAATCAACCCACCCTTGCCGAAGCGGGACTGAATAGCGATGTCGAAACCGTTGTAGGTCTCCCGGTACTTCCCGAAGTTGTTCGTGAGCGTCACGAAGTTGTCCGGGGCGGCCACGCGCTTTGCATCGAGCAACCCGCAGATCTGTTTGCCGCTCGTCGCACCCAGGCGCGAATCGGTCGGGGCCGTCACGCAGTATTCGTCGAAGCCCACGGAATCAAGGGCCCGGTTCACCGTGATGCGCTGATTGCCGTACCACGTCCGGAAGTAGCCCACGTTCAGCGCCACGTTCTTCATCAACTGCTGCTGCAGCGTCACCGAACTCTGCCAGCTGTAGGCACGCTTGTTCCAGCCGTTCAGCATCTTCGGGTCGAAGGTCGTCGCCGGAATCTTCTGACCGAACGTCGGCGTCAGCCACGCGCCGCACTCCCCATTCGCCAATGCACTCCCGAGATCGCAGTCCGGGATCTTGTTGCCGTTGGCATCGTTCCACGACCGCTGGGTCTGCGAGGCGATGGCGTTGGCCGGCGCGCTCGAAATCGCGAGACCGTTGCTCTCGGTTTCGTTGTACTTCCCGATGGCGCCCTTGATGGCCGTCCGGCCGTTGCCGAACACGTCATAGGCTGCGCCGAGGCGGGGCGTGACGGTCTGCCAGCGCGGCACGTTCTTGACCTCCGGGAGTTCCAGTGCCGGAAGGCGGAACTCCGGAATCGCGGGAATCGTCTCGGCCGGAGCATAGGCACTCAGAAAGTCGTAACGCACACCGGCCGTCACCGTCAGCCGGCTGAGCGTCCACTGGTCCTGAGCGAACACACCCATCAGCGGCGCGGTGCGGATCCGGTAGTACTTCGGCGACCGCCACTGCGTGACCTGGAACGGCACGCCGTTATTGAAGCGGTAGCTGATCGGCCCAAGGCCCGGCTGCACCGGAATCTCACCGCCGGTGCGAGCTGGACTATAGAGGTTGCTCCAGCCGACCTTCACGGCGTGGGAGCCCGTCACATACGAGACGGCGGCACGCTGCGTCGTCACGTGCACGCGATCGCCCTTCGCGATGTCCACCTGCCCGAGGCCCGTCGCACGGGAGTTATACATGTTCGGGATGCTGCCGCCGATTTCCTGCACCGAGATGTCGGTCAGCAGCGCGTTGCCGTCCTTGACCAGGCCGTTGGTCTGATCTTCCCAGAGGGTCAGCGTGCCGGCCTCGGCGAGGAGCCGGTTCGTCTTGGCCCAGGTCCAGGTGGCCTGGGTCAGGCTGTTCGGGCTCCACTGGAGCCAACCCGCCGCCTCCGGTGCGCGACCGCGGTCGACTTCGTAGTATTCGTTGGCGTCCCACTGCACGCCCTGCGACGCGGTGAGCTTCATCTTGGATGTGATCTGCCACGTGATGCGGCCCTGGTGGTCACGGTTGTGGATCCACGTGAACGCCGGCTTGCTGAGGTCGGGGGTGTAGGTGAACGTGTGGGGCGTCTTGTTGAAGTACATCCCGGGCACGGTGTTCTTCGTGCCCCAGCGACGGTGGGCCGTGTAGAACCACAGCTTGTCCTTCTTGATCGGCCCGCCCATACCGAAGCCGAGGTCGTAGATGTTCTTGACGTTGGGCGAGGTGGTGATGCCGCGACCGCGCAGTTCGTCGTCGATGTTGCTGCTCTGGAACTTGCCGCTCGTGCCATTGGTCAGCACGCTGCCGCTGATCTTGTTGCCGCCGTCCTTGGGCACGATGTTGATCGCGACGCCACCCGTCTCGGAGTCGGCGCCGTATCCGCCGGTCTGGATGGTGGTCTCGGCGACCGCCATCTGGTTGACGTAGTTCGTGCGGTTGCCGGCGGAGCCGTTGCCGATGAGGGCGTAGAAGTGCATGCCCTCGAGGGTCATGCGCTGGTCGTTACCGCGGCCGCCGTGGACGGCGAAATAGCCGAAGCCGCCCGCCTCTCCCTGGTTGCCGCCGACGTCCTGGTTCTGCGCCTGCGCCATCGACGCACCGAGTGTCAGGGCCGCGTAGCTCTGCAGGGTCTTGTTGGTCGGGAGGGCATCCAGCGCTTCGCGCGTCAGCACGGTCTGGGTGCGGACGTTCTGAATGTCGACAACGGGCGCGGCGCCGCTCACGGTCACCGTCTCCTCGAGACCGCCGACCTTCAGATCCCCGGCGACGTTGGCCGTGACGCCGGTTGACACGTCCACGCCCTCGCGCTTCAGGGTATTGAAACCCGGCAGCGTGAAGGTGACCGTGTAGGTGCCCGGGCGCAGCTCGATAATCTTGTAATTGCCCTGCCCGTCAGTGACAGCCGTGCGGACCTTCTCGATGAGCGCCGGGCTCGAGGCCTCGACGGTGACACCGGGCAATACCGCACCGCTCGTGTCCTTGACCACACCGGCGATCGCGCCAGTCGTCGCAGACTGCGCCGACGCAAGCACCGGCGTCAACACCGCGGCACACAGGGCCGCCAGCCTTACCAGTTTCATCGTCCTCATACCTTCCCCTTCGCTCGACAGAGAGATTCGGAGCACTTGACCTACGCGTTCGTGCAAGAGAGACCACACAATCCATGCCTACGCCGGGCGAGTGTGCCAGCGGATGCTAGCTCATGCGCCCGCTGGGCAACATCCCGGTTTCCCGTTAGAGGCACCCTCGGTCGCCCGCCTGGGCGAACGGTTCCGCCTACAGGCTTAGCAAATCCAGCCGGCCGCCGCTGTCGCCGAAGCGCTCTTCGCGGAGGCCCAGCTTCTCCAGCAGCGTGAGCTGGAGGTCGCTCAGACGCGCCGACTCCAATGGATACTTCCGGTGAAGCCCCGTGCGAATGTCGATGCCCCGTCCGGCGACGACCATGACCGGCAGGTTCAGGGCGTTGTGGAGGTTTGGGTCGCCCATCCCGGACCCGTAAAGCAGGATGGTGTTGTCGAGGAGCGTGCCGTCCCCTTCCCTGGTCGCGGCCAGCTTGGCCGCGAAGTAGGCGAAGAGCGACACGTGGAAGGCGTTGAGCTTGGCCAGCCGCGCCATCTTCTCGGGGTTGTCCTGGTGATGGGACAGCGGATGATGGGCGTCGGGGACGCCGATCTCCGGGTAGGCCCGGTTGCTCGCCTCGCGGGCCATCAGCAGCGTGAACACGCGGGTGAGGTCCGTCTGGAAGGCGACCGCCTGGAGGTCGCACATCAACTTGACGTGCTCCTCGTACGTCGCCGGGATGCCCGTCGGCTGCTCCACGATTGGAAGTTCCCGCTCGGCCTGAGACTCGGCTTTCCCGATCCGCCGCTCGATGTCGCGGACCGACTCCAGATACTGGTCCACCTTGGCGCGGTCGATCGTGCCGATGCCCTTCTGGAAGCGCCCGAGTTCGGCGGTCACCGAATCGAGGATGCTGCGGTCCTTCCGGAGATAGGCCATCCTGGCCCGCGGGTCCGTGCTGTCGCTGGCCCCGAATAGACGCTCGAAGATTGCCCGCGGGTTGTTCTCCATCGGGATCGGCGTCGTCGGGTTGCGCCACGAGATGGTGTTGCCATAGGCGCAGCTGTAGCGCTGCGCACAGGTGCCGAGCACGTCGTTGGTCTCGATCCCCAGTTGCAGGGAGTCCAGCTGCGTCTCCTTCGCGAACTCACGCGCGAGAATCTGGTCGAGCGAGGTGCCGGCCTGAAGATCCGCCCCTTCGGTCGGCTTGCATTTGGTGCCCGTGAGCCACGCCGTCTGCAGGCGCGGGTGCGGCCCGCCATCCTTGACGTCCGCCTGATGGCTGCCGAGACCTGTCAGGATAAGCGTGCGGTCCTTGAGCGGCGCCATCGGCGCCAGGGCCGGAGACAACTCCAGCGCCCCTTCCTTTGCCGGTGTCCAGTAGTTGATATTGACCCCGGCGGTCATGCTCATCGACGCGCCCATGGGCACGAAGACGGCTCCAAACCGGCGGGCCGCCGCGGGTGCCGTGCGGACGGTGGCGAAGGCCGGACGCATGGCATCTAGAAGCGGCAGCGCGATCGCCGCGCCGGCGCCGCGCAGGACGAATCGGCGCGAGAGGCGCTTTCCTGTGACGATCATGATTCGGCTCTCCTCATCTGGAACGGGACGCTCTTCACGAGGTTGACGATCAGGGCCGACCACCGATAGTCGCTGGCGGCCGCCTGACGGACGATCTGCCGAACAGCGGGCATGTCGTAGAACTGGACGCCGCGGCCGAGCGCGTAAGTCAGGAGCTTCTCGGTCGTGGCTTCGACCAGTTGCTCCTTCTGCTTCAGCAGCGCCACACGGAACTCCTTCGGTCCGGTGAACTTCGACCCATCGGGTAGGACGCCCGAGGCGTCCACGGGTGTGCCGTCATCCACCGTGCGGTACCGGCCCACGCCGTCGAAATTCTCGAGCGCGAAGCCCAGCGGGTCGATCCGCGCGTGACACGAGGCGCAGACCGGGTTCCGCCGGTGCTGTTCCATGCGGGCCCGCACCGACTTGGGCGCCTCGCCCCCCTTGTTCTCCGGGAAGGGTGGCACGTTGGCCGGCGGCGGCGGTGGCGGCGTGCCCAGAATGTTCTCGAGCAGCCACTTGCCACGCACAACAGGTGAGGTCCTGTCGGCGTAGGAGGTGACCGTGAGGATGCTGCCCTGCCCCAGCAGGCCCGAGCGCACGCCGTCGGTCAGCGCCACCCGGCGGAAGTGGCTGCCGTACACGCCCGGGATGCCGTAGTGCCGGGCGAGCCGCTCGTTGACGAACGTGTAATCCGCCGTCAGCAGTTCGAGGGCGCTTCGGTCCTCGCGGAACTGACTCTGGAGGAAGAGTTCCGTCTCGCGTTTGAAGGCATCCCGCAGGTTCTCGTCAAAGAGCGGGAAGAGCTTTGTATCTGGCCGGTGGGAGTCCAGATTCCGCAGGTACAGCCACTGCCCGAAGAAGTTCGAGAAGAACGCCTGCGACCGGTCGTCCTTCAGCATGCGGCGGACCTGAGCCTCGAGCTCGGCTGGCCGCGACAGGCGCCCGGCCGCAGCCAGGGTCAGCAACTGGTCGTCCGGGATGCTGCTCCAGAGGAAGAACGAGAGCCGCGAGGCCAATTCCGTGTCCGTGATGCGGTACGGGCCTGACTTCCCATCGGGCTGGTCACGTTCCTTGCGCAGCAGGAAGTAGGGCGACACCAGCACCCGCTCGATTGCGGTCTGGATGCCCGTCTCGAACGTCGCGTCACGACGCCCGTCCCTGTAGAACGCCATCAGGGTCTCGATATCGTCTACCGTCGGCTCACGGCGATAGGCCCGGCGCGCCAGCGCCGTGACGATGCGATGCGCGCACGGTGTCTCGGCCGCGGCGCTCGCCGGACGGCAGGACAGAATCCGCTTCCGGCTGGGCGTGGCGGCCGGCGCTTGTCCGTTAAACGGGCCGGTGATCTCCAGCGTATCGATGCCCATCTCGATCTTGCCAAACTGCCCGTCCGTCTCTGTGCCCGAGTTGAAGGCGTCACTGGCGGCCGGGAGGCGTCCCACACCGACGCCCTCCACGTACCAGTGGCGGCGCGGAAACGAGACGGCCACGGTCCGAACGCCCGCTTTCACGGGGATGCGCACCTTCAGCTTCTGCTCCATCTCGTTGGCGTTGACGCCGGTGCCAACGCCTGGCGCCAGCGCGCCCTTCTTCGGCGGCACGACGAACCGCTGGACGCGTTCGCCATCGATGTGCACGTCAATCACGTTCTCCTCATCCATCCCGCGAATCGCGTAGGCGAGGTTGATCGAATTGCGCTGCAGCTTCAGACGCAGGTCGTAGTCCCCGTCCACGGGAAAGACCTGGCGGACCGCCAGCCCCCCGCGCGAGCCGAACGGCAGGTCATCCGCCATCCGGTCTTCCTGGAGGAGCGACGGCGGCAGCTTGTAGCTGTCGACCGACGCACGGATCGTCGGATCCCCCATCGCCAGCCGGCTGACCTTCTTGGCCACGAGGAGATACCGTTCGAGCAGGCCCGAGGTGACCGACAGGACGTCCGCCACATTGTCGAACCCATAGCTCGCGTCGTCGGCCGGCAGCAGCGCCTTGCCGTCGATGACGACGCCCAAGAGATCGCGCACCGCGTTGGTGTACTCGGCGCGATTGAGTCGATGGACGACGGGTCGGCCCGGGTCCGGACTCTTCGCCGAGTACGCGTCGAGAGAGGTCTCGAGGTGATCGGCGATATTCGCCAGGACCGTCCCTTGCGGCTTCGGGGCCGTCGCCGGCGGCATCGCGCCGGAGCGCAGTTTCTTGATGACCTTCTCCCAGATCTCACCACTGGCCGGCAGACGCTCAACGTCGATGCCTTGCAGGACCAGCCCGCCCGTCTTCAACCGCTCGTTGTGACAGGTCACGCAGTACTTGTCCACGGTGGAGCGGATCACGGCGGCGTCCATGGCCGGTGTCCCCTGCACTGCCGCCCGCGCACTCCCTGACGGAAGCACAAGAACCAGCACGGCGAGGCCGGCCCACGTCACCGGTTTCAGTTTCTTCACTGGCTGACTCCTCCCAGCTTGCGCAGCAGGGCGATCGTTCCCGGCCGCACAACCAACTGCATCGCGACGACCGTGCCCTGGGCCATCGCCAGCGGGGTTTTGCCGGCCTTGGTCTTCGCGTTGACTGATGCGCCCCGCGTCACCAGCAGGTCGACGACGCTCTCGAGCCCGGCCAGCGCCGCCGAGTGGAGGGCCGCCTCACCCATGTTGTTGACGCCGTTGACATCCGCGCCAAGGTCGAGCACGAGACGCGTTGCCTCGAGCGCGGCTGACTCCGGAATGTGTGTCTCGTTGTCCACACGGCACCGGCCCGCCGCGACCATCAGTGGCGTGGTGCCGTCGGCATCGGCCACAAGGGGTTTGGCACCTGCCGCCACGAGCAGTTTCATGACCTCGACGTCAGCGACGATGGCCGCGAGAAAGAAGGGGCTCGCGCCCACGATCCGGGCCTGCTGCTGCCCGAAGAGCGTGAACCCGTAGCGCGGGGGCGTCTTCGTCGTCAGGGCATTCACGTCGGCACCCGCGGCGATGAGTGCCGCGATCATCTCCAGCTTCGCCGCCCGGGAGGGAATACCAATGAGGGCGGCCCACTCCCCTTCGGTGAGGCGATAGTCGAAGGTCGTGCTCGTCTCCCACGTGCCGACTGCCCAGTGGAGCGGGGTGTAGCCCGCACCGGACGCGTTGGGGTCGGCCTTCCGATCGAGGAGGAACCGGGCAAGCGCCACGTGGCCGCGCACGGTCGCCACGAGCAGGGGCGTGGAACCGTCGGCCGACTGGGCGTTGATGGCCGCGCCGCTCTCCAGCAGGAGACGGGCTATCTCCAGGTCACCGACACGAGCCGCGAACATCAGGGCGGTGAAGCCCGAGGTGGACCCCATGTCGACCTTGGCTCCGGCATCGAGCAGTGCCTGCACCACCGCCATGTGCCGTTCCGCCGTGGCCCACATCAGGGCCGTCTGGCCGCGCGCCGACTCCGCCGCGTTGACGGCGGCACCCGCGCCAAGCAGTCGCTTCACCGAGTCGACACTGCCCGAACGGGCTGCGCTCATCAGCGGCGTTTCACCGGACACAATGGGGGTACCCGGATTGGCGCCGGCCTTCAGAAGGCTGGCGATCACACCGGCGCTGCCGTTGACACTGGCCAGCCAGAGCGGCGTCGCGCCATATTCGTTCGCCGCGTCGATCCGGGCTCCGGCGGCAATAAGCGCATCCACGATCGCCGGCTCGTTCCAGTGCGCCGCCCAATGCAACGCGCTGGCGCCGTCGGCCGTGGCCGCATTGACGTCAGCATGCTGTTTAATGAGGGCGACTACGCCGCTCACATCGCGCTGGCGTGCCGCTTGGACCACCCGAACGTCAGCCGAACCCGCGGCCCCGGCCGGCACCGCCCACGCAGACGCCAGAAGGAGGACGCCCAGCGCCAATTCCGTGGCACGCCTCCGCCGGTGGGCGCCCGCGCCAGCGCTGGAGGCCGGCCCGAGGCTACAGCGCCAGCGGGCCAAGGGTGCCATCGCTATCACCGAACTGCTCCAGGCGCACGCCCAGCCGCTCCATCATCGCGAGCTGGAGATTCGCCAACGGCGTCCCCTTCTTCACGCGTATGTGGCGGCCACCGCCGATCCGGAACTCCTTGCCGCCCAGCACGACCGTGGGCACGTTGAACATCAGGTGCTCGTTGGAGTTGCTCATGCCCGATCCATAGAGCAGGAGCGTGTGATCGAGCAGGCTCCCATCGCCATCGTTGATCCTGGCAATCTTGTCGAGGAAGAACACGAACTGCTGCAGCATAAAGATATTGAGCTTCGCCTGCTTCTCCAGCTTCGCCGGATCGTCCTGGTGATGCGAGAGCGGGTGATGGGGATCGGGCACGCCGATCTCCGGGTAGGTGCGAACGCTCTGCTCCTGCGCCATCAGGTAGCTCGCCACGCGGGTCATGTCGGTCTGGAAGGCCAGGGCCAGCAGATCGAACATCAACTTCGCGTGTTCCTCGAACGTGCCCGGCACGCCTGCCGGCCGATCGACCACCGGCAACTGTTTCTCCACCTGCTCTTCGGCCTTCTGCACCCTGCGCTCGACGTCGCGCACGGCATCGAGGTACTGATCGAGCTTCAGGCCATCGCCAGGCCCGACCGTCTTGCGCAGGGCCGACAACTTGCCGTTGACGCCATCGAGGATGCTCTTGTCGCGCAGGATCAGATCCAGCCGCGCCTTGGAGTCCGTTGTATCGCTCGCACCGAACAGCCGCTCGAAGACCGCACGCGGGTTGTTTTCCATCGGCAGGGGCGTCGTGGCATTCCGCCAGGCGATCGTGCTGCTGTAGGCGCAGCTGTAACCCACACCGCAGGACCCGCCCATGGCGGGCGGTTCGATTCCCAGTTCAAGACTGCCCAGCTGCGTCTGCTGCCCGAGTTCGCGTGCGATGTACTGATCCCACGACGTGCCCGCGCGGAGGTCGGCGCCTTCGGTGGCCTTCGCCTTGACACCAGTTGCCCAAGTGGTCTGGCAACGAGGGTGCACGCCTCCATCCCGCGCATCGGCTTCCTTGCTGTCGAGGCCCCCGATCACCAGCATGCGGTCGCGGTACGCCTCGAGCGGTGAGAGCACCGGCGACAGCACGAGTGCGCCCTCGCTCGCAGGCGTGTACTTCGCCATGTTCATGCCCATCGGGACATAGACGATGCCGACTCTCCTGGGCGCGGACGCGGCCGTGAGACGCGTCGGCACGAACGCCGGCACCATGGCGTCCAGCATCGGCAGCGCAATCGCGGTACCCAGCCCCCGCACGACGGTGCGGCGCGACAGCATTTTCCCTGTGACGGTCATCCTTCGGCTCTCCTCATCTGGAACGGCATACTGCGGACGACGGCCATGACCAGCGACGACCAGCGCAGCCCGCCTTTTTCGGCATCGCGCATGATCTGCCGCACGGCCGGCTGATCCTGATACTCCACGCCGCGGCCGAGCGCGTAGGTCAGAAACTTCTGCGTCATGGTGGAGAGGAACAGTTCACGGAAGCCGACCAGGCCTGCCCGAAAGTCGACCGGGCCGCTGAACTTCACACCACCACCCGGGAACGATCCCGAGGGGTCGATCGGGCTGGTGCCGTCAATCGTCCGCCACTGCCCGATGGCGTCGAAGTTCTCGAAGGCGAAGCCCAGCGGATCCATCTGCCCGTGACACGCCGCGCACACGGGGTTTCTCCGGTGCTGCTCCATGCGCTCGCGCACTGTGCGCGGTGCCTCGCCTCCCTTGGTCTCCGGAAACGGCGGCACATTGGCTGGCGGCGGTGGCGGCGGGACACCCAGGATGTTCCGGAGAATCCACGCCCCGCGCAAAACGGGCGAGGTCCGATGCGCGTAGGACGTCACCGTCAGGATGCTGCCGTGGCCCAGGATGCCCGCGCGCCGGTCATCCGGATATGCCACCCGGCGGAAGTGACTCCCCCGCACATACGGGATGCCATAGTGACGGGCTAGGCGTTCATTCACGAACGTGTAGTTCGCCGTCAACAACTCCATGACGGGCCGATCCTCGGCGAACTGCGCCTTCAGGAAGAGTTCCGTCTCCTCCTGAAACGACCGCCGCAGATTCTCATCGAACTCCGGCAATGCCTTCGTGTCTGGACGTTGCCCCGCCAGGGTCCGCAGCGTCAGCCACTGGCCGAAGAAGTTGGTGACGAGCGCACTCGCGCGCGGGTCGCGCAACATCCGGGCTACCTGGCCTTCCAGCACCGCACGGTCACGCAGCCGGCCCTGCGTCGCCAGCGTCAGTAACTCCTCATCGGGAATCGTGCTCCACAGGAAGAAGGACAGCCGGCTCGCAAGCGCCACGTCGTCCACGCGATAGGGTGTGCCCGCCTTCACGCCGGCCGGCTGCTTCTCGACGCGGACCAGGAAGTCAGGATCGCTCAGCAACCGCTCCAGGCCCCACTGGACGCCCGCATCAAAGGTGCCGCGCGCCGCTCGGCCGCTGGCGAAGGCCTCCATGAGCGGCTTCACGTCAGCCTGCGTCACGGACCGCCGGTAGGCTCGTCTGGCAAGCCCGGTGAAGATCCGACGGGCACAGACATCCTCCCCTCCGGAAACCGGCTTGCACACGAAGATCCGCCGCCGGCTCGGACTGTCGTCCGATGGATGGCCATTGAACGGGCCCGCGATGTCCATGGTGTCGATCGCTGACTTCACCTTCCCACCGCCGGCGCTAGTGTCGGTCACACTGGCGAAGCCGTCGCTCGATGGAGGAATCCGCAAGGGTCCCACGCCCTCGACAACGTCTGTCCAGTCGAGGAACGCCACACCAACGGCATGGAGGCCGGCCTTGACCGGCAGCGTGAACTCCAACCCGGCGTCCGGTTCGCCCGCCCCGGGTTCCGCATAGGCACCGGCGGGCTTCGCGCCGCCGACCGCGAAGGTCTTCACGCGCTCGCCATCGATGCGCACGTCAATCTGGCTCTTCTCGGCCAAGCCGCGCACGCGATTGCCGAGCGCCTGCGCGTGCCGCTGAAGGCGGAGCCGAATCTTGTAGTCACCATCCAGCGGAAACTGATGCCGCACCAGCAGGCCCCCACGCGTCCCGGCGGGCAGGTCGTTGCTCATGCGCTCGTCCTGCAGCAGCGTGAGATACGGCAGGCGATAGGACTCGACTGTGGGCCGCAGCGTGGGGTCACCGACGGCGACGCGCGCGATTTTACGGGCGGCCAGCACGTATCGTTCGAGCAGGCCCGGCGACATCGTGAGCACGTCGGCCACGTTGTCGAACCCGTAGCCGGAGTCGTCCGCCGGCAGCAGGTCGAGCTGCTCGATGGAGACGGCCAACAGGTCCCGGATGGCATTCGTGTATTCCGTCCGGTTCAGACGATGGACCACATGCAGGCCGGGATCCGGCGCAGCGGCAGCTTCCTGATCAAGGCCGTTCTCGAGCGTCGCCACGAGCGCACTGCGCGTCGCGTCATCGGGCCTGGGATTGCCGGGCGGCGGCATTGAGCCGATCCGCAGTTTGCGAACCACCTTTTCCCAGGCTGCCGCGCGCGGCGACAGGCGGTCAGTCTGGATATCCTGCAAGACGAGGTCGCCAGCCTTCGTGCGGGTGTTATGACAGCCGACGCAGTACCGGTCCACCGTGGCCTTGACCGCCTCCGGAGCCATCGCGAGCGTCACCGGGGTGGCCGGCGTCGCGGACCTGGCCTGCCCGCTTCGGGCTTGTGTCGGGGCTGAGGCCACGGCGAGCACGGCCGCCATACAGAAAAGCGTCTTGAGTGGGGTCATCGTGAACATGGCAGGCAGTGTCGTGACTATCTAGTAGGAGCCGCCGGCCTCGCGGAGGATGACGGCGGTCGACGGGTGGCTGTAGAGCATCATGATGACGATGACGCCGTCCGCGATGCGAAGCGGTGTCTCGCCGGCCTTGTTCTTCACATTGATCGAGGACCCCTGCGTGAGCAGGTACCGCACGACCGTGTCGAAGCCCCCGTGTGTCGCCACATGCAACGGCGCATTGCCAAGCGCGTTGATGGCGTTGACGTCTCCGCCCACCTCAACGGCCAGCTTCACGGCGGCGAGATGGGCACTTTCCGGAATATTGCTTTCCAGGTCGTAGAACCCGGTGACACCGGCGGCCGCCATCACGGGCGTTGTGCCGTCCTTCGCAGCACGCAGCGGATCTGCGCCATTGGCCAGCAGAAACTTCATGGTGTCGGCATCAGCCGCCAGCGACGCGACGAAGAACGGCGTCGCCCCCGTCAGTGCACCACCCCCGATAATCGTGCCGGCTGTGCCGGTCGCCCCTGTCCGCCCGAGCGGCGGCGCCTTGGTGACCGCGGCGTTCACGTCGGCGCCGTGCTCGAGCAGCAGGCGCATCAACTCGCGCTTCCGGTCGCGGGGAATTCCGCCCATGCGCTGCAACTCATTGCCGTCACGGCCGAAGCTGATGCTGGTCGCATTGTCCCAGTTCCCGACGACCCAGTGGAGCACCGTGTAGCCGGCTTTGGCGGCATTCGGATCGGCGCCACGCTCAAGCAGCGTCCGGACTAGATCGACGTGGCCTCTGAGCGCCGCGACATGCAGGACGGTCGTGCCGTCGACGGCCTCGGCGTTCAGGTCCGCCTTTCTTTCGAGGAGCAGGCTGATCGTCTCCCGGTCGTCCAGGCGAGCGGCGAAGGCCAGGGGCGTGTAGCCGGCCGTTGAGCGGGCGTTCACATCGGCGCCATGCTCCACGAGCAGACGTGCGATCTCGCGATGTCCCTCGGCAATCGCCCACATGAGTGGCGTCTGCCCCTTCGTGGCCTCATGGGCGTTGACGTTGGCGCCGGCGGCGAGCAGCGCCTTGACCACGCCGGGACGCCCGGTCAGCGCGGCGCTCATCAGCGCCGACTCCCCCGTCGGCAAGGTGGTGTTGGGATCGGCGCCGGCCTTCAGCAGACGCGAGACCATGGCCTCGCTGCCATTGGCCGCGGCCATATGCATCGCCGAGACGCCGAAGTCGTTGACGAGGCCAACTTTCGCGCCGGCCGCCAGCAGGAGATCCGCCGTCTCGACGTCGTCCCACTGCGCCGCCCACAGGAGGGCCGTCGCGCCGTCGGGCTGGCGGGCATCGACGTCACCTGCGCGGCTCTTGAGCAGGACTCGCACCAGCGCCCGGTTCTGCTGGCGAACCGCGTCGGCCAGCGGCGCGCCGGCCGGGGGTGCCGCGAACGCGTGTGACGCGGCTATGGTCCCGAAGAGCAGACACGTACAGATAGAACGGCAGGACAGTATTCGAGCCATGCGTGGGGAGCTTACAGGCCGCCCACAGGGGCCGCAATACCGGAAAACCTAAAGAAAACCAGGCTCTCCGCGAAGACAGGACCGCCTACTTGGAGGCGGTAAAGGCGACCGTTTCGTCCGAGACCTGGACGGTGCCCTTCATCGCGGTGCCGGCAGCGTCCAGCTCCCCCTTCCAGACGTAGGAGTCTCCCTGGATCGCCTGCTCGTATCGAAAGGACACCACATTCCCCTTCAATTCGCCGTTGATCGGCGTGCTGCCGAAACGGTTGGAGGTGCAGGTCCCCGTGAGACGCCCCGCCTCTTCGCGGAACACGCAGTCGGCACCTACGCCGACGCCGCTTCGCCGGATGGCCACCATTGTCCACGCGCCCCCGATGCCACCCACTGCCGTGTTCTGCCGTGCCATCGGCGCGGCGGGACGCGGTGCCGCCGCGACCGTCACAGGACTCACCACATCCGCCCGTCGCGCCACCGGCGCCGTCACCCGCACCCACTGTCCCACCAGCGCGTTGAGCGCCGAGGCGGCGTCCTGTGGCACGGCGACCGTGACAAGCGCGAGTTTCGAGGCCGCATCGACCGATGTCACAGACGCCTCCGTGAGAAACCCGTAGGAGACGTCGGCCATCTCCGCCTTCGCCGGCGCGTACACGACGGCGTCGCCAGCGGCTGACCAGACGAGGGTGACGGGCCCCGGTGTCTGTCGTGCCATCAGACGCTTCGCGGTGGCCTCCGTCACTGGTACGCGGAGGGTTGCGGACGCACCGTCCACCGTGACCACCTCCGCATGCCAGCCAAAGCTGCGCTCAGCGGCCCGCGCCGACACGGGCAGAGCGGCCACCACCAGACTGGCAGCGATCAGCATTCCCACGCGACGTTGGCGCATGCGCCTACCCTCATTCACCATCACGACCTCCTGCGCGGGACATCCCGCGTCTGACGACGCGACAGCGCCGCCAACCCTATGCGCAAGGCGCTCAGAGCACTGCTCCCCGAATGCGGCAGCCATCACTTCCCCGCGGCGCCGTCGTCCACCTTGATCCGCATGTTGCGCCACCGGATCTTCCCACCCTGTGATTGAAACGCGATGTACCCGCCGCCAAGGGCAGCGAACTCGTGCCGCGTGACCGTCGAACCCAGCACGCCGTTGACATACGACTTCACGGTGCCGTCGCGCGAGGAGACGATGCGGATCGAATTCCACTCTCCGATGGGCCGCTGCGCCGCGCGGACCGCAGCATGGTCGTACGTTCTCTCGATCTTGGCGTTGACGCCGATGGCCTCGAGCAGGTCCCGTTCGTGGCCCTCCACCTCGATCATCTTCGGCCACAGGTCTGCGGACTGCACGAAGATGAGCGTCCCGTTGCTGGCCTGAAAGAGCCACGGCGGGCCTTCCCAATCCTCCGGCCTGTCCCACCGGTAGTCGAACCGCAGGTCGTAATAGAGATACTTCTTCGCCGTGTACGCAAAGCCGTGAATCTTGCAGTCGCAGCGCAGTTCGTCGTCCGCGACAGAGAACACACCGGACGGGTCGGTCTGCACACAGCCGTCAGGCGGCGCGCCGCAGTTCGGGCGAAGCGCGAACTTCAAGCCCGAAAAGTCCTTGCCATTGAAGATCCGCTCGAAGCCCGGCTCGTCGAGCGCCAGGGTCTTCATCACGGCATAGTCGGGCGTGAGCGCCCGCCGGCCCGCCGGATACTTGTTCTGCTTCAGGATGTAGGCGCCGATATCCGCACGGATCTGCTGCGAGATGGCCGTCGTGTCGTAGGCCGGCATCGCCTCGAGCTTCTTGAAGAAGTAGTAGACACTCGGCCACACCCGCACGCCGCCGGACTCCTTCTGGAGAAACCTGTCGCCGAACCCTCGCGCCGTGTGGCAGAAGCCGCAGTTGCGGTTGAAGGCGAGCCGGCCCCGCTCGGCCTGCTCCTCCGTGTAGTAACGGCCGCCCGAGTAGTCGTCGCGAGGAATGGTCCCCGCGTCGGCCGCCTGCAGGACCGGCTTCGCCAGGTCCGCCAGAGCCGTCAGCTCCATCGCGCCGGCAGCCACGCCACTCTTCTCCAGCAAGTAGGCCAGCACGTCCGCGTTCTGCTGCGGGCGAAGACCGCCCGGGCTGTGCAGCGGCATCTGGACCTGGATGTACCGGAGGAGCTGCCCCACGTCGCGGGCTTTCCACTTCGCGAGGAAGGCCGCGCCGGCCACGGGCGGGGCGATGTCGCCGCCCATCAGATCCTGCAGATGGCACATCTGGCAGTTCGCGGCGTACACGGTGGCGCCTCGCGCGGCCTGCGGTGCAGAAAAGACCGGGTTCCAGGCGGCGGGTTGCGCCGGCAGATCCACCGTCAGGGCAAATGCTCCGAGGGCTGTCAGTGCGAAAGCGACGAGAGCATGGGTCGGTCGAAACATCCGGCAATCATGCCTAGCGCACGACGGGACGCCAATACCTGATTACCGGATGTCCGGAATATCAGGGGCTGCCGGGATCAGCTAACGTTCCCCGCCATGTGCATGTCTTCCTGGCGTCGCGCCGCCCTGCTGCTCCTGACCACTGCCGCCATCTCAGCCGCGCCAGCCGCACAGCGCGGCGCCACCAGCCCAGAGGGCGAGTGGCGCGCCTACGCTGGCGATGCCAGGGGGACGAAATACTCGCCTCTGGCGCAGATCTCCAGGGAGAACGTCTCGAAACTGGCGATCGCCTGGAAGTGGTCCACGGCAGACAAGGCGATTCAGGCGTCCGACCCGGTGTGGCGGGCCTCCCGCAATGAGGACACGCCGCTCTACGTCAAGGGCACGCTCTACACGCTCACGCCTCTCGGCCTCGTCGCAGCGCTCGACCCTGGGACGGGTGCCACGAAGTGGGTGTACGACCCCGAAAGCTACAAGACCGGCCGCGCGACCAACGTTGGCTTCGTCAACCGTGGGATGGCGTTCTGGTCTGACGGCAAAGCGGATCGCCTGATCGTGTCGACGCCCGACGCGTACCTGCTCTCGATCGACACGACCACAGGCAAACCCGATCCCGCCTTCGGTGCCGCGGGGAAGGCGGACGCCATGCAGGGCATTCCAAAGGCCACCCGGGCCACCAATCTCTCCGGCCGCCGGCCCCTCGTTGCCGGTGACGTGATCGTCGTGGGTAATACCGTCCAGGATGGCGCGGCCAACATGGACTCGAATCCTCCCGGCTATGTGAACGCCTTCGACGCCCGCACTGGCACACTCGTCTGGACGTTCCACACCGTGCCCAAGAAGGGCGAGCGTGGCTACGAGTCGTGGCTCGAAGGGTCCGCGGACTACTCGGGCAACGCGAACGTCTGGGGCGGCATGGCCTACGACGCGGAACTGGGGTACGTCTACCTCGCGACCTCGACGCCCACCAACGACTACTACGGCGGACACAGGCCCGGCGACAACTTGTTCGCCGAAAGCATCGTCTGCCTCAATGCGAAGACCGGCGCCTACGTGTGGCACTTCCAGGCGGTGCATCACGGCCTCTGGGACTACGACTTCCCGGCCGATCCCATCCTCGGCGACCTCACCGTCAACGGGCGCAAGGTGCCCGCGGTCATCCAGGTCAGCAAGCAGGCCTTCACCTACGTCCTCGATCGCCGGACGGGCACACCGGTGTGGCCCATCGAAGAGCGGCCTGTCCCCCAATCGACCGTGCCGCGAGAGCACACCGCGGCCACACAGCCCATCCCCAGCAGGCCACCAGCCTTCGACCTTCAGGGGACGATGCCGGACAACCTGATCGACTTCACGCCGGAGTTGAAGGCGAAGGCCCTTGAGAAGCTGAACCTCTTCGAGCACGGTCCGGTCTTCACGCCGCCGTCACTCAAGGGCACGATCGTGCTGCCCGGCATGTTCGGTGGAGCCAACTGGGGCGGGGCCGGCTTTGACCCGGAGACGAGCACCCTCTATGTGCCCTCCAGGATGTATCCGTCGGTCGAGCGCGTGGCGGTGCAGGACCCGAAGCGCACGAACCTGCTCTATCGCATGGGGGGCACGGGCCCAGCGGTCGAAGATGCGGCCATCGATGGTCTGCCCATCTTCAAGCCGCCTTACTCACGCGTGACAGCGCTCGACCTGAACAAGGGCGACCTCACGTGGATGGCGCCGCTCGGGAATGGCCCACAGAGCCATCCCTTGCTTAAGAACTTGAAGCTCGGACCGCTCGGGGATCAGATCCACGGCGGGAGCGTACTCGTGACGAAAGCGCTCGTCTTCGTCAGCGTCACGCACCTGCAGTACAACGGGCAGCCCAACCCGCCGAAGTGGGCCGCCCACGGGGACAAGAACATGACGCAGAAGGCGATCTATGTCTTCGACAAGGCCAGCGGCCAGCTCGTGCACACGATTGAGCACCCGATGGGTGCCGCGGCACCGATGACGTTCACCCACAATGGACGGCAGATGATCGTGTTCGCGGCGGGCGGGGGCGAGGACTGCGAGCTGGTCGCGCTCGCGTTGCCGCGTTAGAGATGCCCGATGGGGACACGAGACGAGCAGGGCAGACCGAGACAGGCGAGGTATCCCGTGTTCGACCAGTTCAGTGACGGAAGAAGGAAAGAATGGTCGGGGCGACTGGATTCGAACCAGCGACCCTCTGCTCCCAAAGCAGATGCGCTACCAGACTGCGCTACGCCCCGACTCAGGTGATTATCCCACGACCGAGCGGTGTTGCACGGTCGAGTCCGGAGACCCTCAATCGCACCCACCATCCCCGGCGAGCCGACCGGCCCGTTCAGGAGTAGGATTGGCACCTATTTTCCGGAGAACTTTCCCAATGCGACTGACAATTCGCACCGTATCCGCGGCCGCCATTACGGCCGGCTCAGTCGTGCTCGCCGCCATGGTCCACATCGCGGCGCAGTCCGCCCCCGCCGCACAGTCGGCGGCCGCACCACTCCCGCCTCCAGCTCCGGGCTACACACAGGTCCTCCCATGGGGTCCGGTGCCCCACGATCCCGCGCCGATCCGTGATTACGTCGTCTGGAACAAGGACATCTTCTGGGAAATGGGACGCGTCGCGGTCAACACGAAGGGCGATCGCCTCTACGCTTTCCGCCGCTCGGACCCGCCGATCCTGCAGATCGACCCCACCACCGGGAAAATCCTGAAGGAATTCGGAAGCGGCATGTTTGTCTGGCCTCACGGGATGTATGTCGACAAGGACAACAACCTCTGGGTCACCGACGCGACGGTGTCCAACACCGATCCGAATCTGGCCAAGCAGTTGAAGCCGGCCGTGGCGGCTGGCTACGGACACCAGGTCTTCAAGTTCAGCCCCGAGGGCAAGCTCCTGCTGACGCTCGGCACGAAGGGCATGGCCGGCGAATCACCCACACTCTTCAACGCCCCGGCCGACGTGATCGTGGCGAAGAACGGCGACATCTTCGTGGCCGATGGCCACGTCGGGACGCGCATCGCCAAGTTCGACAAGACCGGTAAGTTCCTCAAGTCGTGGGGCACCAAGGGCAATGGTCCGGGGCAGTTCATTCAACCGCACGGCCTCGCGCTCGACTCTCAGGGACGTCTGTTCGTCGGAGACCGAGGCGGCAACGGCGGACGTGTCGCCATCTTCGACCAGGACGGCCGCTACATCACGGAATACAAGCAGTTCGGCAATCCGAGCGGTGTCGCGATTACGCCGGACGACACGATGTATGTGACCGATCAGGGCAAGAAGATTGTCACGGTCGGCAACGCCAGGGACGGCGCGGTCTACGGCATCATTCCGGACATCTGGGCGGAAGGCGTCAGCGTGGATCGGAATCACACGGTCTATGCGGGCGAGGTCTTCCGCCGCCACATGAAGAAGTTCACCTTCACGAAGCCCGGGCACTAACAGGCCCAGGCTCCACACTCACCACCAACAGCACGTCACCACAGGAGACACACATGCTCGACTCACTTGAAGGCTTGATGAATCAGTACGAACGGGGCGCTCTGAACCGGCGCCAGCTGATGAGCGCCCTGCTCCTGCTGGCCGTGCCGGCCGGCGCCGCCGCCCAGACTCCGAAGGCCGTCACGCCCGGCCTGTCGATCAACCACGTGCATCTCTACGTCCCGGACCTTGATAAGGCCATCAAGTTCTATGGCGAGGTGCTCGGCGCCGTTGTCCGCGACACGTCGCCAGACAATGCCACGCTGCTGCTCCCCGGCAAGGCCTGGATCAGCCTGACGAAGTACACCGAGGGGAAGGCCTACATCAACCACATGGCGTTCGGCGTCGACTTCGACCAGAAGGGCGGCGACGCGACGAAGGTCGCCAATGCCATCAACAAGATGTACCCGGAATCCAAGGCCAAGCCGACAGGGCCGACCGTCCACGGCGCCAATACGCGGTCCGTCTATCTCTACGACCCCAACGGCATCTACTTCCAGATCGTGCCGAAGGACGACGACGGTTGGCTGCCCACAGGACCCGCGGGAAGCAAGATTCTCAAGGGCGGCAAGGCCTAGACAGGTGCGCGCCATGCGACGCCTGACGTCTCCACTCGTCATCCTCACGGTCGGCCTTCTCGCCGGCTACGCGGCCGGGTCGCGCTCGCTGCGCGCCCAGACCGCGCCGCCGCTCGCCGGCACGTTCACCCACGTCGGGATGATCGTGCCCAACGTCGAGAAGGCGTCGCACGATTTCGCCGAGCTCTTCGGGCTGGAGTACAAGGCACCGTCCGAGTTCACGGCGATGGTCTACCCCGCCGACTTCAAAGGCGACCCCAAAGCCCATCCGAAGACGGTGACGTACAAGGTGGGGGACAACGTGAGCGTGGAGCTGCTGGAACCGATCGGGGGCAAGAGCCCCTGGAGGGACTTCCTGGACTCCACGGGAGGCGTGGGCGGCCTGCACCACATGGCGTTTGCGGCCAAGGGCATTGACGCCCACATGGCCGCGTTGAAGACGCGCGGCGGCGTGATTGAGTTCGGGGGCAGCGCCGGCGCGACCCCCGTGCAATACGCCTACGTCAACATGCGGCCGAAGCTGGGTCTGACGATCGAACTGAACGGCCCACCCAAGCCGTAGCCCGGCTCGCGCAGTCCAGACTGAGGCGGGCCCGTCGGGTCCGCCTCAGATTTCGAGACGCCCCGTGCTGTCGCCGAACCGATCGGCCGGCACACCCATCTTGTCGAGCAGCGACAGCTGCAGGTTTGTCAGCGGCGTGCCCTTCGGGTGACGCACGTGACGGCCGCCCTTGATCCCGAATGTCGACCCGCCAAAGACAATCGTCGGCACGTCGTACGGCAGATGCAGGTTCGAGTTGCTCATGCCGGAGCCATACAACATGAGCGTGTGATCCAGCAGCGACCCCTCACCATCCGGCGTCGACGCCAGGCGCTCGAGAAAGTGGGTGAAGAGCTGCAGGTGGTACACGTTGAGCTTGGCCTGCTTCTCGAGCTTCTCAATCTGGTCCTGATGGTGCGACAGGCCGTGGTGCTGCTCGGGAACACCAATTTCCGGGAACGTGCGCACACTGAGTTCGCGGCCGACCATGAAGGTGGAGATGCGTGTCAGGTCCGCCTGCAGTGCCAGCACGTTCAGATCGAACATCAGCTTCGTGTAGTCCTTGAACTCCGTCGGAATGCCCGCAGGCTGCTCGACGGACGGCAATTCACGGCCCGACTGCTGCTCCGCCCGCTCGACGCGCCGCTCCACGTCGCGTACGGCGTCCACGTACTCGTCCAGCTTGGCCTGGTCGCCAGGACCGACGCGCTTCTTCAGCTTGACCATGTCCGAGGACACTGAATCCAGCAGGCTCTTCCCCCGCCGCATGTCGGCCAGGCGCGTCCTGGCGTCGGTGCTGTCGCTGGTGCCGAACAGCCGCTCGAACACCGCGCGCGGGTTGTACTCCATGGTCAGCGGCGTCGACGGCCCGCGCCAGCACATGGTCGCGGTGTAGGCGCACGTGTAGCCCAGGTCACACGCGCCCAGGAGGTCCGACGACTCCAGCGCGAGCTCCAGCGACGCGAGCTGCGTCTCGTTGCCGATGGCCTTGGCGGCCACCTGGTCCATGGAGATGCCGACCTGCATGTCGGGTCCCTCGGTGCGCTTCGCATGCTGCCCCGTCAACCAGCACGGCTGAATGCGCGAGTGCACCCCGCCGCCATCGCGAGCATCGGCGTTCTGCATGTCCAGGCCGCTCAGCACGACCGCGCGATCCTTGAACTTCTCCAGCGGCTGAAGGATCTCCGACAGCTCGAGAGGGCCTTCCGTGGGTGGCGTCCACTTCTTCATGTACGCACCCATCGGGACGTAGATGGAGGCCAGGCGCTTCACCGGTGCCGCCGCGCTGAGGCGCACCGGCGTGAGGGCCGGCACCATCGCGTCCAGCAACGGGAGGGCGAGTGACGCCCCGAGCCCTCGCAGGACAGTGCGGCGCGGCAGATTCAGCTTGGTGACGATCATGATGCGGACGCTCTCCTCATCTGGAACGGCATGCTCCGGACGACACCGAGGATCAGATTCGACCAGCGATAGTCGGAAGGGGCCGCATCCCGCATGATCTTCCGAACCGCCGCCATGTCCGACGGCTCCACGCCGCGCCCCATCGCGTAGGTTAGCAGCTTGGAGGTCACCGTGCCGACCAGTGCCTCCGGGCGCTTGAGCAGTGCCTGCCTGAACTCAGCCGGGCCGCTGAACTTGGTGCCATCGGGCAACGTGCCAGAGGCATCCACCGCGCTGGCGCCGTCCAGATCGCGCCACTGGCCGACGCCGTCGAAGTTCTCCAGCGCAAATCCCAGCGGGTCCATCTTCGAGTGGCAGCTGGCGCACACCGGATTCTTTCGGTGCTGTTCCATGCGCTCACGGACTGACGTCGCGACCTTCTTGCCATCCGCGCTCTCGGGCAGTGCCGGCACGTTGGGTGGGGGCGGCGGCGGGGGCGTGCCGAGAAGGTGCTCCAACAACCAGGCGCCGCGCTTGACCGGAGACGTCCTCGTGGACATCGAAGTCACCGTCAACAGACTCCCCTGCCCAAGGATGCCGCCACGGCGGCCATCGGCAAACGTCACACGACGGAAGCGGGGACCGTACACATTCGGGATGCCGTAGTGCCGGGCGAGCCGCTCGTTGACGAACGTGTAGTTCCCCGTCAGCAATTCCATGGCACCGTGGTCCTCGCGGACCTGACTGTCGACAAACAGCTCCGTCTCCTTGATGAAGGCCTGGCGGAGGTTTTCGTCGAAGTCCATGAACGCCTTCTGGTCCGGCCGATGCAGGCGCATGTTCCGCGTGTAGAGCCACTGGCTGAAGAAGTTCTGAATGAAGCTCGCCGACTTCGGATCGGCCAACATGCGCCGGACTTGCTGCTCGAGAACCATCGGCTCCTTGAGGCGGCCCGCGATCGCCAGGTCGAGCAGGCGGTCGTCGGGGATGCTGCTCCAGAGGAAGAACGACAGGCGCGACGCCAGTTCCACGTCGCTCAGCCGATAGGCCGCAGCCGGCTTGACGCTGGCGGGATCCTCCTCAATCCGGTAGAGAAAATACGGAGAGACGAGCACGCGCTCCAGGGCGCGCTGAATGCCGCCGTCAAAACCATCCTCGGTGCGTCCCGCTCGATAGAACTCCAAGAGCGTGGTCACATCCTCATCCGTCGCCGCGCGGCGATACGCCCGCCGAGCGAGCTTCGAGACGATGGTTTTGGCGCAGGCGTCCTCACGTGCGGCCGCGCTGACTGGACCCGCCTTTGTGCCGGCCGCCTGCCGCGCCGCGGAGGACACGGGCACCACGTGTGCGCCTGCCGCCGAGGTCTTCATCGGCGTTGGAGCGGACGGGTCGCACACGAAGATACGCTTCCGGCTCTCGGTTGTCATGGGCCGGCTCGCCTTGAAGGGCCCATCCACAAACACCGTGTCGACTGCCATTTCGACGCGACCGGTATTCACGCCCGACGCCTTCGCCGACTGGGTGCCGAAGCTCGCAGCTGGAAACCGCGACGGCCCGATCCCTTCAGGCGCCCACGTCCGGTTCTGAAAGGACACGCTGATCGTGTGCGGGCCCGCCTTCGCGGCAAAGCGGACGACCAGGGCGTCGTCGGCAGGTGGACGCGGCGCCGAGGAGTATGGATTTGGACCCACCGCATCCGGCCCTCCGACGGGCATCAGCGCGAGCCGCTCCCCATCGAGCCGGATATCCACCTGCTCCGCGGTGGACAAACCACGAGGCTCGGTATCCAGATAGCTGCGCTGCATCGTGACGTGGACGCGGTACTCCCCATCGACCGGAAACATGTGCCGCACCGTCGTGCCCCCTCGGGAGCCGAACGGCAGGTCCTCACTCATGCGCGAGTCCTGGAGCAGCACCATATAGGGCAGGTTGTATGCCTGCAGCCCGGGTTTGACAGTGGGGTCGCCAAGGGCGAGCCGACTAATCTTTCTCGCAGCCGCCATGTAGCGCTCAAGCAAACCGGACGACACCGAGAGCACATCGGCGATATTGTCGAAGCCGAAGCCGCTCGTATCAGCTGGCAGCAGGGCCGGCGCGTCGATCTCGAGGGCAAGCAGGTCGCGCACAGCGTTCGCATACTCCGCGCGATTGAGGCGATGCACTGCGGGGCGGCCCGGATTCGGGGTCTTCAGGGACTGCTCATCCAGCGAGGTCTCCAGCCAGGAGACGAACCCACCCATGGTCTGCTCATCGGGGCGCGGGAGGCCCGCCGGCGGCATCGCACCCACGTGCAGCTTGCGGACCACCTTCTCCCATATCTCGGGATGCTCCGACATCTGCCCGAGCGGCGCCTCATCGAGCAACAGGCCCGCGGCCTTCTGGCGCTTGTTGTGGCAGGTGACGCAGTACTTGTCGACCAGCGCCTGCTGCGAAGCGGCTGGAGCAGAGGCCGTCAGAGGACCAGCGGGACCAGCGATGGCAGGGACCGGCGCTGCCGCGACGGCGAGGAGGATGGCGGAGAAAACGGTCAGTCGGGTCAAAGGCGCCTCACATCTCCATGTTGACTGGCGCCGCGCCTGGGAACCAGGCACGCGAACGAACGGACGGTCTGAATGGCTCGGCGCCAGGGCACGGGTGTGTCCTGGCGCCGCCCAGCCCGTGCTTACTTCTTCTGGACGACCGGAACGGCGATCTCTTTGGTCGCCTTCACGTCCTTCACGTAGCCGTTGCCCGTGACGTCTAGCGCGTCGCTCGCCTCGATGCCACGGTCCTTCATCAGCTTCACCAGCAATGCCGCTGTGTGCCGCTGTGACTTGTAGAAGTTGGAGTACATCACACCGTTGGCGATCGTCAGCGGCGTCCAGCCGAGAATGTTCCGCGTGTCGAGCTTGGCACCCTGCTCCACGAGATACTGCGCAACCAGATTGAAACCCTTGTAGGCCGTGCCGTGCAGCGCCGTCTCTCCGTTGTCGTCGATGGAGTTCACGTCCAGACCGAGAGAGAGACAGTACTTCACGGCCTCCAGGGATTCCTGCTCCGTGCCGGCATCCTCGCCCGGGTTGAACTGATCAACGCCCGCTGCCACCAGGATGGCATTGGTGTTCTCGACGTTGGGGATCTTCGGATCCGCGCCCATCGATACCAGGAGCTTCATCATCTCCGGATCGATGCCCTTGGCTGCCAGCAGGAAGGCCGTCGCCCCCGTCCGGTTCAACCGGTTCCGGTAGCCGTCGCCCATGCCGGGCACGGTCATCCTGGCATTGATGTCGGCGCCCTTCGTCACCAGCTGCTTGGCCAACTCGAGGCTCGTCACGCGGCCCGCCTGTGGAGGATGCGGCAGGTGGCCGTCATGAAGTCGACGGGTCACCACCAGCTGCTGCAACGGTGTAATCCCGCGGCCGTTCGCATTGGGATTGGCACCGCGGTCGAGCAGATACGCTGCCATTTCGAACTGCCCGTTGACGATGGCGATATAGAGCGGCGTCGTGCCGTCCGACGCGGGCTCGTCAATCTTCGCCCCGGCTTCAAGCAGGACCTTCACCGCGTCGAAGTGACCGGCGCGCGCGGCAAAGAGCAGCGGCGTCAGACCTTCCGTGATCGTCCGGGTGCCGTAGCTCTGGACCGAGATGTCCCGGCCCTTCGGATAGACCTTCTTCAGCACCAGCGGATTGTTACCGCGGTTGATATCCGCCTCGTCGTCTGAGGGATCACCGTAGACCTTCGGCTTGCCGTCGCCCCCCAGCTTGGCCGGCTCCGCCGAGGCCACGACCGGCTTGCCGTCACCACCGAGGCGTTCAGGCTCTTCCGACACCTTCCCAGAAGCCGTACCCGTGCGAGCCGCGTACTCACTCTTCGGCTGCGGCTTCTTCGCACGGATATTGGAATGGGCGTTCACTTCCGCGCCGGCCTCCGTCAGGATCTTGATCGCCGGCACGTTCCCCTCGACGGCCGCCCACATCAGAGCCGTCTGTCCGCGCGACTTCTCCTTGGTGTCCACCTTGGCCCCATGGGCCAGCAGCACCTTGACGGCGTCGGCGTTGCCATTGCGAGCCGCCTGCATCAGAGGCGTCTCGCCGGTGGCCATCGCGATATTCGCGTCAGCGCCTGCCTTCAGCAGACGATCGATGATCGGCGCATTGCCCAGACCTGCCGCGAGGCTCAGCGGTTCGATGCCGTAGTTCGTCACAGCCCTGGCCTTCGCCCCGGCCGCAATCAGCGCGTCCACGATGGCGGGCTGATCCCCCTGCGCCGCCCAGTGCAGCGCGGTCATCCCGTCCGGCGCCGGCGCATTGACGTCGACGCGCCTGGCCAGGACAGCCTTGACGGCCTTCAGATCACCCACTCGGACTGCCGAGATCAGCGGGGTGTCGAGGGTCGCCGCCAGCCCCGTCGTCGCAAGCGCGACGACGGCCACGAGAGCAAGAGCACTGCGCTTCATCGTTAGATCCCCGCCAGTTCGCCCGTGCTGTCGCCCAGCTTGTCCTGGGGAGCCCCAACCTTGCGCAGGAGCGAAAGCAGCATGTTCGTCATGTGCGTTTCCACCGGGTACTTCAGGTGGCGATTGCCCTTCAGCGTGCCGCAGCCGCCGCCCACGAGGAGCACCGGCAGGTCAAGCGCGCTGTGGAGGTCGCCGTCACCGAGACCCGTGCCATACATCATGATCGAGTGGTCCAGGATGTTGCCGTCGCCATCCGGCGTCGCCTTGAGGCGGTCCAGATACTGCGCGAAGAGCGACATATGGTACGTGTTGATCTTGGCGTGCTTCGCCAGCTTCTCCGGGTTGTTCTGGTGGTGCGAAACGTCGTGGTGCGCCTCGGGCACGCCGATGAACGGATAGGGCCGGCTCGTCTGCTCACGCGAGAGCTGATACGCGATGACCCGCGTGATGTCCGCCTGATAGGCGAGAAACTGCAGGTCGAACATCAGCCGCACGTGCTCGTCGAACGTATCCGGAATACCCGAGGGCTTATCCCCGACCTCGATGGGCGAGGTCGCATTCTGCTTCTCGACCTTCTGAATGCGCTGCTCCACCTCACGAACCGACTGGAGGTAGGCGTCCATCATCAGCTTGTCGCTCGGCCCAATCCGCTTCTGGAGGCGCGCCATGTCATTGCGGACCGAATCCAGGATGCTGCGGTCATTCTTGAGATCAGCCATCCGGGCGCTTGCCGTCCCGCCATCACCGAACAGGCGCTCGAACACCGCCCGCGGGTTGTTCTCCATCGGGAGCGGCGTGGTCGGCGTGCGCCAGGAGAACGTGTTGGCATACACGCAGCTGTAGCCGTTGTCGCAATTGCCGACCGTGAAGTTCGGCTCCGTGGCCATCTCCAGTGAAATCAGCTGGGTGTCCTTGCCGAGCACCCGCGCCGCCAACTGGTCCGTCGTGGTCGTCAGTTCCACGTCGGCGCCTTCGGTGCGCTTGCAGGGCGTGCCCGTCAGCCAGGCCTGGCTGGACCGCGTGTGTGGCCCGCCGCCGCCATCCACCGTCGCGTTGCCGAGGCCCTCGACGACTACGACCTGATCCTTGACGTTGGCGAGCGGGCTCAGAATCGGCGAGAGCTCAAAGTTGGGACCATCCCCCTTCGGACGCCAGTAGGGCTGCGACATGCTGTTCGGCACGTACACGAACTGCATGCGCATCGCCGCCTTTGGAGCAGCAAAGGCCGGCACCATCGAATCGAGATACGGCAAGGCCAGCGCGGCTCCAACGCCGCGAAGCATTGTGCGGCGTGGAATGGACAGCTTCGTGATCATCATGACGATTAGCTCCTGACGTCTGAGCGCCGCATCTGGAACGGCGCGCTGCGGACAATTCCCAAAATCACCGACGAGAACGAATTGTTATTGGTTTTGGCACCACGAACAATGGCACGGACAGCTGGTCCGTCGTACGGCTCAAGCCCGCGCCCGAGCGCATAGATGAGCAACTTCTCGGTCATCGTGGTGACAAACCGATCCGGGTTAGCCACCAGAGCCTGACGGAGCCCGTCGACGCCGTCGAACTTTGTACCGTCCGGCAGTGCACCGGACGCGTCAATCGGCTTGTAGCCCTCGTCGAGGTCACGCCACTTGCCCACGGCATCGAAGTTCTCCAGGGCAAAGCCTGCCGGGTCAATCATCGAGTGGCACGCGGAGCACACCGGATTCGCCCGGTGCTGCGCCATGCGCTCCTTCATCGTGGCCGGGGCCGCGCCTTCCTTCTTTTCAGGCAGCGGCGGCACATTGGCCGGCGGTGGGGGTGGTGGCGTGCCGAGGAGGTTCTGCAGAATCCACTTACCCCGGATCACCGGAGACGTGCGATTCGGCCGCGAGCTGACCGTCAGGATGCTGCCCTGCCCCAGCAGGCCGCGACGATGCCCGTCAGTCAGCGTCACGCGCCGGAAGTTCCGCCCTGTCACGTTCTGAATACCGTAGTGCTTCGCGAGCCGCTCATTGACGAAAGTGTAGTCGGCCGTCAACAGGTCCATCACGCTGCGGTCATCGCGCATGATGCTCCCGAAAAACAGCTCCGTCTCTTTCTGGAAGGCCTGACGCAGCGTGGCATCGAAGTCGGGAAAGAGGTCATCGGCCGGCGAGACATTCGGCACATTACGCACGTAGAGCCACTGGTCGAGGAAGTTGCTGACCATGGCCTCAGACCGTGGATCCGCGAGCATCCGCTTGACCTGCTTCTCAAGCACGGCCGGCTGCCGCAGGACGCCGCGACCAGCCGCATCGAGCAACTCATCGTCAGGGATGCTGCTCCAGAGGAAGAACGAGAGGCGCGATGCCAGCTCATAGTTGCCGATCTTGTAGTTGGTGCTCGGCGCGACGCCGGCCGGGTCGGTTTCCATCCGGAACAGGAAATTCGGTGACACGAGCAGCCGGCGCACCGCCAGCTCGATGCCCTGTTCGAATGTCGCGTCCGCGCGGCCAGCCTTGTAGAAGTTCAGGAGTTCGGCCATGTCTGCCTCGGCCACCGGACCCCGATACGCGCGACGGGCCAGGGACGACAGAATCTTGCGCGCGCACGGCAGTTCGTCCGCCGCGCCCGTCGGCTGACACACCAGCATGCGGCGCCGGCTCGGCGTATCGCCGGGACCCGCCACCGCGAATGGACCGTTGATGGTGACGGACCCGAGATAGGTCATCTGAATCAGCATCGACCCGGTCAGGTCATACACACGCGGCTTCTGGAACCAGCGGCGCGAGCTTTCGATATAGGCGCCATTGATCTGGACGAAACCGACGCCCACGTCACGCGGACCGGCCTTGACGGGCATGCGGAACGTGAACGCCATCGTGCCCGCGACGCGGTCGTTGGAGCGGGGCGTCTGCGGCGTGACCGTGAGCTGCTTCACGCGCACGCCGTCGATCAGCACCTCGAGTTCCTCGTTCTGCGGTGTCGTCGCGCCCGTGAGCTCGATCTTGAACTCGTATTCCCCATCGACGGGAAACAGGAAGTGAATCAGGCGTCCGCCTCGCGTGCCGACCGGCATCCCCTCGGCCCGGTCGTACTGCGGCTCGTCATTGGGCACACGGTAGGTTTCCGCGGTCGGAGAGGTCGGCGCCACGCCCAGGGCCATCCGGCTGATCTTCTTAGCGGACAGGAGATACCGCTCCAGCAGCGCCTGATTGATCTTCAGCACGCCCGCGATGTTGTCGAAGCCGTAGCTCCCGTCGTCGGCCGGCAGCAGATCCGCGACGTTGACATCAAGATCGAGTAAGTCGCGAATCGCGTTGTGGTACTCCGCACGATTCAGACGGTGGAAGCTCTCAGTCCGGCCCGGATTGGGCTTCGCGGCGCCGAGCCCGTCCAGCTCACCCTCGAACCACGACCGGAGCGCTTGATACGCGTCCTTCTCTGGCCTCGGCGCGCCGGCCGGGGGCATCATTCCCGCGCGCAGCTTCCGCACGATGGATTCGCCGGTGCCCGTGTTCTGGTCCAGAGCGGCTGGATCAAAGTCGGCGAGCACCAGGCCACCAGCCTTCTGACGCTGGCTGTGGCACGTGACGCAGTACTTATTGAGCGTGGCCCGCACTTCGGGCGCCTGGAGCGACGAAGCCGCCGGCTTCGGTGCCTGCTTGGCCACGGCGCCAGCCGCCATGGTTGGTACCGACCCAGCCGTGAAAAGCGCCGCGAGGGCGCAGGCAGAGATTCCGTACGAAAACGCGCGAGACCTGTGCGTCATGATGGCCTTAGGATACAGCCCCCCACCTGAATGAGGAAGGACGAACGGGGCCCGGAACGATACCGGACCTCAGGTATTTCCTAGACAAAATGCGACTATTGGCCCGGCTGGCGGGCGGCAATTCTGATGCGCTTCATGGCGTCAAGGCTATCCGGCAGCGCCGTGGGTCCGGCAGGGAACCCGTTGCGGTGCAGGACATGGGCAATGAGCTGAGCATATTCGGCCGGGCTCAGCGAGCCTTCGTCGCCCTTGGGCATGGAGCGCCGCATCAACTGGAACAAGTCGGCCAGGGCATGCCCGTCCCACTTCGTGACAAACGGCGCCCCGGCCAGTGGCGGCGCATCCTCTCCCCCGCTCATATCCGGCTGGTGGCAACCCGCACACACATCCAGGAAGAGGCCCTCGCCTTCCGCTGCCTGCTCAGCAGAGTAGACGCCCGACCACGTGGTCGTCGGTGCCTGCGCAGCCGCCCCGGCGCAGGTCCACGCCACCGCGACCGACAGAACCAAACACAGCCGCGACCCTACGCGAGACACCAAGGGCAGTGCCGAGACGACCCGGCGGGCACCTGAGCGGGTTTCCGTGACATGCGCTGAGCGATGCGGCATGGTGGAGATCCTATCCAGAATCCGCTTACGCGGCACGCTGGCACTTTCCCAGACGCGCGCCTGAGGCTTCGTATACTCTCCGGTCCAGAGGGCGCGCTGAGCCCGCCCAAGGAGAACGAACATGCAGGCGTGGACCCGACTGTGCACCGTTGCGCTGCTGGCATTCGCCGTGAGTCCTGCGGCCAACGCCGGCGTACGGGACCTGCGCCTGATCGACGCCGTCAGGCATGGCGACACGGCGACCGTCCGGCGCCTGCTGACCATCAAGGCCGACGTCAATACCACGCAACCCGACGGCGCCACCGCTCTGCACTGGGCCGCGGAGCGTGACCGGCTCGATGTGGCCGACCTGCTGCTCAAGGCCGGGGCGCGTGCCACGGCTGAAAATGACTACGGCGTCACTCCGCTGACGCTCGCCGCGGCCAACGGAAGCGCCGCGATGATTGACCGTCTCATCGCCGCCGGCGCCAAGCCGAACACGGCGCTCCCTTCGGGCGAAACGGCACTCATGACGGCCACGCACACCGGCAAGGCCGAGGCGGTGCGTTCGCTCCTGAAGCACGGCGCCGATGCCAACGCCCGTGAACGCATCAAGGGCCAGACCGCGCTGATGTGGGCGCTCTGGCAACACCATGACGACGTCACCCGGGCGCTCATCGAGGGCGGGGCCAGTATCACAGCCGCGTCCGAGAGCGGCTTCACTCCTCTGCTGTTCGCGGCCCGTGAAGGCAATCTCGACATGCTGAAGCTGCTGGTCGACAAGGGGGCTCCGATCACCGATGCCGCCAAGGACGGCACCACCGCGCTGCACGTCGCGGTCGTCCGCGGCCATGTGGACATGGCGCTGTACCTGCTCGACCGGGGGGCGGACGCCAACTCCCATGGCCCGGGATTTGCCCCGCTGCACTGGGCGGCCGGCACCTGGGAAACCGGCCACTCCCACGATTACATCTTCAATGAAGTCGCCGTGAACACCGTCCCTGAGTGGAGCGTGCTCGCCGGCATTCCGACACCACAGGCCAAGCGCGACCTGATTGTGGCCTTGCTCGCCCACGGCGCGGACGTCAACGCGCGCATGAGAAAGGCCCCGCCGCGCTTCGGTCACTCGCTCTTCAAGACCGAAATCCTCCCGGGCGCGACGCCGTTCTATCTGGCCACGATCACCGCGGACATCCCGACCATGCAGCTCCTGCTACAGAAAGGCGCGGACCCGACACTGACTGCAGCGGGCGACAACACCGCGCTCATCGTCGCGGCCGGGCTCGGGCGCGTCGAGCAGGAAACGCGGGTCCCCGAACCGCGCGTGAGTGAGGCGGTCACGCTCGTGCTGGACCTCGGCGCTGATATCAACCAGCCGAACGAAGCCGGCAACACCGCACTCCACGCAGCCACGATGGCGGGGCTCGACGACGTTGTCGCCTACCTGGTGCAACGCGGCGCGGCGCTCAACACCAAGAACAAGATGGGCGAGACACCGCTCAAGCAGGCCCACGGATTCATCGACAAGTTCCTGCTCTACATGCGGCCCAGCACGGCGGCAGTCCTGGAGAAGCTGGGAGCGACCGAGTAAGGCGCCGCGCCTGCGCGCCGCACACCTAGCCCACCACGAACGCAGAGGCCGAGCCGAAGAACGGGTCCGCGTAGCCGATCCAGCTCGTGCCGAATCCGATGCGCCCGTCGAGGAACCGGAAAAACGGCGCCTCGGAATACTGTTCCTCGTCGCTGGCGGAGTACTCATCTCCCGCCCCATCGACATAGAGCTGCTCGGCCTGCACCAAACGCTCCGGGTGCGTCATCACCATGCAGGCCAGGGCGAACGCCCCGAGGCCATATTCATGCGAGGCAAAGAGTTCCCGGGAGTGCCGGATGGATCGTCCGCGATGCCTCGCGCCGAACTGCGCGGGCACGAGCAGGAAATCGCTACCAGGCACGCGAGGCACTCGGGCAGCCATCGCGACGGTGCGCTCAGACTGGCGCAGACGGTCCGGACCCAACCGATCGAGACGTGACAGGGATGTCTCCCGCACGCGCGCCAGCACCGCCATGGCCTGCGCGAGGGCGGTGTTGTAGACGGGCGCGAGCGCCCGCCAATCGGGCACCACGAACCAGGCCTCCGCGCCGTCCGGCAGATGTCCTGCGGGCCCAGGCTCCCCCGCTCTGAGTTGCGGAAACAACGCCGACACCGTGGCCCACTGCTCACCCACAGGTCTGGCGCGGTAGGAAGCCGGATACGCACGAGGATTGGTGGCTTCTTCTCCCGCGAACGCCAGTTGACTCACGCGAGCGCTCCCATGTCGACCCTCTGGCGCATGCGTCGGCTCTTACGCGCCGAACTGCCGGAGATGATGGTCGAGGTGTTTGTACATGAGCCGCCCCCACTCGTCTCCCGTCAAGGCACCAAAGAACGTGTGCACGCGGTTGTTCACACCGCCACGTCCTTCCGCGCAGAAGCGTACGACGTAGTCATACAGCCGCCGCCGCTCCACCTCGAAGTCGCGCTCGTCCGTGATCAGGAAGTCCGGGCCGGTCGGGCCGTTCTTCTGGAGCGGATCCCGGCCGAGAGCCTTGCGCTTGACGAAGGGCGCAAGCAACTTGCCCAGCATCACCTGCCGGCCGGTCTTCTCCCCGAGCGGGAACTGGAATCCTACGGTGCAGTGCGCCAGCATCTGCGGCGCTGACATCTTCCCCCACTGACGCACCGCACCAGGATGCAGCGCAGCCACGCGCGCCAGCACGGCATCCCGATCTGTCACGCTGAACAGGTTTTCCATCCGTCGTCCCGGTTATCGTCCAGGCACCGGAACCATGCCCGCGAACGTGAACCGCTGGATCCGGTTCCCCGGAATGGTTTCACCCACGTAGAGATTGCCCTTCGAGTCCACGCCCATCGTGTGGATCACCAGCAACTGCCCGCCGCCACGGCCACTGCCTCCACCCGTGAATGCGCCCAGAATCTCGAGCGTCTCGCGCTTCAGAATCCAGATCTTGTGATTGGCTCCGTCGGCGACGTACATGAACTCCTGCGCCGGGTCCGGCGAAAACGCCACGGACATGACAGACCCGAAGGCCTTTGTCTCAGGAGCGATCAGCACTTCCTTGAGATAGGTGCCGTCCTTCTTGAAGAGCTGCACGCGGTTATTGGCCCGGTCGCACACATAGAGCACGCCCGCCTTGTCCTCAACCAGGCAGTGCACGTGATCGAACTGCTCGCGACGCTTGACGACGTCGAAGACCGCGCCTTCCTGCGTCGCCGGCGTCGGCTCGTCGCTCGGCGGCCGACCGTACGCCCCCCAATGGCGCTTGTAGGCGCCGGTCGTCGCATCGAACACGATCACGCGCCGGTTGTCGTAGCCGTCGGCGACGAAAGCCTCATTCGTCCTGGCGTCCACGAGGATGCTCGTGGGCCCGCCGAGGTTGATGGTGTCGCTGCTCTTCTTCCCCTGTTCCTTGCCGATACGGAGCAGCAGCTTTCCGTCATGCGAGAGCTTCAGCAGGGACGACGGCGCCGTACTGCTGTCCACCCAGACGTTGCCCTGAGAGTCAACCGCGATACCGTGCTCCGAGGTTGGCCACGCCCCGTCCGGATAGGGGCCCGATACCTGCGGTCCGAGGGGTACGCCCTTCTGATCGTGAATCAGTCCCCAGGCCTGCACGACCTGGCCCACCTGATCGAACTCAATGACGGGAGGCGCCGGGTAGCAGCATTCCGAGTAGCCCGAGAGCGCGAAACGCTCTGAGAGGTTGGTCGTCGCGCCGGGCCTCTGGGCGATCCAGACGTGGTCCTTTGCATCGACGAAGACCGCGCCGACGCTCCCGATGATCCACTTCTTCGGCAGTTCCTTCGGCCATGACGGGTCGTACTTGAACGTCGGCATCATCTGGCGGGCGCCGGACGACTTCCGTCCGGGCTGGCGGGCGGCGTGAAGGGCCACGCCAGCGCCCAGCAACAGGGCCAGCAGGACAAGTCCGCCACGGCGCAGCACGAATCGAGTGGTCTGCATCATCTCCCCTTCTCATCAACGGCGCGGCCCGCCCGGCACACGAATGGCGGAGCGAGACGCGCGACGGGGAATCCTATCGCGAGTTGGAAAGACTGCGGCGGGCTTTTGCGGGGTCGAAACGAACGGGCGGGGGTAGATACGGAGCCCGGGGGCGGGCCGTTGCCCGCCCCCGGTTGGTGTCACGGTGGCTAGTCGAGCGCTTCCAGCCGCATGATCTGCGCGTTGCGGGTGTTGGCGAAGATCAGCGCGGGAGTCTTGGACGTCGGGTCCCAGGACACGCGCTTCGTGTCAAATGAACTGAACGGCGACGGCATCGGAATCTCCAACACCTGCCCGGACTTCGTATCGACACGGAAAAAGCAGTCGCAGGTGTTGCTCGGGAGGTACACGCGCTCCTTCGGATCCGGCGTCGACGACGTGTACGGCGTGCTGAATCGCGGACCAACCTTCCATTCCTTGAAGGTCTTGGCCTTGGTATCGAACATGCCGAGGGCTTCCTTGCCGTAGTACGAGAACCAGAACCGGCCCTTGTCGTCGATACGGCCGCGGCGTGGCACAGCCGCGGTGCCACCGGGAACCGGATAGATCAAGGCTTCGTTCTTGGCCACGTCCACGCCCATGATCTCGCCGGTCATGAAGCTCGTGCCCCAGGGATTTCCCTGCGGATCGATGTCGAAGCCGTAGCCGCCCATGTTCTTGCCCTGCGGCAGATTCGCGGGCTTCCGGAAATCGCCGTCGACCTTTGCGGTCGCCACGTCGGTCCGCTGGAAGCCCAGCCACACCTTCTTGCCATCCTTGGACACGGCGATGAACTGACCGGCCGTCCCCTCGACGTAGGTCAGCTTCTGCGTGGCCGGCTCCCACTTGTGGAGCTCCGATTTGCTACCAGGCCGACGCATCGAGAACCACAGGTTGTCCTGCTTATCGATGGTGATGTCCCGCACGCCGGGAATGTCGCCCTTCTCCACCGGCGGCATCTGGAATTCCTTGAAGTCGCCCGACTTCGGATTCAGCACGCCAATCCACATGGCGCTCTCATCCGTGTACCAAAGATTGCCCTTGGAGTCGGTCTGCGAGTCGTGCGGCACGGTGTCCTTGCGGGGCATGTCCCAGGTCGTGATGATGAACTTGCCGCCGGCGCCCTTGCTGCGCGGCAGGCGGACGAAGTCATAGGGGTACTTCGTCTTGCCACCGCTCATGTTGTATTTGGCGATGAACTCGGCCAGTTCCTTCTTCGGAATCGGGCCGCCGGACGGGCTGTACTCCCACCAGTTCGGAGACGCCTCGGCGTGATCCAGTTCGGCCTTCGTCTTCTGCACGGTGCGGCCGCGGCCGGCTGTGCCCATCGTGGACCCGTCCGGGTAGTACTTCAGCATCCGTGTGATGACCGGCACGAGCTGTTCGGCGGTGTACTTGGTCCGAAAGATCCGCTCGAGCGAGTGGCAGTAGACGCAGCTTTCGATGTTGAACACGGCCTTGTCCAGCATGTCGTTCTTCTCGGGCAGGCTCAACGCCCATTCCCGTGAGGTCAACTGCTTGCTGAGGTCCTTCGTCTCAACCACTTTCAGGTCGAGCTTCGCAGACTTGCCCATCGCAATCTCGACGACACCGGCTTCGGGCAGGTCGTAGCCCGTGGCGCGCATCGTCACGGAATACTTGCCGGGGCCGACGTGCGAGGCCGGAAATACGTATTTTCCTCCTGGCCCGCTGATCACGCTGATGGTCACATTCGCGCCCTCACGACGGGCGGAGACGACCACACCTTCCATCTTGCCTTCCTTGTCGGAGCTGACGACGCCGCTCAACGCGGCTCCGCCCTGTGCTCCAAGCCGGACCGGCGCCATTCCGAATAACGTCGCGATCACAATGGCCGCAACGGCCACCACACCAGTCTTCAGACGCATACCTACTCCTCCCGCATCGGGCCACCTGGCCACTGACGGACCGCCGTACTATAGCGGTGAACGCCGTCGGCCCCATCGGCCCGTACACAAAAAAAGGCCCGCCCTGTCGCGAGTTGTCGTGACAGGGCGGGCCCGCGTGCGCCGGTAGGCGGCGGCCGCGCTACTGCTGGATGGACTTCAGGTAGCGGACAACGGATTCGATCTTCTTCCGCGTCTCCGCCGGTTCTTGTCCCTTGCGGCTGAAGGCGTCGCCCCAGATGGGCATCCCCTGCCCGCCGTGGCCGGCCTTGGCGTTCCGGCCGTCGATCGTCCTGAACAGAGCTTCATCGTCGAACTTGCCGCCCGCACGCGCCGCGATCTTCGTCAGGTCCGGCGGCTTGGGCTGCATCGCGGTGGAGGCAGGGCCGTCCCCCTTCGCGGAGGGGCCGTGACACGACGCGCAGTAAAGCAGGTAGACGGCGTTTCCGGTGTTCTCGGCCGCCTTCGTCTGAGCGAACGCGGGCACCGCGAACGAGGAAAGGGTGACCGCAGCGGTGACCGAACGAACAAGAGCGAGGCGCATCATAAGCGAGAGTCTCCTTCTAGATATTCTTACAGCGATTTGCGTGCCAGATACAGGCCATGAGCGGCACGGGTGCGCCGGACCATCAAGATCGGCGGGCCTGGAAAATCCCACAGCGAGATGAATTAGGTCACGCCTACTCACCGGCCAACCTTCGGCCCACGGCCACGCCGAGCAGATAGGCCCCCTCCTGCTGCATCCACACGTGCCGGGCGTGATTGTCCGCCAGTTCGACAATAAGTTGGCGGTCGGCTTCCGGTAACGCCGCGGCGATACGCTCGACAAGCCCTTCCTGGTGCGCAATGTCGACCGGGGCGAAGAGTTCGTCCTCGTGCACGGCCTGGAGGAGCGCCTCGTATTCGTCCTCGCACTGCTCCTCGACGTCCGAGAACCCCGGCTCGAGTCGGCGCGCGCCGTCCAGATCGATCCTCGCCGCGCAGGCCTCCGCCAGTTCCGTCAATTCATCGCGATCCGCCATGGTGCCTCCCCGGGCAGTGTAGAACGGCTAGGTCCATTTGATCGGCGCGTAGAAGGAGACCCCCCGTACCTGCTCGTTGACCTGGAGCGGATGCTGCAGAGGCGGAAACGCCCGCTGCTCACAGTCAAGGCGATCACAGAGGCGACAGCTGGGACCAATCGGGACGCGCACGTCGCGGCTGGACAGGTCCAGGCCATCGGCATAGACCAGCTCCCGGGCCTGCGCCAATTCGCAACCCAGCGACACCGCATACTGCGTGCGCGGCGCCCGGTACCCTCCGCCCTGTTTGCGGACCGTGCTCGCCAGTTCGAAGTACGACTGCCCGTCTGGCATCTCCGCAATCTGTGTGTGGATCATCCCGGGCGTCAGAAACGCCTCGAATACATTCCAGCGGGGACAGGCGCCGGTAAACCGAGCAAAGCGCATGGGGGTGGCGCTGAATCGTTTCGAAATGTTCCCGGCCGCATCGATGCGCAGCATATGGAACGGCACGCCCTCGGAGCCAGGGCGCCGGAGCGTCGTCAATCGGTGGCACACCTGCTCGAAGCTCGCGCGAAAACGATGCCCCAGCAGTTCAATGTCGTAGCGCTCGGCCCTGACGGCCTTGAAGAAGGCGTCATACGGCATCAGCACGGCGCTGGCGAAGTAGTTCGCGAGTGCCACGCGGCAGAGCGCGCGGGACTCGTCGGTCGTCAGGCCCGGCTCCGCCGCCAGCCGATCGATGGCCTCCCGATGAGCCAGCAAGCCGAGTTGGTGCGCCAGCTGGAAGTTCCGGCTCCCCCGGCGCAGCACCTCGGACAGCCACAGGACGCGCCGGTCCGGATCGAACCGTCGAAGTGCCCCCTGCATCTCCCCGGTCTTCTCGATCCGGACCGTGACGTCGTGCGTCCGTTGCAGGTGCTGGGCAAGGTTCGAGAAGATGGCATCCGGCTGGTGCAGATTCGCCGCCCCGGCGAGCGACTCAGCGCCCTCTTCCAGTTCGGGAAAGTAGTTGAGGTGCCGCTGGAGCAGGTCGCTCACCTCTTCGGTCGGGAAGCGCGTCTCCGGCATCGCGCCCACGGCGGCGCCGTCAGAGAATTTCACGGCCAGGTTCCGGGCTGACTCCCGCGCCTCGTTGTACGCCTCATACAGCCGAAGCATCGCGCGCACGGCAGCCGGGTGGGTGGCCGCCATCTCCCGCACATCATTGGCGATGAGGTCACTGCTCTCAAACAGCGGGTCCCCCAGAGCCTCGAGCAGCGCAGAGAGCGTCCGGTCATCGTGGTCGCTGGAGAGACTCTTCAGGTCAACCGGAAGCAGCGACGCCAGCTTGACGAGCAGATCCGCCGGAAAGGACCGGCGATTGTGCTCGATGAGGTTGAGATAGCTCGCTGAGATGCCAAGACGCGAGGCGAGTTCCGCCTGGGTCATCCGCTGTTGCCGCCGGAGAGAGCGCACTTTGGCGCCCAGGGCCAGTTTTACGGGCATGGCTGCTCCTCTCGCATCCCGCTCGGAGTCCTTTTCAGAAATTCACTACTGAAAACCATTTACACACAGACAGCAACACCTATACAGGCATAAAGTCTAATAAATATTGCGCGGACCAGAGAATACAACCGAAAATTGACAAGTCAACTCTCTCGTATGACCAGAGACACCACCTCCTCAGCCGTGCTCACCGGCCCGGACGTTCCCGGGCAGGGAGAGATCCTCACTCAGGACGCGCTCGCCCTGATCACCGACCTCACACGGCGCTTCCGGCCGGAGCTCGAACAGCTCCTCTCGGCACGCCTCGATCGTCAGGCCCGCTGGGACGCAGGCGACGCGCCCGACTTCCTTCCGGACACCGCCCACATCCGCACCAGCGAGTGGCGCATCAGTCCGCCACCGGCGCCCTTACAGGACCGCCGCGTGGAGATCACAGGCCCGGTGGACCGCAAGATGGTCATCAACGGTCTGAACTCCGGCGCGCAGATGTTCATGGCCGACTTCGAGGACGCCAACGCCCCGACGTGGTCCAACCAGATCGCCGGTCAAATCAACCTCCGCGATGCCGTGCGGCGGCAGATCACGTTTACGAGTCCTGAAGGCAAGGCCTATCGGCTCAATGAACGCACCGCGACGCTGCTCGTCCGCCCTCGCGGCCTCCACCTGCCCGAGCGTCACGTCCTCGTGGATGGCGCGCCGGTGCCCGGAAGCCTCTTCGATCTCGGCCTCTTCGTCTTCCACAACGCGGCCGAGCAACTCCGGCGAGGTCTTGGTCCGTACTTCTACCTCCCGAAGCTGCAGAGCCATCTCGAAGCCCGCTGGTGGAACACGGTCTTCGTGTACCTCGAGGAACGCCTGGCCCTGCCGGCCGGCTCCATCCGGGTCACCGTGCTCATCGAGACGCTGCCGGCTGCGTTCGAGATGGACGAGATCCTCTACGAGCTCCGCGAGCACATGGCCGGCCTGAACTGCGGCCGCTGGGACTACATCTTCAACGCCATCAAGACACTCCGCACGCATGCGGACTTCGTTCTCCCGGACCGCTCACAGGTCACGATGGACAAGGGCTTTCTGCGGGCCTACTCCCAGCTCCTCATCAAGACGTGCCACCGCCGTGGCGCACATGCGATGGGCGGCATGGCGGCGCAGATTCCCCTGAAGGATCCGGCCGCCAACGAGGCCGCGTTCGCGAAAGTCCGCGCCGACAAGCTGCGCGAGGTCACCGACGGACACGACGGCACGTGGGTGGCCCACCCGGCGCTGGTTCCTGTCGCGCAGGACATCTTTGCCAATGCCGCCCCGAATCAGCTGCCTCGGCTCCGCGAGGACGTCACGGTCACGCGCGACATGCTGCTGGCGTGTCCGGACGGCACGCGGACGGAACACGGACTGCGGCACAACATCCGCGTCGGCACGCAGTATCTCCACGCCTGGCTGCAGGGTTCGGGATGCGTGCCGCTCTACGGACTCATGGAAGACGCCGCCACCGCCGAGATCTCACGGACCCAGGTTTGGCAGTGGCTGCATCACGGCGCACGCCTTGACGACGGCCGCGTCGTGACCCGCGAGATGGTCACCACCATCATCGCGGAAGAACACGCCGCGCTGCGCGCCGCCACGGATGGCGGCTCGCGCACGGCGTTCGACGCGGCAGCCGCGCTCTTCGCGCAGCTGTCGACGGCTGACACCCTGGAAGACTTCCTGACCCTGCCGGCGTACCGCGCGCTGGCCATCCCCTGAACCCACCACCACACGAAGGAACCGACCGATGGCCGAACAGAATCGCTGGGCTGGCGTGACGCGCCCCTACTCTCAGGATGCCGTGCTGAAGCTGCGTGGCAGCGTCCGCATTGAACATACCCTCGCGCGCCGTGGCGCAGAGCGCCTGTGGGCGCAGCTGCACAACGAGCCGTACATCAACGCGCTGGGTGCCCTGACGGGCAATCAGGCGGTCCAGATGGTGCGTGGCGGCCTGAAGGCGATCTATCTCTCAGGCTGGCAGGTGGCGGCTGACGCCAACTCCGCCGGGCAGACCTATCCCGACCAGAGCCTCTATCCGTACGACAGCGTCCCGACAGTGGTGCGCCGCATCAACGCGGCCCTGCAGCGCGCGGATCAGATTCAGCACGCCGAGGGGAAGGTCGACCGCGACTGGTTCGCGCCGATCGTGGCCGACGCGGAAGCCGGCTTCGGCGGCCCGCTGAACGCGTTCGAGTTGATGAAGAACATGATCTCGGCCGGCGCGGCTGGCGTGCACTTCGAGGACCAGCTCTCCTCAGAGAAGAAGTGCGGTCACCTGGGCGGCAAGGTGCTCATCCCGACCAGCCAGTTCATCCGGACGCTCGTGGCGGCGCGCCTTGCGGCGGACGTGATGGACACGCCGACCGTGTTGGTGGCCCGCACCGACGCCGATAGCGCCAAGCTCCTGCTGTCGGATGCCGACCCCGTCGACTGGCCGTTCATCGACAAGAGCCAGGAGCGCACGCCTGAGGGCTTCTACCACCTGAAGGGCGGCATCGAGTGCGCCATCGCCCGCGGTCGCTCCTACGCGCCGTATGCCGACATGATCTGGTGCGAGACGTCCGTGCCGAACATTGACGAGGCGCGCGAATTCGCCAAGGGCATCCACGAGGCGTTCCCGGGCAAGCTGCTCGCCTACAACTGCTCCCCGTCGTTCAACTGGAAGAAGGCGCTCAGCGACAAGGACATCGCCGACTTCCAGAAGGAGCTGGGCCTCATGGGCTTCAAGTTCCAGTTCGTCACGCTGGCTGGGTTCCACTCGCTCAATTTCGGGATGTTCAACCTCGCGAAGGGCTATGCGGAACGCGGCATGTCCGCCTACGTCGAGCTCCAGACGGCGGAGTTCGCCGGAGAGAAGGATGGCTACACGGCGACCAAGCACCAGCGCGAGGTCGGCACCGGGTACTTCGATCTGGTCTCAGAGACCGTGTCCGGTGGCGCGTCGTCCACGCTGGCGCTCAAGGAATCGACCGAGGCGCACCAGTTCTAAGCGACAGCAGGCCGAGTGGCGTGAAGGGCCCGTCCGCACACCGTGCGGGCGGGCCCTTTTCAATTTCGGCTGCGTCCGGCGCAAGGTTGGGCTCACTCGGCGCGGGAGAGGCCTGGGGCCACAAGTCACCCTTTGCACAATGCCCCACGCCGAGGAACATGTGGGTCCAGCGCGACTGAAGTGAACAAGCCGGGGGTTTGCCTCTGGCGCCCGCGGAGCGCAGGAACCACATGTTCCTCGGCGCGGGGCCTCCGGCTGCGAAACGGCGAGGGACCGAGGGAGGCTCAGGCCTGCGACGACTGGCCCAGGCGGAACGCCCGGTGAATGGCGAGCACGGCGCCGGGCGCTTCCGACTCCGTGACGACGAGCGAGATGTTCCGCTCGGACGATCCCTGGGAAATCGCGATGACGTTGATGCCGGCCGTCGACAGCGCGCCGAAGACGCCCGATGCCACACCGGGCGTCCCGCGCATGCGGTCGCCGACTGCGGCCACGATCGCCACCGGCTGGCCGGCGATATCCTCGATGTGGCCGCGTGTCAGCTCCGGCTCAAGGGTGGCCCGAAGCGCCCGCAGCACCGCCGGCGCGGACGCCTGCGTGATCGCGAAGCAGATGTTGTTCTCCGAAGAGGCCTGGGAAATCATCAGCACGTCCGCCTGCTGCACGGCCACCACCTCGAAGGCCTTGGCCACGATCCCCGGAATCCCCTGCATCCCCGTCCCGCTGATCGTGACCAGTGTCACCTGGCGGATCGACGTCACCGCCTTCACGCCGCGCGCGGCCGGATCACCGTCGACGCTGACGCGCGTGCCTGGATGAGTGGGATTGAAGCTATTGAGAATCCTGACGGGAATGCGCTGCCGGAATGCCGGCAAGATCGTCTTGTAGTGCAGCACCTTCGCGCCGTAGTAGGCGAGCTCTGACGCTTCACTGTAGGAGATCTCGGCCAGCGTCCTGGCGTCCGGCACCTCGGACGGATTGGCAGACATGACGCCGTCGACATCCGTCCAGATCCATACCTCGTCCGCATCGAGCGCCGCACCCAGAATCGACGCCGAGTAGTCCGAGCCACCCCGGCCCAGCGTGGTCGTGATGCCGTCCGTCGTCGCGCCGATGAAGCCGGTGAGCACGGGTATCCCGCCAGCCTGCACGAGCGGCAACAGATGCACCTGCGCCCGCTCCCGCGTGTCATCCATCAGGGGCTCGGCGCCCCCGAACTGGTCGGTGGTGATGATGACCTGTGTTGCGTCAACGGACTCGGAAGCCCGGCCAGCCGCGGCGATCGCAGCCGAGAGGAGAGGGGCGGCCAGGGTCTCTCCGATGCCGCTGATGGCGTCCATCAGCCTCGGCGTCAGATCCCGGACCATCGACAGACCGAAGCAGAGCTTCTCAAACCCCTCGAGCCGGTCCGTGAGCTGACGGACCACCGCGGCATGACGGGTGGCATCGCCGCCCGCGACCGTCGCGGCCACCTCAAGATGCCGACGTTCCAGTTCCCGTCGCACCTCCGGGTCCCACTTTCCCGTCGCCGCCTGACGGGCGGCGTCAATCAGGACGTTGGTGACCTTGCTCATGGCCGAGGTCACCACGGCGACTTCGTGCCCCTGGGCAGCGGCATGGACGGCCAGTTGCGCGGCCTGGGCGATACGCTCGGCGGAGCCAACCGAGGTCCCGCCGAACTTCATCACGATACGCATGGCGATAGGGTCATGGAGGACGCGCCAGTGGCGCGGGAAGGACTAGCCGCCTGAGCGGCTGCCGAGGTCGAGCACGTCAGCAAGGGAGACCGGCGCGGAACCCGCCTTCAGGAACGCGACCAGATCCAGTAACTGCTTGAGCGACAGCCGAGTCGCGTAATCACTCGGCATGGGCGTGCCCGTGACTGGGACGACCGAGGCCACATCCGCCCTGGGAATGGCGCGCAGCACAGGAGGTAGCGATGCGGTGTCGTAGAAGTGGAACTCGCCGTCTCCGCTCTCCGCGCGGATGCCGACGTACTTCGCGCCGCCCTTGGTCGTGATGCGGACCCGCACATACGCCGGGTCGACCGATCGATGAGGCACCACCACAATGCGGTGGAAGATCTCGCGCGCCGAACGGCCGCTCATGCGGCTCGTCAGATTGGGACCCACCCGACCGCCCTGGCCGTCGAAGGTATGGCAGACATGACAGCTATCCAGCACGGACCGGTTGAAGAAGACACCCCGGCCCGCCGTCGCGTCCCCAGTCAGCATGGGCTCCCTGCCCGGTGCCGCGGCGACAGGAGCCGCCGCCTTGGCTGTGTCCCCACTCGGCACAACTGGCTGGAGCGACGCGACGTAGACCGCCAGGTCGTCAAGCTGCGTCGCGTTCAGCCGGGGCGTGAACTTCGGCATCATGGTGCCGGGACGGCCCTCTTCTGCGGTCTTGCGCACGAAGGGCATCGTGAACTTCGTGCCGCGGAGCGCCGGAGCACGACCACCTGCCCCCTCATCCCCATGACACATCTTGCAGTTGGAGGCGAACAGGGTCTTACCGGATTCAATCTGCTCGTGACGCGGAGCCGCGGCACGCAGCGCGGTCTCACGCCCTGAGGCGAGACACACTGCGAGGAGCCACAGCAGCGTGGCAGATACGCGGAAAAATTTCGTCCAGGGAATCATCAGCTGCGAAATTGTCCCCATGATTATCCAATACCCGACCAAACATGGCTAGGGGGAATCGGGTACATCTTACCGGTATCTGGTTATTCGACGCAGGCTGGTAGTTTTGATGCGCCCATGAGGTGGGCATCGATAGCACTGGCCGCGCTCCGCCCCTCGGCGATGGCCCACACAATCAAGGACTGGCCCCGCTGCATGTCGCCGGCAGAAAAGACGCCCGCAACTGAGGTCATCCAGTGCTCGTCCCGCTTGACGGTGCCTCGGTCGGTCAGCGCGACACCCAATTCCTCGAGCAACGGCCCACGTTCGGCACCGACAAACCCCATCGCCAGAAGAACGAGGTCGGCCTTCAGCTCAAACGCGGAACCCGAGATCGGAATCACGGTCAGCCGGCCATCCTGCCGGACCACCTCGACCCTGGTCGCCTGCAGCGCGGTCACGTGCCCGGCGCCGTTCCCGACGAAGCGATCGGTGGACACCCCATACAAACGCTCCCCGTTCTCCTCGTGCGCGGAGGACACACGGTAGACGTTCGGCCACTGCGGCCAGGGATTGTCGGCCGCCCGCTCGGCGGGAGGCTGTGGCAGCAGCTCCAACTGCTGGATGGAGGCTGCCCCCTGCCGGGTCGCCGTACCAAGGCAATCCGCTCCGGTGTCGCCGCCGCCAATGATCACCACGTGTTTGCCCGCAGCGGAAATCGCCTCGCCCTCGGGGATCGTGTCACCCTCACACCGGCGGTTCGCCTGCGTCAGGTATTCCATGGCGAAGTGCACACCGGCCAGGTCACGACCGGGGACCTTCAGGTCACGCGGCGCGCCGGCGCCCCCGGCCAGCAGCACCGCACCGAAGTCCTGCCGCAGCCGTGACAGGGTCACATCCACGCCCACGTTCACGCCGGGACGGAACACGACACCTTCGGCCTCCATCAAGCGGAGGCGGCGGTCCAGCACGGCCTTCTCCATCTTGAACTCCGGAATGCCGTAGCGCAGCAGGCCACCAATCCGATCGGCCTTCTCAAACACCGTCACGTCGTGACCAGCCCGGTTCAGCTGATCGGCCGCTGCCAGGCCGGCAGGTCCCGACCCGACAATCGCCACCGACTTCCTGGTACGGAAGGCGGGCGGGGTCGCGGTGACACGGCCCTCAGCAAACCCCTGCTCGATGATGGCGACTTCGACGGACTTGATGGCCACGGGCTCGCGACTGATGCCCACGACGCACGACCCCTCGCACGGCGCCGGACAGAGACGGCCCGTGAACTCCGGGAAGTTGTTCGTGGCATGCAGCCGGTCCAGCGCCCCCTGCCATCGGTCCCGGTAGACGAGATCATTCCAGTCAGGAATCAGGTTGCCGAGCGGGCATCCCTGGTGGCAGAACGGAATCCCGCAGTCCATGCAGCGGGCCGCCTGCGCCTGCAGGTCAGACGTCACGTACGGGAGCGCGGTCTCCCGCCAGTCCTTGACCCGTTCAGCCACGGGCCGCGACGGATGCTTCTGACGCTGGATTTCGATGAATCCGGTTGGCTTACCCATTGAGACTCTTCCCCTGATGGCTGGCCGGCGCCGCCGGCGCCTGGCCGAGCAGCTCGGCAAACGTCGGCTCACGGTGTTCGGCCCGAGCCCGTGCCTCGGCGGCGAGCGCGCGCTTGTACTCGCGTGGCATGACCTTTACGAACTGCGTCAGCGAGGCTGCCCAGTCCGCCAGAATGCGCGCCCCGAGCGCGCTGCCCGTCTCAGCCACGTGACGCTCGACCAGTGCCTTCAGCGCCGCCACATCGCCAGACTCGAGCGGTTCCAGGTCCACCATCTGCCGGTTGCAGCGCCCCGCGAAGCGCCCGTCCACATCGCGGACATAGGCAATCCCGCCGCTCATGCCGGCCGCGAAGTTGCGGCCAGCCGTGCCCAGCACGACGACCACGCCCCCGGTCATGTACTCGCACCCGTGGTCGCCGACACCCTCCACGACGACCTGCGCCCCGCTGTTGCGGACGCAGAACCGCTCGCCCGCGAGACCGCGCACGAACGCCTCTCCACTGGTCGCCCCGTAGAGTGCGACGTTGCCCACCAGGATGTTGTCCTCCGCGACGAAGGTGGCTGCGGCCGGCGGGAAGGCGATCAGGCGCCCACCCGAGAGGCCCTTGCCGAAGTAATCGTTGGCATCACCCTCGAGTCGCATCGTGATGCCGCGAGGCACGAAGGCGCCGAAGCTCTGCCCGGCGTTGCCCTCGAACCGGAGCCGGATCGTATCGTCAGGCAACCCGGCGCCGCCCCACTTCCGCGTCACGGCCGACCCGAGCATCGTGCCAACGGTCCGGTTGGAGTTCCGAATCGGCAGCGCCACGTCGACGGCCGTGCCATGTTCGACCGCATCGGCACAGCGCACCAGGAGCGTGTTATCCAGCGCCTTGTCGAGGCCATGATCCTGCGCGATCACGGCACGCCGGGACACGCTGGCCGGCATATCCGGGGCATGCAACACCTTCGTCAGGTCGAGCCCGTGCGCCTTCCAGTGGTCGATGGCGGGAATCACATCGAGGCACTCCACGCGCCCGACCATGTCGTCGAGCCGGCGGAAGCCGAGCGAGGCCATCAGTTCCCGCACCTCCTCCGCGATGAAGCGGAAGAAGTTCTCGACAAACTCCGGCTTGCCCGTGAACTTCTTGCGGAGCTCAGGGTCCTGCGTGGCCACGCCCACCGGGCAGGTGTTCAGGTGGCAGACCCGCATCATCACGCAGCCCATGACGACCAGCGGTGCGGTCGCGAAGCCGAACTCCTCGGCACCCATGAGGGCCGCGACGACCACATCCCGCCCCGTCTTCATCTGCCCATCCACCTGCACGACGATCCGGTCGCGCAGCCGGTTCAGCACCAGCACCTGCTGGGTTTCCGCCAACCCCAGTTCCCACGGCACACCCGCGTGCTTGATGCTCGTCAGCGGCGAGGCGCCCGTGCCGCCGTCGAAGCCAGAGATCAGCACGACATCGGAATGCGCTTTGGCCACACCGGCCGCCACCGTGCCGACGCCCACTTCCGCCACCAGCTTCACGTGAATCCGCGCCCGCGGATTCGCGTTCTTCAGGTCATAGATGAGCTGCGCCAGATCCTCGATTGAGTAGATGTCGTGGTGCGGCGGCGGCGAGATGAGTCCGACGCCTGGCGTGGCATGGCGGACCTTCGCGATCCACGGATACACCTTCGAGCCCGGCAACTGACCGCCCTCGCCGGGCTTGGCGCCCTGCGCCATCTTGATCTGCAGGTCATCCGCGTTGACCAGATACTCGCTGGTGACACCGAACCGCGCCGACGCCACCTGCTTGATCGCGCTGCGCCGTAGGTCGCCGTTGGCATCCGGCACAAAGCGCGCGGGATCCTCGCCACCCTCGCCCGTATTGGAACGGCCACCGAGGCGATTCATCGCGATCGCCAGCGTCTCGTGCGCCTCCTGGCTGATCGAACCGAAGGACATGGCGCCCGTGGAAAACCGCTTCAGGAGGGTCTCAACCGGCTCGACCTCGCTCAGCGGCACGGCAGGGCCCACCGGCTTGAACTGAAACAGGCTCCGCAGCGTCGCGCGCCGCTGGCTCTGGTCGTCCACGGCCTTCGTGTACTGCTTGAAGATCGAGTACTGGCCGCTGCGCGTCGCATGCTGCAGCTTCTGCACCGTGTCGGGATTGAACAGGTGGAACTCTCCGTCGCGGCGCCACTGATACTCGCCGCCCCCGTCCAGTTCCTTCGGTCCAACCGGCTTCCGGCCGAACGCCCGATCGTGACGGGCCCTGACCTCCTCGGCAATCACATCGATGTTCACGCCACCGATCTGTGACGCGGTCCCCGTGAAGTACCGTTCGACAAACCACTCGTTGAGGCCCACGGCCTCGAAGATCTGCGCGCCGCAATAGCTCTGCAGTGTCGAGATGCCCATCTTGGACATCACCTTCAGCACGCCCTTGTTCAGGGCCTTGAGGTAGTGCGCAACGGCGTCCTCCTGGGAAATGCCTCTGAGCATCCCCTGCCGGACCATGTCGCCCAGCGTCTCAAACGCCAGATACGGATTGACCACTCCCGCCCCGTACCCGAGGAGGAGCGACACATGGTGCACCTCACGGGCGTCACCCGACTCGATCACCAGGGCGCAGCGCGTGCGCGTGCCCTCGCGCACCAGATGGTGGTGCACGCCTGCCGTCGCCAGCAGGCTCGGAATCGGCGCCATCTCCGCGCTCACGCCACGGTCCGAGAGGATCAGGATGGTGTAGCCGGCGGCCACCGCCTCACTCGCCTGCCGGCACAGCTCGGCCATCGCCCGCTCGAGTCCTTCCCCGTTCTGGTTCGGGTCAAACAGCATCGAGAGGGTCGTCGATCGAAACGGCGACCCGGGAGGCAGATGCCGGAGCTTCGCCACATGGTCGTTGTGAATGATGGGGTAGGTCACCTTGATCTGTTCACACGAGCGCGGCTCGGGCGTCAGCAGATTCCGCTCGGGCCCGATCGTCGAACCCATCGACGTCACCAGCTCTTCACGGATGGCGTCCAGGGGCGGATTGGTGACCTGCGCGAACTGCTGCGAGAAGTAGTCATAGAGCAGACGGGGCCGATCCGACAGCACGGCCAGGGCGCTGTCCGATCCCATCGATCCGATGGCCTCCTCGCCGTTGACCGCCATCGGCGCGAGCAGGATCCGGAGATCTTCCTGCGTGTAGCCGAAGGCCTGCTGCCGCAGGAACACCGTCTCGTGGTCCGGCTCCTCCGCCCTCGCTGGCGGCAGATCGTCGATATCCACCAGGTGCGTCTTCAGCCACTCGGCATACGGGTACTGCGCAGCGAGCTCGCCCTTGATCTCGTCGTCGTCGACGATGCGGCCCTTGACGGTATCGACGAGCAGGATGCGGCCCGGATGCAGCCGCTCCTTCACCACGATGTCCTCGGGCTTGAAGCTGAGCACGCCCACTTCGGACGCCATCACGACCATGTCGTCCTTCGTGACGTAGTACCGCGATGGCCGCAGGCCGTTCCGGTCGAGCACGGCGCCGATGACCGACCCGTCCGTGAAGGCGATGGCCGCCGGGCCATCCCAGGGCTCCATCAGGCTCGAGTGGTATTCGTAGAACGCCCGACGCTCCGGGCTCATCTCGGTGTTCCCGCTCCAGGGTTCCGGAATCATCATCAGGACGGCGTGCGGCAGGGGCCGGCCGGCCATGTAGAGAAACTCGAGCACGTTGTCGAAGGTGGCCGTATCACTGCCGCCCTCGCGGATCACGGGCAGCAGTTTCTTGAGGTCGGCCCCGAAGCGGTCCGACGCCAGCAGGCCCTGCCGGGCGCGCATCCAGTTGATGTTGCCCCGAAGCGTATTGATCTCTCCGTTATGGGCAATCAGGCGGTAGGGATGCGCCAGCGGCCAGGACGGAAACGTGTTCGTGCTGAAGCGCTGGTGCACGAGCGCCAGCGCCGAGTCCATGTCGGGGTCCTGCAGGTCCACGAACATCGAGCCGAGCTGATCGGCCGTGAGCATGCCCTTGTAAATGAACGTCCGGGACGACAGGCTCACGATGTAGAAGAACTTCTGGGACGCGACGCCGATGTCGAGCGCATCAATGGCGCCCTCGATCCGCTTCCGGATGATGTAGAGCGCCCGTTCAACGGCCATCGGGTCACCGCTCGACGCTGCGGCGTCCGGCACCTCGACGAACATCTGCCGGAACATCGGCTCCACCGCCACGGCACTGGCGCCAACCGTGGAGTCGTCCGTCGGCACATCGCGCCAGCCCAGCAGACGCGCGCCCTCCTCGGCGACGACGCGCTCGATCACGCCGATCACGGCCGCGCGATCCTGGGCATCGCGGGGCAGGAAGACGAGTCCGGCGCCGTACCGACCGGCCGGCGGCAGCGGGAAGGCCACCACCTTGCGGAAGAAGCGGTCGGGCATCTGAATCAGGATGCCTGCGCCGTCACCGGTGTTCACTTCACACCCGCACGCGCCGCGATGTTCCAGATTTCGGAGAATCTGCAGCCCGTTCTCCACGATCGCGTGGGACCGCTTGCCCTTCATCTGCACGACGAATCCGACGCCGCAGGCGTCGTGCTCGCGCGACGGATCAAACAAGCCTTGGGCGGGAGGAGTACCGGTGTATTCGGCTGACATAGAAGGATCTGTTGTACTGATCGACCGTTAATAATGGAAATACAATGTTCACACAACTTCCATCTCTATATTAGATGGATGAAGTATGACCGCTCACCGGCGGGCCAGGGTCTGCGAAAAGACGCCCCAAAAACAGAACCGCCGCGGCTCACGCCGCGGCGGTTCGTCACACACGCGCAGGGCGGTGGGCTAGAGCCCTGTCAGTTCGCCGGTGCTGTCCCCGAAGCTCTCCGCGTTGACACCCATCCGGTGCAACAGTGAGAGCTGGAGGTTACAGAGCGGGGTCCCCTTCGCCACCTTGATGTGATTGCCACCTGTGATGCCGTGGGCTTTACCGCCTACGACCAGCGTCGGCAGGTTCTCCGGCAGGTGGAGATTCGAGTCGCTCATGCCGCACCCGTAGAGCATCAGGCTGTGGTCCAGCAGCGACCCATCCCCGTCCGGCGTGTTCTTCAGCTTCTCGAGGAAGTAGGCGTACATCCCCAGGTGGAAGGTATTGAGCTTGGCCTGCTTGGCCAGCTTCTCCGGATTGTTCTGATGATGCGAGAGCGGATGATTCGCATCCGCGATCCCAATCTCGGGATAGGTCCGGTTGCTGAGTTCGCGGGAGATCACGTAGGTCGCAATCCGCGTCAGGTCCGCCTGCCACGCCATGGCCAGCAGGTCGAACATCAGCCGGCCATGTTCCTCGAAGGCCACGGGGATCCCGGTCGGCTGCTCCACCACCGGCAGTTCGCGGTCACTCTCCTGCTCCGCCTTCTGGACGCGGCGCTCTGCGTCCCGCACGGCTTCCAGATACTCGGCCACCTTGCTCCGGTCCTTGGCCCCCAGTTGCTTGTTGAGAGAGGTCACCTCGGAGGTTACCGAGTCCAGCAGGCTGCCGTCGCGCCGGATCCCCCGGAGACGGACCTTGGCGTCGGTGCTGCTGTTGTCGCCGAACAGGCGCTCGAAGACCGCGCGAGGATTCACTTCCATCGGGAGCGGCGTGGTCGGCGCGATCCAGGAGATCGTCGACGTGTACGCACAGGTGTAGCCGTAGTCGCAGACGCCCAGGACATCCACGGATTCCAGGGCGAGTTCCAGCGACTTCAGCTGCGTGGCATCGCCAAGCTGCTTCGCGGCAACCTGATCCATCGACGCAGCCACTTTGCCCGTCGCCTCGGTCTTGAGCGCGTGTGCACCCGTGAGCCAGGCCGACATCACCCGCGAGTGCGGGCCACCGCCGTCGTTGTCACCAGGCACGGCGGGGTGACTGTCCAGGCCGCTGACGACCGTCAACTGGTCCTTGAACGCGGCGAGCCGCTGCAGTGTCGGGGTGAGCGCGAAGCCGCGGCCGTCGGCCTCGGGCGTCCACATCTTCATGTTGACGCCCATCGGGACGTAGAAGGCACCGAACCGGCGAACCGGCTGCGCCGCCGTCTTCGAGAGCGCGGTGAGCGCCGGGACCATCGAATCCAGCAGAGGCAGCGCGATGGCCGCACCGGCACCACGCAGGACCGTACGGCGAGACAGGTGGGTCTTGGTAATCATCATGACTCGGCTCTCCTCATCTGGAACGGCAGACTCTTTACGATTCCCATCACGATGGACGACCAGCGGTAGTCGTTCGCCGCGGCGTCCTTCACGATCTTCCGCACGGCGGGCATGTCGTAGTACTCGACACCCCGGCCCAATCCGTAGGTGGTGAGCTTCCGCGTCAGCGTGCTCAGGAACTCCGACCGGTACCCGGTGAGGATACCCTGCCTGAACTCAGCCGCGTCCTTGAACTTCATCCCGTTTGGGAACTGCCCGGAGGCGTCCACGGGGCTGTTCGAATCCATGTCCCGCCACTGCCCGATCCCGTCGAAGTTCTCGAGACCAAACCCCAGCGGGTCGATGAGGGTGTGGCAGCTGGCACACACCGGATTCTTCCGATGCTGCTCCATCCGGGCTCGGACGGACTTCGGCGCCTTGCCGTCATTTTCCGGGAACGGGGGCACATTCTTGGGCGGCTGGGGCGGTGGCGTGCCCAGCACGTTCTCGAGCACCCACTTGCCACGGAAGACCGGCGAGGTCCGATCCGGATAGGCCGTGACCAGCATCACGCTGCCCTGTCCCAGCAGGCCGGCGCGCTTGGTATCCGGATACGTCACCCGGCGGAAGTGGCTGCCGTAGACGCCCGGAATGCCGTAGTGCTTCGCCAGCCGCTCGTTCACGAACGTGTAGTTGGCGGTGAGCAGTTCGAGCGCGCTCCGATCCTCACGCACCTGGCTCTGCAGGAACATCTCGGTCTCGCGGGAAAACGCTTCGCGCAGGTTGTCGTCGAATTCCGGATAGATCAGGTAGTTCGGCAACTGGGCCGGCACATTCCGCAGCATCAGCCACTGGCCGAAGAAGTTTGCGAGCAGCGCGTCCGACCGGGGGTCGGCCATCATCCGCTTCACCTGCCGCTCGAGCACGCCTGGCTGGCGCAACCGCCCCTGCTCGGCGGTGCTGAGCAGTTCCTCATCCGGGATGGAACTCCAGAGGAAGAAGGAGAGCCGCGAGGCCAGATCCAGTTCGCTCACGGGCACGACGGTCTTGCCGGCGGGCACGACGGTCTCGCGCTCGCTTCGGAACAGGAAGGCCGGCGCGATGAGCATGCGCTCCAGAGCGGACTCGACGCCCGCCTCGAAGCCTCCACCGGAGAGCCCCTCTTTGTAGAACGCCATGAGGGTCTGGAGTTCAGCCGGCTTGACCGGACGGCGATAGGCGCGGCGCGCGAGGCGCGAGACGATGCGCGTCGCACACACATCGTCCCCGGCCTGACCCGGCGCCGGACGGCACACGAAGATGGCCTTGCGGGACGGCGTGTCCTTCGGCGCGGTCGCCTTGAAGGGCCCCACGATCTCGATGTTCTGCACGCCCGACTCGATCTTGCCGTTGGCGGTTTCCGTCGAGCCGAGTTGGCCGTAGCTCGTGCTGCCAACCGGGAGACGATCCGGTCCCACGCCCTCAATCACGACGGTCCGCTTCACGAGTGCCACGGAGATCTCGTGCACGCCTGCCTTGGCCTGGAACCGCACTTCCTGCGGACCCGGGTTCGGCCGCTGGCCGTCGCTCGCCATGATCGAGAGGTTGGTCGTCGACTTCTCGATCGTGAACTGCTTCAGGCGGACGCCGTCGAGGCGGACATCGGCCACGCTGTCTTCGTGGCGTCCGCGCCACTGATCGCCGTAGTCCTTGGTGAAGTCGACGCGGATGGCGTACTCACCGTCGAGCGGGAATGTGTGCCGGACAGACAGACCGCCGCGCGTGCCGAACGGAAGCGAATCGTCGCGCCGGTCTTCCTGCACCAGCAACGTCGGCACCTTGTAGAACGCACTCGCCGGCCGGATCTCCGTGCTCCCGACGGCCAGCCGCGCGATCTTGCGGGCGGCCGACACATACCGGTCCAGCAGGGACGGTGAGACCGAGAGCACATCGCCGATATTGTCGAATCCGAAACCGGAGTTGTCAGCCGGCAGGTAGGTCGGCCCGTCGATCTCAAGCGCCAGTAAGTCTCGGATGACGTTCACGTATTCGGTGCGGTTCAGGCGATGGATGACCGGGCGCCCCGGGTCGGGCTTCCCCGCCGCCGTCGCATCGAGCGCCCCCTCCAACGAGGCAATCACGCTCTCATAGACGGGACGGTCGGGACGCGGCGCGCCGCCGGGCGGCATCGTGCCTGCCCGCAACTTGGTCAGCACCCGCTCCCAGACTTCGGAGTGCTCGCCCACCTTTGACAGGTCGAGTGAATCGAGCGCGAGGTTCGCGTACAGCGACTTGCGCTTCTCGTTGTGGCACCCGATGCAGTACTTGTCGAGGACCGGCTTGACAGCCGTCTCGGGTGCCGCCGCACCCAACGCCATCTTGGCGGCGGCCGCCTGTGCCTGAGACCCGGCCTGCGCTCCGCGCGCCGCCTGCAGTGCTACGCCCCCGGCGAGCGCCAGCACGGCCGCACCGGCCGCAACCCTGACTTGGAAAGTGTGAAACATAGTCACTCCGCGCCAACTACACACGTTGAGTCAGCCCTGTTCTTGATTAACATTGTAAAGCGAAGTGTGCGTGCAGGCAGGAGGAATCATGAAGTCCAGGATGACGGGAATCGTTGCGCTCGGGATCGTCGCGTTACTGACGTCCGGCGGGGCGGCGCAGGCCGCCGATACGCTGGTTGACGCGGTGAAGCGGCAGGATCAGTCGGCCATCAAGGCCCTGCTGCAGCGCAAGGTAGACGTCAACGCGCCCCGGCCCGACGGTGCCACGGCCCTCCAGTGGGCCGCCAGCCGTAACGACGTCGCCGTGGCGGACCTGCTCCTCAAAGCCGGCGCCAAGGTGGACGCGGCCAACGACTACGGCGTCACGCCTCTGTCGCTTGCGGCGCTCAACGGAAGCGGCCCCATGGTTGAACTTCTGCTCAAGGCTGGCGCCAACCCGAACCTTCCGCTGCCGTCTGGCGAGACGCCGCTGATGACCGCCGCGCGAACCGGCAGCGTCCCGGCCGTGGCCGCTCTCGTGGCAAAGGGCGCGCAGGTGAATGCCGCCGAGCCCGTGGCCGGGCAGACCGCCCTGCTCTGGGCGCTCTCTGAACGCCACCTGCCCGTCGCCAAGGCACTCGTGGAGCACGGCGCCGATATCAAGCAGGGCTCCAAGGCCGGATACACGCCACTGATGATGGCGGCCCGATTCGGCCAGGTGGAAGCCGCGACCTATCTCCTGGAGAAGGGCGCCCCCCTCAACGCGGTGAGCACCGAGGGGCTCGACGCTCTGATGGTGGCCGTCCTGCGCGGGCAGGTCGACATGGCGCTCGCTCTGCTCGACAAGGGCGCGAACGCGAAGAACGACGCCGCCGGCTACACGGCCCTGCACTGGGCCTCCGGCAAGTGGGAAAGCAGCATGACCCACGACTACCCGGATGCGTCCACGGAGGAATGGCGTTATCTGAACGGCGTGCCGGCGCGTAAGGCCGAACTCGTCACGGCGCTCATCACCCACGGCGCCGACGTCAATGCACGCATGAAGAGTGCGCCGCCGCGCTACGGCATACATCTCTTCCACATGATGCCGCTCCAGGACGCCACGCCGTTCTTCCTCGCGGCGCTGAGCTCGGACGCCGCGACGATGAAGCTGCTGGTCGCCAAGGGCGCGGATCCCAAGGTGGTCAACCAGAACAAGTCGACGGCGCTGATGGTCGCGGCCGGCCTTGGCCGCGTGCCTGGCGACAGCATCATCACGGACGAGGACTCCGCCGAAGCCGCCAAGGTGTGTCTCGATCTCGGGATCGACGTCAACGCCGTCAACGAGTCCGGAGAGACGGCGCTGCACGGCACCGCGTACTACGGCAATCCCAAGGTCGCGCAGCTGCTCGTGGAACACGGCGCCAAGATGGGCATGAAGAACCGCAACGGTCAAACAGCCCTGAGCATTTCCATTGGCTACAACCAGAACGCCATGACGCTGACACGTCCGGCCATCACGGCCATCCTGCGGAAGCTCGGCGCGACCGAATAGTTACGACCCGATGCGGTACAGATGTGTGTCGGTGCGGATGAAGACCGCGCCGCCCGACACGGCCATCGACGCCAGCATCGCCCCATTGAGCACGTTGACGGCCAGGCGCCGGAACGCCGGACCGGCGGCGAGTACTGTCGTCTCACCCTCCTCGCTCTGGAAATAGATGCGGCCGTCAGCACTGACCGGCGACGCCGAGAAGTTGCCGTTGAGCCGCTGCTGCCAGAGGAGTCGCCCGGTCCGGGCCTCCACGCACGACGCCACACCCGTATCCGAGACGATATAAAGCTCCTCGCCCACCAGGACCGGCGAAGGCGTCAGCGGCGCGCCTCGGGCCAGCGTCCAGGCCACGTGCGTCTTTGTGACGTCTCCGCTGCCGCCGAGACGTACCGCCATGACCGCGGGCTGTTGAAAGCCCGTCGTCAGAAACACGAGCCCGTGCCCGGCGACCGGGCGCGGCACATTGGAGAACCCCTCGCCGTAGGAGACCCGCCACAGTTCGTCGCCCGACGCCGGGTCGTACCCCGACGCACGGAACGCGCCGACACTGACCAGCACATCGCGGTCGTCGACGCGCACCACGATGGGCGTTGAGTAGGCCTGGGACCACGGCCGCCGCCGCGACGTCTTCCACCGCGTCTTGCCCGTGCGCACGTCGAGCGCCACCACGTAGGCCTCGTCGAATCCATCGCAGTTGACGATGAGCAGATCCCGGTACAGCACGGGCGAGCCGCCGTTGCCATGCTGGGTCTCGTGACTGAGCTTCGTCTTCCAGAGGATCGCGCCGTCGGTCGAGATTGCCGCCGTGCCTTCCGCGCCGAAGTGCACATAGACGCGGTCTCCATCCACAATCGGCGTGGGCGACGCGAGGCTGTTCTTCGGATTGAGGAGCTGCGCGGCCCTCAGCCGAAAGACCTCGGTGTCGACGAGCAACCGGCCTGACTCCACCTCGAACCCCAGCAGCCGCAACGACGCCGCGCGGTCCCCGGTGGAGGTCGTCAACCACACCCGTCCGTTCGCAACGACGGGCGAGGACCACCCGAGGCCTGGCACGGCGACCTTCCATCGGACGCCCTGTTCTTCGCTCCACGTGAGCGGCAGCCCCTTGTCGTCGGACAGACCCTGCCCGCCCGGTCCCCGGAACTGCGGCCAGTCCGCGCTCGTGGCCGGCACGCTCACGACCGCGCAGGCCGCCAGCACGGCGATCAGCAGAGGCAGGCAACGGCGGGGATACGAGAGAGGCGGCACGGTGAGGCGCGGATGATAGCATCCCGTCTCGCATGGTCTGCTTCCGACTCCGCCGCGGGGCGCGTCTCGTGGCACGCGTGAGCGCGCTGCTCCTCACCATCGCTCTGCCCGCAGGGGCCCAACAGACTGACGAGCCGCAGATCGGACAGGCCGGCAAGGACGTCATCTGGGTGCCGACTCCACCCGAACTCATCGAGACGATGTTCACGCTGGCGGGCATTACCAGGCACGACTATGTGGTGGACCTCGGCTCCGGTGACGGCCGGGTGGTCATTGCCGCCGCGCGGCGGGGTGCCCGCTCACTGGGCGTGGAGTACGACCCGGTGCTCGTGCGCCGTTCGCGCGAGGCCGCGGCCCTCGCCGGTGTCGCGGGGCGCGCACGCTTTGTCCAGGGCGACATGTACAAGGCACGAGTCCCCCAGGCCACGGCGCTTGCACTGTTCCTGCTTCCCACCAATCTCGCGAAGCTCCGCGACCAGTTCCTCGCACTCAGGCCCGGCACGCGCATCGTCATCAACACCTTTGGGATTCCAGGCTGGCGTCACGACGCTGAAGCCTCGCTCGACGTGTGCGACCCGTGGTGCAGCGCGAAACTGTGGATCGTCCCCGCCCAGGTGGCCGGCGTCTGGCACACCAGCGAGGGCACGCTGACGCTCACGCAGCACTTCCAGGATCTCTCGGGCATCCTCGCTACGCCGCAGGGCTATCTCCCGCTCACCGAGGGGCATCTGGCCGGCACGCAGGTCTCGTTTGACATTGGCGCGCGTCACGTCGTGGCGAGCGTGGGCGGGGGCACGATGACCGGCACCGCAGAGACCGCGGGACGGCCCACACCCTGGCACGCCCACCGGCGCCCGTGAGCCGACACGGAACCTCCCCTCACCCACCGACGGAGACACCATGACACCTCGACCACCCGTTGCGCTCTTCCGCCTGTCCCTCGTGAGCGCCGCCCTCGCCGCGGCACTGCTTGTCTCTGCCACGCACGGCGGTGGCGTGCGGGCTGCCGAACCGGCACGCCTCAACCAGGTGATCGAGCGGTTCCAGCAAGGGCTGCCCTCGTTCAACAACGAGCAGTGGCGCTACATTGCGATGGAGCACGCGCCGTGGGACACCAAGGAAGTGGTGCAGATCCTGAAGAGCCTCAAGCCCGAAGGCGCGACACGCCCGAAGCTCACGCCGATCATCCGCATGCCGCAGGAAGCCGACGACAACTTCAAGTGGGCCGTCAAGCAGGCGCTCGACGTCGGCGTGATGGGCGTCATCATGCCGCATGTCACGTCGAAGCAGGAGGCGCTGAACTTCGTGCGGTCCATGCGCTATCCCCCGCAGCGGGGCGCGCGCCATCCCGAACCCGTCGGCGTGCGGGGGTGGGGACCGACCGGTGCCGTGCCGTACTGGGGCCTCGACAACCGGTCCTACACGCTGGAGAAGGCCGATGTGTGGCCGCTCAATCCGCAGGGGGAACTGCTCGCCATTCTGATGATCGAATCCCGCGAAGGCGTGAAGCACATCGACGAGATCCTCTCGGTGCCCGGCGTGAGCGGCGTGCTGGTCGGTCCGAGTGACCTGAGCATGGACCTCGGCGTCGGCCCCGATCCCGCCCACCCGGAGGTGGAGGCGATGACGGCCACCGTCGCCAAGGCGTGTGTCGCGCGGAAGATGCTGTGCGGGACGTTTCAGTCCCCTGACGTGAAGAAGCGCCTCGACCAGGGCTTCCGGCTCTTCACGGGCGGCTCGGGCAACTATCAGGGATAGCCACATGCCTGCCGCGCCCATCACGATCTACCAGAAGCCGACCTGCACGACGTGCCGGCAGGTGGCCGCCGCGCTGACGGACGCGGGCATCGCCTTTGAGTCGGTGAACTACTTCACCGACCCGATCCCGGAGGCCACACTCCGCCGGTTGCTCACGAAGCTGGGCCTCACGCCGCGGCAATTACTCCGGACCAAGGAGGCCCGCTACAAGGAGTTGCGCCTCGATGAGCTCTCGGTCACCGACGATGCGCTCATCGCCCGGATGGTGGAGTTCCCGGAGCTCATCCAGCGGCCGATCGTTGAACGCGGCGCCGACGCGATCCTCGCCAGGCCAGCGGACCGCATCCGCGCCTTCCTCGCCTGAAGAGGGTCGGAGCGGTCAGCGCACCGGCCCGAACGCGATCGGGAGCTTCTTGAGCGCCGCAGCGTCCGTCGGCAGTTCGAACACACCGGCGGGAGCGCCGTTACGTTCGAGGATGTACGCGATCACATCAACGTACGCCTGACGGCCCAGCTTCCCCGGATGTGCCGCGGGCATCAGTTCCTGCGCGGGATCGATCAAGGTCCCGACCGGTTCGCCCCGCCACCGCTGCAGAAACGCCGCCCCCCGCAACGCGGGCCCGCCATCGGCTTTCCGGCCATTCAGGTCCGGACTGTGACAGACGGAACACTCGGCCCGGTAGATGGCGCGCCCGCGCTTGACCTGTTCCGGCGTGTAGAGGCCACCATCCGCGGCCGCCGCGGCCACACCACCCAGTGCGAGCCACGCCGTCACGAGATAGGAATACCTGAGTTGCCTGGTCATGTGGGCCTCCACAGAGAACACTGCAAGGCGCGCACCGGGAGAAGGCTCCGGACTGGCGCAGTCGGTGTCAGCCCGGAATGGAGCACGCCTGGTTGCAACCGCGAGCTTTCGGACTCGAGGGGGACTATTGCCCTGGCAGCATGATGTGCGCGCCGGTGGTGCCGCCATCCATCACCCACGCGCCGCCCTGCTTGTTGTTGTCCGGCAAGCCCAGGGACTGAGGCGTCGCACCAGGCACGGCGATGGTCGTATGAGTGCGGAGCGTCTTCGCGTCTGGGCCGTTGATGTTGATCCAGGGTGATCCGTACTCGGGCTTGATGCGCGTGCCGTTCTTCTCGGCCGCCGCCACCTTGGCCTGCTCCTCCTCGTTCGTCTTGCTCTCAGCCCTGAACCGGCGATTCTGCACCACGCGCGGGAGACTCCCGATACTCGTGCACTGGGCGGCGACCGGATTGCGGCGATCCTCGCCCGACCGGTCGAAGCACACCAGCCGACCCGTGCCGGCCTTCAGCGTCTCGTAGGTGTAGTCCGCCTTCCAGCGAATCACCCCGAGTGACGGACGGAGGTTCGCCGGCGCGCCTGAGAGAATGCGCTCGACGTAGTCGTCGTTGGAGAGCCCGGCCAGCAGTCCACCGGCCGCAGGCGCGGGCGCGGCGGCATCATGGTTGTGGTCGTGCTGGGCCGCGGGTGCCGGCGTCTGGGCCGCAGCGGCGGCCGCGATCGACAGAGACAGTGACAGGGTCAGTGCTGCGCGCATGGCGTGCTCCTTGAGGACGACACCGACAGGCGTGGTCCATGGGCGAGTGTAGCGCAGCCTCTGCCATTCCCAGCGCCGGTACCGCCGTCCCGCACACACTGGACGCTCGTCGTGCTCGCGGTGTCGCCGCCACTCCTCGTCGACCCGGCCCTCGCCCACGTGGGGACACTGACTCAGATCAACGAGATGAGCGCGCAGATGCGTCCGCCGCACCTCCGATCACGCACGTACCTTGATGCCGCCGCGCCGATTCGCACCCCGGCATGACACGGCACGTCAGAGACTGTCCGCGCTGCGCCACTACCCTGCGCCACTGCCCTGCTTCACTGTCCTGAGCGATTGCGTCGGGCTCAGCTATGCCGCGCCCGACGGACCCGGTCGACCATAGAGCCGTCCGAACTCCGCGAGCCGCTCGGCGTGCCACGGCTCGACCTGGCCCCACGTGAACCGCCACGTCCACCAGCCGTCCGCCTGCCCCGGCAGGTTCATGCGGGAGACTGCCGGCAGTTCCAGCACGTCCTGCAGCGGATAGATCGCGGTGTCCGCCACGCTGGCCGCGGCGGCCCGAATGAGCGACCACGCAATCTCGTGCCCATCCGTCGCCAGATACCGGCGAGCGAAGCTGCGTTCGTGATCGCCGGCCTCGGACCACCAGCCGACGACCGTGTTGTTGTCGTGCGTACCGGTGTACACGACGCTCTCGGGCTCGTAGTGGTGCGGAAGGAAACGGTCCGACGCATCGCCTTGGAACGCGGACTGGAGAATGCGCATCCCCGGGTACCCGCAGGCGCGGCGCAATGCCTCGACGTCCGGAGTGATAACACCGAGGTCCTCGGCAATCACCGGCATTGGCCCGAGCGCGGCCTGGAGCGCGTGGAACAGCGCGACTCCGGGACCAGGCACCCACGAGCCCCGCACCGCCGTGGGTTCGTCCGCCGGAATCTCCCAGTGGGCCGCGAACCCCCGGAAGTGATCGATACGCACCACGTCGACCAGCGCGAACGTGCGGCGGACCCGGGCCACCCACCAGGCGTATCCGTCGACAGCGTGCACGGGCCACCGATAGAGCGGGTTCCCCCACCGCTGCCCGGTGGCACTGAAGAAGTCCGGCGGCACACCGGCCACGACGCGCGGCCGGCCCGCCGCGTCGAGGTCGAAGAGGTGCGGATGCGCCCACACATCCGCGCTATGGGCCGAGACGAAGATGGGTACGTCGCCGACGACCCGGATGCCTCGTCCGAGGGCATAGCGCCTGAGGGCCGCCCACTGTCGGTCGAACACCCACTGACCGAACCGCCAGACGTGCAGGTCGTCCGCGTACCGGAGACGAGCCGCGGCAAGCGCCAACCGGTCACGTCCGGCGAGCGCGGCGGGCCAGTCGGGCCACTCCACGCCGGGATGGGCGTCGGCCAGGGCCATGAAGAGCGCGTAGTCCTCGAGCCAATCGGACTCTGTCAGACAAAACGCCTCGAAGTCCGCGCGCGCCGCGGCGTCCGCTCGCCGGTTGAAGCCTGCGGCCGCCAGACGCAGGCGCGAGAGCCGGAACGGCACGACGACGTCGAACACCGCATGTCCGTCGGTCACCCCGGCCGGTGGTGTCAGGTCGGCTGCGTCGAGCCAGCCCGCGCGAACCAGCGCGTCGAGATCGATCAGCAGCTCATTGCCGGCAAACGCCGACCGGCTCGTGTAGGGCGAGTGTCCCGGTCCGACGCCGGTCAACGGCAGGATCTGCCAGAGCTGCTGGCCGGCAGCCGCCAGCCAATCGACGAAGTGATACGCCGCCGCGCCGCAGTCCCCGGACCCATGCGGCCCTGGCAGCGAGGTTGGGTGCAACAACACACCGCTGGCGCGCGGAAGCCTCATGCCTTCACCTCTCCCGCGGTGACCCCGGCGGCATCGCGCAGCAGCACGACGCTCCGCGAGCGCAGCACGAACGCGCCTCCCGGCGGCGCCTCCCGGCGCATCCGGCCGTTCAACTCCGTCGTGTCGAGTTCGCCCGCCCAGTTGCCACTGCGCGGATCGGGCAGGTGGAACACAACGTCGAAGTCCCGTGCATTGAAGAGCATGAGCACCGGCGCCTCACTGCGGCCCGGCTGCCCGATCCACGCACCCAGCACGCGCGAGCCGCGGTTGTTCCACTCGTGCGGTTCGAGCGGCTGCCCCGTCCGCCGCAGCCAGCTCAGGTCATACCGGCCCATCACATCGGCGCGCCCGTGGTACCAGCGGAGGCCCGAGAACGGCAGGAGACGCTGACGCAGTCGCACCACGTGGGCCACAAAGTCCCGCAGCGCCCCGTCGGCGGCGGACCAGTCGAGCCAGCTCACCGCGGTGTCCTGACAGTACGCGTTGTTGTTGCCCAACTGGGTCCTCCCGATCTCATCACCAGCCGCCAGCATCGGCGTGCCCTGCGCGAGGAGGGTCGTGGCCAGCAGTGCGCGCGTGAGCCGCGCCCGTACGGCACGCACCTCGGGGTCGGTGGTCGGACCTTCCACGCCGCCATTCCAGCTGAGGTTATGGGACTGCCCGTCGGCATTACCTTCGCCGTTCGCCTCGTTATGTCGCACGTCATAGCTGACGAGATCAGCGAGCGTAAAGCCGTCGTGCGAGACGACGTAGTTGACCGACTCCGCTGGACGCCGCCAGGCGGACTGATAGACCGCCGACGAGCCGGCCAGCCGCTGCGCGAACTGCCCGCGTGTCGCGTCCCCACCCAGCCAGAACGCGCGCACGGTATCGCGGAAGGTGTCGTTCCACTCCAGCCACCCGGCAGGAAACTGCCCGAGCTGGTAGCCGCCCGGGCCCAGATCCCACGGCTCCGCGATGAGGGTGACACCCGCCAGCACCGGGTCCTGCTGCACGGCCGAAAAGAACGCGCCGCGGGGGTCGAAGCCCGCGTCGCCCCGGCCCAGCACCGTGGCGAGGTCAAACCGGAACCCGTCCACGTGCATCTCCGCCGTCCAGTAGCGCAGGCTGTCGAGGACCCACTGCAGCACCCGCGGATGGCGCACGTCGACCGTGTTGCCGCACCCGGTGTCGTTCTCCAGGCGCGGCGGCTCCCCGGAGTGGCGATACCAGCTCGCGTGATCGAGGCCACGCTGGCTGATAGCTGGCCCCCCGAGGTCGGTTTCGGCAGTGTGGTTGTAGACGACGTCGAGCACCACGCTGATACCCGCCTCGTGGAGCGCGCGCACCATGGCGCGAAACTCCGCGCGGGCGGTGGCGCCATCGGGCGCCGTGGCGTAACGAGGCTCCGGGCAGAACGCGCCCACGGTGTTGTAGCCCCAGTAGTTGACGAGGCCAAGGTGCACCAACCGCTCCTCGTCGAGGAACTGATGGACCGGCAGCAGACTCACGGCCGTCACGCCGATGGCCGTCAGATGGGCGATGGCGGCCGGATGCGCGAGTCCGAGATAGGTGCCGCGCAGAGCCTCCGGCACGCCGGGCATCTGCTTCGTGAAGCCCTTGACGTGCACTTCATAGAGCACGGTCTCCTCGAGTGGCCGGCGCGGCAGTCTGTCGCCCACCCAGTCGACCACGTCGGCGACCACGCGCGCCTTGAGCGCATCCACGGCGTTGTCCCGGGTATCCATGCGCTGCGGATGATCGGGACGGGCGTCGCGGTGCGGGCCGGTCCAGTCAAAGCGGCCCACGATCTCGCGCGCCCACGGATCCAGCAGCACTTTGTGCGGATTGAATCGGTGTCCCTGCTCCGGCAGCCACGGTCCATGCGCCCGAAGGCCGTAGACCATGCCGGGGCCCGCGCCGGGCACGAAGCCGTGGAAGACATCGCCGCTCCTCGCCGGCAGCACCACGCGGGCTGTCTCGACGGTGCCCGACTCGTCGAAGACCGACAGCTCAATCCGCTGCGCGTGTCCGGAGAAGACAGCGATGTTCACGCCGCCATCGCGGACCGTCGCGCCCATCGGCCAGGGCTGTCCCGCGTCGAGCGTCAGCCGCGCCATTCGAAAAAGACCGTCGCCAGAGGCGGCACCGTCAGCACCAGCGACTGCGGCCGACCGTGACTCGCCACCGGCTCGGTGGACGCCTCGGCAAAGGGCGTCCCCGTGTTGGAGCCCGAGTAGGCCGCACTATCGGTGTTCAGACACTCCCGCCAGCGGCCGGCGAGCGGCACCCCGAGACGCAGGCCCTGATGCACGACGGGAGCGAAGTTCGACACCACGAGCACGCGCGGCAGGCCATCGCTCCCCTTGCGCACGAAGGAGAAGAGACTCCGGGCCTCGTCGTCGTGACAGATCCACTCGAAGCCGTCCGCGCTGGTGTCGCATTCGTGGAGCGCCGGCGTTCGGCCGTAGAGATGATTCAGGTCGCGCACCAGACGCTGGAGTCCGGCATGTTCCGGGTACTGCAGCAGGTGCCAGTCGAGCGACTGGGCGTGATTCCACTCAGCGCCCTGGCCAAACTCCCCGCCCATGAACAGGAGCTTCTTGCCCGGGTGCCCCCACATGAATCCGTAGAAGGCGCGCAGGTTCGCAAACTGCTGCCACCGGTCCCCGGGCATCTTGTGCAGCAGCGACCGCTTGCCGTGCACCACTTCATCGTGAGAGAGCGGCAGGATGAACTGCTCGGTGAAAGCGTAGATGAGCCCGAAGGTCATCTCGCCGTGGTGATAGGGACGGTGAATCGGGTCGCGCGACATGTAGGCCAGCGTGTCGTGCATCCAGCCCATGTTCCACTTGTAGTGAAAGCCCAGGCCACCGGCATAGGTCGGCCGCGAGACCGCGGGAAACGCCGTGGACTCCTCGGCCACGGTGATGGCCTCGGGCCGTTCTCCGCCAATCACCTCATTGACGCGCTTCAGGAGTGAGATCGCTTCCAGATTCTCGCGTCCGCCGTGGACATTGGGAATCCACGCATCCGGCTGGCGGCTGTAGTCGCGGTACAGCATCGAGGCCACGGCATCCACGCGGAGTCCATCCGCCCCGAAGCGCTCGAGCCAGTAGAGGGCGCTGCCGGCCAGATAGTTGCGCACCTCGCGACGGGCGTAGTTGAAGATGAGCGTGTCCCAGTCGGGGTGATACCCCTCGCGCGGGTCCGCGTACTCGTAGAGGTGGGTCCCGTCAAACCGCGCAAGGCCCCACTCATCCGAGGGAAAGTGCGCGGGCACCCAGTCCACCAGGACGCCAAGGCCCGCGGCGTGCGCCCGGACCACGAAGCGCCGCAAGCCGTCCGGATCGCCATAGCGCGCCGTGGGACAGTAGGCGCCCAGCGACTGATACCCCCACGAGCCGTCAAAGGGGTGCTCGCTGATGGGAAGCAGCTCCAGGTGCGTGAAGCCCAGATCGGCGGCATAGGGCACCAGGGTATCGGCCAGTTCATCCCAATCCAGCCACCGGTGCCCGTCCTCGGGCCTGCGCCGCCAGGAGGCCAGATGCACCTCGTAGATGCTCACGGGCGCGCCATGGGCATTCGCGGCGCGGCGGGCCTCCGACGGCGCGACCACCGGGCGGAGCGCCGCCACTACGCTCGCGTTGGCGGGCCGCAGTTCGCTCGCCCGGGCCAGCGGGTCGGCCTTGAGCGGCAGCAGATGCCCGTCACGGTCGAGCAGCTCGTACTTGTAGTGCGCGCCAGCCGTCACGCCCGGAATGAAGATCTCCCAGATACCGCACTCGCGCCGGAGACGCATCGGGTGTCTGCGGCCGTCCCAGGTATTGAAGTCGCCGACGACACTGACCCGCGAGGCGTTCGGCGCCCACACGGCAAAGGCCGTCCCGGCCACGCCCTCCATCTCGATCGGCCGCGCCCCGAGCGCCTCGTACGGGCGCAGGTGCGACCCTTCCGAGAGCAGCCACACATCAAGCGGGGTAAGCACGGGGCCAAAGCGGTACGCATCGTCCTCAGTGGAGACCGCGCCGTCCGCCCACGTCACGCGGAGCCGGTAGCCGGCCTCGGGCGTGGGCGTCTCGAAGAGGCCACGCGCATCGGTCACGCGCATCATCGCCTCGGTCCACGCCGACGCATCAACCACTGCCACGGCGGTCGCCCCCGGCCGCCACACGCGCAGCACACCCTCATGCGGGCCAAGCACCGCGAACGGATCGGGATGCCGGGCTTCCGAGAGTGCGTCGATCTCGGCGGGGGTCATCGTCGCGTCAGCGCCGCGGCTCGACGTGCCACACCCGCGCGGCGTACTCCGCAATCGTGCGGTCCGAGGAGAAGTAGCCCATGCCGGCCACGTTGAGGATGGCCGCTCTGGCCCAGGCGTCCCGTTCTCTGAAGAGCGCGTCCACGCGCGCCTGGGCCGCGAGATAGCTGTCCAGATCCGCGAGGAGCAGATAGTGGTCTCCACCCCAGAGCAGCGAATCCATGAGTGCCCGGTAGCGCGAGGGCTCATCCGGCGAAAACGCGCCGCCACCAATCGCGTCCACGACGGCGCGCACCGTCCGGTTGTGCTCGTAGATCTCCATGGGACGGTAGCCGGCCTGTCGTCGGGCCGCGACCTCCGCCGTCGAGAGCCCGAAGACAAAGATGTGGTCGTCGCCGACCTGCTGCCGGATTTCGATATTGGCCCCGTCGTCGGTGCCGATGGTCAACGCCCCATTGAGCGCGAGTTTCATGTTCCCCGTGCCGGACGCCTCCGTGCCGGCCGTGGAGATCTGCTCCGACAGGTCCGCGCCAGGGATGATCGTCTCCGCGAGCGAGACCCCATAGTTCGGGAGGAACACCACCTTCAGCCGGCCATCGAGCCGCTCGTCTGCATTGATGACCTGACCGACATCGTGAATGAGCCGGATGATGGCCTTGGCTGCGACGTATCCAGAGGCGGCCTTTCCAGCAAATATCACAGTGCGCGGGACCCAGTCGTGGGGCCCTGACGCCAGCATCGCCTGATAGCGCGCCACCACCTGCAGGACATTGAGCAACTGGCGCTTGTATTCGTGGAAGCGCTTGACCTGCACATCGAACAGGCTCCCCGACGCCACCGCCACGCCCGTCAGCCCTGCGATGGTCGACGCAAGGCGGGCCTTGTTCGCGTGTTTGGCCGCCAGAAAACGCCCGCGAAATGCCGAGTCGTCCGCGAGCGGCCGCAACCGCTCCAGCTGCTGCAGGTCGGTCCTCCAGACCGGACCCAGCGCCTCATCGAGCAGAGCCGAGAGCGACGGGTTGGCCTGCGCCAGCCAGCGCCGCGGCGTCACGCCGTTGGTAATGTTGGTGAACCGTTCGGGCCAGCGGCGCGCGAAGTCCGCGAAGATCGTTTCAGTCAGCAGCGCGCTGTGCAAGGCCGAAACGCCATTGACCGTGTGGCTACCCGCGACCGCCAGGTGCGCCATCCGCACCCGCTTGTCGCCCTGTTCATCGATGAGGGACAACTGCTGCAGCAGCCGCACATCGCCGGGCTCGACGGCGTTGATCGCGTTCAGCAGTTCAAGATTGATGCGGTAGATGATCTCCATGTGCCGCGGCAGCACCTGCTGGACCAGGCTCACCGGCCAGGTCTCCAGTGCCTCAGGCATCAGCGTGTGGTTCGTGTAGCTGAAGCATGCCCGCGTCAGCGACCACGCCTCCGCCCACGCCAGACCGTGGTGATCGATCAGCAGCCGCATCCACTCGGCGATGCCGATGGCCGGATGGGTGTCGTTCAGGTGGATCGCGACCTTCTCCGGTAGCGCCGCCAGGGCGTGCCCTTCTTCCAAGTGACGCGCCAGGATGTCCTGCAGGGACGCGCTGGTGAAGAAGTACTCCTGCTTCAGACGGAGTTCGCGGCCGGCCGGGGTGCTGTCATTCGGATAGAGCACCCAGGAAATGTTCTCGAACTGATTCTTGAACTCCGCGGCCCGGGCATAGTCGCCGCTGTTGAAGGCGTGCAGGTCGATGTGCGCGGGCGCGGAGGCCCGCCACAGCCGGAGCGTGCTCACCCGGTCGGTGCCGTGCCCCGGCACCACCATGTCGTAGGCCTTGGCGTTCACCGTCGCCCCGGCATGCCAGCGGCCGCCGCCGCCTGACGCCGCCGCTGGCTCGACCCAGCCATCGAAGTGCACGGGGTAGCAGACGCCCATCCGCGGGAACTCCCAGGGGGTCCCGTCCTCGAGCCACGGATCGGGGTGCTCCACCTGCCGGCCACCATGCATCCGCTGGGCAAACATCCCGAACTCGTAGCGGATACCGTAGCCCCAGGCGGGCAGTCCTTCGGTGGCCATCGAATCCAGAAAGCACGCGGCGAGCCGGCCAAGGCCCCCGTTGCCCAACGCGGCATCGGGCTCACCGGATTGCAGGTCTTCGAGGGTACGGGCGTGCGCCGCAGCCACCTCGACCGCTCCGGGCGTCAGGTCCAGCGCGGCCAGCGCGTTCCCAAGGGTGCGACCCATCAGGAACTCCATGGAGAGGTAGTAGACGCGCTTCGCGCCGCTTGTCCGGTCCTCAGCCTGCGCACGCACCCAGCGCTCCGAGAGCTGCTCACGGGCCAGCAGCGCGACAGCCCGGAGCACTTCATCCGGACGGGCCTTCCGGGGCTCAACGCCCACCTGGGTCAGCAGCCGGTCGCGCACAGCGTCGAGGAGAGGGGATGGGCCGCCGGAATTCATGGTCTACTCATGGGGAGCGTGAGGCCCGGGACGGTGATGTCCCGAGCACGTTCGCACAAACGTACTAGAAGACGGCGCCGGATGACAGTCGGCGGCACGTCCCGGGAGAACACACATGTCCCTGCATATGACGCAGGTGCCCAGCATGGACCTGCCTCGCAAGGCCGTCGCGCTGGTGCTGGCGGGCGGCCGCGGCAAGCGGCTGATGCACCTCACGGACCGGCGCGCCAAGCCAGCCGTCTATTTCGGGGGCAAGTTCCGCATCGTGGACTTCGCCCTCTCGAACTGCCTGAACTCCGGTATCCGCCGGATTGGCGTCATCACGCAGTACAAGAGCCACAGCCTCATGCGCCACATCCAGCGCGGCTGGGCCTTTCTGAACGCCGAGATGAACGAGTTCGTGGACGTGCTGCCCGCGCAGCAGCGGGTGGACGAAGACCTCTGGTACCGCGGCACCGCCGACGCGGTCTTCCAGAATCAGGACATCGTGGCGTCCTACCGCGCCGAGTACGTGCTGATTCTCGCCGGCGACCACGTCTACAAGATGAACTACGCGCAGATGCTGGCCGACCACATCGCGCTCGGGGCCGAGTGCACGATCGGCTGCGTGGAGGTCGCGCGCAGTGAGGCGCACGCGCTGGGCGTGATGGCGGTCGACGAATCACGCCGCGTCATCGATTTTGTCGAAAAGCCGGCGGACCCGCCCACCATTCCCGGCAAGCCCGACCGGTGCCTGGCCAGCATGGGCATCTACATCTTCAAGGCGGCGTTCCTGTTCCGGGAGCTTGAGCGCGAGATGGCCGACCCCTCGTCGAGCCACGATTTCGGGAAGGATGTGATCCCGCGCCTCGTCAAGATGGGCGTGGCGGCCGCGCATCCGCTGGAGATGAGCTGCGTTGGTCAGCGCGAGGGCTTCGAGCCCTACTGGCGCGATGTCGGCACGGTGGACGCCTACTGGGATGCGAACATCGACCTGACGGCGACGGACCCGCTGTTTGATCTCTACGACACGCAGTGGCCGATCTGGACCCATCAGCAGCAACTGCCGCCCGCCAAGTTCGTGCACAACTACGGCAACCGGCAGGGCATGGCGCTCGAATCGCTCGTCTCGAGCGGCTGCATCGTCTCGGGCCACATCGAGCGGACGATGCTCTTCTGGGGCGTCCGCGTCCACAGCTTCTCGAATGTCACCTCATCGGTCATCCTGCCCAACGTGCAGATCGGCCGCGGCGCCCGCGTGCACAAGGCCGTCGTCGACCGCGGCGCCCAGATCCCGGACGGGATGGTGATTGGCGAAGACCCCATCGCAGACGGCGAGCGCTTCTACCGCGCCCCGAGCGGAGTCACGCTCGTCACGCGCGAAATGCTGCGCGCCCTGCCGTAATGCCGGCCGCCCTGCGCGTCCTCCACGCCGCCGCGGAGGTCTTTCCACTCGTCAAGACCGGCGGCCTGGCTGACGTCGTCGCGGCGCTGCCCGTCGCCGAGCGCGCGGCCGGGTGTGATGCGCGGCTCCTGCTGCCCGGCTACCCGGCCATCCTCGATGCCCTCCGCACGCCCCGCACGGTCTGCGAGGCCGGGCCGGCGTTCGGCGCGCTCCGGGTGCGCCTGCTCCGCGGTCGCCTGCCGGACACGGACATGCCGGCGTATGTCATCGACGCGCCGTATCTGTTCCGCCGCGCGGGCGGCCCCTATCTGGATGCGGCCGGGGCGGAATGGCCCGACAACGCCCAGCGCTTTGCCCTGCTCGGGTGGCTGGCCGCGCATCTGGCCGCGGGCGATGCAGACGACCGCTGGCAGCCCGACGTCGTCCACGCCCACGACTGGCACGCCGCGCTTGCTTGCACCTACATGGCCGGACACGCGGCTACGCGGGCGCGCAGCGTCTTCACCATCCACAACCTCGCATTCCAAGGGCTCTTCCCGTTGCCCGACGCGGCCCTGCTCAACCTCCCGTCGCGCTGGCTGACCAGCGACGGACTTGAGTTTCACGGTCAGCTCAACTTCATGAAAGCCGGCCTCGTACACGCGGACCTGGTCACCACGGTCAGCCCGACCTACGCCCGAGAGATCGGCACCGTCGAGTTCGGCTGCGGGCTGGAGGGCGTCATCCGCGCTCGCGGAGCCTCCGTTGTCGGCATCCTCAATGGCATCGACGACCAGCAATGGGACCCCGCCATGGATCCCGCGCTCGCCGCGCGCTTCAGCGCCCAGGACCTGGCCGGCAAGCTGGCCTGCCGCCGGGCGCTGCAGCAGGAACTGGGACTCGACGTCGACGACGACGCGCTCGTGCTCACCATCGTCAGCCGGCTCTCCGCGCAGAAGGGCCTCGACCTGGTGATTGCGAGCCTGGAGCCGCTCGTGCAGGCCGGCGTCCAGCTGGCGCTGCAGGGCACCGGCGACCCCGCGCTTGAGGCCGCGTTCCGGATGGCCATGGATGCACACCCCGGTCGCGTGCAGGCGCGGATGGAGTGGGACGAGGACCGGGCCCACCGGCTGGTGGCCGGCGCGGACGCCATCGCCGTCCCCTCGCGCTTCGAACCCTGCGGCCTCACGCAGATGTACGGCCTGCGCTACGGCACGGTGCCGATCGTGCGACGCGTGGGTGGCCTGGCCGACACCGTCGTCGATGCCACGCCCGAACAGCTCGCCGACGGGACAGCCACAGGCGTCGTGTTTGACGCCGCCACGCCCGCCTCCTTCGAACGCGCCGTCCGCCGCGCCCTCGAGCTCCGGCGCTCCCCCGCTTCGTGGCGCGCGATGATCCAGCAGGGCATGCAGGCACCACTGTCATGGGCGGGACCGGCCCAGGCCTACCTGGATCTCTACGCCTCCGGCGGCTGACGAGATTTCTCCACACGCGCTGGATAGTCGTGGCACAATCGGCGCCCATTACGCCATGACACGACACCTTGCTGCCCTCGTCGTCGGCCTGACCTTCGTCTCCCCGCTCGCCAGCGTGGAGTACGCCGCCGGCCGTTCCCCACTCACCGGACTCGACTACTTCGCCATCGAGACGCTCTACGGCCAGAGCCTCTACGCGCTTGAGACAGGCGCGGACCAGGGCAAGGCTGTCGCGGCCAGCTTCACGCCGGACGGCCAGTGGACCGCCCCCTCGGGCACCGTCACCGGCCGCGCCGCCATCGCGCAGCATGCCCTCACATCGCGGGGACGCCGGGCCTGGCTGACGAACCTCTCAATTGAACCGAGCGGCGAGGGCGCGGAGGGGTGGGCATGCATCACCTTCAGCGAGGGCCTCCGCATGGTCGAAGGCGGCGTCTTTCATGACACGCTGGTGCGCACGCGCGACGGCTGGCGCGTCAAGACCCGCACCTATCTGCCGGGGACGCAGTGGCCAACCCGGCCGCTGCCAGTACTTGGCCCTTCAAACAACACGACCAGTGCGCTGACCGCCACGGACTATGCCGAGCTGAAGCACCTCATCACGCGCTACAACCTGGCCTACGACAACGCCGGCCCGTTCGATCAGGGGCTGTCGTCGCTGGTGCCGTTCACGCCCGACGCCCGATTCGACCGCATCAACGGACCGACCTTCATCGGCAAGGAGATCGCCCAGCAGTCCGGCGGCCACAAGCCGTTGCTGCACCACTGGGACACCAGCGCCTATGTGAGCGTGGCGCCGGATGGCACCGTCACCAACTTCATGTACGACATGCAGTTCAACATCGAGGAGAAGGGCGCTCCCGTGTCGCTCAACGGCGCGGGCCTGCTGCATCACCGCTACGTCAAGACGCCCGAGGGCTGGCGCGTGAGCTACCGTCTCTATGAGGGGGTTGGCTCGACGCCCCAGATCAACTGGCCCACGGCGGCTGAGGCGCCCATCGCGCCGAAGCTCGCCCCCGAGCCTCGCGTGCGAGGCGAGAAGCTCAGCGGAGCGGACTACGTCGAGATCGAGCAGCTCTACATGCGGAACAACATCGCGTTCGACAGCGCGGCGGATGCGGGCCGCCGCTATGCGGACACCTTCACGGCGGACGGTGTGCTCATCCGCGGCGGCGATCGCGTCACAGGACCGGCGGCGCTCGCCGGCGTGGCCACCAGCGGGACACCGGGCATCCACACGTGGATCAGCAACCTGACCATTACGCCCTCGAAGCGCGGAGCCACCGGGCGCATCTACGCGCTGACCATGGTCATCAACGGCGAGCCTGGCGTGAAGCAGTCCGCCACGCGCGGCATGGCCACCATCGATGACATCCTCGTGAAGACGCCGGGCGGGTGGCGCATCAAGCAGCGCACGATCACCCCGGTCGCCGCCGAATCCGTGCGGTAGTAGCCCCCAACGGGACCGGCCATCTCACGCCGGTTCCGGTACTCTCGTCGTCACCATGCGTACACCGCTCCTGTCAGCCCGCCTCGTCCGCTCCACGCTCCTTCGGGTCACCCTCGGGGCCCTGCTCCCGACCGCGGCCGTTCCGGCGCTGGCACAGCAGCCATCTTCGGCGAGTGCCACACCAGCCACCCAGACCCAGGAGCCTGCGGCGCCGGCCGAGCCCGGTCGTGCACTCCCCGGTTCCAGTTCACTACGCATCAGCGCGTCCTTCATGGCCGGCTATGGCAAGGACGGCGCGAACGCCACGCTGGGCTTCGAGAACCAGGGCCGGGTCGGCTACGCCATCGTGACCATCGAGGGCCGGCCCACGGAGCGGCTCTTCTTCCACGTGTCGATGAATCCGGTGAACGAGCGGGACCCGTTGCCCGCATGCGGCGCCGCCGGGTTCTTTTTCCCGAATGACCCGGCGCGCCTCTACGCCGGCCTCGACGGGCCGAATGTGCCCTGCGACCCGAAGAACGGCAACCGCCGCGTGGATGCCTATCGCGGCATCGCGCTGGACGTCACGCCGCAGCAGGGCGCCCTTCGCGAGGCCTTCGTCGACCTGCGCGCCACGCGCACCTTCACGGTCCGTTTCGGGCGCATGGCCCTGCCGCTCGGCTTTGACTGGCAGGACGCCGGCTCGATGACGGCGAAGGACGCGCCCCGCATCCAGCGCATCAACGCCGAGTCGAACTTCGGCGTGATGTTCCGCTATGCGAGGCCCGTCGCCGGCCGAACGCGGCCGCTGATCGCCGCGAACCTGAGCGCCTTCCTTGGCGAGGGCAATCGGTGGTTCGACTACGACTACTTCTACTTCGAGGACGGCACGCTCGACGCCAACTCCGCCCTGAGCAGCCTGGCCTCAGTCTCGTTCGCGCCAACCGACGCGCTGGAATTCCGCGCGGCGGTCAAGAAGGGCTTCACCGGCAGCAAGGTCGAGCGTCTGCCGAGTTACTGGGCCTCGAAGCGCAATGACGACGCGGTCGTGGCTGGCGCGTCCTATCGCCCGTTCCCCCACGTCCGCCTGATGGGTGAATGGGCCCGCTACACGTGGGGACCGACGGCCTCCTCCGCCGAGATGCTCGGCATCCCCTGGTCCACCATCACGAAGCAGGGCTACTGGTTCAGCGCGGAAGGGCATCTGCCCACAATCCACAAGGCCACGCTGGGCGCCAGCGTGACGCACGAGCGCGTCGACCGCGCCGACAGCCTGGTGCAGTTCCTCGCCGCCAACCATCTCTACGGCGTCACGACCGGGCAAAAGGATGAGCTGACAGCCGTCCGCGTCTTCGTCGACCTGGGGCGCGAGACCCGCCTGGGCTTCTACAAGACGTTCGACACCAACCCGTTTCCGCAGATTTCCGGCATCCGCCCCGTCAGCGGCCCAGCCAGGGACAGTCTGTCTTCCACGGAAAAGTACGGAATCGTGGTCCGGGTAGCGGTCGACTGAACCTGATCGCCCACGACTCCCGGACCTCCGGTAGAATCTCGGGTGGTCCGGACCTCGGCGGACGGCCCGGATGCCCCCGCCGGATGAGCTGGACATGAACCGCGTGCCCCTCGCACGCAAGGAGACGTTTGATGGGTCGACAGGCTTGGATTCGTAGCACGGCGGCGCTCGCGCTGCTCGTAGCCAGTGCGCTCGGACTGCAGGCGCAGGGCGGCGCGGCGCTCACCGGCACGGTGAGCTCGACGGCAGAAGGCAAGATGGAAGGCGTCCTCGTGACCGCCCGCAAGGACGGCGCGACCTTTGACGTCACCGTGGTCAGCGACGCGCAGGGCAAGTACAGCTTTCCGCGCACCCATCTGAAGGAAGCCGGCAAGTACGCCATCAAGATCCGCGCGGTGGGCTTCGACCTCACCAGCGCGAACACGGTGGACGTGGACGCCAGCAAGAGCGCGACGCTCGACCTGACCCTCGACAAGGCCAAGGACCTCAGCACCCAGCTGAACTCGGCCGAGTGGCTCGCCAGCGTGGCCGGCACCGACGATCAGAAGTCGATGGTGGTGCGCCAGATCGAGAGCTGCAGCTACTGCCACTCCCTCGAGCGCATCATCAAGTCGAAGCACACCGCCGAGCAGTTCCTGCCCGTCATCAACCGCATGTTCCGCTACTACCCGGATGGCACCATCGCCGGCACCGAGCGGCCGCTGCGTGGCCGCGCCGTGTTCCACGAAAAGGAAGCGGCGGACATGTTCGAGAAGATGCCGTCGTGGGGCTATGCGCCCGGCGTGAAGAAGACGGACCTGGCGGCCTACCTCGCCACGATCAACATGAGCGGTGGCAAGAGCCTCCCGACCGACCTGAAGCCGCTCCCCCGCCCGAAGGGCAAGGCGACCAAGGTCATCATCACGCAGTACGACCTGCCCCGCCGCGATACCGTGACGCACGACAGCGACGTCGACTCGAAGGGCAACGTCTGGTACACGGACCAGAGCGGCTTCTTCCTCGGCCGCTTCGAGCCCAAGACCGGCACGTTCAAGGAGTGGCCGCTCCCCAAGCCGACGAAGCACACCATCGGCGGTGGCAGCGACGTCCAGCTCGACAACATGGACCGTCCCTGGTTCACGGTGACGCATGACAACATCCCCGGTGAGTTCGGGATGATCGGCATGTTCGACCCGAAGACCGAGAAGTACGACTTCGTCGACCTCGGCGAGCCGCGCTACTCCCAGTTCATCGCGAAGGCGAAGGACGGGCACCTGGTCCTCGGCGGGCTGAAGATCGACCCCGTTACGAAGAAGCTGGTCGACAAGTTCGACTACGCGAAGGTGCCGAACGATCCGGGCGGCACGCACATGGGCTACGAGCCGGCGATGGACTCCAAGGGCAACTGGTACATCACCGACTTCGGCGCCAGCTACATGATCAAGATTGACGCCAAGACCAAGGCGGTCAACTGGATCAAGACGCCGACGAAGTTCTCCGAGCCGCGCCGCGGCAAGATGGACTCGCAGGACCGGTTCTGGTTCGCCGAGTACACGGCCGACAACATCGGCATGCTGGACGGCAACACGAACAAGATCACCGAGTATCCGACCGGCATCAAATTCTCCGGTCCCTACACGGCCTCGATTCCTGACGCCAAGGGCCGGGTCTTCTCGCCCGCCGGCGCCGCGGACCGCGTGTTCCGTCTCGACCCGAAGAGCGGCGAAGTCATCGGCTACCTGATGCCGACGCAGGACTTCGACGTCAAGCAGGCGACGATCGATCCGACCGACAACAAGACGCTCTGGATGGGCAACGAGCGTAACGCCAGACTGATCAAGCTCGAACCGCTCGACTAGCGGAGTCTCGGATTCACACCAAGGGGCCGGTCCGCACACGCGGGCCGGCCTTTTGTCATTTCACGGGGCTCACCAGCCCGCCCTGTCGGTGAACCGGGCGACGGCCGGCCGGAGGCCCTCAGGCGGGCCCAGGCATTTCACCAACAGTCCGGACCTGCGCGTGTGGTACAGTCCCGCCACTCTGTGGGGTCACGCCTGCCCGGCGCCTTCCGGTATGGGCTTGTCCCCTGCAGTCTTCCGCCTCGAGCAACCTCTCGTGTTGACGCAACACTCGCGTTTCACCTTGAAGGGACATCCCATGCAGACAGGACGACTTCAACGGACGCTCTACGCCGCCGCCGCGGTGTTGGGTCTCATCGTGTCAGTGCCGCAGTTCGCGGCTGCCCAGAGCTCAGTCTCCGGTGCCATTGCCGGCAGCGCCAAGGATGAAACCGGCGCAGCCCTTCCTGGTGTCACGGTTGAGGTCGCCAGCCCAGCCCTGATCGAGAAAGTCAGGACAGCCGTCACCGACGGTCAGGGCAACTACAAGCTCACCGAGCTCCGGCCCGGCGTCTACACGGTCTCCTTCTCGCTGGCTGGATTCAGTGTCTACAAGCGCGAGGGGATCGAGCTGAGCGCGGGCTTTACCGCTCCGGTTAACGCCCTCCTGAAGGTGGGCTCGATGGAAGAGACCATCACGGTCAAGGGCTCGGCGCCACTCGTCGACGTGCAGAGCACGCGCACACAGCAGGTCTTGAAGTCTGACGTGCTGGACGCCCTGCCCTCCTCGCAGCGTGACACCGTCGCGCTGGCCGCGTTGACACTCGGCGCAATGCCGTCCAGCGCCGGCCGCAACGACGTCGGCGGCGACCGCGGGGAACGCAGCACCGGCATCGCGATTCACGGCAGCCGCGGCGACGACGGCCGCCTGAATTACGAAGGCATGAACACGAACGTGTTCTACGGTGGTGGCGGCGGACAGCAGCGCACCTACAAGTTCAACACCGTGATGGTGGCCGAGACGGTCGTCGACACGGGTGGCAACTCCCCTGACTCCGACACCGGCGGCGGCAACGTGAACATGGTGCCCAAGGAAGGCGGCAACCGCTTCAGCCTCTACGGGACCGCCAACTACACGAGCAAGGGCCTGGCATCGGGCAAGGTGCCGGACTCCCTGATCGCCAGAGGCAGCGCACCCGAGCAGAACAGCATGAAGCAGGTGTGGGACTTCGGCGGCGGCGTCGGCGGCCCCATCGTCAAGGACAAGCTCTGGTTCTATTCCGGCCACCGTGTGTGGGGCAGCCAGAGCTACCTCGGCAACAACTACTTCAACAAGTCGACGAACTTCTACAGCTACGTCCCTGACCTCAATCGCCCGGCCTACGTCGACATCTGGACGCGCGACTTCGGCGGCCGCCTCACATGGCAGATGACCTCGAAGCAGAAGCTCTCCTTCGAGGAGCACTATCAGCAGTCCTGCGGCTGCTGGGAAGGCCTCGGCGCGACCTCCGCGCCTGAAGCCACGTCGGCGTTCATCTACACGCCGCACTACTTCACGCAGGCCACCTACACGAACCCCCTGACGAACAAGTTCCTGCTCCAGGCCGGCATGTCGCTCATGCGCGCGCAGGTCCAGTTCACAAGCAAGGGCGGCGTGGACGTGCCCGGCCGCCTGACGGTGACCGACTTCAACCTTCCAGGGGTGGGCTTCTACACCTGGGGTGGCGTGGCGCAGCAGTTCTTCCCCGTAATCTTTGATGACGGCGACAAGCAGCGGCAGGACAACTTCAACTGGCGCGGCGCGGCTTCGTATATCACCGGGTCGCACGCCTTCAAGTTCGGCGCGCAGGGCCTGCGCGGCACGTTCAACACCCGCGGCCACGCCAACGACGGCACGGGCAAGGAAATCGGCTACTCGCTGAACCTCTTCAGCGGCTTCCCGATCCAGGTCGTGCAGTACGCCTCGCCCTTCATGGCGAACGGCCGCATCAACATGCAGGCCCTCTACGCGGCGGACCAGTGGACGATCAAGCGGCTGACGCTAAACATCGGCGCCCGCTTCGATCACTTCGTGGCCGGCACGCTGCCGATTGACGTGCCCGCCGGGCCGTTCATCGCGGCGCGGCACTACGATGCCAAGCAGAACATTCCGAACTACAAGGACATCACGTGGCGCTTTGGTGGCGCCTACGACCTGCGGGGCGACGGCAAGACCGCGCTGCGCGCGTCCTTTGGCCGGTATCTGGTCGGCATGGGCGGCCAGCAGCTCATGAGCCTGGCACCGTCAAACTCCATCATCTCGACGACGAGCCGTCCGTGGTTTGACGCCAACCAGAACTACGTGCCGGACTGCGATCTGAAGAACCTCGGCGCCAACGGCGAGTGCGGCCCGATTGCCAACCCCGGGTTCGGCGTGCCGTTCACCGCGTTCGAGTGGGACAAGGGCGCCCGTGAAGGCTGGGGCAAGCGCGAGTACAACAACCAGTGGTCCGTCTCGGTGCAGCAGGAAGTCGCCTCCGGCTTCGGCGTGATGGCCGGCTTCTACCACACCGACTTCCACAACACGCAGATCGCCATGAACACGGCGCTCTCAGCATCAGCCTTCAACAGCTACTGCGTGACGGCACCGACCGACGCGCGCCTTGGCGCGGCGAGCGGCACCCAGGTGTGCGGCAATGTCGACCAGACGTTTGCCACCAAGGCCGTGCTGCCGACGACCGTCTGGTATCGCGTGGAGGACGCGCCCATCGCGGGCCTCTCCGGCGCGCGCACCGAGGTCTACAACGGCGCGGACTTCGCCATGAACTGGCGCTTCAAGAAGACCGGGCTCCTCTCGGGCGGCCTCTCGCTCGGCAAGACCGTGACGGACACCTGCTTCGCGAACAACTATCCCCAGATCACGGGCACGATCTCGGCCGGCAGCGTGGCGGCCATCGGCATCCGGGACAACAAGTACTGCACCAACAAGGCGCAGAGCCTCTGGAACGGTATCGGTTCGCAGGTGAAGTTTCAGATTGTCTATCCCCTGCCCTACCAGTTCGTGCTGGCAGCGACCGTCAAGCACCTGCCTGGCATCGCGCAGGGCGGCTCGGTCACCTACACGAACGCAGCGATTGCGGGCTCGCTGGGCCGCAATCTCGTGTCCTGCGCGGCGGCCACCGGCGCCTGCGCGAACACGCTCAGTATCAACGTGGTGCAGCCCGGCACGCTCTATGACGACCGGCTGAACCAGGTAGACCTGCGCGGCACGCGCCGCTTCAACGTCGGCCGCACGCGGCTGCAGGGCATCGTCGAGCTCTACAACGCCCTGAACATGCGCGTGTCGCAGGCCAACACGGAAACGTGGGGCTCGGTCACGGCTCCCGGCGTCGCCTCGGCTGGCACGTCATACCTGCGTCCGTCCCTCTTCCTCGGCGGCCGGCTCCTGAAGTTCGGCGTCCAGGTCGACTTCTAGTCACGACGCGAGGCATCGGCCTTCGGGCTGATGCCTCGCGCCTCTTCGGCCTCGCCGCGCCTGGACCGGGCGCCCGCGCGTTGCTCACCTCCCTCCGAGCGCGTATCCTCTAGTCCTCCCTTTTCGATCGTCCGATTCCGTTCCCGTCGCCCATCCCGAACCCCCGTGCACATCACCGAACGCATCGCCCAGGAACTACAGGTCCGCCTGCCGCAGGTTGAAGCCGCCGTCGGCCTGCTCGACGATAAGGCCACCGTCCCCTTCATCGCCCGCTACCGGAAGGAAGCCACCGGTGGCCTTGACGACACGCAGCTCCGCCAACTTGAGGAGCGGTTGATCTACCTTCGGGACCTGGAGGACCGTCGCGCGGCAGTGCTGAAGAGCATCGAGGAACAGGGCAAGCTCTCACCGGAACTGGCCAAGGCGGTGCGCGAGGCGGAGACCAAGGCGCGGCTCGAGGACCTCTACGCGCCGTATAAGCCGAAACGGCGCACGAAGGCCCAGATCGCTCGCGAAGCAGGCCTTGAGCCGCTCGCGCAGCAGTTGCTGGAGAACCCGGCGCTCGTGCCCGACGTGGTCGCGGCGGCGTTCGTGGACGCGGAGAAGGGCGTCCCCGATACCGGCGCGGCGCTCGAAGGCGCGCGCTGGATCCTGATGGAGCGCTTCTCCGAAGACGCCGAACTGGTCGGCGGCCTGCGCGAAATGGTCTGGCAGCAGGGCGAGTGGAAGAGCCTGGTGGTCGAGGGCAAGGAAGAAGAGGGCGCGAAGTTCTCGGACTATTTCAATGCCGCCGAAGCGCTCCACCGCATCCCCTCACACCGCGTGCTGGCGCTCCTGCGCGGCCGCAAGGAGGGGTTCCTCCGCCTTGCCGTAGCGATGCCCGAGGCAGAGACACCTGGCCCCTCCGACGCCGAGCGCCGCATCGCAGGCCGTGCGGGCATCGCGCCCCGCGGCGGCGCGGCCGACGCCTGGCTCGCCGAGACCGTCCGCTGGACGTGGAAGGTCAAGCTCATGTCCCAGATCGAATCCGATCTGGAGCAGCGCCTGCGTGAAAGCGCGGAAGCCGAAGCCATCCGCGTGTTCGGGCAGAATCTGCGCGACCTGTTGCTGGCGCCACCGGCCGGCGCACGCGTCACCATGGGGCTCGACCCGGGCATCCGCACCGGCGTGAAGGTCGCCATCGTCGACGGCACGGGCAAACTCCTCGATACCTCCACCGTTTACCCGCATCAGCCGAAGAACGACTGGGAGGGTGCGCTGCGGACGCTCACCGCGCTCTGCCGGAAGCACGGCGTGCAGCTCATCTCCATCGGCAACGGCACCGCCTCGCGCGAGACGGACAAGTTGGCTGGCGACGTGCTGAAGGCGTGCACCGAGCTGCCGCTCACCAAGGTCGTGGTCTCGGAGGCCGGCGCCTCCGTGTACTCCGCGTCAGAACTGGGCGCTCGCGAATTTCCCAACCTCGATGTATCCCTGCGCGGCGCGGTCTCCATTGCCCGGCGCATCCAGGACCCGCTCGCTGAGCTCGTCCGCATCGAGCCCAAGGCCATCGGCGTCGGCCAGTATCAGCACGACGTCAGCCAGGTGCAGCTCGCGCGCAAGCTGGATGCGGTGGTCGAGGACTGCGTGAACGCCGTCGGCGCGGACGTAAACACGGCGTCCGCACCCCTCCTCTCGCGCATCTCCGGCCTGAGCGGCGCCCTCGCTCAGAACATCGTGGACTACCGCGACGCCCACGGCGCCTTCCGCACACGGCAGCAGCTCCTGAAGGTGCCACGCCTCGGCGACCGCACCTTCCAGCTCTCGGCCGGGTTCCTGCGCATCATGAACGGCGAGAACCCGCTCGACGGCTCTGCCGTGCACCCCGAGGCCTACCCTGTCGTCGAGCGCATCTCCGCCAAGACGGGCCTTCCCCTCCGCGAGCTTATCGGCCAGGGCACCGTGCTGCGGAAGCTCCCGGCCGAGGAGTTTGCCGACGCGCAGTTCGGTGTGCCGACCGTGAAGGACATCCTGCTGGAACTCGAGAAGCCCGGGCGCGACCCGCGACCGGAGTTCCGGACCGCCAGCTTCAAGGAGGGCATCGAGGCCCTCTCGGACCTGCAGCCCGGGATGCTCCTCGAGGGTGTGGTGACCAACGTCGCCAACTTCGGCGCGTTCGTCGACATCGGCGTCCACCAGGACGGCATGGTCCACGTCTCGCAGATCGCCGACCGCTTCGTGAAGGACCCGCGCGAGGTCGTCAAGGCCGGCGACATCGTGAAGGTGAAGGTGGTTGAGGTGGACCTGAAACGCCACCGCGTCGCCCTGACCATGCGGCTCAGCGACACCCCGCGCCCGCAACCTGCTGGGGGCCCACCGCGGACCGGCGAGCGTGCCGAACGCAAGGGGGGACCCGGCGGCCACGGTGGTCCGGGCGCTCCCGGACAGAATCGGCAAGCCCCTCGGCCCACTCCGGCTCCGGCGGCCCCTTCTACGGCAATGGCGGCGGCCTTCGGTAAACTGCGGGGCTGACATTGATGCCACACCTCACTCTTCGCCTCTCCACCTTCGTCGCCGCCACGCTGCTGACCTGCGCCCCGCTTGCCACCGCCGGACAGGCAGCCCGGCAGACGCCCGCCGCCCCGACAGAGACCGCGGTCATCAAGGGCCCACCGGCCCCCATCGCCCCGGCGGTGCAGACCCGGGACGAACAAGGCCGCACGACGGTCCGCGCCTTCAGGCTGACGGCACCGCTGACCTTTGACGGCAAGCTCGACGAACCCATTTACCAGACCATCGCGCCCATTACCGGCTTCTTCCAGACGCTGCCCAGCAATGGGAAGCCCGCCACGGAGAACACCGACGTCTGGGTGCTCTTTGACGGCACGGATATCTACGTGGCCGCCCGCTGCTGGCAGAAGGACGTGGAGCACACGTTGGTCGCCAACGACCTCCGGCGCGACAAGGCGCGTGAGAACGACGGGCTGGGCGTGGCCTTCGACACGTTCTACGACCGACAGAACGGTGTGATGTTCTACACCAACCCGCTCGGCACGCTGGGCGACGGCTACGTGGGCGAGGGCCCCGGCGCCACCAACACCAACTTCAACCCGCTCTGGGACGTGCGCACGGGCCGCTTCGATGGTGGTTGGACGATCGAGATGCGCATTCCCTTCAAGACGCTGCGCTATCGCCCCGGCACGCAACAGGTGTGGGGCCTGCAGGTTCGCCGCGTGATCCGGCACCGCACGGAGACGGCCTTCCTCACAAAGATGCCGACCAGCGGCAGCATCGGCCGCCTCTCCCTCGCGGCCACCCTCGTGGGCATCGAGGTGCCCGGCGGCAGCAAGAACTTCGAGCTCAAGCCCTACGGCATCGCGCGCGTCACGACGGACCGCACCGCCACGCCCCCGCTTTCGAAAGAAGGAGACGGCGAGTTCGGCGTGGACCTGAAGTACGGCATCACGAAGAACCTGACCGCCGACTTCACCTACAACACCGACTTCGCGCAGGTGGAGGCCGACGACCAGCAGGTCAACCTCACCCGCTTCAACCTCCAGTTGCCGGAGAAGCGCGAGTTCTTCCTGGAAGGCACCGGCAACTTCACCTTCGGCGCGGCAGGCACGGGCGGCAATGCGCCCCAGCTCTTCTTCTCACGGCAGATCGGCCTCAACAAGGGTCGCGTGATTCCGATCGTGGTGGGCGAACGCCTGACCGGCAAAGTCGGGCGCTACTCCATCGGCGCCTTGAACATCGAGGGCGACGACGAGGCGGCCTCGCGCACACCCAAGACCAACTTCACCGTGCTGCGGGTCAAGCGCGACATCCTACGCCGCAGCAGCGTCGGAATGATGTACACCGGGCGCTCAGAATCCGTGGTGGCCCCCCACCAGTCCAACCAGGCCATCGGCGTGGACGGTGCCTTCGCGTTCTTCGACGACGTGAATCTCACCGGCTACTACGCCCGCACCGCGACGCCGACCGCCAAGGGGAACCAGGCCAGCTACCAGGGCACGTTTGCCTACACGCCGGACAAGTACGGCTTCACGGTCGAGCACCTCTACATCGGCGACGACTTCAACCCGGAGGTCGGGTTCGTGCGTCGCGACGACATGCGGCGCACGTTCCTGTCCGGCCGGTTCAGCCCGCGGCCCAAGAAGAGCACGCGCGTGCGGCAATACACCTTCACGGGCAGCCTCGACTCGATCGACAACACGTCGGGCCGGCTGGAAACGCGGGACGAAATCGTCGCGTTCAACACCGAGTTTCACAGCTCGGACGAATTCAATGTGAAGGTCACCCGGAGCTACGACCTGCTGACCGCGCCCTTCCGCATCGCCAAGGGCGTCACCGTTCCGGTGGGCGGCTACGACACGAATACGCTGGACGCCACCTACACGATCGGACCGCAGAAGAAGTACACCGGCATCATCACGTTTTCCTATGGCAGCTTCTGGAAGGGCGACCAGTCGGCGCTCGGCTTCAGCGCGGGCCGATTCGCGCTGACCGCCCACCTGGCCGTGGAGCCAACCATCGCCGTGAACTGGGTGGACCTCCCCTACGGGGCCTTCACCACGCAGCTCTATCGCACGCGGCTCACCTACACCTTCTCGCCGCGATCCTATGTGGGCGGCTTCGTGCAGTACAACTCCAGTTCCAGCACCTTCAGCACCAACGTCCGCTGGCGGTGGGAATACAAGCTGGGCAGCGAACTCTTCGTCGTCTACACGGACGACCAGAACACGAATCCGCCCAACACGCGACAGTCCTTCGGCCTGCTGAACCGGGCGGTCGTGGTCAAGATCAACCGGCTGTTCCGCTATTGATCGGGCCGCCCCTGGGGACCCGCGGCTGGAGTCCCCCGGTCCTGAAGGCGGGGGGCTCCAGCGGCGGCAGACGGTTGTAGACTGTCCGTCTATGTCTCGAACACTCCTTGCCGTCCTTGCTGTATTCGCACTGCTCTCGGCCCCCGCGGGTGCCCAGCGCCCCGTCGGCCCTGGGGACTGGACCCTCCATAACGGGGACGCCCTCGGCAGCCGCTATTCACCCCTCAATCAGCTCACACCCGCCAACGCCGGCAAGATCACGGTGAAGTGGCAGCTCGACCTGCCGAAGCCGGCGTCAGTCGGCACCGGCACACCGGTCGCCATCGGCGGGATCGTGTATGTGAACTCCGGACCGGAGCTCATCGCCATTGACGGCGTGACGGGCAAGGTCCTCTGGAGCAAGAAGGCGTCGCAGGACTTTCCGTCGGGCGGGCGCGGCCCGGCCTACGGTGACGGCCGCGTCTACGGAGTCGGCCGGTCCCTCATCGCCGCCTTCAACGCCGAGAACGGCCGGCCTGTTACGGCCTTCGGCACCGATGGCGTGATTAACCCTGCCAAGGTCGCGCTCGACTTTAAAGACCCTGGCAAGTATGCGGCGGACCTCAATCCCGAAACACTGGGCTACTTCATGTCCTCGTCGCCTTCGTATGCGAGCGGGACGCTCTACGTGCCGCTCGCCTCATCCGAGGGCGTGGTTCCCGGTGGCCTCCTCGCCGCGCTCGACGGCGCGACGGGCAAGGTGAAGTGGGTGTTCCGCACGATTCCCCAGGGCCCCGGCGACGATGGCTGGGAGCTGGCGAAGGACACCTGGAGCGGTCCGCTCCGCCAGGGTGGCGGCATCTGGTCTCCGCCGACCATCGACACGCAGCTCGGCCTGGTCTACGCCAATGTGTCGAACCCGACCAACAACTACGACGGGTCCCACCGGAAGGGCAACAACCTCTTCACGAACTCCATCGTGGCGCTCGACATCAACACCGGCAAGCTGAAGTGGCACTTCCAGGTGATTCATCACGACATCTGGGACTGGGACCTCATCGCCGGCCCGACGATGTTTGACGTGACCATCGACGGCAAGACGGTCAAGGCGCTGGCGTCCCTGCCGAAGACCTGCCAGGTATTCGCACTCAACCGGGAAACCGGCCAGCCGCTGCACCCGATCATCGAGATGGCCGTGCCGACCAAGACCGACGTGCCTGGCGAAGAGCCGTCGCCCACGCAGCCGCAGCCCTTCAACGCGCGCAATGTTCCGCAGTCAGCGTTCTGCGCCACATTCCCGCCCTACATCGAGGATCCTAAGCTGGTCTCGAAGGCACGGCCGGTCTTCACGCCGCCCTCCTCGAAGGAGCCGCTGCTGATTTCGCCGGGCGCCGTCGGCGGCCCCAATCGCGGCGGATCGTCCTTCAGTCCCCGGACGGGCCTGCTCTATGTGACGGGCAAGAACGACGCGATGCTGCTGCAGGCCAAGCCGTACACCGAGCCGATCAAGCCGGGTCTCGGCAGTCCCGGCCACTTCCAGAGCTTCATCGAGTGGAAGATGTCGGCCGTGAAGGCGACGCAGAACATCGCCGCCTACAACCCCGCCACGGGAGATCTGGCCTGGGTGACGGAAGTGCCCGGCACGACCAACGGCGGCAACCTGGTCACGGGTGGCGACCTCGTGTTCGAGGCCGTTGGGAAGGTCTTCTATGTGCTCGATGCCAAGACCGGCAAGAAGCTGGCGGAGATTCCGCTGAAGATTCAGCCGTCCGCCTCGCCGCTGGCGTTCCAGGCTGGTGGCAAGGACTACGTGGCCGTGGCCACCGGCAGCACCATCGTCGCAATCGGATTGCCCTAAGCGACCGGCGCGGCAGGCATCAGTCGCGGATACACAGGGGGCGGCATCCACTAGGGTGCCGCCCCTTCTTCGTTTACTTGTCGATCTCGAAGTGGTCCTTCACCCTTGCCACAATCTGCCCGTCGGAGAGCTTGTCCGCGCTTTCCAGCTCGATGATGGTCGCCGGCACCTGCCGTGAGCGCTCAAGCCGTGTCTTAAGTTCCAGCTTGGCCTCGCCAGGTCCGAACACCAGGGCGACACCCGGATGGCCCAGATGCTCGATGACGCTGTCGTAGTACCGCTCGAGGTCGTGCCCGCGCCGCTCCTCGTACTTCTTCTCGCCGCCGCTCTCCTGCGAGCCACCGTAGTGCGTGTGGGGCCCAAGACCTGACGGCAGCGTGTGGCTCTTGACGGTTTCGCCTGACACGATGACGATGACGGCCTTCTTGTGGTCGATCCAGACCCCTGCGTTATGACTCATGCGATGCTCCTGACGACCGGCGTTGACGGACACTACGCGACAGGCGACAGCGCCGCCCAGGGGACCAACAGATGCTGCCCTGACGGTAGCAGGATTCTGGCACATTGCAGCTCAGCCGCAAGGCGCAACGCGCTACCGGCTGCGGGGCTTCGGCGCGGACTCCGCACCCGGCGGCTCGGTGTAAGGGTCCATGGGAATACGCTCGTAGCGCACGTCGAGGATCTCAAGTCGCTCCGTGGCGCCCGGCGCCCGCAGCGTCACCACATCACCAGGCCCCGCCTTCGTCAGTGACTTCGCCAGCGGCGACATCCAGCTGATGTAGTGGTGGCCGAGCTCGACCTCGTCGAGGCCGACAATGCGCGCCACGCGCTCGTCACCCTCCGCATTGGCATAGCGCACCGTCGCCCCGAAGAACACATGCGTCGCCGCCCGGCCGGCGCGCGGCGCTTCCGGGTCCACGACCTCGGCCGCCTCGATGCGCTTGGTGAGAAAGCGGATCCGCCGGTCGATCTCGCGCAGCCGCCGCTTGCCGTACTGATAGTCGGCGTTTTCGCTGCGGTCGCCATTGCCCGCCGCCCAGGCCACCACCACCGTGACCGCCGGCCGCTCCTTGTGCAGCAGGAAGCGCCGCTCGTCGCGAAGTCGCTGAAGCCCGCTTGGGGTGATGTAGTTCTTCAGGCCCGCCAGGGGCGCGTGCGCGGCTTCCTCGGCGACGAGGTCGGGCTCGTCGTCCTCGGTGTCGGTGTCCTTCGTGAAGGCCTTGCTCATCTGCGGATCCATTCCACCACATCCGCATGCCTCACGGACCGGCGCTACGCGGGCAGCGACATCAGGCTCGGCGAGGACGGCCGGGACAGCCAGGCCCAGGCCTCGCCGCTCTGGGGCTGCCGCGCCGCGCTGACCGCCATGCGCTCTGCCAGTCGCGCGTAGCGCTCTGGCGCGCGGCAGAGCCAGTGCTGCGCGCGGGCCGCGTCGCCCGCGACGACGCGGTCCGCGATGCGCCACGTCTTCACCAGATGCGCCACGATCGATGCGTAGTCGGCGGCGCTGTACACCCCGAGGCGCTGTGCCACCAGTGCGAACCTGCGGAACAGGTCTGGGTCATCTGGGCCGCCCATCGTGAAACCCGGCATCGCGATCTGCCGCTCGAGCATGCCGGCAAAGGCCAGTACGCCACCGTCCGGGTCCTGATCCAGCACGGCGCCCATCATCCGCTGATAGAACGTCTCGTGCCGGGCTTCGTCTCCGGCAATGACGCGGCAGATGCGTGCCAGCCCCGGCGCACCCGCACGCTCGGCCAGCGCGCCGGTCGCCCGATGCGAGAGCCGCGTGGCCCGCTCCTGAAAAGAGGTGTACACGAGCAGGTTGTAGGGATCGCCCTGGCTGCTCGAGTCGAAGCCGCCGACGAGCAGTTGCTGGATGGTCACTTCCGCGGCACGCATGTCCACTCGACCCGAGAGACGCAGGTACGTGTTGAGCAGATCGCCGTGCCGATTCTCCTCGGCCGTCCAGCCGCGGAGCCACCGGGGCCAGGGCCCAGGCGAGGTGCCCTGTTCGTCCTGCACCAGTTGGTTCAAGGCCATCGCATAGCTGGGCAGGGCCTCTTCGGTCACCATGTCCCCCACCAGCACGACCAGCAGGTCGTCCGGCAGGCGCGCCGCCTCCGCGCGCAGCGTGGCCAGCCGCGTCGGCCACGTCTCGGATGCAAAGTCGGGCAGGTAGTCGGATGGCTGCCAGGCCTCGGTTGGCGAGGGGAGGATTCGGAGTAGGCGCTCGACCTCCTGACCCAACCCCTGAACCACGTCTCCGTGAGGCGTGCGCGTCACGCGGCCGGCTCCCGTCGGGCTCGGCTCGCCGCGGTGACCGACACGGACCAGGGCTCGTTGAACTGCCCCACGCGGCTGCCGTTCTTCACGAGGAGAGCCTGATACAGACCGCAGTGTCGCTCGAGGAACGCCGCCTCGCAGATCGCCAGATAGAAGTCCCACATGCGAATGAACCGGTCATCGAAGCCGAGCGCCCTCACATCATCGAGGTGCGTGAGGAAGCGTCGTCGCCACTCGCGCAGCGTGCGCGCATAGTGGGTGCCGAAGTTCTCGGCCGCATAGAGTGAGAGCGACGTCCGTCGTGCGAGGCTCTGCTGGATCTCACCCATGGACGCCAGCTCGCCTCCGGGGAAGATGTACTTCTCAATCCAGTCGGGCGTGCCGTGATACCGGGGAAACCACTGGTCGCTGACCGTGATCGTCTGGAGGAGGAGCGAGCCACCCGGCTTCAGCAGGCGGTCCACGGCACCGAAGTAGTCGTCGTAGTGCCGCAAGCCCACGGCCTCGAACATCTCAATGCTCACGGCCTTATCGAACTGCCCGGTCAGCTCCCGATAGTCTGTCTTGAGCACGGTGACGCGTTCGCCCACCGGCCCCGCCGCGTCCTTCCACGCCTGGACGTAGCGATACTGCTCGTCGCTGATGGTGGTCGTCGTGACGCGGCACCCATAGCGCGTAGCGGCCCAGGCCGCCATCCCCCCCCACCCGCTGCCGATCTCGAGAAGGTGATCACTCGGCTGGAGGTTCAGCTGACGGCAGGCACGGTCCACCTTCTCGGCCTGCGCGGCCTCGAGCGTGTCGTCGGCACCACGGAAGTACCCGCAGGAGTACATGCGCAGGTCGGCATCGAGAAACAGCTGAAAGAAGTCGTTCCCGAGGTCGTAGTGCTGGTGAATGTGCCGGCGACTTCCGGTGATGGAGTTGTCGCGCAGACGACGCGCCAGCGCACCCAGACCTGCCGTCAGCGCACTCGTCCAGGCGAGGCGCCCCTCGAAGGCCGCCCGGTTCCGCAGCAGGACGCGTCCGACCGCCACCAGATCCGGCGTCGTCCAATCGCCGTCCATGTAGGACTCGCCGAGCCCGATATCCGCGCCGGTCAGCACGCGACGGAAGAAGCGGTCATCGTGAATGTCGATGACCGCGTCCAGGTCTGAGTCCAGGCCGAATCGCCGCTCGTCGTCACCCGACCGCACGGTCACGCGGCCGTCCCGCGCGCGTGCCAACCCCGCCAGCGCCACGCGCCGGGCCACTCTGTTCACCATCCCCATCCTCCAATAGGTCATTCGTGACCGTCCCCGTTCTCGCGCGACCGTGCCGCCCAGGCCGTCCGCTCGCCCTCCCCGTTCGGCGTGAGACGTGGCACCACCGACGCGCCCTTCCACCAGAGCCGGAGCGCCTGCCAGTGAATGCCCAGCGTCACGGCGAGGGTGGCCGCGGGCATCCGCAGCAGCTGCCCCAGCATCGTCCGACCCGTCCACGGCACCCGGCGCAGTGAGAGCGTCGCATCGAAGACCACCGCCCCTGCCCGTGACGCCTCAATGCGGACCAGCAACGTGTCATCAGGGGCCGTGATGGCGAACGCGTAGTCGAGATCCACGGGGAGAAAGGGCGACACATAAAACGCCTTCGGTGCGTGCGCGCGGAGCACGCTGCCATCCGCCGTCGGTGTCAGCCAGTAGAGATGCGTCCCCCCGAACGTGTTGTGCACTTCGGCAAGCACGTGGGCGATAGCGCCGTCGGCCTGGCACACGTAGTAGAAGGACACGGGATTGAAGCAGTAACCGAGATACCGCAGGTGCGTGAGCAGGAAGATGCGGTGAGCGTCCGCCAGCTTCAGGCCCGCGTCGTCGGCACTGGCCTCGACACGCGCCCGCAGCGGCACGCGTGGGTCACCCAGATGGTCCCGGTCATCGAAGCTGGCCCAGTTCCACCGGTTGACGCTGGTCGTCCAGGAGCGGCGCATCAGTTCGGGAATGCGATCCACGTCCAGCAGCGGCATGAAGGTCCGCATCGAGAACCGGTGCGAGATCTCACCACGGCGCCGGTGGTGCAGCACGCCCGCATAGAGCGCCGGCGCGATCACCATGACACCCCGAGCGTGGCCGCCACACGCCGTGCGGAATTCAGTCCGTCTTCGTGAAACCCATTTCCCCAGTAGGCCCCGCAGAAGTGGGTGCGGTTGACGCCGCTGACCACGGCCCACCGCTCCTGTGCGCGGACAGCGGCAGTCGTGTAGAGCGGGTGTCGATAGTGATAGCGGCCCAGCACTGTGCCCTCAGACAGAGGCGTATCGGGATTCAGCGTGACGCAGTAGCGCGTCGCGGTCGCGAGCCCCTGCAGCCGGTTCAGGTCGTAGGTCACCATCGGCGGTGCGCCGGCGTGCGCCGACAGGCGATAGTTCCAGGACGCGTGGGCCCACGGCGTCGTGGGCAGCCACGAGGCATCCGTGTGCAGCCAGGCCTCGTTGGCCGAGGTCTGGAACTCCCCCATCACGTCCTGCTCCACCGGAGAGGGATCCCCGAGCAGCCGGAGCGCCTGATCCCCATGACAGGCCAGGACGACTTCGTCGAAGACAGCCGATGGACGGTTGGCACACGCGAGGGTGACGCCGTCCGGCCCACGGGTGATGCGCTCCACAGGTGTCGCCGTGTGCACGCGGTCACCCAGCGGCGCCGTGAGCTTCGGAATGTAGCGGTCGCTGCCTCCCTCGACCACCCGCCAGGTCGGCTGACCGGACACACTCAGCAGACCGTGGTTCTGGAAGAAGCGGACGAAGGTCGTGGCCGGAAAGCGGCTCACCGCTCCGAGCGGCGTCGACCAGATCGCGGCCGCCATCGGTAGCAGGTAGTGGCGGGCAAAGTCTCCGTCGAACCTGCGCTCGGCGAGAAACTCCGCCAGCGTCAGCGTGTCGCCCCCGGGTGCCTCCAGCAGGGCGGGCGCCTCCCGATTGAACCGGACAATCTCGGTGAGCAGGCGATAGTGCCCCGGCCGCACCCAATTACCGCGCTGGGCGAAGAAGCCACGCACGCCGCGGCTGCTGTACTCAAGGCCGGTCTGTGGGTCGGCCACGGAGAACGACATGTCCGAGTCCTTCGTCGCCACGCCCAACTCCTCGAACAACCGGACGAGGTTCGGGTAGGTCCGCCGGTTGTGCACCAGGAAGCCGGTGTCCAGCGCGAGGGGCCCCTCAGCGCCCTCCACATGCACGGTGTGGGTGTGACCACCGAGACGGTCGTCCGACTCGAAGAGGTGCACCTCGTAGCGCCGGGAAAGGAGCCACGCGGCGACCAGGCCCGAGATGCCCGCCCCCACGACGGCAACGCGTGTCATGGATCACGTATAGCCCGGCGTACAGCCTTTGTCAATCATTTGTCCATGACAAATGCTTGACTCAAGCGTCATGCGCGCCTATCGTTGAGCCATGTCTACCCTCTGGCCCACCCTCACCGGCATCACCGGGTATCTCGTCCTCGACGGACTCTGGCTGGGCCTGCTGATGAGCCGGTTCTACCGAACCCAACTGGCGGGACTGGCGCGGATCTCGGGTGAACGCATC